>CAVWYA010000007.1:0-357820 GCA_963759065.1 uncultured Actinomycetota bacterium | reverse complement strand
GCTCGGCGTCGGTCCAGGACAGCTCGGCGAGGCACCACGTTGGACGAGACCTGCAGGTTGATGCCGACGCCGGCCGCCATGAGCGAGCAGACGATGATCTGGACCTCGGGGTCCTCCTGGAAGGCCTTGATCGCCGCCTCGCGAGCCTTCGGCGTCTGGTCACCGCGGATCTCGGAGTAGCGGATCCCGCGGCGGGCGAAGGTGTCGCCGGCGAGGTCCATCACGTCGACGTGCTTGGCGAAGAAGACGACCTTGCCGACGTTGCGCGCCAGCTGGGCGGCGTAGTCAGCGGCGAGGCCCGCCTTGGCCTGGCCGATCCGGCGCAGCATCGTGAAGACGTTGTCGCCGTCCTTGGTGGTCGTCGTGGTGTCCTCGCGCTCCCACGTCGCGACCCGGCGGACCAGCTCGTGGTCGATGCCCTCGATGACCGAGCCGGTACGCCGCGTGGCGAGCGCCATGTCGTAGCGCTCCAGCAGCCGCCTGGCGAGCTCGCGCTCGGCCTCGCGGATCGAGCGACCGATCTCGTCGTCGAGCTCGACGGGCAGGTCGGCGATGCGGCGGGCCGGGATGTCGGCGGCCACGTCGACCTTGCGACGGCGCACGATACCCATCTCGACCACGCTGTTGCGTGCGGCCGGGTAGAAGCCCGGGTCGGCCGGGGTCAGCCCGGTCTCCTCGAGCTTGTCCATCAGCTTGGCCAGCGGCTTCTTGTCGTCGATCCAGCCGAGGAACTCCCAGATCGCGTGGAAGTCCTCGATGTCGTTGATCAGCGGGGTGCCGGTGAGGGCCAGGAGCAGGGGCGGGCGGTGCGGTCGCGGATCTTGTCGGAGAGATGCAGGACGTTCTGCGACCGCTGGGACTGCTTGTTCTTGATGAAGTGGGCCTCGTCGACCACCATCGTCCCGAAGCCGAACTCCCCCAGCCAGCCGACGTGGCGGTCGAGGATCTCGTAGTTGACGACCACGATGTCGGCGAAGCCGTTGACGTCACCGCCGTCGCCGTGGATCACGGTGACCTGGCGGTTGGGCGTCCAGATCGACGCCTCGCGCGCCCAGTTGGTCTTCACGACGTTGGGGACGATGGCGAGCAGCGGGAACGCGTCGGCGGCCTGCGCGGCCAGCAGCGCCTGGGCGGTCTTGCCGAGGCCGGGCTCGTCGGCGAGCAGGAAGGTGCGATGGCCGTCCGCGGCCGCCTGGATCAGCTGGGCCTGGTGGAGCATCAGCTCGCGCCCCTGGGGCAGCCTGATGTCGCGGGGCTCGGGCAGCGGCATGCACGCGGCCCCACCGCCGTACTCGAACGAGCGGAACAGCGGGCCGAGCAGCTCCCAGGTCGCCAGCCGGCGCGCCTTGGGACGGCGCTCGTCGGCGGCCGAGAAGTCGGGGACCAGGAAGGGGTTGGAGAGCCGACGCTGGACGACGGACTGCGGCACCACCCGGCGCTCGCCCGCGAGCAGCTCGGCCTCGTCGGGCTCCGGCTCCACTTCCTCCTCGAGCTCCATGCCGGCGGAGGAGATCATCTCGCGGCGCAGCTCCTTGGCGGAGTCGGAGACCGTCGCGTCCTCGGCGAGCAGGGACAGCAGCGTGGTGTCGCTGGCCGCGGTCTTGGCCAGGATCGTGGCCACGCCGTCGAGCCGCTTGAGCTGGTCGGCCTTCTTGGACTCGGTGAGCTCGGTGTCGGTCTTGATCCGGGCCCGCTCCTCGCGGACCAGCAGCGCGACGACCTGGAACTTGGTGCGCGCGGACGGCGAGACCGGACCGCGCTGGGAGCGCGCCTCGACCTCACGCACGGCGCGCGCGAGGACCGGGATGATGCCCTCGTTGTCTCCGTGCCGGCGTCCGTTGCGCTGGCTGGCCTGGGTCCGGGTGTTACCGGACTGGCGCTGGCCTCGTCTGGCCAAGGTCTCCCTTTCGACTGCCGCGGGCCCCACGGCCGCGGCACTGCTGGGCGTCGTAGCCGGGTGCGAGCCGTTACGGCGCTTACCGCAGTGCGGAGGGACCTGGCTCGGCCCTCCGACGCGATGCGGCGCCTGATCGGCGCCTGTCCGGCCGTGCGACGGCCGGTGTTCCTGCGGCCAATATACCCCGCCGCCGGACCGGTTGTCCGTGGGTGGGCCTAGCGTCCGTCTTCATGTCTAGGCAGAGGTCGGACGAGCAGCGCACCGGGCCGTTCTGGGACTTCGTCGAGGGTCGGACCGGGGCTCCTCCGATCGCGGCGCTCCTCGGGTTCGACCTGGTCGACGTCGACCCCGACGCGGGCACCATCGAGGTCGCCTTCACGGCGACCGACCAGTTCCGCAACCCGGTCGGCGACGTCCAGGGCGGCATCCTCGGCGCGATGCTCGACGACACCCTCGGTCCGTGCCTGGTGTCGACCCTCGGCGCCGAGCAGTGGGCGCCGACGCTCGAGCTGCACACCCACTTCCTGGCGCCGGCCAAGGTGGGCCGCCTCGTGGGCACCGCCCGCGTGGTCCAGCGCGGCCGGAGGGTGGCGTTCCTCGCCGGCGAGCTGACCCAGGACGACGTGGTGGTCGCCACGGCGACGGCCACCGCCCTGATCCACGGCCAGGGCGTGTCCTAGCGGTCGACCTGCTGGCCGGCCAGCAGGCCGCGCAGCGCAGCGACCGCTCGCGAGCTGTTGCTCTTGACCGTGCCGATGCCGACGCCGAGCTCGGCGGCCGTCTCCTCGATCGAGAGCCCGAGCCAGTGCCGGAGCACCACGGTGCGCCGCTGCATCGGCGGCAGCTCCTGGAGGGCCTCGAACAGCGCCGACCGCTCCTCGGTGGGCAGGGGTTGCCGCGCCGGGAACCTCGCGAGGTCGGCGTCGTCGACCAGCACCCGCCGACGGCGCCAGGGGCGGCGCCGGTCGTCGAGGTCGGCACGGACGATGATCCGTCGCGCGTAGGCCTCCTCGCTCCCCTCCTTCCGGACCCGGGGCCAGGCGAGGTAGAGCTTGACCAGCGCTTCCTGCAGCACGTCCTCGGCGCGGTTGGCGTCGCCGCACACGGCGTACGCGATCCGGCGGAGCCGATCCTGGCGCGCGGTCACGAACTCGACGTACGCCGCGTCGTGGTCCTGCCCGGTCCCGAGACCCCTCACTTGTCGGTCCCTGCGCCGAGGAGGAAGTCGAGGAACCCGTCGAGCGTCGAGGCCTGCACCACGGACCCCTCGTAGGCGGAGTAGAAGGGCTTGTCGTGCGCCGGGCCCATGGCGAGGACGAACCAGGTCCTCCCCTCGAAGGTGACCTGGGCGATCGCGATGCGCGGGTGCTTCTGCCAGTTGGGCAGCACCACGTCGGGGTTCTGGTCGACGACGACCGCACCCGGACCCGCGACCAGTCGCTCGGAGTCGGCGCCGGCGAACTGCACCAGCCGCTCGGCGAGTGACTGGCGGTGCTCCAGGGTGGACGTGACGTCCGCGATCCAGACCTCGAAGTCGTTCGTCCACTCGCCGGGGTGGCCCATCTCGCCGAACACACCGCTCTCGTCGCGGTAGACGAACGACCAGTCCACCTCGCCGTCCATCTCCGCCTCGACGGCGTAGGAGCTGACAACGTCCTCGTCATCGGTGTCGAGCGGGTTGTCGACGCTCCGGACCAGCTGGGCGTCGGGCGCCACCCACAGCCGGCCGTCAGGGTAGATGGAGGCCGGGCCGTGGTTGCCGTACTCCTGGGCCCAGGCGGGGATCTCCGGTGTCGGGGTGCTGGTGATCGGGTTGTCCTCGGCCTTCGAGGACGAGCCGTCCACGCCCGACAGGCCCCCGCCGACGATGATCGCGACCACTGCCGCGCCGGCGACGCCGGCGTACGCGCGCCTGCGGCGCCGGGCGCGGCGACCGGCCCCCAGGTACGACGAGGCGGGGGTCGTCGGAAGGCGAGGGATGGCCCGTTCGAGCTCGCGGGCCAGTTCGGTGTCCAGATCCATGTCCCCTCTACGAGCTTCGGGCACCAAAAGATGTCACGGCCCGGCACTGATCGGGGACCAGCCTCTCCCGGATGAACGACATAATTGCAACTGACTAGTTGCACAAGTGGCGATCGGCCAGTACGTTATTTGCAACCAATTCATTGCACATATGAGGAGCCCGCCATGTCCGACGACCTGACCTACAGCTTCACCGTCGCCCAGTCCCCCGCCGAGGCGTTCGCCGCGATCTGCGACGTCCGCGCCTGGTGGTCCGGCGACATCGAGGGCGCCACCGACACGTTCGGTGCCGAGTGGAGCTACCGGGTTCCCGACATCCACTTCAGCGCGTTCCGGATCACCGGCCTGGTCCCCGACCGCTCGGTCGCCTGGCTGGTCACCGACAGCTGGCTGTCGTTCACCGAGGACCACGAGGAGTGGACCGGCACGACTGTCCGCTTCGACGTCGTGCCCACCGACGACGGCACCGAGGTCCGCTTCACGCACCACGGGCTGGCCCCGCAGGTCGAGTGCTACGGCGTCTGCCGCGTCGCCTGGGGCGAGTACGTCCTGGGCTCGCTCAAGGATCTCATCGAGTCCGGCGCCGGTCGGCCCGACTCGTTCGGCGAGGGCAAGCTCGACGAGGCCGAGGAGCGGGCGGCGGCGAGCTGACCCTGCTGCCCCGCGGAGCGATAGTCCCTGACGATCTGGCGCGCCGTACGGGTGTCGCTGGTCAGAACCTCAGGGACTATCGGCCCCTCGGCTCAGCCGAGCGAGGCCATCACGTGCTTGAGCCGGGTGTACTCCTCGAGGCCGTACGCCGACAGGTCCTTGCCGTGGCCGGACGACTTGAAGCCGCCGTGCGGCATCTCGGCGACCAGCGGGATGTGGGTGTTGATCCAGACACAGCCGAAGTCGAGGGCGTTGGAGACGTTGAGCGCCCGCGTGACGTCCTGGGTCCAGACCGAGGAGGCGAGGCCGTACTCGACGCCGTTGGCCTCGGCGATGGCCTCGTCGTCGTCCTCGAAGGTCTGGATGGTGATGACCGGGCCGAAGATCTCGTTCTGGGTCAGCCAGTCGTCCTGGCGCAGGCCCGAGATGACGGTCGGCGCGACGTAGAAGCCGGTGTCGCCCTGGCGTTCGCCGCCGGCGACGACCTGGGCGTGGCCGGGCACCTTGTCGAGGGCGGCCAGCACCCGGTCGAGCTGGCTCTGGTTGTTGACCGGCGAGACCCACGCGTCCTCGTCGCCGGCCTCGCGCCCGTGGGTCGTGATCGCCTCGCCGGCCTGCTCGGCGAGCGCGGCCGCGAAGTCGGCGGCGACCGAGGAGTGGACGAGGACCCGGGTGGCGGCGGTGCAGTCCTGGCCGGCGTTGAAGTAGCCCGCGACCGCGATCCCCTCGGCCGCCTTGGCCAGGTCGGCATCGGCGAAGACCATGACCGGCGCCTTGCCGCCGAGCTCGAGGTGGGTGCGCTTGAGCCGTTCGCCGGCCGACACGGCGACCGCCTTGCCCGCGGCCACCGAGCCGGTGATGGACACCATCTGCGGCGCCGGGTGCGCGACCACGGCGGCGCCGGTCCCCCGGTCACCGGTCACGACGTTGAGCACGCCGGGCGGCAGGTGCCGCGAGGCGATCTCGGCGAGCATGACGGTCGTGACCGGGGTGGTGTCGCTCGGCTTGAGCACGACGGTGTTTCCCGCGGCGACGGCCGGGACGAACTTCCAGATCGCCATCATCATCGGGTAGTTCCACGGCGTCACCTGGCCGATGACGCCCACCGGCTCGCGCCGGACCCAGGAGGTGTGGCCCTCCATGTACTCGCCGGCCGACTTGCCCTCGAGCACCCGCGCCGCGCCCGCGAAGAACCGGATCTGGTCGACCATCGGCGGCATCTCCTCCGCCTTGGTCACGTGCTCGGGCTTGCCGGTGTTGCGCCCCTCGGCGGCCACGAGCTCGTCGGCCGACCGCTCGACGTCGTCGGCGAAGTCGAGGAGCGCCTTCTGCCGCGCGGCGGGCGTCGTACGCCGCCAGTCGGCGAAGGCGGCGCTCGCCGCCTGGTAGGCGCGGTCGACGTCCGCCTCGTTGGAGATACCGGCCGTGCCGTAGCTCTCGCCGGTGGACGGGTCGACCAGGGGCGAGGTCTCGCCGCTCGTCGCGTCGGCGTACTCGCCGTTGATGAAGTTCTGCACCTGGGTCATGCGGTCATCCTCCTGCTCGTGGAATGCATGTGGCTACCAGCCCTCGCTGAGAACGCGGTCGAGGGCGTCAGCGAAGAAGTCGGCATCGGCGATGCCGATCCCGAGCGGCGGCTTGATCTTGAGCACGCAGAGCCGGTCGGACGTCGGCTGCATGATGACCCCGAGCTCGCGCAGCCGCTCGCAGATCGCGGCCGTCTCGGCGGTGGCCGGCTCCAGCGTGGTCCGGTCCCTCACCAGCTCGACGCCGACGTAAAGACCGAGGCCGTGCACGGCGCCGACCAGCTCGTGGCGGTCGGCAAGGTCGAGCAGCCGCTGCCGCAGGTGGGCGCCGACGAGGCGCGCGTTGTCCTGGAGACCCTCGTCGCGGATGATGTCGAGCACCGTCGTCCCGACCACGCAGCTGACCGGACTGCCGCCGGCCGAGGAGAAGAAGTAGCCCTGGCTGCGGTAGCCCTCGGCGATCGCCTTGGTGGTGATCACCGCGCCGAGCGGGTGGCCGTTGCCCATCGCCTTGGCCACCGTGACGATGTCGGGTACGACGCCCTGCTGCTCGAAGCCCCAGAAGTGCTCGCCGAGCCGGCCGTAGCCGACCTGGATCTCGTCGGCGATGCAGAGGCCGCCGGTCTCACGGACCGCGGCGTAGACCGCCTCGAGGTAGCCGTCGGGCAGCGCCATCCCGCCGGCGTTGCCGTAGAACGACTCGCTGAGGAACGCCGCCGGCGGCTGCCCCGCCGCGACCAGTGCGCGGACGTCGGCGACCGCGTCCTCGGCGAACCGGTGCGCCTCCGCCCCCCGGTGGTCGCCGCGATAGGCGTTGGGCGCGGAGACGGTGTGCACCCAGGGCGGCCTGGTCTCCAGGGCGTTCGGGTTGTCGGCCACCGACGTGGAGATGGCGTCGGTCGCGTCGGTCCAGCCGTGGTAGGCCTCGCGCATGGCGACCACGTCGCGCCGGCCGGTGTCGGCCCACGCCAGCCGCAGGGCCAGGTCGACGGCCTCGGAGCCGCTGTTGACCAGGAAGACGGTGTCCAGCGGCTCGGGCAGCAGCGCGGCCAGCCGTTCGGAGAACTCCGCCACCGCGCGGTAGTGGAACCGGGAGTTGGTGTTGAGCCGCCGCCACTGCCGCTCGACCGCGTCGGACAGCCGCGGGTGCCCGTGGCCCAGGATCGAGACGTTGTTGAGCATGTCGAGGTAGGCGCGGCCGTCGACGTCGAACAGGTGCTGGCGCCAGCCGCGCTCGATCTGGGGCGGCTCGGCGAAGTAGTGCCCCTGCACGGTGGCGAACGACGAGTCCCGGCGGGTCAGCCAGGCCTCGGCGGCCGGGGTGGCGTCGTCGTGCGCGCCCGGGTCGATCAGGAGCGTGGGGTCGGGACAGACGGCGCTCCAGGCGTGGGCGAGCGTCGGGAGCACGAGGTACGGCGGGCGCTCGAGTCCCGTGCCCAGCTGGACCCGCAACGTCGTCGCCCTTCCCAGGGACTGGCCCGCGGCCACGTCGCCCTCGGCCGGCTCGTCGAGGTCGCCGTCCAGCCACAGGGTCAGCTCCGCCCCGACCAGCGCGACGGTGTCGCCCTCGCGGCGCACCGTCCCGGCCCAGGGCGCGTGGAGCTCGAGCAGCTCGGCTGAGTGCAGGTCGATCCCCAGCGCGACCGTGGCCGGCGGCGTGAGGGAGTTGAGCGCGGTGCGGGTGAGCCGCGGCTCGAGATAGCGGGTGCGCACCACGTCGCGGCCGACCGCGACGGCCCCGAGTAGCCGACGCTCGGCGTCATCTCCGAGGAAGGCGCCCCCGTCCAGGACGTCCGACGTGGTGGACAGGTCGAGCTCGCGGGCCGGCGCCTCGATCAGCCGCGCACCCGCGACTCGCGTCGCTTCGACAGCGGGGCGAACAGCCGAACGCAGGAGCGCGGTCCCCACCGCGAGCGGCACCGACGTCGCCACCTCGAAGATGCGCCACTCGCGGTCGAGGTTCTTGGTGGCGTAGTCGTTGTCGCTGTCGATGCTGGCCTGGTGCTGGCCGCTCACCATGAGCGAGGCGGCGCGCAGCACCGTGAGTGGCCAGAGCGCCGCGAGCTCGGCGCCCGACAGCGAGCGGACCCGGTCGAAGGCGCGCACCGCCGGCAGCAGCCGGGACAGGTCCTCGCCGGCGGTGGCCAGCACGGAGGAGAGCGTCACCGCGAGCTCGCCCACCGCCCACGACCGGGTCAGGTCGCCGAAGTCGATCACCCCCACCGGGTGGAGCCGGCCGTCGCCGTCGGTGACGGCGACGACGTTGTCGTCGGTGAGGTCCCCGTGGATCGGCTGCACCGGCAGCTGGTCGGCGACCGGGGCGAGCACCCGGCCGGCCTCCGCGGCCGCCCGCTGAACCACCTCGGCCCGCTCCGGCAGGGCGACGTACGACGACAGCCGGGTGACGACCTCCTCGGCGTACCGGAGGTCCCACTGGAGCTCACGTTGCGGCAGCTCCCCGTCGAAGGTCGCCAAGGCCCGGGCCGTCCGGCCGGCCAGCTCGCCGAGCGCGGCCACGATCGGCGGCGCGAGGTAGTGGCTCTCGCTCAGCATTCGCCCGTCGACGTAGCGGACCAGCCGGGCGGTCGTCGACTCCCCGCCGAGGTCGACCGGCTGGAGGGTGCTCCCGTCGAGGCCGGGCACCGGCTCGGGCACCTGGATGCCGGGCTCGAGCGCGGCGACGTGCGCGGCGGCCCGGTCCTGGGCGTCGAGGTCCTCGGCGCCGAACGCCGGGTTGGACACCTTGAGCACGAACGCCTCGCCGTCCGCGTCGATCCTGAAGTTGGCGTCCTGCTGGCTCCCGAGCTCGACCGCCCGCCCCTCGATGCCGAAGCGGGTCCGGGCGAGCTCCTCCGCCTGGGCGCGCGTGATCTCCGGGCTCGGCAGCGCGCCGCGCTCGAAGAAGTTGAAGCTGGACGTCATCGGATCTCCCGTTTCGATCATGGTGCGTGGTCGCTCGGCGTGTCCACGACCGGCTGCGTCGGATCGCGTCACCGAGAGCCCTACCGTCCAGAGGTGGCCTCCCGCACCCGCGCCGCGACGTACGCACGCCGCCGCAAGCGCCGGATGGCCCGCGTCGAGCACGACCTCACCGACGAGCAGTGGTTCGCGCTGATGGACGCGTGGGGTGGCTGCGCCTACTGCGGTGGCGAGGGAGCGGCGCTGCAGAAGGACACGATGCTGCCGATCTCGCGGGGCGGCCGCTACACGCTGACGAACGTCGTCCCGGCGTGCGGCTCGTGCAACGCGAGCAAGTGCAACACCGAGGTAACCACCTGGCTGCGCCGCAAGAAGCTGGACGACGGGGCGTTCCTGGTCCGGCAGCTCGAGATCGTGCGAGCGATCGCCGCCGGCCAGCCGTAGCGCTGGCTCCTGGCCACCCTGGCCGCTCCAGCGCCGGTCGTCAGCCGAGCAGGTCGCCAGTGCTCACCACGTCGGCGAACTCCCCGTGCAGGTTCACCGCGGTGATCCGCGCCAGCTCGTCGGCGCTGACCACGTCGCCGTCGGGCCCGCGGCGATCGAAGGTATGGGTGGCGTCGAGCGCAAAGAGCACGCGATGGCCGAGGTTGCCCCCGACCCGCGCCGTGGTCTCACAGCAATGGTTGGTGGTGATGCCACAGACCACGATGCCGGCGAGCCGCCGCGAGACCAGCCAGGCCTGCAGGTCGGGAGCTCCGTGGAAGGCCGAGTTGACCGACTTGGTCACCAGCAGGTCCGGCTCAGGCGTCAGGTAGGGCTTGAGCGCGTTCCCCGGAGAGCCCGGTCGCAGCGGGGAGCTCGGGTCCTCGGAGTCGTGACGCACGTAGACCATGGGCCTGTCCGTAGCGGCCCACCTGTCGACCAGCGCCGCGATGTTGGCGTCGCACTCCGAGTTGTTGCGGGCACCCCACGACGGATCGTCAAAACCCTGCTGAGCATCCACCACCACGAGGGCGAGCCGGGAGAGGTCGGCGTCCATGGACCCGAACGTATCCGTCGTCGCCCGGCGCTGCCCCAGCTGGCGCCCGTCCATGGAGCGGACCACCCGTGGTCCCGCTCACATCAGGCCCCGAGATGTCACGAGTCGAGGCGCAGCGGTGTCTCTGGGTGGAGGACGGCGGCGGCTGTTCGCGGACCGCCGCCTCATCGCTGCTCGAGACGGTCGCCCCCAGGCGATCGCTCGACCGCCCGACCCCTTTGGAGAGAGAAGAATGAACGTCGCACTGTGGATCGTGGCCACACTGTTGGCCCTGGTCGCACTGCTCGGAGGCGTCACCAAGACCTTCGTCCCGCTCGACAAGCTGTCGCGCCACGAGGGCGCCGCGTGGACCCGAGGGATGCCCCCCGCCTTCGTGAAGACCCTCGGCATCCTGGAGCTGCTGGCAGCGGTCGGGCTGATTCTGCCCGCGGTCGTGGACGTCGCGCCGGTGATGGTCCCGGTGACCGCGGCCTGCTGGGTCGGCTTGATGGTCGGAGCCATGATCACCCACGGCCGTCTCGGTCAGCTGAAGCTCGTGCTCGTCAACGTGGTCTACCTCGCGCTGGCCGGCTTCATCGTCGTCGGGCGCTTCGGGCCCGAGTCCTTCTCGGCCTGAGCCGCCGGAGGTTGCGATGTGGCGGTCAGACACCGGCCGGCGGCGCGGACCCGGAGCGGCAGACGGTGCCGCCTGGGGCGAGCTCTTCCAGCTCTGGAGCGACGCCGGACACCGAGAGACGCTGTCGACCTACCAGCTGGGCTACCTGCGCCCGCGGCGTACGGGACTGCGCCGACCTCGCCCTCCCGTGCCCCTGCTGCAGCTCCTCGTCCGGCCGGGCGGGTCGATCGACTTCGCCGACGACCGGACCGGCTTCCTCGGGCTCGGCACCACGCCCGGCCCCCAGCGCGTCCTCACCCTCTGGGCCGACCACCTCGTGAGCGTGCACCACGGCAGCGACTGGATCTACGTCATCGACGCCGACCAGCCGCTCCCCGCCACCTGGCTCGAGCTGGTGTCGCGGCACGGCGCGGTCTCCGGGCGCCCTCGGTACGCCGTCGTGACGGCCGCGTTCGACGGGCCCACGCCGTCAGGGATGTTCCGGCTCGCGGACGTCGACGCCACGACGCACACGACGCTGACCCACATCGACGACCGCCGGAGGTCGGCGAAGGGGCGGCTGCCCACCCGGATGCGGGTCGGCACTCGCGCGGGCAGTCAGGAACCGCCTCGCTGGTAGTCGGCCACGGCGATCACCACCGCCCCCTGCGGCAGGCGCACGCGGGCGGGCTCCGGCGTACGCGTCGCCAGCTCCCGCTCGATGAGGTCCAGCTGGGTCTTGATGCTCCGGTTCTCCGCCGCGAACAGGCTGGTCCCCTCGTCGGTCAGCTCGAAGGTCCAGTCCTCGAAGACCCGCACGAGTCCTGAGCCGACCAGCTTGCCGAGCGCCGCATCGAGCTCGTCGGCCTCCAGTATCGCGTGGTTCATCCAGTCGCCCGCCGCGATGAGCTCCACCAGCGTGCAGCGGCGCTGGTAGACCCCGATGGAGGCGAGCACCCAGGTGTCGGCGAAGACCCAGCCGCTGTCGGGTTCTGCCATGACCCGGAGACTAGGAGTAGCGGTGGCTCTTCGCCGCGTGCCCGTGCTCGCGGGTGCAGCTGCGGCCGTTCATCGACCGGTGCCCGCACAGACCGTCGGCGTCGGGGGTGGCGGCCGGCTTGCTCGCCGTCGGCCGCTTCGGTGCGGCCACCTTGGGCGCGGCGGCCGAACCCGCCGACCTCGCCGTCCGCTCGGCGTACGCCGCCTCCCGCATCGCTCGCAGTGCTGCTTCCTTGCTCATCGATCGATCACGTGCGCGAACCTACGCGGGCCCGCCGACACCGGCCGCGGCGCGTCGACCCTTTGACCGGATGGACGTCAGCTGCCGTTGAGCTCCTCGCGCAGCTTTATGACCTCCGCGAGCGCCTGCTCGGCGGTCTCGGTCGCGATGGTCAGCCCCCGGAGCAGGGTGGCGACGTCGACCTTCTGGCGCTGGGCGGGGCTCCGTGCCGTCTCGTCGAGGTCGAGGCCCAGGTCACCGACGGCCCGCAGCTGTGCCTTGAGCTCGTCGAGGCTTCGATGCCCGTGCCGCGACCCGATCCTGGTGTCCCGTGCCGCCTGGTCCTGCGGAGTCCTGCTGACCTTGAAGAGACCCATGGGTCCCCCTTCTTCGGTTGGAGTTGTCCCGAAGGTACGCAGGTGGCGTTCAGACGTTGAAGCGGAACTCCACAGTGTCGGATGCCAACGGTCGCTGCTCTACCCGGACCCTCATCGCACGGCGTAGCCTCGGAAGATGGTCGCGCTCATTCGATTGGCGAGGGTCTTGCTGATCCTCATGCTGGCGGTATTTGCGGTGTCGTTCGTGATCGGAGTGGCCACGCCCGACACCGGCCTGGTCGAGAAGGTGGTGCTCGTGGCCCTCTTCGGTGGCTGCCTCTTCCTGGCCGCACAGGTGACCAACTTGGCCACCCGCTTGAGCAGGCGGGTACAGAGTCACTGAGCCGGTCCCGCCGGAACCTAGTTCTTCTTCGACGTGGATGTTGATCCAAAGCGGAACTCCACCACGTCGCCGTCCTGCATGACGTAGTCCTTGCCCTCCATGCGGACCTTGCCGAGCTCCTTGGCCTTGAGCATCGAGCCGGCCGACATGAGGTCGTCGTAGGAGACGATCTCGGCCTTGATGAAGCCGCGCTGGAAGTCGGTGTGGATGACGCCGGCGGCCTCGGGGGCGGTGGCGCCCTTGCGGACCGTCCACGCGCGCGACTCCTTGGGGCCGGCGGTGAGGTAGGTCTGGAGACCGAGGGTGTCGAAGCCGACCCGGGCGAGTACGTCGAGGCCGGGCTCGTCGACGCCCATCTCGGCGAGCATCTCGCGGGCCTCGTCGTCGTCGCCGAGCTCGACCAGCTCGGCCTCGAACTTGGCGTCGAGGAAGATCGCCTCGGACGGCGCGACCAGGGCGCGCATCTGGGCCTTGAGGTCCTCGTCGGACAGCTCGTCGGCGTCACAGTTGAAGACGTAGATGTAGGGCTTGGCGGTCAGGAGCGAGAGCTCGCGCAGCCGGTCGCGGTCGATCTTGGTGGCGATGATCGGAGTGCCCGACTCGAGGGCCTCCTTCGCCTCTGCGACCGCGGCCGCCTTGGGCTGCGTCTCCTTCTTGATCCGCGCCTCCTTCTCCAGCCGCGGAAGCGCGTTGTCGACGGTCTGGAGGTCGGCCAGGATCATCTCGGTCTGGATCGTGGAGATGTCGTTGCCCGGGTTGACCTCGCCGTCGACGTGGGTCACGTCGGCGTCGCGGAAGACCCGGGTGACCTGGCAGATGGCCGACGACTCCCGGATGTGGGACAGGAACTTGTTGCCCAGCCCCTCCCCCTCCGAGGCGCCGCGCACGATGCCGGCGATGTCCACGAACTCGACCGTGGCCGGCACCGTCCGCTCTGACGCGAAGAGCTCGGACAGGCGCGGCAGCCGCTCGTCGGGTACGCCGACCACGCCGACGTTGGGCTCGATCGTCGCGAACGGGTAGTTCGCCGCGAGCACGTCGTTCTTGGTCAGTGCGTTGAAGAGCGTCGACTTCCCGGCGTTGGGGAGTCCGACGATGCCGATCGTGAGAGCCACGAGGGGCCACTCTAGGTCGAAGCGCCCGCCAGCAACGCATCGCGACGGGTCCACGCGTAGCGCAGCACCGTGAGCGAGAACGCCAGCGTGATCGCGACGATGCACGCCTCGATGACCCCGCCGCCGCCGGAGGTGAAGATGCCGTTCTCCACGTCGTAGAGGAAGTCCATGCCGAACAGGTACAGGCCGGCCGAGCCGGCGCAGATCAGCCAGAAGTGCGCCGAGGGCCGGCCCTGTCGGAGCGCGACCAGGGCCAGCAGGCACGCGAGCGCGAGCCACGCGTCGGCGAGCGGGAACGCGTTCTCGAACTCGTAATAGGCCGTGCTGTGCTCGCTCGCCAGGGTGTCGCGGGAGGTGAACCAGATCGACCAGTACGCCAGGTCGAGCACGATGGCACCGACGAGCATCACCTCGATGGTGCGTCGCATGAGGTCAACCTAGGTGCGGCGCCGCAGGAGCAGGGCCGACACGAGGAACAGCACGCCGCCGAGCCCGGCGTAGCCGGCGAGCACCGAGAGCTTCGGGTCCTCGGACGCGGCCGCCACGTTGAACGAGACACCGGCGAGGGTCGACAGGCCACCGCTGAGCAGCATCGCCCACTGGTGCCCGAGACGCGCCCGACGTTGCAGCGCGACGAAGAGCTGCACGAGTCCCGAGACCGTCGCCCAGGTGCCGAAGACGTGCAGCACGGCTGAGCTGCTGGCGGCACTGGCCGCGGCCAGCCCGACGAGGGCGGCAGCACTGATCGCGGCGTTGACGTGCTGGACCGTCGCCGCGCCGGACGAGCGTTGGGTCCGCGCGTCGTAGAGCGACGCGACCACGTCGATCGCCGGGTAGGCGATCAGGAGGGCCACCGTGGGGCCATCGAGTCCGTTCGCGATGGCCGCGAAGGCTACTGCCCACGCCACCGCCGCCGTCGCGCGAACGAGGTACAGGCCGCGCAACGCCGTGACTGCAGACGGGCTGCGGTCCGAAAGAGCTGGTGCTTCGAGGGTCGACATGCCGACTCCGGTTCCTGGCGGCATACCGCCAATCTACGAGAGAGACCGGTCTGTCTCTCTCGTCCGAAACTGTGCCACGTGAAGGCGACCTCGTCAAGACAGACCGGTATGTCTCTTCGTGCTACGTTCCCCCCATGGCAGCCCGCACGGCCTCGGTGCCGACCCGGCGCTCGGAGCCGCGGGAACGGCTGCTCGCCAAGGCGATCGAGCTCTTCTACGCCGATGGCATCCACCGGGTCGGGATCGACCGGATCATCGCCGAGGCCCGGGTCACGAAGGCCACGTTCTACCGCCACTTCCCCAGCAAGCAGGATCTGGTCCTGGCCTACCTCGAGACCGCGCATCTCGCGGTCGTGGAGCAGATCGACCAGGTGCTGGCGACGAGCGGCTCCCCCGCCGAGGCCCTGCGAGGCGTCGCGGACACGGTGGCCGGCGAGATCGCGAGCCCCAGGTTCCGCGGCTGTGCGTTCATCAACGCGGCCGCCGAGTTCCCCGAGACCGACAACCCGGTGCACGTGGCCGTCGTCCGGCACCGCGACTGGTACGAGGGCGTGCTCCGCGACCTGTTCGTCGACGTCGGTGCCACCCCGGCCGATGGAGCAGCCCGGCACGTCGTCATGCTCCGGGACGGGGCGATGGTGGCCGGCTACCTGTCCGACCGCGCGGTCGCCGGCCAGACCCTGCGCCGCGGTATCGAGGGGATCCTCGAGGTGACGGCCCGGGAGCTCAGCGACAAGGCGGCGGCTGCTGAGCCGCCGGCCGACCGCAAGGTACGGCCCCGCGACTGACCAGGTCGCGGGGCCGCCCTCGGTTTCCCCGGTAGCGGGTCTGGTCGGGCTCAGTCCAGGAGGGCCGTAACCGCGCCGGCGGCGACGGTGCGGTTGCCCTCACGTACGGCGAAGCCAAGGCCGGGCTCCATCGGGACCGCCTTGCCGAGCGAGACCGTCACCTCGACGGAGTCGCCCGGGTTCACCACCGCCACGTCGCCGAGGTCGAGCGACCCCGACACGTCGGTCGTGCGGAAGTAGAACTGCGGCTGGTAGTCGGAGGCGAACGGCGTGTGCCGGCCGCCCTCGGCCGCGGTGAGCGCGTGCAGGTTGGCGGTGAACCGCGCGTGCGGCGTCACCGACCCGGGTACGACGAGCACCTGGCCGCGCCGTACCTCGTCCCGTCGTACGCCGCGAAGCAGCACGGCCGCGTTGTCACCGGCCCGGACCGCGTCCAGCGTCTTGCCGAACGACTCCATGCCGATGGCCACCGAGGCCACCGTGTCGCCGAGCCCGACCACCTCGACCGCCGAGCCGACCTCGAGCACGCCGCGCTCGACGGCGCCGGTCACGACCGTGCCGCGGCCACTGATGGTGAGCACGTTCTCGATGGGCATCAGGAACGGCTCGCCGTACGCCCGCTCCGGGAGCGGGACGTACGCGTCCACGGCGGCGAGCAGCTCGCGCACGGACTGCGTCCAGCGCTGGTCACCCTCGAGGGCGCCCAGCGCGGAGACGCGGACCACCGGCACCTCGTCGCCCGGGAAGCCGTAGTCGTCGAGCAGCTCCCGGACCTCGAGCTCGACCAGGTCGAGCAGCTCGTCGTCCTGCACCGTGTCCGCCTTGTTCATGGCCACCACCAGGTAGGGCACGCCGACCCGACGCGCGAGCAGGACGTGCTCCCGCGTCTGCGGCATGCTGCCGTCCTGCGCGGAGACCACGAGGATCGCGGCGTCGACCTGGGCCGCGCCCGTGATCATGTTCTTCACGTAGTCGGCGTGGCCTGGCATGTCGACGTGGGCGTAGTGACGGGTGGCCGTCTCGTACTCCACGTGCGCGATGTTGATCGTGATCCCGCGCTGGACCTCCTCGGGCGCGCGGTCGATGCCGTCGAAGGCCACGAACTGGTTGGCCGTCGGGTCGGCGTCGGCGAGCACCTTGGTGATCGCGGCGGTCAGGGTCGTCTTCCCGTGGTCGACGTGGCCCATGGTCCCGATGTTGAGGTGCGGCTTGGTGCGGACGAACTCGCGCTTGGCCATGACTGTGCTTTCTCTCTTGTGCGGCTCTCTGGGAGAGCAGATGGGTGCAGGACCACACACCCCGCCGAGGCGGAGGTGACGACCCACCTCCGCTGGTCCTGCTTCTGCAGGAGGAGAGTCAGCTTCGCGCGTCTGAGACCCGCGCGAGAGCGGCCGACGAGCAGGGCTCGGTCGGCGTCGCGAGGGGAGCAGCGAACATGCGGATCATGGTGTCTCAGCAACAGCGGACGGAGCCACCGAATTCCCGGTGCGCAGCGTGAGCCAGAGGCTGATGGCGACGTAGTAGGCCAGGTAGGCCAGCGACAGCCCGGTGAGCACCACGGGCACGTCAGGCAGCTGCGACGTGATCGCCCCGAAGAGCACGAGGAACGCCGTGGCCAGCGCCATGTTGGTGTACCAGAGCGTCTCGGTGCGCGAGGGGTAGACGTACTTGATCGGCACGAAGATCAGCACGGTCAGCGCGAGCAGCACGACGGTGGTCGCCATCTCGCCCAGCTCGAAGACGACGACGTAGAAGGCCACCACGTTCCAGTAGCTCGGGAAGCCCATGAAGAAGTGGTCCTCGGTCTTCGCGTCCGTGCGACAGAACTGGAAGCAGGAGGCGACCAGCGGCAGCGACGCCACGATGCCTCCCCACGGGTCGTCGGGCAGGTAGCCCGCGGTCCAGAGCAGCACCATCGGGGCGAACGCGTAGGTCAGGTAGTCGACGATGTTGTCGAGCAGCGCCCCGTCGAACCACGGGACCAGCTCCTTGACCCGCCAGCGTCGCGCCAGCATCCCGTCGGTGCCGTCGACCACCATCGCGGCCAGGAACAGCCACAGCACGGTGCGGACCTCGCCCTGGTAGGCGAAGTGCACCATCAGCAGCGCCAGGACCACGCCGGCGGTCGTGTAGGCATGCACCAGCCATGCCCACACCCGCTCCATGTGGGGCCACGCTACGGGGTCGGCAGGGGTCACTAGGTTTGACCCGTGCGGCTGGCCACCTGGAACGTCAACTCACTGCGGTCCCGGATCGATCGGGTGGAGAAGGTCCTCGAGCGTCACGACATCGACGTCCTGGCCCTCCAGGAGACCAAGGCACGCGAGGACCAGCTCCCTCTGATGGGGCTCCAGTCGATGGGCTACGACCTCGCCTACAGCGGCATCAGCCAGTGGAACGGCGTCGCGATCCTCAGCCGGGTGGGGATCGAGGACGTCGAGGTGGGCTTCGCCGGCATGCCCGGGTGGGGCGACCCCGTGACGGCCGAGGCGCGGGCGGTCGGCGCCACCTGTGGCGGCGTACGGGTGTGGTCGATCTACGTCCCCAACGGCCGCAAGGTCGACGACCCGCACTACGTCTACAAGCTCGAGTGGCTGGCCCGGCTCCGGGAGACAGCGCACGACTGGCTCGGCGACGACGCCTGCCTGGTGGGCGACTGGAACATCGCGCCGCAGGACGAGGACGTCTTCGACATGGCGGCCTACGCCCACGACACCCACGTCACGCCCCCCGAGCGCGCGGCGTTCCAGGCGTTCCTCGACGACGGCTGGGTCGACGTCGTACGCCCACACACGCCGGGCCCGGACGTCTTCACCTACTGGGACTACTTCCGTCAGAGATGGGAGCGCAACCGCGGGATGCGGATCGACTTCATCGTCGGCACGCCGTCACTCGCGAAGCGGGTGACGCACGCCTTCATCGACCGCGACGAGCGGGCCGGCAAGGGCGCCTCCGACCACGCCCCGGTGGTCGTGGACCTCGACTGACCGGGCGGCGCGGCTCCGACAGCGACCCCTGCTTCGGCCCTACCGTGACGGTGTGAGCGGGGCTCGCACCCTCTGGGAGGAGGGTCACGAACCGGGCCGCCAGATGGTGGCCCTCGGTCTCGCGCTCACCCTGACCGTCGTCGCGCTCGACGTCGCTCTCGGAGGCGGCATCGGTCTCCTCTTCGACCTCGCGTTCGTCGCGGTCTGCCTCACGGTGGCGCTGCTGGTCCGGCCGCAGGACTTCTTCACGGTGGGCGTGCTGCCGCCGCTCATCATGCTCGCGGTCTTCGTGCTCGTCGCGATCTCACGCCGCGACGAGATCGCGCCCGACGGGGACGGCCTGGCCCAGGCGGTGATCACCGGTCTGTCGCACCACGCGGTCGCCCTGGGGGTCGGGTACGCCGCCTGCCTGCTCTGCCTCGCGGTCCGGGATCGATTCGTGCGCGCCGGGCGGCTCGTCCGGCTGTAGAACTAGGCGACGAAGCGGCTCGGGTCGCCGGCGCCGACGCGCATCACCTCGGGCGCACCGTCGGACCAGTCGATGACCGTGGTCGGCTCGGCCGGCGTCTCGCCGGCCTCGATGACCAGGTCGACGGCCTGGTCGAGCTCCTCCTTGATGTCCCAGCCCAAGGTCCGTGGCTCGGTCTCGCCGGGGAGGATCAGCGTGCTGGAGAGCAGTGGCTCGCCGAGCAGGTCCAGGAGCGCGTGGACGACGGCGTGGTCGGGGATGCGTACGCCGACGGTGCGCTTCCTGGGATGCAGCAGCCGCCGCGGCACCTCGGGCGTGGCCGGCAGGATGAACGTGTAGGGCCCGGGCGTCGCGGCCCGGATGGCCCGGAACGCCGCGTTGTCCACGTGCACCAGCTGCCCGAGCTGGCTGAAGTCCTTGCAGACGAGCGTGAAGTGGTGCCGCTCGTCGAGACCGCGGATGCGGAGGATCCGGTCGCGTCCCTCGCGGTTGCCGATCCGGCAGCCCAGGGCGTACCCGGAGTCGGTCGGGTAGGCGATGAGCGCGTCGTCGCGCACCGCGTCCACGACCTGCTGGAGCAGCCGCGCCTGCGGGTTGTCCGGATGGATGTCGACGTACCGAGCCACGGCATCGAGCCTAGGTCTCGCGTTTAGGCTGCAGAGGGCGGGTCTGCACCGGCAGACTGTGGAACCATCAGAACCATCGATCACTGAGGCCACGGTGGCCACAGCCGCGGTCCAGGAGGTTGTCGTGGGGGGCACCCGAACGCACGGGCGCCGACGCCGTGGGGCGTGGGCGCTGCTCGGTGCGCTCGCCGCCCTCCCCGCTGCCGCGCTGCTCGCCGTACCGGCCCCCGCGCACGCCGACGTCACCTCGGTCCCCGGCACCATGTCGACCGAGTCGCAGAGCAGCAGCAGCTTCGCGCTACCCGTTCCCAACGGCGTCGAGGTCCGGGCGATCACCGGCGTCGTGACCATGGCCGAGGTCGTCGAGGGCGGCACCATCACGTTCCGGGTCAACGGCGCGGTCCGCCTGACCGTGCCGTCCTCGCTCTACCAGAAGGTCCGGATCCCCCTGGATCCGGCGGACGTGATCGCGGACCGCACCATCGGGCTGACGATGACCACCGAGGGCCCGGTGCAGGCGGGAGCCACCTGCATCCCCGCCGGGGGGGTCGCGTCGATGCGCAAGCTCGAGCTCGACTACCGCGGCGCCGAGGTCGCACCCACGTCGGTCGCCGACTTCTTCCCCGCGACGTCGTCGGGGATCACCGTCGTGATCCCGGAGGACGCCGACGACGACATGATCACCGCCGGGCTGACCGCTGTGGCCGCCCTGGCGTACCGGTACGCCGACGCCCCGGTCAACCTCAGCCTCACGGTGCCCGCGGCCGAGACCGCCTCCGCCAGCCAGCGGGTGGTGGCCCTCGTCGACGGCCGTGAGGGCGAAGTGACGACCGAGGTCTCGACGACGGCGGGCATCCCGATGCTGACGCTCACCGGTGTCGGCAAGCCCCTGGTCGACGCGGCTCGGGTGCTCTCCACGGACGTGCTCGGCCTGTCCGGCTCCGACCCGGAGAACCTCTCCCAGGTCGTCAAGCCGCGCAGCACCGCCAAGACCCGGACGCTCGAGGACCTCGGGATCGACTCGCTCGTGCTCACCGGCTACGGCTCGGTCACCCAGCAGTTCGAGCTGAGCCAGGACTCGTTCGGCACCCCGATCTCCTCCCTGGACCTGCACCTCGAGGGATCGCACACCGCCTTCCCCGAGGCCAGCGGCGCCCGGCTCGACGTCCGCGTGAACGGCGACCTGGTCGACTCCGCGGTCCTGGGCGAGGAGGCGACCTTCGACCTCGACGCGAAGGTCCCGACCAGCAAGCTCCGGTCGGTCAACGTCGTTCAGCTCTCCCTCAACGCCGTGGCGCCGGACGGCTCGGCCTGCACGCCGCCGTCCATCCCGCCCGCCGAGGTCGACCTCGACTCCGGGTCGTCCACGGCGACCGTGAAGCACGGGACCGGCCAGACGGCGGGCTTCCAGCTCTTCCCGCAGATCTTCGAGGGCACCCTGCCGGTCGCGCTGCGCGGCTCCTCGGGACGTTCGGCCGGGGCCGCGATCAACGCGGCGGCCATCATCGCCGCGCTGCAGCGGGCCGGAGGGCCACCACTCGAGATCCAGCTGATGGAGCCCGACGCGTTCCTCGCCGACGATGTGTCCGGGCTGATGGTCGGTGCGCTCGCGGCCGACTCCGAGGCCCTGGACGCGCCGCTGAAGCTGTCGTCGACGCGGCTGCTCGACCGTGACAGCGAGACGGTCGAGCTGACCTCCCAGGACCCCTACGCGGCGCTCGAGTCCATCGACCGCAACGACCGGCTGGTGCTGATGCTCGGCAGCTGGGCGCCGGACAACAAGGCCGCCCCGGGCGACCTGGCCCGCAAGGTCGTCGACGCGGTCGTCAACGCCGGCTGGGAGAACCTCGACGGGGACCTCGTCATCGCCGACGAGGCGCGGCCGGCCTTCGTCGCCGCCAGCCGGTCGCTGGCGCCGCACCAGGTGGTGAAGGAGGAGAAGTCCTACGCCAAGTGGTTCGTGCTCGTGATCTCCGGGCTGCTCCTGCTGCTCGCGTTCCAGTTCGTGGTCGTCGTCAGGCGCGACCTGCGGCTCGCTCGTGAGCGCGACGACGACTTCGAGGACGGCTTCGAGGACAGCGCTCCGGCGTACGTCGAGGACGAGGACGACGACCAGGACGAGGACGAGGACTTCGAGGTCGACGCCCTCGGTGACGTCGACGACCTCGAGGTGCACGACTACACCACCACTGAGGCGCAGTCGCCGGGCGAGAGCGAGGCCGAGCCCGACGGGGAGCTCGAGGACGAGACCGAGGACGAGACCGAGGACGAGACCGAGACCGAGGACGAGCTGGCTGCGTTCGAGGACGACGACACGGGCGAGATCCCCGTGGTCGATGCGGAGGAGTACGACGAGAACGAGGAGCCGGGGGACGAGGTCCGGCCCGCCGCCGAACCGCCGGGCGCAGAGGTGTCCGACCGGTCCGAAGAGTCCGAGGAGTCCGAGTCGAGTGGGAGGACTGGGAGGACTGGGGTGACGAGTCCGACGACCTCGACGAGGACGAAGCCTTTGAGCCCACGGAACCCGAGGCCGACCCGGAGCCCGAGCCAGACCCGGAACCCGAGGCCGACCCGGAACCCGAGCCAGACCCGGAACCCGAGGCCGACCCGGAACCCGAGCCTGAGCCCGAGGCCGACCCGGAGCCCGAGCCGGAGCCAGACCCGGAGCCGGAGCCGCCGATGCCTCCGGCAATGACCAAGCGACCGGCCAAGCGACCGGCGAAGAAATCGGCGAAGAAACCCACCACGCGCCGGCCCCGCCGCCCCCGCTAGGGCGGATCAGCGGCTCAGCGGCTCAGCTGCGTCCCGCGGCCTTCAGATCCCGGCGCAGCTCCTTGGGCAGCGCGAAGATCAGCGATTCCTCGGCGCTGTGCACGGCCCGGGCGTCCGGGTAGCCCCGCTCGCTCAGATAGGCCAGGACCTCGTCGACCAGCGACTCCGGCACGCTCGCGCCGGACGTCACCGACACCGTGTCGACGCCTTGGAGCCAGCCCTCGTCGATCTCGGACACGTCGTCGATGCGGTGGGACGCCTTCGCGCCGGCCTCCAGGGCGACCTCGACCAGGCGGACCGAGTTGGACGAGTTGGCAGAGCCGACCACGATGACGAGGTCGGCGTCGCCCGAGATCTCCTTGACCGCGAGCTGACGGTTCTGGGTGGCGTAGCAGATGTCGTCGCTGGGCGGGTCGAGCAGCAGCGGGAACCGTTCCCGGATCGCGGCCACGGTCGTGAGGGTCTCGTCGACCGAGAGGGTCGTCTGGGACAGCCAGGCCACCTTGGCCGGGTCGCGCACCACGATGTTCGGCACGTCGGCCGGACTCTCGACGAGCTGGATGTGCTCGGGCGCCTCTCCGGCGGTCCCCTCGACCTCCTCGTGGCCGGCGTGGCCGATCAGCAGGATGTCGTAGTCGTCGCCGGCGAACCGCTTCGCCTCGTGGTGCACCTTCGTCACGAGCGGGCAGGTCGCGTCGATGGTCTTGAGCTCGCGCTCCTCGGCCTGGCGGTGGACCTCGGGCGAGACCCCGTGGGCGGAGAAGACGACGGTGGCGCCGGTGGGCACCTCCTCGAGCTCCTCCACGAAGATCGCACCGCGCGACTCGAGGTCGGCCACGACGTGCTTGTTGTGCACGATCTGCTTGCGGACGTAGACGGGCGACCCGTAGAGGTCGAGCGCCTTCTCCACGGTGACCACGGCCCGGTCGACGCCGGCGCAGTAGCCGCGCGGCGCGGCGAGCAGCACGGCGCGCTCGCGCTCGTCCGTGGGCAGCACGCGCGGCGTACCGAGGTCGGTGGACATGAGTGCCAGCCTACGGGCGGGGGGTGGCACACCCTAAAGTCCCGGGCATGGCTCTGGAGACCTCCGCGACGTCTCCTGCGCCGGTCCGCCAGATCGCCAACCTCATCTCCCAGTACGTCGACCGTCTCGGCGCCGTGTGGGTCGAGGGCCAGATCGCCCAGATCAGCCGCCGGCCCGGGCTCCAGACCGTGTTCATGACGCTGCGCGACGCCGTGGCCGACATCTCGGTGCCGCTGACCGTGCCCCGCCAGACCGTCGACAGCCTGGCCACGCCCCTGGTCGAGGGGGCCAGCGTGGTGGTGCTGGCCAAGCCGTCCTACTACGCCAACCGAGGCTCGTTCTCGCTCGCGGTCCGCGAGATCCGGATGGTCGGCCTCGGTGAGCTCCTGGCCCGGCTCGAGCGGCGCCGGCAGCTGCTGGCGGCCGAGGGGCTGTTCGCCGGCGAGCTGAAGCGGTCGCTGCCGTTCCTCCCCCACCGGGTCGGGCTCGTCACCGCACCGGAGTCGGCCGCCGAGCGCGACGTGCTCGACAACGCTCGCCGTCGCTGGCCGAACGTCGAGTTCGAGATCGCGTACGCCACCATGCAGGGCCAGCGCGCGGCCGCCGAGGTGATGGAGGCGCTCGCCCGGCTCGAGCGGCACTCCGAGGTCGACGTCATCGTCGTCACCCGCGGCGGCGGCTCGGTCGAGGACCTGCTGCCGTTCTCCGACGAGGCGCTGATCCGCGCCGTCCACGCGATGCGCACACCGGTGGTCTCCGCGATCGGCCACGAGCAGGACCAGCCGCTGCTCGACCTCGTCGCCGACGTCCGGGCCTCCACCCCGACCGACGCGGCCAAGCTGGTCGTCCCCGACGTCGCAGAGGAGCTCAGGCTGGTCGACGCCGCCCGACACCGGCTCCGGCAGACGCTCGGTGGCTGGCTGGCCCGCGAGCAGGCCGGCCTCGACGCGCTGCGGTCCCGGCCGGTGCTCGGCGACCCGCGTGGGCTGCTCGACGAGCGCGCCGCCGAGGTGCACGAGCTCGTGGCTCGCGCCCGCCGTACCCTCGACCACCGGCTCGGCCGGGCCCACGACGACATCGCTCACCACCGGGCCCGCGCCCGGGCGCTCTCACCGCTGGCCACCCTGGAGCGGGGCTACGCCGTGCTCCAGGACGCCGACGGGCACGTCGTCACTTCCGTCGCCGGCGTCGCCCCCAAGACCGCGATCAGCGTGCGGGTGGCCGACGGCCGCGTGCACGCCACCACGAACCGCACCGAAGTCCTCGAGGAGAACGATGGCTGACAAGAAGGACACCCCTGAGCAAGAGCTGTCCTACGAGGCGGCCCGCGAGGAGCTCGTCGAGACGGTCCGGAGGCTCGAGGCGGGCGGCACCACGCTCGAAGAGTCACTGGCGCTCTGGGAGCGGGGCGAGCAGCTCGCCACGATCTGCCAGCAGTGGCTCGACGGCGTGCGCAAGCGGCTCGACGAGACCCTCGAGGCCGACGGTGACGAGGACGCCGACGACTAGGAGAACTCGTCGGTGTCGCAGTCACGGGCGGCGACACCGCCGGTGACCGGGTCCAGCGTGAGCGCCCGGAGTACGGTCTCCTGGTCGGCGACGGACGCCGACCCGTAGACCAGCAGCGTCTCCCCGGCGAGCGGACCGGAGCTCACCTCGGCCGAGAACGCGTGGTCTCCGCCTGGATCCGACCAGGTCTGCCACGAGGCCACACCCAGGCCGTTCTCCGGTGCCGCGTCCTCGCCCTGGACGGCGTTCTCGTCGACGTACTGCTCGACCAGGTCGTCGGCGTCGTCCGGCTGCTGGACCACGCCGACGAACTCGTCGCGGTCGGTCAGCAGGCCGATCCGCCACCCCGGAGGGTTGCCCCGGACGAAGTGGATCACGTTGGCCCGCCACTGCGACGGCAACGACTGCGGGTAGGCGACGCTCACGTCCGCGTCCTGGAGGTAGGCGACGCAGGAGGCGTAGTCGACGTCCGGATCCAGCTCCGGCTGGTCGCGCGTCAGTGCGCGGAAACCGACGTAGCCGCCCACGAACAGCACGGTCACGATCATCGCCGCGACCAGCCCGCCGAAGTTGCGGTCGTAGCGACTCGGGCGCTCCGGCGCTGGGTCGGGTGTCGCCGCCGAATCCTCGCTCACAGCATTTATCTTCACAGGCGTCGCCTGAGCGGTGATGATTGCCCGGCTGCCGCGCCCGGGCAGCGTGGGTCCGACCAGGGGGAGGTGTGTGGTGGCGCAGCTGTTCGTGTCCCACTCCTCCGCCGACAACGAGCTGGCGGCCAAGGTCAAGGACTCGCTCGCCGACCTCGGCTACGAGTCGGTCTTCCTCGACTTCGACCCGACCGGCGGGCTGATCCCCGGTCAGGCCTGGCGCGACCAGCTGTTCACCAACCTCGACGCGTGCGACGCGGTCGTATTCATCACCACGCCGAAGTCGAACGCCAGCCAGTGGTGCCACTCGGAGCTGGCGCTGACCCGCTGGCTGCGCAAGCCGATCCTGGCCCTGCTCGTGGACCACTGCGACCCGCATCCCCTCACCGCGGACCTGCAGGGGCTGCACGTCACGTCGGACACGATCGACCCTCAGCGGGTGCACGCGGCGCTCACTGCTCTGGGTCTCGACCAGGAGGCCCGCTGGGACGCGTCCCGCTCGCCGTACCCGGGACTGCGGGCGTTCGACGAGTCGTACGCCGCAGTGTTCTTCGGACGCGATCGCCAGATCGACCAGCTCCGTCAGCTCGTCGACCCTCCGAGCCGCAGTCGCGAGGGCGCGATCATCCCGGTGCTCGGACCGTCCGGCAGCGGCAAGTCCTCGCTGGTCCGGGCCGGCCTGGTGCCGGCGCTGCGGGTCACGGACGACTGGGTGATCAGCGACCCCTGGACGCCGTCTGACGTACCCCTGGCAGAGATGTCGCTGGCGCTCGCCCACGCGGCCAAGCTCAGCGGGGCCGACCTGGACGCCGACCGCTGTCAGCAGCTGTTGACGACCGCAGGCGGAATGGCCGACTACGTCCGCGCGCTGCGTGAGGCGGGCCACGGCTCCGCGGACACGAAGGTCCTCGTCGTGGTCGACCAGGCCGAGGAGCTGGTCACCATCACCCCCGAGGCGGAGCGCCAGGCGTTCCTCGAGGCGCTGACCACCAGCTGCACGGCACCGTCGCCGCTCCGGGTCGTGATGACCGCGCGCACCGACATGTGGGACCGGGTGGCCGCGGAGACCGGCAAGTTCGCCATGTCCGTCGCACCCACGGTGCTGCACGTCCCGCCGTTGTCCCGCACCGATCTGGCCCAGGTCATCAGCGAGCCGGCCCGCCGCTCGCACCTGTCCCTCGAGGACGGCCTGGTGCAGCGACTGGTGGACGACACCGGGTCCGGCGACGCGCTGCCGCTGCTGGCGTTCACCCTGGCCAGGTTGGCCACCGACTCCGAGGACGGCCGGCTGACGAACGCCGAGTACGACGCGATCGGCGGGGTCAAGGGCGCGATCGCCTCACGCGCCAGCGAGGTCGCGACCGGTGGGCGCACCGAGGAGCAGGTGGCCGAGGCGATCCTGCACCTGGTCAACCTCACCGACGAGACCCCGCACAAGAGGCTGGCGCGTGCGGACGACGTACCGCCGGCCCAGCGGGAGATCCTCGACGACCTCGTCGACGCCCGCCTGGTGGTGATCAACGAGGTCAACGACCAGCAGGTCTACGCCCCGGCGCACGAGTCGCTGTTCTCGGCCTGGCCGCCGCTGGTCGGGCTGATCGAGCGGCGTCGCGACGATCTGGTGCTGCGGAGCCGGCTGGAGCGGCGCGCCGGCGACTGGCGCGAGGGAGGCGGCACGCAGTCCGGCCTGCTGTCCGGTCTCGAGCTCGTCCAGGCCCGGGACTGGCAGGCCAGGAGCGGCGGACTCGCCACGCCCGACGTCGCGGCGTACGTCGCGGCGTCCGGAGCCCGCCAGAGGCTGGCGCGGGTGATCCGGATGTCGGTGACCGCGGTGGTGCTCGGGCTGGTCGCGGCGCTGGTGATCGCGGTGCTCGTCAACTCCAGGTCCAACCGCCGGCTGGCGGACACGTCCAAGCGGCTGGCCACGAACTCGCGGGTCGACGAGCTGGCCGCGATCGCGTTGGCCCAGCGGGTTCGTGACCCGGCCGCAGCGGCGATCGCGGCGCTGGAGGGACTGCGGCTGGACGCGAAGTCCGACAGCGTGCGCACCCAGGCCGAGGAGCTCCTGAAGGCACCGGCCCGCGACGTCCTGAAGACCGATGGCGCCACCGTGGTGGCCGGCGGCCCCGTCGTGCTCACTGCGGGCAGTGACGACGCCACGGTCTGGGACCTCGCTACGTGGACGAAGGTCGGCACGCTCCCGGCAGGCCCGGCCACAGCGCTGCGTCCCGACGGCCGGATCGTCGTGGTGTCCGACTTCACCCGGCTCCAGGTCTACGACCTCGGCGCGGGCGCGCCGGTCGAGCTGGCCACCTTCGGCGTCGCGGCGAGCGACCTGGTCTTCTCGCCGGACGGCGCCCTGCTCATGGCACGCACCGCGAACCAGATCGTCCTGTGGGACCTGCGCGATCCGGAGGCACCCCAGGTCGCGACCACCTGGCAGCAGCCACCCAGCTCACTCGCCGCGACGGCCGTGCTCAACGACGGCACCGTCCTCGCGTCGTCCGACGACACGTTCCTGAGCGCCTGGGCCGGGCTCGACGGCGGGCGGACCACGGTCATCCACCAGCTGCCGGTCGAGGTCCTCGTCAACGACCTGCAGGCGGACGACGACGGCAGCCGCGCCCTGGTGTCCGGACCGGCGGTCAACGTCGGCTCGCCGCTCATCGATCTGCGCAGCGGCCGGGTCCTGCACTCCTTCCAGGCCACCGACGGTGCCAGTGTCGCTGCCGGGCTGGCCAGCACGTGGACGGTCACGATGGACCGCCGGGGCGAGCTGATGGCGGCGTTCGACCTCACCGGTCGCGGCTACGTCTTCTCGGCGGCCGACGGCTCCCTCGTCGCCAGCCTGCTCGGTGGTCACCTCGACCTGGTCAACAAGGCCCAGTTCACCGACGAAGGCCTGTTGCTGACCGCCAGCCTGGACGGGACCGTGCGCACCTGGGACCCACACGCGGCCGACGCCGACACCTCGGGGTCGCTGACCGAAGCCCTGTGTGCGGCCTTCGGACCCCGGATCGACGAGGACAGCTGGAAGCTCGCGATGGGCGACGCGAAGTTCGACTCCCCCTGCCCGGCTCCGGCGCCGGCCGCGCAACCGGCACCGCTCGAGGTGCAGAGCACGATGCTCGACGAGGTGGGACGAGGCTGACCGCGATCCTCGCGGACACGGTGGCCCTGGCCGCGCTGGCCGCTCTCCTCGTAGTCGCCACCCTGCACCTGCCGTCGCGGCAGGAGGCGGCCATCGCCGTCGCCGCGACCGTCGTCGTGCTCGCGACCGGCCTGGTCGGCCGCGCCAGGCTCGAGAACACCGTCCACGAGCTGCTCCCGGTGGTCGTCTTCCTGGTGACGATCCTCGTGGTCGCAGACGTGTGCGCCCGCGCCGGGCTGTTCGCGGCCGCCGCCCGGGTGGTCGGCCGGGCCAGCCACGGCCGGCCGGACCGGCTCCTGCTCGGAGTCTTCCTCTTGGCCGCCCTCGTCACCGCGGTGCTCAGCCTCGACGCCACGGTCGTGCTGCTCACGCCGATCGTGGTCGGCGCAGCGGCCACCCTTGGCACCTCGGACCGCCCCGGAGCCTTCGCCTGCCTGCGGATGGCGAACTCCGCCTCGTTGCTGTTCCCCGTCTCCAACCTGACCAACCTGCTGGCCCTGCCCTACCTGCACGTCGACTTCATCGGCTTCGCGGGGCGGATGGCACCCGTGCTGCTGGTCGTGCTCGTCGTGGAGTACGTCGCGCTGCGGCTGCTCTTCCGAAGGGACCTCACCGTGCAGTCGCCCGAGCACCGGGACGTCACCGGCCCGCCCGTGCCACTGGTCCCCGTCGTGGTCGTCGCACTGATGCTCGTCGGCTTCGCGGTGCTGTCCCGCTGGGACTTCGCACCGGCGTGGGTGTCCTCGGCGGCGGCGCTGGTGCTGGTCGTGTGGGCCGGCCTACAGAAAACCGCAGAGCGCCGCCTGGTGAGCGCGCGCGACGTGGCCCGGGCCGCGCACCCGTCGTTCGCGCTGCTGGTGCTGGCCCTGGGCGTCGCCGTGGCGGCCGTGGCGACCGGCTTTCTCGGCGACCTGGTCCAGGGGCTGGTGCCGAGCGGCACGTCGTTCTCCGCCCTGCTGGCCATGGCCGTGCTGGCGACCGTGCTCGCAGCCCTGCTCACCAACCTCTCGGCCACCATCCTCCTGGTGCCGATGGTCGCTCCGCTCGGCACCACGGCCGTGCTGGCGGCGCTCCTCGGGCTCAACATCGGCTCCGGGCTGACCTGGACCGGTTCCCTCGCCAACCTGCTCTGGCGCCGCACCCTGGTCCGCTCCGGCCAGCGGGTGAGCAGCGCGGCGTTCCACCGGGTGTCGCTGGTGATCACCCCGGTCTCCCTCCTCTTCGGGGTGGGAACGCTGGGGGTCCTCGCCCGTTAGGCTCCGGGCATGGAGCCCGAAAGCTTGGCCCCCTCGCCCGCGTCGCCGGACCGCAACCTGGCCCTCGAGCTGGTCAGGGTCACCGAGGCGGCGGCCATGGCCGCTGCCCGCTGGGTGGGCCGGGGCGACAAGAACGGCGCCGACGCCGTCGCGGTCAACGCGATGCGGGTGATGATCTCGACGATCGGCATGGACGGGGTCGTGGTGATCGGCGAGGGCGAGAAGGACAACGCCCCGATGCTCTACAACGGCGAGCGCGTGGGCGACGGGACCGGACCCGAGTGCGACGTGGCCGTCGACCCGATCGACGGCACCACGCTGACCGCCAAGGGGATGAGCAACGCCGTCGCCGTACTGGCGGTGGCACCGCGAGGTTCGATGTACGACCCCTCGGCCGTCTTCTACATGGAGAAGCTCGTGACCGGCCCGGAGGCCGCCGCCGTCGTCGACATCCGCTATCCGGTCGCCGAGAACATCCACCAGGTAGCGAAGGCCAAGGGCACGAAGGCCGAGGACGTCACCGTGGTCCTGCTCGACCGGCCCCGCCACGAGAAGCTGGCCGAGGAGATCCGCGCCACGGGCGCGCGCATCAAGTTCATCGTCGACGGCGACGTCGCCGGCGCGATCTCGGCGGCCCGGCCGGGCAGCGGCGTGGACCTGCTGCTGGGCATCGGCGGTACGCCGGAGGGGATCATCGCCGCCTGCGCGATGAAGTGCACGGGCGGTGTCATCCAGGCGAAGCTGTGGCCCCAGGACGACGCGGAGCGCCAGAAGGCCCTGGACGCCGGGCACAACCTCGACCCCGACCACATCCTCACGACCGACGAGCTGGTCAACGGCGACGACTGCTTCTTCGTCGCGACCGGCATCACCGACGGCGATCTGATGAGCGGCGTGCGCTACCGGGCCGGCGGCTGCACGACCGACTCGCTGGTCATGCGCTCGCGCAGCGGCACCATCCGCTCCATCAAGAGCGAGCACCAGCTCTCGAAGCTACGCGCTTTCTCCGCGATCGACTTCGAGCACTGACCTCATGCCTGGCCTCCCGGCCAGTGCGGGGAGGTGCAGCGCATGGGTGACGACGTCGATCACTCGGGGGTCGAACGCCATCCCGACGTGCGACGAGGTCACCTCGACCGCGTGGGCCGCCGGGTCGACGCAGGCCCGCCAGTCGACGATGCCGTCGCGCCTGCTGTAGATCGCGGTGAACGAGACGTCGGCCGGCAGGGGCTCGCGGCTCTCGTCGAAGCTCTGACGCGCGCAGCTGCCTGCGACGCACTCCTCCGACATCAGGCCCGGCACGCCCGCGCGGCTGAGGCGCACCAGCGTGTCCACGCCGGCGGTGAGGAGAACGTGGTGGGCGCCCGGGGCCAGCATCGGGCTGCCCATGGTGACGATCCCGGAGATCAGGTCGGGCCGGCGCACGGCCAGGCCACGGGCGAGCATGCCGCCCAAGCTGTGACCGACGATGCGGACCCGGCTCTCGCGCTTGATCGCGATCGACTCGATCCGGGCCTCGAGCTCGGCGGCCGCGGTGAGGGTGCAGCCGACGTTGGCACGGATGTGCGAGCGGTAGGTGCGGAATCCGCGCCCGCGCAGGGTGCGGCTCATCGCCCGGAGCGTCGCGTCACCGGCCATGAAGCCCGGGACCAGGATCACCGGCTCCTCGGTGCGCGGCTGCTGGCGGGTGGCGTACGACGTGGCCCAGCGACGGCGCCGCTCGTCGAGCGACACCACGGCGTAACGGCCGGCCTCGAGGACCACGCTGCCCTCGCGCAGCACCTCGAGCGGGTGCGGGCGGTGGAACCCTTCCGGCAGGAGGAAGGAGCCCAGGGTGGGGTTCTCCCGGGAGCCTGTCGTCCTTGACGTGCTCACCCCATCAACGTTACGGGCTGGTAACCCGGGGTCGTCGGACATCCTCACCTTTGGTTGACTTTCGGTATGACGGCAGCGGTCTCCAAGGAGCTCTTCGCCCCGGTGGGGCGTGACGTGGAGCTCTGCTACCAGACGTTCGGTACCCCGGATGACGAGCCGTTGCTGCTGGTCATGGGCCTGGGCGGGCCGATGACGTGGTGGGACGCGGAGCTGTGCGGGATGCTCGCCGAGCGCGGCTTCCACGTGATCCGCTTCGACAACCGCGACTCGGGCCGCTCCAGCCGTGGCGTCGGCCGGGTGACCCGGACCGCGCTGTTCCGCGCCGCCGCCGGCCGTACGGCGCGCGCGCCGTACTCCCTGGCGGACCTGGCCGAGGACGCGTTCCGGCTCCTCGACCACCTCGGGCTCGACTCCGCGCACGTCTGCGGGGTGTCGATGGGCGGCATGATCGCCCAGACCATGGCGATCGCGCACCCGGACCGGGTGCGGTCGCTGACCAGCATCATGTCGACCACCGGCAAGCGCACCGTCGGCTGGTCGCACCCCTCCCTGCTGCCCAACGTGCTGGCTCGCCGGTCCGGGCGCCAGGGCTACATCGAGATGAACGTCAGGACCTGGCGGATCATCGGGTCCCCGGGCTACCCGACCAGCGAGGAACGCACCCGCACGCACGCCGCCGAGACCTATGACCGGGGCATCACCGGGAGCGGCACGCTGCGCCAGATGATGGCGATCCTCACCCAGCCGAACCGCTCACCCAGGCTGCGCGCGCTGACCATGCCGACGCTGGTCGTCCACGGCCTCGCCGACAAGATGGTGCACGTCTCCGGCGGCCGCGCCACGGCCGCAGCCGTCCACGGCTCCGAGCTGCTGCTCATCGACGGCATGGGCCACGACCTGCCGCCGGCCCTCTACGAGACCTTCGCCGACGCCATCCGCCGTACGGCGAACCGCGCCCGCTGACTCGTTCTCCGGCAGCCGCCGGGAAGCGCTGACGCGTTCTCGCGGCCGCCACCAACCGGGGATGTGGTTCGCTCGCGAAGCGAGCGCGCCCCGCGATCGGCCCGGCGGCCACGATGGACCGCGAAGCTCCGCGCAGCGGAGCAAGCAGTCCGTCGTGGGTGCCGGGCCGAAGTTTGCGGGGGTAATCAGTCAGACAGGCGCGCCCCGCTGTCGGTGTCGAAGACGTGCACGTGCTTCGGGTCGGTGGTCACGAAGATCGTGTCGCCCTTGTGCACGGAGTCGCGGGCGGAGACCCGGACGACGACGTTGTTGGGGGTGCCCTCGACGTCGCAGTTGCCGTAGATGAACTCGTCGGCGCCGAGCTCCTCGACGACGGTCACGTCGATCGGCAACCCGCCCTCGGCGTTGGACACCATGCGCCAGGCCTCGGGGCGTACGCCGACCGTGATGTTGCCGCTCATCTTCTTCGACGCGGTCGGGTCGACCGGGACGAGGTAGTCACCGATCTTGGCCTGGCCCTCGGCCGCCTTCGCCTTGATCAGGTTCATCTGCGGCGAGCCGATGAAGCCGGCGACGAACAGGTTGACCGGCTTGTCGTAGAGGTTCAGCGGGGTGTCGACCTGCATCAGCTCGCCGAGGTTCATCACCGCCACCCGGTCGCCCATCGTCATCGCCTCGACCTGGTCGTGGGTGACGTAGACGGTGGTGACGCCGAGGTCGGCCTGGAGCTTGGCGATGTCGGTGCGGGTCGCGACGCGCATCTTGGCGTCGAGGTTCGACAGCGGCTCGTCCATGCAGAACACCTGCGGGCTGCGGACGATCGCGCGCCCCATGGCGACCCGCTGGCGCTGACCACCCGAGAGCGCCTTCGGCTTGCGCTCGAGGTAGTCCTCGAGCTGGAGGATCTTGGCGGCGTCGGCGACCCGCTTCTTGCGCTCCTCGGCCGGGACCTTGGCCATCTTCAGCGCGAAGCCCATGTTGTCCGCCACCGACATGTGCGGGTAGAGGGCGTAGTTCTGGAACACCATCGCGATGTCGCGGTCCTTGGGCGGCACGTTGGTGACGTCGCGGTCGCCGATGAAGATCTTTCCCTCGTTGACCTCCTCCAGCCCCGCGAGCATCCGCAGGGTGGTGGACTTGCCGCAACCGGACGGTCCGACGAGGACCATGAACTCCCCGTCGCCGATCTCCAGGTCGATGCCGGGCACCGCGGGCTTGTCCGCCCCCGGATACCAGCGCTGTGCCTTCTCGAAAGTCACTGTGGCCATGGTGCTGTGCTCCCTCCACCGGCAGGTACGTGCCGGACGATCCGTAGTGAAGTGACGCGCGTCACCCTAGGGCCGGCCGCGATGTGAGCGGAAGGGCGACCGCGAACGGGGTCAAGGGGCGGACCGGGTTGACGCCGACGGCCCGAAGTGGGAGCGTTCCCACGGATGTGACCTACGTTACAGAAACGTTATCCGCAGTTATTGACCGCCTCGGGAGTAAGCGTTTACATGCTCGTTACGGAGCGGGCAGGCGGTCGAGGGAGAGCGACAACACCTGCTGACCATGAAGAGAGGAAAACGCATGCGATCACGCAACACGCGTCGTATGGCGGCCCTGGCTGCCGCGGTGCTGGGCGCGGGGCTTGCCCTGGCGAGCTGTGCCGATGACGACGGGGGCGGCGGTTCCGCGAGCGGTACCTGGCCCGGAGCCGACAAGACCGAGTGCAAGGACCTGGAGCAGCTCGCCGACTTCGGCGACCTCTCCGGCAAAGAGGTGGGTGTCTACACCTCCATCGTGGCCCCCGAGGACCAGGCGCAGAAGGACAGCTACAAGCTGTTCGAGACGTGCACCGGCGCGAAGGTCAACTACGAAGGCTCCAAGGAGTTCGAGGCGCAGCTGCCGGTTCGTGTGCAGGCCGGCAACCCCCCGGACATCGCGTTCGTCCCGCAGCCCGGTCTGCTGAAGACCCTGGTCGCGACGGGCAAGGTCGTCGAGGCGCCCTCGCAGGTGTCCGACAACGTCGATGAGTTCTTCGGCGACGACTGGCGTGCCTACGGCAGCGTCGACGACAAGCTGTACGCCGCACCGCTGGGCGCCAACGTCAAGTCGTTCGTGTGGTACTCGCCGGCGATGTTCGCCGACAACGGGTGGACGATCCCGGAGACCTGGGACGACATGCTCACGCTGTCCGACACCATCGCTGCCTCGGGCATCAAGCCGTGGTGCGCCGGCATCGAGTCCGGTGAGGCGACCGGCTGGCCGACCACCGACTGGCTCGAGGACGTGCTGCTCCGCTCGGCCGGTCCTGACGTCTACGACGACTGGGTCAGCCACGACATCCCGTTCAACGACGACGCGGTCGCCACGGCGCTCGATGAGGTCGGCGGCATCCTGAAGAACGACGCTTACGTCAACGGCGGCATCGGCGACGTGAAGTCGATCGCCACCACGGCGTTCCAGGAGGGCGGCCTGCCGATCCTCGACGGCAAGTGCGCCATGCACCGCCAGGCGGGCTTCTACGCCGCCAACTGGCCCGAGGGCACCAACGTGGCCGAGGACGGCGACGTCTTCGCCTTCTACCTGCCGACCATCAGCGAGGACTTCGGGCGACCGGTCCTCGGAGGTGGCGAGTTCGTGACCGCCTTCTCGAAGGACCAGGTTGTGCAGGCACTCCAGACCTACCTGTCGACCGACGTGTGGGCCAACGAGAAGGCCACCAACACCCCTGGCGGCGGCTGGGTCAGCGCCAACAAGGGCCTGCAGGTCGAGAACCTGGTCAGCCCGATCGACCAGCTCTCCGGCCAGATCCTCCAGGACCCGGACGCGGTGTTCCGCTTCGACGGCTCGGACCAGATGCCGGGCGAGGTGGGCTCCAACTCCTTCTGGAAGGAAATGACGGCCTGGATCACCGGTCAGAGCACCACGGACACCCTCGACCACATCGAGAGTTCCTGGCCGTCCTGATCGACGCCTGACCTGACCCGCGTCCCGGCCGGCCTCGTGCCGGCTGGGACCGGGCCGGGCTCGCCGCATAGCGCAGGGCTGAGGCAGCAGTCGTTGCGTCCCATCACCGGTCCCGGCGGCCCAGCCGCCCGTCCATCGGGAGAGTCCTTTGTCCTCAGGTGAGAAGTTCCTGCAGATGCTGATCTGCATCGTGCTGTTCTTCGCTGTTGTCGCGGTGATTCTGATCGCGACCTCGAAGCTCCGGACGAGCCGCGGCGAGCGGATCCAGTTCGTCGTGTTCGTGTTGCCCGCCGTCGCGCTCATAGCAGTGGGGCTGCTGTACCCCGCGATCAACACCATCTACTCGTCGTTCAAGAACAACACCGGGTCCGAGTTCGTCGGCCTGGACAACTACCACACCGTGTTCACCGACACCCAGCAGCTCCGGGTGCTCCGCAACACCGCCCTGTGGGTGGCGCTCGTGCCCACCGCCGCGACGTTCATCGGGCTCGTGTACGCCGTCCTGGTCGACCGCTCGCGGTTCGAGAAGTTCGCCAAGGCGCTGATCTTCCTGCCGATGGCCATCTCGCTGGTCGGCGCTTCGATCATCTGGAAGTTCGTCTATGACTACAAGGACAACACCAACGACCAGATCGGCCTGGCCAACCAGATCCTCAAGTCGCTGGGCTTCGACACCTACCAGTTCCTGCTGAACGAACCATGGAACAACCTGTTCCTCATCGTGATCATGATCTGGGTCCAGGCCGGCTTCGCCATGACGCTCCTATCCGCGTCCATCAAGGCGATCCCCGAGGACATCGTCGAGGCCGCCCGCCTCGACGGAGTCGGTGGCCTGCGGATGTTCCGCTACATCACGATCCCGAGCATCCGGCCGTCCCTGATCGTGGTCCTCACCACCATCAGCATCACCACACTCAAGGCCTTCGACATCGTGCGCACGGCAACGGGCGGCAACTTCGACACCAGCGTGCTGGCCTACGAGTTCTACGTGCAGAGCTTCCGCTCCAACAACGCCGGACTCGGCGCGGCGCTCGCCGTGCTGATCTTCGTGCTCGTCCTGCCGATCGTCATCTACAACGTCCGTCAGTTGCGAAAGCTGGGTGCCCGATGACCATCGCCGACCCCGACGTCTCCGTCGAGACCGTCGTCGCCAAGGAAACCGCCTCGTCGAGCGCCAAGAAGGCACTGTCGTCGCCCTGGGCATCCCTCGCCGCCGTGGTCATCGCCGTGCTCTGGACGGTGCCGACCGCTGGGCTGCTGATCTCGTCGTTCCGCCCCGAGGACGACGTGAAATCGAACGGCTGGTGGACCGGGCTCACGGGCCCGTTCACCCTCCAGAACTACAAGGACGTGGTGCAGGGCACCGACGTGGACCTCGGGACCTACTTCATCAACACGATCGTGATCACGATCCCGTCGGTGGTCATCCCGATCTGCCTGGCCGTCCTGGCGGCCTACGCCTTCTCGTGGATGAAGTTCCCCGGTCGCGACTTCCTGTTCGTCGCCGTCTTCGCCCTGCAGATCGTGCCGATCCAGGTGACCATGATCCCGCTGCTCAAGCTCTATGTGCAGCCGCCGTTCAACCTCCAGCCCCTCGCCGGTGGCGACGCGCCGGGAGGCGGTTTCTACACGATCTGGCTCTCGCACTCGATCTTCGCGCTCCCTCTGGCGATCTACCTCCTGCACAACTTCATGTCGCAGATCCCGGGTGAGCTGATCGAGTCCGCGCGGGTCGACGGCGCCGGACACGTGCAGATCTTCAGCCGGATCATGCTCCCGCTGATGGGTCCGGCCATCGCGGCGTTCGGGATCTTCCAGTTCCTCTGGGTCTGGAACGACCTGCTCGTGGCGCTGGTCTTCGGCGGAGGCAGCCTCGACGTCTCGCCACTCACGGTGCGGTTGGCCGAGCTGTCCGGCACGCGTGGCCAGGACTGGCACCTGCTGTCCGCCGGCGCCTTCGTGTCGCTGATCATCCCCCTGATCGTCTTCCTGTCGCTGCAGCGCTACTTCGTGCGCGGGCTGCTGGCCGGAAGCGTCAAGGGATGACAGCCGGGTCTGCTGTCGAGCTGTCGATGTGCTCCGCGAGCCAGTGGAGGGACGCCTTCGGCGTCCGGGTCTGATCCCGCGGATCGACGTGCACGATGCCGAAGGTCTTGGTGTAGCCCTCGGCCCACTCGAAGTTGTCCAGAAGAGTCCAGACGATGTACGCGCGTACGTCCGCTCCGGCCGCACGCGCCCGGAGGGTGGCGGCGATGTGGTCGCGCAGGTAGGCGATGCGGTCCTGGTCGTCGACGGTCCCCGGCGAGTCCGGGCCGACGCCGTCGTCCGGGTACGCCGCGCCGTTCTCGGTGACCAGGACGGGCAGGCCGGAGCGGCGATGGGCGTCGACCAGGACCTCCTCGAGCCCGGAGGCGTCGACCTCCCAGCCGATGTCGGTGCGCGGCTCGCGGACCACGAACGACAGGGGCCGGGCGCCGGGGTAGGCGTCGGCCTCGGGGTGCTTCTCGTGGGCGGCGTCGCGGCCCGCGACACGGAAGGGCGTGTAGTAGTTGACGCCGAGCCAGTCGGCCGAGCCCTGGACGAGGTCGAGGTCGCCGTCCCGCACCACTGCGGGGTCGGCCAGCTCGGGAGCGATCGCCAGCAGCCCGTCGTCGTACCGACCCTCGGCGAGCGGGCCGAGCCACACCCTGTTGCGCAGGGCGTCGAGCTCGTCCGCGGCGGCCACGAGGTCGGGGTCGGCCGGGTCCTCGGGCCAGAACGGCGCGAGGTTGAGCACGATGCCCACGTCGGTGGCGCCGGCCTCGTGGAGCCGGGCCGCGGCCAGGCCGTGCCCGAGCAGCAGGTGGTGCGCCGCCCGATGGCCGGCGCCGCCCTCGCGGCGGCCGGGCGCGTGCACGCCGGCGGCGTAGCCCAGGTAGGCCGCGCACCAGGGCTCGTTGTGCGTGGCCCAGACGCCCACCCGGTCGCCGAGCCGGTCGTGGACCACCGCGGCGTAGTCGGCGAACGCCTCCGCGGTGTCACGGCTCAGCCAGCCGTCGCGGTCCTCGAGGGGCTGCGGCAGGTCCCAGTGGTAGAGCGTCGCGGTGGGCGAGACGCCACGCGCCAACGCCGCGTCGACCAGCCGGTCGTAGTAGTCCAGCCCTCGGGTCTCGACCCGGCCGACGCCCTCCGGCACGATCCGCGGCCAGGCGATCGAGAACCGGTACCACCCGACCCCCATACCGGCCACCAGGTCGAGGTCCTCCTCGTAGCGGTGGTAGGAGTCGCAGGCGATGGAGCCGTCCAGGCCGTCGCGCACGGTCCCCGGCCGAGCGGCGAACGTGTCCCAGATCGAGGGGCCGCGGCCGTCCTCGGCCACCGCTCCTTCGATCTGGTAGGCCGCCGTGGCGACTCCGTAGGCGAGGGTCGGTCCGCTGGGCAGTTTGCTGGGTGGGCTGCTGGGCACCCGGTCAACCTAGCCCACATCGCGGGAGCGCTCCCACGATGACCGGGATCAAAGACGTGGCGCGCGAGCTGGAGATGTCCACCGCGACCGTCTCGCGGGCCCTCCGCGGCCTGCCCGGGGTGTCGGACGCGACCCGCGAGCGGGTCCAGCAGGCGGCTCAGCAGCTCGGCTACGTCCCGTCCCCGAGCGCGGCCGGGCTCGCGAGCGGGCAGACCCGCACGGTCGCCGTCGTCGTCCCGTTCGTGACCCGGTGGTTCTTCGCCTCGGTGGTCCAGGGCGCCGAGGAGGTGCTGCGGGAGGGCGGCTACGACCTCCTCCTCTACAACCTGGCCGGGTCCGCGGCCGCTCGGCACCGGGTCTTCGAGGGCGGTCGGCTGACCAAGCGCGTCGACGCCGTACTCGTGCTCAGCCTGCAGCCCAGTGCCGACGAGCTGACCCGGCTCGAGGCCCTCGACCGACCCGTCACCTTCGTCGGTGCCGACGTGCCGGGCTGGGCCACGGTCCGCATCGACGACGAGCGTGCCGCGCGTACGGCGATCGAGCACCTGGTCGAGCTGGGCCACCGGCGCATCGCCTACATCGGCGGCCCGGGCGTCCTCGACTTCACCGCCCCCAATGCGCGGCAGGCCGGCTACCGCGGCTCCCTCGAGTCGGCGGGGCTGCCGCACGACGCGAGCCTCGAGGTCGATGGCGGCTTCACGCTCGCGGGCGGCACCGAAGCGGGCCGGCAGCTGCTGGTCCGCCCCGATCGGCCGACCGCGATCTTCGCCGCGTCCGACGAGATGGCCATCGGGGTGCTCCGCGCCGCCCGGGAGCTGCGGCTGCGGGTCCCCGAGGACGTGTCCGTGGTCGGCATCGACGACCACGAGCTGGCCGCCTTCTTCGACCTGACGACGGTCTCCCAACCGGTGGTCGAGCAGGGCCGGCTGGCGGCCAGGCAGGTCCTCGATGCGGTCGCGTCGTCGGCGACGGAAGCGGGCTGGCACCCCGACCAGGTGATCCTGCCGACCGACCTGCTGAAGCGCGGCAGCACCGGTCCCCCGCCGCCGGTCTGAGCGCACGCAACATCGTGAAGCGGATAGGCTGACATCGATGGGCGACGGGGCGGCTCCGGCCGGTGGGGCCAACATGAGCGACGTCGCCCACGCCGCCGGAGTGTCGATCGCGACCGTGTCGCGCGCCCTGCGCAACGTCCCGGGAGTGAGCGAGCCGACCCGGGAGCGGATCCGACGCATCGCCCACGAGCTCTCCTACGTCATCTCGCCGGAGGCCAGTGCCCTCTCACGCGGGCAGACCGGCCGGGTCGCGATCGTCATGCCCCACCTCGACGCGTGGTTCTACAGCACGATGATCGCCAGCATGGCGCCGGTCCTCAGGGCCGCCGACCTGGACATGCTCGTCTACCAGGTGACCGGCCAGCACGAGCGGACCGCCTTCCTGCAGGAGCTGCCGGCCCGCCGCAAGGTGGACGCCGTCATCCTCACCGCGCTGCCGATGGCCCAGGCCGAGGTGGAGCGGCTCGACCTGCTGGGCGTGCACGTGGTCGTGGCCGGCGGGACACTGCGCGACTACCCCCACGTGATGGTCGACGACCTCGAGGCCGGGCGGATCGCCGTACGCCACCTCGTCGACCTGGGCCATCGCCGGATCGCCATGATCCGAACCAGCGACACCGACGGCACCACCTGGTCCTCCGACCTGCTCCGGGTGCAGGCCTGGCGCGAGGTGCTCGAGGCAGCCGGTATCGACACGCCCGACGAGCTTCTCGTGACCGAGGCGTACGCCGTCGACGCCGGCGCCCGTGCCATGGCCCGGCTCCTCGACCTCCCGGAGCGCCCGACCGCGGTGTTCGCCTACTCCGACGAGCTGGCCCTGGCCGCGATCGCCCACGCCCGCTCGGCCGGCCTCGACGTCCCGGGCGATGTCTCGGTGGTCGGCATCGACGGCCATCCACTCGGCGTGCTCATGGACCTGACCACCATCGACCAGGACGTCGCCGGCCAGGGCAGGCTGGCGGCCGAGCTCGCCGTCCGGCTGGTGTCCGGCGACGACGACGTCTCCGACGTCGAGGTCACGACCCGCCTGGTCGACCGCGGGTCCACGAGCGCGCCCTAGCGGGTCACTCGCCTGTCGACCGGCCGGACGCGTCCGCGGGGATCTCGCCGGCGTTGTCGCGGTCGACGGTGAGGTTCTCCCCGGTGCCCGGGTCGAACAGGTGCATCTTCGACGTGTCGACCCAGATCTCGGCCTCGTCGCCCTCGGCGATCTTGGTGGAACCGTCGAGTCCGATGACGAGCTGGGTCCGCAGGGCCTCACCGTCCAGGTCACGCTCGAGCTGCTCGAGCTGGTCGCGCACCTCGGGCGGGGCCTCGAACGGGATGTAGGCGTAGGCCTCGTTGCCCAGCCACTCCACGACGTCGACGGTCGCGCGGAACGTGGACCCCTTGCGCGAGGAGTCGACCACCGAGGCGTCCTCGAACGCCTCCGGCCGGATGCCTGCGATCAGGAGACCCTTGCCCGTGGCCCGCTCGGCCTTCTCCGCCGAGATCTCGACCTTGCCGAACGGCAGCTCCACCGAGGTCCCCTCGACCGTGGCCGGCAGGAAGTTCATGGGCGGCGACCCGATGAACCCGGCCACGAAGAGGTTGCCCGGGTTGCCGTAGAGCTCGCGGGGCGTGGCCAGCTGCTGCAGCAACCCGCGCTTCAGCACCGCGACGCGATCACCCAGCGTCATCGCCTCGGTCTGGTCGTGGGTGACGTAGACGGTCGTGATGCCGAGCTTCTTCTGGAGCCGCGAGATCTCGCTGCGCATCTGGCCGCGGAGCTTGGCGTCGAGGTTGGACAGCGGCTCGTCGAAGAGGAACGCGTCGGCGTCGCGCACGATGGCGCGCCCCATCGCGACCCGCTGGCGCTGGCCGCCCGAGAGGTTGCCGGGCTTGCGGTCCAGGTGCTCGTCGAGCTCGAGCGTCTTGGACGCCTCGCGCACCTTGTCGTCGATCGTCTTCTCGTCGGCCTTGGCCAGGCGCAGCGGGAAGGCGATGTTCTCGTAGACGCTCAGGTGGGGGTAGAGCGCGTAGTTCTGGAAGACCATCGCCAGGTTGCGGTCGCGCGGAGCGAGGTCGTTGACCACCTTCCCGCCGATCACCATCTCTCCTTCGGTGATGTCCTCCAGCCCGACGATCATGCGCAGGAGGGTGGACTTCCCGCACCCCGACGGACCGACGAGGATCACGAACTCCCCGTCCGCGACGTCGATGCTGACGTCGTTCACCGCCGGGAAGCCGTCGCCGTACTTCTTGACGATGTTCTTCATCTCGATGGCAGCCATGGGTCAACCCTTCACTGCGCCGGAGGTGAGCCCGGCAACGATCTTGCGCTGGAAAATCAGGACGATGACGACGATCGGGATCGTCGAGACGACAGCTCCCGCGGCCAGCAGTGAGGCCGGCCGGTTGAACGGGTCGGAGCCGACGAAGAACGAGAGCGCCGCCGGGATCGGACGCGCCCGCTCCGTCGAGGTCAGCGAGATGCCGAACACGAAGTCGTTCCAGGCGAAGAAGAACGTCAGGATCGCCGCGGTGAACACCCCCGGTGCCGCCAGCGGGACGATCACCTTGCGGAACGCCTGCCACGAGGTGGCGCCGTCGACCTGCGCCGCCTGCTCCATCTCCCAGGGGATCTCGCGGAAGAAGGCGGACAGGGTCCAGATCGCCAACGGCAGCGTGAAGGACATGTAGGGGATGATCAGTCCCGGCCAGGTGTCGTAGAGGCCGAAGGTCCGCCACATGTCGAACAGCGGGCCGACCAGCGAGACGACGGGGAACATCGCGATCGCCAGCGCAGTGGTCAGCACGAACTTCTTGCCCTTGAACTCCAGGCGAGCGATGGCGTACGCCGCCAGGGTCGCGATGATGACGGAGAGCGCGGTCGCGATCAGGCTGATCCCGATGGAGTTGATGATCGCCCGTCGGAACTGCTCGTTGTCGAGGACGTCCTTGTAGTTCTGCCAGCCCGCGCTGTCACCGGACGCGGGGAAGAACCCGGGACTGCCGTTCGTGATCGCGGTCTGCGACTTGAACGACAGCGAGATGATCCACGCGACCGGCAGCAGGCACCAGACGAGGATCAGCAGGCAGCCGATGACGGTTCCGACCTTCTGACGCATGTCAGCCCTCCTGCCGGGCGGCCGCAAGATCGACCTTGAACAGCTTGACGATCAGCCATGCGATCACCAGCACCGACAGGAACAGGAGCACCGAGAGCGCCGAACCGATCCCGAGCTGGAACTGCTCGATCGTCTGGCGGTAGGTCAGGAACGAGATCGACTCCGTGTTCACGGCACCGGACGTCATCACGAAGATGTTGTCGAAGATGCGGTAGGCGTCGAGGGCGCGGAACAGGACCGCCACCATGATCGCCGCCCGCATGTTGGGCAGGATCACCTTCCACAGCCGTTGCCACCAGGTGGCTCCGTCGACCTTCGCCGCCTCGATCATGTCCTCGGAGACCTGCGCCAGCCCGGCGAGGAGCAGCAGCGACATGAACGGGGTGGTCTTCCAGATCTCGGAGACCATGATCGCGACCACGGCCGGTGTGGTGTCGCCGAACCAGTTGAAGTCGGTGTCGAGGAACGGCAGCCACCCGTTGACGAAGCCGTTCTGGAAGCTGAACGCGAACTGCCAGGCGAAGCCGGAGACCACGGTGATGATGCCGTAGGGGATCAGGATCGAGGTCCGGATCACCCCGCGGGCGAAGATCACGCGGTGCATCACCATCGCGAACACGAAGCCGATCACCAGCTCCACGCTGACCGTCACCAGCATGTAGAGCACCGTGACGAAGGTGTCGCGCCAGAAGAGCGAGTCGCTCAGCGCCGTGACGTAGTTGGAGAGCCCGACGAACTCCCGGTCCTCGGGAGCGGTCAGCGAGTAGCTGAACAGCGAGAGGTAGAGCGCGCGGATCATGGGGAACGCCGTCACGACGAGCATCAGCACGATGGCCGGCGCGACCAGCCGCTGGCCCAGCCGGGTCTCGGCCCGGGCCCGGTCGCTGAGCTCGGGCCTCTGCTCCTTCTCGCTCCGGGCTGGAGCCGTCACGGTCGTCACAGGAGCGCCTTCCCGTCGAGGACTTCTCGGAGGAACTTCGCCGACTCCTCGGGAGTCTTGTCAGGGTCGACCGAGGTCGGTGAGTGCCACACGCTCTGGATGGCCGCCGAGATGGTGGCGTAGTAGGAGCTCTTGGGCCGCGGTCCCCCACTGTCGACGCTGTCGCTGAAGAGCGCCAGGAGGTCCGCCGGGTAGGCCTCGGCGAGCTCGGGCGACTCGTAGGCCGACGTACGGGACGGCATCAGGCCCTCGTTGACGGCCAGGTCGACCTGGGCGTCCGACGACGTCACGCAGGCGGCGGCCTCGAGCGCGAAGTCGGAGTGCTTCGAGAACGCTCCGACGCCGATGTCGATCCCGCCGATGGGCGGCTTAGACTCCTCGCCCTCGACCGTCGCCGGGTAGCGGGCCCACCCCAGGTCGGCGAAGTCGTCCGCGGTGATGTCACCGCTGTCGACGAGGCTCTTGTAGTTCTGGTAGACGAAGGTCCAGTTGGTCATGAACTCTCCGGGACCGTTGAACATCTGGCCCAGGCTGGTGCCCTCGTTGGAGGTGGTCAGATCGGGTTGCGCGGCCTTCGACGAGGCCAGCTTCTGGATGACCGAGGCAGCGTCGCGACCGGCGTCGGAGTCGATGTCGATCTTCGCGTCCTTGCCGGCCTCGTTGTCCGAGATGATGTCGCCGCCGGCACCCTGGATGAGAGCGTTGATCAGCACGACGTACGCCTCGTACTTGTTGGCCTGGACGCCGACGGTGCCGCCGTTGTCGGCTGCGGCGTCGATGACCTGGTCCCACGTGACCGGCTGGGACATGTCGAGCCCCGCCGCCGCCGCGAGGGACTTGCGGTACCAGACGACCTGCGTGTTGGCCCACTGCGGGAAGGCGTAGACCCCGTCGTCCCAGGTGACGGTGTCGGCGGCGCCCTTGAGCACGTCGTCGTCGGTCGCCTCGCTCGCCGTCTCCTCGGGCAGCTTCTCCAGCCAGTTGGCGTTGGCGAACTCCGCGACGAAGACGGGGTCGAGGCTCATCAGGTCGGTGGACGAGTCCTTGGCCGCGAGCCGGCGCGCGAGCTGGGTGCGCTGGTCGGTCGCGCCGGACGGCAGCAGCTGGATCTCGATGTCGTAGTCGTCGGTGCTGCACGACTTGGCGAGAGCGGTCAGGGTGGTCACGCCGTCGGGGTTGACGTACCAGTTGAGCTTCGCCTTGCCCGAGTCGCCGGAGCAGCTGCTCAGCCCGGCGCACAGCAGGATCGCGGCGGTGGCAAGGGCCGGCGTGCGTGCTCGTCGAAACGTCGTCGTTGCATCAGGATCTCGCCGAAAATGCGACTGCGTCATGCGCGCCCCTCCCGAGTGGCCGTCCTCACATCTAGCCAGTGAGTACCCGATCTGTCCACCCCCGAGCCTGCAAGCAACCGGGGTGACCAAGGGGTGGTCAGAGGTGCTTGCGCTCCACGCTGACGCCGCCCCAGATGGCGACGCCCTTGATCCGCACCACGGGTGAGGTCTCGTCGAGGGTGCCCTCGACCAGGCCGGACGGGCCGGAGTAGCCGCCCATGATCCCGGTGCCTTCCATCTGCACCCGGGTGGTCGGCCCCACGATGACCTGGGCGCCGCCCATGAAGGCGTTGATGGTGATCACGACCTCCTGGGCCGCGAACTTGGCGCGGCGCAGGTCGAGCTCGGCACCGCCCATCAGGGCCAGGATCGTCATCTGCTTCGGGACCACCCAGACGCCCTTGCGGCTCAGGCCGCTCAGGATCGCGAAGTGGCTCTCCTTGTCGGCGCCCTGTACCACGTCGGGCGAAGCAGCGGCCGGCTGGACCACGGCCCGCTGGGCCGGGTGCGCCGGCAGGTCGAGGGTGATCGGGACCAGGTCGGCGTACGTGCGGGCGGCGTACGTCGCCTCGAGGCGCTGGTCGAGCTCGTCCATGTCGAGCCGGCCCTCCCCCGCGGCCTCGCGAAGGATCTCGGCGACCTGGTGCCGCTCGGAGTCGGAGATGCGGAGCCGGGCGGGGTCGGTCCCGCCGCTCGGCTGTTGGAGCTCTCCGGCCATGGGGACAGCCTAGAACCCGGGGTTCAGTCGGCCACCACGAGAACCGGAACGGTGTCCACCGAGACGCGCACCCGCTGTCCGACCTCGAGACGCGCGGCTTCGGAGCTCGGCAGCTGGGCCAGCACCAGCGTGCCGTCCTGGAGGGTGAGCGTGGCCCGGGAGACCGGGCCGAGGAAGGCCACCGCCACCACGGACGCCGTTCCGGCGTCGTCCGGGTCGACGCGCACCGACTCCGGGCGCACCAGCGCGACCCCGGAGCCGCTCGCCGAACCGGGGAGCACCGGGACCGACGCACCGAGGACCTGGGCGGTTCCATCGGTCACGGTGGCCGGGACCCGGTTGCTGAGCCCGACGAACTGGCCGACGAAGGGCGTGGCCGGGGCGGCGTACAGCTCCGCGGGCGGCGCGAGCTGGTCGAGGCGCCCGGCGTTCATGACCCCGACGCGGTCGGCGATGGCGAGCGCCTCCTCCTGGTCGTGGGTGACGAACAACGTCGTGGTGCCGACGTCGAGCTGGACCCGGCGGATCTCGTCCCGCAGCTGGACCCTCACCTTCGCGTCGAGCGCCGACAGCGGCTCGTCGAGCAGCAGCACGGCCGGCTCGATCGCCAGCGCCCGCGCCAGGGCGACGCGCTGCTGCTGGCCGCCGGACAGCTGGTTGGCGTAGCGGGACTTGTGTTCCCCGAGGCCGACCATGTCGAGCATGTCTCCCGCGCGCTGGCGCCGGTCTGCTCGCGGCCGGCCGCGGAGCTTGAGGCCGAACGCCACGTTGTCGAGGACGGTGAGGTGGGGGAACAGGCTGTAGGCCTGGAACACCATCCCCATGTCGCGCTTGTTGGCCGGCACCCTGCTGAGGTCCTTGCCGCCGACGGTGATCGTGCCGTCGTCCTGACGCTCCAGGCCGGCGAGGATCCGCAGCGCCGTGGTCTTGCCGCAGCCGGACGGCCCGAGCAGGACCACCATCTCGCCGGGCTGGATGTGCAGGTCGAGGCCGTCGAGCGCATGCACGTCGCCGTACGACCGGCGCAGGCCGGTCATCTCGACGGCGACCCCGTTGCTGCTCGACTGCCTGCTGGCTGCGTCGGCCGTGCTGGTCATCTACTTGCCTCCGGTGGTCAGGTGTCGCCGACGGTCCAGGAAGGACAGGCCCACGAGCAGGAGAGCGGCGAACACGAGCGTGGCCAGCGCGGCCGCCATCGACTCCGGCGCGTCGGACTTGTTGATCTGGACGATCACGACCGGCAGCGTGTTGTAGTGCGTGAGCGACGAGATCGTGAACTCGCCCAGCACCAGCGCGACGGCGATGAACGCCGCACCCAGGACACCGGGCCACAGGTTGGGCACGATCACGCGGGTGATCACGGTGAACCAGCTCGCACCCAGCGACCGCGCTGCCTCGGCGAGTGTCGTCGCATCGAGCGCCGAGAGCGACGAGTCGATGGCTCGATAGGCGAAGGGCAGCACCAGCACGACGTAGACGAAGGCGAGCGTGAGCGCCGAGTCACCGACGAGGTAGTTGACCCAGGAGTAGACGTTCTTGAGGCCGACCACGATGACCAGCGCCGGGATGGTGAGCGGGAGCAGGCAGAGGAACTCGATCAACCGGGTCGCGCCGGGGACCCGCAGGCGCACCCAGATCATCGTCGGGACCAGCAGCACGATCATTCCGACCACGGTCAGGAGGGCGAGCAGCAGCGACGTCGTGATCGCATCGGTCATGGTCGGGTCCTGCGTGAGCGCTCGCCAGGCGGCGCCGGATCGCTCCTTCGTGGCCACGTCCTTGGTGCTGAAGTTCAGCAGTGCGAGGAGCGGGACCGCGAAGAAGGCGCCGAAGAGGAGCAGCAGGACCCAGCGGAGCACCCGCCACGCGACGGAGCCGGTGCCGGTCACGACAGCCACCTCGACGTACGCCTGAGGAGCCACGCGTAGAGCGCCATCACGACGGCGACGACGACGACCATCTCCAGGGCCAGGGCGTAGGCGAAGTTCTCCTGTCCCAGCACGATCTCGCTGGTCAGCGAGTTGCGGATCAGCAGCGGCAGGATCGGTGAGCCCTGGCTGACCAGCGCCGCGACGGTCGCGTACGCCGCGAAGGCGTTGGCGAACAACAGCAGCAACGAGCCCAGGAACGCCGGTCGCAGCAGCGGGAACGCCACCTGGGTCCAGTACTGCCAGGTGGTCGCCCCCAGGCTGACCGCCGCCTCGCGCCACTGCGGCCGCAGTCCCTCGAGGGCGGGCAGGAAGACGATCACCATCAGGGGGATCTGGAAGTAGGTGTAGACGAGGGTCAGGCCCGGCAGCTCGTAGAGCTGGGAGATGCCGTTGGGGTCCGTGCCGATCGTGTCCGCCAGCACGTTGGTCAGGAGGCCGCCGAAGCCGAGCGTCGCGATCCACGCGAAGGCCAGGGTGACGCCACCGAACTGGGCGAGCACCCCGCACACGGCGGTGACGCCTCGGCGCAGTGTGCTGGTCGGCGGCGCCGTGACGATCAGGTAGGCCAGCAGGGCGCCTAGGACCGCGCCCACCAGGGCCGAGGTGAAGGACAGCAGCAGGCTCTCGCGCAGCACGTGCAGCGGAGTCTCGTCGTTGAGCTTGCTCAGCTTCTCCAGGGAGAAGCCACCGTCGTTGTCCTGGAAGGCGCCGACCAGCACGGTGACCGTCGGGACGATCAGGAAGATCCCGAGGTACGCGAGGAACGGGAGCAGCCCGACCGACGGGCCGACGCTGAAGCGCCGGCCCGTCGGTGCGGGCGGTGCGGTGGCGGCCGGGGCCTCCACCGGTGCGATCGTGCTCAGCCGATCGCCTTGGCCCAGTTCTCGGCCAGGTAGGCAGCCATCGCCTCGGTCTGCTCGTTGGTCGGGATCACCGGTGTGCCCTCGATCACCGGCAGGGCGTCGTAGAGCGCCTGGTCGATGGTGCCGGCCTCGACCATCGCGTCGGCACGGACGGGACGGGCACCTCCGGCCAGCCAGAGGTTCTGGCCCTCGTCGCTGTAGAGGAACTCCTCCCAGAGCCGGGCGGCCGCGGGGTGCGGGGCATCGGCGTTGATCGCCTGGAAGTAGTAGCCCGCGATCGCGGCACCCTCGGGGACCACGACCTTCCAGGTGGGGAGCTTGGCGGTCTCAGCGGCGTTCAGGTAGTCCCAGTCGATGACCACCGGCGTCTGGCCGGACTCGATCGTCGCCCCGGTGGGGTCGACCGGCAGGAAGTTGCCGGCCTCCTTGACCTTGGTGAAGTACTCGACGCCGGGAGCGATGTCGTCGGCCGAGCCGCCGTTGGCGACCGAGGCCATCAGCACACCGCTGAAGGCGGCACCCGCCGCGGTCGGGTCGCCGTTCAGCGCGACCTTGCCCTTGAAGTCCGGGCCCAGCAGGTCGTCCATCGAGGTCACGTCGGGGACCACGGCGGAGTCGTAGCCGACCGACATGAAGCCGCCGTAGTCGTTGACCCACGCGCCGTCCGCGTCCTTGAACTCGTCGGGGATGTCGCCGAAGGTCTCCACCTGGTAGGGAGCGAACTTGTCGGTGTTGGCGAGGGCGACCGACTGGCCGAGGTCGAAGACGTCAGGCGCGCGATCGGTGCCCTTGAGCTGGTCGGCGGCGTTGATCTCGTCCTGGCTCGCGCCGTCCGGCTGGTCGGACTGGACCTCGATGTCGTACTTCTCGGAGAACGCCTCGATGATCGCGCCGTAGTTGGCCCAGTCCGGCGGCAGCGCGATGACGTTGAGCTTGCCCTCCTTCTGGGCGGCCTTGACCAGCTCGTCCATGCCCCCGAAGTCCTCCGCGGACGTGGCGGTCTTGGCGTCGGTGCCGCCGCTGCTGCCGCTGTCCTTGCTGTCGTCGTCGTCATCGGGTGCGGCGCACGCCGCGAGCGCCGTGGTGGCGCTCAGCGCGACCAGGGTGATCAACCACTTCCGAACCTTCACAGGACCTCCTGAGTCGATGCGCGTCAGTCGCGCTGCCGAACCGTCGCCGGATCGGGCACCGGGCACGTGAACACCGCAGGGACCAGGCGGGACCGGCTGGTGAAGGACGGACTGCCCGACGTCCCCGGCGCCGCTCACAGTACGCGCGGCAGGGGTGCCTGACGACCCCTCACTCCTAGCCGCAATCGCGGGTGTACCCGGCGCGGCTCCAGGAGTCCTGGAGTCCGCGCCGGGCGCCCGTTCACGGGATGATGAGCTCCGGGTACTTGTAGGAGCCGGGACGTGCACTCGAGTGCGCCGGCTCGGGGGACGAGCACCGGATCTGCCCGCGCGTGGGCTGGCCCTCGCGGCGGCAGGTCGGGCCGGCGTTCGAGGAGTCGCCGCGGCTGCTCCTCGTCTCGTGGCTGTGCCCAGCGCTTGGCGTCGGCCCGCTCCGCGCGCTCCCGCTGGGCCTGGGCCTCGAGCTCGGCCTGGTGCTCGGCGGCCCGCGGCGAGATGCGGGACTGGCTGCTGCGAGGCGGCCTTGAAGTAGCGCGGCGCGCGCGTCGATGGGCGACCTGATCTCTCGCGCCCGCTCCCGCGTGCGTCCGGATGACCAGCAGAGCCTCCACGTGACGGCCCACCTCGCCACCGCATCGGCCGAGCTCGCGCGGGCCGGCCGTGAGGACCACGCGAGCGCCTGGGCGGAGATCGCTCCGCTCTGGGACGGACTGGGCCGTCCACACGACGCGGCGTACTGCCGCTGGCGGGGCGCCGAGGCGGCCCTGGCCGAGCGCCAGGGCACGGTCGCGACCCGGTTGCTCAAGCGGGCCGCCCAGGACGCCCGCGCGCATCGGCCACTCGCCGCCGCGATCGCGCGTACGGCGGCGTACGCTCCTCAGACGTGAGCGAGCCTGAGTTCCGCTACTCCGACCTGCTGCCGATCGGCCCCGACGAGACGCCCTACCGGCTCGTCACGACGGAGGGCGTGACGACGTTCGAGGCCAACGGCCGGACGTTCCTCCAGGTGACGCCAGAGGCGATCCAGCAGCTCACCGCCGAGGCGATGCACGACATCGCGCACTACCTGCGCCCGGCGCACCTCGCGCAGCTGCGCCGGATCATCGACGACCCGGAGGCGTCGGCCAACGACCGCTTCGTCGCGCTCGACCTGCTCAAGAACGTCAACATCTCGGCGGGCGGCGTGCTGCCGATGTGCCAGGACACCGGCACCGCCATCGTCATGGGCAAGAAGTCCGAGGGCGTGCTGACGGGCGCGGACGACGGCGAGGCCATCTCGCGCGGGGTGTACGACGCCTACACGAAGCTCAACCTGCGCTACTCCCAGCTCGCGCCGCTGACCACGTGGGACGAGAAGAACACCGGCACCAACCTGCCCGCCCAGATCGAGCTCTACGCGACCGAGGACCACGGCAGCCCGGAGTACAAGTTCCTGTTCATGGCCAAGGGCGGCGGCTCGGCCAACAAGTCCTTCCTCTTCCAGGAGACCAAGGCGGTCCTCAACCCCACGCGGATGCTGGAGTTCCTCGACGAGAAGATCCGCTCGCTCGGGACCGCCGCCTGCCCGCCGTACCACCTGGCGGTGGTGATCGGCGGTACGTCGGCGGAGTTCGCGCTCAAGACCGCCAAGTACGCCTCGGCGCACTACCTCGACCACCTCCCGACCGAGGGGACGCTGGCCGCCCACGGCTTCCGCGATCTCGCGCTCGAGGAGGAGGTCTTCAAGCTCACCCAGTCGTTCGGGATCGGGGCGCAGTTCGGCGGCAAGTACTTCTGCCACGACGTCCGGGTCGTCCGGCTCCCCCGGCATGGCGCGTCGTGCCCGGTGGCGATCGCGGTGTCGTGCTCGGCGGACCGGCAGGCGCTCGGCAGGATCACCGCGGACGGCGTGTTCCTGGAGCAGCTCGAGACCGACCCGGCGAAGTACCTCCCGGCGACGCCGGCCACCCAGCCCGCCGACGAGACGGACGTCGTCCGGATCGACCTCAACCGGCCGATGGCCGACATCCTCGCCGAGCTGACGAAGCACCCGGTGAAGACCCGGCTCTCGCTGACCGGACCGCTGGTGGTGGCACGCGACATCGCCCACGCCAAGATCAAGGAGCGGCTCGACTCGGGCGAGGAGATGCCGGCGTACCTGCGCGACCACGCCGTCTACTACGCCGGACCGGCGAAGACTCCCGAGGGCTACGCGTCCGGGTCGTTCGGTCCGACGACGGCCGGCCGGATGGACTCCTACGTGGCGCAGTTCCAGGCCGCCGGCGGGTCGATGGTGATGCTGGCCAAGGGCAACCGGTCCAAGGTGGTCACCGAGGCCTGCCACACCCACGGCGGGTTCTACCTCGGCTCGATCGGCGGCCCCGCCGCCCGGCTGGCCCGGGACTGCATCAAGTCGGTGTCGGTGCTCGAGTACGAGGACCTCGGCATGGAGGCGGTGTGGAAGATCGAGGTCGAGGACTTCCCGGCGTTCATCGTGGTCGACGACAAGGGCAACGACTTCTTCACCGACCCGTCCGGCACGGTGACCGTCCCCGTCACCGGGATCAGGGTGCGCTCGGCCCAGCCCTGACAGAACGGGTCAGCAGAACATCAGCACGTGGAACTCCTGCGAGTAGGTGAACCACGGCCACCAGTCCCGGCCCGACAGCTTGACCCGCATCTGCAGCGCCACGCTCCGACCGTACGCCGAGCCGCGGTCGACCGCCGTGCAGGAACCTTCCGGTGGCGCCCCCGGGCGATCGGACGGAGCGTGTTCGCCATGCGTCTTCTCGGGAGGGCCGCACTGGCCCTGGCAACCGTCCTGTCCGTCTCCTTCGTCACCGGCGGAACCGGCACGTGCCGATACGCAGTGGAGCGGCACGCTCACCCAGGCGATCGACCACCTACCGGTCGCCGGCGAGGTCCGCACCGGCTACGACCGCGACCTGTTCAACCTCCGGGTCGACGCCAACGACCTCGACGACAGCCACACGCTCGTCGGCGTGACCGCGTCGCTCAACCGGAGCAAGGGCGACCAGGACGTCGGCGAGTGGATGCCGCCGATCAACCACTGCCGCTACGTGAAGGACTGGCTGACCGCCAAGGTCCGCTGGGGGCTGAGCCAGGACGCCACGGAGAAGGCGGCCGTGCAGGACATCGCCGCCGGCTGCACGAACTCGACGATCACCGTGACCGTCGTCGGCTGAGAAGTTCCTGACTGCCGGGCCAGGATGGAACCCGGCCGGGGTGTGGGCCGTTCTAGGAGTAACCGACCCTGGAGGACCCCATGCAGTGCCCCACCGACGGGACCACGCTCACGATGAGCGAGCGCAGCGGAATCGAGATCGACTACTGCCCCACGTGCAGAGGCGTGTGGCTCGACCGCGGCGAGCTCGACAAGATCATCGACCGTTCGCTCAGCCAGATGGACCAGATCTCGCAGCCAGGCCCGCCACCTCAGACCACGTACACCCAGGGACACCAGCGGCCGCAGCAGTACCAGCAGGGCCAGCAGCAGCCCTACAAGCGCAAGCGCAAGGAGAGCTGGCTCAGCGAGCTGTTCGACTGATCCCGGCCCCACCATCGGCTGCCGCAGGGCGGCTGACATGGTGTGGGGCGTGGCCGAGGACGTGGAGTACGTCGAGCTCGCGCGCGCCGAGAGCGAGCGCGGCGAGCTGGTCCTACGCCAGCGACGTCCGGTCGACGGCGGGCCGACCTCGCTGGAGCTGCGGGCCAACGGCGTGTTCGTGATGGACACGGTCGAGGTCAGCACCGAGCGGGCTATGGCGCACGCCGCGCTCGAGCTGGTCGAGGAGCCCCGCGCGGTGGTGCTCGGCGGCCTCGGGCTGGGCTACACGATGCACGAGCTGCTCATGGACTCGCGCGTCGAGAAGGTCGCAGTCGTCGAGATCGAGCCGGACCTGGTCGAGTGGCTGCGCGCGGGACTGGTGCCCGACGGGCCCACGCTGCTGGCGGACGAGCGGGTCACCGTCGTGGTCGCCGACATCGTGGTCGCGCTGGCCGAGGCTCGCGAGGCGTCCTACGACCTGGTGCTTCTCGACGTCGACAACGGTCCGGGCTACCTCGTGCACGCCGCCAACGCGGCGCTCTACGAGTCGCCGGCGCTCGCCGACTCCCTGCGGGTCCTGCGTCCGGGAGGGGCCCTCGTCGTCTGGTCGGCGTCCGAGGCCCCCGAGCTCGAGGAGGCGCTGCGGACCGTGTTCGGCGACGTCGAGGCCCGGCCCCACGCCGTACAGCTGCAGGAGCGGGACGAGCACTACTGGCTCTACGTCGCCCGCCCCTGATCCAGCCCGACCAGCTCCCGGAAGGTCTCGGCACCGACGACCTCGACGTCGTACGGCGGCCGGACCAGGTCGTCCGGCGTGAGGACGAGCTTCACGTTGCTGGCCACCACCCCCTTGCGCGCCAGGCGCTGCTCGCCGTTGCGCCGGTAGCCGACCTTGCGGCTCACCGCGAGCGACGCCGGGTTGTCGCTGAACGCCGCCGACATGACCTCCTCGAACCCGAGATGGTCGAGGCAGAGCACGCACATCGCCTGCCGCATCAGCGTGCCGATCCCCCGCCCGTGGAACTGCTGGCCGAGCCACGACCCGGTCTCGCCCGTCCGCGTGACGAGGAAGTCCTCGGTGCTGACGCCCTGGACGCCGACGAACCGGCCCTCGTGCCACACGCCGAGGTCGAGCGCCCACTTCGCCGCGGAGCAGCTCGGCCCGCGCCCGCCAGTGGTACTGCAGGAACGACCGCTCGAGGTCGGTCGCCCGTCGCGTCGGTCCACGGGAAGGAGAACGGCATCCAGCCCGGGATCGTGGATCCCGGCGTGCGCGACGGCCAGCACCTCGGGGAAGTCGGCGTCGCGCATCGGCCGCATGAGCAGGGGCCCGCAGGTGACTCGGAGGGCGAACGGCGGCCACAGCCGGTCAGTGCGATGTCCATGCGACGAGCCTCACGGACCGGGGGCCCACCGGCAACGCGGTTTCGGTGGGTACGTTCGAGGCATGGCGCGATCCGGAGTTCCGCACCGAGCACGACTCGATGGGCGAGGTCCAGGTGCCTCGCGACGCGCTGTGGCGGGCGCAGACCCAGCGGGCGGTCGAGAACTTCCCGATCAGCGGTACGCCGATCGAGCCGGCGCTGATCCACGCCATCGGCGAGGTGAAGGCCGCGGCGGCGAAGGTCAACGGCGCGCTCGGCGTCCTCGACGCGGAGCCAGCGGCGGCCGTCGAGAGCGCGGCCCGGGAGGTCGCGGCCGGCGAGCACGACGACGCGTTCCCGATCGACGTCTTCCAGACCGGCTCCGGCACCAGCAGCAACATGAACGCGAACGAGGTGATCGCCTCGCTGGCCGCCCGGGCCGGGGTCGAGGTGCACCCCAACGACCACGTCAACGCCTCCCAGTCCTCCAACGACACCTTCCCGACCGCGATCCACGTCGCCGCGTCGCTCGCGGTCACCGGCGACCTGCTGCCGGCGCTCGACGTACTCGCCACGTCGCTGGAGGCGAAGGCGACCGAGTTCGCCGGCCTCGTGAAGTCCGGCCGCACCCACCTCATGGACGCCACGCCGGTGATGCTCGGCCAGGAGTTCTCGGGCTACGCCGCCACCGTGCGCTACGCCGCCGAGCGGCTCGAGTCGGTGCTGCCCCGCGTGCGCGAGCTGCCGCTGGGCGGCACCGCGGTCGGCACCGGCATCAACACGCCGGCCGGCTTCCCGGCGCAGGTGATCGAGGCGCTGTCGGAGTCGACCGGCGAGCCGTTCACCGAGGCCCGCAACCACTTCGAGGCCCAGGGCACCCGCGACTCCCTGGTCGAGCTGAGCGGCGTGCTCAAGACCTACGCGGTCGGCCTCACCAAGATCTGCAACGACCTGCGCTGGATGTCGTCCGGCCCGACCACCGGCCTGGCGGAGATCCACCTGCCCGACCTGCAGCCGGGGTCGAGCATCATGCCGGGCAAGGTCAACCCGGTGCTGCCGGAGGCCACGCTGATGGTCTGCGCGCAGGTGATCGGCAACGACGCGGCGGTCACGGTCGCCGGGCGCCAGCGGCGCGTTCGAGCTCAACGTCGCGATGCCGGTGATCGCCCGCAACGTCCTGGAGTCGGTCCGGCTGCTCGCCGCCTGCTCCCGGCTGCTGGCCGAGCGCTGCGTCGACGGGATCACCGCCGACGCCGCCCGGATGCGCCAGTACGCCGAGTCCTCGCCGTCGGTGGTCACCCCGCTCAACAAGTACGTCGGCTACGAAGCGGCCGCCAAGATCGCCAAGCAGGCGCTGGCCGACGGCGCCACCATCCGCGAGACCGTGCTCAGGCTCGGCTACGTCGAGCGCGGCGAGCTCACCGAGGAGCAGCTGGACGAGGCCCTCGACGTCGAGTCGATGACGCACCCGTGAGCACGATCCCGACGAGGTCCGCGGACAGTACGCCGACGAGGGCAACCTGGAGACCCGCCGCTCGGTCTGGCGGCCCGGCCCGTCCGGCGTCGACCCGCTCGACCTGCTCCTCGACACGGTCCGGGCGGCTCTCCCGACCACCGGCGGCATGCCGGACGTGCTCGAGGTCGGGTGCGGCCCGGGGGTCTTCGCGGCCCGGCTGGTCGAGGAGCTGCCCGGGGTCGCCCTGCTCGCGACCGACCAGTCGCACCGCTTCGTCGACCTGGCCCGGCAGCGCGGCGTACCGCCCAGGTCCAGGACGTCCAGCACCTGCTCGCCCCCGATGCGTCGTACGACGTGGTCGTGGCGGCCTGGATGCTCTACCACGTGCCGGACCTCGACCGTGGTCTCGCGGAGGTCCGCCGGGTGCTGCGCCCCGGCGGCACCTTCATCGCGGTCACCAACGGCGACGAGCACGTGGCGGCGCTGCGGCGCGAGGCCGGCGGCGCCGCCATGCGCACCACCTTCAGCCGCGAGAACGGCGAGGAGTCGCTGCTCCGGCACTTCGACTCCGTCGTACGCGCCAGACCTCGAGACCCGGGCGCACTTCGCGGACCGCGTGGCCGCGCTGGCCTACCTGGAGTCCTCGGACGAGGGCATCCCCTGGTCACTCCCGGAGGAAAGCTGGCCCCGCGATTACGCCGGCTACCCGACGGTCTTCATCGCCAGCTGAGCACCCCGCACGGAATGGGAGCGGAGGGAGCGAAGCGACCCGGTTTTGCGCGCGGAGCGCGCGGCCCCGCGATCGGCTCGGCGGCCACGATGGACCGCGAAGCTCCGGGCAGCGGAGCGAGCAGTCCGTCGTGGGTGCCGGGTCGAAGCTCGCGGGGTTGAATGATCAGTAGAAGCCGTGGCACTGGCTGTGGCCCCAGGCGGAGCACGGCGAGCCGTAGCGGTCCTGCGATGTAGCCGAGACCCCACTTGATCTGGGTGACCGGGTTGGTCGCCCAGTCGGCGCCGGCCGAGGCCATCTTGGAGCCGGGCAGCGCCTGCGGGATGCCGTAGGCCGAGGAGTTCGGGTTGTCGGCGCTGCGGGTTCCAGTTCGACTCGCGGGTCCACAGCGAGTCGAGGCAGCCGAACTGGTCGTCGCTCCAGCCGAAGCTCGACAGGAGGGCCCGCGCGATGACCCTCGGGTCCTCGTCGGAGAGGTCCTCGGTGCGGGACATGGTGTTGCCGGCGCCCAGGGAGAGGGTGTCCTTCTTGAGCGGGTCGGCCTTGGCCCGGCTGTCCGAGCGGGTGACCGGTGTCTGGGAGCGGTCCGACTCAGCGGCGGCGACGTCCGCGTCCGCCTCGGCCTGCCCGCTGGTGCCTGTCGACAGCAGCGACGCGCCAGTGTCGGCGGCCGCCGCACCGAGGTCGGCCACGCTGGTGGTGGACGAGTCGGATCCGTCGTCGGCGCTCAGCGAGAGCGCGCCGCGTGCCGACCGCGAAGCCGGTGGCCACGACGGCCATCGAGGAGAGCGTGAGCGAGGTCTTGAGGGCCGCCTTGGGCGCGCGTCGGGCCTTGGAGGCGCGGTGCTTACCGGCCTGCGACGGGGACGACGACACGAATGGGGACCTAACCAGTGAGGTGACGAGGGCTCGCTGAGAATCTGCTTCACCTTGCCCGAGTCACAGGATGGTTGCAAACCGAACGACGCGACTGTGTGCGTTCGTATGACTCACGAGTCACACGAGTCACACGAGTCTCAGAGCGTGACGTTCTCCAGCAGCTCCGTGACCAGCGCCGCGATCGGCGACCGCTCGGAGCGGGTCAGCGTCACGTGCGCGAACAGCGGGTGCCCCTTGAGCTTCTCGACCACGGCGACCACGCCGTCGTGGCGGCCGACCCGGAGGTTGTCGCGCTGGGCGATGTCGTGGGTCAGCACCACCTTGGAGCCGGCGCCGATCCGCGACAGCACGGTGAGCAGCACGTTGCGCTCCAGCGACTGCGCCTCGTCGACGATCACGAAGGAGTCGTGCAGCGACCGGCCGCGGATGTGGGTCAGCGGGAGCACCTCGAGCATGCCGCGGTGGAGGACCTCCTCGATCACGTCGCGCGAGGTGATCGCGCCGAGGGTGTCGAAGACCGCCTGCGCCCAGGGCGCCCATCTTCTCCGACTCCGAGCCGGGCAGGTAGCCGAGCTCCTGCCCGCCCACCGCGAAGAGCGGTCGGAAGACGACGACCCTCTTGTGCTCGTTGCGCTCCAGCACCGCCTCGAGGCCGGCGCACAGCGCCAGCGCCGACTTGCCGGTGCCGGCCCGGCCGCCGAGCGAGACGATGCCGACCTCCGGGTCCAGCAGCAGCTCGAGGGCGATCCGCTGCTCGGCCGAGCGGCCGTGGATGCCGAACGCCTCCCGGTCACCGCGGACCAGGTGGACCAGCTTGTCGGGGCCGACCCGGCCGAGCGCCGTACCGCGGTCGGACAGCAGCACCAGGCCGGAGTGGCAGGGCAGGTCGCGGGCGGCCGCGAGGTCGAGGCTGCCGTCGTCGTAGAGCTCGTCGAGGGACTGCGAGTCCAGCTCCAGCTCGGCCATGCCGGAGTAGCCGGGGTCGGAGTCGCCCATCGTCTCGCCGCGGTACTCCTCGGCGTCGAGGCCGACCGCGGACGCCTTGATCCGCAGCGGCAGGTCCTTGCTGACCAGGGTGACCCGGTCGCCCTCCTGGGCGAGGTTCCACGCGACCGCGAGGATCCGGGTGTCGTTGTCGCCGAGCCGGAAGCCGGACGGGAGCGAGTCGGCGTCGGTGTGGTTGAGCTCGACGCGGATGGTGCCGCCCTGGTCACCGATCGAGACGGGCTCGTCGAGCCGGCCGTGGGTGATCCGCAGCTCGTCGAGCATCCGCAGTGCCGTACGAGCGAAGTAGCCCAGCTCCGGGTGGTGTCGCTTCCCCTCGAGCTCGGTGATGACCACGACGGGCAGCACCACCTCGTGCTCCTCGAACCGCCTGAGCGCTCCCGGGTCGGAGAGCAGGACGCTGGTGTCGAGGACGTACGTGCGATTGGGCTTGTGGGAGGACGCCTTGCTGGACGAGGCCGAAGTGGGCACGGTCACCCCTCGCAGACCGGCGCGCGCACTCGTCGCCCGGTCCTGAACGCTCTTGCACACGGACCGGGAGGGAGCCCGAAGGCCGGAGTGCCCGGCCCCCACGTGCGACCGGCTGGACCCTCAGTTCAGAGCCGCCGGTCTGGTGTGGATCGTGCTCGCGCAAGATTCGGGCCTCCCGATACGGCAAGCTTCCCCACTCGCCGATGCCAGCGAACGTACGCCGCCGCGGGCGGCGGTCAGGTGCGACACGCCCGACCCTGGGGTGAACCGTTGGTGACGTCCAGACCTCTCGGTCAGGACCCGAAACGGCGCTCCCGCAGGGCGTAGGCCCGGATCGCGCGGAGGAAGTCCACGCGGCGGAAGTCCGGCCAGTAGGCCTCGCAGAAGTAGAACTCGGACTTCGCGCTCTGCCAGAGCAGGAAGCCGCCCAGCCGCTGCTCCCCCGACGTACGGATGACCAGGTCGGGGTCGGGCTGGCCCTTGGTGTAGAGGTGCTCGGCGATGTGCTCGACGTCGAGGATCTGGGCCAGCTCCTCGAGCGAGGTGCCGCGGCTGGCGTGCTCGCTGAGCAGCGAGCGGACCGCGTCGGTGATCTCGCGGCGGCCGCCGTAGCCGACGGCGACGTTGACGAGCATCCCGTCGACGTCGCGGGTGGCCTCCTCGGCGGCCTTGAGCTTCCCGGCGGTCGACGACGGGAGCAGGTCGAGGGCGCCCACCGGGTGCAGCCGCCAGCGGCGCTGCTCGGCCAGCGACTCGACCACGGTCTCGATGATCTCGAACAGCTGCGTGAGCTCCGCGGGCGGCCGGTTGAGGTTGTCGGTCGACAGCAGCCACAGCGTGACCACCTCGATGCCGACCTCGTCACACCAGCCGAGGAGCGGCTCGATGTTGTCGGCGCCGGCCTGGTGGCCGTGGGCGCTGTCTCGACCGACCGAACGCGCCCAGCGACGGTTGCCGTCGAGCATCACGCCGATGTGCTTGGGCAGGTTGGCCGGCATCCGGCGCAGCACCCGTGCCTCGTAGACGGGGTAGATGACCCTCCGAAGGCCACGCTTCCAGTCCGCCACCCGCAAGATGTTACGGAACAAATGGGTGACGTTCCCCGCATCCGCGTCGATGCGTCAGGTTGCCTGGGTACCTTCGCGACATGAGCAACCCCGTATCCGACGCCGTACGTGCAGGCATGGACAGCCTCCACGACTCCGTCGCGGAGGTTGCCGAGAAGTTCGAGCAGGTGAAGCCCAAGCTGCGCGGCTGGCTGCACCTCGCCACCGCCCCGCTGACCCTGGCCGCCGGGATCGTGCTGATCAGCCTCTCCCCCGACGCCACCACGCGGGTCGGCTCGGCGGTGTTCATCGGCTCCGCGCTGGTGCTGTTCACCGTGTCGGCGATCTACCACACCGGCACCTGGTCACCCCGCGTGTGGGCCTTCCTGCGACGCTTCGACCACGCCAACATCTTCATCCTCATCGCAGGCACCTACACGCCGTTCAGCCTGCTGCTCCTCGAGGGGACCTCACAGCTCGTCCTGCTCGTCACGGTCTGGACCGGTGCGGTCCTGGGCGTGCTGTTCCGGATCTTCTGGACCGACGCACCGCGCTGGCTCTTCGTGCCGATCTACATGGCGCTCGGCTGGGCCGCGATCTTCTTCATCCCGGGGTTCTTCCACGGCGCCACCGCGCTCGGCGTCGGCATCGGGATCGCGGTGTTCGTGCTCATCGGGGTCGGCGGCGCGCTCTACACCGTCGGCGGTGTCGTCTACGGCTTCCGGCGCCCCAACCCGTGGCCGCGCTGGTTCGGCTTCCACGAGGTCTTCCACTCCTTCACAGTGCTCGCCTTCGTCTCCCACTACGTCGGGATCTCGATGGCGACGTACTCCTTGCGCTGACGAAGCGACGCTGACCCGCCGGTACAGAACGGACGGGTCAGCGGTGGGTGGGCAACCGCTCTCCACGGGGACAACGGTTACTGGGCCACCGCCGCCGCAGGGGTCGCCCAGGCAGCGGTGGGTGGGCAACCGCTCTCCACGGGGACGACCGTTGCTGGCCCACCGCCACCTGGGGACAACGGTTGCTGAGCCACCGCCACCCAGGCGGCTACGGCTTCGGGATGGTGGTCCCCCGACCGTGCAGCATGGTGATCATCGAGGCGAGCTGGGTGTCGGCCTTCTCGGTGCGGCCGAACGTCGTCAGCGCCAGCAGCGGCTTGAAGCGCTGGCGGGCGATGGCCTTGGCGAAGGTGAACTCCTTGAGGCCGTCGGGGCCGTGGATCCGGCCGAAGCCCGAGTCGCCGACACCGCCGAACGGCAGCGACGGGATGGCGGCGAAGGTGATCACGCCATTGACCGCGGTCATGCCGGAGCGGATGCGCGAGGCGAGCTCCATGCCGCGCGCCTTGGAGAAGACCGTCGAGCCGAGCCCGTAGCGGGTGGCGTTGGTGCGCTCGATGGCCTCGTCCATGTCGCGCACCTTCGCGACGGTGACCGTGGGACCGAAGGTCTCCTCCTGGACCGCCTCGGAGTCCTCGGGTACGTCGACCAGGACCGTCGGCTGCACGAACCGCTCGCCCACGGCGTCGCCGCCGCCGACCACGGCCCGGCCGCCGCGCGCGAGGGCGTCGTCGATGTGCCGCTTGATGATGTCCAGCTGCTTGGGCATCGTGATCGGCCCGATCTTGGAGTCGAGGCCCTCGTGGGCGGTCACCTCGCGGGCCTTGGCGGTGAGCGTGGTCAGGAACTCGTCGTAGACGCGCTCGTGCACGTAGACCCGCTCGACGCCGGTGCAGGTCTGGCCGGCGTTGGAGGCCGCCCCCCAGAGCGCCGCGTCGGCCGCGGCCTCGAGGTCGGCGTCCTCGTCGACCAGCAGCGCGTCCTTGCCGCCGGCCTCGATCACGACGGGCGTGAGCGTCTCGGCGCACGCGGCCATGACCTTCTTGCCCGTGGCGGTCGACCCGGTGAAGGCGATCTTGTCCACGCCGGACGTGCAGAGCGCGTGGCCGGTCTCGCCGAAGCCGGTGACCACCTGCAGCACCGGCCGGCCGACCGACTCCAGGAACGTCCGGGCCAGCCACTCGCCGACTCCGGGCGTGTACTCCGACGGCTTGAAGACCACCGCGTTGCCCGCCGCGAGCGCGTAGCCGATCGAGCCCATCGGCGTGAAGACCGGGTAGTTCCACGGCCCGATCACGCCGATCACGCCCAGCGGCTGGTACTCGAGGTACGCCGCCTGGTTGGCCATCAGCAGCCCGCTCGGGACCTTGCGCCGCTTCATGACCTTCTCGGCGTGCGACGCGGCCCAAGCGAGGTGGTCGATCGCGAGCGCGGCCTCGAGCGTCGCGTCGCCGTGCGGCTTGCCGGTCTCCTCGTGCATCAGCTCGGCGAGCTGGGCGAGGCGCCGGGTCATGGCGCCCTTCCAGGTCTGGAGGTGCTTCTCGCGATCGTCGAACGACAGATCGCTCCACCAGGCTGCTTCCCCGCGAGCGCGGTCGACCGCGGCCTGGACCTCCTCGGGAGTGTTCACCGGGTGGGTGCCGGCGACGTCACCCGTGCGCGGGTTGAGGGACTCGAACGTCGTTCCCGTCACGGTGGCGGTCATCTCTGCTCCTTGATGAGGTCAGCGGCCTTCTCGGCGATCATGATCGTGGGGGCGTTGGTGTTGCCGCGCGGGACGGCCGGCATCACGGACGCGTCGACCACGCGCAGCCCCTCGACGCCGCGGACCCGCAGCTCCGGGTCGACCACCGCGTCCTCGCCGTTGCCCATCGCGCACGTCGAGGTCGGGTGGTAGAGCGTCTGGCCCCACTTCCGCGCGTGCTCGACGAGGTCCTCGTCGGACGGGTCGGCCGGCAGCTCCCACGGCTTGTCGACGTACGCCGCGAGCGCGCCCTGCGTGCAGATCTCGAAGGTCCGCCGCAGCCCGGCGAGCATCGCGTCGAGGTCGGCCTGGTCGTCGAAGTACGCCGCCTCGATGTCCGGATGCCAGGTCGGGTCGTTCGAGCGCAGCCTCAGGTGGCCGCGGCTCGCGACCGAGACCAGGGTCGGCGCGGCGGTGACCATCGCGTGGGTCGGCTCGTGCAGCCCGTTGTCGTAGAACCCGGCCGGCGCCATGTGGATCTGCACGTCGGGCGCCGGCAGGCCGTCACGGCTGGCGAAGAATGCACCGGCCTCACCGATGTTGGACGCGAGCGGACCGGTGCCCCGCAGCTTCCAGCGGGCGAAGTTGCGGACGTTGTTGAGCTGGGCCAGGTCGGTGATGCCGTGGGTGTGCCAGAGCAACGGGACGACGGGGTGGTCCTGCAGGTTGGCGCCGACGCCGGCCAGGTCGACCTTCGACTCGACGTCGACCTCACGCAGGTGGCTGGCCGGTCCGATGCCCGACAGCATCAGCAGCTGCGGGCTGTTGACCGAGCCGCCGCACAGCAACACCTCGCGGGTGGCTCGCACGGTCTGCTCGGTGCCGGCCTGCCGGAAGGTCACGCCGGTCGCACGGCTCGAACCGCCATGGGCGTCCAGCTCGACCCGCGAGGCGAAGGCACCCGTCTCGACGGTGAGGTTCGGCCGCGAGCGCGCCGGCTTGAGGTAGGCCTCGTTGGTCGACCAGCGCCGGCCCTTGCGGCAGGTGACCTGGTACTGGCCCGCGCCCTCCTGCGAGACGCCGTTGAAGTCGTCGGTCGGCTTGATCCCGGCGCTGACCGCGCTGTCCACGAACGCGTGGCTCAGGTCATGGGTGAAGACACGGTCCTCGACGTGCAGCGGGCCGTCCTGCCCGTGCAGGGGCGCGCCCAGCCTGGTGTTGTGCTCGGCCTTGACGAAGTAGGGCAGGACGTCGTCGAAGCCCCATCCCTCGGCGCCGTACTGGTCGCGCCAGGCGTCGTAGTCGGCGCGGTTGCCACGGATGTAGATCATGGCGTTCATCGACGAGCAGCCGCCGAGCGCCTTCATCCGCGGCCAGTACGCGCGGCGACCGTGCAGCTGCTTCTGCTCAGTGGTCGAGTAGTTCCAGTCCCACCTGGTCTTGAACAGGCTCGCGAACGCCGCGGGGATCATCACCTCGTCGGCATCCGCCTCGCCGCCCGCCTCCAGAAGGCACACGGTCACGCCAGGGTCCTCGGACAACCTGGCGGCGAGCACGGCGCCGGCGCTACCGGCGCCGACGATGACGTAGTCGTAGGTGTCACCCGGCATGGGCCGAACCTACTCCCGGGTAGGCGGAGGTCAACCGAGCAAGGAGAGGACGAACACCGTCGCCGCCGCGACCAGGACCACGGCGCCCACGACGACCCGGGCCCGTCGTCGGTGCGCGACCCATTCGGCGCCCTGGTAGATGCCGGCCACGGCGACCACGACGACGGTTGCGTGGATGAGCGTCGCCAGGGCCACGCCAGCGACCGCACCCGCGCGGTAGTAGCGACCCCACAGGCACGCCAGCCCGAGCGGGAAGACGATCGCCGCGGCCAGTCCCTGGCCGGTCGCCTTCCAGAACGCCGCGTCGTCGTCGATCCAGGGCAGGTCACCCATGAGCGGCCAGCCGAGCAGCCAGCCGAGACCCTTCGGCAGGCTCGCGGCGTTGACCACGTCGAGGGTGGCCGCGAGCCCGAGGTAGGCGACCAGGCCCACACTCAGGAGCGCGACCCCGCGGAACCACCACTTCTTCCATGCCGCCCAGGCGGGCCGGGCGCCGCTGCACAGCGAGGCGTTCGCCACCGCGGCCCACACGAGCCAGCGTCGGATCAGACCCACTCCCGTGTCCTGCATGGCGTTGCGGAACACCTGGTCCGCGTCGATGCGGTCGACGGTGGAGTCGTCGCTCGTGACGTACGTCGGCGTACCGCTGCCGACCAGGCCGTCGTGGATCAACGCCGCGGGGAGGTGCCGCCCGGACTTCGGGACCAGCCAGGTGAGGAGCTTCGGGACCGACGTGAGGTCGGTGGTGAAGGGCACGGCGGGGTTGGGGACCGTGATGGTCCGGACGAGGTTGCTGCCCCTGCTGTCGTCCTCGTAGGTGATCGGGAGCTCGAGCTCGAACTGCTCGGCCGGTCGGTCGGGACCCAGACGACGGCGGGTCAGGATCTCCAGCCGTCGGAGCAGCACCTTCGGGGACTCCACCGGCCATGGCCAGTTCGGAGCGGCTCCGCCGGGCCAGCTGCCGTTGCCGAAGTTGTCCGGGTCCCCGGTGCGCATGACGTCCATGCCCCAGTGTGTGGACGGGGCGAGCTAGCGACCATCGCCCGTCCGGGCCATTGCGGACGCGAGCTCGGCCGTCGAGGTGACCGGCCGCTCGCAGACGAACCCGCGGCACACGTACGCCGCCGCGCGGCCGTCGACCGGCACCCGGGCGGACAGCAGCGGGATGTCGTCCCGCGGCCCGTCCGCAACCACGACCACCGCGCCGGGCAGCCGCCGGGCGGCCAGTGCGAGCTCGTCGCGGTCCGCGCCGGCCGGGCCGACAACCGCGACCTCCAGCGGACCGTCCTGCATCGTCTGCGCGACCGCGAGCGACCAGCCGGCGAACCGGGGCGCCCGCTCGGCCAGGGTCGCGACTGTCGCGAGGGCCTCCTCGGCGACCTGGCGGTAGCGGCCCTCGCCGGTGAGCGCGTGGGCGTCGACCAGCGCGTGGATCATCGACGAGAGTCCCGAGGGCGAGGCGTTGTCGCCCGGGTCGCGGGGACGGGCGACGAGCACCTCGGCGTCGGCGGCGGTGTCGAAGAAGCCACCGTCCTCCGCACGGAACCGCTCGATCGCGTCGTCCAGCAGCTGCCGCGCGCGGTCGAGCCAGACGGCCTCGCCCGTCGCCTGCACGAGCGACAGGAAGCCGGACGCGACGCAGCCGTGGTCCTCGAGCACGCCGGCAGGCGCGCCCACGACGCCGTCCCGCGAGACCCGGCGCAGCCGCCCGTCGACCACGTGCACCCGCCACAGCAGCTCACCTGCGGCGACCGCCGCGCCGACGTACGAAGGCTCCCCGAGCCGCAGCCCGGCGTCGCAGAGCCCGGCGATCGCCAGCCCGTTCCACGCTGCGACGACCTTGTCGTCCAGGGCCGGACGCACCCGCTGGGCACGGGCCTCGAACAGCCGACGGCGTACGTCGGCCAGCCGAGCCTCCCCCGGACCCTCCGGGTCCGCCAGCAGCTGGAGGGTGGAGGAGCCGTGCTCGAAGGTGCCGGCCGCGGTCACCTCGAAGACCCCCGCGGCCCACGCGCCGTCGTCCGGCCCGAGCACCTCGGCCAGCTCGGCCTGGGTCCAGGCGTAGAACTTGCCCTCCACGCCCTCACTGTCCGCGTCGAGCGCGGAGGCGAAGCCGCCGTCGGCGGTCCGCAGCTCGCGGATCATGAACCCGGCCGTCTCCCGGGCGACCCGCTCGCCCAGCGGGCCACCGACCCGCGCGTACAGACCCAGCAGCTGCGCGTTGTCGTAGAGCATCTTCTCGAAGTGCGGCACCACCCACGCCGCGTCGACGGAGTAGCGGGCGAAGCCGCCGCCGAGCTGGTCGTAGATCCCGCCCCGTGCCATCGCCTCCAGGGTCCGAGGCAGCATCTGCGTCTCGCCCCCGCGCCGGAGGAACTCGAGCACCATCGACGGCGGGAACTTCGGCGCGGTGCCGAAGCCTCCGTTGACGCCGTCGTACTCCCGCTGCAGGAGCTCGACCGCGCCGGCCAGCGCCCCCTCGGTGATCGCGCCGGCGACCATCGCCGTGGCCCTGCCCAGGTGCTCGCGCAGCTGGCCGGCCACGCGCCGGATGTCCTCGGGCTTGGTCTGCCACGCCTCGGTCAGTGCCTCGAGCACCTGCCGGAAGCTCGGCTGCCCGTGCCGAGGCTGGTCGGGGAAGTAGGTGCCGGCGAAGAACGGGTTGCCGTCGTGGTCGAGCACGCACGTCATCGGCCAGCCGCCGTGCCCGGTCATCGACGTGGTCGCGTCCATGTAGACCGCGTCCACGTCGGGCCGCTCCTCGCGATCGACCTTGATGCTCACGAAGTGCTCGTTGAGGTACGCCGCGGTGGCGTCGTCCTCGAACGACTCGTGCGCCATCACGTGGCACCAGTGGCACGCGGCGTACCCGACGCTGAGCAGCACCGGCACGTTGCGCCGGCGGGCCTCCTCGAACGCCGCCGGCTCCCACTCCCACCAGTCGACCGGGTTGTCGGCGTGCTGGAGCAGGTACGGCGAGGTCGCGTCCTTCAGGCGGTTGGCCACCCGCCCAGCATGCCCGCCGGCCGGGTGACCCGGCCCAGTGACCCGGCCCAGTGACCCGGCCCAGTGACCCGACAGAGTGGCCGGCACCGGAATGCCGCAGACTCGCGGCGTGGATCCGACGGCGGCCAGGACGACGGACCCCGCACGGATCCGGCGAGGGCTGCTGCTGGTCTGTCTCGCCGGCGTCGTCTGGGGCACGATCGGCCCCGCGGTCGACGTGGTGGACGAGCGCTCACCGCTGTCGGTCTGGGTCGTCGGCGCCTACCGCTCGGTCGCTGCCGTCCTCGCGCTGCTCGTGGCCGTCGCTGTGACCGGACGGGTCGTCCGGTGCCGGCAGCTGTTCTCCGCGCATCCGCGGCGCGTCCTGGGGATCGGGGTCCTCACGGCGACCTTCATGGTCCTGTTCTTCGTGTCGGTGGTGTCCGTCGGGGTCAGCGTCGCCACCGTCCTCGCTCTGGGGTGGGCACCCGTCCTGCTGCAGCTGATCCGGGTGGCCCGCGAGCACCAGGCACCGCCGGTAGGCGAGGTGCTCACCGTCGGCGCGGCGCTCTTGGGCTTGCTGCTCATCGGGGTCGCCGGGGGCAGCGACGCCAGCGCCTCACGACCGGTGCTCGGCGTGGTCACGGCGCTGGCCTCCGGCACGGCGTACGCCCTGTCCGCCGAGCTCGTCGGCCCCCTCGACGAGCACGACGGGCTGATCGTGGCGACCGTGACCATGACGGTCGCGGCCGCGGCGCTCGTCGCGAGCGGCGCGGGAGTGGCTCTGGCGCGAGGCGAAACCGTGCTCACCACGGACGTCGTCTCGTGGCTGTTGGTGGCCTACCTGGGCGTCGGGACGATGGCGCTCGCCTATGTCCTCCTCTACACCGGGCTGCGGACCACGCCGAGCCGGACGGCCGTCGTCGCCACCCTCCTCGAGCCGGTCACCGCTGTCGCCATCGCGGTGGCGTTCCTCGGCGAGCACCTGACGGTGCTGGGCGGCATCGGGGCCGTCCTGATCGTCGCGGCCATCGGCTCGCTCGGGCTCCGTCCGGCCGAGCCGGCTCCTCAGTGACCCGAGCACCTGCCGGCAGCGTCGGGCGGCCCTGCATGATGAGTGGCGTGGCCGACGAGCAGGCGGACCGGGCCGAGATCGCGGAGATCGTCCGCACCTACTTCGACGCGTTCACCTCGGGCCCCGGCTGCGAGGAGCGGATGTCCGCGCTCCGCGCGACCCTTCTGCCCGAGGCGGTCATCGTGCGCACCGGCGGCGGCGAGCCGGCCGTCTACGACGTCGACGGCTTCATCGCGCCGCGCCAGACGATCCTCACCGACGGCACCCTCGAGGAGTTCCACGAGTGGGAGCTGTCGGGCCACACCGAGCTGTTCGGCGACATCGCGCACCACTTCTGCAGCTACGCCAAGGAGGGCGTGCAGGCCGGGGAGCCGTTCACCGGCCGGGGCATGAAGACGTTGCAGCTGGTGAGGACGGCGGCCGGGTGGCGGATCAGTGCGTCCGCGTGGGACGACGAGCGCGAAGGGCTCAGCCTTGAAGACCGCTGAGGCCTACTACCTGCCCCTGGACGACGGAACCCTCGAGTCCACGGCGGCGACCACGAGCCCGTGGGACATGGAGGCCCAGCACGGCGGGCCACCGTCGGCGTTGTTGGCGCGGGCGGTCGACCGGACGACCGACGACCCGGCGTTCACGATCGCCCGGTTGACCGTCGACATGCTCGGGCCGATCGCGCAGGGCGTCATCCGGACCGAGGCCGAGGTGGTCCGGCCCGGGCGGCGGGTCGAGCTGGTGAGCGCCCGGCTGTTCGCGAACGACGCCCTGGCCTGTACGGCGACGGCCTGGCGGGTGCGGGAGCAGGCGGACTCGACCCGGCACCTGGTCGAGCCGCCGGCCGAGCTGCCACCGATCCCCGAGAACGGCGTGACGTCGTACTTCGAGGGCGTGCCGCCGGAGTGGGGCTACGGGCCGTCGGTCGAGTGGCGGTTCGTCGAGGGCGGCTTCGACGTGCCGGTCACCGGGCGGGCCCGCCTGTGGACCCGGGTGCGGATCCCGTTGGTGGCCGGCGAGGAGACCGCTCCCCTGCACCGGCTGATGGTCGTCGCCGACTCCACGAACGGCGTCTCCGCCCGGCTGCCGATCCAGGAGTGGTGGTCGATCCCCAACACCCTGACCGTCACGGTCGAGCGGCTCCCGACCGACGAGTGGATGTGGATGGACGCCGCCACGGACCTCTCCCCGCACGGCCGCGGCGTCGCCCACTCGACGATGTCCGACCGCCGAGGGGTGCTGGCCCACGTCGCGCAGCCGCTGTTGGTCAGCATGCGCTAGGTCCATCTAGTACTGTATGTCGATAAGATAACTACAGTATTGGGAGGCAAGCATGCTGACGCCTGAATCCTTGACCGAGACCGCCGAGGCACGCGAGGAGCGCCGCCGCGAGGCGGCCGTGCGCTACCGCCAGCGCGTGCAGGACCTCCTCGACCGCCGGGCCGACCTGCAGGGCGTGTCCCAGCTGGCCGATCTCATCTCCGACGCCACCCGCTGGGCCGCCTGAGTGTCCTAGGACCGACGGCGGAGCGCCTCCGGCTCGTGCACGGCGGTGCCACCGGACTTCTCGCTGCGCACGAGGTACTGCGGCTCGTCCTCGGACGCGTCCACGGTGCGGCCGCCCGCCTCGGTGCGGCTGGTGATCTTCTCCTCGACCTTGCCCACGGCGGTGCCGCCGTGGCTGTCCCACTCGACCCGGTCGCCCTTGCGCAAGTTCTCCGCCATGACCGTGCGGTACCCGAGCGCGGGGTCGGTGTGCGCGAGGATGCGCTGATGACGACCGCGCCCGAACCGGGCGCACGACGAGGCGCCCTCACGTTGGCGCTCGCGGCGCTGGTGTGGTGCGCCTTCCTCGCGCCCGTGGTGACCCGGGCCTACGCAGCCGGCGACGACAAGGAGCCCCGCGCCTGGATCGCTGGCTTGACCGGGCTCCACGAGTTCGCCGAGGCGGTTGCGGGAGACCACGTCTACGAGATCTTCGGGGCCCTGACGTCGCTGGTCTACTTCCTCCTGGCAATGAGCCTGAGGATGGCGCGTCCGGCCGGCACCCGGCTGCTCCCGCGCCTGCTCGTCGTGGCCGGCTGCGCAGACGCCCTCGCCTACTCCCTGCCTGGCGGCTTCGCGGTCGTGCCCGGGATGGTCGAGTTCCTGTGTCTGCCCGTGCTGCTCGTCGGCATCGGGTGGGCGGGCTGGGTGAACCGGCGGGCCTGGCCCGTGGCCGTGACGGTGGTGGCCGGACTCGTCCTCGCGGTCGCGGGCACCGACGCTCTGGACTACTGGCCGCACGGGCTGATCGCAGGGTTGGCCCTGGCCGGCTGCGGGCTGGCGGCGTGGGCGCCGTGGGCGCCGGAGGTCAGGCCGTGACCCACTCCTCGCCGGCCAGCACCCGAGCCACCGGGCCGCTCGCGAGCGCGGGGGCGTGCAGCAGCACCGCAGCCGTGAACGTCGCGGCGTACCGGTCGTACGCCGAGCCGTGGCGGATCATCGCGTGCTTGCCCTCGGGGATGCGGATGAAGCCCACCGAGGTGTGCCGGGCGACGCGGCGCGCGACCGCCTCGGCCTTGTCGATCGAGGCGATCCGGTCGCGGCCGCCGTGCACGAACAGCACCGACCGGCCGGACAGGTCCGGGTCGTCGTTGGGGTAGAGCCAGGGGTTGAGCACGGCCACGGACCGGACGGCCGGATTGTCGCCCGCGACCAGCGCGGCGCGCCCACCCAGCGAGTGGCCGACCAGACCCACCGGGGCGGACGGGTAGCGGGCGGCGACCTGGTCGACCGCCCAGTCGCAGTCGGTGACCGGCGTGTGCGTGGTGTCCCAGCCGCGGAACGTGTTGAGCAGCCGGTAGACGGCCAGCCGGCCGCGCGCCGGCCGCGCACAGGCCCGCGCGGTCGCGATCAGGCGGATGACCGAGAGCTGGGTCGGACTCACCCGGACGCCGTCGCCGCGGGAGGCGCCGCCGTGCAGCACGATCACGACGCCGTCGGCGGAGTCTGGCTCGTGCACTGGCACGAGCGTGGGGCCGGCGTCCACTAGGACGTCACCGAGGGCATCACTACGAGGCGGAGTGGTTCTCGGGCTCCGCGTCCGTGGACGCGGCCTCGCCACCGGCCTGGTCACCGGCCTGGTCACCGGCCTGGTCACCGGCCTGGTCACCGGCCTCGGGCTCGTCGCCGTAGACCCCTGCGTCCTTGGCCGCCTGTGCCTTGCGCAGCTGCTTGACCAGGCTGAAGGCCAACACCACCACCGCACCGATGAGCACGAGGAACACGATGAGTGCGGTCCAGCCGGCCTTCACGTCCTCGTCCTTCGGCGTCTGGTCCGCGGCCCGCAGCACCAGGTGGGCGACGGGGAGCAGGACGACGGCGACGGACATGGCTCCAGTCTCTCAGGCGGGCAAGGCGATGCCGGCGAACAGGTCGTCCTCGGGCACCGGGCTGTCGACGTACGACGCGACGAGCTCGAAGTCTTCTGTCGGCGCCACCTCGAGCTGGATCTCGCGAGGGATCGCGAACCAGAAGCCGTCGGGGTCGATCTGGGTGGCGTGGGCCAGCAGCGCCTGGTCACGGACCCCGAAGTAGTCGCCGCACGGCACCTTGGTCGTGATCCGCGCGTCCCACTCCGGCTCGGGCTTCCACTCCTTCAACCGCTCCTCCCAGGGTGACTCCAGACCGTGGGCGAGCATCGCCTCGTGGAGCGCCAGCATGCGCGGCCGGTTGAACGAGTGGTGGTAGTAGAGCTTCTGCACCTGCCACGGCTCGCCGAGCTCCGGGTAGCGCTCCGGGTCCGCGGCGGCGGCGAACGCCTCCACCGAGATCTCGTGGCACTTCACGTGGTCGGGGTGGGGGTAGCCGCCGCGCTCGTCGTAGGTCGTCATCACGTGCGGCCGGAACTCGCGGATCAGCCGCACCAGCGGCGCCACCGCCTCCTCGAGCGGCACCAGCGCGAAGCAGCCCTCGGGCAGCGGTGGCTTCGGGTCGCCCTCGGGCCAGCCGGAGTCGACGAAGCCGAGCCAGTCCTGGCGGACGCCGAGGATGTCGCGCGCCCGCTCCATCTCCTGGCGCCGGATCTCGGTGATGTTCTCGAGCACCTCGGGGCGGTCCATCTTCGGGTTGAGGATGGAGCCGCGCTCGCCGCCGGTGCAGGTGGCGACGTGGACGTCGACGCCTTCGGCGACGTACTTGGCGGTGGACGCCGCTCCCTTGCTCGACTCGTCGTCCGGGTGGGCGTGGACGTGCATCAGCCTGAGGCCGGCTCGGGGTCGTGCGGTCACCCCGCAAGCCTAGGTGCGACCCTTACGGTGTGAGCGCGCAGGACACCCTGGAGGGGCGGTACGGCGCGCCCTCACCCTGGCGGCGCCGCGTGATCATCATCGGCTCCGTGGCCCTGGCGGTCGGGTTCCTGGTCTGGCTCGCCTGGACCGTCTACGAGCACTCGACCCCGAAGGTCACCTCCGAGCTCGAGACGTTCTCGGTCCAGGACGACCACACGGTCAGCGCTGTGCTCGTCGTCAGCCTCGACAGCGCCGACGTGAAGGCGTCCTGCACGCTCCGCGCGTACGCCGAGGACCACACGACCGTCGGCGAGCTCACCTTCGCGCCGGAGGTGAGCGAGGGTCGGCGCCAGGTCAAGACGATCCGGACCGAGCGCCGGGCGACCTCGGTGGAGAGCCTCGGCTGCACCGCGCCGGGCCAGGACCGGCCCCGCTGACGCCCACGCCGACCTCGTCATTCGCCCTTCGACTTAGCCGTTGGGCCCTTCACGGTTAGACTTCCCTGTCCGGTCGTCCCGCGACGCACCCCGTCGCAGGCACCGAAAGCCGCCAGGACGAACCAGCGAGACCGGCGTGAACACCCGAATGAACGGGTACGCCCTACCGATCCCTCGAGACACCGCGCAGGAGTACTCCCATGACTCAGCAGACCGAGCAGCAGGGCCCCATCTGGCTCACCCAGAAGGCGTTCGACGAGCTGACCGCGGGCCTGGAGGACATGAAGGGTCCCCGGCGGCAGGACATCGTCGCGCGCATCAGCGCGGCTCGCGACGAGGGTGACCTGAGCGAGAACGGCGGCTACCACGCCGCCCGCGAGGACCAGGGCAAGCTCGAGGGGCAGATCCGCACCCTCGAGCACGTGCTGCTGCACGCCGAGACCACGGTCCCGGCCGACGACGGCGTCGTGGCGGCCGGCAAGGTCGTCACCTACAAGTTCGAGGGCGACAAGGACGACGAGGCGGAGACGATCCTGCTCGGCGCGCGCGAGAACGAGGAGTACGTCGACGGCCTCACCGTGTTCTCGCCCCAGGCCCCGCTCGGCGCGGCACTGCTCGGCGCCGAGACCGGCAGCGTAGTGGAGTTCACCGGCCCCAACGGCCGCACCAACAAGGTCGAGGTCGTCAGCGCCAAGCCCTACGAGGGCTGAGCTACTCGATCACCCGGTAGCCGCGCTCCCTCAGCCGGGCCAGCACCTGCTCGGTGTGCTGCGGACCGCGGGTCTCGAGCTGGAGCTGCACCTCGACCTCGTCGAGCAGCAGCGTCGGCGAGATCCGCTCGTGCATCACCTCGATGACGTTCGCGCCGGAGGCGCCGACCTCGGTGAGCAGCCGGGCCAGGCCGCCGGGGGTGTCCGGGATGGTGACGTGCAGGTTGAGGAAGCGGCCGGCCGAGGCCAGGCCGTGCCGGATCACCTTGCCGAGCAGCAGCGGGTCGACGTTCCCGCCCGAGAGCACGGCCACCACCGGCCCGGTGAAGTCGTGCGGCGTGTCCAGCAGCGCGGCCACCGCCGCGGCGCCGGCCGGCTCGACGACCATCTTGGCCCGCTCCACGAGGGCCAGCAGCGCCCTCGACAGGAGCTCCTCCGAGACGGTGCGGATCTCGTCGACGTGGTTGCGCACCTCGGTGAACGGGATGTCGCCCGGCAGGCCGACCGCGATGCCGTCGGCCATCGTCTTCATCGACGGCAGCTGGACCGGCGAGCCGTGCGCCAGTGAATCCGGGTACGCCGCCGCACCGGCGGCCTGCACTCCGATGACCCGGACGTCGGGACGCTGCTCCTTGATGGCCAGTGCGGTCCCGGCCAGCAGGCCTCCCCCACCGGTGGGTACCAGCACGGTCTTCACGTCGGGCACCTGCTCGAGCACCTCGAGCCCGAGCGTGCCCTGGCCCGCGACGATGTCCACGTGGTCGAACGGGTGGATGAGGACCGCCCCGGTCTCCTCGGCGAACCGCCGCGCCCCCGCCAGCGTCTCCTCGAGCACCGACCCCTCGAAGACCACGTCGGCGCCGTACGCCCGGGTGGCCCGCTCCTTGGGGATAGGCGCGCCCTCGGGCATGAACACGGTGGACTTGATGCCGAGCAGCTGGGCGGCGAGCGCCACGCCCTGCGCGTGGTTGCCGGCCGAGGCCGCCACGACGCCACGCGCCCGCTCCTCGGGGCTCAGCCTCGAGATCCGGACGTAGCCGCCGCGGATCTTGAAGGAGCCGGTGCGCTGGAGGTTCTCGCACTTCAGCCAGACCGGTCCGCCCACGAGGGCCGAGAGCCAGCGCGACTGCTCCATCGGGGTCACGATGGCGACGTCGCGGATCACCTCGCGGGCTGCCTCGACGTCGGCCAGCGTGACCAGGCAGTCCGCCGGGCCCTTCTCGGTGTCAGCCACCGACGGCACCGTCGTCCGGGTCGTCGGAGTCGGCGGGCGATTCCGGGGCGTCGTCCTCCACGTGGGAGGTCTCCCCCGTTTCCTCGTAGTCCTCGGCCAGCTCCTCGACCGGGTCGTCGCCTGGTTCGGTGTACGCCGCGAGGTGCTGGACCACCGCGTTGACGGCCGCCGCGAGCGGCACCGCCACGAGCGCGCCTGCCACGCCGGCGGTGAGCACGCCCGCCGCGATCGCGAGGATCACGCCGAGCGGGTGGACCGACACCCAGCGGCCCATGAGGAACGGCTGCAGCACGTGCCCCTCGAGCTGCTGCACGCCGATGACCACCGCGAGCATGATCAGCGCCCGCACCGGCCCCTGGTCGACCAGGGCGACGAGCACCGCGACCGCCCCTGCGACCGTGGCGCCGACGATCGGCACGAAGGCGCCCAGGAAGACGAGCACGCCGATGGCCAGCGAGAACGGCACGCTCAGCACGGCCGCACCGATGCCGATGAGGATGGCGTCGGTGGCGGCGACGATCACCGTGGCCCGCACGAACTGCGTCAGCGAGATCCAGGCGACACGGCCCGAGCTGTCGACCCGCTCGCGCGCGGCGCGGGGGCTGAGCCGGACCACCCAGGACCAGATCCGGTTGCCGTCGGCGAGGAAGAAGTACGTCGAGAACAGCACGATGAAGAAGCCCGCCAGGATGTGGCCGACCGCGGTGCCGACCTCGGTGACGGAGCTGACGATGCCGCCCTCGCGGGTCTGGTCGGTGATGGCGTCCTGGATGTTCTTGAGGTACTTGTCGATCTGCGAGTCACTGGCGTGCAGCGGCCCGTCGCGCAGCCAGTCCTTGATCTCCTGGATGCCGTCGACCGTGGAGTCGGCGAGGTCGGACGCACCGTTGGCCACCTGCTGGCCGGCGAAGCTCAGCAGGGCCACGACCGACGCGATGGTGAAGAGCACGACCAGGATGGACGCGACGCTCCGGCGTACTCCCGTGCGCTCGAGTCGGTCGACGACCGGGACCACCAGCGCCGAGATGAGCAGCGCGACGACGACCGGGATCACCATCACCGCGAGGAACGAGATCAGGAAGCCGAGCAGGGCCGCCGCGCCGGCGATGACGAGCACGCGCCACGACCACGCGGCGGCCAGGTCGACGCCGTAGGGGACCTCCGCGCGGTTGAAGTTGGACGTGCCGGCGGCGATCTCGACCGGCTGGGGCTCGCGGACGCGCTCGCGATCGCGCATCGCCGCCCACTGGTGCGCGAGTCTGGCGGCCACGCCCTCCCGGTGCTGTCGGGCCGCGGGATCGTCGTCGTCCGCGACGTCGCGACCCGCCGGGGCACCGTCGTGGTCGCTCACGGCGTCAATCTATCCACGAGTGGTCATCAGGTTGGTCACGAGGCGGTACGCCGCGTCGGGGTGCTCGGAGGCCAGCAGCCCGGCTGCGGCGAGCACGTAGTCCGAGTCGACCACGACGCGGGCGCGCTCGGGGAGCTGCCAGTCACCCCGGTCTTCGAAGTCGCGACCGATGCTCGGGCCGAGGACCCGGTCCGCGACACCCTCGCGGCCGTGCCGGAGGACGCCTCCGGAGCCGACGACGAGGTCGACCTCGCGCAGGTCGACGCCGGTGCGCTCGACCACCCGGCCCTCGGGGCTGACCACGACCTTGGACCGCCCCGCGTGCCGGCGCAGCGCCAGTGCCACCGCGGCGCGGGCGATGACCTCGTCCTCGTCCCGTTCCTGGTCGGTCGTGGGGAGGAAGCCGGGGTCCGCGCGCCGCCTGCGGGCTGCCTCCTCGAGCTCCGGGAGCCCCGCCTCGTCGACGGTCGAGATCGCGGACCAGCGCATCCCGAGGTCGCCCTCGACGGTCCGGGTCACCGGGGTCGGCGCGACCACGTCGCGCGCCAGCTCGGCCTGCTCCGGGTCGACCTCGACCACGGAGTGCACGTCGGTGGTGGCGCCCCCGATGTCGACGACCACGACCTCGCCCACCGCGGTGGCCAGCAGCTCGACGCCGGTGAGGACGACGTCCGGGGTCGCGCCGCGGACCATCGCGGTGAAGTCTGCGCGCTTGCTGAGGTGCTTGCCGCCGATGACGTGGGAGAGGAACACCTCGCGGATCGCTCCACGCGCGCTGGTCGGCGAGAGCACGCCGATCCGCGGCACCACGTTGTCGGCCAGCACGTGCGGGATCTCGCCGAGGATCGCGCTCACCTCGTCGCGGGCGTCGACGTTGCCGGCCACGACGACCGGGCCGCGCCAGCCGCCGTCCTTCAGGCCCTGTGCCGCTAGCAGGATCGGCTCGTGGTTGCCGCCGTCTGTGCCGCCGGTGAGCAGGACGACGTCGGGCGCGTCCGCGGTGAGGTCGAGGTCGTGGCCCTGGGCGACCGCGCGGACCGTGACCACCTTGCCGCCGCTGGACAGGGCGACCCGCCGCCCGGCTTCCGCGGTGACCAGCTCCTCGTTGCCGACCACGGCCACCCGGAGCCCGCCGCCGGCGCTGGAGCACGCCAGCACGAGAGCATCCGCGGCCCTGGCCTCGGCCCGGGCGAGATCGGCCAGGCACACGTCGTACCCGTCCAGGACGTCGGTGTCGATGGTGGTGCGGTGCTCGGCACCGGCCACGACCTCGCCTGTCCGCAGGTCGACGAGCAGCGCCTTGGTGAAGGTCGAGCCGAAGTCGACGCAGACCGCCAGCTCGGCGGTGCGGTCAGCCAAGTGCTTGGTCGAGGTCCGCGAGCAGGTCGTCGACGGTCTCGATGCCGACGCTGAGCCGGACCAGGTCGGAGGGCACCTCGAGCTCGGTGCCGGCGACGCTGGCGTGGGTCATCCGGCCGGGGTGCTCGATCAGGGACTCGATGCCCCCGAGTGACTCCGCGAGCGTGAACACCCGCGTCCGGTCGCAGACCTGGAGCGCCTTCTCCTCGCCACCCCGGGCCCGGAACGAGATCATGCCGCCGAACCTGTCCATCTGGCCCTGGGCGACCTCGTGACCGGGGTGGTCGACGAGGCCCGGGTAGTAGACGTGCTCGACCCGCTCGTCGGCGGTGAGGAACTCCACCACCCGCTCGGCGTTGTCGCAGTGCCGGTCCATCCGGACACCCAGGGTCTTGAGGCCGCGCAGCGTGAGCCAGGCGTCGAACGGCCCGGCCACCGCGCCCATGGCGTTCTGGTGGTAGCCGACGTTCTCGGCCAGGTCGAGGTCGCGCACCACGACGGCTCCGCCGACGACGTCGCTGTGCCCGCCGGCGTACTTCGTCGTGGAGTGGATGACGATGTCGGCGCCGAGGGTCAGGGGCCGCTGGAGGTACGGCGTCGCGAAGGTGTTGTCGACCGTGAGCAGCGCACCGGCCTCGTGGGCGAGGTTGGCCAGGGCCGCGATGTCGGCGATGCCGAGCAGCGGGTTGGTGGGCGTCTCGACCCAGATCATCTTCGTCTTGTCGGTGATCGCGGCGCGCACGGCGTCGAGGTCGGACAGCGGTGCCGGGGTGTGGGTCAGCCCCCAGCGCTGGAGCACCTTGTCGAACAGGCGGTGCGTGCCGCCGTACGCGTCGTTGGGCAGCACCACGTGGTCATCCGGGTTGAGCAGCCCGCGGACCACCGTGTCCTCGGCGGCCAGCCCGGAGGCGAACGCGAACCCCTTCTCGCCCTCCTCCAGCGCCGCGATGGTCGCCTCGAGGGCGGTGCGCGTGGGGTTGGCGGAGCGGCTGTACTCGTAGCCGCCGCGCAGCCCGCCGACACCGTCCTGCTTGTAGGTCGACGTGGCGAAGATGGGCGGGATCACCGAACCGGTCGACGGGTCCGGCTCCCAGCCCGCGTGGATGGCACGCGTCTCGAAGCCAGACTTCTCACGGTGCTCCTGGGTCATCCCGCGAGCGTATCGACCGCCCCGGCTCGATTCGTCTGCGGTACGGCGTGGGATCCACCGCTCACCCGCGCAGACGAATCGAGGCGCATGTTCGGGGAACGTAACGGTCACGGGGGGTGTTGGACACTGTGCTGGGACCCGATCGTGGGCCCAGCAGAACCGAAGGAGACTCCGTGTCCATCTTCTCCCGTCACAACTCCACCCTCGTCGAGCCCGAGCAGGCGCTGCCCGGCCGCTCCGAGCGGATGTTCCAGATCGCCACCCGGCACAAGGTGCTGGACGCCCCCGTCGTCACCGACGAGGTCCCCGAGGGCTACGAGGTCGCGGTCTTCGGGCTCGGCTGCTTCTGGGGCGCCGAGGAGATCTACTGGAAGACCCCCGGCGTCTGGTCGACCTCGGTCGGGTACGCCGGCGGCAGCACGCTCAACCCGTCGTACGAGGAGGTCTGCAGCGGCCGCACCAACCACACCGAGGCCGTGCGGATCGTCTTCGACCCGAAGGTCGTCTCGTTCGCCGACCTCGTGAAGACGTTCTTCGAGGTGCACGACCCGACCCAGGGCTTCCGCCAGGGCAACGACGTCGGGACCCAGTACCGCTCGGCGATCTACTGGACCACGCCCGAGCAGGAGCAGGTCGCGCGCGAGCTGACCGCGACCTACGGGGCCGAGCTGACCAAGCGCCGCCTCGGCGAGATCACCACCGAGATCCGGCCGGCCAGCGAGACGCCGTACTACTACGCCGAGGACGCCCACCAGCAGTACCTCGCCAAGAACCCGTTCGGCTACCGCTGCCACGCCAACACCGGCGTGAAGTTCCCTGGCTGAGCCTGTCCGATTCGTCTGTCGCCGTTCGTAGGAGAGGGTGAACGCGGACCACTGGGTCCGCCAGACGACAAGGAGCGGTCATGCCCCAGTACCTCATCTACTTCAACCAGCAGTGGGTCGGCGATCACCCCGCGGAGTGGTACGAGCCGCGGGGACCGCTGGCCAGGGCCGTGGTCGACGAGATGAAGGCGGCCGGCGTCTACGTCTTCGCCGGTGGGCTGGAGGAGCCCGAGGACGGCGCCCTCATCTACCACGCGGACCCCACCAGTGGCTCCCTGCTGGTCACCGACGGCCCGTACGTCGAGACCAAGGAGTTCCTGGGCGGGTTCGCGCTGGTGGACGTCCCCGACGACGAGACCGCCAAGGTATGGGCGGGGAAGGTCGCCGAGGCGTGCGGCTGGCCGCACGAGGTACGCCGCTTCAAGCCGCTGCGTCCGGCGCAGTAGACGTCAGACGCAGTAGGGGTCAGACGCAGTAGGGGTCAGACGACGGAGGTCGCCTCGACCTTCGCCAGCACCTCGTGCAGGTGCTCGCGCATCCGGTCGCGGTGAGCCTGCTCGGTCTGGCGGAGCTCAGCGATCTCGTCGTTCGCCTCGGTGCGCGACTGCTCGAGCTCCGCGCGGACACGCGCCGCCTCGTCGCGGGCCTCCGTCAGGACCTGGTCAGCCTCGGTGCGGGCAGACGCCTTCAGATCGTCAGCCTCGGCCTGAGCCTCGGTCAGGAGCTGGTCGGCGTTGCGAGCCGCGATCTCCAGGAGACGGGCCGCGGCGCTTGAGGAGGTCGAGGCAGGCGCCGGCGTCTCGTCGGGGGCCGCGGTCGGCTCGGTGGCCTCTGCGGTTGGCTCGCTGATCTCGATCTCGACCTCGTCGTGGGCCACGACCTCGGCCTCGACGACGGCGTCGGACTCGGTCGACTCGACGTCGGTGGCCGGCGTGACTCTCAGGTCTTGGAAGGTGCTGCTCATGTTCATGTCTTCCCCCTACGTTGTGGCCCCCAGCCACCGCAAAGCGACGACGTGGCCCGGCTCCCGACCGCCGGTGGTGCCCTCCGCACCGGTCCGATGTGTACTTGTCGGCAAGTGTGTGGTATCAGGCGTCGCCCGTCCCCGGAACGCCGGAATCCGTGCCAGTAGGCCCGGCGGCCGGGTGCATCCGAAGTGGTCGCAGACCGCGACCTGTCAGCCGATGGAGTTTGCTTCCACCTTCGCCAGCATCTCCTGCAGGTGGGTCTGCATCCGCTCGCGGTGCTGGCGCTCGGTCTCTCGCAGCCCGGCGATCTCCTGGTTGGCATGGTCGCGCGCCTGCTCGGCGTCAGCGCGCATCTTCTCCGCCTCGTCGCGGGCCTCGCTCAGCATGTGCTCCGCCTCGGCGCGGGCCGTCGACGTCACCTGCTCGGCCTCGGCGTGGGCCTCGGCCAGGAGCTCGTCCGCGTTGCGGGCGGCGAGCTCCAGGAGTCGCGCCATGCTGCCCGAAGGGGTCTCCGCGCTAGGCGGCGCGGCCGCGCCGGCGTCCGGTGCCGATGCCTCGACGCCCGTGTCAGCGTCAGTCTCAGCGGCCGACGCCGCATCCTGCTCGCCCGCTGACTGGTCGACCGATTGGTCGGCTGACTCTCCGGCGGCCTCGGATTCCGACCCCGCATCTGACACGGCGGAGGGGTCGCTCGGGCCGGCCGGCTGTGCCGACTCGCCACGCTGCGCCATCAGTTCCTCGTACGCACTCATTGGTCCCCCAGGGGTCTTCCCCGTGCCTCACACAACGTCGGCGGCAATGTCTTGTCCTCCGGACCTCGGGCAGTACGGCCGTGCTGCCAGGTGCGTGGTCTTGACCAGTGTGTGCCAAGTGGGCCCTGTTGTCGCCCATTTCCAGGGACTGAAACGGGCCTGGAGTCAGCCGGCCTCGGTCACCTCGACCTCTGCCAGCTGTCCGGCGAGGTGCCCGCGGGCCCGCTCGTGGCGCTCCTGCCTGGCCTGGCGCAGCCTCGCGATGTCCTCGTCGATCCGGGCACGCGACTCCAGCAGGGCAACGCGCACGCGCTGTGCCTCGTCGCGGGTCACGGCCTGGAGCCTCTCGGCCTCCGCCCGCGCCTGCGCCCTCAGCTCCTCGGTCTCTGACCGGGTCTCCTCCAGCAGCTCCTCGGCGTCCGCCTTCACCTGGTCGAACGTCGAGCGGGCCGCGGCCAGCAGGGCGTCCGCCTCCGCTCGTGCGGCGGCCTTCGCCCGCGCGGACTCCTCGCGGGCCTTCGCCGACAGCTCGTCCGCCTCGGCCTGGGCCTCTGCGACCACCCGCTCGGCGTCTTCACGAGCGGCGACCTTCGCCTGCTCGGTCTCGGTCCGAGCCTGCGCCCACAGCTGCCCGGCGTTCTCCTGCGCGACGGACTTGACCTGCTCGGCCAGGTCGCGGGCCTCGGTCTCGGCCTGCGCCTTCACCTGGTCGGCCTCGGTCCGAGCCTGCGTCAACAGCTCGTCAGCCTCCGTTGCCGAGGCGGCCTTCACCTGCTCGGACTCGTCCCGAGCCTGGGCCAGGAGCTGGTCCGCCTGCGAACGCGCCTGGGCCTTCACCTGCTCGGCCTGGTCCCGGCCTTCGGCCAGGATCTGGTCCGCCTCGGCCCGGGCGACCGTCTTCAGCTGCTGAGCCTCGGCGCCGGCGACCGACTTCATCAGCTCCGCCTCCTCCCAGGCCTTCGCGACGATCCGCTCGGCCTCGGACCGGGACTTGGCCAAAAGCTCGTCGCCGTCGGTCTTGGCGCGCGCCTTGATCTGCTCGGCGTCCGCGTTCGCCTCGGCCAGCAGCTCGTCGGCGTTCTGCACCGCGAGCTCCAGGAGGCTCGCCACACCGTCCACGACCGGGTCCGGGTCCAGGCCGTCGTCGGTCGGCGGCGCCGCCTCGGCAGCCGGCTCGACATCGGCCTGGTCGTGCGTCACGTCCTCGAAAATACTGCTCATGTGTGTCTCCCCCCGACGGGCGAACCCGTCTCGCACACAGGTGGGACCTGGACCGATCACCCCGAGTACGCCGGTGGTGCCCTCCACACCGGGTCCCAGTGTGCGTCTCGGCAGTCTGAACGCGGTAACGCCCACCTGTCCAGCACGGCATCTCACCTGTCTGTACCGAATACCCGCAGGTGAGGGCGGGTGCCGCCGCCGCGCCGACCCGTCAGGGGCCGTCAGGGACAATGGCGACATGCCGGACCGGGACCTGCCCCGCAAGGCCGCGGCGCGCACGGCGCGACTGGCGGCCCTGCCGCTGGGGTACGCCGGGCGCAGCGCGATCGGCCTCGGCAGGCGGCTGGGTGGGGCGTCGGCAGAGACGGTGCTCACCGAGATCCAGCAGCGGACCGCCGAGCAGCTGTTCCGGACGCTCGGGGAGCTCAAGGGCGGGGCCATGAAGTTCGGTCAGGCCCTGAGCGTGCTCGAGGCGGCGCTGCCGGACGAGGTCGCCGGGCCCTACCGCGAGCAGCTGACCAAGCTCCAGGACTCTGCGCCACCGATGCCGACCCAGACCGTCCGCGACATCCTGGCCCAGGACCTCGGCCAGGACTGGAAGGAGCAGCTGGTCTGGCTCGACGGCGGTCCCACCGCCGCGGCCAGCATCGGGCAGGTGCACAAGGGGCGGTGGCACGACGGCCGCGAGGTCGCGGTCAAGGTCCAGTACCCCGGCGCCGGCGAGGCCCTGCGGGCCGACCTCAAGCAGCTCTCCCGGCTGGCCCGCACCATCGGACCGCTGGTCCCCGGCATCGACGTGAAGCCGCTCATCGAGGAGATGCAGGCCCGCACCGAGGAAGAGCTCGACTACCGGCTAGAGGCGGACGCACAGCGAACCTTCGCGACGGCCTACCGCGACGACCCGGACATCGTCGTTCCGGACGTCGTCGCGGCCGGCGGCACCACCCTGGTCACCGAGTGGCTCGAGTCGCCGTTCTCATTGGCCGCCGTCATCGCGTCCGGCAGCCAGGAGGAACGCGACCACTATGGCGACCTCTTCGTGCGCTTCCTGGTCGGGGCCCCCGGCCGCACCGGCATGCTCCACGCCGACCCGCACCCAGGGAACTTCCGGATCCTCCCGGCCGAGGACGGCTCACCAGGACGGATGGGCGTGCTCGACTTCGGCGCCGTGGCCCGGTTGCCCGAGGGCGAGCTGCCGCTGGCGATGGGCTCGCTGATCCGCATCGCGGCGATCCAGGACGACGAGCAGCTGCTCGAGGGACTGCGCCGCGAGGGGTTCATCAAGGACAAGGTGCGGATCGACCCACGGCTGCTGTTGGACTACCTGTCGCCGTTCGTCGAACCGACGCAGGCGGAGCGCTTCCGCTTCTCGCGCACGTGGATGCAGAGCCAGTTCCAGCGGGTCAACAATCCCCGCGACCCGTCGTACACCGTGGCGCTCAAGATCAACCTGCCGCCGTCGTACCTCCTCATCCACCGGACGTGGCTCGGCGCGATCGGCATCCTCAGCCAGCTCGAGGCCGAGGTCGCCTTCCGCGAGATCCTGACCGAGAACCTGCCGGGCTTCGCTGGCTGAGGGTTCGCCTGCGTGGGTAAGCCTGCCTATGTGTCTCGAGGAGGGCACTGTTGGCTGGTCGTCTAGCCCGCGCAAATTTCGGCCAGGACCCGCGGAGGGCGGCGAGGAAGCCGGTGGCCGGTCGCTCCGCCGGGGGCGAGACCTCGGGGAGCAGCGGTGCGAGCGCGAAGCGGACCACGAGCAGCATCAGGCCGTCGACGACGAACAGCGCGTCGTACGACCAGACGGCGAGCAGGGCGCCGAGCCGGTCCCCCATCCGCCGCCGGTGAAGTTGCCGGCCAACCACCCGATGCCCGAGCTGCCGGCGAGGATGCCCGCGGTGGCGATCCCGAGCCCGCGCGGGCCGGTGAGGTAGAGGGTCAGGAACAGCATCACGAACGAGCTGGCCGAGTTGAAGAACCGGCCGATCGACACCGCCCAGACCACACGGGCAGCTGGGTGAGCCTCACGCGAGCTTGAGGTACATGACGTGAAGGCCCACCGGGCCGTGCGTCGCCGAGTCGAAGGCGCCGGGCACGGTGCCGATGATCCTGAAGCCGAGCGCCTGCCACAGGTGGACGGCCGACTGGTTGGTCTCGACGACCGCGTTGAACTGGATCGCGGCGAAGCCCTGGTCGCGGTGCCACTGCACGACGTACTCCGCCAGCCGGCGGCCCACGCCACGCCCGCGGGCGTCGCCGGAGACCATGAACGACGCGGTGCCGACGTGGCTGCCCCGACCGGGCCGGTTCGGTCCCATCGTGGCGCTGCCGAGGACCCGGCCCTCCTCCTCGAGGACGACGGTCTGGCCGGGCGGGGTCATCGTCCAGAACCCTTGCGCCTGCTCGGACGTCAGGTCGAGCGGGTAGGCGTAGGTCTCGCCGGCCTTCACGATCTCGTCGAAGAACGGCCAGACCTGCGGCCAGTCCTGCTCCGTCATCGGGCGGATCGTCACGCGTCGCCGACCTGACCGTCGATCGACTGGCGGATCAGGTCGGCGTGGCCGTTGTGCCGCGCGTACTCCTGGACCATGTGCGCGAGGATCCAGCGCAGCGTGAAGGGCTCGCCGCTCCTGCGAGGCCGCAGCGCCGCGCGCTCGGGACGAGGATCGGCGGCGACCGCCTCCCGCGAGCGGGCCACCGACCGGTCCCACAGCGCCCACAGCTCATCGGCGCTGTCGTCGGTGGCGGAGTGCCAGTCCCAGTCGTGGTCGGCCTCCCAGTCGACGTCCGCCCAGAGCTCGGCCTGGTCGTCCAGGAGCGTGCGGCCGAACCACCAGTCCTCGACGAACGCGAGGTGCTTGACCATCCCGCCGAGGGTGAGGTCGGACGGCGCCAGGGTCCGCATCAGGTCGGCGTGCTCGAGGCCGCCCACCTTGCGGCGGAAGATCTCGCGGTGCTCCTCGAGGAACGCGGTCAGGTTCCCGAGCTCGTCCTGCGTCTCCGGGCGGTCTCCGGGTCGGCGACGCGTGACGCAGTAGGTCAGGCCGGCCGGGTCGCGCAGCACCGTCCAGCTCTCGAAGCGGCCCTGCAGCTCCGCCCCCGCCGCCTGGTGGGCGGCCAGCTCGGCCTCGTGGTCGGACGCGGCCCAGTCGAGGTGGGCGGTGACGGTGTCCTGCTCGTCGTCGAGCCGCTGGAGCAGCAGCTGCAACGGCTGCGCCGGGCCGGGGGTGAGTCGGCCGAACTCCGAGCCCGGCCCCGGGTCGCGACGCTGCCAGCCCGTGACCGCGGCCCAGAACGCCAGCTCCGCGTCGTAGAGGCGGGGCGGGATGTCGAGGCAGACCTGGTCGACGTACGACGTGCGCCCGTCGGGCCAGCTGGTCGGTGGCGGGCGCACGCCACCGCCCTCGGGGACGAAGCAGAAGACGAAGCCGCCCGGTGACCGCATGGTCCTCAGGTCGTCGTACGGCGACCCCAGCCGCTCGGCTCCGAGCGCCTCGGCCTCGGCGGCGGCGGTCGCGGGGTCGTCCACGTGGAGGTCGAGGTGCACGCGCGGCGTGTGCTCCTCGAGCCGCTGGACGCGCAGGTAGTCGGTGCCGGTGGGTGGCACCAGCGTCGCGAACTGGGCCTGCTCACCGCGCTCCGGTCCCCGCTCGAAGCCGGTCACCGCGGACCAGAAGTCCGCGCCCGACTCGTGGGTGTCGCCGGGAAGGTCGATGAACGCGACCATCCAGAGGGGGGTCACGTCACCGGGGCGCAGTCGTTGCCGCAGCTGTCGGTCTGGTCGCCGGCGGAGGCCGGCGGCGGCGGTCCGTCGGCGTGGATCCGCGGGCGGTGCAGGACCGCGGTGGCCGGACTGACGGTGACGTCCTCCCCGTCGACGGCCGCGGTGCCGTCGACCAGCAGCGAGAAACCCTTCGGCTCCCGCGGCGGGAAGACGACCGTCACCGCGGCGTTGTCGGCCAGGTTGGCGACCGTCCCCTTGCCCGGGCGCACCACCCGCAGACCGCCGTCGGCCACCATCGGCTCGACGGTCACCACCTTGACCCGGCCGCCGGGACTCGTGGTCATCAGGTAGCCCGCACCGAAGTCCTCCAGCGCCCGCTCGAGGTCGGCCGGATCGACGGGGATGCTCATGCGTCGAGCCTACGACCACGCAGACTCAACCGGTGGGGACCACCATGCCGCGCACGAGACGGGACGGGCGCGACCCGTGGACGGCGTGGCTGCGGACGACGAGCTCGTGCATCCCCGTCGGCCCGGTCACGGTGACCGGAGTGCTGAACTGCTGGGTGGTCGCCGAGTCCTGGCCGAACGCGAAGGCGCTGGTGGCCACGATCGTCGTCGTGCCCGTCACCTCGTGGGCCGCGACCACGTCCTGGGTCGGTGCGGTGTTGCCGGCCCGCGTCGTGACCACGCCGTCCACGTCGTAGGTGTCGGCCGAGGAGACGCTGACCGTGGTGGTGGTCCCGGAGGTCAGTGCGCAGGAGGCTTCGTAGGTCATCGACCCGACGGTGGCGAGCAGGGTCGGGCCTGCATTCACCTCGGAGAAGAACGGGACCAGGTGGACGGCTCCAGGTCGGTGAGCCTGACCGACCGGTCCTTGATGTCCCTGCCGGTGACGCTGTCTTCCTTGATGTCCTTGCCCGTGATCAACGCACCGGCCACGGCACCTCCGCCGGCCACCGGGACGAACCGAGGACGACGAGCGCCGCGACGGCTCCTGCTCTCCTGAGCTGCATGCGCACAGTCTTCGAGAGCCCGCCTCGGGGCACCATCCCGACTTCATGGGGGTCGGTCTCACCACAGCCCGACGACGTCCCCACCGATCCTGATGATGAACGCCGAGACGACCACGATGAAGAAGACGCGCACGAACCGGGCGCCGCGCGAGACCGCGACCCGCGCGCCGACGTACCCGCCGACCAGGTTGCAGGCGCCCATCACCAGGCCGACCTTCCAGAGCACTCCGCCCTGGGGGATGAAGAGCAGCAGCGCTCCGAGGTTGGTGGCCCAGTTGGCCAGCTTCGCCTTGGCCGAGGCCTCGAGGAAGTTGTAGCCGAGCAGCCCGACCAGGGCGAAGACGAAGAAGCTCCCGGTCCCGGGACCCAGGGCGCCGTCGTAGAACCCGATGACGACGCCGACCCCCATCGCGGCGGCGAGGTGCTGCCCGCCGCCGTACCGCAGCACGGTGTCCTCTCCCACGTCCGGCTTGAGCAGCACGTAGGCACCGACCAGGACCAGCACGACGAGGACCAGCGGCTCGAACGCCGAGCGTGGGATGTGCGACGCCGCCAGGGCGCCGGTGAACGACCCGGCCAACGCCAGCAGCATCATCGGCAGGAAGGTCCGCGGGTCGGGGCGGATCCTGCGGTAGTACGTCGCGGAGCTCACCGTCGTGCCGCAGATCGAGCCGAGCTTGTTGGTGGCGAGGATCTGCAGCGGAGTGGCGTGCGGAAGCCCGATCAGCAGTGCCGGCAGCTGGATCAGCCCGCCCCCGCCTACCACCGCGTCGACGAAACCCGCCGCGACCGCAGCCATCCCGAGCATGACCAGGACGGTCAGCGTCGGGTCGGCCACGCGGGCCACCCTAGGTTGGGCTCGTGCGCATCGTCTCGCTGCTCCCCTCGACCACGGAGATCCTGTTCGCGCTCGGCGCTGGCGACGACGTGGTCGGCGTGACCTTCGAGTGCGACACCCCGGCCGAGGCACGGACCCGCGCGATCGTTTCGACGTCCGCGATGCCCGGCGGACTCTCGCCCGCGGAGATCGACACGTACGTCGTGGGGGCCGTCGCCGACGGCGTCGACCTCTACCACCTCGAGGCGGACGCGCTCCGCGCCCTCGACCCGACGCTGGTGGTCACCCAGGACCTGTGCGCGGTGTGCGCGGTCGACGTCGCGACCGTCGACGACGCGCTGGCCCACCTGGGCTGCACGGCCGAGGTGCTCACTGTCGACCCGCACACCCTCGAGGAGGTGGTCCAGTCGGTGCTCCTGCTCGGCAAGGCCACCGGCCGCGAGGCGGAGGCCGGCGAGCTCGTGCGGTCGCTGCGCCTCCGGATGGCCGCGGTCTGGCGCAGCACCATGGGCTACGACCGGCCGCGCGTCGCCGTCCTCGAGTGGACCGACCCGCCGTACGCGCCCGGCCACTGGATCCCCGAGATGGTCGAGCTCGCCGGCGGCGAGTCGGTGCTCGGCGCGGCCGGTCAGAAGTCGACCCGGATCCAGTGGACCGACCTGGTCGAGGCTCGTCCCGACGTCGTGGTCGTGGCGCCGTGCGGGTACGACCGGGCCGGCGCCCAGGCGCAGGCCGACCGGTTGGTCGCAGAAGGGCTCATCCCCGACGGCGTCGCGGTGCACGCCGTCGACGCCGACGGGATGTGGGCCCGACCCGGTCCGCGGCTGATCGACGGCGCCGAGGAGCTGGCCTCAGTCCTCCGCGATCGCTGACTGCAGGGTCCTCAGCCGGGCCCGGGTGAGCCCCACGAGCCCGATCACGACCCAGACGAGGTTCAGCCCGGCCGAGGGCCAGGCGCCGTAGTAGGCCGAGTTGACCATGAGGAAGCCTCCGCCGAAGAGGTTCATCAGCTGGAACACCAGTCCGGGCCCGTGCAGCCGACCGACGGTGACCAGGATGTAGGCGCTGATGAGCAGCGCCATGCCGGCCCAGCCGACGACGTTGACGAGGATGACGGTGGCGTCCACGGAGGCATGATCGCGGATCGGGTGGTCCTAGGCTGACGCGCCTGACACGATCACCGCCCACGCCACCGCGAGGAGTGAGATGGAGCGTCCTGCTGGGTCGGGGGGTGCAGCCACCTCACGACTGTTCACGCCCCTCCGGATCGGGACGTTCGAGGTGTCGAACCGCATCATGCAGGCGGCGCACTCGAAGCAGTACTCCGACCGGTTCGAGTCGGACCGGGAGACGGCGTACTTCGTCCGGCGGGCCGAGGGCGGGTGCGCGCTCGTCGTCGCCGGCAACCACCTGGTCCACCCGAGCGGGTCGATCCGACACTTCCAGGACGCGTTCGACCCCCGCTCCGTCGACGCGAACCGACGGATGACGGACGCCGTGCACGAGGCGGGCGCGCGGATCCTGGTCCAGCTGAACCACCACGGGGCGCAGACCCAGCCGGACGGTCCGGTCGGGCCCCGTCCGACGTACGCACCCTCCCGCGTCATCTCGCCGTCCACCGGTCACGCGACGACGGCGCTGGCGCCCGAGGACATCGCCGAGCTCGTCGGGTCCTGGGCGCGCAGCGCCGAGCTGGCGCGCCTGGGGGGCTTCGACGGCGTCGAGGTGCACATGGCGCACAGCTACCTGCTGCACCAGTTCCTGTCGCCGCTCTACAACCTGCGCGAGGACGAGTACGGCGGTGACCTCGAGGGCCGCACCAGGTTCCCGCGCGAGGTACTCGGCGCTGTCCGGTCGCGGGTCGGGGACGACTACACGGTAGGGATCCGCATCGTCGCCAACGAGTTCCACCCACAGGGACTCACCGGCCAACAGGCGCGCGCAGCGATCGCGCGGCTGCGCATCGGGACGCGAGTGGACTTCATCGACCTCGCCGCGGGCGGCTACCACAACGTCCACTACGTCTTCCCGCCCTCGGCGATGCCCGTCGCCTGGCTCCGTGACGACGTGGCCGCCGTGAAGGAGGCCAACCCCGACGTCCCGGTCTTCGGCGTCGGGGCCGCGACGTCGGTCGAGGAGGCCGCGGAGGTGGTCGACTCGGGCGTCGCCGACATGGTCGCGCTCACTCGGGCACAGCTGGCGGATCCCGACCTGGCCGCGAAGCTGCGGGACGGCCGGACCGACGAGATATCGCACTGCATCCGGCTCAACCAGGGCTGCCTGGGCCGGGGCAGCCGCGGGCTGCCAATGTCCTGCACGGTCAACCCCACGGCCGGCCGCGAGCTGGAGCGCCCGCCACGACCGCGGACGACGAACCCGCGACGCTGGCTGGTCGTCGGCGGTGGTCCTGCCGGCATGCGGGCGGCCGTCGAGCTCGCCCGCGACGGTCACGACGTGGTGCTGCTCGAACGCGACCCCGTCCTCGGCGGGCAGCTGCTCCGGGCACGCCGGGTGCCCGGCCGCGAAACCGTCGACCTGCTGCTCCAGGACCTCACCCGCGACCTGGCCGCGCTGGGCGTCGAGATTCGTCTCGGCGTCCACGCGACCGCCGACAGCATCCGGGCCGAGGAGGCGGACGAGGTCGTCATCGCCACCGGCGCCGGCGCGCCCCACCGCACCTCACTCGTCGCGGGCGGCGCGTGGGTGCGCGGCGTCCCGGAGGACGTGGTCGATGCGTTCACCGCCCAGGACGACCCGGCCGCTCTCGGGCAGCGGGTGGTCGTTGTCGACTCCGACGGCACGGCGTACGCCTCGGGTGTCCTCCTGTCACTGCTGGACGGCCGGTCCGACGTCGAGGTCGTGACGCCGTTCGAGTCTCTGTTCCCGCACGTCGGGAGCGGCTACGACCGACAGCTCCTCCTTGAGAGCCTCGGGTCCCACGCCGCCTTCCGGCGTCGGGTCCAGCACGTGGTGGAGGGTTGGTCCCACGGGGAGCTGACCATCCGGGACACGCTCACGGGTGAGCGCGCCACCCTGGCCGGCATCGACAGCGTCGTCGCGATCGAGCCGCGCGAGTCCGCGCTCCCCGCCGGGCTTCCGAGCAGCGTTCACGTCATCGGGGACGCCCTTGCGCCGCGCACCCTCGACGCCGCCATCTTCGACGCCGTCGAGGTGGCGTACGTCGCCGCCGGGTACGACGACGTCGGCCGACAGGGCTGAGGAGTCGGGATCACCGCAGACGGGTCGTGTGCCTCAGGACGCGCGATAACCCGTGCTCAGCCACACGACCTGTGCAGACCTCAGTCGCCGACCCAGAACCCCCGGCCGCCGAACCAGTCGCCGTAGCCGCCGCGGTAGGGCATCGCGGTCTCGCCGGTCCGCGAGCCCAGGTAGGAGCCGACGACGGCGGCACCGAGGTCGTCGAGCTCGGGGGCCACGACGCGGCCCTCGACCCGTTGGGCCATGGACTCGATGAACCGGGCCAGGCCGGGGTCCTCGCCGAGCCGGAAGAACGTGGTCTGAGCGCCGAGCCGGCGGGAGTTGTCGAGCTCGCGGACGGCGTACGCCACCGTCAGCGGGTGCGGCGGGTAGCTGAAGTAGACCTCGCCGTCGGGCTCGAGGTGCGAGGTGGGTTCACCGTCGGTGACGATCAGCAGCACCGGCTGGGCGTTGGGGTGCTTGCGGAAGTGCCGGTTCGCGAGCAGCAGGGCGTGGTGCAGGTTGGTGCCCTTGTCCCACATCGCGTCGAGGGCGGTGAGCTCCTCGATCTCCATGACCTCGGCGTGCCGGCCGAAGCCGATCAGCTGCAGCGCGTCACCACGGAACCGAGAGCGGATCAGGGTGTGGAGGGCCAGCGCGGTCCGCTTCATCGGCACCCAGCGGCCGTCCATCGCCATCGAGAACGACGTGTCGACGAGCAGCGCCACGCAGGCCTGGGTGCGGTCCTCGGTCTCCTGGACCTCGATGTCCTCGACGGTGAGGCGTACGCCGGACGAGAGGTCGCGGCCCTCGCCCACGGTCCGGACCACGGCGTTGGTGATCGTGCGCGGCACGTGCCAGGGCTCGGTGTCGCCGAACGCCCACTGGCGGGTCGCCCCCGACAGCTCGCCGGCCGCACCCGCTCGGCGGAGCTCCCGCTGCCCCTGACGGCCGGACATCTTCTCGGCCACGTCGCGCAGCAGCGCCTTGCCGAGCTGGCGCATCGCCTTCGGGGTGAGCTGGAGGTTGCCGTCGGAGCCGCGGCGCAGGGTGCCGCCGTCGCGCAGCGCCCGCTCCAGCTCCTGCAGGGTCCGCGCGTCGACACGGGCGTCGTCACCGAGCTGACGGGCCAGCTTGTCGAGGTCGAGGTCGTCCATCCGCGCTCCGCCGTACGACTGCGAGAGCTGGTCGGCCAGCTCATCGAGGTCGGCGAGGTCCTGGAAGACACCGGTGCCGTCGCCGAGCCCGAGGCCCTCGTCGCCGTCCATGCGCTCCGAGCCACCCCAGTCCTCGCCGGGCCGCAGCGACTGGAGGTTCGAGTCCAGGCGGGCCAGCGACTCCATCAGCGCGGGCGAGCCGAACGCCTGCTGCGAGAGCTGCATCAGCTCCGCACGCTGCTCGGCCGACATCGAGTTCAGCATCCGCTGCGCGGCGGCGGCGCGGGCGGCCATCGCGTCGAGGAGCTCGTCGAGGTTCTGCGGGTTCTCCGGGAAGAAGTCCCCGTGCTTCGCCATGAACGCGTCGAAGTCCTCCTGGGTGTCCGCGCCCTGGTTCCGCTTCTCGAGCAGCTCGTTGAGGTCGGTGAGCATCTCGTTGATGGCGGCGCGGTCCTCGTCGGTGGCGTTCTCGAGCGCCTGCTTCATGCCGGCGAAGCGCTGGTCGAGCAGCTCGCGCCCGAGGAGGTCCTTGATCCGCTCGTAGTCCTCGCGCGCCTGCCGGCTCTGCCAGTCGTACGACGAGAGCTCGCTCACCGCGGCAGCAGTGTTGGGAGAAAGGTTGTCGAGCTGCATCTCGCGCAGCGCCCGGTCGCCGTCGTCCATCTCGACGTCGCGGGCCAGCTGCTTGCGCTCCTCCAGCACCGCCTTGTCGAGCAGCTCCCGGACCTCGTTGAGGGTGCCGTCGAGGTTGTGGCGCTGGAGCAGCTCGCGGCGCCGCTCCGCGACCCGGCGGGCCAGGTCGTCGAGACCGCGCTGGTCGCGGCCACCGCGGCGGAGGAACTCGCGCATCGCCCGCTCCGGCGAGTAGCCGGCCATCACGTCCTGGCCGATCGCGTCGAGGGCCTCGGCGATGTCGACCGGCGGGGCGAGCGGGTCGCCCCCGCCGTAGCGGCCGTAACGCGAGCGGACCTGCTTCGAGGTGTGCTGGTTAGCCATAGACGGTCTCCCCGCCGCCGGACTCCTTGCTGATCTTGCGCGCGAGGTAGAGCCCTTCGAGGGCGAGCTCGACCGCGCCGGCCCGCTGTCCGTCGTTGGTGGCGTTGACCCGGTCACAGATCTCGTCGTAGAGCTCGGACTCCCCCAGCACCGGCAGCCCGGTGAGGAAGTCGCGGGCGGTGACCTGCTCACCGGTCGTGATCATCATGCCGCTCTCGAGGGCGTCCACCAGGAGCGCGAGGTCGAGTCCGCGGAAGGTGTGCCGGACCGTCTCGGCGGTGGCCGTGCGGAGCAGGTGGGTGAGGATCTCGGTCTCGCGCCCCTCCTCGCCGGTCTCGAACTCGATCTTGCCGCCGAGCACGTCGATCGCGGTCTCGAGGTCCACCACGCGCGCGACCGCCTCGGCCTCGCCCTGCGAGGTGGAGCGGTGCAGCGCGGCCGCCGCGATCGTCTCGGCGCCGGCGATCGCGAACCGGGCCGAGACTCCGGAGCGCTGGTCGACCGACGAGGACTCCCTCAGGTTGGCGGTGAACCGGGCCAGGATCTCGACGAGATGATCGGGTACGTCGGCGACCAGGTGGGCCTCCTGCCGGATCACCGCGATCTCGTCCTCGAGCTCGGTCGGGTAGTGGGTGCGGATCTCGGCGCCGAACCGGTCCTTGAGCGGCGTGATGATGCGGCCGCGGTTGGTGTAGTCCTCCGGGTTCGCGCTCGCGACGACGAGGACGTCGAGCGGCAGGCGCAGCACGTAGCCGCGGATCTGGATGTCCCGCTCCTCCATCACGTTGAGCATCGCGACCTGGATCCGCTCGGCGAGGTCGGGCAGCTCGTTGATGGCGACGATCCCGCGGTGCGACCGCGGGATCAGCCCGAAGTGGATGGTGTCCGGGTCACCCAGCGAGCGGCCCTCGGCGACCTTCATCGGGTCCACGTCGCCGATCAGGTCGGCCACGCTGGTGTCGGGGGTGGCCAGCTTCTCGGCGTACCGCTCGTCACGGTGCCGCCACTCGACCGGCAGTGCGTCGCCGAGCTCGAGCGCGCGGCGGCGCGAGCCGTGGGTGATCGGCTCGTAGGGGTGCTCACCGAGCTCAGCGCCGCCGATGACCGGCGTCCACTCGTCGAGGAGGCCGACCAGCGTGCGCAGCAGCCGGGTCTTGCCCTGGCCGCGCTCGCCGAGGAGCACGACGTCGTGCCCGGCGATCAGCGCCCGCTCCAGCTGCGGGATGACGGTGTCCTGGAAGCCGTGCAGGCCGGGCCAGGGATCCCGGCCCTCGCGCAGCGCGTCGAGCAGGTTGTCGCGCAGCTCGGTGCGCAGCTGCTTGTGGACGTGGCCGGAGGCCCGCAGCTCGCCGAGGGTGCCGACGGTGGGCCGAGTAGTGGGAGCAGAACTCACGCCTCCACGCTACCCAGCGCCACAACAACTGGAAGCCGTCTCCGTTTCGCGTGGGTTACGGCGTCCCGTTGGGTCCGGCGCCCACCAGGCCGGGCAGGGCACGCACCAGGTCGGGCGGCAGCGTCAGGCCGTGCGCGCTGGCCGGGTCGACGGCGAGCCACAGGTCGCCGTCGGGCCAGCCGGCAGCCAGCTGCGCGAGCGGCACCTCGAGGGCGCGTTCGGGGTCTGCCCCGGCGGTGGCGAGCGCCTCGTGGGACGTGAAGACAGGGACGTACTGCGTGCCGTCCTGCTCGATCACCGGCAGCGCGACCGCGCCCTCGGGCGTCGGCTCGGCGTCGTCGGCCATCTCCTGCGGGAGCAGGGCGGTGCTGGAGGCCAGCTGCTGCAGGACAGCCTGGGTCTCGGCCTGGGCGTTGGCGTTGTGGTCGCTCACGGTCGTTCCTCTCGGTCGTCGGGCATTCATGACCCGGTGACCAACGAGCCGATCGGGAAACGTGGTGGCGCTACGGTGCCCGGATGCTCGCCGTCGACTGTCCCTGCGGCTCCGGTGAGAGGTACGACGCGTGCTGCGGCCGGCTGCACCGCCGCGAGGCCGAGGCGGAGACCGCCGAGGAGCTGATGCGCTCCCGCTACGCGGCGTACGCCGTCGGCGAGCTCGACCACGTGTTCCGGACCTGGCACCCGCGGACCCGGCCGGAGTCGATCGAGCCCGATCCGGCCCTCACCTGGACCGGGCTCGCCGTGCTCGACGTGGTCGACGGCGGTCCTGGCGACGACACCGGTGAGGTCGAGTTCGAGGCGACGTACGAACGCGGCGGCAGCCCGGGCCGGCGCCACGAGCGCAGCCGGTTCGAGCGCCGCCGCGGGCGCTGGGTCTACGTGGACGGAGACGTCAGCTAGGTGCCTGCGGGCCGGCGATGTTGACCAGCCAGTTGATGCCGTACTTGTCCTTCACCTGACCGAACGCATCGCCCCAGGGCGCCACCTCGAGGGGGACGTCGATGGAGCCGCCGTCGGCCAGCTTGCCCCAGTAGCCGCGCAGCAGCTCGTCCTCGTCGCCGCTGAGGCTGAGGTGTCCGTTGGGGGTCTGCCCCTCGGACATCCCGGGGACGTTGTCGGAGGCCATGAGCGTGAACCCCTCGGGAGTGGACAGCTGGCCGTGCATGACGCCGTCGGCGGGGATGGGGTTGCCTTCGTGCTCGGTCATGCCCATGTCGCCGAAGGCCATGACGTTGAGCTCGCCACCGAAGACGCCCTGGTAGAACTCGATCGCCTCGCGGGCGTTGCCGTCGAAGTTGAGGTAGGGGTTGAGGATCGCCATGTCTGCTCCTGGTCAGTCGGGTGCCGGTGAGGCTACTCAGACCCACCGACACCGCAACACTCATCGGGAACAAGCTCAACGGCTCAGCAGGACCGACGAGCCGTGGCCGAAGAGCCCCTGGTTGGCGGTGATCCCGACCGTGGCGCCCTCGACCTGGCGGCCGGTCGCCTGGCCGCGCAGCTGCCAGGTCACCTCGCACACCTGCGCGAGCGCCTGCGCCGGGACAGCCTCGCCGAAGCAGGCCAGCCCGCCGGACGGGTTCACCGGGATCCGGCCGCCGATGGTGGTCTCGCCGGCCCGGAGCAGCGACTCCGCCTCGCCGCGCTTGCACAGGCCGAGGTCCTCCATCCAGTCGAGCTCGAGCGCGGTGGAGAGGTCGTAGACCTCGGCGAGGCTCACGTCGTCGGGCGAGATCCCGGCCTCCTCGTACGCCGCGTGCGCGATCGACTCCTTGAAGGTCCGCTCCGGCTCACCGTCCCCCGACGAGTCGGTGGAGATGTTGGGCATGTCGAGGATCGTGTTCGGGAACGTCGGCGTGACGGTCGAGATGGCGCTGACCCGCACCGGCCGCTCCAGGCCGATCTTGCGTGCGTACTCCGTGCTCGCGACCACCACCGCGGCGGCGCCGTCGGAGGTCGCGCAGATGTCGAGCAGGTGCAGCGGGTCGCTCACCACCGCACTGGAGAGCACGTCGTCGACGCTGACCTCCTTGCGGTAGCGGGCGTGGGGGTTCTCCAGCCCGTGCCGGGCGTTCTTCACCTTCACCTGCGCGAAGTCCTCGACCGTGGCGCCGTAGAGGTCCATCCGGCGCCGTGCGTAGAGCGCGAAGTAGGCCGGGTTGGTCATGCCCAGCAGCCGGAACCGCAGCCAGTCGGGGTCGTCCCACCGCTCCCCCGCGTTGGGCGCGAGGAACCCCTTCGGCGTCGTGTCCGCTCCCACGACGAGTGCGACCTCGGACAGGCCGGCCAGGATCCGGGCGCGGGCGGTGTCGAGGGCCTGGGCGCCGGTGGCGCAGGCGGCGTAGGACGTCGCGACGCGGGCGCCGTTCCAGCCCAGAGCCTGCGCGAAGGTGGCGCCAGCGACGTAGCCGCCGTAGCCGTTGCGGACCGTCTCACCACCGACCACGAGGTCGACGGCCTGCCAGTCGATGCCCGCGTCGGCGAGCGCGGCCCGGGCCGCGACCACGCCGTACTCGGTGAACGGTCTCCCCCACTTGCCCCATGGGTGCATGCCCACGCCCAGGACGGCGACGTCGCTGCTGCTCACTGGTCCGCCTCTTCGCCGAGCTCCGTGACCGGCTTCCAGCGCCACACGAGCAGCTCGTCGTCGAGCGGCTCGACCACCAGCTCCACCTCGGCGCCGACCCTGAGGTCCTTGACCCCGTAGCCGTCGGCGACCTGGCCCAGCACGGTGATGCCCTCGGCCAGCTCCACGGCGGCCAGCGCGAACGGCTCGTAGGGATCGGTGCGGGCGACGTACGGCGGTGGCGGCTGGTACTGCGCGTCGGTGTAGCTCCACACCGTCCCGCGCCGGCTCAGCTCGGCGGTCTCGAACACCTCGCCGTCACAGGTGGGGTTGCGGCAGAACCCCGCTCGATCAGGGGGTGCGGGCGGGAAGTAGACGGTGCTGCACGTCGTACAGCGAGACCCGAGCAGCGCCGGCTCCGGACCGGTGGTGAACCACCCCTCGACCGCTGGACTCGCGCTCATCCCGCCTCCGAACTAGAACGTGTTCTCATTCTAGTGGGCGCCGCACCCATCTAGCGAGCGGAGCGAGCCTTGCGAGCGGAGCGAGCGCGCCCCGCGATCGGCCCGGTGGCCACGACGACTGCGAAGCCCGCGAAGCGGAGCGAGCGTCGTCGTGGACCCGGGCCGAAGCTCGCGGGGGTAGATGATCAGCGCGACAGGAACGCCAGCAGGTCCTGCCGAGTCAGTACGCCGACCGGCTTGCCGTCCTCCTGGACCAGGACCGCGTCCGAGCTCTCGAGCAGCACGACCGCGTCGCGGGCGTCCTCGGTCGAGCCGATGGTCGGCAGCGGGGGGCTCATGTGGTCCTCGACCCGGTCGGTGAGCTTCGCGGAGCCGGCGAAGAGCGCGTCGAGCAGCGCCCGGTCGGAGACCGAGCCGGCCACCTCGGCCGCGACGATCGGCGGCTCGGCGCGGACGACGGGCATCTGCGAGACGGCGTACTCCTGCAGGATCGCGACCGCCTCGGCGATGGTCTCGTTGGGGTGGGTGTGCACGAGGTTCGGCAGCCGCCCGTCCTTGCCGCGCAGCACCTCGCCGACGGTCTGGGTCTGGTCGCGCTGCGCCTCGGTCGGGAAGCCGTACTGCGCGAGCCACTCGTCGTTGAACACCTTGGTCAGGTAGCCGCGGCCGCTGTCCGGCAGGAGTACGACGATGACCGCGTCGGTCCGTCCCTCGGCGGCGAGCTCCTGGGCCAGCTGGCGCGCGGCGTACGCCGCCATGCCGGACGAGCCGCCCACGAGCATCGCCTCCTCGCGGGCCAGCCGGCGCGTGAACGCGAACGAGTCGGCGTCGGAGACCTCGATGACCCGGTCCGCGACGTCGCGGTCGTAGGTCTCGGGCCAGAAGTCCTCGCCGACGCCCTCGACGAGGTAGGGGCGGCCGGTGCCGCCGGAGTAGACCGAGCCGGCCGGGTCGGCGCCGACGACCTGGATCTCGGGGTTCTGTTCCTTGAGGTAGCGGCCGACGCCGGAGATCGTGCCGCCGGTGCCCATGCCGGTCACGAAGTGGGTGACCTTGCCGTCGGTCTGCGTCCAGATCTCGGGACCCGTCGTCTCGTAGTGCGAGCGCGGGTTGTTCTGGTTGGAGTACTGGTCCGGCTTCCATGCCCCCGGCTGCTTCGAGAGCTTGTCGGAGACGTTGTAGTAGGAGTCGGGGTGCTCCGGTGCGACCGCGGTGGGGCACACGACCACCTCGGCGCCGTAGGCCTTGAGCACGTTGCGCTTGTCCTCGCTCACCTTGTCGGGGCAGACGAAGACGCACTTGTAGCCGCGGGCCTGGGCCACCATCGCCAGGCCGACGCCGGTGTTGCCGGAGGTCGGCTCCACGATCGTGCCGCCGGGCTGGAGCTCGCCCGAGGCCTCCGCGGCGTCGATCATCCGCGTGGCGATGCGGTCCTTCACGGACCCACCGGGGTTGAGGTACTCGACCTTGGCCAGCACGAGCGGTCCGCTGTCGCTCCGTCCGTCGCCGGAAGGCAGGTCGAGGGTCTGGTTGAGCCGGACCAGCGGGGTGTTGCCGATCAGGTCGAGGAGTGAGTTGGCGTAGTCCACCCGACCGATCCTGTCAGTTACCGGTCCGTAGCATGGACTCGTGGGGAAGGCCGCGGCAGCACGCAAGCTCGCGTCCGCCGCGGCGTACGGCGGGGGCGGACTCTCCGTGCTCGGTGGCGCCCTCTACGGCATCCTGCGGGCCGAGGCGAAGGTGGCCCGGCGCACCATCGGCGAGCCCGGCGACGTCACGCCACCCGACGCGACGGGCTGGTACGGCCGCGGCCGACCCGGTCCGGCGATCAAGATCGTGCTGCTCGGCGACTCCAGCGCGGCCGGCTACGGCGTGGAGCGGGTCGAGGAGACGCCCGGCGCCCTGCTGGCCAGCGGCGCCGCGGAGCGCGCCGACCGGCGGGTCTACCTGCGGGCGTTCGCCAAGATCGGCGCGCGCTCCGCCGACCTGGCCGGACAGCTCGACCGGGCACTGCCGATCGAGCCGAACGTCGCCGTGCTGCTGATCGGCGCCAACGACGTCACCCACCGGGTCAGTCCCGCCGCCTCGGTCGGCGACCTCGCGGAGGCGGTTCGCCGGCTCAAGGAGGCCGGGGTGGCTGTCGTCGTCGGCACCTGCCCCGACCTGGGGACCGTGAAGCCGATCCCGGCGCCGCTCAAGCAGGTGGCCCGCACCTGGTCGCGGCGGCTCGCCGCGGCCCAGACCATCGCCGTCCTGGAGGGCGGCGGCCGGACCGTCTCGCTCGGGTCCGTGCTCGGGCCGGAGTTCGCCGCCGCGCCCGCGGTGATGTTCGGCCCCGACCGGTTCCACCCGTCCGCCGCGGGCTACCGCTCGCTGGCCGCCGTGCTGACGCCCTCGATGCTCGCGGCGCTCGGCCTCATCCCCGACGACGAGGCGGCTCCGGAGGCGCTCCGGGGCGAGGGTGTCCTGCCGATCACGACGGCGGCGCTGCAGGCGGTCAACATCCCGGGCACCGAGCTCGACGGCACCGAGGTCGCCGGCCGCTCCCGCGGCGTACGCGGCCTCTGGGTCGAGCTGCGGCACCGCCGGCGGCAGCCGCAGCCCGAGGGCCAGGCGCCGGACGCCGCCGAGGCCGATTCGTCTGCGACCGTGAGCGGCGAAGAACCTGCCGATCCGCAGACGAATCGAGCGGAGGGGTAGGCAAAACCCCACCCCGGCTGGCGGTCCAACCCCATCGAGACCGGGCCGCGCCGTTCATAGCGTCGGGGACATGAACCCAACACCTGCACTGGAAGTCCACGATCTCGCCCACACGTACGGCGACGGGGCCGGCGCCGTACGCGCCCTCGCCGGCGTCAACCTCGCCTTCCCGTCCGGCTCCTTCACCGCGGTGATGGGGCCTTCCGGGTCCGGCAAGTCCACGTTCCTCACCTGCGCCGCCGGCCTCGAGCGGCCCACGGAGGGCCGCGTCGTGATCGCGGGCGAGGACCTGACCGACTGGAGCGAGGAGGACCGCACCAGGTTCCGCCGCTCGCGCATCGGCTTCGTCTTCCAGGGCTTCCACCTGATGCCCTACCTCACCGCCGAGCAGAACGTCGGGCTGCCGCTCAGGCTGGCCGGGCAGCGCATCGACCGGAAGCGGGTCCGCGCCCTGCTGGACCAGGTCGGCCTCGGCGACCGGGGCGGTCGGCTGCCGTCGGAGCTCTCCGGCGGCCAGCAGCAGCGCGTCGCCATCGCCCGGGCGCTGGTCACCGACCCCGCGGTCGTGCTGGCCGACGAGCCCACCGGCGCCCTCGACTCCACCACCGCGCACGAGGTGCTGGCCCTGCTTCGGTCCTGCGTCGACGACGCTGGTGCATCCGGTGGGGGTCAGACCGTCGTCATGGTCACCCACGACCCGGTCGCGGCGTCGTACGCCGACACCGTGGTCTTCCTGGTCGACGGCCGGATCGCGGGCCGGATGGCCCGCCCGACCGCCGACGCGGTCGCCGGTCAGATGGCCCACCTCGACGAGCTGGTCGGGGCGACGTCATGAACCGGCTCGCCCTCGCCTCGCTGCGGCACCGCGCCACGGCCTCGCTCGCCACCTTCGTGACCGTGCTGCTCGGCACCGCGCTGATGGGCTCGTTCGCGACCCTCGCCGCGACCGCCACCGGGCCCGTCTCGTCCACCGACCAGGACACGCTCTTCATCATGGGCGCCGTCGTCGGCGGGTGGGGCGCCCTGATCGTGCTCTTCGCCGTCGTCTCCACCGTCGGCATCACCGTGACCCAGCGCGAGGTCGAGATCGGCCTGCTGCGCACCATCGGCGCCACCCCGGGTCAGGCGCGGCGGCTGGTCCGGGCCGAGACGGTGCTCGTGGCCGCCGTCGCCGCAGCCATAGGGGCGGTCGCCGCCACGCTCGGCGGCCGACTCCTGCTCGGGCATGCTCCGCAACGGCGACGTGGTCGCCGACTCGGTGCGGTACGACGCGGGCGTCGCCCCCGCGGCCGTCGCGGTCCTGGTCGTGCTGGTCAGTGCGCTCGGCTCCGGGCTGGCTGCCCGCAAGGCGACCCGCGGACCGGCTTCCATCGCACCCAGCGAGGGCCGTGCGGGCGCCGAGCGGCTGCGGTGGTGGCGGATCGTCGCAGCCGTGGTGCTGGTCGGCTACGCACTCGCCATGGGGTTCGTCACCGTCACCGTGACCGCGCACGACAAGGACCCCTACGCCGCGATGCAGACCTCCGGATCGTGCGCGATCCTGGTCGCGCTCGGCCTGGCCAGCGTGGCGCCGTGGCTGCTGAAGCACCTGTCGGTGCTGGCCCGCCCGGTCCTGGGTGCGGGAGTCGCCGGCCATCTGGCCGCGTACAACGCCCGTCGTCGTTCCCACCTGCTCGGCGGCGTGCTGGCACCCGTGATCGTGCTGACCGCGTCCGCCACCAGCGTGCTGATGGCGGTGGGCACCGACAACCGGACCCGGCCCTCGAGTGCCGACCGGGATGCGCAGACCATCAACCTGCTCAACAACGTGATCGTCGGCATGATCGTGGTCTTCGCCGCGGTCGTGGTGGTCAACACCTTCGCCGCCGTCGTCGCGCACCGGAAGGCCGAGCTGCACAGGCTCTGGCTGCTCGGCGCCACGCCGGGGCAGGTCGAGGGCTCGGTGCTGGCCGAGGCCCGCGTCGTCGCCGCAGTCGGTGTGGTGCTCGGGCTGCTCGCCTCGCTGGCGACGATCGTCCCCTTCGGGATCGCCCGCCACGAGGGCCTGGTTCCCGACGGCCAGCTCTGGCTGCCGGCGGTGATCGTCGCGGCCGTGGTCGCGCTGACCCTCCTGTCCGCCCGCTCGGCGGTCCGGCGTACCGCTCCCGTGGCGGTCTCGATCGGCGGAGCCCGATGACAGACTGGGCGCCGATGGTCAGCCCGCGCGCTCCTGCAGCCGATCCGGTCGGTCCGCCCGGTGCCGGTCGACGGGGACGCCTTCGTCGACCGGCTCCGGGTGACGGCGGTCTCGCTCGCCTACGCCCTGCTCATGGCTCCGGCGCTGGCGCTCGGCATCTTGACCATCCTGGCCATCCCCCTCGGGCTGGTCGCCGTCGGGTTCGTGATCGCCGCCGGCGTGGTGCCGGCCACGGCGGCCCTCACCGCGCTGCACCGCCGGATCAGCGGCCAGCTCCTCGGCGAGACCATCCACGCGGCGTACGCCGACACGACCGGGCTCAACCCGGTCACCCGGCCGATGACCTGGCTGACCGACCGCGCGCGCTGGCGGGACTTCGGCTTCCTGTGGTTCTCGGCCACCGGCGGCTTCGTGCTGTCGATCCTCCCGGTGGGCCTCCTCCTCGCCCCGCTCACGCACCTGGTCGGCGCACTGGTCGACGGCAGCTTCTGGTGGTGGATCCTGGCCCTGCTCGACGTGCCGCTGCTCATCGTGTGGTGGTGCGCGACCCCGGGGCTGGTCCGCGCCCGCGCCCTGGCCGAGCGCAACATCCTCGGGTCGCGGCGGGTCGAGGAGCTGGAGCGCCGCATCGAGGAGGTCTCGACGTCACGCTCGGAGACGCTGGACCACAGCGCAGCCGAGGTACGCCGGATCGAGCGCGACCTGCACGACGGCGCCCAGGCCCGGATCGCCTCGGTCGGCATGAACGTCGGCCTGGCCGAGAAGCTGATGGGCACCGACCCCGAGGCCGCAGCGGCGCTGCTGCGCGAGGCCCGCGAGACGACGGTGAGCGCACTGGAGGACCTGCGGTCCGTCGTACGCGGCATCCACCCGCCGGCCCTGGCCGACCGTGGCCTCGCCGGCGGCCTCGAGGCGCTCGCGCTGCCGATCCCGCTGCCGATCACGGTGACCGTGGACGCGCCGACGCTCCCGCCGCCGGTCGAGTCGGCGGCGTACTTCGCGGTCGCCGAGTGCCTGGCCAACACCGTCAAGCACGCCGACGCGGGCCGAGCGTGGGTGCGGGTCGGTCACGACGGCGAGGTGCTGCACCTCGTGGTCGGCGACGACGGCCGGGGCGGGGCCGACCACACCGGAAGCGGCCTGGCGGGGGTGGCGAAGCGGCTGGCGGCGTTCGACGGCACGATGGTGGTCGACAGCCCGGCGGGCGGACCGACCGTCGTGACCATGGAGGTGCCGTGCCCGACCAGCCCCAGCTGAGGGCCCTGCTGGCCGAGGACCAGGCACTGCTCCGCGTCGGCCTGACCCGGATCCTGGAGGCGAGCAACATCGCCGTGGTCGCCGCCGTCGACAACGCACCGCAGCTCGAGAAGCTGCTCGCCGAGGGCGACTTCGAGATCGCGATCGTGGACGTCCGCCTGCCACCGACGTTCTCCACCGAAGGCCTCGCGGCGGCCGTCGCGGCGCGCACCGCCCGCCCCGGGCTGCCGGTCCTGGTGCTCAGCCAGCACGTCGAACCGCTCTACGCCCGCGACCTGCTCGCCAGCGGCGAGGGCGCGATCGGCTACCTGCTCAAGGACCGCGTCGCCGACGTGGACGAGTTCGTGGCCGCCGTACGCCGGGTCGCCGGAGGCGGCACCGTCCTCGACCCCGAGGTGGTCGCCGGCCTCGTCTCCGGCTCGGCCGGCCGCCCGCTCGACCGGCTCACCGACCGCGAGCGAGAGGTGCTCACGCTGATGGCCGAGGGCCGCTCCAACGCCGCGATCGCGGCGCGGATGTTCGTGTCCGAGAAGGCGGTCGGCAAGCACACCAACGCGATCTTCACCAAGCTCGACCTGCCGCAGGCACACGACGACAACCGGAGGGTGCTGGCCGTGCTGGCGTGGCTCCAGGGCCAGTGAGGTTCCCCGTCGAGATGGCGACGGGAAATGACGACGGCCCCGGGAACCCGAGGTTCCCGAGGCCGCCGGAGCTTGTCCCCGTGAGACAGGCTCGACTTCTGTTGCTAGTCGCTGCTGAAGATCGCCATCAGGCGGAGCAGGTTGGTGTAGATCCAGACCAGGCTCACCGTCATCGCGAACGCCGCCCGCCACGACTCCACCTCGGGGATCCGGTTGGCGATCCCCTGCTCGACGAAGTCGAAGTCGAGGATCAGCATGAAGATGCCGAGCACCAGACCGGCGACTGCGAACAGGATGCCGAGGCCGCCGTTGCCGTAGATCCCGAGGTCGATGCCGAACAGGTTGAGCACCAGCGACAGCAGGCTGATGCCGACCATGCCGAAGACGGCCGCGATCACACCGCGCCGGAACTTGTCGCCGACCTTGATGTTGAGCAGCTTGTAGGCCGCGAGCGTGCCGGCGAAGGCACCGAAGGTGCCGATCGTCGCGCCGGTCACCGAGCCCGGGTAGACCAGGTTGAACAGCTTGCTGATCGCACCGAGCGCGACACCCTCGAGGGCGGCGAACGCGATGACCAGAGGCGGGCTGATGTTGCGCTTGAACGAGTTGACCATCGACAGCGCGAAGGCGCCGAGCGAGCCGATCGTCACCGCGGCGATGAGCGGCCCGAGGTTGACAGTCTCGGCGTTCTCCGTGGTGATGTCGGGCGTCAGGATCCACGTGGCCATGGCCGTGAGGATCACCACGCCGATCGTCATCGCGGTCTTCTGCACCACCGAGTCGATGGTCATCGGGCCCGTGCTGGCGGGCGCGCGGGTGTCACCCGGCGTGCCTACGGACCACTGGGACGGGTCCGTGGTCTGGCCGTAGCCGGCCATCGGGGCACCGTTGCCGGCGTAGGTCTGGTTGCCGAACGAGTTGGCGCCGCCGCGGTTGAACTCCTCCGACCGGCGGAAGATCGGGTTGTTGCTCTGCATGGTCTCCTCCTTGGAGGCCTGGGGTGGCGGCCGTCGCTGTGACGGCTCACCGATGGGTCCAGTCTACGGACTCATTCAGGTTCAACGCAGGTTCGGCGCCGGGCGTTCCCGCGGCGGCTGTGGATTCGCTGAGAGTCGGCGCTCAGCGGGGTCGGGACGATTTCGTCCCGACCCCGCTGAGACCAGAGGGTCAGTTGCCTCGGAAGACGTACGTCGTGCCGTTGATCTCCACCCACCGGAGCAGCGCGTCGGCGTTGGCGTCACCCGATGTAAAGCCCACACGCCAGAGACAGGATGGCCGGTGCGATTCCGCACCGGCCGTGACCCGGCTCACCGACGGGCCGGTTGATCGGGCAAGGACTGGGAGTGCCCCCGGTGGGACTCGAACCCACAACCAGTCGCTTTTAAGGCGACCTCCTCTGCCGGTTGGGACACGGGGGCCCGGTCAGCGTAAGTCCGCTGCTCTCCCCAGCACCGCGTCGAGCATCGGCTCGGTGAGCCGCCGGGTGAAGGTGTTCTGCTGGCTGGGGTGGTAGCAGCCGAGCAGCGTGATCTCCCGGCGGGCGCCGGAGAGCACCGCCTCGGCGCCGTGGCCGAACCGCGCCTTGGGCCTCGGCGGCTGCCAGCCGATGCTCTTGAAGGAGCGCAGGGTGGCGTCCCAGCCGATCGAGCCGAGCGCCACCACGACGCGGACGTGCTCGACGAGCAGCGCGAGCTCGGCCTCGATCCACGGCGCGCAGGTGTCGCGCTCGGCGGTGGTCGGCTTGTTCTGCGGCGGGGCGCAGCGGACCGTTGCCACCATCCGGGTGTCGACCAGCTCGAGCCCGTCGGCGGCGTCGACGGAGGTGCCCATGGTCGCGAGGCCGACCCGGTGCAGCGACGCGAACAGCCAGTCGCCGGAGCGGTCGCCGGTGAAGACCCGGCCGGTGCGGTTGGCGCCGTGCGCGGCGGGCGCGAGCCCCACGACGAGTACGGCGGGTGTCGGCGACCCCCAGCCGGGGATCGGCCGGCCCCAGTAGGGCTCACCGGCGTACGACGCCCGCTTGGCCGCCGCGACGTCCTCCCGCCAGCGGACCAGGCGCGGACAGGCGCGACAGACCGAGACCTCGGACCCGAGCTCGTCGAGATCGGCGCGGGCCGCGAGGCGGCGTACCTGCGCCACCGTCCGCGCCACCGGCGTCGTGGGCGTCGCCAAGTCGCCGGGCCAGCCGGTGCCGGGCGGGACCGGCGAGGCGAACGGCTGTCCGGTCGCGGGGTGCGGGAGCTCGCTCAGGCTGCCCAAGATACGGCCAGGGAGCGGGTGCGGCCTGCTACGGCGTCGCCTGCATCCCGATCTGGCTGTCCCCTCCGCGTACCTTGTCGGCCGCGCTGGAGGCGGCCGAGGTCACCTTGTCCTTCGCCACCCCGGCGGCCGCCGATGCCTGCTGCGCGGCGGCGTCCTGCGCCCTGTGGGCGACGCGCTGGACCTTCGGGTGGTCCGCGACCTTGCGGGCGGTGGCGGCGATCTGGTCGTAGCGCTGGCGGCCGGCGCGGGCGCCGAGCACGTAGCCGACCCCGGCGGCGGCAAGGAATGACAGCTTGCTCATGACCTTCTCCTCTTGATGACGATGACGACGACGGCCACCACGGCGGCGACACCCGCCACGACGGCGGCCTGCTTGGCAGTGGTCTTCGCGCGCACCTGGACCTGTTCGGTCAGCTGGTTGACGGTGTCGGCCAGTGCCTCGCGCTGGCGCGCGATATCGGCCTCGAGCTCGGCCTGCTTCTGTGACATCAGTGGTGCCCCTTCACGGCCTCGACGTCCTGCTTGGCCCCGGCGATCGCCTTCTCCGGCGTCGGCGGGGAGGCCTGGGTGACCTGCTTCTTCCCGACGACGGCGGCGATGCCGGCGGCGACGAAGAGGGCGACGGTCACGATGAGCGCGGCGAGCCACAGTGGCAGCGCCAGGTCGAGCGCGATGACGGCGGTGGTGAACAGTCCGGCCACTCCGTAGAGCGCCAGCAGGCCGGCCCCGCTGAACAGCCCGATCCCGACGCCAGCGTGCTTGCCCTTCTCGGCCAGCTCGGCCTGCGCCAACCGGATCTCCGACCGGACCAGCTCGGGGAGCTGCTCCGAGAGCCGGTGCACGACGGCGCCGATGGGCTCGTCGGTCTGCTGGGTGCTCATGACTGCGCCGGTACCCCGGCGGGACGTCAAGAAACCATGGACCAAGCGATCCCGTCGAGGATGTCTGCTTCCGAGGCGACGAGCCGCTCGACCGTCGTACGCCGGAGCAACCGCGACAGGATCAGCGCCCCGGCGCCGATGACGTCGGCCCGGCCGGGGTTCATGTAGGGCAGGGCGCGGCGCTCCTCGACGGTCATCGCGACCAGACGGGCGACGAAGGCGGTCACGTCGCCAACGTCGACCCGGGCCTGGTCGACGGCGGTCCGGTCGTACGACGAGAGCCCCAGGACACCGGCGGCGACCGTGAGGTTGCTCCCCGCCACGGCGACGACGGTGCCGGCCTTCCCGACCGGCACCGGAGCCGCCGCGAGGTGCGCGTCGATGTCCGCGACGCAGGCGGCCACCTCGTCGGCGGTCGGCGGGTCGGTGTGCAGGTGCCGCTCGTGCAGGCGGACCGAGCCGATGTCCATCGAGTGCGCGGCGTCCACCACCCGGCCGGAGCCGAGGACCAGCTCGGTCGAGCCGCCGCCGATGTCGACGACCAGCACGGGCTCGGGCGCGGCACCGGTGAGGTTGCGGACCGCGCCGTCGAACGCGAGCGCGGCCTCCTGCTCGCCGGTCAGGATGTCGGGCGGGACGCCGAGCCGCTGCTCGACGCCCCGGACGAACACGTCGCCGTTCGCGGCGTCGCGCACCGCCGACGTGGCGCACAGGCGCACCCGGGTCGCGTCGTGCTCACGGATCGTGGCCGCGTAGTCGTCCAGGGCCGCGAAGGTCCGTCCCAATGCCTCGTCGTCGAGCCGGCCGGTCGCGTCCACGCCCTGTCCGAGCCGGACGATCCGTGACTCGCGCACGGCGATCTCGGGCATGACCCCGACGAGCAGCCGGATGGTGTTGGTGCCGCAGTCGATCGCCGCGACGGTCTCAGCCACCGTCGGCCTCGATGCACGGTCCCGGCGACCACCAGTCGCCGAGCTCGTCGAGCACCTCGTCACCGAGCGGGTTCGCGCCGCGGCCCTGGGCCAGCGCCTGGGCGGCCAGGACGTGCAGGCACTTGACCCGGTCGGGCATGCCACCGGCGGAGATGCCGTCGATCTCCGGCACCCTGCCCAGCTCGGCTCGCGCCGCGAGGTAGCGGTCGTGCGCGCCGGCGTACGCCGCGGCCAGGTCGGCGTCGGTGCCGAGCCGGGCCTCCATCTCCTTCATCAGGCCCGAGCCCTCGAGCGAGCCGATCCGCGACGCGGCCCGGGGGCAGGTCAGGTAGAACGTGGTGGGGAACGGCGTGCCGTCGTCGAGCCGGGGTTCGGTGGCGACGACGTCGGGCAGCCCGCACGGGCAGCGGTGCGCGACGGCGTGCACGCCGCGCGCGGGACGCCCCAGCTGCCGGCCGACCGCGTCGAGATCCTCGCGAGAGGTCACGGCGCTTCGGGGGTCTCCCCCGCGGAGTCCTCGCCGCCGGTGCCCTTCCTGGTGCCGTCGATCTCCGAGGCGGGCGGCCGGCCGGTCTTCGGCGGGTTGCCGGCCAGCTCGACCGACGCCCAGCCGTCGCTCCACCACGGCGCCTGCTCCGTCGAGATGACGGTGTCGGGGTCCTGGAGGTGCGACGCGGGCTCGAGCGGCTGGCCGTCCTCGCCGAGCACCAGGTAGGTCTTCTCGCCGGGCATCACGTAGCCGAGCCGCTCGCGGGCCTGCTTGGCGACGTACGCCGGGTCGTCCCAGCGGTCCTTCTCCGACTCGAGCGAGTCGATGTTCGCCTCGTGCTCCGCGATCTGGCTCTTGAGGTCGTTGATGTGCCCGCGCTGCTGCAGGTAGGCGCGCAGCGACGACGCGTAGGAAACAGTGAGCACGGCCAGCACCAGCACGAGGACCGCGGCCCGGCCGGTGAGCCTGGAGCGGGGTCGCTCGGCCGCTGCGGCACCCAGGGGCCGGGGAGCGGTCGCCGCGGGACGGGACTGCTTGGGCGCGCCGGGGCGTCGGCCCGGTCCGGTGCGCCCGCGGGGCCGACGGCTGCGGTCAGAGGAAGACATGACCTACTGATTGAACCTCGGGAAGGCGCCCTTTCCGGCGTACCGCGCCGCATCACCGAGCTCCTCCTCGATCCGCAGCAGCTGGTTGAACTTGGCCACGCGGTCGGACCGGGCGGGCGCACCGGTCTTGATCTGGCCACAGTTCACGGCCACGGCGAGGTCGGCGATCGTGGTGTCCTCGGTCTCGCCGGAGCGGTGGCTCATCATGTTGCGGAAGCCCGCGCGGTGCGCCAGCTCGACCGCGTCGAGGGTCTCGGTGAGCGACCCGATCTGGTTGACCTTCACCAGCATCGCGTTGGCGTTGCCCCCGTCGATGCCGCGCTGGAGCCGCTCGACGTTGGTGACGAAGAGGTCGTCGCCGACGATCTGGATCTTGTCGCCGAGCTGGTCGGTGAGGGCCTTCCAGCCGTCCCAGTCGTCCTCGTCGAGCGGGTCCTCGATCGAGACGATGGGGTACGCCGCGCAGAGCTCGGCGTAGTAGGCGATCATCTCGTCGCTCGACTTCGGGCTGCTCTCGAAGGTGTAGACGCCATCCTCGAAGAACTCGCTGGCCGCCACGTCCATCGCGAGGCCGATGTCGGTGCCGAGCTTCTGCCCGGACGCCTCGACCGCCTCGGCGATCAGGTCGAGCGCGGCCCGGTTGGAGTCGAGGTTGGGCGCGAAGCCGCCCTCGTCGCCCAGGCCGGTCGACAGCCCCTTCTTCTTCAGCACCGACTTCAGCGCGTGGTAGACCTCCGCGCCTGAGCGCAGCGCCTCCTTGAACGTCGGGGCCCCGATCGGCGCGATCATGAACTCCTGCACGTCGACGTTGGAGTCGGCGTGCGCGCCGCCGTTGACGATGTTCATCATCGGCACCGGCAGCAGGTGGGCGTTGGGCCCGCCGACGTAGCGGTAGAGCGGGAGCCCGGCCGAGTCGGCCGCGGCGCGAGCGACGGCGAGCGAGACACCGAGGATGGCGTTGGCGCCGAGCTGGGCCTTGTTGGGAGTGCCGTCCGCGTCGAGCATCGCCTGGTCGACGAGCCGCTGGTCGTCGGCGTCGAGCCCCTCGATCGTCGGGCCGAGCGTCTGGATCACCGCGTCGACGGCCTTCTGGACGCCCTTGCCGAGATAGCGGTCACCGCCGTCGCGCAGCTCGACCGCCTCGAAGGCACCCGTGGAGGCGCCGCTGGGGACGGCCGCGCGGGCGAACGTCCCGTCGTCGAGGAGCACCTCGACCTCGACGGTGGGGTTGCCTCGCGAGTCGAGGATCTCGCGGGCGCCGACTGCTTCGATGGATGCCACGAAGGGTGCTCCTGGGTGTGGGGAAGAGTGCGCTGGCCAGCCTAGTGGCGACCCGCCCCGATTCGTCTGCGGGCTCACGGGGTGTCTCCCGTGGCGGGTCGCAGACGAATCGTCAGCGGCGGCGGACGGCGTCGCGCAGGGCCTGCTCGGGGTCGATCCCCTCGTCGACCGCTTCCGTCACCAGGGCCAGCAGCGCCTCGCCGATTCGTCTGCGGGGTGCCGTGTCGTCCTCCGCCTGGCCCTGCAGACGAATCGGGCCGCCCGCGGTGCTGTCGCTTCGCTCCAGCACCTTGGCGGCGTAGAGCAGGGCCGGAAGGGTGTCGGGAAGGCCGTCGGTGGTCGAGCTGCGCGGCTTCTCCCGCTCCTTGATCGCCTGCCAGACCTCGTTGACCGCGGCCGCATCGCTGGGCGGGTCGTCGGACGGCGGACCGAACACGTGCGGGTTGCGCCGGTGCATCTTCTCGGTGATGCCGCGGGCCACGTCGTCGATGGAGAACGCGCCCGTCTCCTCGGCGATCACGGCGTGGAAGTAGACCTGCAGCAGCAGGTCGCCGAGCTCCTCGCGCAGGTGGTCCCAGTCACCGGTCTCGTCGCCGGCGTCGATCGCCTCGAGGGTCTCGTGGGTCTCCTCGAGCAGGTAGCGCGCGAGCGAGCGGTGCGTCTGCTCCTGCTTCCAGGGGCACTCGGCGCGGAGCCGGCGCATCACCGCGAGGAACTCCAGCAACGGCTCCTCGGGCCGGTCGCTCCCCACGGCTCAGTCGAGACAGACCAGATGGCCCGGCAGCGAGCTCGTGTAGCCGGCCTCGGGGGTCGGGCTCAGGCCGTCCTTGGCCTTCGAGCCGACCGCGACGGACAGGTCGGTGTCGACCTGGGTGGACTGGTCGATGTCGACGCCCAGGTCGACGGCGTACTTGGGGTTGACCTCGACGTCGTGGTCGGCGAACCAGGCCGACAGCAGCTTCTTCCCCTCGGCGTAGCGGTCGTCGTCGGTCGCGTCGGTCGTGCCCTGGTCCTTCAGCGAGAGATCGCCGATCTGGGTCAGGACGTCGTTGTTGTACGCGCGCGCACCGAGGATCTCCAGGAAGGCGTCCTTCTGGTCCTGGGAGAGGCCCGCAAGCTGCGGTTGGACCGAGACCAGGGCGCTCTTGGAGGTCGAGGTCGGCCCGACGTCGTACTGCTCGGCCAGCTGCTCGGCGGCGGCGCGGGTGACCAGGAAGGTCACGAACTGGTTGGTGACGTAGCGCAGCGCCACCGCCTCGTCGCCGGGCTGCGGGTCTTCCTTGCTGAGCTCCTCGATGCCGGTGCAGTAGTTGCTGGTCACCTGGTCGAGGTGGCGGACGGTGATGGTCTGGTCGCCGACCTCGGCCGCGACGCCCGGATGGAACTCGGTGCCGGCGATCCCGCAACCGGCGAGGACGACGACCGACGCCGCCAGGACGGGGACAGCACGCAGCATCCGCCCGCTTCGATTCAGCACAGCCCCATTGAACACCGGAGCCGGGCCGACGGCCGACCCGGGCGGGGGTCCGTGTCCCCCACCCGGGTAGGTGGTCGATGTCGCGCTGGGGCTCAGCCGGCGCGGCGGGCGAGCACCCGCGCGACCCGGCGGCGCCGGGCGCGGGGCGAGGGGCCGATCGTCGTGGTGCTGCCGACCAGGGCGACCTCGGCGGCGACCGCGCTCACCTCGGAAGCGGAGATGCCGGCCCGCATGGCGATCCGGGCGTGCTGGCGGCGGCTCAGCTCGACGATCACGGGGTCACCGGCCTCGCGCCGCAGGGCCCGCCAGTCGGCGGGGCGGTGCGCCGCGGCCCGGTGGTAGGCGGCCCGGACCGCGGCGTACGGCGCGGCGCCCTCGCCGAGCTCGAGCTCGATGTCGAGCACGCCCTCGAGGGTCGTGGCGAACCGCTGGAACAGCGCCCGGACCAGCTCGTCGCGCCCGGGCAGCCCGAGCTGGGCCGGGTCTGCGGGAGCGGCGGCGCCGGCGGCCACGGCCTCCTCGCGGGCCAGCCACCCGTCGAGCGCGGCGGTGCGGGTGCGGTGGTCGGTCCAGCCGGTCGGGGGCTGGATCCGACCCTCGCGGCGGTACGTGCTGATCGGCAGAGCGGTCATGACAGGCCTCTTCGGTGTGTCGGGGAGGGAGCAACTGCCCCTCAGGAGCAGCTCGCGCAGCTCCTGATACGCCGTGGCCGTTCTTTCTCGCGGCCCTTCGCCCGCGCGACCCAACCCGACTGTGGGAGCGAAGCGACCCGGTCTTTCGCGGGCGAAGCCCGCGCGCCCCGCGATCGGCCCCCGGGCCGTGGCGACCGCGCCGAGCGAGCGCAGCGAGCGACGGCGCCCGCGAGCGCAGCGAGCGTCGCCACGGACTGGAGGCCGAAGCTCGCGGGGGTATCAGACCGGGTCGATCACCGCGTCGATGACTCCGTGCGCCCACTGGAGCAGGGCGATCCCGTCGAGGGGCGCGCCCAGCACGCCTCCGATGTGGGGGCGCGGGACCAGGATGGTCTCGACCGGGGCCTTCACGATCGACTTGGGGTAGAGCCTCTGGAGGCGTACGACGCGTGAGTCGGGCAGCGAGACCGGGGCGAACCGGACGTTCTTGCCCGCGATCGTGACCTCGCCGACCCCGGCCCGCCTGGCCCGGGCCCGGAACCGCGCAACCAGCAGCAGCGAGGTGACCTCGACCGGCGGCTCGCCGTAGCGGTCCTTGAGCTCCTCGAGCAGCAGGTCGACGTCCTCGTCGCTGCGGACCTCGGCCAGCCGCTTGTACATCTCCAGTCGCAGCCGCTCGCTCGGGATGTAGTCGTGCGGCAGGTGGGCGTCGACGGGCAGCTCGATGCGGACCTCGTTGAGCTCGGGCGCCGCGTCGCCGCGGAACTCGTGGACCGCCTCACCGACGAGCCGGACGTAGAGGTCGAAGCCGACGTCGGCGATGTGACCGGACTGCTCGCCGCCGAGCAGGTTGCCGGCGCCGCGGATCTCGAGGTCCTTCATGGCTATCGCCATGCCGCCGCCGAGGTCGGAGTGCTGGGCCAGCGTGGCCAGCCGCTCGTGGGCGGTCTCGGTGAGCGGCTTCTCGGCCGGGTAGAGGAAGTAGGCGTAGGCGCGCTCCCGCGACCGGCCGACCCGGCCGCGCAGCTGGTGCAGCTGGGACAGGCCGAGGGTGTCTGCCCGCTCGATGATCATCGTGTTGGCGTTGGACACGTCGAGACCGGACTCGACGATGGTCGTGCAGACCAGCACGTCGAAGGTCTTCTCCCAGAAGTCGAGCATCACCTGCTCGAGCTGGTGCTCACCCATCTGCCCGTGTGCGACCGCGACCCGCGCCTCGGGAACCAGCTCGCGGATCTTGGCGGCGGCCTTCTCGATCGACTGCACCCGGTTGTGGATGTAGAAGACCTGGCCCTCGCGCAGCAGCTCGCGGCGTACGGCGGCGGTGACCTGGCGGTCCTCGTAGGCGCCGACGTAGGTCAGCACCGGGTGCCGCTCCTCGGGCGGGGTGGTGATCGTCGACATCTCGCGGATGCCGGTGATCGCCATCTCCAGCGTGCGCGGGATGGGCGTCGCCGACATGGACAGCACGTCGACCGAGGTGCGGAGCCGCTTCATCTGCTCCTTGTGCTCGACGCCGAACCGCTGCTCCTCGTCGACGATGATCAGGCCGAGGTCCTTGACCCGGATGTCCGGGTTGAGCAGCCGGTGGGTGCCGACCACGATGTCGACCGTGCCGTCGGCGAGGCCGTCGACGACCGCGCGAGCCTCCTTGTCGGTCTGGAACCGGCTCAGCGCCTCGACCCGGATCGGGAAGCCGCTCATCCGCTCCTGGAACGTCGAGAGGTGCTGGGTCACCAGCAGCGTCGTCGGCACGAGTACGGCGACCTGCTTGCCGTCCTGGACCGCCTTGAACGCCGCCCGCACCGCGATCTCGGTCTTGCCGTAGCCGACGTCGCCGCAGACCAGCCGGTCCATCGGGACCGTCTTCATCATGTCGTCCTTGACCTCGTCGACCGTGGTCAGCTGGTCGGGGGTCTCGTTGAACGGGAAGGCATCCTCGAGCTCGCGCTGCCAGGGGGTGTCGGGGCCGAACGCGTGTCCCTTGGTGGCCTGCCGGGCGGCGTAGAGCTTGATCAGCTCGGCCGCGATCTGGCGCACCGCCTTGCGGGCCCGGCCCTTGCGCTTGCCCCAGTCGGCGCCGCCGAGCCGGTCGAGGCTGGGCTGCTCGCCGCCGACGTAGCGGGTGACCTGGTCGAGCGCGTCGGCGGGGACGTAGAGCTTGTCGGGCGGACCGCCGCGCTTGCTGGCGCCGTACTCCAGGACGAGGTACTCGCGCACCGCGCCGGCGACCTCGCGCTGCCTCATCTCGACGAACCGGCCGACGCCGTGCTGCTCGTGCACGACGTAGTCGCCCGAGGACAGCTCGAGGGGGTCGATCTGGCGCTTGCGGCGGGCCGGCATCTTGCGCATGTCGCGGGTGGACGCGCGCTGGCCGGAGATGTCCTCGCCGGTGAGGAGGACCAGCCGGTTGGTCTCGTCGACGAAGCCGTGCGTGAGCGCACCGCAGGTGACCGTGACCACGTCGGCGGCGGGCACGTCGTCCAGCGAGTCGACCAGCCGGGCCGCGACATCGCGCTCGCCGAGCGCCTCGACGGTGCGCTGGGCCGGGCCGTGACCAGGGTGGACGACGACCGTGCGGAAGCCCTCGGCCCGCCAGCGCGCGAGGTCGGCGAACGCCCGGTCGACGTCGCCGCGGTAGGCGTCGGCGGCCTGCATCGGCAAGGTACGCGTCGGGACGCCCGACATGTCGGTGTCGTCGGGGCCCACCAGATCAGGGACCAACGTCTCGGTGTCGTCGGCCAGCCCGAATGGGCTGACCGTCCACCAGCTCTGGCCGGCGGCGAGCGCGTGGGCGCGGACGTCGCCGAGGGCGCGGTAGGACGCGGCGCCGAGGTCGATCGGTGACTCGCCGCCGCTGGCCGCGGCGGCCCAGCTGGCGCCAAGGAACTCCTCGCTGGTCGCGACCAGGTCGTGGGCTCGGCGGCGGACCCGCTCGGGGTCGAGGACCAGCACATGGGTCCTGGCCGGGAGCAGGTCGACCAGGAGCTCCATCTCGTCGACCAGAGCCGGCGTCAGCGCCTCCATACCCTCGGCGGCGATGCCCGCGGAGATCTTGTCGGTGAGCTCGACCAGCTGGGGGTGCTGCTCGCCGAGCTCCCACGCGCGACGGCGCACATCATCGGTGAGCAGGAGCTCGCGACACGGCGGCGCCCACAGGCGGTCGAGCTTCTCGTGGGTGCGCTGGTCGGCGACCGAGAAGCTGCGGATCTCCTCGACGTCGTCGCCCCAGAACTCCACCCGCAGCGGGTGCTCCTCGGTCGGTGGGAAGACGTCGACGATGCCGCCCCGGACCGCGAACTCGCCGCGCCGCTCGACCAGGTCGACGCGGGTGTAGGCCGCGTCGGCGAGCCGCTGGACGACCTCCTCCATCGGCGCGGTCTGGCCGGGCACCAGCTCGACCGGCTCGAGGTCCCCGAGGCCCTTGACCTGCGGCTGGAGCACGGAGCGCACCGGCGCGACGACGACCTTGAGCGGGCCGTGGTGGTCGTCGGGGTGCGCGAGCCTGCGCAGGACCGCGAGCCGGCGGCCCACGGTGTCGCTGCGCGGGCTCAGCCGCTCGTGGGGCAGCGTCTCCCAGCTCGGGTAGAGCGCGACGGTGTCGGGATCGAGCAGGGAGCCCAGCTCCTCGACGAGGTCCTCGGCCTCGCGGACGGTGGCGGTGACGGCCAGCACCGTGCGGTCGGCGCGGACCAGTCCGCCCACCACGAATGGCCGGAGCGCGGCCGGCCCGGTGAGGTCCTGCGCGCGCACCATCCCGTCACGCGCGTCGGCGATCGCCTCGTCGAGGGTGGGGTCGGCGAGGACGGCGTTGGACAGACCGGAGAGCGTCAAGATGGGCCAATCGGGTGAGAGGGCACAGCACGAGAGCCCCCAACCGCGCGCGGGTGGGGGTGTTCGTCCTTGATCCTACGAGGCTGCACCGACAGTGCTAGTCGCGCGGGTCGACCATCCGGCCCACGAAGAGCGGGGCGCCGGTCGCGACCCCGTCGCCGGTCGTGTGGATGACGAAGAGGAACGGCCGGTCGACGACGAACGGCACCGGCGGCTGGGGCATCCCGCCGGCTCGTTGCATCACGACCGCGGTGGCCGCCGCGGCCTCGGTGCCGAGCTCGTCGACGGCGACGAAGGCCTCGTGCAGCACCTCGCTGATCTTGAGGTCCGCGTCGACGGTCAGCCCCGAGAAGTCGGCGTCGTCGGTGAACGCCGTCGGCATCCCCAGGGCTGTCAGCAGCTCCCGCAGACGGGCGCCAGCGCGGACCGTGAACCGCGGCAGGCGCAGCTCCAGCCGTTCGTACGACGCCACCTCGAGCACCGCCGACCAGTCCCGGTCGGCGACCAGCGCCTCGACGTCAGCCACCCGACCGGGTTCCGGCAGCACCACGGTCATCGCGAGGGTCCCGCCGACGTAGGGCAGCCGCGCCGAGCGCCAGCCCTCGCCGGCGCCGACCTGGGCCCCGACGTACCCCAGCATCGTCGGCACCTGGACGACGGTGTCGTCGGCCAGGTGGAAGTCGGCGTCCGCCGTCGCGCTCTCCCGGAAGGGGTCCTCCCACGCAGCCTTGAGGTAGAGCGCGTTGACCAGCACCAGCAGGGTCTCGTCGTCGAGCACGCCGTCCGGCACTATCTCGGGGATCCGCTCGTGGGTCTGCTCCGACGTCCAGTCGTTGATGACCGCGCGGGCCGCCTCGGTCTCGGCGTAGTCGACGAGGGTGAGCAGCTCCTGCAGATCGGGCTGCCAGGCCAGGCCCTCCTGACCGAAGAGCCGGTTCGCCGAGGAGAGCTCGACCCACTCGCCGCCCTCGACGGGCGACCCTGCCCCACCGACGACCGCCTCGATCTCCTCGCGGGTCCGGCCGCGGGCGCCGTACGACGCGAGGTCGAGCGCCACCGCGACGGAGTGCGGTGAGAGCGCGAGGTTGCCGGGCTCGCCGGCGAGGGCGGCGTACAGCCGCGCGGCGAGGCTGGTCACCGGTTCATCATGGCCGCTCAGGAGCGGGGGTCGACGACCTTGCCGAGGAAGAGGGGCGTCCCGTGCTCGAGGTCGTGGATCACGAACAGGAACGGCCGGTCGACGACCAGGGGCTCCGGAGGTTCCGCCGGCGCGCTGGTCACGCCCGCCACGACCGCCGTCGCGGCGGCCGCCTCGGTGCCGGCCTCGTCGACGGCGATGAACACCTGCTGGAGCACCGCGCTGATGTACAGGTCGTCCACGGGAGCCATCGCCGAGAAGTCGGCCGCGGCCGAGTCGAACGCCGCCTTCATGCCGAGGCCGGTCAGTGCGTCGTCGAGCCCGGCGGCGACGAGGAACTTCCAACGCGGGAGCGAGAGCTCGACCTCGCCGGATCGAGAGCCCAGGAGGTCGGCCAGGCCTCCGCCGGCGACCTGCGCGTCGAGATCGGCCTCCCGCCCCTCGTCAGGCAGCACCACGGTCATGGCCAGCGTCCCGCCGGCATACGCGATGTGTGCCGCGCGCCAGCCGTCGCCTTCGCCGTGGACGGCGCTGCCGTGCATCGTCGGCACCGACGCCGTCGACCCGTCGCCGAGGTGGAACTCGTCGTCGGTGGTGGCGTCGACCTCGAACGGCACCTGCCAGGGCGCCTTGAAGTACAGCGCGTTGACCAGGACCATCCGGGTCAGGGCGTCGATCGCGTCCTTGGGGATGATCTCCGGGATCCGGTCGTGGGTCTGCTCGGCGGTCCAGCCGTTGATGGCGCTGCGCGCCTCCTCGGTGGCGGCGACGTAGTCGACCTCCCGGAGGCCGGCACCGAAGCTGCGCGCCAGCGTGTCCAGGAACGGCTGCTCCCAGGGGAAGTCGGCCTGGCCGAACAGCTGGTTGGCCGAGGCGAGCGCGATCTCGGCGCCTTCCTGGTCCGGGACCGGACCGGCCAGTGACTCGACGTGCGCCGTCAGCGCGTTGAGCCCGCCGTCGAGCGAGGTGGTGTCCGGCGCGGCCAGGACGGCGAGCATCTCGTCCCGGGTCACGCCCGCCGCGCCGTTGACGGTCATGCCGAGCGCGACGGCTGCGGAGTACGGCGAGAGGCCGAGGTTGCCGCCAGCTCCCACGAGCTGCCCGTAGAGCCCCGCACCCAGCGCGAGCACGGAGGCGGAGCCGGTGCCGACCGCCGCCGGGTCGGCCGCGTCGCGATCCACGTCGGAGGCGACCAGCCGGATCGCGCCGTCCGACTCCGGTTTCGGGTCACCCTCGTCCGAGCACCCCGCGAAGAGACCGGGCGAGACGGCCACCAGGCCACCCAGCGCACCGGCGTGCAACAGCTCCCGCCGACTCAGCATGCAGGTCAGACTCCCACGGAGGGGGCTCGGTTCCCGGGCGTTCAGCCGACGTCGCGCTCAGCCCTGGTCCGACCGTCGAGCCGCGAGCGAGGAGACGACCCAGTCCCGGACGATCTCGCGACCGCGCGCCGGGACCGCGAGGAGGAGATAGACGAGGCACCCGCACCCGCCGGCGAGCATCAGCGTCGCCAGAGGGCTGTCCAGAGGCACCGAGATGGCGAGCATCGTGGCTCCGGCCACGACCGCCGCCAGCAACGGTCGCGCGACCAGGCGCAGGACTGGACGCATGTCCACGCCGGAGCGGTGCAGCATCCAGGCCGCGAACGGGATGGCCACCACCAAGGCCACCACCGCGTGACCCGCAGCCGCCCCCTGCATGCCGCCGTGGCTGGTGCCGTACCAGAGGGCAGGCAGCAGGGCGGTCAGCCACACCAGGTTCAGGGTGATGGTCACGCTGGTCTTGCCGCGTCCGGTCTGGATGTCGAAGACCATGGCGGTGAACATCCGCGCCACCATCACGAAGGCGAGGAAGCGGAGGGCGTCGGCCGCCGGCTCCCACTCCTGGCCGTAAAGCACGTCGACGATCGCGGGCGAGAGCGTGGCCATCGCCGCCGCGATGGGCGCGACGACCCCCACGAGGACGACGAGCGTCCGGTGCACGCCGAGCACGAACTCGTCGTTGTCCCCCTCGGAGAGCCGTGAGAAGGCAGGGATGGACACGTAGCGCACGGCGACGCCGACGATGCCGGGCACCCAGCTGGAGATGTTGAAGGCAAGCAGGTAGAAGCCCAGGTTGTCGGTCCCCAGCTTGTGACCCACGATGAACGCGTCGGAGTACATCAGCACCGACTCGATGCCGAGGCCGAAGGCCAGAGGCACCCCGAAGACGAGCAGGCGGCCGGCGATGTCCCGCCGGAATCCCAGGCGTACCGGAACGCCGGCCATCCGCAGGACGAGCGCGCCGACGACCAGCGACTGGGTGATCGCGCCGAGGACGAAGCTGTAGGCCCCGGCGCCCTGCACGGCCAGCGTCACGCTCACGGCGGCGTTGAAGACGAACCCGATGGCGATCGCCATCATCAGCTTGTCCTGCCTGAACTGGCGTTGGATCACGCCGACCGAGACCGACGTGACGCCATCGAGGATGATCGTCAGGCTCATCAGCCGCACCAGCAGCGTTGCGTCCGGGCTGTTCGCGAGGTCGGCGATGAACGGCGCCGCCAACCAGAACAGGGCGTACCAACCGAGGCTGAACCCCATGGCCATCGTCCGCGCGGTGGCCGCCATCTCCCTGACGTTGCCCCGCCACTGGACGGTGGCGGCGATCATGCCCATGTCGTTGACATGGATGAGGAAGGCGTTGGCCGCCAGCGCCACCGCGTAGAGGCCGAAGTCGTGCGGTGCGAGCAGCCGCACCATCACCAGGCTGATGACGAACGACCCGGCCTTCAGGACCAAGGTGCCCGCGAGCGCCCAACCCAGACCACGGCCTGCGCGTCGGCCGATCGCCGACGCGCCGTCCGGGTCCACGTCCGGGTCCAGCTCCGGCTCCACGTCCGGCACGGCGAGCCCGGCGGAACCAGTCGACGCCGCCAGCGTCGACAGTGGCTGGTCGGTCATTCGCTCGCTCCTCAGCCCAAGACGTGCCACCTCGATGTGGCCAAGTAGCACGCTAGGTGCGGGCCTACCTGTGTCCCGTCCGCAGCGGCGGGTGTCCCCCAAATGGGGGATGGGTCTGGGGGGCTCCGGCGAGCAGGAACGGCGGTTCCCCGGCCGGAGCGGTGACCCTGGTCGCAGCGGCGGTGGCGAGGTGGTCGAGCGTCAGCTGGTCCGCTTCGGCGGTCACGGCCAGACCGCGGCGGGAGAGCTCGGCGGCGATCTGGGTCTGGTGGTCGTCCACGTGCTCGCCGTGGGAGATCCGACGCGGGACGAGAACGGGGCAACGACCCAGCTCCAGCGCCATCAGCGATGCGCCGACACCCGCGTGAGCGACGAGGACGTCGGCGTCGCGGATCGCATCGGAGAGCTCGTGCTCAGGCAGGGTGTGGTGGCCCTTGATGCCGAGACCGCTGACGTCGGTGTCGCCGGTCTGCCACAGCACCTCAGCGTCCGCGGGCAGGATCGCCAACAGCCGTCTGATGAGGCGCTCGAAGCCGTAGTCCTTGAACGTGCCGAGCGAGACGACGACCTTGCGGAGGTCACGGGTGGCGTGGCGGGGCTCGTCATCGACGGTGAAGGAGTCGAACACGGCGCCGCGGAACTGCCACTTCTCGTCCGCCCACGACGGGTACTGCGTGTACAGGTTCACGCCGGGGATGCGGGCGATCATGCCCGCGGTCCTCGACGGCCCGTCGCTGCGCGCGGCGCTCTCGATGTAGTGCAGATCCAGCCCGCGAGCGCGGCCGAGCGCGTAGAACGGCAGCGCGATGGCGGATCCGGTGCTGACGATCGCGTCGATGTCGTGCGTGCGCAGGATCCGGCGCACCAACGGGACGTTACGCAGGACGTTGCGAGGGTCGCGCCCGCCCACGAAGTGCACGAAGTCGACGTCCTCGCCGGCGAGCAGCGAGCGGCTCTGCGGCGTGTCGAACGTTGCCCAGCGGAACGGGCCCCCGACGCCGTCAAGCCTGCGGTGCAGGCGGTGCAGCTGCTTGAGGTGCCCGCCCGTGGACGCGACCAGGAGCGTGGTCATGCGAGAACGGCGTCCAGGTCCCAGTGGCGGGCCACCAGGTCACGCGTCTGCCGGATGTTGCGCTCGCTCGAGGCGCCGAACACGATTGACTCCAGGTTCGGCTGCGCGCAGACCCACTCGATCGCCTCCTCGGCGGGGATCGCGCCCGAGGCGAAGACCGACATCGCGATTGCGCGGAAGCGGTGCTCGCGCAGCGTCCGCTCGTAGGCCTCGACCCCGCCGGACATCCGGAAGCCGATCTTGTTGATGTTCGAGCAGACGATCGGGTTCTCGATGCCCTGTGCCTCGAGCACCGGCACCAACGCCGGGAGGTTCATCGTGATGAACGCCGGCTCGGCGCCGTAGCGCTCGCGCACGTGGTCGGCGAAGACCCGGAAGGCGGCGTCGAAGCCGAGCCCCAGCAAGAGGTCCACGATGACGTTCTGCAGGAAAACGACCGGGGTGCGCAGTCCCTGGAACATCTTCATCTCTGCGTCGATGAGCAGCGTCGTGATGCCGTCGATGTCCTTCTTGGCCATCGACGACCCGCCGCGGATGGCGGCGTTCATCAGACCCTCACCGGGCAGGAAGCGCTTGATCGCGCCGAGCATCCCGTCCTCGGTGACCGCGTTCGCGTACTTGTGGGCGTACGGCATGCACGGGTAGAAGGCGAAGTCCGCGTAGCGCTCCGGGTCCAGCCGGATGCGGTCGGCGATCTCACCGACGCGGTCGTGCGTCGTGCACATGAACGTGCGCACCCCCGCGTCGTAGGCGGCGTCGAGCACCTCCATGACGGCATCGAGCGACTGGAACCGCATCGCCTGGGTGCGCGCCTTCTCCTCCGACATGTGGTTGACGCCGAAGAACTGGTTGTCGCCGAACAGCAGGCGGTCCATCAGGATCCCTCCCGCAGCTCGAGCTGCACCGCGGGCTGCGGCACCGCCCACGGGAACCGCAGCCGGCGCCGCCGCTTCCGGGCCTCGGGTGCGTGGACGGGGCCGGCGAGGCGCGTCGTCGCGGGGGCGGCGGCGTCGGCGATCAGCATCGCGATCACGCGGTCGGTCTCGGCCGCGCTCTCGAAGCCGTTGACGCCATCGACCCGGCCCTCACGGACCCGCTCGGCGAAGTGCTCGATCTGCGCGCTGTACTCCTCGCCGCGCAGGTAGAACCCGACCGAGCCCGTGAGCTCGGTCCCGTAGCGGACGTTCCAACCGTGCTCGTAGCCCTCCGGGGGCGCGGCGCCGTCGCGGAGGAAGACCTGGATCTCCTGTCGGTCGGCGAAGATCCGCCCGGCCGTGCCCCATACGGTGATCCGGGTCGTCATCTTGCGGTGCGACTCGTCGGACCAGTTGACCGAGATGTTCGCGCTCTCCCCGCCGGCGAAGTGGAGCGTGCTGTGCACCTCGTCGTCGGTCTCGCGCGAGAAGATCGGCTTGAGCACGGTGCCGCCGACCCTCGTCGCCTCTCCGAAGTACCAGTTGAGCAGGTTGAGGGGGTGGGCGGCGTAGTCGTAGAGCGCGCCGCCGCCCTCCTCCTTGCGGCTGCGCCAGGTGCCACCCTTGGGCTTGAGCACCACCGGCCCGTAGGCCTCGCCGAGGGCGTGCGTGACCGTCCCGATCGCGCCGGCGTCGAGCAGCCGCTTGATCTCCGCGAACGGGCCGACGAATCGGTTGTGGTAGCCGACCTGCGTCACGAGGCCCTTGCTGCGCGCGAGCGCCGCGAGCTCCGTGGCGTCCTGGACGGAGAGCGTGAACGGCTTCTCGCAGAACACGTGCAGGCCGCGCTCGAGTGCGGCGCGAACCATGCTCGCGTGAGTGCGCGACGGGGTGGCGATCAGCACCGCGTCGAGCTCGACGTCGCGAAGCATGCGGTCGTAGTCGTCGTACGTGACGACGCCCGTGTACTTCTCGAGCACGCCGCGCATGATGCTGGACGAGTCGCACACAGCGGCGACCTCGACGCCGGGCTGGGCGTTGACGATCGCGAGGTGCGAGAGGCCCATCTTGCCGATCCCGGCGACCCCGATCCTGATGGCGCGAGCTGTCTCGGTCATGACAGGTGAGACGGCACCGGCAGGGTCACTGCGCGACGGACCAGCAGGGTGGGATTCAAAGCCATGCTCGAACCCTCACGGCGGGCGCGGGCCGGGCGAGCGGCCCGGTCCGCATTTCCCCAATGTGAGGGAGCCGCGCCCGGACACCAGGCCGGGCGCGGCACCACTGTCACTGCGTGATCGGAGTCCCGTCCTCGTACTCGTTGCCGGTGAACACGTTCCCCGGGGCGTTGCGGTCGTAGTCCAGGATCGGCCCGTAGGACGCGCACTTTCCGTTGGGGCCACGCTGGAACACGTTGTTGATGAACCGGATGTTGTTGGCGTCGTCGCTGTAGGGCTTGCCGCCCGACGACCCGCCGTAGGCACACGTGGCGCCGGTGGAGGCGAGGAACAGGTTGTTCTGGATCAGGTTGTTCTCAACCGGTCCGAAATCGCCGTACCCGGTCAGAGGTGCGGAGCAGCCGGCGTCCGGGGGCACCACGGGAGCGTCGCACCCGATGCTGTTGTGGACGATGGTCCCGCCCGAGCCCATCCGTAGACCGGACTCGTGGTAGAACCCGGTCGGATCCCTGAACTGGCCGTGGACCCACGAGTCACGGACCGTGCAGTTCAGCCAGCAGTTGATCGTCTTGTTGCCGCCTCGGACCTCGACCCGGATCACCGTGAACGCGGTGTTCTCGATGCCGGTGCCGGGGCGGTCGCCCACGTCGATCTCGCTGTCGACGACGGTGAACCCGTAGTTCGTGGCGTTCTCGTCGTTGTAGATCTTGCCGTTCACCAGCGAGTTGCGGATGATCACGCCGCTGGCCCGGATCGTCAGCGTGCAGTTCACCGTCTTGGCGTCGATCACCGTGTTGGCCGCCGTGATCGTGCACGGACCGGTGTACGGCGTGAGCGTCGTGCCTGCTGGCACGCCGGTGTTGTCGGGGCCGGGCCACTCGCTGCTGGTCGGCGGCGGCGGGGGTGGCGGAGTCGGCGTCGACGTCGGCGTCTGGGTAGGCGTCTGCGTGGGCGTCGGTGTCGACGTCGGCGTCTGGGTAGGCGTCTGCGTCGGCGTCTGGGTAGGCGTCTGGGTCGGCGTGGACGTCGGTGTCTGCGTAGGCGTCTGGCTCGGCGTCTGCGTAGGCGTCTGGCTCGGCGTCTGCGTGGGCGTCTGGCTCGGCGTCTGCGTAGGCGTCTGGCTCGGCGTCTGCGTAGGCGTCTGGCTAGGCGTCTGCGTAGGCGTGGTCGACGGAGTGACCGTGGGCGAACCGGTGGCGGTCGCCGTGCTGGTCGGCGTCGCGGTGGACGTCGGGGACTGCGTGGGAGTAGCGGTCTCCGTCGGCGAGGCGCCGCGCTCGACGAAGATCGGGTCCACGTAGTAGTTGGTCTGCTCCCACGAACGCGAAGGCATGTAGTTGCCGTGGCTCATGACACCCTGGATCGCGGTGAGCGCCCTGTTGTTCTGGATCAGGCCGTCACCCAGCGTGCCGGCGTCGGCTGCGTACCGTCCGCGAGGCGCGGTGTAGGAGGCGACGTAGCGACGACCCGCCGTGATCGGCACGGGCTTGGCGAACCTCACGGTCACCCAGCCCGGGCTCTGGTAGAGCATCGTGCTCTGCTGCGCGATCAGTCGACCGGAGGCCGACCAGAGCTGCACCGTGTGTGGACCCGTGTTGCGCCAGGACCGGTAGAACTGCACGCCCCTGATGAGGCCGGCCTTGTCGCTCGAGAACTTCACCCCGACGGTCGTCCGCCTCGAGTCCGGGTCGGCGGTGATTGCGGGGACCACGTCGTCGGGCCAGATGCTGTACTCGGCGGCCGTCGAAGTCGGCCGCGGTCCTTCCCGTTGGCTGACGGCCGCCAGGGCAGTCATCCCGCCACCGATGGCCAGCCCCAGCGCGAGGATGATGACCGGCGCAGACCTTCGTCGCGCGTGGACGTGAACAGGGGTGGCCGGCACTCTGTGCCGGGGTCGATGACGACGCAGTCCGAGTCTGCCGATCATGGTGTGACACTCCCTCCGTCGACCCACGTGTTGCCGAGCCAGGCGTTGCCGGGTGCGGACGGATCGAAATCCATCACGGGCCCGTACTCACCGCAGTCGCCGTTGTCACCACGTTGGAAGACATTGTTGAAAAACTGGATGTTCGCTGCCCCGTCGCTGTAGGGCTTGCCGCCCGACGAGCCGCCGTAGGCGCAGGTGGCCCCGGTCGACGCGAGGAAGAGGTTGCCGTCGATGATGTTGTCCTGGACCGGCCCGAAGTCCCCGTAGCCGGTCAGCGGCGCCGAGCAGCCGGCGTCCGGCGGCACGACGGGTGCGTCGCAGCCGATGCTGTTGCCGATCAGCCTGGTCCGCTGACCCATCCGGATTCCGGACTCGTGGGTGACGCCCGACGGATCGGCGTCCTGGCCGTGGATCCACGAGGAGCGGACCACGCAGTGGTACCAGCAGTTGATGCCGCGGTTGCCGCCGCGGATCTCCGACCGGATCACCTTGAAGTTGACCTCGCCGACCCCGGTCTCCATCAGCGAGCCGTTCGGCGAGACGTCCAGGGTGGACCTGATCAGTGAGAAGGAGCTGGAGCTCCCCTGGTCGTCCCCGGAGCTGATCGTGCCGTTGACCACCGAGTGCTTGATCACGACCTTCGGAGCGCGGATGTCCAGGCTGCAGCTGACGATCTTGTGGTCGATGACCGTGCGCTTCGCGGTGATCGTGCAGGGGCCGGTGTACGCCGAGAGCCCGGTGTCGGGTGCCCCGGTGTTGCCGGCGTCCGGGAAGGGACCGACGCGTGGGTGGTAGACGACGTCGACGAGCTGCGCGGTCGACGACGCGTTCCTGGGCATCGCACCCTTGGGTCCGACCAGGCCGGCCAGCGCCTTGATCGATCCGGTCTGGGCGGGCAGGGCGCCACCGACGGAGTGCAGCCCGGTCCTGGTCGTGTAGGCCACGACGTAGCTGCGCCCCTTCCGCAGGGTCACCGACCTGTTCAGCTTCGCGGTCTGCCAGCCGGCGGCCGACTCCTTCGCGAACCTCGCCGAGGCGAGGAGCTTGCCGCGCGCGGTGTAGAGCCGGCCGGTGTGCTTGCCGCGCTCGCCCGACGGCTTCAGGAAGCGGATCGCGGTCGCGTCGCCGGAACGGCCGACCCGGAAGCGGGTGCCGAAGGTGCGAGCGTCGCCGCCGACGGCGCTGCCGGCGCGGCTCCCCCACAACGAGTAGGAGGCGCCGCTCGGGGCCGCGGCCGCTCCCTGCTTGGGCTGCGCGGCCGGCGCGGGCGCTCCGCGCTCCGCTGCCTCTGCGGCGAGGACGTTGGCGGACGCGAGAAGAGGAACGACGAGAAGGGTGATCGACAGGGTCAGGGTGGTGTTGACGAACGGGCGGAACAAGGGCACAGACACTCCTGGGGGATCGACAGCCACCCCGGGGGTGGTGGCCCGCATCGAAGGTAGCGACATCCCTAGGCAGGCCCGTCCGGCTTTCCCCCATATGTGGGGCGCCGCCGGGAGCTCGTGATCGATTCTTACCCCATCTGGGGGATGATTCAGCCCTCAACCACTGTTAGTCCGAGGCGGCCAGCTCCGCCTCGGACCGCAGGATGCAGAACAGGTTGCCCTCGGGGTCCGCGAAGGTGACCCAGCCGCTGCCGGGACCGTAGATGCCGCGATGGTCGCCCACGTGGTGGGCGCCGTACTCCAGCAGCCACGCCACCTCGTCGTCGCGCGAGCGTTCCCTGGGCCGCAGGTCGAAGTGCGTCCGGGGCTTGCCGGGTGTGGGGTCCGGGACCTCGATGAACAGCACCTGATGGCCGGACGCGGCGTCGCGGATCATGCACTCCTCGTGGCCGGGCTCGTTGGGGTCATCGGCGAGGTCGGTGTAGCCCAGCACGGGCTTCCACCACTCAGACAGCTCGTAGGCATTGGTGCAGTCGATGGTGGTGTGGGAGATGAACGACGACATGGGCGCCACCCTGCCCACACGGCCCTCCGGGCCACAACCGAGTTCCGCCCCGAACCGCCGTCGGCCACGCCGCCGGACGTCGTACCCAATATCGGCCATAGCCCGAGCAAAGCCCCTGTCGGCTCGATCGACGCGGCTGTAGTGGACCCCGGAGCGGACGGCCGTGGCGTTGGGGGATGACTACGGCGGTCCGCTCCGACCACGTAACGAGCCGAACCAGCCTTGCGATCCGGGGGGATTATGAAGGTCGTTCTCTTCTGTGGCGGACTCGGCATGCGGATGCGGGCCGACAACCAGTCACTGCCCAAGCCGATGATGCCGATCGGCAGCCGGCCGGTGCTGTGGCACATCATGCGGTACTTCGCGCACTTCGGGCACACCGAGTTCATCCTGTGCCTCGGCCACGGCGCCAACGCCGTCAAGGACTACTTCCTGGACTACCAGGAGACCGCGTCCAACGACTTCGTCCTCACCAAGGGCGGCAAGCACGTCGACATGATCAGCACCGACATCAGCGACTGGACGATCACGTTCATCGACACCGGCATGGACACCCCGATCGGTGAGCGGCTGCGCCGCGTGCGTCCCTACCTGGAGGGCGACGAGTACTTCCTCGCCAACTACGGCGACGTCCTCACCGACGCCCCGATGAACGACCTCGTCGACCAGTTCTGCGAGACCGACGCCGTCGCACAGTTCATCGCGGTCAAGCCGCAGAACTCCTTCCACGTCGTCGAGACCGACGACGACGGCAAGGTCAAGGACCTGGTGCCGGCCGACGAGCTGCCCTTCCGCATCAACGGCGGCTACTTCGTGCTGCGCCAGGGGATCTTCGACTACCTCGACGAGGGCGACGACCTCGTCATGGACGGCTGCGTGAAGGCGGCCAAGGACGGCAAGACCCGTGCGGTCTCCTTCGACGGCTTCTGGGCACCCATGGACACCCTCAAGGAGCGGACCCACCTCGAGGACCTGTACCGCCGCGGCTGCAGCCCCTGGGCCGTGTGGCGGGACCAGGCCAGCCCCGGCGGTGAGCCGCTGATCGCGGTCGAGCTGCCCAGCATCCCCTGATCCGTCACGAGTCGACTGGCCGGAGATGGCACTCACAGCAAGCGTCGTGATCCCCGCGCACAACGAGGAGGCCGTGCTGGCTCGCGGCCTGACCACGCTGCTGAGCGGCCCCGGCGCCGATGAGTTCGAGGTGATCGTCGTGGCCAACGCGTGCACCGACGCCACGGCCCAGGTGGCACGGCAGCACGGGGTCCGCGTGATCGAGACCCCTGTGCCCGGCAAGGCCCATGCGTTGCGGCTCGGCGACGACGCCGCGTCCACCTTTCCCCGGCTGTACGCCGACGCCGATGTCGACCTGACCGCCGGCGCGGTCCGCGTCCTCGTGGACACCCTGGCCCGACCGGGAGTCCTCGCGACGTCGCCGGCCCCGCGCTACGACCTCACCGGGGTGCGCGGGTCTGCGCGTCGCGTGCACAAGGTCCACGACCTCCTGATGTCCGACCGACGCGGGCTGGCGGGGGCCGGCGTCTACGGCCTGAACGAGGCCGGCCACGCGCGCGTGGCGCCGTTCCCGGACGTGATCTCCGACGACGGCTTCGTGCACCGGAGCTTCGTCCCGGGCGAGCGGGTGGTGTCGACCGGCGCGTCGACCGTCGTGCGACCGACGACGACCTTCGCCTCCAGCCTGCGCCGCCGCCTGCGCGTCCGGCAGGGCAACCAGCAGCTCGACGCCCTGGGCCTCCCGCGCCCCGACGGCCGGCTCGGGCTCCGCTCGCTGGTCCCGCTCATCCGCACGCGCAAGATCGGCCCCGCCGACGCCGGCTGCTACCTGGCCCTCGTCGTCGCGGAGCGCGTGCAGGTCTGGTGGCGCAGGGTCCGGGGGGTCGAGGTCTCCTGGGGGACCGACGGGTCGAGCAGGCAGGCCATCACGAACGCGCCCCGGCGCGACTGACGGGGCGAGGCAACGATGGACACACAGCTGATCAGCCACCGGGGCTTCACGGTCCGGTCCGGCGGGCGCGAGATCGAGACCTGGGGTCTGGCCGCGTGGCAGAGCGACCAGGAGGCGCAGCTGCTGTGCGGCGCCACGCGCCGGCACGAGGGCGACCTGTCCCCGGCCGAGGTCCGCCGGCTGCTGCTCACCGACCCCTCGGCGCTCACCGAGGTGCTCCCGACGTTCGCCGCCGCGGTCTCGATGCCGACGGGTGGCACGAGCGTGGCCACGGACTACCTCGGCTTCCGGCACGTGTTCCACGCCCAGCGGAGCGGTACGGCGATCGTGTCCACCTCGAGCCAGGCGTGCGCGACCGACCTGAGCCCCGGTCTCGACCTCGAGGCCGTGGCGGTCCAGAGCCAGCTCGGCTGGCAGCTGGGTCAGAGGACGTTGTTCGAGGGCGTCGGCAAGCTCGGACCCAGCGGCATCGCCACGTTGAAGGACGGCGCCGTCACCCTGTCGTCCTACCGGGGGTGCGGCGCGGCGAAGCCAGTGGACCTGAGTCACGCCGTCCGGGTCTCCGCCACCGTGCTGCGGGCCTACCTGGCGGCGTACCTCGACGACCACCCGGATGCCGGGCTGCAGCTGACCGGCGGGCAGGACTCGCGCCTGCTGCTGAGCGCGATCCCGGAAGCCCGGCGGCGCGGACTGCGCGTGGTCACCCTGGGCCGGGCCGGAGACCCAGACGTCGACATCGCCGCGCAGCTCGCGACGCGCTACGGGATGCGGCACGAGATCCTCTCGCTCTCCGGCCTCGAGGACCTCGACCCGGAGGCGGCGTACGCACTCTGCCTCGACGCCGCGCACCGGCTCGACTACTCGGCCGACCCGGTCGCCCATGCGGCGCTGACGGTCGCCGAGTCACGATCAGAACCCGGGCCGCGCATCTCGGGGCTGGGCGGCGAGGTCGCCCGCGGCTTCTACTACCTCGGTCTGCCCACCGCCGCGCCGGTGTCGGCCAAGCGCGCGGAGCGGCTCGCCCACTGGCGGATGTTCGTCAACGAAGCCGTCCCCGTCGAGGCCCTCGACCCGTCGTTCGGGCAATGGGCTCGTGAGTTCGCCACCCAGGAGGTGGTGCGGGTCCTCGGCGAGACCGGGCGTCCCTGGATGGCCGCGACGGACGACCTCTACCTCCAACACCGGATGCAGCGGTGGGCCGGCGTGACCGAGACCGCGGTCTGCTTCGACCGCGAGATCGTCAACCCGATGCTCGACGACCGCTTCATCTCGATCGCGACGGCGCTCGACCCGCTCGACAAGCGCAACTCGCAGTTCCTGAGCCGGCTACAGCTCGAGCTCGACGCCGAGCTCGGCTCGCTCCCCCTCGACGGCAGGCCGGCCCCCGAGGCCTACGCGCGACGCTCCGTGCGGAACTCCACCCGGCAGACGGCGGCGACCCTGCAGAAGGCCCGCAGCAAGGTCCTCCAGCGGCTCCGTGGCGAGACCCGGCCACCCGCGGGCGGGGAGATCCTCGCCTCGAAGGTGGTCGCACACTGGCGCGAGAACCCCGGAGCGCTGGCCCCGCTCGAGCACCTGGGCATCTTCCGCAAGGAGTGGCTCGACGCCCTGGTCACCGGGGAGTCGACGCCGCCGTCCAGCACGGTCGCCCTCGCGGTCAACCTCGTCGCCGCCCTCGACGGCCGCTGAGGTCTCCGGCGTCACCGGGTCGGCGGGACCGCCGTGCCGTCGTCGTACCGGTTGTCCTCCCACACGTTCCCCGGCGCGGACGCGTCGAAGTTGGTCGCCGGCCCGTAGTCCGCGCACGTGCGGTTGCTGCCGCGCTCGAAGACGTTGTCGCGGTAGACGACACCGGTCGCCTGATACTCCATGCCCGCCCCGGCGTAGGTGCAGTACGCCGCATCCGGGTTGGCACCGAGGTGATTGCCGACCACGATCGCCCCGGTCAGGGGGCCCCACTGCGGCAGCAGGTTGATGTCGCCGGTGCAGCCCCCTCCGTCGACGTTGACCGGCGCGTCGCAGACGATCGTGTTGCCGACGATCTCCACGCAGGCGCCGTCCGTGCCCACGCAGGGCACCTGGCTGCCCAGGTGCATCAGCCCGCCCAGGTGCGCGTCACCCGACGGCGGCTGCCACTGGTCGTGGATCCACGAGTCCCGGACCGCACAGAAGCTCGAGTGCTCCTGGCACTCGATCCCGTTGTGGCCACCCCGGATGTCCGCGCGCACGACCGTGACGTTGCCGTTGGAGATGGCGGGCACATCTGCGTGCCCGCCGTCGACCTCGGAGTCGGAGAGCGTCAGCGACCACGATCGGTTGACGTCGGTGTCCACGACGACCCGCTGCATCGAGCTCCCGCGGATCGTGACGGCGGGCGCCTGGATCAGTAGCGCGGGGCAGGTGATCGACCTCGCCTCGATCACCGCTCCGGCATCGGTGATGGCACATGGCCCCGTGTACGGCGTGAGGGTGGTGCCCGGGGGGACGCCGGTGTTCCCGGGGCCGGGCCGGCCGCCCGGAGCCAGCTCGCCGGTGGGCGGCGGACCGGGGGTGGCCTGGGCGGCTGGTAGGTCGACGGGCGGCCGCGGCGCAACCTCGCGGTCGAGGGGTGGGACCGAGCCCCGGAGGACGAGGGCCGCCAGGAGCAGCCCCAGGAGGCCGAGGGCGTGGCGTCCCCGCATCACACGAGGGCGTGTGGATCGGACGGCTCTCCGGCCACTTCGGCCTTGGCCACCCTCAGGAGCGCTCCCGCGACGCCGGCCAGCAGGAACGCCGTCGCCGACACGGTCGGGAAGGCGAGGAAGTCGAAGGTGGCGAAGGACGGGAAGATGACGAACAGCGACGCGGCGAGCGCGAGGGCCAGGTCCCGGTCGTGGGTTGCCACCGCCGGACCGCGTGACCAGAGGAACCGCACCCGGACCGCGGCGTAGAGGCCGGCGACGAAGATGCCCACGAAGGTCAGCAGTCCCAACACACCGCTCTCGACGAGGGTCAGGAGGTACTGGTTGTCGAAGATCTCGTGCTTGGGCGCGTACCAGGTGCCCGTCCCCCGGCCCAGCCAGAAGTGCTGCGCGATGAGCTGCCGACCCGTGTCGTAGTCGTGGAGCCGCCACTGCACGCTGCTGTCCTGGCCGGCGTCCTGGAACAGGGTGCGGAAGGTGTTGAGGAGCCCCGGAGCCAGGATCCCGATCGCTGCGACGAACCCGACGCCCGTCGCGGCCATCCACATCCGGCGTCGCGCCGGCCAGCCGAGGAAGAGCACGAAGGTCGCCGCGGCCACGCCGATGATGGCGGAGCGGGAGACCGAGAACATCAGACCCATGGCCAGCAACCCGACACATGCGGCCCACGGAGCGACCCGGCGGGCCTCCCGCTTGGCGTGCAGGGTGGCGTGGATGGCCAGCGGCATGACCATCGCGCACATGACACCGAACTCCAGCGGGTTCGACGTCGTACCGGCCGCGCGCGTCAGACCGTTGCGTGCCCCCACGGAGTTGGTCTGCTCCCAGAAGTGCAGGCCCGGGAGGCGCAGGAACGGGGTGACGTCGAAGCCGGCGACGTACTGCAGGATCCCGAACACCGCCACGAGGGTGGTGCAGACGACGAGCACCCGCAGCAGGAAGTACAGCCGGGCGAGGCTCCGGATGCCGTCGCACGCCGCTATCCCCACGAGGATCAGCGCGAAGACCCGGACCAGGGTGGTGTCCGCGAGCTCACGCTCGTCGGGCTCGAGGTAGCTCATCGCGGAGCTCGCGTAGGACGCCACCAGCACGCAGATGTAGGCGAAGAGCCACGTCCGGACCGGGCTGCGGCCCTTGGCTGCGCCGAGGGTCGTGGTCATCTGCGTGCACAGCCACAGCGTGCCCAGGAAGAGCGCGACGGCCGACGCGGGCGAGAGGGACAGCGGGATGTAGTTGAGGATCAACCGCGACGGCAGGACGAGCTGGAGCGCGACGAAGATCGCGAGGATCGTCGTCGCATCCGCGGGCCGAGGTGCCGACCACGCCTGCCGACCCGCTCGGGTGGAGCGGACGTCGAGGATGGTCACGACTCCTCCGGCCCCACACCCGCCCGGACCAGGAGTGCGGGGTCGCGCTCCTCGACGGCCGAGGACGTGACGGCGACCTGGTCAGGGCTTCCCGGCGTCGGCACCTCACCGGGCCCACCGCCACCCTGACGCTTCCGGGCCCGGCGGAGACGCCGGTGCTCCATGAGGTTCTCGAACCCGAAGACGGCGACGAGTCCCGCCAGGCCGGCCAGGGCACCGACGCCCGCCGCTGCCCGCAGCGGACTGCCGAGCAGCGGCTTGCCCGCATCCGGAGCCACGACGACCTCGACCTCGATGTGAGTCGAGGCCGGGGCGTTGACCTCCACCTGGCGCTCCTTCAGGATCGCCTGCGCCGTGGCCGCCACCTGGGTCGCCATGTCCTGCGCGGCACGGGGAGTCGGTCCGGTGCCCTTGATGAAGATGAACGGCCCCGACTGCAGCAGCTCGGGGTTCGAGGTGCCGTTGTTGACCTCGTACGTCGTCGTGTCGCCGGGGTGCACCCCGAGTGCCTCGGAGGTCTCCCTGCTCCGCAGCTGCTGGATGACCAGCGACGCGGTCAGACCCAGGCTCTGGTCGAAGTTCATCATCGGGTTGGTCACCGAGTCGGTGTGTTCCTTCGACTCGTACTCAGTGCCGCCGTTGAGCGGCGTGGTCAGCACCAGCACGCTTCCCGACTCGAACTGGATCGGCACCGCCGAGAACGCCACACCGGCCAGCACCAGGGTGGCGAAGAACGCGGGCAGGGTGATGTACCAGCGGCGGAACAGGACCACGACGGTCCTCCAGAAGTCCACGGCGCCTCACCCGGCCGTGTCGCGGGACGGTGGACGAGTGCTCGTGATCACCGGCGCCTGGACCTGCCGTTCACCTTCAGCGGGAGGCGCGGCCACTGCTGCTCAGGCTGCGACCGCTCGGCGACCGGGTCGGCCCGGTCTGCCGGGTCGGCCGGACCACTCCGGCCGGCCATGGCCGCGACGGCGACCGGTTCCGGGCTGCGCCGGAGCGGTTTCGAGACGATCGTCGGCTCGAGCTCCCTCTCGGCGACCAGCGGGATGCCGACGCGGGCACCCCCGTCGGTGGCCGCGGTGCCAGGGGGCGGCTGGATCGTAGGCCGCCGTGCCGCCGGAGCGGCGGTGCCCTTCGCACGCTGCCGGCCCCGCCTCACGTGCCGGAAGTAGGCGATGCCGAAGCAGAACAGGAATCCCAGGATGAAGGTCAGCCCACCGAGCCGGATCGGCCGGCTGGCGTCGACCACGGGCGCCGTCGGAGAGACGACGTCGATGAGCGAGACGTAGGTGTTCTCCGGAGCGTTGAGGTCCTTCTGGAACTCGTTCAGCTTCTTGCGGAGCATCTTCTGGGCCTCCACCACGACGCCGAGTGCCTCGTCCTTCGACGCGCTGCTGCGGCCCTCGACGTAGAGGAACGGCCCGTTGAGCCCGAGCAGCTCCGGGTTGGTGCGGCCGTCGTTGACGATGATCCGGGTAGGTCCAGTCCTGGCGCCGAGCTCCGTGAGCCCTTCCTTGGTCGTGATCGACTGGATGAGGATCCCCGAGGTCGTCGAGAGGCTCGAGTTGAAGTTGAGGATCGGGTTGCTCAGCGGAGTCGGCTCGTTCGGGTTCAGGGACTGGGAGCCGCCGTACTCGGTCGTGGTCAGCACCATCGTCGTCTTCGACACGTAGGTGACCGGGGTCCCCATGAACGCAAGGGCGCCGAGGGTCAGGGCGACCAGAATGCTCGGAACCATCACCTTCGGGCGCCGGAGCAGACCGGCGATCGTGCTCCAGAACTCCATGTACCTCTCGTCCCTTGTCGTGGCCTCTCCGTGTGGCCGAAAAGCACGCTAGGCGGCGGTCCCCGGCCCCACGCCACCCCGGGCGCGACGTCCCCTGAATAGGGGACGGGGGCGGGTATCCGTCACGTCGCACCCTCTGACGCGACCCGCAGCGAGCGACCGGTCAACCGCTCCACGTCGGCGACCCTGCGGCGCACGGCGTTGCGCTTGCCTCGGGCGTAGAACCGCAGCAGTTCCGCGCGCGCCCGGCGGCGCTGCGCCGCGTCGAGGGACGACTGCGCGATCCAGTGGTCCAGCTCCCGGCACTGGAGCGCCACCCGCACATGTCGCCGCCATTCCGGAACGTCGAGCAGCCGGGCGATCTTCGCCGGCGAGTCGTCGGTCCGGGGGCGACCGGCGAGCGGTGCCGCGACGTGCCCCCACGGTCCGCCGAGAGCGAGCCGGGCCGCGAAGACCTGGTCCTCGCGCATCATGTTCTGCCTCGGCATGGTGGCCAGGTCGCGGCGGATCGTCCCGTAGAGAGGGTCGACCGCCGGCAGGTCGTGCGTGAGCATCCGCAGCATCGCCGCGAGTCGCTGGACGGGGTCCGGCGACGACATCGCCGAGGGGTCGTAGCCCGTGTCCAGCGTCGGGGGCCCCCCGTCGTCCTGGTAGACGAGCTCCGTCGTGACCAGGACCCGGTTCGGGTCCTCCCGGAACGCCGCGAGCACGCGAGCGACGTAGTCCGGCTCGAGCCAGTCGTCATCACCGATCCAGCGCAGGTAGGGGCCCGTCGCGGTCTCGGCTGCACTCACGAAGTTGTTGAGCAGGCCGACGTTGACCGGGTGCCGACGGTAGACGACGCGCGGGTCGAGGGCCGCGAAGCGACGGCAGAGGTCCTCCGTACCGTCGGTCGACGCGTTGTCACTGATGACCAGCTCGAGGTCGGCCCAGGTCTGCGCGAGCACGGACTCGATGACCGGCGCCAGCGTGTCCGCACCGTTGAGGACCGGCAGCGCGATCGACATCTGGGGGCGACGCTCCGCCCTTCTCGACCCTGTGACCACGAGCTACCCGACCCGTTCCAGCCAGATCTCGCGCCACCAGCAGACGTACTCACGCGGGCAGTTGGCAGTGAACGCCCCTTCGCAGACGATGTCCTCCAAGATGATGCAGGGGTTCTTCATCGTCAGCATCCGGCCGCTCCGCTCGTCCACCAGCCGCGTGGCCCGCGCCTTGACCCGGGCGGTCCGACCGCAGAACCGGGACATCTCGACGTCGAACCCCATCCCGCGGTTGAGCAGGTTCGCATCGAGCGTCGCCATGATCTCCTCACGCGACTTGATCCGGACGAGCTCTCCCGGCTGGAGGTCCAGGCGCTCGGTCGGCGTACGGCCACTGACGACGCGACCCTGGAGGAAGCCCCAATGGAGCCCGCCCCGGATGAGCATGAAGCCTGGCAGGAACTTCTTGGTGAAGTCCTGGAAGCGGTTGAACAACCGCACCAGCGTGGCCGTGACGACCGCGCGCGCGCCGGCGTTCCCGGACACGACGTCCTCGCGATACTGGCCCAGCTGCTTGAGCGGCAGCGGCTCCGGAGCAGCACGTGACATCTCGGTCGCCTGGCAGGACCAGCGGGTCTCACCGTCCTCGAACGGTTCCTTCGTGCTGTTGAGGACCAGCAGCGGCAGCAGCAGGCGCTGCCCTGAGTCCGGCGTGGGCGTGACGGGATCGTTCGGGTCGACGCGCTTGAGCCACTGCTCCTTCCAGTACACAGAACAGGCGTTCTGGCACCCACCGTGTGCCGAACCGTCGCAGCGCGACTCGGTCAGGTGCACCGCGTCGTACATCCGGCGCATGCCCGTCATCCCGATGTAGTCGCACAGCTTGTGCGCGACCTTGTGGACGGTCATCCGTCGTCCACAGAGGGCCAGCATCTCGGGCATGAAGGGCAGTCCGCCCAGCTCACCGCGCTCGTCGAGCGTCGCCCGGATCTCGTCCGCGCTCAGCACCTCCACGAGGTCACCGACCTTAAGACCCAGCGCACTCGTCGCCACGACGTCAACTGCCGTCATCGATCGCTCCCTCGAGCTCGTCCCGTCCACACGTCCCCGCGGCTGACCGCGGGCGTGGCCAGATAGCACGCTAGGTCGCACCCGTACACCCGCAGCCCGCCAGAGGTTCCCTGCCCTGAAATTGGGGACGCGGTCGGCGCGCGAGCGCCTCGTCGACGGGTGTGGCTCCCGATCCGGCAGGGGAAGGACCCAGCCTCCCCAGGATTGGGGAGGGACCCGGAGAACGGCAGGAGGCGGCCGCACCGCTTCCTATCGTGACAGCGTGTCCGAGAAGCCCGTTCTGCTGCCGATCGCGCGCGCAGACCTTCCGCTCGTGGGCGAGTTCCTCAGCCGGCACCTCAACCCACGTCTGAGCCCGTCGGCGTGGGCGGCCTCCATCGTCCCGCCGTGGGCGGTGGACTCCCCCAACCACGGCTACCAGCTGGTCCTGGGCGAGGAGCTGGTCGGCGTCCACCTGGCTTTCTACTCGCGGCGGCTCATCGACGAGGCCGTCGAGGACTTCTGCAACCTCGGTGCGTGGTGCGTGCTCGAACCCCACCGCAGCCAGGGGATCCGCATGCTGCGCGCCCTGCTCGCCCAGAAGGGCTACAGCTTCACCGACCTGTCCCCGAGCGGCGCCGTGGTCCCGCTGAACCAGCGGCTGCGCTTCAGCTCCCTTGACACCGACACCGTGCTCATCCCGGCGCGTCCGCTCCCCTGGCCGCGACGCACGCGGGTCGTGGACGACCTCGACGTGATCGAGTCCCGGCTCACCGGGGTGGACAAGGTGATCTTCGAGGACCATCGAGAGGCCACCGCGGCCCGGCACCTGCTGCTGCAGCGTGGGGACCGGGAGTGCTACGTGATCTTCCGCCACGACCGCCGCAAGGGCGTCCCGGCGTTCGCCTCGATCCTGCACGTCAGCGACCGAGAGGTCTTCGCCGAGTCGGTCACGGAGCTGACCCGTCACCTCCTGCGGCGCCACGGCGTGCTCTGCGTGCTAGGCGAGTTGCGGGTCATCGGGTCGCGGCCCTCGCTGTCCCTGCGCCTGAAGAAGCCGCGGCCCAAGATGTTCCGCAGCACCCGGGTCCGCGCGGACGCGATCGACTACCTGTACAGCGAGCTCACCTGCGTGGCTTGGTAGCCACGTCCACTTGGGGATCGGAACGACGATGAGAATCCACCTGCACGACCTGCTCCGCGAGCAGGCCGACCGACGAGGCGATGCCGCGGCGGTGACCTACCGCGACGCAACGATCGACTACGCCCACCTGTACGACGCGTGCCGTGCGCTCGCGTCCGGGCTGCGCGGGATCGGCCTCGACAGCGGGGACCGCGTCGGGGTCCTGCTCGACAAGCGCATCGAGACCGTCGTCGCGATCTTCGGGACCTCCGCCGCGGACGGCGTCTTCGTCCCGGTGAACCCCGTGCTCAAGCCGGACCAGGTCTCCTACATCCTCGACGACTGCGACGTCCGCGTCCTCATCACCACCCGCCAGCGGTGGGAGCAGCTCAAGCAGCACGCGGAGGATCTCGAGGCGCTGCGGGACGTCGTCCTGGTCGACGGCACGGCCGCCGAGCTTCTCGCCGGCGACCCGGTCGGCCGCGTCGTGCTGCACGCCTACGACGACCTCGTGTCGTCCGCCGGGTCACTCGACGACGCCACGTCGGGTCCGGCCGGCGTCGACCTCGACATGGCAGCGATCCTCTACACCTCCGGGAGCACCGGCCGCCCGAAGGGGGTCGTGCTCAGCCACCGCAACATGCTGGTGGGTGCGGAGTCGGTCAGCAGCTACCTGGAGAACCGTCCCGACGACGTGATCCTCGCTGCCCTGCCGCTGAGCTTCGACGCCGGACTGAGCCAGCTCACGACCGCCTTCGCCAGCGGTGCACACGTCGTCCTCGTGAACTACCTGCTTGCCCGCGACGTGGTCAGGCTCTGTGCCACGCACCAGGTCACCGGCCTGACCTGCGTCCCGCCGCTGTGGATCCAGCTGGCCGGCGAGACCTGGCCGGAAGAGGCGACCCGGAGCCTGCGCTACTTCGCCAACACCGGCGGCCGGATGCCCGCGAGCACGCTGGCCCGGCTCCGCGAGATCTTCCCGGGCGCCCGCCCCTACCTGATGTACGGACTCACCGAGGCGTTCCGCTCGACGTACCTCGACCCGGCAGAGGTGGATCGCCACCCGGACTCCATCGGCAAGGCCATCCCGAACGCCGAGGTGCTGGTGCTGAGGCCGGACGGGTCGCGGTGCCGGCCGGGCGAGGAGGGCGAGCTCGTCCATCGCGGGCCGCTGGTCGCGCTCGGCTACTGGAACGACCCGGAGCGGACCAGCCAGCGCTTCCGTCCCTACCCGAGCCCGGCGCCGTCGTGGCGGGCACCCGAGATCGCGGTGTGGTCCGGCGACACCGTCGTCGCGGACGAGGAGGGCTTCCTCTTCTTCGTCGGCCGCACCGACGACATGATCAAGACGTCCGGCTACCGGGTGAGCCCCACCGAGATCGAGGAGGCGGCCTACAGCACCGCCCTGGTCCGTGACGCGGTCGCCCTCGGCGTCGAGGACCCCACCCTGGGGCAGCGGATCCTCCTGGTCGTCACCGCTCCGCTCGGGGCCGAGCTCGACACCGCGGCCCTCAACCGTGCGCTCCGTCAGCAGCTCCCGACGTTCATGGTGCCGTCCGAGATCCACGTCCTGCCCGAGATCCCTCGGTCTCCCAACGGGAAGTTCGACCGCGTCCTGCTCCGCAAGGAGGTCGTGGCATGAACGTCGACGAGCACCTGGCGCCGTTCGAGCGCGACGGCCGGCTGTGCGTCGGCGGGGTGGAGCTCGACCGCCTCGCCGAGCAGGTCGGCTCGACGCCGTTCTTCGCCTACGACCGCGGTCTCGTGACCGAGAGGATCGCCACGGTCCGCGAGGCGCTCGGCCCGGACATCGAGCTGGGGTTCGCGGTCAAGGCGAACCCCATGCCGGCCCTCGTCCAGCACGTCGCCGGTTCGGTCGACTGGCTGGACGTCGCGTCGGCCGGTGAGATGCAGGTCGCCCTCGACACCGGCAAGGCGTCCAGTGGGGTCAGTTTCGCCGGCCCGGGGAAGACGGACGCCGAGCTGAGGCGGGCGGTCGCCGCGGGCGTGCTCCTCGAGCTCGAGTCGGCGAGCGAGGCCCGGCGTACGGCCGCGATCGGCGAGAACCTCGGGCTACGGCCTCGCGTCGCGATCCGGGTCAACCCCGACTTCACGGTCAAGGGCTCCGGGATGCGCATGGGCGGCGGACCCCAGCAGTTCGGTGTCGACGTCGAGCTCGTGCCGGCCCTGCTCGACGAGCTGTCCACGCTCGACGTCACGCTCGAGGGCTTCCACGTGTTCGCCGGTTCGCAGAACCTGCAGACCGAGATCCTCATGGACGCGCAGCGTCAGACCGTGCAGCTCCTCCTCGAGCTGGCCGTGAAGTGTCCCGAGGAGATCACCTACCTCAACCTCGGCGGTGGGTTCGGCATCCCGTACTTCGACCGCGACCAGCGCCTCGACCTCGCGGCGGTCGGCAAGAACCTGCGCGACCTCGTGGCCAACGAGATCCGTCCGGCCCATCCGCATGCGCGGGTGGTGATCGAGCTCGGCCGCTACCTGGTGGGTGAAGCGGGCCTCTACGTGACCCGCGTGGTCGATCGCAAGACCTCGCGCGGTAAGACCTACCTCGTCGTCGACGGCGGGATGCACCACCAGCTGGCGGCGTCGGGGAACTTCGGACAGGTGATCCGGCGCAACTACCCGATCACCACCGGACACCGTGGCACGGAGGCGGAGCCGGAGCGGGTCACGGTCGTCGGCAGTCTGTGCACGCCCCTCGACCTGCTGGGCGACGACGTCGAGCTCGCTCGCGCGGAGCCGGGCGACCTGGTGGTGCTGTTCCAGGCCGGCGCCTACGGGCTGACGGCGAGCCCGACGAGATTCCTGGGCCACCCCGAGCCGGCCGAGATCCTGGTCTGAGACAGGTACTGACGATGGAGGAGACACCCGTGGAAGCACCGACTCAGGCACCCGTTGCCGACGTGGTCGACGTTCTCGTGCACGTGCTGGCGATCGAGGATCGCCGCGACACCATCGACGCCACCACGCCACTGCTCGGGGAGCTGCCCGAGCTCGACTCCCTGGCGGTCGTGGAGCTCGCGGTCTCGCTCGAGGAGCGGTTCGGGATCGTCATCGACGACGAGGACTTCACCGGCGAGATCTTCGACACCGTCGGCACGCTGGCGGCCTTCATCGACGCCAAGACCCGCGGCGCCTGAGCACCGGCTCGCCGGCGCAGTTCGTCGGTGCGGTCCGTCGGCGCGGGCGAGGGGTCAGCGCAGCTGCGCGAGCGACGTGATCCGGCGCGACGGGAACAGCAGCGCGCCGAGCGACGCGCGCGCGGTCTGCTGACCCAGGGCCGCGCGCATCGCCATGCCGATGACCAGACCGGCGGCGTACATGCGCCCCTTGGTCACGCCGTAGCGCTGCTTGTGGAGCTTGACCCGGTTGACCGTCATCAGTGCGGCCAGGCTGGGCCTGGTGCCGGACTCCCCGCCCTTGTGCTCGATGACCGACGCCGGCTCGTACCACGTCGACCACCCGTGGTCGGCCGCCCGCAGCAGGTACTCGGTCTCCTCGCTGTAGAGGAGGAAGCTCTCGTCCCACGGCCCGACCTGCTCCAGAAGCGGCCAGGACATCAGGAGCGCGGCACCACAGGCCCACGGCACGGGCCCCGGCCGCTCGTGCGGCCCCTCGCTGAAGACCAGCTCACCCAGCCCGAACCGGTTGGCGAGGCGGCCGCCCAGGAGCGACTCGGCGAACACACCCGGGATCGTGGGCGCCCGGCGCAGGGTCGGCTGGAGGCTCCCGTCCGGGTTGAGCAGCAGCGGCGCGATGGTCCCGCGGCCGGGCACCTGCAGCGCCTCGGCGAGGATGGCGAGCGAGCCGCTCCGGAGGCGGCAGTCCGGGTTGAGCACCATGACGGCGTCCGGCGGCCGGCTGCTGAGCGCCGCGACACCGGCGTTCAGACCCGCCGCGTACCCGACGTTCTCGATCAGCTGGACGACCGAGACCGGCAGCCCGTCGAACGCCTTGGCGATCTCGGTGGAGTCGTCGTCAGAGGCGTTGTCGACCACCATGACGTCGGTCAGCTCGACGCCCTCGGCGCCGTCGTGGATCGACTCCAGGCACCGTGGGAGCTCGTCAGCGCTGTTGTACGTCACCACGACGACAGCAACTCGGGGCGCGCCCACCGCTCTTCTCCCGCCGCTCCCCGGCGCTCTAGGCCGTGGGCGCAGCGCCACCGGCGCTGCGCAACTGGTCGTCCAGCTGGCCCGCGGCCTGGAGACGGTTGATCTGCTCGAGCCGGACGAAGGTGTGCTCGAAGTCCCGCGCGGAGAGCCCGATGTGGCTCATGTCGGTGGCGAGCTGGTCGATGCCGGCGGCCACCGTCCACACCGGCTGGAACGACGGCAGCAGGCGACCGATCTTCCCGAAGTCGACCCGGTAGTCGCGTGTGTCGGCCGAGGCGCCCTCGGCGAACGTGACGGGCGCGCCGGTGCGCTCCGCGACGGCCGTGGCGATGGTGCGGATCTGGACGACGTCCTCGTCGCGACCGACGTTGAACGCCTGGTCGTGCACGACCTGCCGGTCCGCCGAGAGCACGGCGACGAAGGCACGTGAGATGTCCTCGGCGTGCACCAGCGGCCGCCACGGTGAGCCGTCGCTCTGGAGGCGCACCTCGCCGCGGGTGAGCGCGGCTCCGGTGAGGTTGTTGACCACGATGTCGGCGCGCAGCCGCGGGCTCGAGCCGTAGGCGGTCGCGTTGCGCAGGTAGGTCGGGCTGAAGCTGTCGTCCGCGAACTTGCTGATCAGCTGCTCGGCCATCACCTTGCTCTGGCCGTACGGCGTGACCGGGTTGAAGTCGCTCTCCTCGGTGACCGCCCCGTCGCCCGCGGCGCCGTACAGGCTGCACGACGAGGAGAAGACGTAGCGCGGCACTCCAGCGTCACGGGCGACCTGCGCGAGGTGCGCAGCTCCGTGGGCGTTCACCGAGTAGGTGGCTTCGGGGTTGAGGTGGCCGACCGGGTCGTTCGAGATCGCGGCCAGGTTCACGACGGCGTCGAAGCCGTCGAGGTCTTCGGGGCGCTGGTCGCGGATGTCACCGGTGCGCGACTCGTAGCCCTCAGGCTGCGGCCCGAAGTCGCAGCCGTCGTACCAACCGGCGTCCAGGCCGACAACCTCATGACCGGCGCCGAGCAGCACGGGCACCAGCACGGTTCCGATGTAGCCGCGGTCTCCCGCAACAAGGACACGCATCGACGGACTCTCCTCAGGTCGTTAGGCCTTGATCACAGCCGACTACAGGGGACCGCGAGGCGGATCGTCCGGGGCATACCCCACATTGGGGACCGGTTTTCGGGGGCGTCGCGCTCGCGCTGCACCGGCTCGCGGCACTGCGCCGGCGAGGACCGCCGCGCGGGCCGGGTGGGGCCGCCGAGATGCACTCGCCCCGACGCTCGGCCGCGGCCCCGGCCTGCCCCGGGGGCGTACACCAATATGAGTATGCGCCGCTCGTGAGCACCGGGCGGGTTCGAGACCTACCTAACCTGCGGGCCAGACGCGCCCTCGGGTTCGGCGCCGAGCCCTCATCGGATGGGGAACATGAAACTACGTGTGGAAGACATCACCTGGCGCGAGATCGACGGCGACCTGGTGATCCTTGACCTGCGCTCGTCGACGTACCTGACGGCCAACGCCAGCGGGACGGTCCTGATGAGGCAGCTCACCGAGGAGCGAACGCTCACGGAACTGATCCAGGTGCTGGTCGACACGTTCGACCTGTCCGAAGAGCGGGCGCAGCAGGACGTGCAGACGTTCGTCGACGAGCTGGCCCTTGTCGGCCTGCTCGAGCACTCCACTCGGGAGCGCCACCAAGACGCCGTCGCCGCTTCCGGCGGCTGGTGAGTCCAGGTAGCAAAGGAGGTGAATCAGTGCACGAACACTACGCACCGCCGAGGCTGACGACGGTTGGATCCGTCAAGGATCTGACCATGGGTCAAGGGATCTTCGGAAGCGACGACACGTTCGTCTTCCACTGGGGTCCGATCGTCGTCGAACTCCCGTACGGCCAAGGTTCGTGAAGGTCGGCGAGGACCGGGGGGTACGCCGGGACCCACAGCGTCCCCCCGGTCGTCGTCGGACGCACTCGACTGATGACCCGTTCGTCAGGCCGGAGCCGCTGGAGGTCGCGACCGGGTGGGTCTACGGATCGGTCCCGGTGGCCGACCCGGCCAGCCCGCCGTCCGACACCCTCGGCACGCCCCGCGAGGCTCTCGACGACGCCATGCGGCCGGCGCTGGCCGACGGCCCGTGCTACGTCAGCTTCTCCGGCGGGCGCGACTCGTCGGCCGTCCTGGGCGCGGCGACGTCGCTCGCCCGTCGTGAGGGGCATGCGCTCCCCATCCCGGTGACGCGCGTCTACCCCGATCTTCCCGACACCGACGAGTCCGACTGGCAGCGCGCGGTCGTCGACCACCTGGGGCTGACCGAGTGGGTCCGCCTGGAGCTCCGCGACGGGGAGTCCGACCTGCTGGGCGCCGTGGCCCGTGACGCCCTGGCCAGCCGAGGGGCGCTGTGGCCGCCCGCTCTCCAGACCCACGGCGTGATGTTCGAGCACCTCCGCGGTGGGTCGCTGCTGACCGGCGAGGGCGGCGACGCCGTCCTCGGATCGCATCGCATCACCCCGCTGAGGGTCCTCATGCGTCGCAAGCGTCCAGACCGGGCGCTGATCAAGTACACCGCCACCGCGGCGCTCCCCCGTGCGGTGCGCCAGCGGAGCGCGCAGCGGATGCTGCGCACCAGCGTCCAGGGCCGATGGCTCCGCCCGGCCGCCTTCGAGCGGCACGTCCGGCTCGCGGCGGCCGACTACACGGGCCAGCCGTTGCGCTTCGACTCCGCCACCAGGGCCATCACGCGTCAGCGGACCTTCGCGACCATCGTGCACAACCACTCCGCCGCCGCCGCGGAGTACGGCATCCGGGCGTCGGACCCGTTGCTGGACGACCGCTTCGTGTCGGCGCTGGCACGTGCCGGGGGTGCCACCGGCTTCCCAGGGCGGACCGCCGCCATGCAGGCGCTGTTCTCCGACGTCCTCCCGCAGGCCGTCCTCCGCCGGGCCACGAAGGCGTCGTTCAACCACGCTCACTCCGGAGCGGCCACGCGCGAGTTCGCCCGCACGTGGGACGGGTGCGGGGTCGACGAGGAGCTGGTCGACGTGGAGCGGCTCCGGAGCGTCTGGCTCTCCGACGAGCCGACGATGGGGACTGGGGTCCTGCTGCACAGCGCCTGGCTGGCCAGCGAGGGGCTCGCGCCATGAGCCGCCGGCTGAGGATCCCGCGCGTGCGCCTGGCCGAGGTCCCGGACCTGTTCGCCGCGCTGGTCCTGGCCGCGGTCGTCGAGGTGGGCCTGCGCACCACGACGCTGCCCAAGCTCGCCAAGGCGCTCCGCACACCGCTGGCCGTGAACGGGTTCGACGCGATCGCGGAGCAGGCGGACGCCGTACTCCTGCCGCGGTGGGCCGTCCAGCGCATGCACGCCGTGCGGCGCGTCCTGCGGCACTGGCCGTTCGGGGACACCTGCCTGCGCCAGGCGCTGGTGTGCGGCTGGATGGTGCGGCGCCTGCACCCGGCGCTCCAGCTCGGCGTCGCCAAGGTCGAGGGCGAGGTGCGCGCCCACGCGTGGCTCGTCGTCAACGGCACCGTCGTCGACCCGCGCAGGGCGGTGTCGTCGTACCAGCCGCTCGCGGCGGTCCCGACGGGAGCGGCGCGATGATCACCCCTGGCGAGCTCGTCCGCGTCTACGGCCTCACGATCCGCTCGGAGGTCCCACTGCACCTGCACCGGCCCGTCCCGAGCGGCTCGCCGGTCGACCTCGAGATCGCGCTCGGCGCCACGGTGGCCCGGACCGACGCGATGCCTTCGGGCACCGTGCTGCTCGACCTGCGCGGGAACCAGAGCTACTACGCCGCCACCGCGGACGACCGAGGCTTCAGGCTCCGGTTCTTCGGGACCTGCGACGTCGCGCTCAACCGGACCCTGACCCGCGCCGTGGTGCACCCGATGCGCGGTGCCGACCCCGGCGTGGTGTCGGTGCTCGTCAGCGGCACCCTCCTCGCCTTCGTGCTGACCATGCGGGGGGAGACCGTCCTCCACGCGAGCGCGGTGCAGGTCGGCGACGCGGCCGTGGCCTTCGTCGGCGCCTCGGGCATGGGCAAGTCCACGATGGCGACGCTGCTCTGCGCGGAGGGCGGGCGGCTCGTCACGGACGACGTGCTCCGGCTCGACCTGACGAGCTCGCCGCCGACGTGCGCCCTGGGAGCGACGGAGCTGCGCCTGCGCAAGGGCGCGGACCACCTGGCCGACCGGTTCCGGAGTGCCCCCGGGCTCCGCACGACGGGTGACGACCGGCAGGCGCTCGCCGCGGCACCGGCCGCCACCGACGACCTGCCGCTCGCCGCGCTGGTCGTTCCCGTGCCCGACCACTCCCCCGAGCGCCGTACGGCGGAGATCAACCGGCTGTCCCAGAGGGACGCCATCATGCTGCTGGCCCAGTTCCCGCGGCTCCTGGGCTGGCAGGATGCCTCGGTCCTGCGCGCCGGCTTCCACCAGCTCGCTGACATCGTCGACCGGGTCCCGGTCCACGTCGCCGTGCTGCCGTGGGGCCCGCCGTTCGCGGACGACATCGCCGCGAGCGTGCTCCGCGCGACCGGGCTGGGCGCCCACGCACTCGCAGGGGTCACGCCATGACGGCCGGCGCCCAGAGCGACACCGTGGTGCCCGCGGGAGTGGCGACGAGGAACCCGACCCTGCGGCGGGCCGTCAACGCGGCCTGCGTCGAGGTGTGTCGCGGTCGGTCACCCGAGGTGCCCGAGCAGCCCGGCATCGAGGCCGAGCTGGTCAGAGCAGTGCGGTTCCACCGGATCGCCCCGCTCGCGCACGTCGCGCTCCGGGAGACCAGACCCGACCTGGCCGCGCTCCTGCGCGAGGACCGGGACACCGCGCTCATGCACCACGTCCGGGTCACGACGTCCCTCGAGGCGATCAGCAAGACACTGGGTGACGTTCCGTGGGTCACCTTCAAGGGACCGGTCCTGTCCGAGACCCTGCACCCGGCCCCGGGGCTGCGGTCCTACGGCGACCTCGACATCCTCGTCGGGCCCACCGACCTGCGCGAAGCGTGTGAGCGCCTGTTCGCGGTCGGGTGGCAGGCCCTGGCCACCCAGGACGACCTGCTCAACGGCGAGGTGACCGGCGAGCTGGAGATCGGCCGCACCGGCAGCGCGCTCGTCGACCTCCACTGGTCCCTCCTGCTGTCGGAGACCCAGCGCCGCAGGTTCCAGGTCCCGACCACCGACCTCGTCGCCCGAAGCACGCCGCTGATGATCGGCCCGGTCGAGGTCCGCACCCTCGACCCCGTCGACACCCTGCTCCACCTCTGCCACCACGCCGCGAGGTCGGGTGCGGTGCGCCTGGTCCATCTGCTCGACGTCGACCAGGCGGCGCGTCGCATCCTCGACTGGGACCTGGTCGCCCGCCGGGCCCGGTCCTGGCAGGCCTCCGCGCAGGTCGGTCTGGTGCTCGCCCGGGCGCGACGCGTCATGGACACACCCGTCCCGGCCGACCTCGATCGCCACCTCGGCCTCTCCCGCACGTTCGGGAGACTCGTGTCAGCGGTGGACATTGCCTGGCCGGCCCCCGGACGGCGCGTGGACGCGTCGTGGCCACGACGCGTGGCTCTGGCGTCGCGGCCGAGCGCCACCGCCACGGCGTCCAGGGCGCTGCAGAACGCCGTGCTCGGCGCAGTGCACCGGGCTCGGCCCGCCGCCAAGGCGCCGTCGGCCCCGGCCACCCGCGAGGACGTCGGGGCCTGGATCGGCACGGTCGAGGACGCCGCCGGCGCCGCCGCACCCGGCGCGCGGGTGATCCGGCTGGCCGACCGGATCCGCTCCGAGGAGCGACCGTCGTGACCGCCGACGTCGACCCCAACGATCCCCTGGCCCTCCGCGTCGCCGCCCGGTCCGGCAGCAAGTCCATGGGCCGCCTCTGGGGCCTGGTGCGCAGCAGCCTGGCGCTCGTCTGGTCGTCCGGGAAGCGGTTGCTGAGCGCGCTGGTCGTCGTACAGGTCCTCTCCGCCGTGGCCCTGGCGGCGCAGGTGCTCACCATCCAGCAGGTGCTGACCGCGATCCTCGACGCCAAGGGCGACCGCGTGATGGACGCGGTGCTGCTCCCGGTCGTGGTGCTGGCCCTGCTCTCGGCGGTCGCCGCGGTGGCCGGCGCCGTCCAGACCCAGCTGCAGCGGCTCCTGGGCGAGTCCGTGGCGCGGACGATGTGGGGCAAGGTGCTCGGGGTCTCCACCGGCGTGGGCCTCCGATACTTCGAGTCCCCGGACTTCTACAACCGTCTCAACCGGGTCCAGACCAGCGCGATGCTGCGGCCCCATCAGGTGACCTCGGGCCTGCTGTCCATGGGCGGGGCCCTCGCGGCGTGCGCCGGTCTGGGCATCACCCTGTTCGCCATCTCACCGCTCCTGCTGCCCCTGGTGGTGATCGCGGGCATCCCGCTGCTCATCACCAGCGGCCGGGAGTCACGGCTCGAGTTCGACTGGTCGGTCAAGCAGACGCCCGCCGTCCGGCTGCGCGGCTACTTCACCCTGCTGCAGACCGGGCGCGACGAGGCGAAGGAGGTGCGCGCCTTCGGGCTCGCGGGCTGGCTCGCGACGCGGTTCGACAACCTGTACGCCGCCTACCTCCGCGACCTCCGCACCCACGTGGGACGCCGCCTGCTGCTCAGCCTCATCGGCCAGCTCGGCTCGGCCGTCGTGCTCGGCGGCACCCTGATCGCGCTCGTCGTGCTCATCGACCGCGGCGAGATCGGCGTCGCCGAGGCCGGAGCCGCGATCGTCGCGATCCGCCTGCTGGCCGGACAGGTGCAGGCGCTGTTCCGCGGAGCGCAGTCGATCTTCGAGTCCGGCCTGTTCCTGGACGACCTGCGCCAGTTCCTCGCCCTGGGCGAGGCCGCGGTCGACGAGGACGAGGGACGCGAGCCCCCGGCGCGGTTCGACCTGTTGCGGGTCCAGGACGTCAGGTTCCGCTACCCCGGCGCGGCCGTCGATGCCCTCAAGGGCGTCGACATCGAGCTGCGCGCGGGAGAGGTCGTCGCGCTGGTGGGCGAGAACGGCTCCGGGAAGACCACCCTGGCCAAGCTGCTGGCCGGCCTCTACCAGCCCGACGAGGGGCGCGTGCTGTGGGACGAGCAGGACGTGTCCGCGTTCCGGCCCTCCAGCCTCCGCAAACGCATCGCCGTCGTGTTCCAGGACTTCGTCCGCTATGCGCTGCCCGCGACGGACAACATCGCGCTCGGCCGCATCGACGAGCCGGCCGAGCCTGCGCGAGTGCGGTCCGCGGCGGCCGCCGCCGGCGCGGACACGATGCTCGACGTGCTCCCGCAGGGCTTCGACACCGTGCTGTCCCGCATGTTCACCGGTGGCACCGACCTGTCGGGCGGCCAGTGGCAGCGGGTCGCTCTGGCGCGCTCCTTCTACCGCGACGCCCCGCTGCTGATCCTGGACGAGCCGAGCGCCTCCCTCGACCCGCGGGCGGAGCACGAGCTGTTCGCCACCCTCAGGGACGCGCTGCGCGCTCGCACCGCGCTGTTCATCTCCCACCGTTTCTCCACCGTCCGCGGCGCCGACCGCATCTACGTCCTCCACGAGGGCGAGATCGTCGAGCAGGGCACCCATGACGAGCTGGTCAGCCGCAACGGGCGTTACGCCGAGCTGTTCCGGCTGCAGAGCCAGCTGCAGATCCATGGTGAGACGGTCCCCGGATAGGCGCTCGGCGTACCCAATTGAGGGGGTACCCGAGGCCCATCGGCCCCTCGCGGCACCGCGGGACAGGAAAGTCCTCCGGACCGGGGGAAACGCAGGCCCATGAACGCGAAACGATGGGGTCTTTCGGTCGGGGCCTGCGGCGCTTGTTCCCCGAGGAGACAGCCGTGATGACTGAGACCGACACCGCCGTCATCGGAGCGGGGCCGTACGGCCTCTCCGTCGCGGCGCACCTGCACGGCCAGAAAGCGGACTTCCGCATCTTCGGCCGGCCCCTCGACACGTGGCGGACCCACATGCCGCGCGGGATGTTCCTCAAGTCGGACGGGTTCGCGTCCAGCCTCTCGTCACCGGAGCCCGGTGCCACGCTGGCGGACTACTGCCTCGAGCGCGACGTGCCGTACCACCCGACCGACATTCCTGTCCCGCTCGAGACGTTCGTCGACTACGGCCTCGACTTCCAACGGCGGTTCGTGCCGAACCTCGAGCAGCACGACGTGATGTCCCTGGCCCGCGACGGTCGGGGGTTCCGGCTCGCCCTGGACACCGGGGAGGAGTTCCGCGCCAAGCAGGTGGTCGTGGCGACGGGGATCACCCACTTCGCCTCGATGCCGCAGATCGTCGAGGGCATGTCGCCGGAGCTGGTCAGCCACTCCAGCGTCCACCGCGACCTCGACCGGTTCGCCGGCCAGCGGGTCACGGTGGTGGGCGCCGGTGCGTCGGCGGTCAACCTCGCCGTCTGGCTCGCCCGGGAGGGTGCCGAGAGCCGACTGGTGGCCCGTGCACCGTCGGTGAAGTTCAACTCTCCGCCGGCCGGGCGACGTCGGAGCCTCGCGGCCCGGGTGGTCAGGCCCGGCTCCGGCCTCGGGCCCGGCTGGCGCTCGCGCGCGAGCTGTGACGCACCGGACCTCTTCCGGCTCATGCCCGCCCGCTGGCGGCCCGAGATCGTGCGCCGTCACCTCGGCCCGAACTCGGCCTGGCACCTCAAGGAGGCGTTCGAGTCCACGGTCGACGTCACCCTCGGGCGCTCGCTCCAGCGCGTGGAGGAGACCCAGGACGGCGTTCGCCTCGTGCTCGCGAGCGCCGACGCGGAGCCGCCCGTCACGATCGAGTCCGACCATGTCATCTGCGCGACCGGCTACCGCGCGGACGTGCAGCGGCTGGGGTTCCTCGACGCCGATCTCCGATCCGAGATGCGGACCCTGGCCAGCGCGCCGGTGCTCTCGCACCGATTCGAGTCGTCCGCCCGGGGCGTCTACTTCCTCGGCCTCCCGTCCGCGGTGTCGTTCGGGCCGATGATGCGCTTCATGTTCGGAGACGAGTTCGCAGCGCGACGCATCACCCAGGACCTCGTCCGGTGCGCCGCCTGACGGCTGAGGAGCTGCGCCCCGGCAGCGGCTCCACCCTGTTCGCGTTCGCGGGTGCGGGCGGCGCCAACGACGAGCTCGAGCTCCTGGTGGCCGGGCTCACCGGCGACCAGCGCGTCGTGGCCCTGGCCGTGACGGCGGACCCGGCCTCCGCGGACACGATCGAGGGCCTGGCCGCCCTGGCGGTCGAGACGATCCGCGCGGAGCAGCCGGAGGGGCCCTACCGGCTGCTCGGCTACTCGATGGGCGGGCTCCTCGCTCTCGAGGCCGCCCGGCTCCTGCTCGCCGCGGGCGGGTCCCTGGCGTTCGTCGGGCTCGTGGATGCGCTCTTCGACCGGCGCCACTGGCCGACCGGCCTGTTCGTCCAGGCGACCGCCCGACGGGCGGCCGTGCACGCCAGGGGTCTGGTGGGCCAGCCGCCGGTCCAGGCGCTGCGCGAGCTCTCCGGCCGGTCCGCCCGTCTGGCGAAGCGGCTGCGCAGCCGCCACGACCTGACCATCGCCGTCGACACCGTCGAGACCGTCCAGGACGCGAACTTCGCGGTGATGGCGGCCTGGACGCCGTTCGTCCTCGACCACCCGGTCGTGCTGTTCACCGCCACGGATCCGGACTTCGGCTGCGACCTCGCCGACCTCTGGCGGCCCTGGCTGCCGCAGCTCGAGGTACGCCGGGTCTGGGGCAACCACCTCGACCTGACGCAGACCGCCTCCGGCGCCGCACGACTGGCCGGCGCCGTCAGCCGCTCACTGGCACCGGCCCGGCTCAAGGTGCTCGTCGCCAGCACGTTCACCTGGCCGGGCGCCGCCAGGCTCGCCGTCGACCTCCACGAGCTCGGCTGCGACGTCGAGGCCGTGGCACCTCGCGGCAGCGCGCTGCACGTCGTCTCGGCCGTCCAGCGGTGCCACCGGCTCGGCCTGGCCGACCCGGTCGACTCCCTGCGGGTCGCGATCGAGGCCTCGGACGCCGACGTCGTCATCCCCTTCGACGACCGGACCCGCTTCGCGCTCGCGCTGCTCCACTCGCGCTCCGACCCGCGTTCCGAGTCCGGCGCAACCATGCGGCAGCTCCTCGAGCGGTCGCTGGGGTCGCCGGACAAGGTGAGCTGCGTCTACTCGCGCGCGGCCGTGATGGCGATGGCTCGCGAGGCCGGGGTCGTGTGCCCGCCGACCGAGATCGTGCGGTCGGCCGGAGACATCACCGCGTGGTTCGAGCGCCACCCAGGTCCCGCCGTGCTCAAGACGGACGGGAGCTGGGGCGGGCGCGGCGTCGCGGTCCTGCGCAACGAGGCCGAGGGCCGCAAGGCGTTCAGCGAGATGCGCCGCCGACCTCCGCTGGCCCGCGCGGTGCGGCGTCTCGTCGTGGCGCGCGACCCCTGGGACGTGCGAGCCCGGATCTCCGGCACCCGGCCCACCCTGTCGATCCAGTCCTACATCGAGGGCCGCCCCGCGAACGCCGCGGTCGCGTGCTTCCAGGGCACCCCGCTGGCCGCGGTGCTGGCCGAGGTGACCGAGAGCCACGGGGCGACGGGCCCCTCGACGGTGCTGCGGATCATCGACAACCCCGACATGACCTACGCCGTCAAGTCGATCGTCAGCAACCTCGAGCTGTCCGGGCTGTGCGGCCTCGACTTCATCCTGGACGCCGACGGCCGCGCGCACCTGCTCGAGCTCAACCCACGCGCGACGCCGACCTCGCACCTGGTCGCGGCCGACGGCGCGGACCCGCTCACGGCCCTGCGCATCGCCTTCGGTTTCGAGCAGCCGCCGGCGCGGACGGCGTCGTACCCGAACGGCCTGGTGGCACTCTTCCCCCAGGAGCTGGTGCGTGACCCGGCCAGCCCGAACCTCCGGCTCGCGCACCACGACATCCCCCGGCACGCGCCGGACCTCGTCGCCCACGTGCTGGGTGGCCTCGGTGGCAGACGACGAAGGAAGGCCTCGCTCGGGGTCCTGGCGGAGGCACCGGAGGCAAACAGCGGGTGACCAACGACAACGGGGAGCTGAAAGGCGTGGACCACAGACTCGAACCCGCTCGCGGGAGCGGTCGATGGGCCGTCAACGTCACCGTGCACGGGATCGGACGACCAGTCCGGCCCTTGGACGACGGCGAGGACGACATCTGGATCTCGGTCGACCAGTTCGAGGGGCTGCTCGACGCCGCGGTCGGACGACCGGACGTCACCGTCACCTTCGACGACGGGAACCTCTCCGACCTCGAGATCGGCCTGCCCCGGCTGCTGGAGCGCGGCCTGAAGGCCCGCTTCTACATCTGCGCCGGGCTGCTGGGCGAACCCGGCCGGCTCGACGCCTCCGGGGTGCGCGAGCTGCACCGCGCCGGCATGGTCATCGGCTCGCACGGCTGGACGCACCGCGACTGGCGGTCGCTGGACTGGAGCCCGGCAGGTGCGTCGGTCGTGGACGACGAGATGGTGCGCGCGCGCCGGGAGCTCGAACAGCTGACCGGCTCGCCCGTCACCGAGGTCGCCGTTCCGTTCGGCTCCTACGACCGGCACGTCGTACGCACCCTGCGGCGGACCGGCGTGAGCCGCGTCTACACCAGCGACGGCGGGTGGGCGCGGCGGGGCACGTGGCTCCAGGCGCGCACCAGCATCCACGGCCACGACGGCCCCGACTGGCCACAGCGGGTGATGGTCGACCGCCCGGACCTCCAGCGACGGCTCCGCGGCCGGCTCGCGGGCGCTGCCAAGCGGCTGCGCGGCTAGCGCCCAGGGGCGGTCCCCCATTCCGGGTACGTCGCTTCGAGAGCGGGCCCGGCAAGCCTGGTCGGACCTAGCGTCGGCGGTGTCCAGAAGGGTCGCCGGATCCCCCCTGACCGAGAGGTGTCATTCATGAACGCCTCGAAATGCCGCCTCTGCGGCAGCGCCCTGACGCAGACGTTCGTGGACCTCGGCATGTCACCACCGTGCGTGAGCTACCTCGAGGCCGACCAGCTCGACCGCGGCGAGGTGTTCTACCCCCTGCACGTGCGGATCTGCGCGACGTGCCTGCTGGTCCAGCTGCCGGCGTACCTCTCGGGCGAGGACATCTTCAGCCACTACGCGTACCACTCCTCGCACTCGGACTCCTGGGTGGCGCACGCGAAGCAGTTCGTCGAGACGGCCGTGGACCGGCTCGCCCTCGCCAGGGACTCCTACGTGGTCGAGGTCGCGAGCAACGACGGCTACCTGCTCCAGCATGTCCACGACCTCGGCATCAGGTGCCTCGGCATCGAGCCGGCGGCGAACATCGCGGAGGCGGCCCGGGCCAGGGGCATCGAGACGGTCGGCGAGTTCCTCGGGCAGGCCACGGGCACCGCGGTGGCCGCCGACCACGGCAAGGCCGACCTCGTCGTGGCCAACAACGTCTTCGCACACGTGCCGAGCATCGTCGACTTCGCCCGCGGCCTGCGCAGCCTGATGAAGGACGACGGCACGCTGACCATGGAGGTCCCGCACCTGCTGCGGCTCATCGAGGACCGGCTCTACGACACGATCTACCACGAGCACTACTCGTACCTCTCCCTGATCACGACCCAGCGGGTGCTCGCCGAGGCCGGCCTAGTGGTCGTCGACGTCGAGCAGCTGCCGACCAACGGAGGGTCGCTGCGGACGTGGTCGATGCCGGTCGAGCGGGCCACGCACCCGAGCGCACGGGTCGCCGAGGTGCTCGAGCAGGAGCGCGCCGCCGGACTCGACAGCGTCACGGGTCACGCAGGCTTCGCCGCGGTCGTCGGCGCCGCTCGCGACGACCTCGTGGAGTTCCTGATCGCCGCGCATCGCGAGGGCAGGACGGTCGCCGGCTACGGCGCGCCCGACAAGGGCAACACGCTGCTCAACCACGCCGGCGTGCGGGACGACCTGCTCGCCTTCACGGTGGACCGCAGCACGTTCAAGCAGGGGATGTTCCTGCCCGGCACCCACATCCCCATCCACGCCCCGGAGAAGCTGGCCGAGACCAGGCCGGACTACATCCTGATCCTGCCGTGGAACCTCCGCGAGGAGATCACCACGCAGCTCGAGTACACCCGGGAGTGGGGCGCGAAGCTCGTCGTTCCCCTCCCGAGGCTCGAGGTCTTCTGACCCGAGGGGCCAGGCAGGACGGGCCGTGTCCCTCAGAGCTCGATCAGGGCCTTCGAGACGTGGAACGCCTCGGCGTACGGACGCCGGCACTCCATCCCACGCAGGCGCATCAGTCCCATGAAGACCTCGTCGTCCCACCAGTCGTGCGGGTGCTGGCTGGGGAAGTGCCGGTTGAGGAGGTCGACCTTGCGCAGCGCCTGCTCGCGGGTGAGCCCGACGTAGTGCGAGGGCGCGCTCATGTCGCCGTCCCACTTGGGGATCTCGTAGTGCAGGACCAGGGCGTCGCGCCACACGGTGGTCGCCATCACACCCAGGGTGCGGTGGTCCTGGTGTGCGTCGTCGACGCGGTGGGTCAGCACCAGCTGGGGACGACAGTGCCGGGCCAGGTCCTCGAGGTGCTCCTTGGCGGCCTCCCAGTGGATCGGCAGCCGACCGTCGGGCAGTCCGGCGAAGTGCGTCTTGACCCCCGGGACGATCTCCTGCAGCGCCCCCGCCGACTCGGCCTGCCGGTCCGGCGTACCGGTCAGGACGGCGACCGTGAGCGTGAGGTCGGCCCGCTCCGCGAGACGCAGGAGCGTCCCGCCGCAGCCGATCTCGACGTCGTCGGGGTGGGCGCCCACAGCCAGGACCTCCAGGGGTCCGAAGGGCAGTCTCAGCGCGTCCATCAGCGCGTCTCCCGCCCGCGCCAGCGGTTCACGTCGCGGGCGAGGTGGAGGCACAGCGAGGCCTCGACGCGGTCGCCCTCGTAGGCCGCCACCCAGGCACGCTTGCGGGCGCTGCGGGCGATGGAGCGGTACGCCGCCGCGCGGAGCCGCTTCTGGCCCCTCACGGGCCCGAAGACGTCGAACAGGTCGCGAAAGGCGTGGGCACGCTCGTGCAGCTCGCTGACCTGGCCGACGGGCACGGAGGGACGGGGAGTCGACGTCAGGGGCGCCAGTGGCAGCGGCTCTGCCACGTGCGCGACATCGGCGAGGGCAGCGGCCCGCAACCACAGCGACAGCTCGTCGCTCCGGGTGCCGAGCCCCTGCTGGCCGGCGGCCTCGAAGGTGGCGCGGCGCAGCACCGCGCACCGGCTACCGACGCTGTCGGGTCCGTGCGCAGCGGCCAGCCTGAGCCAGCGGTGACCCGGCTGCACGCCGTCCCGAGCGGTGCCGTCGGCGTCGACGAAGACGATGCCGACGGACGGGTGCTGGTCTAGCACGGCGGCCGCTCGCGCCAGCGCCTGACCGCTCACCGAATGGGCCTCGTCCCGGACGACCACGCAGTCGTGCGGCACGGTCAGGACGGGCCGCCCTGGGGTGGGCGCGGCGACTTGTTCCTCGCTGTGCGAGGGCCCCACGACCCCGGTCACCACTGCCACGGGTCGAGTCTGGAGAGTCGGCGGCGCCCGGTCGGACGGCGCGGTGCAGCGTCACCCATTTAGGGGACGTCGGCCCGGATGTGGGTCAGCCGACGTGGTGCAGATCCGGGTCGATGCTGTCCGTCACGAGCTCCTCGTAGGCCAGCACGGCGGCGATCTGCGAGCTGACGTGGAGCTTGCGGAGGATCGACTTCACCTGGCTGCGCACCGTGGCCTCGGCCACCTCCGACTGCTCGGCGATGGCGCGGACCCCCACGCCACCGTGGAGCTGCTGGAGCACCTCCTCCTCACGGTCGCTGAGGGTCTGGAGCCGCGCGGCCATGTCGGCGCGTTCCGCCTCGAAGCTGCGCCACGCCTGGACGAGCTGCTTGCGCTCGCGGCGGGACAGGTCGGGGAGCCAGCCGGTCGCGAGGTCGGAGATCAGCTCGCTGGTCGCCTCCAGCCCGATGGTGCTCGGGAGCACCAGGGTGGCGCCGCGTTCGTACATCGCGCCCCAGGCGGGGCCCCGCGGGGCCATGGTCAGCACCAGCCAGGGGATGTCGAGGCTGCCGACCAGGACCCGGGCCGCCCGCACCTGCTCCATCCGGACCAGGTCGGTCAGCACGAGTCCGGCGTCCGGTGCAGGCGCCGGCTGCCGGCGCTTCGACCGGGCTCCGCGCCGGTCGGTCCTCCCGGCGGAGTCGGCGTTCGGCCACTGCACGACGACGGTGTCGAACGAGCGGTCACCCAGTGCGGCGGCGACGGACTCCGCGATGAGTCGCTGGTCGGACGCCACCGCGACGCGCAGAGATCCGCGCCCGCGATTGCGCAGGCCACGCACCGGCACCACGGATCACCACTTCCCTCAGCCCTCGAACGTACTCATCGACGGCACACTCCGTCGACCGAGCCGTAACGGCCAAGATTTCTGTGGCTGGGGCCCTCCGTCTAGCGCAGAAGGCCTGACATCATCGCAATTGATGACGTGATCGGGCGCCGCTGAGCGTCATCCATCTGGTCACACCCGTCGTAGCAAATAGCCTGAACGGGTCATTCCGTACCCCCGATCGGGTACATGTACCGTCTGCACTGATCCCCCAAAGGACGGCCAACTTCCCCGGCTTCCTGTGGTCTCGCGCATTTTGCGGGCTGCCGGTCCGAGGCAGCGAGTCGTCAGATCGAGACACACGTCAGTACGGCGGCCTTCTGCCGCCGGCAGCAACTCGGGACGCTGGCCAGGTATGACTATGGGGGAAAAATGGCCACAGGGGACGAGCGACCCGTGCTTCGGGGAGCGGCTCTCATCGCGGGAGCGTCGATCATCGGCGCCTTCGTACTATCTACACGCCCGGGGGACGGTGAGGGGCCGGGCGCGATGCTGCCCGTCGCGCAGATCATCTGCTACACGCTCATCCTGGGCGCCGCGGTCCTGCACTACTTCGACTGGCGCGTCTCCAGTGCGGAGCGCGACGGCGAGACCGGGGTCCGGCTGACCGGGTGGCTCACGGTCGGGCTGGTGCTGGGTGCCTCGCACGGCCTGGTCGTCGCGGTCACCGGGAACGCGTCGTGGCAGCTGGCGGTCGCCAGCTGGCCCCGCGTGACCCTGCTGGTGGTCCTGTCGGCGCTCTGCCTGCTGGCCCTGGTGGCCGAGCGGGTTGACGTGCCCGGCGACCCCGCCCTGCTCGGCGGTGCGGCCGGGGCCCTGCTGATCGCGGCCAGCTCGCTGGCCCTGAAGCTGGCGCCTCCGTCGCCCTCCGGCGCCGTGACCCTCGCCCTCCTCTCCACCGGGGTGGTCCTGGCCGGGTCGACGCTGGTCTGGATCCTTCTCCGCCGCCGCAGCGTCGCCCTGCACGTTCGCCGGCAGCTCGCCGTCGCCGTGGCGCTGCTGACCGCGGGAGGTCTGGGGTCCGCCCTCGAGCAGCCGTCGTTCATCGTCGGCACCGGCGCCATCGCGGCGCAGATCGCCGCGGCCCTGGTCATCTGCTCCATGACCCAGCAGCTGCTGCGGGGCTCGATCATCGAGCGGCAGGAGCAGGTCGGACAGCTCCAGCGCTCACTGGCCGAGGTGCGCGAGGCGGTGGGCCGGGAGCGCGACCTGATGCACGAGGTCAGCGCCACGCTCGCCGGGATCACCAACGCGTCCCGGGTGATGCGCCACGGCCACGGGGTGCCTGCGTCGCGCCGCCAGCGGCTCGAGACGATGCTGACCGCGGAGCTCGACCGGCTGGAGCGGCTGATGCACGCTCGGGTGTCGGGCACGTCCGGTCTAGCCGACTGCGAGATGGGCCTCGACGACGTGATCGAGCCGCTGGTCACCAGCCACCACGCACGAGGCCGTGACGTCCGCTGGTTCCCCAGCGAGGAGCACGCCTTCGGAGACCCCGACGAGCTCGCCGAGGTCGTCAACATCCTGCTCGAGAACGCCGGCCGGCACGCCGGCCGCGGGCCGATCCGGCTCTCGGTCACCGCCGCTGACGGCGGCGCCCTGGTCATCTGCTCCGACAGTGGGCCGGGCGTGCCGCGTGAGCTGAGGGACCGCCTGTTCGAGCCGGAGGTCCGAGGTCCGGCGTCGAAGGGTCAGGGCCTGGGTCTCGCCATCGTCCACCGACTGGCGTCCGCACGTGGCGGAGGCATCGAGCTCGTCGACAGCCACCAGCCCGGAGCGACCTTCGTCGCCCGGCTCCCGAGGAAGGTCGTCGATGTCGTCCGCAACATCGCGTAGCCAGTTCCGGGTCGTCATCATCGACGACCACGTCCTGTTCGCCGAGTCGCTCGAGCTCGCGCTCACCGTCGAGGGGTACGACGTCCGACGGGTGGCCGTCCCGGAGAAGCGGCAGTCGCCGGGCGCCCTGATCGCCACGGTGCTGCGGCGTCGCCCTCGGGTGGTCTTCGTGGACCTCGACCTCGGACAGTTCGGCGAGGGCGAGCAGCTGATCGCGCCGCTGGCCAGGGCGGGCGTCAACGTCATCGTGGTGACGGCGTCCGTCGACCGGGCCCGCTGGGGCGAGGCGGTGCGCTTCGGTGCCCGCAAGGTGCTCCCGAAGTCCAGGCCGCTCAACGAGATCCTCGCGACGGTCCGGCGGATCAACCAGGGCCTTCAGGTGATGACTCTCGAGGAGCGCGAGGACCTGCTGCGGGAGTGGGCCAAGGAGCGCTCCGCCAACGTGGAGCTGCACGCGCGCCTCGAGACGCTCACCGTCCGGGAGCGGGAGGTGCTCGCCTACCTGATGAAGGGCCAGACCGTCCGCGAGATCGCGACCGAGTGCGTCGTGGCGGAGGCGACGGTGCGCACCCAGGTGAAGTCGATCCTCGCCAAGCTCGAGGTCACGTCGCAGCTGGCGGCGGTGGGCCTGGCTCACCGGGTCGGGTGGAAACCTCCATTGCTGACCCGTTGACGGCGTCGGGCTGACCTCCGAACGGCAATTGCCGCGGAACATGCCCGATATGCATGATGTTCCACCGCGTCCCCCTTTCTACGTTGAGCGCACTTCCAGGGGGGATGCATGACACTTACAACGGGGCCGGTGCCTGTCACCACGGCTACCCCCGTTGCGCGCACTCGGGAGCGGGTCACCGGAACCGTCTCCGCCGGCCGTACGACGGGCATTGCTCTGGCCCTCGACGTACTCGTCGCGGTGACGGTTGCGGGCGGGGCCGCCATCTACCCGAGTCCGGGAGGGACGGCGCGGGGCACGATCCTGCTCGCGTGGCCCCTCGCCGTCGCGCTGTCCGGCGCCTACGCCCGGCAGCACAGCGAGTCGCGCCGGATCCCGATCCGGGCGCTCCTGGGCGCGGCCCTGGCGGCGGCCACCGCCGTCTGGAGCCTGCCGGCGCTGATCCCCGGCGCCGGCTCCGGCGAGTCCCCGCGGACCGTGGCGGCCGCGGCGCTGTTCCTCGCGGCCACGGTCTTCGTGGGGTCGGTCACCGCCCGCGTGGCGATGGCGCTGGCGGCGCCCTCGGGCTCCGTGCCCACGGTCCTGGTCGGCCACTCGTCGCAGGTCCACGCGCTCATGAAGGAAGCCCTCCGGCCCGGTGGCCGGAGCGCGTTCGACCCCGTGGCCGTCTGCCTGCCCGACTCGGAGTCGGAGGACTTCGACCCGACACCCGAGGCCTGGCCGGTGCCGGTGACGCTCGGTGGGTTCGACAACCTCCTGGAGGTCGTGCGCACCCACCACGCAGAAGCCGTCGTCGTCGCACCCGGTCCCGGGATCACCCACGCCGACCTGCGCCGGCTGGGTGTCCTGCTCCAGCACGAGGGCGTGCGGCTCCTGGTGGACCCGGGGCTGCGCGATGTCGCGACGAGCAGGGTCGGAACGGCACACCTGGGCGGCAGCCGACTGCTCGCCCTCCACCCCGTCCCCCTCAGCGGTCCCGCGCGGCTGCTCAAGGACGTCGTGGACCGGGTCGCGGCCCTGCTGCTCCTGGTCGTGCTCGCGCCACTGCTCGGCGTACTGGTTCTGCTGATCCGGGCCGACACCCCCGGCCGGGCCCTCTACCGGCAGGTCCGAGTGGGCTGGCACGGTCGGCCGTTCACCGTCTACAAGCTGCGCACGATGTGCGCGGACGCCGACCGCATCCGCAGCGAGCTCGAGGACAAGAACGAGTCCGACCAGAACGGCGTCCTGTTCAAGATGAAGCGCGACCCGCGGATCACCAGGGTCGGGGCGTTCCTCCGCCTCAGCTCCCTCGACGAGCTGCCCCAGCTGATCAACGTGGTCCGCGGCGAGATGTCGCTCATCGGCCCGCGGCCGGCGCTGCCCAACGAGGTCGCCGCGTACGCGCCCGACCTGCGCCGTCGGCTCGACGTGAAGCCCGGACTGACCGGCCTGTGGCAGGTCTCGGGCCGATCCGACCTCTCGTGGGAGGACACCGAGCGGCTGGACCTGCAGTACGTCGACAACTGGTCGTGGTGGATGGACGTCAAGATCGCGCTGCGCACCGCGGGCGCGGTCGTGGGCCGGCGCGGAGCCTACTGACCGACGCTCACCGGACGCCGTGCTCGCGCAGGTGCGCCAGGATCCGGTCCGCGAGCTCGGGTCGGCAGACCACGAGGTCGGGCAGGTAGACGTCGTCCTGGTTGTAGCGCAGCGGAGAGCCATCGACCCGCGAGGTGAACAGCCCGGCCGCGCGGGCGACGGCCACGGGGGCGGCGGAGTCCCACTCGTACTGGCCTCCGGCGTGCACGTAGGCATCGGTCACGTCGCGGACCACCGAGATCACCTTGGCGCCGGCCGAGCCCATCGGGACGGTCTCGCCGCCGAGCTCCGCGACCAGCCCGTCGGTGAACTCCGGGGGGCGGCTCCGGGAGACGGCGACGCGCGTCCGCGGCGCGGTGCTCGGGGGTACGACGGGGGGCTCGCCGGTCGTGAACGTCATCCCGAGCCCGGGTTGGGCGACGGCGCCTGCGGTCAGGTCGCCCTCGCCGTCGTGCCCCTCCCACAGAGCGACGTGGACGGCCCAGTCGTCGCGCGGTGGCTCGGAGAACTCGCGGGTGCCGTCGAGCGGGTCCACGATCCAGACCCGGTCGCTGGAGAGCCGGACCTTGTCGTCCTTGCCCTCCTCGGACAGGACCGCGTCACCCGGCCGGTACTCGGCGAGCAGCTCCATGAGCAGCTGGTGGGCGGCGAGGTCACCGGCGTCCTTCAGCTCGCGGCCCTCGAGCCCCTCCTGGCGGACCTCGAGCAGGCGGCGCCCCGCGGTCTCGGCCAGCCAGCCCGCGAGCTCGTGGTCGTCGGCGTCGGCGGGGACGGGCCCGGGGTCGAAGGTCACCCGGCTCAGGGTAGTGACGTCGGGTGCTCCCGGCCCCCGGGGGCTGATCGGCTTAGTCAGGTGCCGAGGGAGGACTAGTTCCCTTCATCGAATTTAGGTACTAGAGTGCGGGCCGTCGTCGCGAGGATTTCGGGGGTCTCCCGGCCGATAGATCTCAGGGACGTCACGGGGCCTGTGGGGGGGATCCGGATGAAGGCGCTGCGCATTCCTTTGGGCGTGTGGAACTGGAGGGGCACTGCCCTCGTCCTGGTGCTCATGCTTGCGCCGCTGCTGGCGTCGCTCACGCTCGTGCCGGTCGACGACGTCCTCTCGACCGCCCTGCGCTCGCGCGGCCTGCTCGTCGGCACGGCCACCCTGGCCGCGGCCATCTTCATGTACCTGCACTGGCGGATCACCGGCAACGAGACCACCGGCTGGCTGGCCCTGCTGTTCACGATGTCGGCCATGCTCGTACTCGCCCTCGGTGCCTTCTCGCTGACCCACGCCGAGACGGTGGAGAGTCAGGCCGCCTGGTTGTTCGTCTTCCGGGTGGTGGTCCTGGTCGGGTTGGTCGGCACGGTCCTGGCCGCTCGAGCGGTCCAGCTGCGCGGCGACCCGCTGGCCATCGGGCTCTCGATCGGACTCGGCATCGCCTGCCTGCGGCACCTGGTGCTCGTCCAGGCACCCGCGCTGCCTTTGCCGGCCCACCACGACACCATCCGGATCGTGGTGCTCGGAGTGCTGGCCTGTGCCCTCGCTGGCGCGATCCTCCGGCTGGAGCAGTTCCCGCAATGGGCGCGCGTCCGGGTCGCGGTCGGGATGGTGGCACTCGTGGTGGGCTCGACGCTCGGCGGAGCGGTGTCGCTGGGCACCGGCCTGCTCGCCGCCGTACTGCTCGCGGGCACCGCCACCGCGATGCTGCACCTGGCCATCGACGACGAGAAGGAGCAGGTCGAGGAGCTGCACCTCCAGCTGCAGGCCGTCGAGTACGGCCTCCGCGAGGACCAGGCCCGGCTGCACGAGATCAACGCGACCGTGGCCGGCATCGCGTCGGCGCAGAGACTGATGAACGACGGCGTGACCTCCGACCGTGGCACCGCGCTCGCGGCCATGATGCGGGCCGAGGTGGAGCGGTTGCAGCGACTCGTCTCCGACAGGGGCCCCACCCGCAGCCGCAGCGTCGATCTCGACGACGTCATCGGTCAGATCGTCCTGTCGCACCTGGCGCGCGGTCGGGTGGTCGTCTGGGCGCCGTCGGGGTTGCGGGCGATGGGCCGCGCCGACGACATCGCAGAGGTCGTCAACGTGCTCCTCGAGAACGCCGCGGTCCACGGTGGCCCCGACGCCGCCACGGTCGGGGTCAGCAGCGACAGCGACGGCGAGCGCGTCACGGTGACCGTCTCCGACCAGGGTCCCGGCATCCCGCCGGAGCTGCGTGAGCGCCTCTTCGACTGGGGCGTCAGCCGGCCGGACTCGCCCGGCCAGGGCATCGGTCTCCACGTGGCCGCCGACATCACCCACGAGCTGGGCGGCCGCCTCGAGCTGCTGCCGACCGCGGTCGGCGCGACGTTCGCGGTGCACCTGCTTGCCGTGCCCCAGGAGGTGAGCGCCGATGACCGTGTCGCCCGCGCGAGCTGATCGGCGCGTCATCATCGTCGAGGACCACCGGCTGTTCGCCGAGGCGGTGGACCTCGCGCTGACCGTCGAGGGCTACGACGTGCGCCGCATCGACGCTCCGTCGGACCCCGACTCCCCCGGCGCGCTGGTCACCGCGATCATCAAGCAGCAGCCGGTGGTGGTCCTGCTCGACCTCGACCTGGGCGGGTTCGGAGACGCGGTCCGGCTGATCGAGCCGATCGCCGAGTCCGGCGCCGACGTCATCGTGGTCACCGGGTCGCCGGACCGCGCCCGGTGGGGCGACGCCGTCCGCGCCGGCGCGCGCAAGGTGGTGTCGAAGACACAGCCGCTCATCGACATCATCGCGACCGTGCGCCGTGTCGTCGCCGGGCTCCCGGTGATGGACCGGGCGGAGCGCGACGAGCTGCTGGCGGAGTGGAGCCGCAAGCGGGAGGACCTGCTGGATCTTCGGGAGCGCCTCGAGCAGCTCACCAACCGCGAGAGCGTCGTGCTGGGCCACCTGATGAAGGGCCGGGCCGTCCGCCAGATCGCCGGGCTCAGCACGGTCTCCGAGGCGACCGTGCGCACCCAGGTGAAGTCGATCCTCGCCAAGCTCGAGGTGTCCTCACAGCTGGCCGCCGTGGGCATGGCCCACGAGATCGGCTGGCGCGCGCCCGCTTGATACCCCCGCGAGCTTCGCTCGCACGCTGTGCACCAGCTAGGAATTGAAGCGCTGCTGGGTCTCGGCCAGTCCCTGGGTGACCAGCGACTCGACGGCGTCGGCGGCGCGGTCCACCTGGAACGGCAGCTCCTTGCGCTCGGTGGTCGAGTAGTTCGAGAGCAGGAAGTCGGCGGGGTCCTGACGCCCGGGCGGCCGGCCGACGCCGACCCGGACCCGGTAGAAGTCACCGGTGCCGAGCGAGGACCGGATCGAGCGCAGGCCGTTGTGCCCGTTGTCGCCCCCGGCGAACTTCACCCGCATCGTGTCGAACGGGATGTCCAGCTCGTCGTGGACCGCGACGAACCGCTCCGGGCCGACCTTGAAGAACGACAGCACCGACTTGATCGGACCGCCGAGCTCGTTCATGTAGCAGCGCGGCCGGACCACGACGATGCGCGGCCCCGGCAGCCCCGGGCTCTGCAGATGACCGGTCAGCCGGCCCTCCGCAATGTCGGACCGGCTGGCCCGGTGGGCCCTGAGGGGCGCACCGAGCCGGCGCACCAGCTCGTCGGCGACGAGGTAGCCGACGTTGTGCCGGTGCCCGGCGTACGCCGGACCGGGATTGCCGAGCCCCGCAATGATCCAGGGCCCGACACCCGAGTCGAGCTGCTCCGTCACTCCTCCGACGCGTCGCCCTCGGCAGCGGCTTCGCCGCCCTCGGCGGACTCGCCGCCTTCGCCACCCTCGGCGGCCTGCTCCTCGTCGGTGAGCTCGTGCTCCTCGCGCTCGATGCCCGCCTCGGCCTCGGCCTCCTCGAGCTCGGCCTCCAGGGCCTCCTCGCTCTGCTGCTCCCGGATGTTGACGATGAGCGTCTCCGGGTCGACCAGCAGGACGGAGCCCTCGGGCAGGTCGAGCTGACCGGCCAGGATCTGGGTGCCGGCCGGCAGTCCCTCGATCGAGACCTCGATGTTCTCGGGGATGTGGGTCGCCTCGGCCTCGATCTGGACCGTGGTGTTCTCCGTGACGACGACGGTCTCGGAGGCTGCGGAGCCGACGACCTGGATCCGGACGTCGACGGTGACCTTCTCGCCGCGACGGACGGCCACGAAGTCGATGTGCTCGATGACCCGGCGGATCGGGTCGATCTGGACGGCCTTGGTCAGCGCGAGCTGGGCCTCGCCGTCGATCTGGAGCTCGAGCAGCGCGTTGGAGCCACCGTGCTTGAGCGCCATCATCGTGTCGTGGCCCGGCAGGGTCACGTGCACCGGGTCGTTGCCGTGGCCGTAGAGGACGGCGGGGATCTTGTTGTCGCGGCGAATGCGGCGCGCGGCGCCCTTGCCGAACTCGTTGCGGGTCTCCGCGGAGATCTTCTCGGTGGCCATGCGTGGTGCTCCTCTGAGTCTTCGGGCTGTGTCCCGTGGTCTGGGGCCTCGACGCGATCGCGGAGGCACACCCGGAGGGGCGCCGCCCTGTCGATCACGGAGTCCGGGCTTCCGGGCTCCCTCGCCGAGGCAACCGCAGCAGTCTAACGACGGCGGCCTGCCACGTGCGAATTCTCGGCGCGGCCGTAGTTTGGCCGGGTGCCCTCCCTGACCCTTGCCGAGGCCCGGGCCCGGGCCGCCCGGCTCTCCGACGTGTCGTACGTCGTCGAGGTCGACCTCACCGACCTGCACACCTTCGGCAGCCGCGTCACCGTGCGGTTCGCGTCGACCTCGCCGGAGACGTTCCTGGAGCTGCACCGCGGTCAGGACCTCCGGGTCACGGTCAACCACACCCCTGTCGAGGCGGCGTACGACGGCGCGCGGATCGAGCTGGCCGGGCTGCGGACCGAGCCGGACGACCGCAACGAGGTCGTGGTGGACGCCCGGCTGCCCTACGTCACCGACGGCGACGGCATGCACACCTTCACCGACCCCGTCGACGGCGAGCGCTACGTGAGCGCGTACGTCGGCGTGGACATCACCCAGCGGGTGTTCGCGTGCTTCGACCAGGTCGACCTCAAGGCGCCGATCACTCTGCGGGTGGTGGCCGACCCGGCCTGGACCGTGCTGTCGAACAGCACCGTGGCACTCGATCGACAGGGGCCACAGGCGGACGCGTGGGAGTTCACGCCGACGCCGCCGATCCCGATCGACCTGTTCGTGCTGTGCGCCGGGCCGTGGCACTCGCGGACCTTCGAGCACGCCGGCCTGCCGATGGGCTGGCACGCCCGGGCCTCCCTCGGGGCCGAGCTGGACCGCGACTTCGACGAGCTGCGCCGGATCACCGAGCAGTGCTTCGACCACTACGCGGAGCTCTTCGACGAGCCGTTCCCGTTCGACACCTACGACCAGGTGCTCGTGCCGGAGCTCAACTGGGGCGCGATGGAGAACCCCGGCTGCGTCACCTTCCGCGACGAGTTCGTCCCGCGCGGCCGGATCACGGAGGTCGAGCGGCAGACGCGCGCGATGGTGGTCGCCCACGAGATGTCGCACATGTGGTTCGGCGACCTCGTGACCCAGACCTGGTGGGAGGACATCTGGCTCAACGAGTCGTTCGCCGAGTACATGGGGTTCCGGGTCAGCGAGGACGCCGCCGGCTTCGAGGGCGCCTGGGTCGGCTTCCAGGTCACCCACAAGCCGGCGGCGATGGTCGCGGACCGGCGACGCTCCACGCACCCGGTCGCGCCGCTGCCCGAGGACGTGCCCGACGTGGACACCGCGTCGACCAACTTCGACGCGATCTCCTACATCAAGGGCGCCTCGTCCCTGCGCCAGCTCGTCACGTGGATGGGCGACGAGGACTTCCTGGCCGGGGTCAACGCACATCTCACGAAGCACCGGTTCGGCAACGCCACCCTCGCGGACCTGGTCGGAGCGCTGGACGAGGCGTCGCCACGCGAGGTCCGGGCGTGGTCCGAGGTCTGGCTGCGGCAGTCGGGGCACGACACCATCCGGGTCGAGCGCGACGGCGACGTTCCGGTGTTGGTCCGCGACGGCGTCCGGCCACACCGCTTCCTCGTCACGGCGTACGACGACGGGCTGGCCGAGCTCGACCGCAGGGTCGTGGACCTCGACGGGGAACCTGTGCGGCTGGCGGACTGGGCCGGTCGGGTCGTCGTTCCCAACGCCCACGGCGAGACGTTCGCGCGCGTGCAGCTCGACGAGCGCTCGTGGTCGGCGGTCGAGGACGGCCTCGGAGCGCTCGCGGACGACCTGGCCCGGTCGGTGCTCTGGACGACGACGATCGACGCCGTCGCCTGCCGCGACCTCGAGGTCGAGCGCTACCTCGCCCTGGTCGAGCGGCACCTGCCCACCGAGCGGCACGTCAGCCTCATCACCGCCGTCGCCGACTCAACGCTGGGCCCGGTGATGTCCGCGCGGGTCCCCGCCGACGCCGCCGTCGACGGGCACGAGCGCGTGGCCGCCGCCTGCCGGGCCGGGCTCGACGCAGGCGGTGACCCCGTGGCGTTCACCAGAGGCCTGGCACGAGCCAGCCGGGATGCCGACGAGCTCCGGCGCTGGCTCACCGACGACCGCACCGACCACGACGTGGCCCTCGACCCGAAGCTCCGCTGGCGGGTCGTGCAGCGGCTCGCCGGTCTCGGCGGGCTCGACGCCGCGGCGATCGAGGAGGAACGACGCCGCGACGGGACGGCGGAGGGCGACCTCGGCGCGGCCACCGCGCTCGCCTCCCGGCCCACGGCCGAGGCGAAGGCCGAGGCGTGGGAGGCCCTCACGCAGGAGGGCGTCTCCAACCGGCGGTTCTCCGCGATCACCGCCGGACTGTGGCCGGCCGAGCAGGCCGAGCTCGGGGCGCCGTACCTCTCCCGCTACCTGGAGGCGGGTCCGCGCTGGGCCGCCCGCGGGCCGGCGTTCTCCTCGGAGGTCGGGGACGGGTTCCCGCGGTTCCACCTCGACGAGGCGCAGCTCGGCCTGGTGCGCGAGGCGTTGGCCCGCGACGTACCGACCGTGCTCCGGAGAGCGTGGGAGGACGCGCTCGATGACCGGACGTAGGGCGGTCGCCGGGCTGATCGTCGGGCTGGCACTGGTCGGCTGCTCGGCCGACGACGACCCGGTGGCCGAGCCGCAGCTCCCGCCGAGCCCGACGCCTTCCGCGACGCCGACGACCCCCGCTCCCACCTCCGAACTTCCGACGCCCCCACCCGCCACGCCGGAGCCAGGCACCGTGCCGCCGCCATGGCTCGGCACCCGCCCGCTGCCGCTGCGCCCCGACGGCTACGGCCAGAGTCGCCCGACCCCGCCCGAGCTGGACCCGCGCCGGTTCACGCTGCCGGACACGGTCGCGTCCCTGCCGGGCGACGGCTTCGCCTCGGTCGTCGAGACGGTCCCGGCCGACGTCCTGGCCCGGTCCACGTGGGCACCCGGCTGTCCCGTCGAGGCGGACGACCTCGCCTACGTGCGGCTGACGTTCTGGGGGTTCGACGACCAGCGGCACACCGGCGAGCTCCTCCTCAACCGGTCGGTCGCGGACGACGTGGTCGGCGTGTTCCGGACGCTGTACCAACAGCGGTTCCCCTTCGAGGAGCTCCGGGTCACGCCGCGCTCCGAGGTCGACGCGCCGCCGACGGGCGACGGCAACGACACCGGGGCCTTCGTCTGCCGACCGACCACCGGGTCGACCACGACGTTCAGCCAGCACGCCTACGGCCTGGCCATCGACCTCGACCCGTTCCAGAACCCCTACACGAAGGACGACCTCGTCCTGCCCGAGCTGGCGTCGTCGTACCTCGACCGCAACAAGGTCCGGCCGGGAATGATCACGCCGAACGGCGTGGTGGTGCGGGCCTTCGAGTCGATCGGGTGGACCTGGGGCGGCACCTGGAGCTCACTCAAGGACTACCAGCACTTCAGCCAGAACGGGCGTTGAGCAGCGCCGCGACCTCGTCGTGCCCGGAGTGCACCGCCCACTGGTCCGGTCTGGACGCGAAGCGCGTGTCGGTCACCGTCGGGTCCGCCCCGAGATCGAGGAGGAGCTCCGCCATCGCGGCGTCACCGTTGTGGGCCGCGACGTGCAGTGCCGTCTCCCACCCCTGGTCGGACGGCACGTCGGTGCGGGCCCGCCGGTTGACGTCCCAGCCCAGCTCGACCGCGCGCCGGACCGCCTCGGCTCGCCCCAGCTGCGCCGCCCACGCCACGAGTCCGGGTCGAGCGGCGCGCGCGGCGTCGACCGCTGACCGGTCGACGTCGCCGCCGTTGAGCACCGCGGCCACCACCGCGTCCTCGGCCGACAGCTCGGTGGCGACGCCGTAGGCGACCAGCAGCTCGGCGGTGCGCGGGTGGCCGCTGGTCAGGGCAGCGGCGTACGCCGAGCGGGTCGCGAGGCCGTAGATGCCACCGACCTCGGCGTCCGGGTCGACGCCGTGGGAGAGCAGGAGCTGCACTCGCGCGTCCATGCCGTGCATGACGGCCCAGCCGAGCTGGCCGGCCAGCTCCTCGTGGTCGTCGAGCCCGAACTCGAACAGCAGCTCGAGGTGGCTGTCGTCGGGCCGGAACATCCGGTTGTAGAGCGTCTGCTCGTCGTTGGGGTCGGCGCCCGCCTCCAGCAGTGAGCGGGCCAGCGCCTCCCACTGCGGATGGCTCGGTTGGTTGCTCGGCCCGCCCTCGCCCTCGCCGAACGCACCGGTCAGCGCGGTGAACGGCGGGGAGTTGCCGTGCCAGAGGTAGCCCGCGCCCGGGTCGGCGCCGGCCCCGGTCAGCACTGCCACCGCGTCGCGGACCGCGTCGGCGGAGAGGTCGGGGTCGTGGCGGGCGTAGGCGAGGTAGAGCAGTGGCGGCCAGCCGAACGGGCCGCCCTCGACGTTGGTCAGCGCCGGGTCCGCCTCCAGCAGCCGCCGCAACGCGACCGCATCGGCGCGGGCCGCGGCGACGTGGATGCTCTCCGCGCCGAGACCGGGCTGGGCCACGAGCATCGCCCGCGCGTTGGCGCGGCGTACGACGTCGTCGGCGCCGTAGGTCAGGCAGGCCAGCCGCAGGAACTCGTCCGCCGGGTCCGCCTGCGGACCGACGAGATCGGGCTCGCGGGTGGGGTAGGTCAAGCGTGTCCGTCGAACATCGAGGTGACCGAGCCGTCCTCGAAGACCTCGCGGATGGCGCGCGCGACCAGCGGCGCGATCGAGAGCTGGGTGAGCTTGTCGAACTCGCGGTCCGGCGTCAGCGGGAGCGTGTCGGTGACCACGACCTCCTGGACCGGGCAGTTCTTCAGCCGGTCGACGGCGGGCTCGGAGAGGATCGCGTGCGTCGCGGCGATGACCACGCCCGCCGCGCCGTCGGCCATGAGGGCCTCGGCGGCCTTGGTGATGGTGCCGCCGGTGTCGATCATGTCGTCGACCAGCACGCACAGCCGGCCCCTCACCTCGCCGACGACCCGGTTGGCGACGGTCTCATTGGGGCGGTCGATGTTGCGGCTCTTGTGGATGAACGCCAGTGGCGCGCCGCCCAGCCGGGACGCCCAGCGCTCGGCGACCTTGATCCGGCCGGCGTCGGGGGACACGACCGCGAGCTCCTGGTCGCCGTACTTGGCGCGGACGTGGTCGGCCAGGATCGGCAGCGCCATGAGGTGGTCGACCGGGCCGTCGAAGAAGCCCTGGATCTGGTCGGCGTGCAGGTCGACGGTGATCAGCCGGTCGGCGCCGGCGGTCTTGAACAGGTCGGCCATCAGCCGCGCCGAGATCGGCTCGCGGCCGCGGTGCTTCTTGTCCTGGCGCGCGTAGCCGTAGAACGGCATGACCACCGTGATCCGCTTGGCGCTCGCCCGCTTGAGGGCGTCGACCATGATCAGGTGCTCCATGATCCACTCGTTGATCGGAGCGGTGTGGCTCTGGATCACGAACGCGTCGCAGCCGCGGACCGACTCCTCGTAGCGGACGTAGATCTCGGAGTTGGCGAACTCGTAGGCCGACTGCGGGACCAGTGCGGTGTCGAGGAGCTTGACGACCTGTTCCGCGAGCTGGGGATGCGCCCTCCCGCTGAAGACCATCAGGTTCTTCTCGGTGGTGCGCTTCATTCCCGTCATGCTCTTGCGGGCTCCCGGCTGGTCGGTCTCGGCGGGTGTCAGTCCACTTCTTCTGCGGGCAAGTGTTCCACGGCATCCAATGCCGCGGTCGCCGCGTCCGCCTGGGGAGTGCCGGGCCTCTTCGAGAGCGCCCACCTCTCCAGGTTGCGCTGCGGCCCACCGCTGACCCCGAGGGCGCCCGGCGGGACGTTGCGACGGACGACGGTGCCGCCCGCCGTACCGGCTCCGTCGCCGATCTCCACCGGCGCGACGAACGTGTTGTTGGCGCCGGTCCTCGCGAACCGGCCCACCGTGGTCTGGTGCTTCTTGCTGCCGTCGTAGTTGGCGAAGACCGTCCCGGCGCCGATGTTGCTGCCCTCGCCGATCTCGGCGTCGCCGACGTACGACAGGTGCGGGACCTTCGCGCCGTCGCCGATGTGGGCGTTCTTGGTCTCGACGAAGGTGCCGATCTTGCCGCCGACTCCCAGCGTGGTGCCGGGCCGGAGCCGTGCGTACGGCCCGACGTCCGCGCCGGCCCCGATCACCGAGAGCTCGCCGTGGGTGCGCACGACCCGCGCACCGACGCCGATCTCGCAGTCCTTGAGGGTGGTGTCGGGACCGATGACGGCGTCCTCCTCGACGACCGTCGTGCCGAGCAGCTGTACGCCGGGCAGCAGTGTCACGTCGGGGTTGAGCACCACGTCGGCGTCGACCCAGGTGGTCGCCGGGTCCATCACGGTGACCCCGGCCTCCATCCAGCGGGTCACGATCCGCTCGTTCATCACCCGGCCGGTCCGCGCCAGCTGCACCCGGTCGTTGACACCCTCGGTCTGCAGGACGTCGACGATCTCGTGCGCACCGACGTGCAGCCCGGCCTCGCGCGCGAGCTGGACGGTGTCGGTGAGGTAGTACTCGCCCTTGGCGTTGTCGTTGGACAGTTTGGGCAGCGCCTCGATGAGGAACGCCGCGTCGAACGCGAGGATCCCGGAGTTGATCTCGCGGATGCCGCGCTGCTCCGCGGTCGCGTCCTTCTCCTCGACGATGCCCTCGACCTCGCCGTCGTCGTTGCGGACCACCCGGCCGTAGCCGTGCGGGTCGTCCATGACGCCGGACAGGATGCTCACCGCCCGCTGCGCGGCCTCGTGCTCCTCGGCGAACCTCCGCAGCGACGCGGCCTCCAGGAGCGGCGTGTCGGCGTACGCCACCAGCACCGTGCCCTCGGGCACCTCCCCCGCGGCGGCCACCGCGTCCATCGCCACCCGCACCGCGTGACCGGTGCCGTGCTGCTCCTCCTGGGTGGCGAGCAGCACGTCCGGGATGAGGTCCTGGATGTGTGGACCGACCTGGTCGCGCTGGTGGCCGACCACCGCCACGACCCGCCGCGGCTCCACCTGCTGGACCGCGGCGAGCACGTGCCCGACCATGCTCCGTCCCGCCACCAGATGCAGGACCTTCATGGTCTTCGACTTCATCCGGGTTCCGCCACCGGCGGCCAGGACGATGACGGTCAGCTCTCCGGGCACCGGCTCACTCTAGGGTGTGTGAGCCGGCGCCCGGACAGTCAGCGCTCAGGGCAGGTAGTAGGTCGGGTTCGGCAGCTTGTAGACGTGGTCGGCGTGCTCACCGATCAGGTCGGACCACTGGTCGCCGAAGTTGCCGACGATGTCGAATCCCTGGTCCTCGATGTGCGCCCGGGTGCCGGACTTGTACTCGATCGTCGAGCACGCGGAGTCGGATCCGCAGTCGACCCACGGCTGGCTCGGGATCGAGGCGTTGCTGTTCGAGACCGTGACCGCGCCCTTGGTGAAGTAGTGCGCCGCGGTGAAGAGCGGCTTGCCGGCGGCGTCGACGTACCCCTTCTCCGTGAGGTTGGCGATCGTGTCGGCCTGCTGGCTGGCACCCCGGCCGGTCAGGCCGAACACGGTGCAGCCAGCAGCGGCGGCGGCCTTCACCAGCGCGGCCATCCCCGGAGTCGCCGGGAAGAGGTGCTGCGACACCCAGGTGCCCTGGAGGACCGGGTCGAAGACGAACTTCATCGCGCCGTCCTCCATGTCGTAGGTCCACAGCGTCGTGTCGTCGGCGTCGAAGACCACGGCCGGCTGGGCGGGCAGGACGATCGCGGCGAGTGCGGCCTTGTCCTTCTTGAGCGCCTTCTTCGCCTTGTCGAGCTTCCGGTGCGCACGCTTGCGTTCGGCCGGGGTCTTGGCGTGCTTGAGCGCCTTCTTCGCCTTCTTGACGGCCTTCTCGTCCTTGGCGACCTTCGCCGCCGCGGCGGTCTGCTTCGCCAGCGCTGCGTGGTAGGCGGTCGCCCTGGTCGTGCAGTTGCTGGCCACCTGCGGCGTCCAGGACGACTCCAGCGAGGCGAGCTGGGTGATGTAGGGCGACGTCACCTTGTTGGCGATGCCGGATGCGTCTGCGTTGTAGTAGCCCCGGATCAGCTTCCGCACCGGGTCGATGTTCGGGATGTCGTCACCACTGGCCAGCGAGTAGCCGCTGGAGCCGTCCGGCTGCATGACGTACGACGTCGGCGGCACCATCGACTCGTCGCTCGTCGGTGCGGTGACGAGGTCGAGCGAGGCCAGGAAGTAGGTCGGGTTCGGGATCTTCGTCCACGTGTCGGCGAAGCCACCCTGCAGGTCGCTCCACTGGTCGCCGACGTTCATCAGGAGGTCGACGCCGTCGGCAGCCTCGATGTGGTCGCGCGTCAGCGCCTTGTACTCGACCGTCGAGCAGGCGGCCGGGTTGCCGTCGGCGGCGCAGTCGACCCACGGCTGGGTCGGGATCGACGCGGGCGGACCGGCCACGACCGGGTCCTTGGTGTACATGGTGGCCGCGGTGAACAGCGGCGTGCCGGCCGGCTGGCCGTTGACCGTGAAGCCCTGCTCGTTGAGGTTCGCGATCGTGTCGGCCTCCTGGGACGCCGGACGACCGGTGATGCCGTAGAGGTCGTAGCCCCGGGACTTGAGCTCACGGAGCAGTCCGGGCATCCCGGGGACCTTCACGAAGAGGTGCTGGGTGACCCACGTCGCGTTGACCGTGGGGTCGAAGTTGAAGTTGGTGGCCTTGTCCTCGAAGTCGTAGTTCCACAGCAGCGTGTCGTCGACGTCGAAGACGAGCGCCTCGTTGGCGGGAGCCGTGGCCGGCAGCGTGGACAGGATGTGGTTCTCGATCGAGTGGACCTGGTTGATGTAGCGCGAGCTGGTCTTGTTCGCCACGCCGCCCGTGGCGTTGTAGTAGGCGCGGATCGTCGACTTCACCGAGTCGATGTTGGGGATCGCCTCCCCGTCGGTCGCCGGCGCCACGGACCCGTCCGCCGGGTTCACCACCATGCTGAACGTCGTCCTGGGCGCCAGCGGGTTGTCCGCGAACGCGGGCGAGGTCGAGGCCAACAGGCCCGCCGCGAGAGTGACTGCGGCCGTGGCCGCGAGCGTGCTGACGAGTCGAGCGGGGCGCATGGGTGCCTCTTCCGGAAATGCCGAGACCGACGGGACGTGCAGGCATCTGAACCCCGCCGTTCGCCCCGACGCAAGAGAGCCGGACCGCGCAGTCAGGTTCTGTGCAGGTCCAGCCGAGAGCGGCTCCCCGGGTAGGAGTCGAACCTACGTCGCTAGTCCTGATTCAAAGTCAGGCGGGCCCTACCGGCAGACCAACCGGGGATAGGTGCCAAGCGTAGAGCCCGCAGGGGTGTCCGGCCCGCGTTGCGTCATACGGATGGAGCAAGCGGGTGCTCTTTCCGTATGACGTCTCACCCTGCCCGTCGGAGACGTCATACGGACAGTGCAAGCGGGTGCTCCATCCGCATGACGTCCCCGCGTCGCGGTCAGGCAGCTGCCGTCCAACCGGCCGCGACGAGTCCTTCTTCGATCTGCCCGAAGAACTCGTCGGGATTCAGGCGTAAGCCGAGAAGTGGCACACGGAGAACCGTGTCCCCGGCGATCGCCAAGGAGTTCTGTCGAAGAGCCTCGCCGACGACGTTCTCCGCCCAGGTGTGGTGGATGCCGTCGATCTCGACCACCAAGTGGTAGTCCGGCCAGTAGAGGTCGAGGTAGTAGCGGTTCTTCTCGTCACACCGGAGCACCTGACGGGTCGGCGCCGGAAGACCACGGCGCCGCAGCTCCCGCCCGACGTCGAGTTCTCCCAAGGACCTGGCTCCGTCGATCAGATCGTTGATGACCGCATGAAGGAGCCCGCGTCGCTTGTCCCGCCGGATCCGCAGTGCCTCGTTGCCGAGGGCTTCCGGCTTCACCATCCCCTGCTGCACGGCGAGGGTCAGGAGGTACGTCGCTTCGCGGTCGGTGGCCGCCCACAGGAAGCCGCGCACTGCAGCTACCTCCGTACGGGTGCGCGGGATACCGGACGGCGCTGGATCGTCGGCATCCCATCGTCGCGTCTGTCGGATGTTGTAGCGCCGATTCCTGCGGATCCTGGCGCCACGAGGGACCGAGATCCTGATCCGCTCGACCGCGAAGCGCTCGAGCCCGGCGGCGATCAGGGCCGATGCCCCATCGAGCCGGGCGCGTGGCCCGCCTTGGAACACCGCGGCCCAGTGATGTCCCCAGTCCTCGATCGGACCGTTGTGAAGACAGACCGACTGGTCACCGATCAGCTGCCACCGCCGCATCCGGACCTGACCTCGGATCTCCCAGCGGGTGATCCCGATCGCATACAGCTGCTTACGAGACAGCACCCAGCCCTGAACCTCCCCCACCTCACGGGCAGCCTTGAAGCGGGAGTCGTCGACGGGGATCCGTGCCATTCCCCGATGCTCGGCGTCACCAGACCCACCCCGCGGCGTGCCGGACCGCGTCTGTGGATGAGGGGCCGGCGCCGGTCCGCTGTGCACGGTTGGCGGACCCAACGAAGACGTCATACGGACCGAGCAAGCGGGTGCTCCATCCGTATGACGTCCCACCCATCCACCCACGCGGTTAGGGTCACGAACGTGGACCTGCCCGTGATGCCACCTGTCCAGCCGATGCTCGCCAAGTCCGTCAAGGGGATCCCCGACCCGGCCAAGTACGACGGGCTGATCTTCGAGCCCAAGTGGGACGGGTTCCGGTGCATCGTGTTCCGCGACGGTGACGAGGTGGAGCTGACCAGCCGCAACACCAAGCCGCTGACGCGTTACTTCCCCGAGCTGGTGGAGGCGATCAAGCGGCAGCTGCCGGAGCGGATCGTGCTGGACGGCGAGCTGTTCGTGGCTATCGGTGACCGGTTGGAGTTCGAGGTGCTCCAGGAGCGCATCCATCCCGCCAAGAGCAGGGTCGACATGCTGGCCGAGAAGACGCCGGCGGGCTTCGTGGCCTTCGACCTGCTCGCCCTGGGCGACGAGTCGTACGCCGAGCGGCCGCTGCGCGAGCGGCGGGCAGCGATGGAGGAGGCGCTGGGCGGCCTCGGCACCGAGGGCCCGTGCTACCTGACCCGCACCACGGAGGACCCGAAGGAGGCGGAGCGCTGGTTCGAGCAGTTCGAGGGCGCGGGCCTCGACGGCGTGGTCGCGAAGCCCCTCGACGCGCCGTACACCCAGAACGGCCGCGTCATGTTCAAGATCAAGCACGCCCGCACCGCCGACGTGGTCGTCGCCGGCTACCGCGAGCACAAGCAGTCCACCCCGGAGCGACCTCTGCTCGGCAGCATGCTGCTCGGGCTCTACAACGACGAGGGCCAGCTGCAGCACATCGGCGTCAGCGCCAGCTTCACCCAGGATCGCCGGGCCGAGCTCATCGAGGAGCTGCAGCCACTCGTCTGCCCGATCGAGGAGCACCCGTGGGGGCACTGGCAGGAGTTCCTGACCGCCAACCCCGACCGGGTGCCGGGCACCCAGAGCCGCTGGAGCCAGGGCAAGGACCTCTCGTTCACCCCGCTCCGGCCCGAGCGGGTGATCGAGGTCGGCTACGAGCACATGGAGGGGCGGCGGTTCCGGCACACCGCGCACTTCAAGCGCTGGCGTCCGGACCGCGACCCGGAGTCCTGCGGCTACGAGCAGCTCGAGGAGGTCGCCTCCTACGACCTCGGCGAGGTGCTGAGCGGCAGGCAGTAGGTCCCGGCACTAGAGTTCGGTGCGTGGCTGACACCTCTTCGTACGCCGTCGTCCTGCTGGTCGAGGAGAACCTCACGCCGGACGACGCGGCCCGGGTCCACTCGCTCCACGAGGACCTGGAGGACCCGGTCGCCTACTACGTGCTGATGCCGGCCAACGACGGCCGCGCCCGCGTGCAGGCCGCCCTCGGCGCCTCCGGGGGGCTGGCTCCGGACCTGGTGCCCGGTCGCCCGCTGCCGCTCGACGACATCAGTCCCGACCAGCTGGTCGCGGAGGCCCGCCAGGCCGCCGAGCGTGAGCTCACCAACGCGATCGACGTGCTCCGGGCCACCGGCTCGATTGTGACCGGCGAGCTCATCACCGGCGACCCGGTCGACGCGCTGGCCGCGAAGATCCAGGAGGTGGACGGACGCGAGGCCATCATCTTCACCGAGGAGCACTTCGTGGCCGAGCTGCTCCGTCTCGACTGGACGTCCAAGGCCCGCCGACACCTGGCCGTGCCGGTCCTGCACCTCATGGAGCAGGAGAGCTTCGACGAGCAGGCCGGCGGCGGCGAGGGCGTCTCCGGGGTCTGATGAGGCTTCTCAAACGTCGCGGCGACACGGCTGTCGCGGCGTACGCCGCCGTGCTGGACGGCGTCCACCTGTGGCTGGACCTCGACGGGCCGGTGTCCGTGCGCGACCCCGGCTCCGGCGAGGTCGTCGAGCTCGGCGAGCCGCCGGTCGACCTGACCGGGCTCGCCGGGTCGACGTACGACGTGCTGACCGGCGCGTCGGCGGTCCAGCTCGCGACTCCCCCTCAGCAGGCCCGGACCCCGCTCGCGCCCGACGGCACCACCCGCTGGGAGGTGATCCGGCTCGACGACGGCCGGCTGCAGCTGGCCCGCCACACCGTCCCGGCGACCGCCGAGCTGGAGGCCGTCGACGTCCGCGGCGACCGCGTGCACCTGCGGGTCCGGCCCCCTGAGGTCGAGCCCGGGTGCCACCTGCTGCTGCTCGACACCGACGACCAGGTGCGCGCCACGCTGCCCGCGACCGCGCACGAGGGGCTGGTCGAGACCCTGATCGCGGTCGACGACCTGCCGGCCGGCTACTTCGGGGTGCTCCGGCTCGCGGTCGGCACCGACTCGTCGTGGGTGCGCATCCGCCGCCGCGGCAACGACCTCGCCGACCCCAACCGCGCGGTCCTGCTCCCCGAGCTCTACGACGAGCACCTGCCGGACCGGCCCCGCGCCCGCCTGCGCTGGAACCCGGACGGTCTCCTCGCCCTGCGCTCCATCGGTCCGGACGAGCAGCTGTGAGAGTCACCTTCCTCGTCCAGTCGGCGCACAAGCTGGGTGGCACCGAGCGGTCCGCGATCAGCCAGGCCAACGCCCTCGCGGCGGCCGGCCACGAGGTCCGGATCCTCAGCGTGGTCAAGGCCGCCGAGGAGTCGGTGTTCGAGATCGATGACCGGGTGAAGGTCGACCACCTGGTCGACCTGACCAAGACCCAGGATCGGCTCGGCGACGAGGAGCGGCACGCGCGGCCCTCCCTGCTGGTGCCGGAGCGCTGGGACAAGCAGTTCTCCGCGCTGACCGACGTCGGGCTCGAGCAGGGGCTCCGCGGACTGTCGACCGACGTGCTGGTGACGGTGACGCCCGCCCTGCTGGCCTGCGCACTGGAGCTGGCGCCCGACTCGGTGGTGGTGGTCCACCAGGAGCACCGGTCGTCCTCGCAGCGGACCTCGGGGATGGAGCCGCTGCTGGTCAACGCGCCGCGCGCTGACGTGGTCGCGCTCCTGACCCCGAGCATCGCGGAGTGGCTGCGCGGCGAGCTCGGGCCGGTCGCCCCCGAGATCGTGGTGATGCCGAACCCGCTGCCGCAGGGCTACGCGCCGCGGTCGCTGCTCGACTCCCGGACCATCGTCGCGGCCGGGCGGCTGGTGATGGAGAAGCAGTTCACCAAGCTGGTGGAGGCGTTCGCCGACGTCGCCGACCGGCTGCCGGGCTGGCGGCTGCGGATCCTGGGCCAGGGCCACCAGCGGCCGCACCTGGTCCGCGAGACCCGCAAGCGCGGGCTCTGGGACCGGGTCGAGCTGCCGGGCACCAGCACCGACATGCCCAGCGAGTGGGCGCGCGCGTCGGTGTTCGCGCTGACCTCGCGCGCCGAAGGCTTCCCGCTCCAGATGCAGGAGGCGATGGCGGCCGGCGTCCCGTGCGTGAGCTTCGACTGTGCCTCCGGGCCGCGCGAGATCGTCCGGCACGACGTCAACGGCCTGCTCGTCGCGCCCGAGTCGATCGCCGGGATGTCCGCGGCGCTGCTGCGGATCGGCACCGACGACGCGCTCCGGCAGCGGCTCGGCGCCGGCGCCCTCGACACCGCCGTCGAGTGGGACGCAGACCGGATCGCCGGCCGCTGGGTGGAGATCTTCGAGGCCGCGATCGCGCGCCGGGCCGGCCGGCCGCGGTACGCCGCCCTGTCGGCGTCGCCCCGACCAGCACCACCCGCCACCCCGGCCTACGACGCGGCGGGCGTCACGCCCGCAGCGGCGCGGCGCGCCGCACTCGCGCTGGCGGTATCGGCCGCCAGGTCCGCGTCCGACGAGTGGCTGGTGGTGCCGCCGCACGAGACCGGGACGCCGGTGGTGGTGCTGCCGATGACCGCCAGGCACCGCTTCCTCCAGGAGCTCGCGGCGGCCGAGGTGCCGTCGTACCTCTCGCTGCGCGACCCGGCCGCGAACGGCTGGCACGAGCGGCGCGGTCCGGTCCCGCTGCTGGCCTCCGACCTGCTCCGCGGGCGGACCTCGATGGTCGCGATCGAGCCGTGGCCGGTCGCCGCCGGCTCCGAGGCCGGCCAGGCCTCGGTCCTCGGCCAGGGCTGCACGGTCGAGGTGGAGTTCTGGGAGGAGAGCGTCGACGGGCAGCTCGTGGCGCCGACGCGCAACCGCTACGCCCAGCGGCTGCCCCGATGGGCCGCGACGGTCACGACGTCGGTCGACGGCCTCGACGTACCGACCGTGCCCCTGATGGCCGCGCCGACCGTGCACGAGTGCGCGTTCCCCATCGATGTCGTCGTCACCTGGGTGGACGGCCGCGACCCGGCCTGGAACCAGGCCCGCCTCGACCGGCTGGCGGGCGTCTCCGGCACCGCCACGACCAGGGAGTCCAGCGGCCGCGCGCGGTTCGTCTCGCGCGACGAGCTGCGCTACGCGTTCCGGAGCATCCACCTCTTCGCGCCCTGGGTCCGGAAGATCCACCTCGTCACCGCCGGACAGGTCCCGGAGTGGCTGGACACGACTCACCCGCAGGTCACGGTGGTGCCCCACGAGGCGATCCTCCCGGCCGACGCGCTCCCCACGTTCAACTCGCACGCGATCGAGTCGGCGCTGCACCGGTTGCCAGATCTTGCCGAGCACTTCGTCTACCTCAACGACGACTTCTTCCTCGGCCGGCCGCTGGGGCCGGAGGCCTTCTTCAGCCCGGCCGGCCTGGCCGCGGTGTGGCTTTCTCCCAACACGATCGGCCTCGACGAGACGCCCGACGCGGCGCCGTACCTCAAGGCCGCGTGGAACAACCGCCGGCTGCTCCAGGAGGCCTTCGGCGCGGTGGTGACCGACAACCTGGCGCACGCGCCCTACCCGCACCGCCGGTCGGTGCTCGAGGAGATCGAGCGGCGTTTCCCGCGTGAAGTGGGGGCGACGGAGCGCTCGCCGTTCCGCTCCGACACCGACCTGTCGCTGCTCAGCTCGTTCGCGCAGCACTTCGGTCTGCTCACCGGGACGGCGTACGTCGCGGAGTCGGAGCGCGCCTACATCAACATCAGCAACAGCGACCTCGAGTGGCAGCTCAAGAAGGGGCTCCAGCGCCAGCAGGACTTCGTGTGCCTGGCCGACCACCACGACCACGCGCTCGACCAGGAACGGCTCGACCGGACCCTCGCCGATTTCATGTCGGCGTACTTACCTGTGGCTGCCCCGTGGGAACACGGCAACTGATCTGGACCAGTTGGCAAGCCCTCCGCGCCGGTTTGTGGGAGATCTGTTACTGAACGCTGGAAACGCTGTGGTGTCGACGTGACCTGCGCGTGACGCGCCCCGCCTACCGTTCAATTGTCAGGAGCTTCACGGCGACTGATCTGAGTGACAGCCGGTTCGCGTAACTCTGGGGGGAACGCGACACGACGGGATCTCAGTCGGAAAGGACCTCCACCGGGAGGTGTCGGGGGACACCACCCAGCGGGGCTCGTCGGGGGACGGGCCATCTGGTTCCTTCGCAAAGGGTTCCCGCCCAGGTGCTCGTGGGGATGCGCCGGGCGGGCCCTTTCGCGTTTCGGCCCTCTCGCGTTTCAGGCCGGCCCGATCCAGTTGCCGTCCGCGTCCCAGTGCTCCTCGACCTTCTTGCTCGGCTGCACGCGCGGGGGCTCGCCGGGCATCTTCGGGTAGTCCGGCGGGAAGGGCATCTCACCGCCCGGGAGCTCCTCGTAGAGCGCGAGCAGCGGCTCGAGCGAGTACGCCGTGTCGTCGATCGTCGCCCACGCGTCTTCCGAGTCCGCCAGCCGCTCGGGGACGGTGAAGAGGTTGAACTCGCGCGGGTCGGTGACCCCGGCCAGCTCCTCCCACGACAGTGGCGTCGAGACGGGCGCGCCGGGGATCGGCCGGAGCGAGTAGGCCGAGGCGATCGTGCGGTCGCGGCAGTTCTGGTTGAAGTCGATGAAGATCCGCTCGCCCCGCTCCTCCTTCCACCAGTCGACCGTGACACCGGAGTCGCGCCGGGCCAGCTCGCGCCCGAAGCCGATCGCCGCGTGCCGCACGTCCAGGAACTCCCAGCGGGGCTCGATCCGCACGAAGACGTGGATCCCCCGGTTGCCCGAGGTCTTGGCATAGCCGCGCAGGCCGAGCTCCTCCAGCAGCTCGCGGGCCACCCCGGCCACCCGCACCGCATCCGAGAAAGACGTGCCGGGCTGCGGGTCGAGGTCGATGCGCAGCTCGTCGGGACGGTCCACGTCGCTTCGGCGCACGGGCCACGGGTGGAAGGTCAGGGTCCCCATGTGCGCGCACCACACCGGCACCGCGATCTCGGTCGGGCAGATCTCGTCGGCCTTCCGCCCGGAGGGGAAGGTGATCTCCACCGACTCCAGGTAGCCGGGCGCCCCCTTCGGCACCCGCTTCTGGTAGAACGCGTCGGCGTCCTTGTCCATCCGCGAGGTCGCCAGCTTCATCCCCGGGCGTACGCCGGACGTCCACCGCTCCAGTGCGGTCGGCCGATCGCGGAGGGCCCGCATCAGGCCGTCCTCGACCGAGACGAAGTACTCCGCCACCATCAGCTTGGTGACCTCGGGCGTGGTGTCCGTCGCCTCGTAGATCACCCGGTCCGGGCTGGAGACGCGCACGGCTCGGTCACCCGCCTGCACCTCGACGGCCGCTGCCTTGGGCACTGCCTAACCCCGCTTTCTCGCGAAGAACGACGCGCACGGACCGCTGCGGTTGTCGGGCATCTCGTGAGCGATCTCGACGTCGAAGCCGTTGGCCTCGAAGACATCGAGGATGGTCGGCTTCTCGATCCACGCCGTGCTCGTGTGCAGCCCGCCGATGAACTTCGGGTCGCTCGTGGGGTTCCGCTTGTAGGCGCGCCGGTGCAGCGGGTAGGTCCGGCCGGCGTACTCGTGCTCCTCCACGTCCACGAACCACCGCTTGTAACGCCGGTCGGTCTTCGGCATCGCCTCGAGGTCGACGTAGTGGGTCCAGAGGTAGATCTTCGACGTCATCCGGCAGAGCGCATCGAGGACCGGTACGGGGTCGGTCAGGTGGTAGAGCACGCCGGCAGCGACGACCAGGTCGAACGTCTGGTCGGTCTCCTGCACCCACGGCACGAAGTTGCCGAGCTGGAAATCCACCCGGTCGAGGCCGTAGAGCTCCTTGACCAGCAGGCACTTGACGAAGCAGAGGGTGTTGGCCTCGATCGCGGTCACGTGCGCGGCGCCCGCGCGCTGGAGCATGAACGAGTGCGCGCCCTCCAGGGGCCCGAGCTCGAGCACCTGCTGGCCGTCGACTCCCCCGGCGAGGTCCAGGGCCCAGCGGATCCGGTCGTCCTCGAAGAGGCCGACGTCTCCGGACGCGTGGCCCGGCAGGGCGGAGACCCACTGGTCCTCGAACAGGGCGACGAGGTTCTCCGGTCCGGGCACCTGGACCTCGTACTTGTCGTTGACCACGAGATCCATGGCGCGACCCTACATATCCGGGCAGATCCCAAGGGTGACGCAGCGGCGACACCCGATCCGGCAGTCGATTGACAGGCGGGTGGCAGGTGGCCTCGGCGGGGCGCACCTACTTTAGGGTGAGCCCATGACGAGCGATCCCTGGCCCGGCCAGCAGTCGCGCCGGGTGGAGCGCCGCCGCCGGTTCTTCAGGATGTACGACTTCGCCAAGGGCCACGGGCTGGAGATCGGCCCGCTCGACCGCCCCATGGTCCGCGGGGACGACGTCGACGTGAGCTACGTCGACGTGGTCAGCCGCGACGCGCTGCAGGAGCACTACGCCGAGGGGCACGGTGTCAACGTCGACAACATCCCCGAGATCGACTACTGGCTGATCCAGCCCGACGGTCGCACGCTCTCGATCGCCGAGGCCACCGGTGCCGGCGCGCCGTACGACTGGATCGTGGCGTCGCACGTCATCGAGCACGTCCCCGACGTGATCGGGTGGCTGACCGACCTCGCCGAGATCGCCGTCGACGACGGCGTCCTGGCGCTGATCGTGCCCGACCAGCGCTACACCTTCGACGTGCACCGGCCGCTCACCACCGTCGGGCAGATGCTGCAGGCCAATCAGGACGGCGACCAGCGCCCGTCGGTCCGGGCCGTCTACGACCACTTCTCCGCGACGCTCGACTACAAGTTCCTCCAGACCTGGCGGGGCAACGCCCCCACCTTCGACACCCCAGCCCACCCGTGGTGGCAGGCCAGCGAGGAGGTCGAGCGCAGCCGGGGCGGCGAGTACGTCGACTGCCACGTCTGGCTGTTCACGCCCGAGTCGTTCCTACGCCAGATGCGTGAGCTGCGCCGCGGCGGGCACTCGAGCTGGTACGTCGAGAAGATCATCCCGACCAAGCCCGACGACGTCGAGTTCAACGTGGTCATGCGCCGCCTGCCTCGCGGTGCGGACCAGAGAATGGACCCCGAGGGCGAGATCGCACCCGAGCTCGACAAGCCCGAGTCGGTCCTGGTCCAGGACGTCCAGCAGCAGCTCCAGCACGCGGTCGCGACCGTCGAGATGCTCGAGAAGCAGGTGCAGCAGCAGACCCGCCGGCTCGCCCGGCAGCGCAAGCGCATCGAGGAGCAGGACGCCGAGCTGGCCGAGCTGGCCCGGCGCCGCAAGCCGCTGGGCCGGATCATGAGGCCCGGCGCCAGCAGCGACCGGACCACCTGACGGTGTTCCTGATCAGCTAGAGGGCGCGCACCCGGTTGTTGCGGGGGTTGTGCTCCAGCTCGACCAGGCCCAGCCCCTCGAGCAGCGGCGGCAGGTACATCCCGAACCGCCCGCGGTAGCCCTTGCGCTGGCCGTACCACCCGCCCACCGGGTTGCCCTCGGAGCGCCCGAACGCCTCGACCGTCCCGTCGGCCGCCGCCTTCTGCTCGTCGGCCGCGCCCAGCGGCACCCAGTCGCCCTGCTCCTTCAGCCACGCCGAGAGGTCGTCGATCGCGCTCAGCAGGTAGGTCAGCCTGGTCGAGCCGACCTGGCAGACGAGCAGCGGCGGGTCGGCCGCCTCGTCCTTGTACATCGCGTACGACGAGCTCCCCGGCGCCGTCGTCAGCTGCCAGGGGTCGTCGGGAGTGCCGGTGCCGTCCACTCGTCGGAGCCTAGTCCCAGCCCCGGGTCACCCGGTTTCGAGACGGGCGCAGAACGCCCTCCTCAGCCACCGGGGGGTGAAGCGGCGCGAGCGCGGGAAGTGGTTCGCGAGCGGAGCGAGCGCGCCCCGCGATCGGCCCGGCGGCCACGATGGACTGCGAAGCCCGCGCAGCGGAGCGAGCGTCCGTCGTGGGTGCCGGGCCGAAGCTCGCGGGGGTATCAGGGGGGTCGAAAGCTCGCGGGGGCATCAAAGCAGCGAGTTGGGCTCGAAGCGCGGTTGCTGGTCGAGGTCCTCGCGGTTCGGTCGGACGAACTCGAAGCCGGCCGTGGTCACCAGCTCCCACGCCGGGTCGGCGCCGGGAGCGGCGCGCAGCTCGTCGGCGCAGGCCACGTGCATCGGCGGGAGGTGGAAGGCGTTGCGGGCGACCTCGTCCGGCGTACCGAGGAAGGCGACCGGGCGGCCCAGCGACATCGCGCAGCCGCCGCAGATCCGCGACAGTGCGCACTGGGTCACCCACGAGCGCTCGTGGATGCGGGCGACCTCCGTCAGCGTCACGACGCCTGCCGGGACCAGCCGCCGGTCTCGGTGCGGCGCTTCGGCCGCTCGGCGTCGGTCTTGCGGCCCCGGTCGATCGACGGCGACGGCGGCTCGGGCTGGTCGGAGGCGGTCATGCCGTTGGGCAGCGACATCTTCATGATGGTGCGCAGCGCCTGACCGTACTGCCGGTGCAGCGGCCCGGTCGTGTAGGGGATGTCGTACTTCTCGCAGAGCGCCCGGACCTTGACCGAGATCTCGGGGTAGCGGTTGCTCGGCAGGTCGGGGAAGAGGTGGTGCTCGATCTGGAAGCCGAGGCTGCCGGACATGATGTGCAGCAGCTTGCCGCCCTCGAAGTTGGCCGAGCCGAGCATCTGGCGCAGGTACCACTCGGACCGGGTCTCGTCCTCGAGCTCGTCCTCGGTGAAGTGCAGTGCACCGTCGGGGAAGTGGCCGCAGAAGATGATCATGTAGGACCACACGTTGCGCATGAAGTTGGCCGCGGCGTTGGCCTTCAGCGTCGACTTCCACTGCCGTCCGCTCAGCGCCGGGTAGACGACGTAGTCCTTGAGGATCTGGTTGCGGCCCTTGCGCCCGATCTGGCGCAGCTGCCGCTTCATCTCCTTCGGGTCCTTCTTGCCCTTGCGGATCGCCTCGATGTCGAGGTCGTGGAGGGCGACGCCCCACTGGAAGAGGCCGGCCAGCAGCGCGTTGTAGACCGGCTGGCCGAGGTTGGCCGGGTGCCACTTCTGCTCGCGCGCCATCCGCAGGATGCCGTAGCCGATGTCGTTGTCGTGGCCGAGCACGTTGGTGAACTGGTGGTGGATGTAGTTGTGCGAGTGCTTCCACTGCTCGGCCGGCTGCGCGGTGTCCCACTCCCAGTTGGACGAGTGGATCTCCGGGTCGTTCATCCAGTCCCACTGGCCGTGCATCACGTTGTGGCCGATCTCCATGTTCTCGAGGATCTTGGCCAGGCCGAGGAAGGTGCGCGCCGGCGACCAGGGCGGGACGTCGCGTCTCCTTGCGCTGGGTGCCGGCGATCAGCGAGACCCGGCCGGCGGCGGCGAGGCCGCGCTGGATCCGGATCATCCGGTTGATGTACGCCGCGTCGGCGGCCGAGCGGGACTCCTCGATCTCGGCGCGGATCGCGTCGAGCTCACGCCCGAGCTGCTCGACGTCGGCCTCGCTGAGGTGGGTGTACTCCTTGACGTCCGAGATGGCCATCGGTTCTCCTCTGGTCGGTCGTGCGGTCAGATGTTCAGGGTCACGTCGCCCACGGCGACGCAGATGCAGGTCTGCACCTGCTCGTTGGGCTGGTCGTAGTCCTCGCCGTTGCGCAGGTCGCGCATGGTGCCCTCGATCTTGGTGATCGTGCACGTGTGGCAGATGCCCATCCGGCAGCCGTAGGGCATCCCGATCCCGGCGGACTCGCCGGCCTCGAGCACGGTCGTCGCGCCGTCCACCTCGACCGTCTTGCCCGAGTTCTGGAACGTGAGGGTGCCGCCCTCACCGCCGTCACCCGACAGCGCCAGCGAGAACCGCTCGATGTGCAGCTGGTCCTCGAGCCCGGCGGCGTCGAAGTGCTCCTCGATCGCGTCGAGCATCGGGGCCGGCCCGCAGGCCCAGGTCTCGCGCTCGCGCCAGTCGGGGCACAGCTCGTCGAGGTCGGCGAGCTCGAGCATCCCGTCGGTGTCGGTGTGCTGCTCGTGCAGGGTGAGCGAGTCGTGCTTCGACGCGAGCGCCTGGAGCTCGTCGCGGAAGATCATCCGCTCGGCCGTCGGCGACGAGTAGTGCATGACGACGTCTGCCATCCAGCCACGCCGGTCGAGGGTGCGGAGCATGGCCATCACGGGCGTGATGCCGCTGCCGGCGACGAGGAAGAGCACCTTGGCGGGCGGCGGGTCGGGCAGCACGAAGTCGCCCTTCGGCAGCGCCAGCCGGACGATGGTCCCCGGCTCGAGCCCCTTCACGAGGTGGGCCGAGAGCAGCCCCTCGGGCATCGCGCGCACGGTGATCGCGATGGTCCGGCCGTCCGCGCTTGGGTGGAGAGCTCACCGAGTAGGAGCGCCACTGGAACTTGCCGTCCACCTGGACGCCGATCCCGACGTACTGGCCGGGCCGGTGGTCGTAGTGCCAGCCCCAGCCGGGGCGGATCACGAGCGTGGCGGCGTCCTCGGTCTCGGGCACCACCTTCTCCACGCGGCCGCGCAGCTCGCGCGAGCTCCACAGCGGGTTGATGAGGCGCAGGTAGTCGTCGGGCAGCAGCGGCGTGGTCAGCTTCGACCCGGCGCGCCGCACCCGTTCCCAAGACACGGTGCCGGACACCTGCTTCAGTGAACACTTGTTCTCCGAAATCGTCAACCTGGCGCGGCGTAACACTTGGGCCGCTCGGGGAGACTGAATGGCATGGCGTACAACGTTGAGAAGACCGACGCGGAGTGGCGTGAGGAGCTCTCGCCCGACGAGTTCCAGGTGCTCCGCAAGGCGGGCACCGAGCGGGCGTTCACCGGCAAGTACACCGACACCGAGACCAAGGGCGTCTACTCCTGCAAGGCGTGCCACGCGAGGCTGTTCGAGTCGGACACCAAGTTCCACTCCGGCTGCGGCTGGCCGTCGTTCTACCAGCCGATCACCGACACGATCGAGTACATCGAGGACGTCACGATGGGGATGAAGCGGGTCGAGGTCCGCTGCGCCAACTGCGGCTCGCACCTCGGCCACGTCTTCCCCGACGGCTACGGCACGCCGACCGGCGACCGCTACTGCATCAACTCGGTCAGCCTGACCCTCGAGCCGGCCGACAACGCCGAGACTGCCTAGTCCTCGACGTCCTGGAGAGCTGAGCTCACGAGGACCAGGCCCTCGCCGTACGTCGCGTCGGCCCACGCCTGGTAGGAACCGTCGTCGTAGACGACCGTGACGCCGGCCCGGTTGTCTTCCGACCCGGTCATGAGCATGCCTGGCAGGTCGACGAGGTGCTGTTGCACGGCCTCGATCTCCGCCGCGGAGTGCTCGGCCGTCGTCACGCAGAGCGCGCCTCCGTAGACCGCGCGCAGCTGCTTCTCCACAGCCTCGGCGTCATGGGTCACCCGAACGGTCAGGACCTCCAGCTTCGGGTCGTTCATCTTCCCCAGGTGCTCGAGAGAGGTGTCGTCCTGGTCGTCGAACGCGGGGTTGATCGACTGGTCCACCGAGGCGTCGACGAAACCGTCGAGCCCGTTGGCCAGCACCATCGCCGCGTTGAAGGTCTCCTGCGTCGTCGTGGCCGGGTCGACCGGGACCCAGCCGCCCTCGGGCTCCGGACAGGGTGTCTCGAAGGAGAGGTCGGGGCTCGCCTCCGGCTCCTCGAACTCGTCGGTTGGCACCACCTCGGACGCGGTGACTGACCCACCGTCGAAGGTGCCCGTGACCACGAAGTCGCCCCATCGGACACCGGAGGCCTTCTCGAAGTCCCCCTCGTGGTCGGCCCAGTCCCAACCCACCAGCGAGGGACCTCCGCACTGCGGTGGCAGCGAGTCCATCACCCCGCCGAGGCAGAGCTCCGCGCCGTCGCCGTCGTCCAGCACGGTCACCGGGTAGGTCGTCGTCACCCGGCCCCCAGCGGCCGGGACGTCCGTCGGGCGCTCCGCGGGCGCAGCCTTCGGCGGGCTCGACACCTCACGCCTGACCTCGTCGCCGCAGCCGGTCAGCGCGGCCAGCAGCCCGGCCAGCACCACAGCCGCCAGGGCGGGCACCAGCCGCGCGCGGCTCACCGTGCGTCCACCAGCGCCGCGGTCACGATCACCACGTGGTCGCCGTACGTCGTGTCCGCCCATTCCTGCAGCGAGCCGTCGTCGTAGAAGACGTCGGCGAGCACGTGCCCGTCGGTGCCCTCGCCGCCGTACGAGCCGACGTAGCCGGGGAGCTGGTCGCGCAGCTGTTCGGCGATCTCCTCCAGCACCGGGTTCGAGTACGGCGTGGCTGCCGGCGGGGTCGGTGTCTCGGTGGGCATCGCCGGGTCGTAGAGCGCCCCCGGGATCGCCTCGGTTGCGGTCATCGACGTGCCGTCCCACGTGCCCGTGACCAGGTAGGTCCCCCAGCGCACGTCGCCCTGCTGCTCGAAGGTGTCCTTGTGGTCGGCCCAGTCCCAGCTGACCAGCGCGGGACCGCCGCACTGGGGCGGGTACGACTCGGCGACCGGGCCGAGGCAGAGCTCCGGCGAGCCCGTGTCCATGACCGTGGCGAGGTTGCGCGTGACCACCGGCCCCGAGGGGATCGGGGCCGGCGGGGCGGCAGCGGACGCGGACGGCGACGGGGTGACCGGGTCTCCGCCCGGATCGGACGCGTGGCCGGCGGAACCGTCGTCGCCGCAGGCGGCTCCGGCCAGGACGAGGGTGGTCAGGGCAGCCAACAGGGACAAACGGGTCCGCATGGTGCTCTGACGCTGGGCGGGCACGGGTGGTTCCCGGACTACGGCAGCCGGTCGACCAGCTCGGCGACCGGCACCAGCGCGCCGGTGTAGAACGGGACCTCTTCACGCACGTGGCGCCGCGTCTCGGAGCCGCGCAGGTGCCGCATCAGGTCGACGATGCGGTAGAGCTCGTCGGCCTCGAAGGCGAGGATCCACTCGTAGTCACCGAGCGCGAAGCTGGCGACCGTGTTGGCCCGGACGTCGGGGTAGTCGCGGGCCATCTTGCCGTGCTCGGCGAGCAGGCCGCGACGCTCTCCGTCGTCCAGCAGGTACCACTCGTAGGAGCGCACGAAGGGGTAGACGCACAGGTGCCGCTGCGGCTCCTCGTCGGCGAGGAACGCCGGCACGTGGCTCCGGTTGAACTCCGCCGGCCGGTGCAGCGCCATCTGCGACCAGACCGGCGCGAGGCGCGCCCCGAACGCCGTACGCCGGAACCGGTGGTAGGCCGCCTGGAGCGCCTCGGAGTCGGCCGAGTGCCACCAGACCATCAGGTCGGCGTCCGCGCGCAGCCCGCTCACGTCGTAGACGCCACGGACGACGACGTCCTCCTCCGCAAGGGACGCGAACAGCTTCTCGACCTCGGCGCCCTCGGTCGCGCGGTCGGAGTCGTCGCCCAGGACGGCGTCGAGCCGGAAGACGGACCACATCGTGTAGCGGATCGAGTCGTTGATCTCGCGGATGCGGGCGGCGTTGGACTGCGGCTCGCTCATGCACCCATTGTGCCGCTGCGGCAGGATCACCTCCGTGCCGACCCTCACCGACGTGCTCGCCGCGAGCGGCGACCCCGGAGCGGCCGCGTGCGTGGTCCGCGACGGAGCGGTCGCCGACGAGGCGCAGACGGGCACGCTGGACGGCGTCCGGCCGTGGGCCACCGACACGCTGGTGATGACCTACTCGTGCGCCAAGCCGCTCGCCGCGTTGACGGTGCTGAGCGCGGTCGCCGAGGGAGCCCTCGGCCTCGACCAGCCCGTGGCGGAGCTCTGGCCGGCGTACGCCGCCCACGGGAAGGCGGCCACCACGGTCCGGCACGTCCTCGCCCACCGGGCCGGGCTGCCGGCGTTCCCCGAGGCCGCGGCCGACGTCGAGTTCGACGACTACGAGAGCCTGTGCGGACTGCTCGCCGACGCGACGCCGATCCACGAGCCGGGCACGGCCTGCGCCGAGCACGCGCTCACCTACGGCCACCTGTGCGACCGGCTGGTCCGCCTGGCCACCGGCGAGGACCTCGCGGACCGGTTCGCGCGGATCGCAGCGGACCACGGCTGGGACCTGCACCTCCGCGTCGCACCCGACGACCTGAGCAGGGTGGCCGACCCGGTCGCGGTGGAGCCGGGCTGGCCGGCCCGCTACACCGACGACCCGCGATGGGGGCCGGCGATGACCAGGCCGGCCGGGCTGCTCGACCCTGCGGTCCTCGGGTCCGAGCGGTGGCGGGTCACGTCGTTCCCTGCCATCGGCCTCCACGCGAGCGCGCGCGGGCTCGCCACCTTCTACGGCCAGCTCCTGCCCGAGGACGGCGCCGTCGCGAGGCTCCTCGGACCGGAGCTGCACCGCGCCTACCTCGCCCCGCAGGTCACCGGCCACGACCTGCTCCTGGACCGCGAGGTCACCTGGACCCTCGGCTTCCAGGTCGACGAGCTCGACATCGGCATGGGCGGCGCGGGCGGTAGCGGCGCGTACTGGTCGTTCACCGGCCGGTACGCCGCGGCGTACGTCAGCCGGGGGCTCGGCACCCATGACCGCGGCGAAGCGGTCTACGAGCTGCTCGAGAAGCGCTACGGCTGATCCAAGGGGTCGGCGCTAGCTGGGCTCGAGCAGGGCGCGGATGAGCCCGGTGACCTTCTCGCTGTCAGCCTCCTGCACCTGGTGGACCAGGTCGACGGCCTCGAAGCGCGCGCCCGGCCACGAGGCGGCGTACTCCTGACCCAGCTGGACGTAGAGATCAGAGGTCTTCGAGCAGGCCCCGATCTCGCCCTCGCACTGGGCTACGGTCGAGTGGAGCAGGATCATGGGGACGTCAGCCGGGGGTGTCGTGCCCTCGATCAGCTCGCTGCTGGTCGTCCAGTCGAAGGACTCCGGGTTGTCCCCGCGATAGAACGCCTTCTCCTCCGCAACCTCCGCAGGCGAGAGCAGAGGATAGGCCCGTTCGACCCACTGCGACGCGAGGGGCGGCGGGTTGATGGCCAGCACGCCCTGGACGTCGTCGGGATACGCGCGGGCGAAATGCAGTGCGATGAGCCCTCCGGCCGACGTGCCGGCCAGCACGTACGGTCCCTCGAGTCCTGCTACCCGCAGCAGCGCCCGGAGATCCTCGACCACGTCCATCGACGTGCGCGGCGTGGGTGCCGGATCGCTCTGTCCGACGTTCGCCCGGTCGTAGGTGCACACGGTGGTCACCGCGGCCAGCTGGTCCTGGACCGCGGCGTAGGTCGAACGGCTGTCCCCCTGCCCGGGCTCGAGCACCACGACGGGCCGACCCGAGCCAACGCACTCGAGGTAGAGCTGTCGGTCGCCGATCTCGAACAGCCCGCTCGGCCCGCGGCCGACCGATGCCGAGGCGGAGGTCGACGCCGGGTCGGCGGAGGTAGCTGCCGACGCCGAGCCGCGATCCGACCGGTCGCCGGACGAGTCGGCGCAGCCGCCCACCGCCACGCAAGCCAGGACGAGCAGGATGGCTGCGGTGCGTGACATGTGGACCAGCCTGCGGTCAACGCGGTCCCGTCACAACGATGGAGGCACTGATCTGAGAGTCGGGGTCAGCCCCGATCCCGGTCGCGGGTCAGTAGCCGATCCGGACCACCAATGAGCTACCCGAGTCGCTGACCCAGGCCGAGCCGGAGGCGAGCTCGATGCGCGCGGGGATGTCGACTTCCACCTCACGCAGCACCTCGCCGGTCGCTGGATCGACCGCCCACAGCTGCGTGGGCGTCGCGCCCCAGAGGAGGCCGCCGCTCGCCAGGAACGGCACACCACCGCCGACGTCGTACTCGGCACGCTTCCCGGAGGCCGGGTCGAACCGGAACAGCTTCGTGGTGTCACTGTCGGGCCACTCCCTGCTCGGTCCCCTCGATGACGCGGCCCTGGACGCACTGCTCGCTCAGGTGGGTCCGGGCACGTCCTCCGCCCTGCTGTTCGCCGAGCTCCGGCACATCGGCGGAGCGGCCCGCCGGCCGGTGCCCGATGCGGCGCTGTCCCACCTTCCCGGCGCCTACACGCTCTTCGGTGCCGCAGTCGCACCGACACCGGAAGCGGCCGCCGCCGGACGCGCTTCCGCCGCGGAGCCGGTCGAGGCCACGGCCTCGTGGGCGGAGGTCATGCGGGTGCTGACCCTCACCGAGGACAGTGGTGGACACGGCGACCGGCGTGGACGCCGATGCGTGGGACCGCCTCCGGGACCTGCGGGCCGAGGTCGACCCGGCCCGGGTGTTCCTAGCCGCCCACGAGATCCCCTGACCGGTGCCTACCTGCCCACGTCGGCGTACGTCGTGCCCGGGTCGGCGAGCTTGTCGGGGTCGACGACGGTCCGGTTCGCGATCAGGGGCCGCACCGCGTCGGGGACGTCCCAGACGTTGACGTTCATGGCGGCCAGGATCCGGTCCCCGTCGTCGAGCCAGAACGCCACGAACTCGCGCTTGTCGACGTCGCCGCGCACCACCACGCGGGCGGTGTCCTCGCGGGTCGCGTGGCCGACGTACTCCATGCCGAGGTCGTACTGGTCGCTGAAGAAGTAGGGCAGCCGGTCGTACGCCGCGTCCCCGCCGAGGATCGCCGCGGCCGCGGTCGCCGGCTGGTTGAGCGCGGTGGCCCAGTGCTCGACGCGGATCCGTCGGCCGAGCAGCGGGTGGTCGTGGTTGGCGATGTCACCGACGGCGTAGATGTCGGGGTCGCTGGTGCGCAGCGCCTTGTCGACGAGGACGCCGTTGTCGACATCGAGCCCGGCCGCCTCAGCGAGCTCGGTGCGCGGCCGGACGCCCACGCCGACCACGACCGCGTCGGCGTCGAGCCCGCTCAGGTCGGTGCTCCCCAGCCGCAGGTCGACCCCGTGCTCGCGGTGCAGGTCGGCGAAGACCTTCCCCATCTCCGCACCCAGCACCCCGAGCAACGGCTGCTCGGCTCCCTCGACGAGAGTGACCTCGGTGCCTGCCTCGCGCGCGGCGGCCGCGACCTCGAGACCGATCCAACCTCCGCCGACGATGGCGAGCCGTTTGCCCTCTCCGAACGTCGCCTTGATGCGGTCGCTGTCGGCGTGGGTGCGCAGGGTCAGCGGCTGGGCGCCCGGCACGTCGAGGGTCCTCGGCTCGGAGCCGGTGGCGAGCACGAGCGCGCCGTACGACAGCCGGGTCCCGTCGTCGAGCTCGACCTCGTGCGCCTCGCGGTCGATCGCCGTGGCGCGTACGCCGCGACGCAGTTCGACGTCGTGCTCGGCGTACCACTCCTCCGGATGGACGACGGCCTTCTCGAACGCGTCCTTGCCCATCAGGTAGGCCTTGGAAAGCGGCGGCCGCTCGTAGGGCAGCTCGTCCTCGGCGGCCACCAGCGTGATGGACCCGTCGTACTCCTGCTCGCGCAGCGCCTCGGCGGCCTTGGCCCCAGCGAGCCCGCCTCCAATGATCACGACCGCGTCCGGTGCGTCAGCCATGTCGGGACTCCATCCTGGTGAGTGCGAAGAACTCCTGGCGCGACCTCGGGTCGTCGCGCAGCACGCCGCGCAGCGTCGAGGTCACCGTGGTCGTTCCCCTGGCCTGTACCCCCCGGATCGTCATGCACGTGTGCTCGGCCTCGATGACCACTCCCACCCCGCGCGGCGCGAGCTGGTCCTCGAGCCAGCCGGCGACCTGGGTGGTCAGCCGCTCCTGGACCTGGGGGCGAGCGGCGAAGTGGCCGACCACCCGGGCCAGCTTGGAGAGGCCGAGGATGCGCTCCCCGGGCAGGTAGCCAACGTGGGCGACGCCGATGAACGGCAGCAGGTGGTGCTCGCAGACCGCCCGCAGCGGGATCGAGCGCGCGAGCACCAGCTCGTCGTAGCCCTCGTCGTTGGGGAACGTCGTGAGGTCGAACTCGGACGTGCTGAACAGCTCGGCGTACGCGCGGACCATCCGGCCGGGGGTGCCGCGCAGGCTCTCGGTGTCGGTCCCGATCCCGAGGGCGTGCAGCAGCTCGGAGGCGGCCCGCTCGGCCGCCACGAGGTCGACGGTCGCCGCGGGAGGAACCACCCGCAGAGCAGTTGAGAGAGTCATCGCCGCTCCATTCTTTTCACTAACGCAGACTGTCTTTATTCGCTCGCGCCGTCAAGATGTGCGTCGGTATTCTCATGAACCAGCATTTGTTGGTTCAATGGGCCCGTGGACCGGACCGCGGTGGCAGCGATCGCGGCGCTCGACGACGACGTACGCCGGGCGCTCTACGAGCACGTGCGCGCGGCCGGGGCGCCGGTCACCCGCGAGGGGGCCGCGACCGCGGTGGGCATCTCCCGCAAGCTCGCGGCGTTCCACCTCGACAAGCTCGTCGACCTGGGGGTGCTGCGGTCCGGGTTCGGGCCGGCGACGGACCGCCGCGTCGGCCGGGCGCCGCGCCGCTACGAGCCGGCGGAGCAGGACATCGCGGTCCGGGTGCCCGAGCGGAGCCCGGAGCTGCTGGCCTCGATCCTCGTCGAGGCGGTGACCACCGAGCGGGCGGACGAGCGCGCGGAGGAGGCGGTGCTGCGAGTGGCCCGCGAGCGCGGCGCCGCATTGGGCGCGGCCGAACGCGCCCGCGTCCGTGGCGGCCGGGTGGGCGCCGAACGCGCCCTGGCGACGAGCGCCGAGCTGTTGGCCCGGCAGAGCTTCGAGCCGTTCCGCGAGGAGGGCTCGGTGCGGCTGCGCAGCTGCCCGTTCCACCCGATGGCCGGCATGGCACCCGCCCTGGTCTGCGGGCTCAACCGCGCCTACCTCGCCGGGGTCGTCGAGGGCCTGGAGGCCGGGGACCGGGTGACCGCCGAGCTCGCGCCGCGGCCCGGGGAGTGCTGCGTGGAGCTGCGTCCGAGCTAGGACGATCGCAGGGCCGCCGCGGCCGAGCGGGCCGAAGCGATCACGGCCGGGATCCCGACGCCGTCATAGGCCGCTCCGCACAGCGCCAGTCCCGGCACCAGGGCAACGGCGGCGCGGATGCGCGCGACCCGGTCGAGGTGGCCGACGGCGTACTGCGGCAGCCCGCCGCCCCACCGCTGCACGTGCGTGGCGACCGGGGCGGCGGTGATCCCGACGGCGTCCGCCAGGTCTGCGAGCGAGACCTCCACCAGCTCGTCGTCGGTGCGCTGGAGGGTGGCCTCCTCGCCGTGCCGGCCCAGCGAGGTGCGCAGGTGCACCAGGCCGTGCGCGGCGCCGGCCTCGCGGACCCACCCCCACTTGGCGAACGAGAACGTCGACGCCTTGATCGCGCGGCCGTCGACGGGAGGGACGAGGAAGCCGGAGGACCCGTCGAGCCCACGGACGTCCTCGGTGCGGAAGGCCAGCGTGACCACGACCACCGATGCGTAGTCGATCCCGGCCAGCTCGCTCGCGGCCGCGGGGGCCACGTCGACGAGGAGCCGGGCGGTCGGCGCGGCCGGGGTGGCGACGACGACGGCGTCCGCCTCGATCCGCTCGGGTGCGGTCGTCGGACCGGCCACGACCGCGAAGCCGGACTCGGTGCGGGCCAGCTCGCGGACGGTCACCCCGGTCCGCACCGTCACCGTACGCGCCAGGGTCTCGGTCAGTCCCGCCACGCCACCGGGGAGTCCGGCGAAGACGGGTACGTCGCTGTGCGGCAGCTCGGAACCGAGCAGCGGGCCGGTGGCCGCGAGGGAGACCAGCTGCGGGACAGTGGCGCGCGCCGACAGCTGCCGGGCCTGGCCGGCGTACACCCCGCCGAGCAGCGGCTCCACGAGCCGGTCCACCACCTCGTCGCCCAGCCGGCTCGCCACCAGGTCGCCGACGGAGAGGTCGTCCTCGACCGCGATGCCGGCTCTCTCGGCCTCGACCCGGGCCATGCCCTGGTCGGACAGGACGCCGGAGGCCCGCAGCTCAGCGAGGTCCACCGGCACCCCCATCACCGAGCGGGGCAGCGGCCGCAAGGCACCGTGCGTCCAGATCCGGGACGACTGGACCGCGGGGTGCACCACGTCCAGCCCGAGCTCGCGGGCCAGCGCCACGCCCTCGGGGCGGCGGTTGAGCATCGCCTCGGCGCCGACGTCGACCACCACGCCACCGACCTCGGTCCGTCGGAGCTTGCCGCCCGGCTCGGGCGCCGCCTCGAGCACGGTGACCACGTGGCCGTCCCGGCCGAGCACGTGGGCCGCGGTCAGCCCGGCGAGCCCACCGCCCACGACCAGAACCCGCACGGCTCCAGCCTTGCAGACCTCGTACCGCCCCGTCCGGGTGCGGGCCGGGGCGGCACGAGGAGCCTCAGGCGGATCGGACAGCGTGTGTCCTGTAATTCAACCTGTCTACTGCACTTTAACCCACCAGTTCTCCGGTCACGATTCGGACACGGCCGGAACCGGCGTTTCGCGGAGGCCGTCCGAATCGCCATGGTGGCGACTCGACGATCTCTCCGAGCCCTCCGGGCTCTCCGGTTCCAGCGCACGTCGCTCGCGGCGGGTGCCGCGACCGTCCTCGTCCTCCTCAGCGGCTGCTCGTCGTCGTCCGACGACGACGCGAGTGGTGGCGGCGGCAGCAGCGCCGACCAGGCCGTGGCTAGGTCGGACCAGTCGGTGGAAGAGGCCGCGCCGGCGGACGGCGTCGCCCAGGTCGCGGAATCGACGAGCTCCGGCGGCAAGAACGCCCAGGGCGGGAACCCGGTCGAGCAGCAGAAGGTGATCTCGACCGGCAACGTCCACCTCAGGTCCGACGACGTCGGCCAGGCCATCTTCGACGTCCGGCAGGTCGTCGACGTCCACGGCGGGACCATCGCCGAGGCCGACACCGAGACCGACAAGGACGGTGCGGCGTTCCGCTCGCGGATGGTGCTGCGGATCCCCACCGCCGACTTCGACGACACCATGAGCGAGCTCGAGGAGGTCGGGGGCCTGGTCTCGTCCAAGCGCCAGAGCGCGGACGTGACCACGCAGGTCCTCGACATCGACGTCCGGGTCGAGGCCCAGCGACGCAGCATCGACCGGATCCAGATCCTGTTCGACAACGCCACCTCGATCAAGGACATCGTCAGCGTCGAGAACGAGCTCTCTCGCCGCCAGGCGGACCTCGCCTCGCTGGAGGCGCAGCAGAACTACCTCGCCGACCAGACCTCGATGTCGACGATCACGCTCGCGGTCGAGCGGACCCCCAAGGCGATCAAGCCCAAGCCGACGGAGCACGACGACGCGGGCTTCCTGTCGGGGCTGTCCGACGGCTGGGGTGCGCTCAAGACCTTCCTGGTCGGCAGCTCGACCGTCGCCGGCGCGCTGCTGCCCTGGCTGGTGCTGATGCTGGTGATCGCGATCCCCGGCTGGCCGCTGGTGCGGCGGCTGCGTCGACGGGCACCCATCGCCACCTAGTCTCATGGGGTGCCCGCCGCCGAGAACGCCCGGATCGCCGTCCTGATCGACGCCGACAACACCTCGCCCAAGCATGCCGAGGCGCTGCTCGAGGAGGTCGCGAAGTACGGCGTACCGACGGTCAAGCGGGCCTATGGCGACTGGACCAACTCCCACCTCAACGGCTGGCGCAGCGAGCTCCCGAAGTACGCCGTCCAGCCGATGCTCCAGATCGCCAACACCACCGGCAAGAACTCCACCGACTCGGCCCTGATCATCGACGCGATGGACCTGCTCTACTCCGGCAACGTCGACGCCTTCGCCCTGGTCTCCAGCGACAGCGACTTCACCTCGCTGGCGATCCGGCTGCGCGGCTCGGGCCGAACCGTCTACGGGATGGGGCTGCGCAAGACGCCGCAGTCGCTGCGTCAGGCCGTCGACCGGTTCATCTTCCTGGAGGACCTGCACGACGGCGGCAGCGCCGAGGAGCCTTCCCCGGCCGAGGAGGCCACCGAGCCGCGACGGATCCCCGACCTGCGCCGGCTGCTCGAGCGCGCGATCAACGGCACCTCGCACGACGACGGCTGGGCCTCGCTGTCCTCGGTCGCCAACCACGTGACCCGCGTCGAGCCGTCGTTCTCGGTCAAGGACTACGGGGCGTCCAAGCTCGTCGACCTGGTGCGAGCGCAGGACTACCTGGAGGTCGAGCAGCCCGACGGTGGCTCGGTCCGGGTCCGCCTCACGACCAACCGGACGACCGGCCGCACGACCGGCCGCACGACCAGCCGCACCACCAGCCGCACGACCAGCCGGACGACCGACCGGGCGACCACGACCGGTGCCGCCAAGAAGACCGCCGCCAAGAAGACGAGCACCCGCAAGCGGACCACCAAGAAGGCGACCGAGGTCACGCCCGAGGTCGAGGCCGCCGCCACCGAGCTCCAGGCGACGCCCGAGCCCGAGGCCGCCGCGCCCGAGCCGGTGAAGCACACCGTGACCACCCGCAAGCGGTCCGAGCGCCGGACTCAGACCGGGTAGGTCTGCACGAACTCGGTCAGCCGGTGGAGCTGATCGGGATCGGTGCTCGGCAGCACGCCGTGCCCGAGGTTGAACACGTGTCCCTTGGCGGCCCGGCCGGCGTCGATGATCTCGGCGGCACGCTGGGTCATCACCTCGGTCGGCGCGAAGACCAGGGTCGGGTCGAGGTTGCCCTGGACGGCCCGGTCACCGACCTGGCCGATGGCCGTGCCGAGCGGGGTCCGCCAGTCGACGCCGACCACGTCGCCCCCGGCCTCGCCCATGAGCCGGAGCAGGTTCGAGGTGCCGACCCCGAAGTGGATGCGAGGCACGCCGAGGGCACCCGCCCGCGCCAGCACGGCGGCCGAGTGCGGCTGCACGTACGCCGTGTAGTCGGCCGGCGTGAGCGCACCGGCCCAGGAGTCGAAGAGCTGGATCGCCGACGCCCCGGCGTTCACCTGGACCTCGAGGTAGGCGGCAGCGATGCCCGCGATCTTGCGCATCAGCGCGTCCCAGACGTCTGGAGCGCTGAACATCATCGCCTTGGTCAGCGCGTGCTCGCGGGAGGGTCCGCCCTCGACGAGGTACGACGCCACGGTGAACGGCGCCCCGGCGAAGCCGATCAGCGGTATCTCCCCCAGCTCAGCGACGAGCTGGCCCACCGCCTGGGTGATGAAGGGGACGTGCTCGGGGGTGAGGTCGGGGATCGCCGCGACGTCCTCGAGCGTCCGCACGGGCGCGGCCACCACCGGGCCGACGCCCGGCTTGATGTCGAGGTCGACGCCCACCGCCTTGAGCGGGAGCACGATGTCGGAGAAGAGGATGGCGGCGTCCACGCCGTACCTCCGCACCGGCTGGAGGGTGATCTCGGTGACCAGGTCGGCGTCCATGCACGACTCGAGCATCCCGACGCCCTCGCGGAGCTTGAGGTACTCCGGGAGCGAGCGGCCGGCCTGACGCATGAACCAGACGGGCGTGTGCGGGACCGGCTCACCCCGCACCGCGCGCATGAAAGCACTGGTCAAGGGGGTACTGGCGGCTTCGCTCACCGGCACAGCCTCGCAGGCGGTCCGGCGTGTTCGCACATCGAGAATCTGCCCTCCGACTTACTGTGTGGGCATGGTCGTGCGTCAGGAGACGCGCCCGGGTGCGGGCGCTGCTGACGAGCCGCCCGAGTTCACGGCGGCCGTCGCGACCATGCGCGCGGCCCGACTCAGGCCCGAGATCCACTGCGAGGAGATGCCCGCGCCGCAGCGGATCGCGCCGTTCGCGGCCGCGCTGTCGGCCGACGTCACGGTCGACGGCGACGAGATGGGCACCGGCCGGATCATCCTGCTCCACGACCCGCTCGGCAACGACGCGTGGGACGGCGAGTTCCGCTGCGTCGCCTACGCGCGGGCCGAGATCGACGTCGAGCTGATCACCGACCCGATGCTGGCCGGAGTCGGCTGGACCTGGCTCACCGACGCCCTCGATGCGCACGGCGCGTCCTACCACATGGCGTCGGGGACGGTGACGCGCGTCGCGACGGAGAGCTTCGGGGGGATGGCCGAGGACAGCGCCGCCGCACAGCTTGAGATCCGCGCCTCGTGGACGCCGATCGTTTCACCGGGCGTCCCGGACGGCGTGGCCCTCGGCTCGCACCTCGACGTGGGTCCGCACGTCGAGGCTTGGGGAGAGCTGCTCTGCACAGCGGTCGGGCTGCCACCGGTGCCCGACGGCGTGGCCGTCATCCCGAGTCGCCGGGGACAGCGCGGCTCGGGGGCTTGATGACCGACGACAACCAGCCGGACGACATCGAGGAGCAGGACCCTGCCGCAGCGGAGCCCGTGCCCGAACGGCCGTTGCTCACGCTCCGCGAGGGACTGCCCGGGATCACCGACAGCGAGGCCGCGCTCGCCGAGGCGTGCGCGGCCATCGCCGCCGGCACCGGGCCGGTGGCGATCGACGCCGAGCGGGCCTCCGGCTACCGCTACTCCAGCCGCGCCTACCTGATCCAGCTGCGCCGCGAGGGCTCCGGCACCTGGCTGGTCGACCCGATCGCGTTCGAGTCGCTGGCCCCGTTGGCCGCGGCGCTCGAGGACACCGAGTGGATCCTGCACGCGGCGACCCAGGACCTGCCCTGCCTGGGCGAGGTGGGCCTGCGGCCGGGCTCGCTGTTCGACACCGAGCTGGCCGGGCGGCTCCTCGGCTACCCGCGCGTCGGGCTCGCCACGCTGGTCGAGACCGTGCTCGGCGGGCGGATGAAGAAGGAGCACTCGGCGGTCGACTGGTCGAGGCGGCCGCTGCCTGAGCCGTGGCTGGAGTACGCCGCGCTCGACGTCGAGGTGCTGGTGGAGCTGCGGGACGCCCTGGCCGCCCAGCTGGTCGACGCCGGCAAGGACGAGTGGGCGCGTCAGGAGTTCGAGGCCCTGCTCTCCTTCGAGGCCACCGCGCGAGTCGATGCGTGGCGTCGTACGTCGGGGATGCACCGGATCCGGGGCCGACGTGGCCTGGGTGCGGTCAGGGCGCTGTGGGAGGCCCGCGACGAGCTGGCCGAGCGCCGCGACGTCACCCCGGGCCGGATCATCCCCGACTCGGCGATCGTCGCCGCCTCGCAGGCCATGCCGGCCGACCGAGACGCCCTGCTGGCGGTGAAGGGCTTCCACGGCCGGGGAGCGGAGCGCTACGCCTCCCGCTGGGTCGCCGCGCTCCGGGCGGTCGCCGCGATGGAGGAGTCCGAGCTGCCGACGCGCGCCCCCCGCTCCGACGGACCGCCGCTCCCCCGCGCCTGGGCCGACCGCGACCCGGTCGCGGCCCGCCGGCTTCTGCTGGCGCGGGCCGCCCTCGCCGAGCTGGCCGAGAAGCAGGGCCTGCCGGTCGAGAACGTGCTCACGCCCGACTACCTGCGCCGGGTGCTGTGGACCCCACCGGCGACGCGGGACTCCGTCTCCCTGGCGGCGGCCGTCGAGGCGGCGCTCGCCGAGCTCGGCGCCCGGGCCTGGCAGATCGAGCTGGCGGGCCCGGTCGTGACCGACGCCATCCTCGAGGCCGAGAAGCCGCTGCCGGAAGCAGAGCCCGTCCAGCCCGAGTCCGCCGAGCCCGACGAATAGGGCCCTACTCGTCGTCGGAGCTGTCGTCGCTCGGTGACTCGGACTCCTCGGGCGGGGCCAGCACGGTCTGCGAGGCCTCGTCGATCTGCTCGGTCAGCAGGTCGAGGTCGGGCACCTCGACCTCCATCAGCTGCTTGAGCGGCAGGGTGACCGCCGCCTCGAGGTCGGCGAAGTTGCTGAGGAGCGGCGGGATCCGCATGCTCTTGATGCTGTTGTTGAACACCCCGGAGTGGACGGGGGCGCGGCCCACCTGGAGGAAGGCGTCGGACAGCGCCACCTTGGTGTTGGCCGGCGCGAGGTAGCCGGCGGCCGCCACCGCGCTGACCGACTCGGTCGAGATGAAGTTGACCAGGAAGTCCGCCGACTCGGCCACGTCGGTGCTCTCGCGCGAGATGCAGATGCCGGTCAGGTCGCCGATCGTGGCCGCGTCGTCGACCACGGGCATCGGCATGATGTCGAAGTCGAGGACGCCGGTCGGCCGCAGCTCGGGCACCAGGTCGCGGAAGCCGGCGATCATGCCGAGCTTGCCCTCCCGGAACCACTGGGCGGGGGTCTTCTCCGACAGCATCTCCGGCGTCAGCGAGAGCTTCGGGTCGCGCAGCACCGGCAGCACCTTCTCGAGCGCCGACTTAGTGTCGTCGGAGGAGAAGGCGAGCGAGGTGGGCTCGTCGTCGTTGTCGAAGATGTTGCCACCGCCGGAGTAGACGAACGGCGCCAGGCCACGGAGCGTGGGCGCGACGTAGAAGCCGGCGATCCCACGGCGCGGGCGGGCGGCGTAGTCGGCCGCCGTCTGGAACTGCTCGAGGGTCCAGGTGGGTCTCTTGGTGAGGTCTTCGTCGTCGACGGCCGGTACGTCGAGCCCGACGTCGGCCATCGCCGCGAAGTCGACGAGCTTGGTGTTGTAGTAGATGACCATCGGCGAGATGGCGTAGGGCATGCACTGGAGCTTGCGGTCGCTGGCGAACGCCTCGAGCGCCGGTCGCGAGTAGCCGTCGCCGAAGTCGACGTCGCGGTCGTCGAGCAGGTCGCCGATGGGCTGGTTGAGCTCCCGCTCCTGGAGGTCGGCGAGGTCGCCCCGACTGACCAGGAAGACGTCGGGCACCTCGCCGCTGTCCAGCGCCGCCGTCAGGTCGTCGTGGTTGGGGTAGGCCTTGATCTTGACGGCGGCTTCATCGGTGTTGGCGTTGTAGGTGTCGACGACGGCCTGGTAGGCGTCGGTCTCCTTCTTGGACCCCCAGACGCCGAAGGTCAGGTTGGCCTTGGGGACCGCCGCGGTCGATGACGGACGGATCGGGTCGGGATCGGGCTCGTCATCGGTGCACCCGGCGACGGCGGCGCCCAGCACGAGCGCGAGGGACACCACGATCCACCTGCGCTGCACTCCGTCGCCCTTCCTCTTGGCCCGGGCCACCCTACCCATGGGTCACCGACAGTCGGCCGCTCGCTCCGGTCGGCTGCTCACCGGACGGCGTGGTAGCGCTTCGCCTCCGCGACCACCCGGTCGAAGACCTCCCGGCTGACCGCGGCGCCCTCGCGGCGGATCGAGTCGTCCTCGAGGATGATCAGCCGGTCCAGGCGCACCTCGCTCGGCCGGCCCTCAGGGTCCCATCCACCGGTGCCGAGGTCCATCCAGTGGCGCCCGTACCTCGCCTCGTCCTCGGCGTCCCGGTCGTGGTCCTTGCTGGTGAGCATCAGCCCGGCCCAGTAGTCCACGCCGTCGACCTCCCGGCGGCCGATCAGCAGCACCGGACGGTCCTTGCCCTGGCTCGAGTCCTCCTCGTAGGGCACCCAGCCCCACACCACCTCGCCGGGGTCCGGCTGGCCGTCCACTTCGGGCTCGTACGACGTCACGTACCGAACTTAAGGGCTGTTTCTGAGGAGAACCTGGAATGCCCACCCGGGGGGACTCGTTACAATGACTGTGCGTGCCGGGCCGCGGCAGCCCCGGGTCCCAATATCAGCCGCTTCGAGCGGCCACGCGCCGTGAGGCGCTCCCGGTCCGGCACGCACCATCTCTTGGAGTCTGCCCAAGGAGATCCGCCCTCAGGCCAAGCCGTGGGCCAGCTCCTCGTGCCCCGCCGCCTCGAGCTGCTCGGCGAGCACCAGCATCCGCCCCACCCCCTCGATCGACTGAGCCTCCGTGGCGTCGTCGAGCGCCGCGCGGCCGGTCGCCACGACCCGCGCGAAGGCCGCGGCTCGGAACAGCACGTCGGCGAACTCGCTGCCCGCGATCCCGCGCAGCACCTCGTCGATCATGGTGCGCAGCTCATCCGGACCCGGCGGGTCGGCGACGCCTGCGACGACCTGGGCGACCTGGGCGGTACGCCGTCCCGCGTCGTACTCCCGGGCCACCGACTCCGGGTTGGCGTAGACCCATGAGCGGAGCACGAACAGCCGCCACAGGCAGCCGGCCAGCGAGTCCGCCGGCGAGCCTGCCCACACCTCGGCGATCGTCTCGATGCCCTCGGTCTCGGCCAGGCGGAGCACGCGGTCGGCGACGTCCGGGTCGTCGGTGTCGCGGGCGCCGCGGACCAGCAGGTTGGCGGCGCGGTCGGCCGCCTCGCTGACCCGGGCCGGATCCGTGCCGCCGACGATCTCGGCGAAGAACTCGGCACCCGGCTTCATCGGGCGGTGGTGCTGGCGATCGGACACGCCGCCACGCTACGCGTGCGCCCCCACCGTGACCGTCCCGACGGTCAGCTCGGGGGTGGCCTCGACGATGGCGCCGATCCGCTCCACCTCGACCTCCAGGGCGGCCCGCTGTGCCTTGGTCAGCCGGCCCAGCGGCTCCACCGTGACCGCCACGCGACGACCGGACCGCTTCTGGTGCCAGACGCCACCCACCACCCCGTCGAGGAGCAGCACCGGGTAGTTGCCGGCCTGGGACCCGGCCAGGGCCCGCTCCGACGCCCGGCCGGGGAACAGCAGGGCGCGCGGCTGGGAGCCGACCTGGAAGGCGTCGAAGTAGGGCAGCAGCCGCACGGCAGGAGGCTCTGGTGCTCCGAAGCCGGTGTCGCCACGCAGCACCCACGCCGGCTCACCTTCGAGCTCGATCTCCTCGAGGTCGGCGCGCTCGAAGAGCTCCGCGGCCCAGGCCGGCGACGTGGCCAGCCACCGGGCCAGGTGCGCCGGGGTCGCCGGGCCATAGGCCGTCAGGTACGCGCCGAGCAGCTTCAGCTGGGCCTCGCCCGCGTCCGGGAGCGAGAAGTCCGGGAGCCACCGGCTCGGGCTCGCGTAGGCCACCTTGCGCCCGCGGTTGGGCCCGAAGCAGAGCACCCCGCGCACCGCCGCCGGACCGAGCGCCAGCCGCCACCGCGGCCAGAACCCGCCGAACGCCGCCATCGACTCCTCGGCCGCCCACGGCCCGCACGCCTCGGCGACGTACGCGTCGAGCTCGTCCGTGGTGCGGTCCTCCTCCCGCAGCGCCGTGTCGAGCGCGGCGATGATCGCGTCGGTCTCGTCGGGCAGCAGCCGGACGCCCTCGGGATGGCCCCCTGACTTCGGGAGCGAGCCGAGGGCCCCGAGCCACCACGGCAGGTCGGCGGCCGGCAGCAGGTGGACGGTCCCTCGCGGACCGAACGTCTTGACCAGCGACCGCTCCTCCCACAGCGCCGCGGCCACGTCGGCCCGGGTCGTGTCCGCCACCCGGAGTGCCAGCGACACCTCGGCGGCCGACATCACCTGGGCGTGAGTGCCCGCCATCGCCGTGGCGGCCTCGGGGATCGACGCCAACGGCCCCGGATCATCGGACAGCCCGTGCCGGAGCAGCCGCCGGCGATTGGCCTGCTCCCACCTCACCGGCCCGTCCTCACGTGTCGCTCAGCGCCTTGCGGATGCGCTCGTCGCTCACCGGGGACGCCGTCCCGAGCTGCTGCGCCCACAGCGAGACCCGCAGCTCCTCGAGCATCCAGCGGACCTGTCTCAGCCGGTCACCGGGCGGACGCCCGGCCGGCAGCGCGGCCACCCGGTGCAGGTAGGACGCCTGCAGCTCAGAGATCCGGTCCATCAGCTGGCGGTCGCGGTTGACCGCCGCGCCGCCCTGGTCGAGTGCCTCCCGGCGCAGGGTCAGCGCCCGGAAGTAGGTCCGGTAGCGGTGCAGCTGCTCGGGACCGGCCTCGGACAGGAACCCGGGGTGCACCAGCCGCTCCAGCTGCGCCTTCATGTCGGCCAGAGCCGGGAGCAGCGCCATCTCGGCGCGCCCGCTGAGCAGCTTGTCGACGGTCCGCCAGCCGTCGAGCACCCGCAACACCTCTCCGAGGAAGTCACGCACAGCGGGCTCGGCGGCGGCGCGCGCCCGCGCCACCAGCGCGGCGAAGTCGGCCTCCGTACGGACATGCGGCCCACCATCGACGAGGCCACCGACAATCGCGGTCCGGCTGTCCACAAGCAGCTCCGCCACGCTGGCGTACGGCGACCCGGCCAGCCCCAGCCGGTCCGCGGTCGACAGTCCGTCGAGCAGGTCGGTGTCCGACGGCAGCGAGAGCGCGAGCAGCAGCAGCCGACGTACGCCGAGCCGGTGTCGCGCCTGCGCCTCGTCGGTGGAGCCGAAGACACCCAGCCCGACGGTGGCCCCCTCGTCGACCAGCGCCGGGAACACCGTGACCCGGTGGCCGGCCCGGGTCAGGGTCGCGGACTCGTCGAGGCTTCCGAACACCCACGTCGTCTCGCCGCTCCGCGCCATCCCGGCGTCGGTGGCGACCTCCTCCAGGGCCTGCTCGAACTGGGGCCGCAGAGGCGCCTTCAGCGCCTCGAGGTCCTTGCCGCGCGCCTGCTCGGTCCCGCCGTCGTCGACGACGCGGTACGTCGGCTGGAGGTGCGGCGCGATCTTCGACCAGTCCCAGGCGTCGCGGGGCACCACGACCCCGGTCGTGGAGCGGAGCCATCGCTCGAGCGCGTCGAGCAGCGGTTCCTCCCCCGCCGGCACCGCGGCCAGGAACTCCTTCGCCTTGTTGGGGGCCGGCACGAAGGACACGCGAAGGTTCTTCGGGAGCGAGCGGATGAGGCTGGTGACCAGCTCCTCGCGCAGCCCCGGGACGTTCCAGGAGAAGTCGTCGGCCTCGACCCGGTTGAGGGTCGCGACCGGCACGTCGATGGTCAGGCCGTCCTCGACCGCGCCCGGCTCGAAGTGGTAGCTGATCGGGAAGGTCAGCCCGTCGTCGCCGCCCACTCCTTCATCGACCTGCCACTGCTCCGGGTAGTCGGCCTCGCTGACCGCGTCCGCGCTGTCGTGGGTGAGCATCGCCGGGTCGAAGGTGAGCAGCTCCGGCCGCTCGCGTCGCTCCTGCTTCCACCACCGGTCGAAGTGCGCGCCGCTCACCACCTCGGCCCCGACCCGCTCGTCGTAGAAGTCGAAGAGCGTGTGCTCGTCGACCACGATGTCGCGGCGTCGGGCCCGGTGCTCGAGCTCCTCGGCCTCCTCGAGCAGCCGGCGGTTGGTGTCCAGGAAGCGGTGATGCGAGTTCCACTCCCCGTAGACGAGCGCGTGCCGGATGAACAGCTCGCGCGACAGCTCGACGTCGACCTTCCCGAAGGCCACGGGCCGGTCGGCGATCAGGGGCACGCCGTACAGCGTCACCCGCTCGTTGGCCATGACCGAGGCCCGCTTCTTCGACCAGTGCGGCTCGGAGTACGACCGCATCACGAGGTCGGCGCCGAGCTCCTCGGCCCACTCGGGCCTGATGGCGGCGTTTTGCCGGGCCCACAGCCGGGAGGTCTCGACCAGCTCGCCGGCCATCAGGAACTGCGGGTTCTTCCGGGCCAGCCCGCTGCCAGGGAAGATCGCGAACCGTGCGCCCCGGGCGCCGAGGTACTCCCGCATCGGGCGCCGGCCGCCGGACCGTTCCTTGTCGCGCTCGTCGAGCAGGCCGATGTGCGAGAGCAGCCCCGCGAGCAGGGACTGGTGGATGCCGTCGGAGTCCGGGAGGTCAGCGGGCCGCCCGACCTTGATCTCCATCTCCTTGCAGACCTGGCGGAGCTGCGACTCGAAGTCCTGCCACTCGCGGACCCGCAGCCAGTTGAGGAACTCGCGCTTGCACATCCGCCGGAACGCCGAGGAGGACAACTCCTGCTGCTGTTCCTTGATGTAGCGCCAGAGGTTGAGCCAGGTGAGGAAGTCGCTGCCCTCGGCCTTGAACCGCGCGTGCTGCTGGTCGGCCTGCGCCTGGAGCTCGGCGGGCCGCTCGCGCGGGTCCTGCAGCGAGAGAGCAGCGGCGATCACGATGACCTCGCGCACGCAGCCGCGGCGTTCCGCCTCGAGCACCATGCGGGCCAGCCGGGGGTCGATGGGCAACCGGGCCAGGCGCCGGCCGATCTTGGTCAGCCGCTCCCCGTTCAGCGCGCCCAGCTCCTCGAGCAGCTGCACGCCGGCGGAGACGTTGCGCCGGTCGGGCGGGTCGACGAACGGGAACCGCGCCATGTCGCCCAGCCCCAACGACGCCATCTGGAGGATCACGCTGGCCAGGTTGGTCCGCAGGATCTCCGGATCGGTGAACTCCGGGCGGCCGTCGAAGTCCTCCTCGGAGTAGAGCCGGATGGCGACGCCCGGGCCGAGCCGGCCGCAGCGTCCGGAGCGCTGGTTGGCCGAGGCCTGGCTGATCGCCTCGACCGGCAGCCGCTGCACCTTCGTGCGCACCGAGTAGCGGCTGATCCGCGCGACGCCCGTGTCGACGACGTACCTGATGCCCGGGACGGTCAGGGACGTCTCGGCGACGTTGGTGGCGAGCACGACGCGTCGTCCAGTGTGTCGTGCGAAGACCTTGTGCTGCTCGGCCGCCGAGAGCCGGCTGTAGAGCGGCACGATCTCGGTGCGAGGAGTGTCGGCCAACGCATCCGCGGTGTCGCGGATCTCCCGCTCGCCGGGCAGGAAGACCAGTACGTCGCCCGGCCCCTCGGCGCTCAGCTCGCGGACCGCCTCCACGATCGCCTCGGTCTGGTCGCGGACGATCGGCTCGCCCTCCTCGTCAGCCTCGGGGAGCTCGACCAGCGGCCGGTAGCGGATCTCGACCGGGTAGGTGCGGCCCGACACCTCGACGACCGGGGCGTCGAAGTGCTCGGCGAACCGGTCCACGTCGATCGTCGCGCTCGTGATGATGAGCTTGAGGTCGGGCCGGCGCGGCAGCAGCCGCTTGAGGTAGCCGAGCAGGAAGTCGATGTTGAGCGACCGCTCGTGGGCCTCGTCGATGATGATCGTGTCGTAGCGGCGCAGATCCCGGTCGCGCTGCAGCTCGGCCAGCAGGATGCCGTCGGTCATGAGCTTGACCCGCGTGCTCCGCGACGTACGGTCGGTGAACCTGACCTGGTAGCCGACCACACCGTCCGGGGCCCCCAGCTCGGTGCCGAGCTCGTCGGCGATCCGCTCGGCCACCGACCTCGCCGCGATCCGGCGCGGCTGGGTGTGGCCGATCATCTTGTCCTGCCCGCGACCGAGGTCGAGGCAGATCTTCGGGAGCTGCGTGGTCTTGCCCGAGCCGGTCTCGCCGGCGACCACCACGACCTGGTGGTCGCGGATCGCGGCGGCGATGTCCTCGCGCCGCTGGCTGACGGGCAGCTCCGGCGGGTAGGTGATCTCGAGCTGCTCCACGGCCATGACCGCCCCATTCTGCCGGTGCGATGGCTGTCGGAGCGCGGGGATAAGTTCGGGCCATGACCCAGGACCCGACGCCCACCCCCGTCCGCGAGGTCGACGCGGTCGCCGAGCAGTTCGTCGTCGACTACGCCGCGCTCGACCCCGTGGCCGCCACGTTCTTCGGCATCGCAGGTCACGACGGCGAGCTCGCCGACCTCAGCCCGGAGGGCTACGACGCGCGGGCCGGGCTCCAGCGCCGGGCGCGCCAGGCGGCCGCTGCGGCGACCCCCGTCGACGTGCGCGAGGAGATCGCCCAGCTGTCGTTCCTCGAGCGCGCCGACGTCGAGCTCGACCAGGCCGAGGCGCACTACCGACAGACCAAGGTCAGCTCGATCTACAGCGAGCTGCACGAGATCCGGAGCGTGTTCGACCTCATGGGCCGCGACGGTGAGGAGCAGTGGTCCGCGATCTCCTCACGGCTGGCGGCGGTGCCGCACGCCCTCGACCAGTGGCGCACCACGCTGCGAGAGGAGGCCGGGGCCGGTCGGGTCAGCCCCCGCCGGCAGATCGGGCTCGTGGCCGACCAGGTGCGCGCCTGGACCGGGCGATCCGGCTCCGGAGGCGACTTCTTCGCCGCGCTCGTCGAGGAGGCGACCGACGTGCCCGACGGGCTCCGGACCGACCTGACGCGCCACGGCGGGGCGGCCAGCGCGGCGTTCGCCGACACCGCGGTCTTCCTCGACGAGGAGCTGGCGCCCCGAGGCCGCGACAACGAGGCGGTGGGCCGCGAGCAGTACGCGCGCGACTCGCGCTACTTCCTCGGCAGCGTGATCGACCTCGACGAGACCTATGCGTGGGGCTGGGGAGAGCTGCACCGCATCGAGACCGAGATGGCCGAGGTGGCCGGCCAGATCGCCGGCTCCGGCGCCTCGGTGGCCGACGCCGTGGCCGCCCTCGACGCCGACCCGAGCCGTCAGTTCACCGACGCGGAGGCGTTCCGCGACTGGATGCAGGAGCTGGCCGACCGCACCCTCGCCGAGCTCAACGGGACGCACTTCGACATCGCCGAGCCGCTCCGCGTGATCGAGTGCCGGATCGCCCCGACCCGCGACGGCGCGATCTACTACACGCCGCCGAGCGAGGACTTCACCCGCCCGGGACGGATGTGGTGGTCGGTACCCGAGGGCACCGAGAGGTTCTCGCCGTGGCGAGAGGCGACCACGGTCTTCCACGAGGGCGTGCCGGGTCACCACCTGCAGTGCGCCCAGGCCGCCTACCAGCACGACCTGCTGAACCGGTGGCAGCGGAGCATGTGCTGGGTCTCCGGCCACGGTGAGGGCTGGGCGCTCTACGCCGAGCGACTGATGGACGAGCTCGGCTACCTGTCCGACCCGGCCGACCGGCTCGGCTTCCTCGACGCCCAGGGGATGCGCGCGACCCGCGTGATCGTCGACATCGGCATGCATCTCGAGCTGGAGATCCCCCGGGACAACCCGTTCGGGTTCCACCCCGGCGAGCGCTGGACCGGTGAGCTGGGGCTGGAGTTCATGCGCCAACACGTGCGGATGGACGACGCGATGATCGTCGCCGAGACCAACCGCTACCTCGGGCTCCCGGCCCAGGCGCCGTCCTACAAGGTGGGCGAGCGGATCTGGCTCCAGGCGCGCGACGAGGAGCGGCAGCGGCAGGGTGCCGCCTTCGACCTCAAGGCCTTCCACCGCGAGGCCCTCGACCTCGGCTCGCTCGGTCTCGACCCGATGCGGAAGGCGCTGGCCAAGGCCTGAGCCAGCAATCGCGTACGCGCGAGAGGTTGCCTAGAACACGTTCTAGTTGCGACGATCGCGCGGTGGGAGACCAGTACGACGTCGTGGTGGTGGGCTCGGGCGGCGGTGCGCTGACCGGCGCGGCGCTGGCCGCCAGGGCCGGGCTCTCGGTGTGCGTGGTCGAGAAGACCCCGTTGATCGGCGGCACGTCGGCGTACTCCGGCGGCGCGTGCTGGCTGCCCGGCAGCCAGGTCCAGCAGCGCGCGGGCATCCCGGACTCGACCGAGGGCGCTCGGGACTACCTGGCCGCCATCCTCGAGGACGTCGACTCCCCCGAGGCCCGAGCCAAGGTCGAGGCGTTCCTCGCGACCGCGCCGAGGCTGGTCGCCGAGCTCGAGGACGACCCGGACCTCGACTTCGAGTGGCTACCGTTCTCGGAGTACTACGACGCACCCGGCCGGGTGCCGTTCGGCCGCTCGATCCAGCCGACCAACGTCAAGCGGACCGACCTGCGACCCGAGGTGGCCGAGCTGGTCCGGCCACCCGTCGAGCGCGACCGGGCGGGCCAGGGCGGCCGCAACACCCTCAGTGGCGGGCAGTCCCTGATCGCCCGGCTGGCCACGATCCTGGTCCGCGAGGGCGGCACGATCCGCACCAGCCTCCCGGTCACGGGCTTGGTCACCGACGACGACGGACGGGTCACCGGCGTCGCCGCCATGTCACCGGAGGGGCCGATCGAGCTCGGCGCCCGCCGCGGCGTCCTGCTGGCCGCCGGCGGCTTCGAGGGCAACCGCGCGATGCGCGGCGCGCACGGCGTCCCCGGTGACACCGGCTGGACTATGGCCCCGCGCGGCACCAACACCGGCGAGCCGATCGAGGCGGCGGTCGCGCTGGGTGCGGCCACGGACTTCAGCGCGCTCGGGTGGTTCTGCCCCGGCCTCGAGCAGCCGGACGGCGGCGGCTCGTTCACCCTCGGCTTCCGGAGCGGGCTGATGGTCGACCGGACCGGTCGCCGCTACGCCAACGAGTGCCTGCCCTACGACCGCTTCGGCCGCGAGATGGCCAAGGCGCCGGAGCGCATCCCGTCCTGGTACGTCTTCGACTCCCGCGAGGACGGCCGGCTCCCCGCGATCGCGATGCCCGAGGGTGATCCCGCGGCGCACCTGGAGGCGGGCACCTGGGTCAGCGCCCGCACGCTCGACGAGCTCGCCGAGGCGGCCGGACTGCCGGCCGACGCCCTGGGCGAGACAGTCGAGCGGTTCAACGGGTACGCCGCGACGGGCGTCGACGAGGAGTTCCACCGCGGCGAGGACGAGTACGACATCTTCTTCGCCGGCGGTCCCGGACCCAACAAGGCGCTCTCCCCGCTCGACGCGCCGCCGTACTTCGCGGCCCGCTTCGTCCTCTCCGACCTGGGCACCAAGGGCGGCCTGGTCACCGACGCGGCCGGCCGGGTGCTGCGCGTCGACGGCAGCCCGATCGAGGGCCTCTACGCCGCGGGCAACACCGCCGCGTCGGTCTTCGGGTCGGTCTACCCGGGTCCGGGCGCGCCGCTCGGCTCGGCGATGGTGTTCGCCGCGCTGGCGGTGGAGGACATGACCGCCCGTCCGGATAGTCCCTGACGTTCTGGCCGACGACTCGCGCGCCAGATCGTCAGGGACTATCGGCCCGGCTGCCAGGCCGGCTGCGTCACGAACGCGTAGGCCCTCTTCTTCGGGAAGGTCTTGTCCGAGGAGTAGACGCGGACGCCGTAGGCGCCGCCGTCGTACTGGATCAGCCACCCACCGCCGGCCTTCTTCTTCAGGTAGGCGAGGTGCACCGTGGTGCCGAGGTCGTCGATGACGACCTGCCGGCACGAGCGGAACGTGCTCACGCACGTGAACCTGCCCTGGCTGTAGATCGCCTGCACCGTCCACGCCACCGTGCCTCGCTCGGCGCCGTCCACGCTCCGCACCCCGCGCACCCAGGGCGACCGGCTGAGCCCGGTCTGCACGAAGTCCTCACCGGGCTTCACGAGCGCCGCCACCCCCGCCGTCGCGAACGCGGCGACATCGATCCTGGGCGGCGCGACCGGCGCGACCCCGGGGAGGATCAGCCGGTCGTCGGAGGCCGCGGCGACCAGGTCGGCCTCGGTGGTCGAGATGCCGGCGACACCGCGCGCCCGTTCGTCGTACGTCGGGTCGGCGGTGACCACCACGACCTGACCGGACGCGTGCTCGATCGCCACCTGGACCACCCCGTCGTGGCTGGCGACCTCGGCGGGAGCGGCGCCGGGCGGCGCCGGCGTCTGCGTCGCGGCGAGGTGGCAGTCCCAGGTCGCGTACGACGCCCCGCACAGCCAGCCGACCTGGTCCCATCCGCTGGCCACCCTGAGCTGCAGCCCGGACGGCTTGCGGCCGTCCTCCCAGCGATAGGTCGAGCCCAGGGCGTAGAGCTTGTCGCCGAGGGTCGTCGTCTCCTTGGGGTCGAGCGTGCGGTCGTAGGGCTGCAGGTGGAGGCGGCCGGGGTCGAGGTGCTCGGCGAGCACCTTGTTGTAGTAGCGCAGGACCTGGTGCACCCGGACCTTCGGCGTCTGCGTGGGCGGCACCGTGGGGGTCGGGCTCGGCGTCGACGTGGGCGTCGAGGTCGGGGTGTCGGTCGGGGTCGAGCTCGGCGTGGAGCTCGGCGTCGAGCTCGGGGTCACCGTCGAGCTGGGCTCCTCCGTCGGGTCCGCGCCCTGCGAGAAGCCGGGCCCGTCGTGGGGCCCGGCGCTGGTCCCTTCGTGCGTGGTGGGGCCGCCGGTGGACGTGCCCTCGGTGGCGTTCTTGCCCGGGACCTCTGCCTCGTCTGTGTTCTGGCTGCCGGGACCAGCGCCCAGGCCGGTGCCCTGGTTGCCCTTGCCGCCCTGGGACGTGGGATCCGAGGCCAGGCTGTTCTCGCCGTCGGCGGACGGCGCTCTGGTCGGCAACGCGGGCGCCGTGCTGGGCGACTCGACCAGCGGAGCCTCGGTCGCCTTCGGGTTGCCGGCGGTGAGGCTGGTGACGCCGAGCACGACGGCCACGGTCGCGGTGGTCGCTCCGGCCATCGCCGCGCGCATGCGGAACAGCCGGCGGCGGCCTCGGCGTACGTCGTCGTCGGTCGGCACGACCGGGACGCTGGCCCCGCGGGCCAGCGCGTGCAGCTTCTCCTCGAGGAAGCGGTCGGCTGGGTCGGTCATCGCCGTCCTCCTCGGTGGTGGGTGGTGGTGGTGGGGGTGGTGTTGGCCATCAGGGCCGTCCGCAGCTTGTCCAGGGCGGCGGAGGTCTGGCTCTTCACGGTGCCGGGACTGACGCCCAGGTCGGCGGCGGTCTCCTCGACCGACAGGCCCCAGTAGTGGCGGAGCACGACCACGCGGCGCTGCTTGGGCCCGAGATCCTTCAGGGCGGCCCACAGGGCGTCGGACTCCTCCGGCGCGACGCCGGCGGGCGCGGCCCGGTCGAGCCGCTCGTCCTCGGTGGGCGACTCGCGACGCCAGGGGCGGCGCCCTTCATCGAGGTGGCTGTTGATGATCACCCGGCGGACATAGGCGTCGACCGAGTCCGCCCGGGAGGCGCGGGGCCAGGCGACGTAGAGCTTTGCGAGCGCGGTCTGCACGATGTCTTCGGCGCGGTGCGGATCTCCGCACAGCAGGTAGGCGGTGCGGAACAGGTGCGCGCGGCGTCCGGCGACGTACGCCGTGAAGCCGTCGTCCCGTGTGCCGCCCAAATTCCGCTCCGTGGTTGCTGACCGAAGGCCTTTCTACCCCTCTGACGGGGCGAGGCACAGTTCGGTTGGCTGGAGCGGAGAAAATCTCAGGAGTCCTGGCCGGCCGATGGCGAGGACTGCGCCACCTGCGGTGCCTGGCCTCCGGGACCCTGCTGTCCCGGACCTGGTTGGCCGGGACCCTGCGGTCCGGGACCCTGCTGACCGGGACCCTGCGGGAAGCCCCCGGGTCCGCCCCCGGGCCCGCCCCCGGGCCCGAACCGGCCCATCCGGCCGTCCCGACCGTCGCCGTCGGTCGCGGCGTGGATGCCGAAGCCACCCAGGCCACCCAGGACCACCCCGGCCGCGGCGACCGCCGCGACCGCCCTGAGCCCGAAGACGCGGTCGCGCAGCCGCGGGCCCGCCGGCGGAGGGGCTGCGGCCGGCTCCGAGGCGGGCGCGGGCTCGGGCTGCTGGGCGGTGGGCTCGGTCTCGCTCATGACGGTGACCCTGACCCGGTCACCTGTGCTGAGCCTGTGCGTGGGTTCTGAAGTCGCAAGGCCTCGTCCAGCGTCCTCACAGGAAACGCACAGACAGCCGGAGCAGGCTGGGGTCATGAGCACAGCCCCCACCGCCGACCTGACCCGCGCCGACGGGTCCCCGCTGCGCGTCCTCGTCGTGGACGACGAGGTGAACATCGCGGAGCTGATCTCGATGGCGCTGCGCTACGAGGGCTGGCAGGTGCAGATGGCGCACACCGGGACCTCCGCGGTCAGCACCGCGCGCGAGCAGGGCCCCGACGCCGTGGTGCTCGACATGATGCTGCCCGACATCGACGGCCTCGAGGTGCTGCGCCGGATGCGGACCTCGCTGCCCGACGTACCGGTCGTCTTCCTCACCGCCCGCGACGCGGTCGAGGACCGGATCGCGGGACTGACCGCGGGCGGCGACGACTACGTGACCAAGCCGTTCTCGCTCGAGGAACTGGTCGCCCGGCTGCGTGGCCTGATGCGCCGCTCCGGCGCGCAGCGCGCGGCGACGTCCTCAGTGCTGGTCGTCGGCGACCTGGAGCTCGACGAGGACAGCCACGAGGTCACCCGGGCCGGCGCGGAGATCAGCCTGACCGCGACCGAGTTCGAGCTGCTGCGGTTCCTGATGCGCAACCCCAGGCGGGTGCTCAGCAAGGCCCAGATCCTGGACCGGGTCTGGAACTACGACTTCGGCGGCCAGGCGAACGTCGTCGAGCTCTACATCTCCTACCTGCGCAAGAAGATCGACGCCGGGCGGGCGCCGATGATCCACACCATGCGCGGGGCGGGCTACGTCCTCAAGCCCACGGGCTGAGCCGGTGCGCCACCTCTTCGCGTCGCTCACCTCGCGGCTGGTCCTCACCGCCGTCGCCCTCGTCGTCCTGGTCGCGGCCCTGATCGGAGCGGCCGCCACCACCGCGCTGAACGCGCAGCTCACGAATCAGCTCGACGACGACCTGCACGCCGCGGCCGGCATCCGGGGCGGGCGCGGCCCCGAGGGTCCCGGTCCCGGAGGCGGCGGCCTGCCCCCGATCGGCGCGGACGGGATCGGCGAGCTCGGCGGTGGTCCGCAGACGGTTCGCGCGATCATCAGCGAGAGCGGTGCCGCCGGGAGGGTGTACGCCGGCCGGGGCGAGTCGACCCCGCTCGACGACGAGGTCCTCGACGTGCTGGCCGGCGTGGCCGCCGACCAACAGGTCCACGAGGTCGACCTGCCGGGGCTCGGCACCTACCGGGTGATCGCCTCGGAAGGGTCTGCCGGCACCGAGCTCACCGGCCTGCCCACCGAGCAGGTCGACGAGGCCATCACCTCCCTGATCGGCTGGGAGGCGCTGCTGATCGTGCTCGGCGCGCTGCTGGCCGCCGGCGGCGGGCTGCTTCTGGTGCGCCGCCAGCTCCGGCCGCTCACCGAGGTGGCGGCCACCGCCCACGCGGTCGCCGTGCTGCCGCTGTCCCAGGGCGACATCGACCTCACCGAACGGGTGCCCGAGCACCTCACCGACGAGCGCACCGAGGTCGGGCAGGTCGGCGCCGCGCTCAACACCCTGCTCGCGCACGTGGAGACCTCGCTCGAGGCCCGGCACCGCAGCGAGCAGCAGGTGCGCCAGTTCGTGGCCGACGCCTCCCACGAGCTGCGCACACCGTTGACCACCATCGCCGGCTACACCGAGCTGGCCCGGCGTCGCCCCGACGACGAGAACCTGCGGACGGCGCTCGGCAAGGTCGAGGAGGAGTCCGCACGCATGACCTCCCTGGTCGAGGACATGCTGCTGCTGGCCCGGCTGGACGGTGGCCGCCCGCTCGACCGGGAGCCCGTGGACCTGACCCGGCTGCTGGTCGAGGCGGTCGACGACGCGCGGGTGGTCGGCCCGGACCACCTCTGGCGGCTGGACGTGCCCCAGTCCCAGGTCGAACAGTCCCCTGTCGAGGTCCCCGGCGACGAGCAACGCCTGCACCAGGTCATCACCAACCTGCTGACCAACGCCCGCAGGCACACCCCTGCGGGGACCACGGTCACGGTGACCGTCCGGGCCGACGGGTTCGACGTGCACGACGACGGGCCGGGGTTCCCGGAGGACTTCGTCGACCACGCTTTCGAGCGCTTCGCGCGGGTGGACACGTCACGTGAGCGCGCCCCCGGCCAGGGGGGCGGGGCCGGCCTCGGGCTCTCCCTCGTCGAGGCGATCGTGCGCTCGCACGACGGCACGGTCACGCTGGACAGCGCGCCGGGTGGCACCACCATCGCTGTGCGGCTACGCTGACGCCGTACCCAGATTGTCTGACAATCTTTCACGACGGAGGAGGCGACACCATGACGGCGATCCAGCAGCAGCCGACCCACTCGGACAGCATCGGACCCAGCGTCGGACGCAGTGAGTTCGAGCGGGCCGAGGCGCGTACGGCGCACAACTACCACCCGCTGCCCGTGGTGGTCGCGCACGCCGAGGGCGCGTGGATGACCGACGTCGAAGGCAACCGGTTCCTCGACCTGCTCGCCGGCTACTCCGCGCTCAACTTCGGCCACGGCCACCCGGCGCTGCTCGCGTCGGCGCACACCCAGCTCGACCAGCTGACGCTGACCAGCCGCGCGTTCGTGCATGACCGGTTCGCCGACTTCACCGCGGCGCTCGCCGACCTGTGCGGCAAGGACCTGGTGCTGCCGATGAACACCGGCGCCGAGGCCGTCGAGACCGCGATCAAGGTCGCCCGCAAGTGGGGCTACGAGGTCAAGGGCGTCCCCGCCGACCAGGCCAAGATCATCGTCGCGTCCGGCAACTTCCACGGCCGCACCACCACCATCGTGGGCTTCTCCGACGACCCCGAGGCCCGCGACGGGTTCGGCCCGTTCACCCCGGGCTTCGTCACCGCCCCCTACGGCGACCTGGCCGCGATCGAGGCGGCCATCGACGCCAACACCGTCGCGGTGCTCATCGAGCCGATCCAGGGCGAGGGTGGCGTGGTGATCCCGCCGGAGGGCTACCTCCGCGGCGTCCGCGAGCTCTGCACCAAGCACGACGTGCTGTTCGCCGCCGACGAGATCCAGGCCGGCCTCGGCCGCACCGGCAAGACGTTCGCCTGCGACCACGAGGACGTCGTCCCCGACATCTACATCCTCGGCAAGGCGCTCGGCGGCGGCATCGTCCCCGTCTCCGCGATCGTCGCCAACCGCGACGTGCTCGGCGTGCTCCGCCCCGGGCAGCACGGCAGCACCTTCGGCGGCAACCCGCTCGCCTGCGCGGTCGGCCTCACCGTGGTCGAGATGCTCAACACCGGTGAGTTCCAGGCCCGCGCCACCGAGCTCGGGGTGCTGCTGCGCGAGCGGCTCGACTCCCTGCTCGGCCACGGCGTGGTCGGGGTGCGCACCCGCGGCCTGTGGGCCGGCGTCGACGTCGACCCCGGGATCGGCACCGGCCGGATGGTCTGCGAGGCGCTGATGGCCCGTGGCGTCCTCGCCAAGGACACCCACGGCTCCACGATCCGGCTCGCTCCCCCGCTGGTCATCTCCCCCGAGGACCTCATGTGGGGCATCGACCAGCTCGAGGCGGTCGTCAGCAAGGCCTAGGTGGCTGCCGACCCGATCAACGCGGGCAGCGAGCCGCCGATGATCGCGAGCAGCTCGTCCCTCGTGACACCTGCGGGGTCGGTCCCCCAGGCGATCACCAGCTCCTCGGTCATCGCCGACCACCCCCGCACGACCAGGCGGTTGTGCGGGGTGTCGGCGATGAGCAGGCCGTCGGGGTCCTCGAGGAAGATGCGCTCCGACAGGACGCCGCGGACCTCCTCGTAGATCGCGCGCAGCGCGTCGTTGCCGCCCGCCGCGCCCTTGAGCAGCGAGACGTAGCCCTCGAAGTTGGCCAGCACGTAGTCGACGTACGCCGCCAGCGACACCTGGAGCCGCTCCAGCGGGTCGCCGTCCGCGGGCGGAGCGGTCTGGGCGATCAGGTCGTCGGCCGCGCGGCGTACGACCGCCTCGTGGAACGCGTGCTTGTTGCCGAAGTAGTGGTACAGCAGGCCGCGGGAGATGCCGGCCTCGTCGGCCAGCAGGTCGATCGAGAGCTCGTCGAGCGACCGGGTGGCCAGCAGCCGCACCCCCAGGTCGAGGAGCTGGCTGCGGCGCTCGTCCGGCGCGAGCCGGGAGCGTGTGGTGGCGGTCACGGTGCTCACTCTATTGACACTTGTTCAATAACGCCAATACCGTCGGAACATGAGCTCCCCCCGGCACGTCGACCATCTGATCATCGGTGCCGGCTTCGCCGGTGTCTGCGCCGCGATCAAGCTCCAGGAGGACGGCGAGACCGACTTCGTCGTCATCGAGCGCGGCTCCGACGTGGGCGGCACCTGGCGGGACAACACCTACCCGGGGGCCGCGTGCGACGTCCCCAGCCAGCTGTACTCCTTCTCCTTCGCGCCCAACCCGGACTGGTCGAGCTCCTACTCACCGCAGCCGGAGATCCAGGCCTACATCCAGAAGGTCGCCGCCGCGTCCGGGACGCTCGACCGCTTCGTCTTCGACACGGCGGTCGACGACGCGGTGTGGGACGAAGAGGCCCAGCGGTGGACGGTGTCGACGTCGGCCGGCACCTGGTCCGCTCGCACCGTGATCTCCGGTGCCGGCGGGCTGTCGGAGCCGAGAATGCCCGACATCGAGGGCATCGAGACCTTCCAGGGCGAGGTCTTCCACTCCGCCCGCTGGAACCATCGACGTCGACCTGACCGGCAAGCGGGTGGCGATCATCGGCACCGGCGCCTCATCGATCCAGATCGTGCCGGAGCTGCAGAAGGTCGTCGGGAGCCTGGACGTCTACCAGCGCACCGCGCCGTGGGTGATCCCACGCAACGACCGGGTCTACGGCGACCTGGAGAAGAAGGCGCTGCGCTACGTGCCCGGGCTCCAGCGGCTCTACCGGGCCGGCGTCTATGCGAGCAAGGAGGCCACGGTGCCGTCGTTCACCCTGTGGCCCGCGATCTCGAAGCCAGCCCAGGTGGCTGCGATCAAGAACCTCGAGCACGGCATCAAGGACCCCGGGCTCCGCGAGAAGGTCATGCCGCGGTTCGCGTTCGGCTGCAAGCGGGTGTTGATCTCCAACGACTACTACCCGGCGCTCGCTGCGGACAACGTCGAGGTGGTGACCGACCCGATCGCCAAGGTCACCGGCAGCTCGATCGTCACCGCTGGCGGCACCGAGCGCGAGATCGACGTGCTGGTGGTCGCGACGGGCTTCTACACGACCGAGCTGCCCATCACGGAGCACATCGTCGGCAGGGACGGCCGCACCCTGGCCGACCAGTGGCGCGAGAGCGGCATGGCGGCGTACAAGGGCACGTCGGTCCCGGGCTTCCCGAACCTGTTCTTCATCGTCGGACCGAACACCGGGCTGGGCCACTCGAGCATGGTGCTCATGATCGAGTCGCAGGTCGCCTACATCCGCGACGCGGTCAAGACCATGCGCAAGCGGGGCGTCGCCGCCGTCGAGGTCGGCCAGGTCGAGACGGACCGCTACAACGACGCACTGCAGAAGCGGATGAAGCGCACGGTCTGGAGCGCCGGCGGATGTGACAGCTGGTACCTCGACGCACACGGCAAGAACACGACGCTCTGGCCCTACTCGACGATCGACTTCCGTCGCCGGCTCGCGTCGTTCGACGCCGACGCCTACACCCTGACCCCTGCGGGCTCCCCCGCGCTCCGCGAGGACGTGAGCGCATGAAGACGCTCAACGACAAGGTGGTCGTGATCACCGGCGCCGGCTCCGGCATCGGCCGGGCGCTGGCCCTCAACCTGGCCAGGCGCGGCTCGCTGCTCGCGCTGTCCGACGTCGACGAGGCCGGGCTCGCCGAGACGGTCGCGCAGGCCACCCGGGAAGGTGCCGTCCGGGTGCGCAGCGACCGGCTCGACGTGGCCGACCGCGACGCCTTCGGCCGCTACGCGCTCGACGTCGTCCAGGACTTCGGCCGGGTCAACGTCGTCATCAACAACGCCGGCGTCGCGCTGGCCGGTGACTTCACCGACCTGGAGTACAACGACATCGACTGGATCGTCGGCGTCAACTTCTGGGGCGTCGTGCACGGGACCAAGGAGTTCCTGCCGCACCTGATCGCCTCCGGCGACGGCCACGTCGTCAACCTCTCGTCCCTCTTCGGCCTGGTCTCGATGCCCGGCCAGTCGATGTACAACGCGACGAAGTACGCCGTCCGCGGCATGACCGAGGCGCTGCGCGAGGAGATGCTCATCGCCGGCCATCCGGTCGGCGTGACCGCCGTGCACCCGGGCGGCATCAAGACCGCGATCGCCCGCAACGCCCGGGTCTCGGCCAAGGAGAGCAAGGAGGAGACCGCCCACCTCTTCGACGAGAAGCTGGCCCGGATGACGCCCGAGCGCGCCGCCGAGATCATCGTCAACGGCATCCTCAAGAACCGCGCGCGGGTCCTCGTCGGCATCGACGCCCACGCCGTGCACCATTTCGCCAAGCTGCTCGGCTCGCGCTACCAGGACGTCGTCGCCCGGACCTCCAAGCGGGTGCTGCCGGACAAGGCGACGGTCCTCTGACTCTAGGGTTGGCTGCGTGGGTCTCTCCGCCGGTGACGAGGTGCGGGTGCTGATGACCAAGTGGCCCGACCGGCCGCACTCGGAGTTCACCGGGACCTACCTCGGCGAGGACGAGGCCGGCGTCTGGGTCGGCGCCCGCGCCGGGACCTCCTGCTTCCGCTCAGGCAACACCTACCCGGCCCGGTCCGACTGGGTGACGCTGCTGCCCGAGGCGCAGTGGTGGCGGTCGGGGTTCTACGCCGACCCCCCGACCGAGGTCTACGTCGACATCGCCACACCGTCGGCATGGGACGGCACCACCGTCACCTGTGTCGATCTCGACCTGGACGTGGCCCGCCAGGTGGACGGCCAGGTGCTGGTCGCGGACGAGGACGAGTTCGCCGAGCACCGCGAGTCCCTCGGCTACCCCGACGACGTCGTACGCCGGGCCACCGATGCGCTGCGGTGGGCTCGCGAGGCGCTCGCAAGCGCCGCGCCCCCTTTCGACGGCTCGCACCGGCGCTGGTTCGCGGCTCTCGACGAGGTCGTGCCCGCGTGAGCGGCCGCGAGGTCGGCTCCGCCGTGCGCGTCGTGATGACCAAGTGGGGCGACCGCCCGCACTGGGAGATGGACGCGGTCTACCTGGGCGCCGACGCGGCCGGTGACTGGCTCGGCTTCCGGGTCGGCACCGTGATGTCGCGGCCCGGGGTGTCGATCACGACCGAGAACGAGCAGGTCGGGCTGGTGCCTGCGGCCGGCACCGCCGTCGGCCAGGCGTGGCTGGCCACGTTCCACGCGCCGGGCGGGATCGTCTGGACCTACGTCGACATGACGACCGTCCCCAAGTGGTCGGGCCGCACGCTCCGCGCGATCGACCTGGACCTCGACGTCGTCGAGGGCCTCGACCGGGAGGTCTTCGTCGACGACCAGGACGAGTTCGACGAGCACCGGGTCGAGTACTCCTACCCGCGCGAGGTCGTCGACCTGGCCATGGCCACGCGGGACATCGTGCTCACCGCCGTGCGGGCCAAGTACCCGCCCTTCGACGGCTCGGCCGAGCCTTGGTTCGAGGTGCTTCGCCGGGTCGTCGCGTGAGCGAGTGGGCCGACTTCCGGCTGGAGGTGTTCGGCGAGCCCTACATGGTGTGGCACGACGGTCCCGACTTCGACGAGATCGCGCGGAGGTACGCCGCCGACCCGGCCGGCGTGCTGGCGCTGCTGGAGCTGGGGATCGGGGAGAACGACTCGGTGGCCGCCCAGGCCTGCCGCGAGCTCGAGCCTGCTCCCGAGCAGGTCCCCGCGATCGTGGCCCTGCTCGAGGAGGCGCTGCCGGCGTCGTACGGCGCCACCCGCACCGAGCTCGCCGCCTCGCTGCACGCCCTGGGCGGGTCCGCCGACGACATGGGCGCGGAGATCGCCCGGGTGCTGCGCTCCCCCGACCACTGGGGAGTGCGGCTCGACGCGGCCCGGCGGCTCGCGGCGTTCGCGCCGACGCCCGACCTGGTCGCCGCGGCGGCGGACGGCGTCCGCGCCGACGACTACCTGGTGCGCTTCCACTCCGCCAACACGCTGCTGCACTGGGCCGGGCGCAGCGACGACATCAGCGACGACGACGAGCTGTTCGGGCTGCTGGTCGACGACGCCGGCTCCGAGGGCTGGGCCCGGGTGGCCGAGCGGCTGGTCGCGGCGGTCCCCACTTCCTGAGGTCTGGGACAACGCCCGTCGCCCACCAGACCTGAGCTCTCCGGCCCGCTGTGGAACGCTGACGGGGTGCGCATCGACTTCCACGCCTCGGCCGAGCCGACGCTGGGCGTGGAGTGGGAGCTCGCGCTGGTCGATCGCAAGACCCGCGACCTCCGCAACGACGCCGCCCATCTCTTCGCGCGGGCCAAGGCCCGGCTGCCCGATCCGTCGCGGCTGCACAAGGAGCTGCTGAAGAACACCGTCGAGATCGTCACCGGCGTCTGCTCGACGACCGCGGAGGCGATGGCCGACCTGCGCCGGACCCTCGAGGTCGTCGTACCGGCGGGGGACGAGCTCGGGATCGACCTGTTCGGCGCTGGCACCCACCCGTTCGCGTCGTGGACGGTGCAGCAGCTGACCGAGGGCCACCGCTACGAGGAGCTGATCAACCGGACCCAGTGGTGGGGCCGGCAGATGCTGATCTGGGGCGTACACGTCCACGTCGGGATGCCGGAGCGGTCGCGGGTCCTGCCCGTGCTGTCCTCGCTGCTGAACCAGTACCCGCACCTCCAGGCGCTCTCGGCCTCGTCGCCGATCTGGGCGGGGGTCGACACGGGCTACGCCTCCAACCGCGCGCTGATGTTCCAGCAGCTGCCGACGGCGGGGCTGCCGTTCCAGTTCACCGAGTGGTCGGAGTTCGAGGCGTACGTCGGCGACCAGCTCGTCACCGGCGTGATCGACGAGCTCACCGAGGTGCGCTGGGACGTCCGGCCGGCGCCGCACCTGGGCACCCTGGAGAACCGGATCTCCGACGGCGTCTCGACGTTCGCCGACCTCTCCGCCCTCGTCGCCCTCATGCACTGCCTGGTCGTCGACCTCGACACCCGGCTGGCCGAGGGCGAGGAGCTGCCGGTCATGCCGCCGTGGCACGTGCAGGAGAACAAGTGGCGGGCCGCGCGCTACGGGCTCGACGCGATCATCATCCTCGACGCCGACTCCCACGAGGCGCTGCTCACCGACGACCTGAGGCTGCTCGTGCACCGTCTCGCGCCGGTGGCCGAGCGGCTCGGCTGCTCGGACGAGCTCGAGTCGGTGCTCGACATCCCGGCCCGCGGGGCGTCGTACCAGCGACAGCGTGCGGTCGCCGCCCGGACCGACGGGGACCTCGTCGCGGTGGTCGACTCGGTGGTGCAGGAACTCCGCTCGGAGCTCAGGTGACGGTGGAGCTGACACCGCTCACCGTGGACCACGCCGCCGCCATGGCCGAGGTGCTCTCGCACGCGTCGCTCTACGAGTTCACCGGCGGAGAACCGCCCACGGTGGAGGAGCTCACCGCCCGCTACGCGCGGCAGGCCGTCGGCCGCTCCCCCGACGGCTCGGAGCAGTGGCTGAACTGGATCGTGCTGCTCGACGTCACGCCGGTCGGCTACGTCCAGGCCACGGTCGTCGGTGACACGGCGGAGATCGCCTGGGTGATCTCGCCGTCGGTCCAGGGCCGCGGGCTGGCCACGCGGGCCGCCCGCGAGATGAGCGGGTTGCTCAGCGCCGCCGGCGTACGCCGCCTCGTCGCGCACGTCCACCCCGACCACGCTGCCTCGGCGCGCGTCGCCGAGCGGCTCGGGCTGCGGCGTACGGACGGGGTCGAGGACGGCGAGATCCGCTGGGTCCACGACTTCGACGCCGAGTGGCAGGCCTGGCGCGACGCGCGGGAGGAGCGGATGCGGGACCCGCACGGGTGGCTGGCGATCACGGCGATCCACTGGCTCACCGCTCACCCGCAGCGCTTCGAGGACGCCCCCGGCGCGTGGGCGGGTGCGGGCCGCCGGGCCACCGTCACCCTCGCTCCTGGCGAGACGCTCGGCGGCCTGTCCGGTGGGACTCACGAGCTCGGGCCGCTCGACGACATCGGGTTGCGCCTGGAGTTCGGCGACGCGGTCGTCCAGGTGGCCGAGCGCGACGGCGACGTGATCGTGCGCCCGCGCCATCCCGACTCGCCGCACCTGCGCGCCTACCGCGGCACGCCCTGCTTCCCGGCCGACCCCGCGTGGGCGCTGCCGGGCCGCTTCGAGCCCTACGACGAGCCCCGAGATCAGGCGGACGATGACGCGGTCGGCGAGGTCGTCTTCCGGCACGACGGCACCGAGCACCGGCTGGTCGCCTGGGGCGAGGACGACGGGGGCCTGTGGATCCTGTTCCGCGACGCCACGTCGGGCGTCACGACGTACGCCGCGCTGCGCCAGCTCGTCGTCGCACCTCCGGCCCCCGATGGGTGGGTGCTGATCGACTTCAACCGGGCCTACAACATGCCGTGCGCCTACACCGAGTTCGCGACCTGCCCGGTGGCCCCGGCGGCGAACACGTTGGCGTTCGCCGTCGAGGCCGGCGAGCAGGTCCCGGCGATGGGCTGACTCAGGCCACGTCCCGCCGGCCGGCCAGCCAGGCGATGACCGCCGGAGCCAGCACCAGGTAGGCGATCAGGAGGATCGTCGCCTGCCCGCCCGTCAGGGTGTCGACGACCCCGGGGGTGGCGTCGGGTCCGCCGGTCCCCACGATCGCGCCGACCAGCGAGCCGGCCTCGGTGCCCGGCAGGATCTTGGTGAACGCCTCGATCGGCCCCAGGAGGGTGCCGACGCCGCGCAGCAGGTTCTCGATGACCAGGACCCAGACCAGGCCGAGCCCGACCGAGAGCGCGGGCCCCCGCGCCACGGTGCCGAGCAGGTAGCCCACCAGCGCGAACATCTCCATCACCAGGAACCCGGCGCCCAGCGAGATACCCACGTCACCGACCGAGGGCCACGAGACCGACTGCGACTCGACGGCGGCGACGAGCAGGGAGAGCCCGACGCACAGCACCATCGTGGCCAGCACGGTCACGACGACGAAGGTCGTGAGCGCGGCCAGCGAGCCCGTGACCACCGACCGGCGCGACGGACCCTGGGTGAACACGGTCTTCCACGTGCCCCAGCCGTAGCCGTTGCCCGCGATGATCGCGCCGAGCACCATCATCAGGGCCCCGCCGAACATCGGCATGCCCTGGAGCAGGACGTGGTCGACGTTCGCGGGGAGGATCTCGGCCAGCAGGCTCTCCGGGCTCTCCCCCTCGTTGGAGAAGCTCGTGGAGCCCGACGTGTACGACACGTAGTTGAACAGGTAGCCGAACATCGCGGTCAGCGCCAGCCACGCGCCGATCGTGACCCAGACCGCCGGCCACTTCCGCAGCCGCAGCAGCTCGGCCTTGGTACTCGCGAGGGTGTCCGCGATCGCGCTCGTCATCGTCCTTCCCTTCTCGTGCGTCGTGCCAGTCATCGCTTCCGCCACCGCTTTCGTCACCGTGCTCATCGCGCTGCCTCCAGCTCGTTTCTCGTCTCCGAGCGGGTCATCTCGAAGAAGACCTCCTCCAGGGTTCGTTCGACGCTCCCGACCTCGTGCACCCGCACGTCGGCGGCCACCAGCTCGCGGACCAGCTCGGGTGCGCGATCGGGCGCGAGGTCGACCAGCAGCCGGTCGCCGTCGAGGTGTACGCCGTCGTCGCCGGCCAGCCGCATCGCGATCGCGACGGCCCGGTCGACGGGCTCACCACGCACCGCCAGCGACGCCCCGCCGCGCAGGTCCGACACCGTCGACTCCTTGAGGAGCACGCCGTGGTTGATCACGCCGACGCGGTCGCAGATCGCCTGGACCTCGTCGAGCAGGTGGCTCGAGAGCAGCACGGTCTGGCCGCCCCGGGCCAGGTCGACGATCAGGCGCCGCATGTCGACCATGCCGGCGGGGTCGAGGCCGTTGGTCGGCTCGTCGAGGACGATCAGGTCGGGGTCGCCCATCAGGGCGGAGGCCACGCCCAGCCGCTGCTTCATGCCGAGCGAGTACGACTTGAACTTGTCGCCTCCGCGGGAGCCGAGGTCGACCCGCTCGAGGGCCTGGTCGGCGTCGGTCTCCGACAGGCCGCGGTAGCGCGCCATCACGCGCAGGTTGTCGCGCCCGCTGAGGTAGGGGTAGAAGCCCGGACCCTCGATGAGCGCGCCGACCCGGGCGTTGACCTCCGCGGTGCCGGCCTTCCTGCCGAGGACTCCGGCCGAGCCCGAGGTGGGCCGGATCAGGCCGAGGATCATCCGCAGCGTGGTGGTCTTGCCCGCGCCGTTCGGCCCGAGGAAGCCGTACACCTCTCCGCGCCTGACCGTGAGGCTGACCCGGTCGGCGGCCAGCCGGTCGCCGTACTTCTTGGTCAGCTCCTTCGTCTCCACGACGGTGCCGTGCTGGCTGTTGTTGGGGTTCATGTCCCCCACCTTCGCCGCGCCTCGTCGCCGTGCCATCCGACGACCAGCGGCTCACTGCTACGCAGATCTGCGTAGCCCCCGTACGCCGCCACGGGGACGTCCGGCGGCGGCACCGGGCCTAGGCTCGACGGCGTGAATCCGCCCCCGCGCACCCATCGCGCCGACCTGCTCTGGCTGGTCCCGCTGGCGTGGGTCGTGGTGGTGGGCTCGTACTTCACCAACGTCCCCGACGACGGCGCTGCACCGACGGGCTACGAGCCGTGGCTGGCGGCCGGCCTCGGCCTGGTGGCCGTCTGCGGACTGCTGGCGTCCCGGCGGTGGCCGCTGCGCGGCGCCGCGGTCACGTTCGGCGGTGTGACCGCGTTCGTGGCCGCCGACCTGCGCGACGGTCCTGTCTACCTGAGCCTCGCCGCGGCCGCCTTCCTCGTCGCTGCACGAGTGCCGGTGCGGCGGTGGCTCCGCGTGCTTGTCGCGGGGACCGTGGCGGTGTGCGCGGCCCTCGTCCTGCGCGCGGTCGCCGACTTCGACAACGAGCGGTCGCTGTGGCAGCTGTTCGGCGTGCTCGCCGTGATCGCGGCCGGGGCGGCGATCGGGACGCTGACCCGGACCCGGGCGCAGTCCGCGACCGACCGGGTGCTCGCGGCGGCCACCCAGGAGCAGCTGCACATGGCCCAGGAGCTCCACGACGGGGTCGGCCACGGGCTCGCGGTGATCGCCATGCAGGCCGGGGTCGGGCTGCACGTGCTCGACCGTGACCCCGCGGCCGCCCGCACCGCGCTCGAAGCCATCCGCGACAGCGCGCGGGAGTCGCTGGACGCGCTGCGAGCGGAGCTGGCGCAGATCCCCGGCACGCACATCTCGGGCGAGTCGGCGCCGCGCCGGCCGCGACAGGGCGTGGCCGACCTCGGCGCGCTGGTGGACCGGGTCCGCACCGCCGGGCTCTCCGTCGAGCTCACGGGTGAGCCCGGCGAGCTGGCCGCGCCGGTCGACGCCGTCGTCTACGGCGTGGTGCAGGAAGGCCTGACCAACGTGCTCCGGCACGCCGGCGCGACGTCGGTCGAGGTCCGGCTGGACCGCTCCTCCGACGGGTTGGCGGTCACCGTCGAGGACGACGGACGCGGGAGCGGCGCACGCCTCGACCCGGCCACGCGGCCTCACGAGGGCATGGGGCTGAGCGGGATGCGCGAGCGAGTGCGCGCGCTGGGCGGCGACTTCTCGGCGGGCCCGCGCTCCGAGGGCGGGTTCGCGGTCCGGGCGGTGCTGCCGCTGTGAACGGGGCTGCGGGCGGCGTACCGATCCGGGTCGCCGTCGTCGACGACCAGGAGCTGGTCCGGATGGGACTGCGGACCCTGATCGGCTCCGAGCCCGGCCTCGAGCTGGTCGGCGAGGCCGCGGACGGTCGCGCCGGGCTGCGGCTGATCCGCTCGACGCTGCCCCAAGTGGTGCTGTGCGACATCCGGATGCCCGACCTCGACGGTCTCGCCCTCCTGCGCGAGGTCACCGCCGACGCCGCGCTGGCCGACGTCCGGGTGGTCATGCTGACCACGTTCGAGCTCGACGAGTACGTCTTCGAGGCGCTGCGGAACGGTGCCAGCGGGTTCCTGCTGAAGGACACCGACCCCAGCGCCCTGCTCGACGCCATACGCGTGGTTGCCGACGGCGGCTCCCTGCTCGCGCCGAGCGTGACCCGCCGGGTGATCGAGCAGTTCGGGACGACCGCCGAGCGGCGTACCCCTCACCCGCAGCTCGGCCAGCTCACCGAACGCGAGCGCGAGGTCGTCTCGTGGGTCGCGTCCGGCCGCTCCAACCACGAGATCGCCGAGGTCCTCGTGGTCAGCCCGGACACGGTGCGCACCCACGTCTCGCGGGCGATGGTCAAGCTGCACGCCCGCGACCGGGCGCAGCTGGTGGTGTTCGCGATGGAGTCGGGGCTGACGCCGCCGGGCTGACCCGAGCCCGCGCCGTACGACGTGCTAGTAGCCACCCTCGGGCGGCACCATCTCCAGGCGTACGCCGAGCAGCCGCACCGCCCGGTCGTGCTCGACCCGGTCGAGCAGGCTCACGGCCTGGTCGGCGAGGTGGTCGGGGTCGTTGCTCGGCTCGGGGAGCGTCAGGCTGCGGCTGATCGTGAAGAACGGCCGGTAGCGCAGCTTGAGCCCCACCCGCGCCGCCGGCCGGCCCTCCTTGTCGATGTCGGCGACCACCTGCCGGGTCAGGGTCCGCACCTCCTCGGCGATCCGCCCCCAGTCCTCGAGGTCCTCCTGGAACGTCGTCTCCCGCCCGTGCGCCCGCGGCACCCACGGCTCCCCCGTCACCACGCTGTCGCTGACCCCGCGCCCGATGCGGTGGTACCACGGCCCCATCGTCGGTCCCAGCTCGGCCGCGAGCACCCGCGGATCGGACTGCGCCAACTGGGTGACCGTGTCGATCCCCAGCGCGGTGAGCTTCTTGGCGGTCTTGCCGCCGATGCCCCACAGCGCGGTCGTCGGCCGATCGCCCATCACCTCGAACCAGTTCTCCGCCGTCAGCACGTAGCTCCCCCGCGGCTTGCCGAACTCCGTCGCGATCTTCGCCCGCAGCTTGTTGTCGCCGATCCCCACCGAGCAGTGCAGCCGAGTCTCCTCCAGGACCCGAGCCCGAATGTGCGCCGCGAACTCCAGGGGGTCGGCCGGGGGCCCACCCGGGGCCCCCTTCCCCAAGGAGGGCTCCGCGCCCTCCTGCTGCACGGGTGGGAGGCTCCCCTGCCCCGCCTCCTCCACCGGTGGTGCTTCATCGGCCTCGACCGCCTCCGCGGCGCCGGACCAAGGGCGGCCGCGACCGAGCTGGCCGGTCCGGACCGGCGCCCCCTCGTCACCGGGCCGGGGGCCGGCGGCGAGGAACGCCTCGTCCCAGCCGAGGACGTCGACGACGACCTGGCGGCCGCCCCACTCGAGCGCGCGGATCGTGCCCATCACCGCGGCGGACGCCTCGTCGTACGCCTCCCGGTCGACCGGGAGGAACACCGCGTCCGGGCACTTGCGGGCCGCGATCCGCAGCGCCATGCCTGAGCCCACGCCGTACTCCCGTGCTTCGTACGACGCGGTCGACACCACGCCGCGCTTGGTCGGGTCGCCGTCGCCACCGACGATCACCGGCTGCCCGGCGAGCTCGGGGCGGCGCAGCACCTCGACCGCGGCGATGAACTGGTCGAGGTCCACGTGCAGGACCCAGTGCTCGATCGGGTACACGTCGGTCGGACCCGCCGAGGCGCCCTCACTCATCGCCGGCGTGGTCCGCTTCCGAGCTCTCGGACCACTCCCACCGCGGCGGCGGCGGCAGCGCCTCGGTCGACTCGATCTGGCTCATCCCCGTGAGGAGCAGCAGGTCGACGATCACCGAGCGCAGCTGGCCCAGCACCAGCTCCGCCGTCATCTCCTCGGACCGCTCGACCAGCCCGGAGGCCTCGCCGACCAGGACCAGCGCGTCGCGCGCCGATACCGCCATCCGGTCGGCGGCGAGCTCGTCCGCCACCATGTCGGCGGCATCCGCGAGGTCGAGCGCCAGCAGCGAGTAGGACTTGGGCACGTGCCGGCCGTGATAGGCGGCCACCGCGGTGTGCCGCACCAGGACGCGGGTGCTGCGCAACGCCCGGTCCAACGGCTCCACGAGGTCGGCCATCCGACGGATGTCGGGGCGGTGCCGGACCCGGAAGGGCGAGGACGACACCACCGCCATGCCCTCGTCGGCGGCGTCCTGCAGCTCCCGGATCAGGGTGTCGGTCGTCCGGGCGTCGGCCAGCAGCTCGAGACCTCGCGACGCCACGCCGTCGACCATCACCTCGCCGGCGGCGCGCAGCAGCGCGGAGATCTTCCGCACCACGATCGCGGCCCGCTCCCGCGGACGGCGGAGGGCAGCGGCCGGCACGAGGGTGGCCGCGACCAGCGCGACACAGCCCCCGACGACGGCGTCGCTCCAGCGGACCAGGGCGTCCGACGGCGCCGGGACCAGCGCGGAGATGATGATCGACTGCACCGCTGCCTGCGTGACGAACATCTGGCCGCTGGTGATCAGCAGCGCGGTCGTCATCGCCAGGGCCACCACCAGGGTCAGCTGCCACCACCCCGAGCCGATCAGGATCGCGAGCAGGTCGGCCAGCAGCACGCCCAGCGCGACACCCGTCGTCACCTCGGCGACCCGGCGCAGCCGCTGGCCGTACGACGTGCCGAGGCTCACCACGGCAGCGACCGGTGCGAAGAACGGCTTCGGATGCCCCAGGAGGTCGGCGGCGATCAGCCAGGCGGCCCCGGCGGCGAGCGCGCACTGAGCGATCTGCCATCGCTTGGCGCTGACGCGGGCGAGACGGGCGCGCATCGAGACCCTGCCGCGGTCCCACAGCCGGTCGACCAGCTCCGCCTCGGCCTCCATGTCGGTCGATGCTGCCAGAACGGCGAGCCACGGACCGGGCGGCCACGAGCGCCGGTCATGGCAGACCGGTCGCGCCGGGCGCGAGTGTCGTGGTGGCGGGCGGCGCTGCGGCCGCCCAGAGCGCGAAGGTGGCCGCGATCCCGGCGACGAGCAGACCGAACGTGCGCACGGTGCGGAGCAGGTGCATGGCGTCCTTCCGAGAGGTGTGGCTGGTTCGGTTCGACGCTAGGACGGAGCGGCGACGTCCGCCGGGCGAGCCGGGCGGACTGTGGACAGCGGCCGGGACGAGGCGGCCTGTGGAGAGTTCGTGGCTGGTGCCGGCTGAGTGGTGGCCGGGTGCTGGCCGGGTGCGCGGCCGGTACGGCGGCCCCGGGGTTGTGGCGCCGGTCACCGCGCGCAAGGATCGCCAACCAGCCCCGTGCCATCCGAAGGAGTCCGGTGCCCACACCGATCGATCCGACCTCCGCGGCGTTCCTGATCGCCGAGAACCGCAACATGCCGATGCACGTGGGCGGCCTGCAGCTGTTCGAGAAGCCCGAGGGGGCTGGCCGCAACTACACGCGCGAGATGTTCGAGGCGATGCGCGACGTCGACGAGATGCGGCCGCTATACCTCAAGCACCCCTACCGCTCCATCCGCACCGGCGGCCAGCTGGTGTGGAAGGAGGACGACCAGTTCGACATCGAGCACCACCTCCGCCACAGCGCCCTGCCCAAGCCGGGCCGGGTCCGCGAGCTGCTGGAGCTCTGCGGCCGGCTGCACTCGACCCGCCTGGCCTGGGAGCGGCCGCTCTGGGAGACCCACATCATCGAGGGGCTCCGCGACGGCCGGGTCGCGCAGTACTCCAAGCTCCACCACGCCCTCGTCGACGGCGTCTCGGCGATGCGGCTGCTGCAGAGCGTGCTCAGCACCGACCCCGACCAGCGCAACATGCCGGCGCCCTGGGGCGCGACCGCCGGCTCGCGCAGCAGCAAGAAGCCCGCACCCGACCACAACCTCTCCGAGGTGCCGATGACCGCACTGCGCGGTGCGCTCGGCATCACCGCGGAGGCGGCCGGCATGCCGGGCGCCCTGGTCCAGACGCTCAAGAAGGGGCTGCGCAACGAGACCTCTGCGCTCTCCCTCTACGCCCCCCGCACGCTGTTCAACCAGAAGATCACCGGGTCGCGACGGTTCGCCGCCCAGGACTGGCCGATCGAGCGGCTGCGCGCGATCGGCAAGGCCACCGGCACCACCCTGAACGACGTCGTGCTCGCGATGTGCAGTGGCGCCGTCCGCGCCTACCTGCTCGAGCTCGACGCGCTCCCCGAGGCGCCGCTGGTCGCGATGGTGCCGGTCGGCCTCAACGCCAAGCAGTCGAACGTCGCCTCGGCCGAGGGTGGCAACGCCGTCGGCGCCGTCATGTGCCAGCTCGCCACCGACCGCAGCGACCCCGCCAGCCGGCTCAAGTCGATCCACGCGTCGATGAAGGACGGCAAGCAGGCCCTCGAAGGGATGACCCCCGTCCAGATCCTCGCGATGAGTGCGATCGGCCAGGCGCCCGCGATCCTGACGCCGATGCTGCGGATGCAGGGCATCATCCGGCCGCCGTACAACCTGATCATCAGCAACGTCCCGGGGCCGCGCACGCCGCACTACTGGAACGGCGCCCGGATGGTCGGCACCTACCCGCTGTCGATCCCGATCAACGGCATGGCGCTCAACATCACCTGCACGTCGTACGACGGCAACATGGCCTTCGGCCTCACCGGCTGCCGGCGCACCGTGCCGCACCTGCAGCGCCTGCTCACCTACCTCGACGAGGAGGTCACGGCGCTGGAGAAGGCCGCCGGCGTCTAGCGCAAGGTCACCGAGCGACGGCGTACGTCGTGAACCTGACCCGAACTGACCATTCCCCTGGCTGTCGCCGGGCCCCGATGCTCGAAGCCAGGAGGTCCCCATGCCCACAGCACCCGAGCCGGTGACGCCGGTCCAGCCCGGACCGACGTTCTTCCTCAACCTCGCGACCATCCCCGGATCGGCGACGGCCAAGGGGTTCGCCAACCAGATCCAGCTGCTCACCTGGGGCTGGGGCGTCGACTCGCCGGCCACCGTCTCGGGGAGCGGCTCGGGCGCCGGCGCCGGCAAGCCCGTCCCCCAGGACGTCGTGGTCCGCGCCCGGACGGGCATGCAGTCGCCGAAGATCCTCGCGGCGGTCAACACCGGCAAGCACCTGCAGACTGCGGTGCTGACCTGCGTGAAGCCGGGCAACCGCCCGTTCACGTTCCTGACGCTCACGTTCGAGGACGTGATCCTCACCGGCTACTACGTGACGCCCGACCCCAGGGACGGCGTACCGATCGACCTGGTGCACCTGAAGTTCGCGAAGGTCACCCAGAAGTTCTTCGCCCAGAACCCGGACGGTACGTCGGGCCAGCCCGTCGTCTCGTCGTTCGACTACAGGACCAACACCGCCGGCCCGTGACCGTCACTCGATGTACATCCGGGTCATGATCGCGTCGAAGGCACGGTCGGGCAGCAGCCGCCGCGTGCTCATCACCGTGCTCGCGCCCTTGCCGGTCGAGTAGCGCGACCTCGGCCGCCGCGCGGTCGCGGCCTTCACGATCGTCTTCGCCACAACCTCGGGGCCGCTCGACAGCCGCGGGTTGTCCACGCTCCCCATCGCCTTCGCGGCCTTGACCGCGCTGGCGGCGTAGACGCCGTCCTTGCTGCGGTCGACCAGCGAGGTCCGGGAGATCTCGTTCCACTCCGTGACGATGCCAGCCGGATGGATGATGACGACGTCGATGCCGAACGGCCGCAGCTCGACGCGCAGGCTGTCGCTGAAGCCGTCGACCGCGAACTTGGTCGCGTGGTACCACGCCCCGAACGGCTCGTAGATCACCGCTCCGATCGAGGAGATGTTGATGATCCGGCCGTATCTCTGTGCGCGCATGTGCGGCGTCACGAGCTGGACCAGCCTGGCCAGGCCGAACAGGTTGACCTCGAACTGGCGCCGCGCCTCCTCGAGCGGCACGTCCTCGACCGCGCCGTAGGACCCGTAGCCCGCGTTGTTGACGAGGACGTCGATCCGGCCCTGCTCGGCGATGATCCGCTCGATCCCGCCCACCATCGACGCCTCGTCGGTGACGTCCATGGCGAAGGCGTGGATACCCTCGGCCTCCAGCCCGGCCATCCGGTCGACCCGGCGGGCCACGGCGTACGTCGTGAAGCCGGCCTTCTTCAGCAGCAGGGCGGTCTGCTCGCCGATACCGCTCGAACCGCCGGTCACGAGCGCGACCTTGCCCTCGTTGCTCATGGGCCGATGATCACGGTCTTTCGTCGAGCCCGCCACCGTGTCTCGCCGCGACCGCCCGCAGCCGGGCCCGGGTGATGTCGGCGACGGTGAGCAGGCCGGCGTTCCGGGCGTTGGAGCCCTCGCGGGTCGGCTCGGCGGAGTTGACGCTCACGCAGCGCCGCGCCCCGCCGTCCTCCGCATTGGCGAGCGCGACCGCGTGCCCCGTCGTGCCGCTTCCGGCGAAGAAGTCCAGCACCAGCACGTCGTCCGGCATCGTCGACAGGATCCGCCGGACCAGTCCCGTCGGCTTGGGCGACTCGAAGACGTGGCCGACGATCTCCTTCAGCTCCGCGACCGCGGTGTCGGTCGACCCGACCTCCTCGGCCAGCCAGATGGTCCGCAGCTTCTTGCGGCGCTCGCCGGTGGCGTTGCGATGCAGCCAGTCCTTCTGGAACACGTCGATCCGCTCGCCCTGCTTGCCCTTGATCAGGCGGCACACGAGGTCGCCGCCGCGCTCGTCGATCAGGGGCGCGCTCCACCGCCACACGGCCGGCGTCCCGTCGCCGAAGACCGGCGCGATCTCGTGCCCGCCCTCGAACGGCCGGGTCCGCACCAGCCCGCTCTCCGGGTCGCCGTACACCGGGAAGTGCAGGGTCCGGGCGGTCACCGGGTTGAACTTCTTGTTGGTGTTGCGCAGCGGCAGGTGTCGGTAGCGCCGGCCCTCGCCGTCGGCCAGCGGGAAGTCGCTCTCCACGACGGTCTCGGTGCTGCTCGCGTCGAGCACCGTCTGCTTGGCGTCCCGGGCGTAGACGAGCAGGTACTCGTGGCTCGTCGCGAAGCCCTTCCCGAGCTGCCGGCCCTTCGGGTTGAGGTTCACCACGACCTGGGCCAGGAAGTTGGGCTCCCCGAACACCTCGTCCATCAGCAGGCGCAGGTACGCCGCCTCGTTGTCGTCGATGCTCACGAAGATCGCGCCCCGGTCCGCCAGGAGCTCATGCGCCGCCTCGAGCCGCGGCCGCATCATCGCCACCCACGCGTCGTGCCGGCTGCCACCGGACTCGCCGCGGATGTCGTCGCGGTAGGCGAACTCGTTGCCGGTGTTGTACGGCGGGTCGATGTAGACCAGGTCGAACTTCCCGAACTCAGCCTCCAGCGTCGGGAGCACGTCGAGGTTGTCACCCTCGATGAACGTGTTCCACGGCTGGTCGGCCACGCGGCGACCCTAGCCGCGGTCGTACCCCACGAGCGTCGGCGTGGCCGTGAGCACCTGCAGGTCGATCGGCGCGCCCGGAATCGTCACCGAGCCGGGCACGTCGAGCCACCCGCCGCCGTTGACCCGGTACGTCGCCTCGTACGTCGTGTCCACGCTCGGCGCGACCTTGCCCTTCGCGAGGTAGCGGTGGGTCACGTCCAGGTCCGGGTACGGCGAGCCGGGCTCGGCCGTGGCCAGGGACTCCCCGTCGCCGAACCGCCACCCGAACGCGGTCGGCACGATGTGCAGCTCCACGCGCTGGCCGAGAAGCGTCACAGTCCGATCGAAGGGCTGCGTGGCGTCGTGAAGAAGTTCGTGTCGAAGTTGACCAGCGTCCGGCCGTTCGGAGGCTGAACCTGGAGCTGCGATGGTGGCAGCGGCGACTCGTCTGAACGCTGTCGGCCACCAACGCCGGAGTGATCGTCATTGCTGACCGTCTGTCGGAGGATCTCGCAGAACGCGAAGGGATCCTCCCCGTTCGTGATTGCCGTGGCAGACGCATATCGGGTCCAGGTCCGAGTCCGTCGGCGGGAGCCTCTGCTGTGCCCGACTTCGTCGGTCGTCAGTCGTGGTGTGCAGACCTGCACGTGTCATGCGACTGGACGATGCCATCTTGATCACGGCGCTGCTCGCGTAGTGACAGTGCAGCCGCGGTCGCCGGGCTGGAAGCAGGACCAAGGCGGCCATGGACAGTCGCCACGGCGAGGAGCTCATCACGAGACGAACCCAACGAAGCCGAGCAGCGTCCATGTCGCACCTCCTGGAACGATCTTGAAGATCATGAGATGGTTCTCTGCGCCTCGTAGTCGCACCGGTTCTGCTCCGGCTTGCTGGAATCGATGGTCCTTCGCGGCGAATGCGTAGCGCCGGCGTCGACTTCGCCGTTCGATGTCAGCGCTTGATCCGCGATCAGCGTTGATCAGTCCCAGCCCTCCGTGGCAGGAGCTCCGCCGGCCGCGTATACCTCCTCGATCGACTCGTGATGAGGCTCTGCACGACCGCGCACGTTGGGTCAGCTGCAGTGTGCGTAGGCCTCTTGTGTCACCGGATCCGAGGGCCTCGTTTCGGCGTCCACCCAAGCGCGGACGGTCTCCTCGGGTCAGCGACTGGTGACGTCGACTCGCTCGGCGACGGGCTCACCGTGGCCGACGCACTCGACGCCGAGCTCGTGGGATCCGCGATGTCCGGCTTCGGCTCGTCGTCCGAGCACGCACCGACCAGACACGTCGCCAGCAGAGTGGCGAGCGCCCAACGCGTGCGGATCATGCGGTCCACCCCCGAGAAAAGAGAACCTTGACCAGAATCTACCGCCGCCCACGGACAGCCCGCGACCCCCGAGACCACGCCTGTGGATACCCGGATTCTCCGGACAACCGGGGAGGGCATCCGGATACTTCCGCTCATGGTGCTCCCGGGGACGCTGCCGGCTGAGCAGCCGCTGTTCCCCCAGGAGCCGGCGCGCAACGAGTGGCAGCGATGGCGGTGCGGGCTCGCGGGCGCGGTCGCAGCGTGCGTCGTACTCGTGGTCCTGGTCCGCGGCTCCCTGAGCCTCGGCGGCGGGAGCTACGCGTTCCTCGCGACCGAGGGCGACAACCCGGTGACGTGGGACCACTGCCACGCGATCCGCTACCACGTGAACCCCAAGGGCGCCCCGGAGAACTGGCAGGAGCTCGTCGACGACGCCGTCCAGGACATCGAGGACGCGAGCGGCTTCGTCTTCATGGACCTCGGTACGACGAGCAAGACCCGGCTCATCGGGTCGCGCTACGAGGGCAACGAGTGGGAGCCGGTCCTGATCATGTGGTCCGACCGCTACCAGACCGGCCTGCTCGACGGGAGCGTCGTCGGGCGCGGCGGGAGCGCACCGATCGAGGTCAACGGGACGCTGCGCTACGTCATCGGCCAGATCTGGGTGGACTCGACGGTGGAGGACCGCTTCGCCTCGCAGATGATCCTCGAGCACGAGCTGGGCCACGTCCTCGGCCTCGACCACGCGAAGGGCCGCCAGGAGCTCATGTACGCCGGCTACCACGGCCAGCGCGGCCTCGGGAAGGGCGACATCGCGGGCCTCAAGCGGCTGCACGACGTCCCGTGCGGCTGACCCGGGCGCCGGGACGACACGTCCCGGTTTGGGCCTGACCAGCAAGAATATGAGCGTGGAGGGGACGGGGCGGGAGCGGCGCGAGCAACGCCGCTGGGAGCGGCGGATGCAGCGCCAGCTCCGTGCGCTGGACCGCGCCGCCACCAAGGGCCAGGGTTTCCGGCGGGCCGCCAAGCCCAGGCGCACCACCGGTCCGGTCCTGCCCGGCCTGCTGATCAGCGGCATCCTGGCCGCGCTGGTGATGCTGCACGACCCGGGCATGACGGGCTATCGCTTCCGCCAGCTGACGGACCACCTGACCGGCAAGGGCGGCGGCTCCTACGCGTTCGTCGCCACCACCACCAACGGAGATCCCATCGGCTGGGACCACTGCAAGCCGATCCGCTACGTCGTCAACCCCATGGGCGCGCCCGATGACTGGGAGGACATCGTCCGCGGCGGCGTGGGCGAGGTCTCGGACGCGAGTGGCTTCGAGTTCCAGTACGACGGCACGTCGGTCGAGCGCAGCTTCGGCAAGCGGGTGGCCGACGGCGACGATCCTCCGCCCGTCCTCATCGGCTGGGCGAGTGCCGCCGAGGTGCCCGACCTCGAGGGCAACACGGCCGGGATCGGCGGCAGCACCCCCGCACAGGTTCGCGACCGCGTCCGGTTCGTCACCGGCATGGTCGTCCTCGACACCGACGCCTACGACCGGATGGAGCGACAGGGCGACCAGCAGGCCCAGGAACTCATCCTCGCCCACGAGCTGGGCCACGTCCTGGGCCTCGACCACGTCGACGACGTGGGCGAGCTGATGAACGCCGAGTACGTCGGTCAGGACGGCTTCGGCCCGGGCGACCGCGACGGACTGGAGCGCCTGCACGACCTGCCGTGCGCCTAGGGATCCACCGGCTGACGTCCTGACCTTCGTACCCTCGACAGGTGCGAGGACACCTGATCGCAGCGGTCGCGCTCGCCTCGGCGGCGACCCTGACCGTCGCCCCGTCGTATGCCGATCACGAGCGGCAGCCCCCAACCCAGGACCGGCAGACCTCGGACGGCGTCCAGGGCGCCCGCGCGCTGCCGATCCCGTCGGCGTTCCGCGTCCCGGACGTCTGGACGACGCTGCAGACCTATCCGATCGCGCCCGGGGTGATCTTCGAGCAGTTCACGCTCACCGGCGTGCGTGGCGTGAGCCGCGGCCAGCTCGTGCGGATCGACCCGGCGACCCCCGGGCTGGGGCTGGACCTCGTGTCGGGCCGCAACGTCGCCTCGCGGCACGCGGTCGCCGACATGATGGACCCCAACGCCGTGGTCGGCGTCAACGGCGACTTCTTCGACATCCGCGACACCGAGGCTCCGCTCGGCGTGGCCAAGGACCGGCAGCGCGGGATCCTGAACGGCGTCGAGAGCGACTGGAACAGCGCCTTCTGGGTCGACACCGCCGGGGTGCCCCACATCGGTGACCTCTACGCCGACGCCGTGATCCGGCAGCGGCGCCAGCTCGACGTCACGACCGTCAACTCACCGTCGGTCAGGCCCGGCGAGGTCGGTCTCTACACCGAGAAGTGGGGCACGCTCAAGAAGTACCGCGTCGTCGACGGCGACCGCCGTGGCGTGCGGATGGTCGTGATGCGTCACGGCCGGGTGGTGTCGAACCGGTCGCAGTTCCCGAGGTCACTCCGGGTGCGCGACCTCGTGCTGGTGGGACGGGGCGCCGGGGCGGGACAGCTGGCCCGGCTCCGGGCCGGCCAGCGGATCACGGCCGACATCTCGCTCTCCGAGGACGTCGCGATGGCGCTGACCGGCAACCTGTTCCTGGTCCGGGACGGCAAGCGCGTCGCGACGGACGATGTCGACCTGCACCCGCGTACGGCGATCGGCATCGACCGCGACACGGGCCAGCTGTTGCTGCTGGTCATCGACGGACGTCAGGAGCTCAGTCGCGGCTACACGATGAAGGAGCTCGCCAAGCTGTTCCAGCGGCTCGGCGTCGAGGACGCACTCAACCTCGACGGCGGCGGATCCTCGATCATGCTGGGCCGGCAGCTCGACGGGTCGCTGGCGGTGCTCAACTCGCCGTCGGACGGCCACCCCCGGCCGGTCGCGAACGGGCTCGAGGTCACCTACGACGCGGTGCCGGCGGCCTGATCAGGCGGCGGCCACCACCAGCGCCACCGTCGTCATCGGCGCGAAGCACTCCGTCATCGGCGAGGGCACCTTCAGGGCCGTGACCACGAGCCCGTCGGCGGAGTCGGTCACCGCCACGTCGGTCGGCGAGTCGCACCCGATGGCGACCACCGCGGCGTAGATCGCCTGGCCCTCAGCGACGTCGGCGCCAGCGACGGCGTCCTGGATCTGGGCGGTCAGGTCGGAGCTCGTGAACTGGCTCAGGAACTCCTGCAGCGCAGCGTCGTCGGTGAACGGGACCGCCACCTCGCTCACCGCGCCGCCGGCCGCGGTGACCGTGATGGTGTCCACGAGGTCGAAGTCGACCGAGTCTCCGCTGCCGGGGGTGTCGGGGGTGTCGGGAGTGTCGAGCCCGCCGGTGCCACCGGGCGAGCTGACCGAGACGCTCGGGTCCGAGCCCGCGTCGTCGCTGGCCGTGTCTTCTCCGCAGGCGGCAAGCGCGGGGACGAGCAGGAGCATGGGCAGGACAGATCCGAGAAGGCGACGCATGGTGATGGGACGGTAGCGCTCGCGGCGGGGTTCCGGGCAGGCTGCCCCGGTGCCACGCTTCAGCCAGGCCGAGCTCCAGTCCTTCCGCGACGCCGTGGTGCCCGATCTCCTGCCCGGCCCCGGTGAACCACTCAGGCTGCTCTTCGTCGGGATCAACCCCGGGCTGTGGACCGCCGCCGTGCAGACCCACTTCGCGCGTCCGGGCAACCGCTTCTACCCGGCACTCCTCGAGGCCGGGATCATCGAGCGACCGATCGACCCGAGCGCGGGCATGACCGACGCTGACCGCGACTACTTCCGGGCCCGCGGCATCGGCATCACCAACGTCGTCCGCCGGGCGACGGCCCGCGCCGACGAGCTCTCCGACGACGAGCTCCGCGAGGGCGGCCGGCAGCTGGTCGAGACGGTCGAGCGGGCCCGGCCGCGGGTGGTGGCGGTGGCCGGCATCACGGCGTACCGCACCGCCTTCGGACGGCGGAAGGCCACGCTCGGCCGTCAGGACGAGACCCTCGGTGGCGCCGAGCTCTGGGTCACCCCCAACCCGAGCGGGCTCAACGCGCACGACACGGTGGCGTCGCTCGCGAAGGCGTACGCCGCGGCCGCGCGGGCCGCCGGAGTGATCAGCTAGAGATCAGTCAGTGGGGAAGTGCTGGTCCTTGCCCAGCACCGTCAACCCGTCCTCGACCAGGAACCCGCGCTTCTCGTCGGCCACCGGGTCCACGCCGACCTCTGCTCCGGGCGGGACCATGACGTTCTTGTCGAGGATCGCGTTGCGGACCACCGCGCCCTCACCGACCCTCACGCCGTTCAGCAGGACCGCACCCTCGACATGTGCGCCGGCGCCGATCGACACCGCCGGCGAGAGGACCGACTTGAGCACGGTTCCGCCGCTGACCACGACTCCTGGCGAGAGGACCGCCTCGTCGGCCCGCGCGGGGTTGCCGTTCGCGCCCTGCACCAGCTTGGCGGGCGGTTGCGGGCCGTACGACGTGTAGATCGGCCACTCGAAGTTGTAGAGGTTGAAGACCGGCAGCGGCGACACGACGTCCATGTGCGCCGCGAAGTAGGACCCGAGGGTCCCGACGTCGCGCCAGTAGCCGCGGTCCCGGTCGGTCGACCCGGGCACCACGTTGTCCTTGTAGTCGTAGACGCCGGCCTGCGAACGGCGTGCGAACGACGGCACGATGTCGCCGCCCATGTCGTGCTTGGAGCCGTCCGTGGTCGCGTCCCGGGTCACCGCCTCGACCAGCGCGTCGGCGTCGAAGACGTAGTTGCCCATCGAGGCGAGCACCTCGTCGGGACTGTCCGGGAGCCCGACCGGGTCGGTGGGCTTCTCGAGGAACTCCCGGATCCGGGTCGGCGCCTCCGGCTCGACGTCGATCACGCCGAACTGGTCGGCCAACGAGATCGGCTGCCGGATGGCGGCCACCGTGCAGGCGGCGCCGCTCTCGATGTGCTGGTCGACCATCTGCGAGAAGTCCATCCGGTAGACGTGGTCGGCGCCGACCACGACCACGATGTCCGGCTGCTCGTCGCGCATCAGGTTGAGCGACTGGAAGATCGCGTCCCCGCTGCCGAGGTACCAGTGCTTGCCGACCCGCTGCTGCGCGGGCACCGGCGTCACGTAGTTGCCGAGCAGCGTCGACATCCGCCAGGTCTGGGTGACGTGCCGGTCGAGGCTGTGCGACTTGTACTGCGTCAGCACGACGACCTGCAGGTAGCCCGAGTTGACGACGTTGGACAGGGCGAAATCGATGAGCCGATAGATCCCGGCGAACGGCACCGCAGGCTTGGCCCGGTCCGCCGTCAGCGGCATCAGCCGCTTGCCCTCCCCACCGGCGAGGACTATCGCGAGCACCTTCGGTCGCTTGGCGGTCATGTTGGTGACAGTAACCATTTGTCGCGTCACAGGTCAGCAGGCGATTTCGAGGAGGCGCCCAGGGGGTAGCGTCCAAGCGTGAGGGTCGACGTGCTGAGCAAGGAGTACCCACCCGAGGTCTACGGCGGCGCGGGGGTGCATGTGGCCGAGCTGGTCCGTGCGCTCCGGGCCCGTGACGACCTCACCACGCGGGTGCACGCCTTCGGCGCGCCGCGCGACGAGGAGGGCACGGCGTCGTACGCCGATCTCGCCGAGCTGGCCGACGCCAACGGCGCGATCAAGACCCTCGGCGTCGACCTGGCCATCGCCGACAAGTGCGCCGGCACCGACCTGGTCCACTCGCACACCTGGTACGCCAACCTGGCCGGCCACCTCGCCGGGCTGCTGCACGGCGTACCCCACGTCGTCACGGCCCACTCCCTCGAGCCGCTGCGGCCCTGGAAGGCCGAGCAGCTCGGCGGCGGGTACGCCGTCTCCTCCTGGGTCGAGCGCACCGCCTACGAAGGCGCTGCCGGCGTCATCGCCGTGTCGGCCGCGATGCGCGCCGACATCCTCCACTCCTACCCGAAGATCGACCCCGACCGCGTGCAGGTGGTCCACAACGGCATCGACACCGAGCTCTGGTCGCCCCAGCCCGACGCCGACCGGGTGCGGTCGCTGGGCGTCGACCCTGACCGGCCGTCCGTCGTGTTCGTCGGGCGGATCACCCGGCAGAAGGGACTGCCGCTGTTCCTGCGGGCGGTCGCCGAGCTGCCGGCCGACGTGCAGGTGGTCCTGTGCGCCGGCGCCCCTGACACGCCCGAGATCGAGGCCGAGGTGATGGGCCTGGCCGACGGGCTGCGCGAGTCGCGCGACGGCGTCGTCTGGATCCGCGACATGCTCCCCCGCCCCGACCTGATCGCCCTGCTGACCGCGGCCACCGTGTTCGCGTGCCCGTCGATCTACGAGCCGCTCGGCATCGTCAACCTCGAGGCGATGGCCTGCGAGACCGCGGTCGTGGCCACCGCGACCGGCGGCATCCCGGAGGTCGTCGTGGACCCCCACTCCGGTCTGGGCGTCGCCGACGGCCCGGCCACCGGCCGCCTGGTGCCGATCGACCAGGCGAGCGACGGCACCGGCACCCCGCTCGACCCCGACCGCTACGTCGCGGACTTCGCCGCCGCCCTCATTGAGGTCGTCACCGACCCCGGCCGGGCCGCCGAGATGGGGAAGGCCGGCCGCCAGCGTGCCATCGACGCGTTCAGCTGGACCGCGATCGCAGAGCGGACCGTGGAGGTCTACCGCTCGGTGCTCTGACGAACTGAACCTGTGGACAGCGGCCGACGCCCGCCACGCAAAAGCGGCACGGTGGACGCATGACCACTCCTGACCGCTCACCGATCCACACCCAGGCCGAGCTCGTGGAGACCTGGCGCCACCTGATCCGGCCGTTGGGCTTCCGCCGGCGCAGTGTCTGGCTCATGCTCATCGACCGCGACGACCGGCCGACCCCGGTCATGACCGAGGTGACCGATCTCCCGGACGCTCCCGACTCCGAGGCCACGGACGGCTTCGGACACGTGCTCGGCGACCTGCTCGAGCACGTCGACCCGGCCGGCCGGTGGGCGCTTCTCCTGAGCCGCCCCGGCGAGCACCCGACCGACGAGTCGGACCGGGCCTGGGCGGGGGCGCTCTACGCCACGGTCAGGTCCCGCGGCATCGCGCACGACACCATCCACCTGGCGACCGACATCGAGATCGTCCCCGTCCCGCTCGACGACGTGACCGGCTACCTTCAGGCCTCGTGAAGCTGATGTACGCCGCGTGGGGCGACGACCTGCCGACCACGCTTCGCGACGCGCAGCTGCACGAGCGACTCGCTGCCGCCGGCGTACGCCGCCTCCAGCTCAACCTCGACGACGCGGACGTCGCTCCCGCGATGCGGATCGCGACCGGCACCGACCACATCGGAGCCATCGTCAGCGTCTGGGCCGACGCGGACCCCGACGTGACCGAGGCGCTGGCGAGCGCGACCGACAGGCTGGCCGGCTGGGAGGTCGACGAGCGGCTCCCGATCCCGCCGCCCGAGTCGCCGGACGGCGTACGCATGGACGCGCTGGCCAACGTCGCCGTGCTCCAGAGGCCCGACGACCTCGACCGTGACGAGTGGCTGCACCGCTGGCTGGTCGACCACACCCCGATCGCGATCGCCACCCAGGCGAGCTTCGGCTACGTCCAGAACGTCGTCACCCGCCCCGTCACCGACCACCAGCCGCGGCGCGTGGACGCGCTGGTGGAGGAGCTGTTCCCGAGCGCCGGGATGGTGGACATGCACGCCTTCTACGGCAGCGGCGGAGACGACGCCGAGCTCGACGACCGGCTCACGAAGCTGATGGCGAGCGTGGCCCGGATCGGCTTCGACCACGACATCGACCTGGTGCCGGGCAGCCGCTACGTCTACGACTTCTAGATCAGCGACAGCGTCATCAGTCCTGCTGGGGACGACTCCTCGCGAGGTACCCGGCGACGATCTCGTCGACACTCCCGTCCACCTCGACGACCACGCCGCGCTCGTCCGGCGCCAGCGGCTCGAGGGTCTCGAACTGCGAGGTCAGCAGCGCCTTCGGCATGAAGTGGCCCGGTCGCGACGCCTGGCGTCGCTCGATCAGGTCCCGCCCGCCCTCGAGGTGCAGGAACTCGACGCTCGAGCAGTGGTGGCGGAGCTGGTCACGGTACTTCCGCTTCAGCGCCGAGCACGCGATGACGCCGCCGGCCTCGTGCTCGGACAGCCATTGACCGATCCGCTCCAGCCAGGGCCACCGGTCACGGTCGTCGAGCGGCTCGCCGCGCGTCATCTTGTCGATGTTGGCCTGCGGGTGCAGGTCGTCCGCGTCCTCGAAGGGCAACCGCAGGCGACCGGCCAGCGCCGCACCGGCGGTCGACTTGCCGGAGCCGGACACGCCCATCACCACGACGGGGTGGCCGAGGTCGCTCATGCCGGACCGGTACCCGGGCGGGCCCGGCGTACGGCTCCGGTCCTACTGGACCTCGGAGTCGTAGACGACGGTGCCGTCGAGCGTCTCGGTGATGTTGGTGGTCTCGCTGAAGTCGTTGGACGCGTAGGCACTGATCTGTGGACCGTCGCCGAACGAGTCGCCGATGATGACGTACCAGTTCTCGGGGTTGTCCAGGCGGCCGCGGACGGTCTCGAGCATCCTGACGATCTGGTTGGGGTCGACCAGGCTGAGGTCGACCTGCCCGTTGTCGGTGGTGCCCTTGATGTCCTGGAGCTCGAGCTCCTCGCCGCTCCAGTAGAAGTTCTGGTAGCGGTCGTTGGTGCCGGTCGGCACCTGCAGGCTGGCGTATCTCGGGTAGAGCACGGCCGAGAAGACGTAGGTGGCGTCGGTCTCCTCGCGGAGGGCGTCGACCATCTCGTGGTAGCCGTCGACCGTGTGCACGTTGACGCCGCTCTCGCCCGGCGCCTGGCCGGGGAGGTACGTCGTGTCGTCGGTCGGGCCGATGTCGCCGAAGTCGGGGAAGGAGTCGCGGGCGGCGAAGAACGCGATGACCGCCCCGGCGATCGGCACGATCACCGCCACCAGGATGATCGCCGCGATGATGCCGCCGATGGCCCTGCCGCCGGTCTTGCCCACCGCCGTCGCGACGTCGCTGACACCGGCGCTGCCGGCGCCCGGCCCGTAGTTGACCAGGGGCCACGGCTGGCCTCCGGGCGGCTGCTGGCCCGTGGGGGTGGGCGCCATCGGCGCGATCGTGGGTGCCGCGGTCGCTCCGGGCGCCCGCAGGTCACGGGTGACGAGATCGAGGTCCTGCATCGTCTGCGCGCCGTTGATCTGCGCGACCCGCATGTCGTGGTCCGCCTGGACGATGCGCCCCGACTTCAGGGCCTGTTCGACCGTCTTTGTCGCAGCGTTTCGGGCGCTGTTGTCGGCCCGCTCGTCCGGCGTCGTCACGGGAGCAACGTAGTGGATAACGCCGACGAAATGGTCGGAGTCGGTGCGCCCGCACGGCGAGCCCCAGCCCGGATCTGTGCTCGGCCTACCCGGGAGAGGTCGAGGGCCGAGGATCCAGGCTTCCCCGATAGCCGGGTTCGCCTCCGCGGGACACCGCGTCCGATGTCAGGTCAACGAACGTAGGCAGCCGGGGTCACGCCCAGCTGGGCCAGCTCGGCCGCGTATTTGCGAGGCATCACCGCGGGTTTGCCGTGGTGGGTCCACGTGTAGATGTGGGCGACGTCGAAGACCGACGAGCACACGCCACACGACAGGACCCGCTCGGGCCGCCGGTGGCGGTCCATCGTGTGGCCGGCCGGGCAGATGCCGAGCCACGGAGCCGGCAGCGTGGGCGAGTCGGGCGACGTACACCTCTCCCCCGAGCAGCCGATCCGCCGGGCCATGGACCGCCACGTCGCGTCGTGGCCGTGCGCGGGCCCCACGAGGGCGTGCGCGATCTCGTGGAGGATCGTGTCGCGCACGTCGTCCTCGCTGTGGACGGCCGCCAACGGAGCGCTCAGCCCGACGGTCCGAGTCGTGAAGTGGCAGATCCCGGCCCGCCGCTTCGCGTTGTCGTAGGTCACCTCCCAGTCGTCGAGACCGTGCACCTCCAGGAGGTATTCGGCCATCGCGAAGGCGTCGCGCAGGTCCATGCCAGCACCGTACGGCGGACCACGGACGCTCACCGCGAGGGCACGCCTACGATCGCGGGGTGACCGGTCGGGAGGTCGTGCCCACGGGGAAGGCACCGCGGGGCGGCCGCGTGCGCAGCTTCGTGGCCAACCGGTCCTACCCGCAGCGGCTCGGTGCCCTCGGCGTGGTCCTGGTGCTCGCCACGGCGCCCTTCGGCGGCCTGGGCTCCGCCTCGGAGGAGGACGTCGCGGCCCTCGAGCTCGACCAGCGGATCGACATCGGCCCGTTCTACGTCACCATCGAGAGCGTCAAGCAGGTCACCGAGCTGCCGCCGGTGATCGAGGCCGACGGCGTCAGCCGGTTCCTCGTGATCCGGGCCGAGATCACCAACCACACCGACCGCGCGGAGTCCAACCACCTGGTCACCGCGGCGTTCTCCGGCCAGCACACGGGAGCCCTGCCCTTCGACGAGGACGGTGACGAGGTGCGGCCGCACGTCTTCGACGTCGACGACGCGGGCGACGTGCCGGACTCCGAGATGGTCAACCCGGACCAGACCTACACCTACGCCTACGTGCTGCGGCAGAGCCCCGACACCGACCTCGACGCCCTCCTGCTCGGCGTGACGGGCTACCGCTTCCAGGCGGACGACCCGAGCACCCTCGACCCGGACGAGTGGGTGCTCGAGGACGATCCGCTGGCCGAGGGCCACGTGCCGATCGAGGTCGTCCCGTGAGGAGGCGGGTCGCGTCGACCCTGGCGATCGTGCTGTCCCTGGCGGCGGGCCACCAGATCACCAGCCGCCTGGAGCTCGGCCTCGATTCCGAGCCCTTCTTCACCGCGGGCTCGGCCGGGAAGCCCGTCCACCTCGTCTACGGCGACGTCGAGGTGACCGACGTACGCCCGGCGAAGTACGTCGCCCCCGAGATCAGCACCGAGCTCGTCAAGCGCGCGGCGGGCGTCTTCGTGATGGTGTCGGTGAAGGTGACCGCGACCCGCGAGCCGACGAGCTTCAACGCGGCCTACCTCGTCGACGAGCAGGGCCGGCACCTGCGCGCCTCGAACCGCTCCGGCTGCGCGAGCTCCGTGAAGAGCCCCACCGGGATTCCTGGCTACGCGGTCTACTGCTTCGACGTGCCGACCGACCTGCTGGCCGGGCTGCACCTCCAGCTCGGGCGGGGCAGCCTGATCTACAGCACCCTCCAGTCCGACGCGGTCGCCGACATCGACCTCGGGATCAGCAGCGCCGACGAGAAGGCCTGGGCGAAGACGGAGGACGCGGTCGGCGCCGCGACATCGAGCGACCAGCCGATCGAGCTCCAGACCGTGACCCTGACCCAGCAGGAGCCGTCGTGAGGCCGCGGACCAGCTGGTGGCGCGAGAACCGCTGGTGGCTCCTCGCGCTGCCGTTCGCGGTCGCGGTGCTGCTGGGGGCGTCGGCCTACAACGTCAAGGAGTACTGGTACGACGGCGGGCTGCACGACCGGCTCGCGTCCGCGGACGCCGGCGACTACGCCACGGCCACCGACCGCTACGAGGACGCGATCGGCGAGACGTCGCGCACCTACCGGGTGCGGCTGGCCTCGTTCGCCGAGACCGCGACCTACCCCGGACCGGACGGGCCGGCCCCACCGCCGGAGGGCACCACCGCGTGGCGGGTCTGGCTGGACTGGGAGGCCGACCCGGGCCAGACGCTGGGCTTCTGCACGGTCTCGCTCGTCGACGACCACGGCCGCCGCTACGACACCGAACGCTCCAGCCAGCTCGACCCGTGCACGCTGGAGGGCCACGAGGGTCCCGACCGGCCCGCTGTCCGCCGACGACGACCGACTGGCGCCCGAGGGGGCCGAGCGACCGCCGGCCTGGTCCACGGCTGCGGTGGTGCTGGTCCCGGAGGGACGACGGATCACACAGGTGCGGGTGTGGTGGGAGCCGCCGGACTACGTGCAGCTGTCCGTGCCCTGACCAGCCAGTCCACGGCCGCCGCGAGCAGTGGCGCGATCAGCGCGAGCGAGAGCGCGAAGCCCGCCGCGTCCCGGAACGGGCCGATGGCGACCCAGGTCCCGAAGTACCGCGGCCCCACGACCGCCCGGAACACCTCGTCCACGGCGAGCGGGATCCGGGTGACGAGCAGGAAGACGAGCGAGAAGACGAGCATCGGCGCCAGCCCGCCCGCCGCGAGCAGGCGGACGCCGCCGAGCAGGGCGGACCAGCGCTCGCGGAGGTCGCCTGCGAGCGCCGCGAGCAGCCCTCGCCGCTCCGGCGCGGCAGGACGCTCCTCCTCGAGGAGCTTGTAGCCCAGCACCACCGCCGCCAGCGTGAGCCAGCCGACCGGGACCACCACGACCGCCTCGAACGAGCCGAGCACCGCCTCGACGCCGTGCACCCCGGCCTTGAAGGCACCCGCCACCGGACCGAGGAAGTCGACGACCGCGTCGTAGGCGCTCTGCAGCCACTGCACCGCGACCCGGTCCTCGAGCCAGGGCAGCCCGCTGACCTTGAGCACCACGAGCTGACCGGCCAGCTGGGCGGTGTAGTAGACCTCCACGAAGGCCCCCGCGTAGGCCAGGGCCCGCAGCTTGAAGGTGCGCTCCACCTTGCCGAGCGCGAACCGCACCAACCAGGCCCCGACCACGATCAGCAGCGCGACGTGCAGTGTGTAGATGCCGAGCCGGCCGGCACCGTCGAGGTCCTCGGGTCGGACGCTCAGCGTGGTCCGGGTGAAGACGTCGGCCGCCGCGACGTTGCGGAACCGGAAGAGGTCCTGTTCGAGGAGTCCGTAGGACGAGTAGACGGCCATGAACGGGACCAGGACGCTGACCGCGACGTCGAGCAGCCGGAGGGGACGCCGCTCGGTCGGCGCGATCTCGACGATGCGCTCGACCTGCTGGAGGGAGGGCAGCGAGCGACGGCAGACGGTGAGCATGGCGACCACCGGCAGGAGGAAGCACAGCGGCGCCACCACCAGCATGAGCAGTCCGAGCTGGCCGTGGAGCTCGCTGAGCTCGATCGCGGCGTACACGGCGGCGTTGCGGAGCCCGGCGCCGAGCAGGGCCAGCGTCAGGAAGGCCGGCCAGTGCCGCAGCAGCAGCCGGCCCGCCGTACCGAAGACCCCGACCAGCTCACGCACCCTGGTCTGCGTCTCCGCGGGTCTTCTCCAGCCGCTCGTGCAGCCGCGCTCGTACGTCGTCCGGGGTCATCTGGGTGCGTCGGCGCTGGTCGCGGGCGATCACCACGCCGGTGGCCGCCACGCCGGCCAGACCGGCCAGACCGAGCCACTTCCACAGCTTCACGAGATGATCGTGTCATGACGTCGCGGGAGTCAGGCAGGGCTCGGATCTCGCTGGACGAGGCGGCCGAGCTCACCCGCACCGGCGACCTGTGGCTGTTCCGCGGCGACTCGGTGGCCGACCACGCGATCCGCACCCTGACCAACGCGCCGGTCAACCACGTCGGGATGGCCGTCGTCCTCGACGACCTGCCACCGCTGATGTGGCACGCCGAGCTCGGCAAGGGGCTGCTGGACGTGTGGACCGGCCAGCACCAGCGCGGCGTCCAGCTCCACGACCTGCGCGAGGCCGTGACGCAGTGGACGGACCGCTACGAGCAGCGCGGGTGGATGCGGCAGCTCTCCGTCGACGTCACGCCGGCCATGGAGGACGCCCTGCTCTCGACGATCGCACGGATGGACGGGCTGCCGTTCCCCTCGACGGTCGGGCTCCTCGGCCGGGTGGCACGTGGGCGGCTGCGCCGGGCGGCTCCCGCCGAGCTGGCCTACTGCGCGGAGGTGGTCGCCGAGGCCTACCTCGCGATGGGGCTGCTCGACGGCTCGCGGCCGTCGAACTACTACGACCCCGGCAAGTTCTGGTCGGGCGACGATCTCGACCTCGAGCTCGGCGCCACCCTCGGTGAGGAGATCGCGGTCTACCGGACGCAGCGCCCGCAGCCCTGGTAGGTCAGGAGACCTCGGCGCGGCCGGCGTCGGTCAGCTCCCAGACACCGGGCTTGCCGCCGGCCATCAGTCCGGCGTCGATCATCGCCTTCCGCTCCGACCGGGCGGACTGGTGCCAGCGGACCTCGCCGGTGGGCGTGGGCTGGCGGTCGCGCTCGCGGAGGTCGTCCTCCATCGCCATCTCGAGCTCGAGGAGCATGTCCTCGGTCTCCAGGCTGCCCTCCATCCGGAGGATCCGGATGATGTGCGGACGGAACGCCGTGTGGTCGGTCACCTTGCTCGGCATCCGCGCCGGCGCGCTCGTCGTACGCACGGCGGACGTCCGGCTCGTCGACGTCCGGACCCGCGGTGCTCGCGGAGCCGGCGGGGGTGGCGGCGGCGGTTTGGGCATGCCGTGCACGCAGGTGCTCAGGGGCAGGTCGCAGAGATCGCAGTACTCCTCGGCCACCCGCCCACACTACGGCCCCCTCAGGTGAGCGGAGCGGCCAGCACCTTCTTGGTGAACTTCTCGGTCCCCGGCGCCCAGTCGTCGGTGCTGTCGGGCATGTCGAAACTCGACGACTTCACCGCGACGGCGTAGCTGACCGGCGCCACGGCGCCGAGTCGGGACGGGAACAGCCGGATCTTGGACGTCGATCCCGCCATCGACAGCCGGACGGCGTCCAGGTTGGAGATGTTCTTGCCATCCTTCGTGAACGACTTGGCCTTGTACACCGTGAACTCGGAGAACGAGTCCCCGCTCAGGTGGACGTCGGGGACCTTGTCACCGTCGAAGTCGAACCACACGTCGATCGAGTCGCCGGTCGCGACGGCGCGGGCGTGCTTGACCAGTACGACGGCCGGGCGGGTGCTCTTGGGGGCACTCCGCATCGTGATCAGGGTGATGTCGTAGGCCTTGTCCGGCTCGGTGGCGTCCTTGACCGTCCGCGACGTGGGCGGCAGCGCCTCGGCGGGCCCAGACACGAGCACGGTGGCGAGCATGGTGAGCAGTGCGGTGCCGGCGGCGGCCGCGGCGGCGTACGGGCGAAGCGTCATGGGGTCTCCCGGGGTCCGGTGTGGGGTCGCACCCAGCCTAGGGGGCAACGCAGCCGACACACGTCCGCGCCGTGGGCCGGGCCTCGAGCCGCGCCTCGGGGATGACCTCGCCGCAGCGCTCGCAGATCCCGTAGCTGCCGCCCTCGAGCCGCCGCTCGGCGGCGTCGATGTCCGTGAGGTGCTGCTGCAGCTGGCGGGCCACGGTCTCCACCTGCGAGCGCTCGAAGGCGATCGTGGCGCCCTCGGGGTCGTGCTCGTCGTCGGCGTTGGAGTTCAGCGACGCCTCCACGAATCCCGCGTGGTCCTGTCGCAGGCGCTCCAGCCGCTGCGTCGTACGCCGTCGCTCGGCTGCGAGCCGTGCCGCGGCGGTCACGTCATCCCTCGCGCTGGTCACAGCTCCAGGGTGGCGTTGTCCTCGTCGGGCAGCTCGGCGTAGATGTCCGGCGGCTGCAGGTAGCGCTCGGCGAACGCGTCGCCCCAGCCCTCCTGCGGCCCGAGGCCGTCGCGCACCCCGGAGACGAAGGACTCGAGGCTGACGATGCGGCAGTGCTCCTGGGGCTCGCGGAGCGCCGCGCTCAGCCCGGCCAGGGCGCGGGTGGCGTCGGGGTCCTCGCCCAGGCACATGACCACGACCGACGCGGAGCTCACGCCCATCACGCCGTGTCGGGCGCACGCGGCCGCGAGCAGGCTGGTGCGCCAGAGCTGGTTGGTCGCCGGGCCGAGGAGCGGCCGCGCCGTACCAGGGTGGAACCAGCCGCAGTACTCATGCACCTGCCGGTAGCCGTCGCTGTTGTAGATCGTCCGGTTGAACTGCTCGGTGTACTTCACGTCGATCCCGATGAGGTGCCGGGTGCCGTCGTCGCGGACCGTGATCACCGCAGCGTCGAAGACCGCGCGGTCACCGAGCAGGTCGACCGCCGGTCGCCACACGCACTCCATCACCTCGACCGAGACGGCGTGCGGGTCGAGAAAGGCGCGGACCAGGTCGAGACCGCGGTCGTCGGCCGCCCTCAGCTCACCGAAGATCGAGAAGGCCATCGGCATGCTCGAGAGCATGTTGCGCGCCAGTCGAGCCTTGTCGATGCTGCCGCCGGACGCCTGCACCAGGTCGGCGCGCTCGAGGGCGTACCTCGCGGCGCCATCGGTCAGGAAGTTGAGCCCGGGCCGCTCCACCACGTCGCGCAGGGCGAGCAGGCTGCCGAGAGGGCGGTTGCCGCCGTTGACGCGGTACTCGCCGTAGTCGGCGTTGATGACCTGTTCGCGATACCAGGACTGGAGCAGGCGATAGCGCGCCGTACGGCGAGAATCACTCGCCACGGATAGGCGCGGATCACTCCACGAGAGCTGCATCAGTCGGTTCCCCCCGGTTCCTTTGGCCGACTATGTCAAGAACTACCGCCCAAAGCCCCTCCACAAACAGCCGGTCTGGACCGTTTCAGCCGAGGTAGCGGTCGGCCACCACCTGCTGGAGGTCGACCGGGCGGCCGTTCTGGATGGTCCACGCCAGTCGGAGGAGCCCTGCGTGCGACCACAGCAGCGGGGTCGCCGATCGGGTCCCCTCGCCCGCCTGGCAGCACGCACCGCCCGTCGGAGCGCGTCCGTCCCAGACCTGCTCGGCGATCATGTCCGAGCCACTGGCCGCGGCGGCCATGCTGGCGAGGTACGGCGCTCCGCTCTGGCCGGCCGTGACGGCGTACTCACCGCGCTCGCCGGCGAGGAGCGGCCAGGCGCGCCCGAGGGTCTTCCGCTCGCCGTCCTCACTCACGTCCCACTGGGCTCCGGTGCGGGTCTCGCCGTACCCGTCGAAGGAGAAGCGGTGCCAGAAGGTGCCGTTGGGCGTCGGCGCGGCCAGCTCCTGGTCGACCACGGCGAGGCTGTTGACCACCGCCGGGTCGCTCGGCGCGAGGATCCCGAACCGGACCAGGTCGAGGAAGCTCGGGTCGACCACCTGCCGCTGGTCCGCGCGAGCGGGGCCGCCGTCGCCGATGGCGTACGTCGTACCGCGGTTGGGCTTGCCGTCCTTCGTCACCCGCAGGAAGTACGGCGCATCGCTGAGCGGGCCGTTGGTCGTCATGGTCCAGCTCTTGACCTTGCGGGCGAAGCGGTCTGCCGTCTTCTCCCACTGCTTCGCGAGCTTCGCGTCGCCGTGCTGCCGGGCGATCGCCGCGCCGGTGACCAGGCCATCGATCTGGGCGGCGATGGTGGCCGGTGAGTAGCCGGACTGGTTCTCCCAGCGCTCCTGTGGCGAGTACGGCGCCTTGTTGCCGGTCTCCTCGTCGCGGAACCTCATCAGGAACCGGACTGCCTTCTTGATGCCGCGGTAGGTCTTCTTGTCGGTCTTGCCGACCAGGTGCGCGAGCGCGATCGGCAGCGTGACCTGGTCGAGCTGGAGCTCGGTCCACTCCTCTGTGCCGTCGACGTCGGAGTTCTGCGGGAACGAGCCGTCCTTCTTCTGCTGGGTGCCGAACAGCCAGCGCACCGCGCGCTGGGCCGCGGCCACGTCGCCCATGGCGTAGAGGGCGGTGCCGATCTGGTAGAGGTCGCGCGACCACACCTCGTGGTAGGACGCCGACGGATCGCTGAGGTCCTTGACCTCGTCGCCCCATACCCACGGCATCGACGGGCTGGCGATGAACGCGCCCGGGTGCGCCTTGTCCTCGCCGGCCGCGAGCACGAGCGCCGACGCGAGGTACTGGCGCTGGATCGCCCCCGCGCTCGGCGGCACCGGCTTGAGGGTCGCGAGGTAGTCGTGCCAGCCCGCGTCGTACGCCGTCGCGGTGGTCGCCCAGGGCTGGGCGAGCGCCTGCTTGGCGGTCTGCGAGGAGCTCTTGGGCGTGCGGCCGAGGCCCAGGCTGATGGTGGCCGTGGTGGCGCCGATGGTGGCCGCCTGCCTGCTGGTGCCCTTGAGCGCGGGGCTGCTGACCAGCGTGCTGGCGACGCGGGCCTTGCGGTCGACCGCCTTGAGCGCGCCCTTCGTGCTGCGGGTGCGGTCGCCGGCCGCGCCGTTGCCCAGCGCGGGCTCGTAGCGCACGCCGAGGGTGTGCTGGCCGCCGTCGAGCGACTCCACGGTCGCGTGGATGACGACCGCGCTGCGGGCCGGATCGGTCACGATCTCCTCGGTGAGGCGGTAGTGGCCGTCCTTGTCCGTGCTCACCTGGGTGAAGCGCAGGCTGCGCTCGTCGGGCCGCGTGACCACGCTGGTCATGTCCCTGGCCTGCTGGTCGGTCCTCCCGCCGTCGGTGACCGTCAGCTCGAGCGTGCGGATGCTCGGCGTGGACAGGTCGGGGTAGAAGACCTCGCTGACCCGTCCGCCCTGGAGCGTGAACCAGGCCTTGCTCTGCTTGGTGTGCGCCGTCCCGAAGCCGGTCTTGTCGGCCTCGGTGAAGCCGGCTCGCTTCACCGCCTTGCTGGGTGTCTGGTCTGCCTTGTCGGCCGGTGGTTCGGCGTGCGTGGGCGCGGCCAGCACGGCGGCCGTCAGCCCGAGGGCGAGGGTGGTGGCGATCCCGAGTCGTCGATGCATTTGTGTCGGGTACCCACTCGGCCGGTCGGTGACCAATCCACAGATTGCATTTCGGCCGGCTGGGACCGTTGCGCGCGGGGCAGCGTCAGGTCATGACGATCCACTTCTCGACCCCCGAGTTCCACGCGTCCGTGGCGGAGGTACGCCGCGCCGCCGCCTCGCTGAGCGATGCCCGCGCGCGGGCCTCGGGTGAGGTCGACCTGCTGCTGGACGGCTGGCGCGGCGCGGCCGCGACGGAGTTCGCGGAGGCGTGGTCGACGTGGCTCCGGGCTTCAGGAGACGTCGCGTCGTCACTGACCGGCCTGGCCGACTCGCTGGCGATGTTCCAGACCGACCTGGCCGATCGCGACGCCTGCGCCGCGTCGTCGCTGGCCGTCCTCGAAGGGCGGCTTTCGTGACCTTCTCCTACTCGGTCGACCTCGAGCTCGCGGCGAAGGTCGTGGCCTCCCTGTCCACGGTCGACGAGCACCTGTCCGACGTCGTGGTCGACCTGCGCTGGCGGGTGGCGCGGCTGCACGAGACCTGGGCCGGCACGGCCGCCGCCGCGCATCTCGAGGCGCACGAGGGCTGGTGCGCGTCGTACGCCGAGATGCACGACGCCCTGCTGGCGATGCGTCGCGCTCTCCGCGTGGCCGCCGACAACTACGCGGCCGCGGCCTCGGCGAACTCGTCGATGTGGGGTGCGGTCCGGTGATCCTGATCGACGCCGCGCCGATGGTCGACGCCTCGTCGTCCTTCGAGCACGGCAACCAGGGCGCGGCGCTCGTCCACGACACGCTGCTCCGGCGGCTGTCGGGCTGCGGTGCGATGGCGGGCGACGCGTCCATCGCGGAGGAGTTCGCCGCGGCGTACGACGATGCCGCCGCCGCCTGCCTCGCCGCGGTCGGCGACCTGGTCGACGCCTTCACGACGTGCGGCCGGCTCACCTCGGCCTCGCTGGACAACCACGGCCGGGCCGAGAACCGCTCCCTCCTCTCCGGCCGGACCGTCTTCACCGCCACGCCGTGCGTCGCCGGCTTCGTCACCGTCCTGCCCTGCTCGCTCCCGCCTTCCCTGGGCGGCGATCTCTCCGGACTGCCCTCGTGGGCGTCCTGGGTCCTCGACCAGGTCGAGGGCTTCGTCTGGCCGGACGCCGACACCGCGCGCCTGCGTGAGGCCGCGTCGGCGTGGCGCGATGCGTCCTACCAGGTCGAGGACCTGTCGGCCTACTGCACCTCGGCGATCCGCTCGTTCTCCCTCCTCCGCTCCCCCGAGGTCCCGGTCGCCGTCGACGTCACCTCCGGCCTGGCCGAACGCTGTCGCGCCGTCGCTGAGCAGTGCGCCGTCCTGGCCCGGGCCTGCGACGCGTACGCCGACCACGTCGACGAGCAGCGCGCCGCCCTACTCGACCTCGTCCACGACCTGCTCCGCGACGCGGTGATCATCGAAGGGATCGGCATCGTGCTCGGCGTCGTCACGGGTGGAGCCACGGCTGCCGGCGCCACGGCCCTCAACGCCGCCCGTATCGCCGCGGCCGCCCCTCGGTTGCTCCGCATCATCTCGACGCTGCGGACGCTGGCCGTCCACCTGCGCTGCACCGCTTCGTTTGGCCGCGACCGCCCTACGCGACATTCGTCTCGAGCTTGCGGTCTTCCGGCGAGCTCGGCTGACCGTCGCCTCAGCGTTCGATGCGGAGCGCCTGGCTCGGGTGGAGAGACTTCGCGGCTTGGTGGCAGCAACCGCCCTGTTCAACCCCAAGGAACTTGAAGGACTGAGTCGTCGACGCAGATCAAGGACCTCCTGCACGACTGGCCGGTCCGACCATCGAGTGAAGGTCCGGGCGTCGTGTACCAGAGACCCAGCCAACTACGGTCGCCAGATCCGGGTGATGGACGGCTATCCGCCAGGGAGCCGTCCTGACCCGATCACCTGGGGCCCCTACGCCCAGATCTCGCAGAACGGCGGCAAGATCAAGATCCCGCTCGAAGGGAACCCGACGCTGTGACCGTCCTTGAAGAGCTGCTCGAGGAGCTCGAGACAGACCTGCGGAGCTGGAATCAGCTCTCGCTGTACGAGTTCTCGTGGTTCCTGCGCGGCCTGAACCGTGGACTGACCGAAGACGAGATCGCCGACATCTGCCAGCAGGCCTACGACGAGATCACTCGGCGGCACCACCTCCACCTCGAATGGTTCGACTGGCCGGTCACCGACCTCGCGTCGGGTCGCCGCGCCGACGCCGAGACGCCCTTGGATTTCGACATCAACACCAAGGGCACGATCGACAGCCCGTTCCTGGCGCTGGTCCCGGATCAGGCCGACATCACGTAGCCGCCGAGCCTGACGATGAGGCCTCGCTCGGCCACCGTGAAGCGCGGTGCCGTGGAGGTGTAGCGATGACCGGTCGGTGTCACGGTCTCGATGGTGTGGCGTGGTCCGGGTCGTGGTCTGGCCGACCAGCCGAGGGCGTCCTTGGCGTAGTTGCAGTATTCGCAGAGTCCCTGCCCGTTGGCCGCGCTGGTCTCACCGCCGTCGGCGTGGGCCTCGGCGTGGTCGAGGTGGCGGACCTGAGCGTCGCAATGGAGAGTGCGGCACTTCTGGTCGCGTAGCCGTAGGTAGTCGGCCAGCGCGCCCTCGAAGCGACGCGACCTCGAGTCCATGGAGACCAGCGCGCCGGTCTCGGGGGTGGCGTAGAGGCGGCGTACCCATTGGTCGACGCCCTGCTCGGCGTTGGCGGCGATCCACTCACGGAGGAGGTCGCCGGGGACCGGGCCGTAGTGCTCGACCCAGCCGAAGCCGTTGTCGTCGCCCAGCAGGACCGAGTCAGGGACCACGACGTTGATCATCAGCGGCACGGAGCGTTCGCCCTCGCCGGGGTTGAGGATGCGGCGTACGAGCGCGTCGGCCATGATCTGGCCGCGGGAACGTTCGTCGCCGGCCGCGCGGGCCCGGTCGGCCTCGCGGCCGAGCACGGCCCACACCGCGACTCCGTCCTTCACCGGGAGCAACGCCGAGAGCTGGCTCATCACATCGGGCGCTGGACGCAGCGAGACCCGCCGGTCGGCCTCGGCCCGACGCCTCCGCTCGACGAACGAGACCGGGTCGAGCTCGTAGGCCACCTCGCGCGCCCTGGCGACGATCTCGCCGTCGCCCATCGCCTCGAGGACGCCGGGGTCGCCGGCGACCCGACGATCGACCGCGGCCCGGTCGGCCCGGGACAGGCAGGCGGTCTCCCGGGCCAGGAGGGTCGCCCGCCACTCGGTGATCAGACCGCTGCGGAATGCGCCCTTCGTGCAGGGCATCTCGTCCAGCACCAGGGCCAGGCCGACGTGCTGCCGCCCGCGATGGGGCGACTCCCGACGCGCCAGCGCGACCTGGGCGGCCACCGACCGGCCTCGGCGCTCTTCGGGCACACCCGCGCTCGCCTCGGCGTCACGCTGCGAGCGGTCGAACGCGACCGTCAGCACCGCCTGAGCCGCTTCGGCACGGCACTTGACCTCCTCGAGCGCCCTGATCAGGTCGATCCGCTCGGCGTCGTCGGATGCCTCGCCGATCCGGGACAGAGCGACGCCGACGCCGCGGACATCGTCCACGGTCGGCACCGCCCCACTCCCGAGTTCGAACATACATTCGATTCTAGGACAAGGCGCCGACACCCGCACGCACGAGCTTCGAGTCTGTGGATGACGCTACGCGGCGAGCGGCAGGTCGCCTCTCGCCACCCGTCGACACACGGTGCCGGCCGGCTCGGACAGGCGTCCGGCCAGGCGTGCGAGCAGCGCGCGCTCTCCTGCGTCCGCGTGCCCGACCAGGTGCCGAACGACGGCGGGCTCGATGAACGCGGCAGCGAGACAGGCCCACGTGTCGAGGTGCGGGAAGTCGGGTGGCTCGAACTCGTCGAGCATGAAGAGGCCGAGATCCAGTGCGCCTCGCGCCAGCTCCCCCGGTGAGAAGGAGGGCAGCGTGAACGTGTCCGGCTGGTCGCAGACGACGTTCTGCCAGATCCGTGGGGGCAGCTCGACCAGCAGCCCGGCGTGCTCCGTGGGTCGGGTCAGAGGGACGACCTCACCGTAGAGATCCCACTCCCCGAGGGCCGCCAGCCAGCTGTCCGGGTCAGCTGCAACACGGGTCGCGACCTCGTCCGTCACCGGCAGTGGCTCGGACTCGAAGATCTGCTGGTCGCCGGTCGGTACGACACGGCCGAGCACCGGGTCTCCGGGCCACAGCATCGATGCGCAGCCGGCGTTCGGCGTACGCAGCACCTCGCCATCTCGCTCGCGCTGCCAGGTGATCGAGTCGGAGTGCCGCTCGAGGAGTCGGTAGGCGTCGATGGACGCCCGAGCCCACGCCCCCATGTCGTCCGCGCCGGCCAGCAGGTCAGCGGTCGCGCGACGCCTGCAGAACCGGTCGAGTTTGCCCATCTCATAGAGGACGAGCTGTCGATAGACCCAGTCATGGTCCATCACGCGTGCCCGCCGGTCGGCTGCGTCGTGGCCCGGCAAGCATTGCGCTCCACCGCGGACGTCGATCGCCGTCCGCATCGCAGCGTGAACACCTCGGCGGTTGTCCGCGTCGAGCCACTGACCGGCTTGGGCGAGGATCCACCGCGAATGGGCCCAGCGCGGCAGAACGAGCCCCAGTTCCGCGAACTGCGCGAGGTACTGCATCCGCCACGGGCGCCAGATCGGCCGGCCGTCGTCGTCCTTGCCGGTGGCCTCCATGAGGGCCAAGGCTCCTGCGGCGTCTCCTCGGCGTTCTGCCTCATCGGCCAGGAACAGGTGCCTCATCCAGGGCGGCAGCTCGCGACGGGCGCGGCTCGGTGGGCGGGTCGAAGACCTGCGCCTGCGTGACTTCGGCATGCTCACCGCCCCCCAGCGCTGACGACGGACGGCAGCTCCGGCACCAGGTCGAGGAACGGCGTCGTCAGCGTCGCCACGTCGTCGGCGGAGAGCCGCTCTCGGTGGCAGGCGGCCGACGTCATCACGGTCGCCCATTCCTGCAGCTCGTCGAACGCACGCGGCCAGGTGACGCCGGGCAACCGGTCGAGGCCGCCGGCGAACGGGCAGCCCGCCGCTGCGGTGATCGCCCAGCCCTGCACCGCGCCGGCGAGCCGTTGGTAGTCGTCCAGGTCGTCGTCCAGGTTGCGGGCGACGATCTCCAGCAGGGTCGCTTCGCTGAGCGGCCGCAGTACGGCGTACAGCCGGTCGAGGACCCGTCTGGGTGCCCGCCACTCGGGCCCCGGCAGCTCCCCGACCGGCCCGAGCCCGGCCAGCCACGCGCCCCGGCCCTGGAACCGTTGCTGCTTCGTCAGCTGGTCGGCGACCACCTCCGTCATCAGGACGGTCCAGAGCAGCTCGCCGAGGTGGCCCCGCACCGCACGTCGCAGGTCGCCGGCCTTGACCTCACCCGGCTCGAAGCCGATGGCGGCGCCGAGCTCCCGCTCCACCTGCGGCCAGTCCGGCTGGGCCATGCGCGAGTCGACGACAGTGCGGGCGGCGTCCTGCGTCCGGTCGGCTTCGTCGACCCTTCCCACCTCACGGGTGAGCGCGCCCGTCAAGGCGACCGGCCACGTGATCGAGCCGCCCTGGAGCATCGTCGTCGCCGCCCACAGCAGGTTGCTCAGGGTGATCGCGTCCGCCGACCAGAACTCGGCGACGCGCGCGACCACCATCGGCGTGAGCGGGCCGAACTCGCCACCCGGTGTGAACGTCGGCGCCAGCGTCCAGCCGTCGGGGACGGACGCCTCGGCATCAAGTCTGGCCAGGATGGCGGCGTATTCAGCGGTCGCTCGCTGCAGGCCCCGCTTGCCCAACGGTCGCGGCCGGCCGACCGGGCTCCTGTGGAGCGACCACCGCACCGGCAGTACGTCGGCGCCGGGTGCGATGCCGAGCGCCTCCAGCTCGTCGCGGTCGCCCGGCGGATCGAGGCGGAAGCGGCAGGTGACCAGGCCTCCGTCGTACGGGTGCTCCCAGGAGTCGCCGATCGCGATCCGGCCGTCGATGAGCTGCCAGGCCAGGTCGTTGAGGATGATGGAGCAGTCGCGCGGGCTGAACATCCAGTCGGCGCCCGGGTCGTCGCCGAGCGAAGGCCGACACCAGAGGTGCAGCTCCGGAAGGCCGCGCTCGTGCAGGCCGGCCGTGTAGGCGAAGTCATGTCCGTCGCCATCCGGGTCGAAGACCGCGGTGACCTGCCAGTCAGGGGTGCGGAGATGCGGGTTCCCGAGAGTCGTCATGTCAGGCCTCGCTCGCGCGCGGCTGGCGAGGTCGATGACCTGGGCGGTGGGCTTCCGCGGTGGTGGCTTGCGGTGCGTCTCGCGCGGCTGCGCGGTCCGCGGCCAGAGAACCCTCTCGCTGACCCGGTTGGCGGTGACCTGGATGGCGAACACCTCCTGGGTGTCCCGCCGGCAGCCGACCACCATCCCCTCGGCCACGAGGCCGCCGGGCTTGAGGTAACGCTTGATCAGATGACGCAGCCACTCGGCCGGGTCGCCGTACTTGTCGTCTCCCCTGACGGTCAGGGCGCGACCGTCGTCGGACGCCACCCATCCGCTGTTGAGCGGCGGCGCGCCCTTGCCCCCGGTCACCTCACGATGGATCGTCAGGTAGTCGGTCTGGTCGGGGCCGAGGGCCGGTGAGACGCCGATCTGACCGATGAAGTCGGTGGTGATTGCCATGCCGACGAGCCTGCCCCGAATCGCGAGGAGGCGTCGGCCGCTCTCCACAGGCCTGTGGAGGGTGGGGCCAGGGTCAGGCCCGGTGCTTCCCGCCGCCGCGCATCTCTCGGCCGACGGCGAGCGCCGCTGCCTCGACCTCGTCGCGGTCCAGCCGGTCGCGCTTGAAGACGAGCGTGTCGGCGAGGTTCACGATCCCGCAGACGCTGACGCCGCGGCTCCACGAGTCCTCGGGCTGGTCGCCGGTCAGGCACAGCACGGGGTGCACCTCGTCGGGGCGTACGCCGGCCACCTCGGCCACCTGGTGCGCGACCGCCAGGAGCTTCATCAGCTCCTTGGCCTGGGCCCGCTCCTTGTCGTGGCGGCGACCGCACGCGATGACGAAGACGCCGGGCGGACCCACGACCACGAAGTCGGCGCGCGGACCCTTCTCCTCACGGCGGGTGTCGATGATCTGCCAGTCGTCGAACGGCAGCTCGGCCAACGCGCGCTCGATCACCAGATCGACCTCCGCGGGTGCGAGCTGTGCCATTTTCCCTCCCTCGTTGCTGCTGCTCCGACGTTAGTTGCGCGCGCCGTCGCTCGCAGAAGAACCGATGAGAAGTGACCGATCAGTGAAGCACTATTTGGCGGAAACCACCCGCGTCGATCCACAGGCTCCCTACAGGCGCCATCCGTTGAGGTGCACCCGGCTATCCGTGAAGGGCACCGATTCGTCGTCGCCGATGAGCTCGACCATGGACGTCGAGTCCGGCTTCAGCATCGCGCTGCCGGAGATCCAACCGACCATCTGGTCGCCGTCATAGACCGCGACCATCACGAGGACCTCCATGTCGTGGTCGAACGGATTGGTGACCTCGACCTGGCCGGCGAACCGGCCGACGTCCTCGAACACCTGCAGGTCGGCGTACGACGGTCCGCTCGCGACCGCCGTGCCGGAACCTGATCCGGACGAGCCGTCACGGAACGTGTGGAAAGCGAACACCCCGTCCACAGCGAGCACCACGAGGACGATCAGGACGACGCCGCTGACGACGTTCGAGTAGACCCGTCGAGCCCGACTCCGCCGCCGCTGGGACGCACGGTCGAGCTCCTCGATCTGGGCGCGCAGCCGCTCGGCCCGCCGCAGGCTCTCCGAGATCTCTGGCATGGACAAGCGTCCGTGCTCCCTTCCTCCCGGCGGCACCGTAGATGGGCCGGGCGGGCGTTGTCGTGGATCGCATGACCATTTCGCCCATATGTGTCGCGAGCGGTCTAGGCACCACGCGGGACGGCGTGCCCGGACTCGTAGGCGTACATGACCAGCTGAGCCCGGTCGCGGCAGCCGAGCTTGGTCAGCAGGTGGCTCACGTGGGTCTTCACCGTGCCGTAGCCGAGGTGCAGCTGGGCCGCGGACCGATTTCCTGGGTCAGCAAGGTCGAGGGCAACCGAGCCCGGGATCGAGACACCGACGCCCAGCTCACCGAGATGGGCCTCAGTCCCGTGAGGATCTGGGAGCACGAACCCGGAGCTGGCGTCGCGGATCGTCATTGACGCCTACAGGCAAGGAGTTGAAGGAGGCGGCCGATGACAAATCGATCAGTAGCCGAAGATGTGCACCGCCCGCACATTGGTCTCGTTGCCGGCGACGAAGAAAGTGTCGAGCCGCTTGACCACGGAGTTGTACTCCTTCTTGGCGGTCATCGTGTCGTTGTGCTTCAGCGCCTGCGGCACCATCAGGAAGAGATAGTCGGCGGTGCGGCAGAGGTGGCACTTCCAGAAGTCGAGCAGGTCCATGTTGTTCGTGGTGGTCTTGCCCCGCTCAACCTCGAGCAGGATGCCGCTGCCCTCGATGGGCCGGTAGTAGTCGGGACGGAGCCTGTTCTCGTACTCCAAGAACAGGCCCTTGGCCTCGCTGGTGAATCCAAGGTCTAGCGCGAACGGCAGGAACGTCGCCTGCACCTCAGCGCTCGAGATCCCGGGCAGGTTCGCCAAGCGCATCAGCTCGAGCGCTTCGGGCGTATTCAGGTGATCGAGCAACTGGTCACTGATGTTCAACACGGCAAGCATGTTCGTCGGAATCCGCGAACTGAGGTTGGACATAGACGGTGCGCTGGGTGCCCATGCCACGCAGCTTGAGACGGTGCTGACCGATCCGCGCAGACGAACCAGGAAAGATTTGTCCAAATAGACAGCGGCCCAACACCCTGAGGTGTCGGGCCGCTGTCATGGCTATCGGTCAGCTGCAGCCGGAGGTGCTGCCGCAGCCCTCGCAGACGTAGCAGGAGCCGGCGGGGCGCATCTTGGTGCCGCAGGTCATGCAGAGGGGGGAGTCGACGGCGGTGCCGGTGATCTGCTCGAGGAGCTCGGCGCTGGTGTGGGCGACCTTGGCGACCTCGGGCTGGGGACCTCGCGTCTCGGAGCCGTGGGTGTCCTTGGTCTCGACGACCTCGGCGTCGACGACCTCGCGGCTGCGAGGCTCGACGGGCGCGACAGGTCGCCGATGACCTCGGAGGGAGAGCCGATCTCTTCGAGGGGCTCGTAGGAGCCGGTCTCGAGGTAGCGCTGGCGCTCGTCGGCGGAGAAGACGCCGAGGCCCTGGCGGGTCTCGAAGTCCAGGTAGTCCAGGGCGAGCCGGCGGAAGATGTAGTCCATGATCGACTTCGCCATCCGGACGTCGGCGTCGTCGGTGAGGCCGGCGGGCTCGAAGGAGAGGTTGGTGAACTTCGAGACGTAGGTCTCGAGGGGGACGCCGTACTGGAGCCCGATCGAGACCGCGATCGAGAAGGCGTCCATCACGCCGGCCAGGGTGGAGCCCTGCTTGCCGAGCTTGAGGAAGACCTCGCCGAGCGTGCCGTCGTCGTGGGCGCCCGAGGTCATGTAGCCCTCGGCGCCGCCGACCGTGAACGACGTGGTGCGGGAGACCCGCGACTTCGGGAGACGCCTGCGCAGCGGCTTGTAGACCTCGACGACCTTGGGCTCGAGCTCGGTCACCGGGGCGTTGCCGGCCTGGGCCGCGGCGGCCATGCCCTGGTCCTTCTTGGACGAGTCGGACTTGCCGTCGGAGAGGGGCTGGCCGACCTTGCAGTTGTCGCGGTAGATCGCGGTGGCCTTGAGGCCGAGCTTCCAGGACTGCAGGTAGACGTCCTCGATCTCCTCGACCGTGGCGGTCTCGGGCAGGTTGACCGTCTTGGAGATCGCGCCGGAGAGGAACGGCTGGCAGGCCGCCATCATCCGGACGTGGCCCATCGGCTTGAGGGAGCGGGCACCCATCGCGGTGTCGAAGACCTCGTAGTGCTCCTGGCGCAGGCCGGGGGCGTCGATCACGTGGCCGTGCTCGGCGATGAAGGCGACGATCGCCTCGACCTGCTCGGGCTGGTAGCCCATCTTGCGCAGCGCGCGCGGGATGGTCTGGTTGACGATCTGCATCGAGCCGCCGCCGACGAGCTTCTTGAACTTGACCAGCGAGAAGTCCGGCTCGATGCCGGTGGTGTCGCAGTCCATCATGAAGCCGATGGTCCCGGTCGGGGCGAGCACCGAGGCCTGGGCGTTGCGGAAGCCGTTGGTCTTGCCGAGCTCGACGACCTGCGCCCACTCCTTGGTGGCCAGCTTGTGGACCAGCTCGTCCTCGATCGCGAGGGTGCGGACCGTGTCGTTGGCGGCCTGGTGCTTGCGCATCACGCGCTGGTGGGCGTCGGCGTTGCGGGCGTAGCCGGCGTAGGGGCCGACGACCGCGGCGAGCTCGGCGGAACGGCGGTACGACGTACCGGTCATCAGCGAGGTGAGGGCACGCCGCCATCGCGCGGCCGCCGTCGCTGTCGTAGCCGAGGCCCATCGCCATCAGCAGGGCGCCGAGGTTGGCGTAGCCGATGCCGAGCTGGCGGTAGTCGACGGTGGTGTCGCCGATCGCCTCGGTCGGGAAGTCCGCGAAGCAGATCGAGATGTCCATCGCGGTGATGATCAGCTCGACCGCCTGGGCGAACCGCTCGGCGTCGAAGGTGTCGTCGTCGCTGAGGAACTTCAGCAGGTTGAGCGACGCGAGGTTGCACGACGAGTTGTCGAGCGACATGTATTCGGAGCACGGGTTGGACGCCGTGATCCGGCCGGTCTCGGGGTTGGTGTGCCAGTCGTTGATCGTGTCGTCGTATTGGAGCCCCGGGTCGGCGCACTCCCACGCGGCCGTGCTGATCTTGCGGAACAGCTCGCGGGCGTCGACGGTCTCGATGACCTCGCCGGTCTTGCGGGCCGCGGAGGCCGAACTCGGTGCCGTCCTCGACCGCGCGCATGAACTCGTCGCTGACGCGGACCGAGTTGTTGGCGTTCTGGTATTGGACCGAGGTGATGTCGGCGCCGCCGAGGTCCATGTCGAAGCCGGCGTCGCGCAGCGCGCGGATCTTGTCCTCCTCGCGCGCCTTGGTCATCACGAACTCCTCGATGTCGGGGTGGTCGACATCGAGCACGACCATCTTGGCCGCACGGCGGGTGGCGCCGCCGGACTTGATGGTGCCGGCGGACGCGTCGGCGCCGCGCATGAAGGAGACCGGGCCGGACGCCGTGCCGCCGCGAGGAGAGCAGCTCCTTGGACGAGCGGATGCGGGAGAGGTTGAGGCCGGCGCCGGAGCCGCCCTTGAAGATGAACCCCTCCTCCTTGTACCAGTTGAGGATCGAGTCCATCGAGTCGTCGACCGACAGGATGAAGCAGGCCGAGACCTGCTGCGGCGACTGGGTGCCGACGTTGAACCAGACGGGGCTGTTGAACGAGAAGTACTGGTGGACCAGCAGCCAGGTCAGCTCGTGCTCGAACAGCTCGGCGTCGGCCGGCGTCGCGAAGTAGCCGTGGTCCTCGCCGCCCTTGCGGTAGGTCTTGACGACGCGGTCGATGAGCTCGCGCAGGCTCGGTCTCGCGGGCGTCGGTGCCGAGGGCGCCGCGGAAGTACTTCGTCGTGACGATGGTCGAGGCGTTGACCGACCAGAAGTCGGGGAACTCGACGCCGCGCTGCTCGAAGACGGTCTCGCCGGTCTTCCAGTTGGTCTGGACGACGTCGCGGCGCTCCCAGGTGATCTCGTCGTAGGGGTGCACGCCCTCGGTGCTGAAGCGCCGCGTGATCGTCAGCCCCTTGGTCGCGCCCTTCTTGTTGGCGGCCCCGCTCACCGTCTCGGTCATTCCGTGTCTCCCTGGTCCCGTTGGATTGTGGTCCCTGCTGATCAGTGTTGCTGCTGGCACCGACACTCCTGCAGGGACAGAGAGAGGCACCTGAGTGGGTCGCCCGGTACGCCGCTTCCCCACGACGTACCGGGCGGTCTGTGGGTCAGCCGCTGGGGGCTGAGGTGAGGTCCTGCGACTCGCCATCGAGGAGCTCGGCGAGCTGCTCCGCGCGGTGCTTGCGCAGGCTCGCGATCTCGATCTCGAAGTCCTCGGCGGACTCGAACTGCTTGTAGACGCTGGCGAAGCGCAGGTAGGCGACCTCGTCGAGCTCGCGCAGCGGCTCGAGGATGGCCATCCCGACCTCGTGGGAGGCGAACTCCGCCTGGCCGGAGCCGCGCAGCGTGTCCTCGACCGCTGGCCGAGGCGGGCCAGGTCGTCCTCGGTGACCGGCCGGCCCTTGCAGGCCTTGCGGACGCCGGCGATCGCCTTGTCGCGGTCGAAGGCCTCGGTCGCCCCGGAGCGCTTGACCACGGTGAGCTGCATCAGCTCGAGGGTGGTGAACCGCTGCTCGCAGCGACTGGCAGCAGCGCCGGCGGCGGATCGAGGAGCCGTCCTCGGCGACCCGCGAGTCGAGGACCTTGGTGTCGTTGTGCTTGCAGAACGGGCAGTGCATCGCGGTCCTCCTCTCCTTGATCAGGGGCGCGGTTCGGTACACCCCTGGCGAGGGTGTGGATATCGGGGCTCCTGCTGTGTAGAACAACCGGTACCTGTGGGGCTTCCGCATCCAGTCTGGGGATTGACCCGTCTGACTGGGGACTAGATGTGGATAACTACACCGGTGTAACTACTAGATGTAGTGGTGACAGTACGCCGCGGACGGACGCGGCGCAAGACCACGGCCGGGTCATTTTGATCTGGGTCACACTCGTCGCGTTTGCGCAGGTCAGAGGCGGTACGACGACCGTCTGGACCATGCGGGACCGGCGTGTCGCGGGTCAGCGCGCGGCGAGCTCGGGACCCGCCAGGGCGGCCAGCTCGCGCCACCAGGCGAGCCGGTTCGGGCGGCCGTCGTAGTCCTTGCGCTGGTTGGCCCCGCTGGTGCCGGGAAGCACGAAGACCTCGGACCGCCCGATGCCCCACGAGGCCAGCCCGAGGCCGGGTGCGCGGTGGCCGAGCGCCTTCGCGGCGTACCCCGCCGTGCCCTTCGCGGTGAAGGCCAGGAACGCCGGCTCCCAGCGCTCGACGGCCGCCACGAGCACGTCGATCTCGACCCAGCCGCGGTTCGACTCGTGGTCCCAGTGGCCGACCAGGTCGGTCAGCCCGAGGCCGAGGTCGACCACGGTGTGGTCCTCGTCGGGCCGCAGCCGCCGCGGGCGTGAGGCCGCTCAGGTGCAGGCACTCCCAGAAGTTGTTGCCGGGCGAGGCGTAGTAGTGGTCGCGGGTCCTGGTGCTCTCCGCGCCGGCCAGGCCGCAGAACACGATGACCGGGTCGGGGCCGACGATGTCGGGGAGGACCTCCACGTCCGGGGAGTACCCGACAGTGCCTCGCTAGGGTGACGCCGTGGGCCCCTCCGGCGTGGTGCACGTGCGGTGGGCCCGCACCGACGACCTGACGGACCGCCACGTCGACCTCCTCGACGACCACGAGCAAGGAGCGCCTGGCGCGGCTGCAGCAGCAGGGCGACCGGGACCGCTTCGTGCTCGGAGCCGCCGTGCTGCGCGGCCTCGTCGCCGGGCTGGAGCAGACGGAGCCACGGCTGGTCGCGCTCGACCGGACCTGCCCGAGCTGCGGTGCCCAGCACGGTCCGGTGAGCGCGCCGGGCCGGCCGTGGCACTGCTCGGTGTCCCACTCCGGCCCGTTCGCGGTGGCCGCCGTGGTGGCCGCGGACGCCGCCACGACCGTCGGCGTCGACCTCGAGACGACCTGCCCGCCGGACTGGCAGGCGCTGCTGCCCGACGTACTGGCGCCCGGCGAGGCCGCGCCGGCGGACGAGGCCGGCGTTCCTCCGCACCTGGGCCCGCAAGGAGGCGGTGGTGAAGGCGACCCGCGAGGGGCTGTCGCGGCCGCTGTCGTCGGTGGACCTCGCCGCGCCACCCGGACAGCTGCGGGTGCTCGACCTGGACGTGACCGAGCTCGGCGCGACGGGACCGATCGCGGCGGCGGTGGCCGTCGACGGTCCGGCCCGCGTCGAGCTGCACCGAGCCACGATCTAGACCGGCACCCGTTCCAGCACGGGCACCGCCCACAGCGGCAAGGCCGTGGCGAACCGGCCGCGCACGACGGGCAGCCGGACCGGCGAGCGTCCACTCCTTCGCGGCCGCGAGCCGCCGGGCGAACCGGGCCACCACGCCGTCGTAGCGGAACCCGTCGAGGGCGCCCTCGACGACCAGGTGCAGGCCGACCAGCTCGTCGAGCAGGGCCCGAGCCCGGCCGTCGCTGGTGCCCGCCGTGAGCGCCGCCCGGTGCAGGCAGAACTCACCCGCGACGAGGCTCAGGCGCTCGAACAACCGGGCGGCTTCCGGGCTCAGCAGGTCGTACGCCGCCGTGAGCGCGCCGTCCACGGACCTCAGGTCGCCGTCGAGGCCGACCCACTGCGGGCTCGCGGCGAGCTCGGCGACGAAGCCCGCCACCGACTGGCTCGGCCGCAGGGCCAGCGTCGCGGCGACCTGCCGGAGCAGCAGCGGCCAGCCGCCGCACCAGGTCACCAGCGGGCCGACGTCCTGGCCGTCGAGGCGGTGTTGGCCGACCACCCGGCTCAGCAGGTCGCGGGACGCCTGCGGGTCGAGCGGCCGCAGGACGAGCTCGTGGACGGCGTGGTGCGCCGAGAGCGTGATCGGCCGCCGCCGGGTGGTGACCACCAGCCGGCTCCCCGGCCCGGACGGTACGACAGCGAGCACCTGCGCCACCGTGCCCGCGTCGTCGGCCACCACGAGCAGCCGACGATCGTGCACGACGGTGCGGTAGAGCGCGATCCGGTCGTCGAGCCGGGCCGGCACGTCCGCCGGTGCGACACCCAGGGACACCAGCGCGGCCGCGACCACCTCCTTGGGCGACCGGCGGCCGCCCCTCAGGTCGAGGAACAGCTGCCCGTCGGGGAACGACCGCCGCCGCTCGGTGCGCCCAGTCCACGACCAGGGCCGTCTTGCCGATCCCGCCGGGGCCGGAGACGACGAGCGGGCCGTTCGCCACCGCGGCGTCCAGCTCACGCAGCTCCGCGTCGCGTCCGAGGAACAGCCCGTCCGGCGCGGGCAGCTGCGCGGGCCGCGTCGGTCCGCAGGCGCCGCGGTCGGCTGCTCCGTCAGCGACTGTCCTCACCGCGGAGGATCTGGCCGTGCAGCTCCCGCAGCTCGGGACACACGTCGGCGCCGAGCTCGTCGGCCAGCCGCTCCCTCAGCAGCTGGTACGCCGCGAGCGCGTCGGCCTGGCGGTTGCTCCGGTAGAGCGCGGTGATGTGCAGGCCGGCCAGCTGCTCGGCGAGCGGGTGCTGGGCCACGGCCGGGGCGAGCAGGCCGACGACCTCACGGTGGCGGCCGGCCGCCAGCTCGGCCTCGCCCCGGGCCACGAGCAGCTCCAGCCGCTGCTCGCAGAGCCGGGTGCGCTCCGGGTCGACGCCCGGGCTGGTGACGCCGTCGAGCGGGTCACCGCGCCAGACGTCCTACGCCGCCGTGAGCAGGTGCAGCCGCTCCCCCGGCGACTCGGCCCGGTGCGCGGCCGCCACGAAGTCCCTCGCACTCGTCGAGGTCGCGCTCGAGCCGGTCCGGGTCGATGACGTAGCCCGGGTAGCGGGTCTCGATGGCGTCGCCGACCTTGCGGCGCAGGCTGGAGACGATCGCCTGCACCCGCGTGCGCGGAGCGGCGGGCAGGTGGTCGCCCCAGAGGTCGTCGACGAGGCGTTCGGTCGACACGGCCACGCCCGGGGTGAGGGCGAGGACGACGAGCAGGTTGAGCTCCAACGGGGACAGCGTGACGTGCTCGCCGGCGGACGTGACCACGACAGGGCCGAGCAGGTCGATGCGCAGCCTCCCGTCGCGACTCCCGACCGGCGCCGCCGGAGAGGCGGTGATGGCATGCGAACTCAAGGTTCCCTCCCGAGTAGGTGGTCCTTCGCACCGGCGGATCGCGCCGGATGCACCTCATCCTGTGGTCGCGAGGCCGAGCGGGCAAGGGCCGGGCTGGACGGGCACCCTGGAACGTTCCGCGTCAGCCGGCCGGCGCCGTCCGCCCCGGCAGCAGCACGCTGTGGCCGCGGAACTCGGCGACCACCGTCTCGTCGTCCGGCCTCCGGACGGTCACGTCGTAGATGCCGTTGAGGCCGGCGCGGGTGCGCTCCTCGGCCTCCGCGACGAGTACGTCGCCCGCCATCGCCGGGCGCAGGAACGCCGCCTGCGCGCTCTGCGCCACCGCCATCGGGCCGTGGGTGTTGGCGGCGTAGGCGAAGGCGGCGTCGGCCAGCAGGAAGAGGTAGCCGCCGTGCACGGTGCCGTGCATGTTGAGCATGGTCTCGTCCACGCGCATCTGCACCCGGGCCCAGCCCGCGGCGATGTCGGACACCACGATGCCCAGCGACTGGCAGGTGCGGTCCTCGGCGTACATCGCCATCGCCCGCGACCAGATCGAGGCCGTGGTGTCCGCGTCGTGGGTCATGAGTCGTGCGGGCGTTCGTCGACGACCTGCACGAGCTTGCCGGTGCGGGCGTGGGTGACCAGGTCAGCGGGCCGGACCCACTCGACCTGGAGCGGGTGGATGTGGCCGTCGGCGACGGTGTCGGGGTAGAGCGGCCGGGCGCGGTAGGCCGCGTCGACCAGCCGCTCGGACAGCTCGGCCAGGCGGTCGTCGGCCAGGTCGGCGAGGGTGGCGACCCGGAGCGTCAGCCCGTCGCGGCCGTCCCAGCGGCGCTCGACCAGCTGCAGGCCGGAGATCAGCCCCTCGCGGTCCGCGCCGAGCAGCGCGGCGTGCACGTCGACGTACGCCATCGCGACGTTGGCCACCCGCGCGCCCTCATGGGTGCGGCCGACCAGCCGGAAGGCCCGGCCCTCGTCGTCGACCCACTCGGCCAGGTCGCCGACGGGGTAGCGGATGATCGGCATCAGGGTGCGGAAGAGGTTGGTGACGACCACGCGACCACGCACGCCCGGCTCGGTGATCGGCTCCTCCGTGGCCTCGTCGAGGATCTCGACGATGATCCGGTCCGGCACCGCCTCGTGCACCCGCACGTCGTCGCCGGGCACCGGCCAGGCGACGAGGCCGGCGTCGACGGTGGCGTAGCCGAGCGAGGCGATCGCGGCCTTCGGGAACGCCTTGTGCAGCAGGGGGCGTACGTCGTCGAAGAGCAGGTCGCCCGCGAAGAGGAGCAGCTCGATGGTGTTGTCCTCCGACCCCGCGTCGAGCACGGCCTCGGCCACGCCGGCCAGCTTCATCGGCGTGCCCGCGAGCACGTGGACGCCGAAGCTGTCGATCAGCTCGGCCACCTCGGCGTCGGGGACGTGCCCGCCGACGGGGAGCCGGACGTTGTCGACCGGCGCGTTGTGCAGCGCCGCCTCGATGTAGAGGAAGCCGCCGTAGAGGTGGCCCGCGTAGAAGAGGTTGGCGACCCGGTGACCGGGCTTGAGGCCGGCCCGCACCATGCCGGCGCCGAAGGCCGAGGTGGAGTCGAAGTGCTCCGTGCGCGACCACGGCGAGACCTTCGGCGTTCCGGTCGTGCCACCCGACGTGTAGACGCCCGCGTCGAGGAGCGGCCCGGTCAGCAGCCGGTTGTCGGGCCAGCGGTTGGCCGTCCAGAAGTCTGCCTGGTCGATGACCGGCAGGTCGGTCAGGGTGTCGACGCCCTCGGGGAGGTCGCGGTAGAGGTCGGCGTAGAACGGCGACCCCCGGCGCGCGAGGTCGATCAGCTCTCGCAGCGGCTTGGCGGGCATCGGGTCTCCTTAGTCGGAGCGGGGACGGGCGCTTCGGCGCCGATCCACGTGCGGGCGAGGGTCTGGATGGCGAGCCGTCGACGTCGGCGAGCTTCGTCGGCGAGGTAGTCGCGGACCCACGGGCTGGTGGGCACGCGGAACGACGGCTCCGGGTCGGCCAGGGTGCGGACGACGACGTCGGCGACCTCCCAGCGCGACTGGGCCGCGCCCTCCCAGCCCTCCTCGACGACCCAGCGGAAGTAGTCGCCGAACGTGTCGGCGTAAGGCCCGGAGTCGGCCTGGATGGTGCGCCGGTTGATGTCGGGGAACCGGCCGAACTCGGTGTCGGAGACGTAGCCGGGCACAACCACCGAGACCGCGACGCCGTGCGCGGCCGCCACGGGGGCGAGGCTCTCGAGGAAGCCCTCGGCGGCGAACTTCGCCGCGGCGTACGCCTCGTTGAAGGGCTGGCCCACCACGCCGTGCACGCTGCCGATGCTCAGCAGCCGGCCCCGGGAGGCGCGGAGCAGCGGCATGGCGAGCCGGCTGACCGCGACCATGCCGACGAAGTTGACCTCCAGCGCGGTGCGCAGGGCGGCGAGCGTGGACATCTCCATGGTCGGGTCGAAGTTGGAGATGCCCGCGTTGTTGACGACCGCGTCGAGCCGGCCGTGGGTGCGGCGCACGGTCTCGAAGCAGAGGCGACGGAGTCCTCGTCGGTGACGTCGAGCGGCAGGACGTCGACTTCACCCAGTCCCCTCCGCCCGCGACGGGTCGCGCATGGTGGCCACCACGCGCCAGCCGGCCGCGGCCGCGCGTACGGCGGTCGCGTGGCCGATGCCCGTCGAGGCGCCGGTGACGAGGAGTACGCCGGTCACGCGGTCACCCCTGCCGGCACGGCCGGCTCGGCCTCGGCCTGGTCGAGCGCGGCCTGGACCCGGACCGCGGAGACGAACGAGAACGCCGCCAGCAGCGTGCCGCCGACCATGGTGATCCGGGCCGCGTCGAGGACGCCGACGTGCGGGCTGAGGATGCTGACCGCGGCGCCGCCGACCAGGGCGGCGAGCGGGATGACGCCCCAGGTCGCGGTCCGGAAGGCCGCGTGCATGATGCCCTGGTTCTCCGTCGACATCCGGGACTGACGGATCGGGGCGCTGCACACGTTGATGCAGGCCATGAAGAAGCCGTAGGCGCCCATCGTCACCGCGATGACGGGCGCGGCCGGCAGCGTGGGAGCGAAGAGGATCCCGAGCCCGACGAGGTTGTGCGCGAGCAGCGCGATGGCGAAGGTGCGGCCCAGGCTCAGCCGCGCGCCGATCCGCGGGGCGAGCACGGCGCCGAGCACGCCGCCCAGGGCGGCGCCTGACATCGCGAGGCCGAACGCGCCGGCCGAGAGCCCGAGCCCGCGGTAGGCGAGGATCGGCAGCACGGTGACGAAGATCGGCCCGCCGCTGTTGAGCACGACCGCGGCGACGACGACGCGACGCAGCACGGGGTCGGCCCAGTTGAGCCGGAAGCCGCGCGACAGGCGGTCCCAGATCGAGCCGTGGTGATCGGTGCGGACGCCCCACGTCGGCATCTGCCGGTAGCACCAGGCGGAGACGAGGTAGCTCGCCGCGTCGACGATCAGCGAGACCGCGCCCAGGGCGCCGTAGAGCGCGGCCGCGATGGACGGGCCACCCACCTCGGCGACCGTCCGGCTGCCCTCGAGCCGCGAGTAGGCGCGGACCAGGCCGTCCTTCTCGACGGCCGCGGGCACCGCCACGAGGTAGCCGACGGTGAAGAAGATCGTCGCGCCGCTGATCGCGGCCACGCACGCGAACAGCAGCGGCGTGGACAGCACGTCGAGCCAGTAGGCGATCGGGATGACCAGCACGGCGACCAACCGGACCAGGTCGCAGCCGATCAGCGTGCGGCGCTTGTCCCACCGGTCGACCAGGACGCCGGCCACGGGACCGAGGACCGGGATGCCGAGGTACTGGGCCATGCTCACGATGCCGACCTCGAGCGGCGAGGCGTGCAGGGCGAAGATCATCAGCGTCGGGACGACGAAGATCGTGATCTTGTCGCCGACCATGCTGACCGACTGGCCGGTCCAGATGAGGTTGAAGCGGCGGCCGAGCGACCGCTCCCGGGCTCCGTGGTCAGAGGTGACGGTCACTCCTCCTCCCGGACCAGGAAGTTCGCCGTCTTGCCGGTGCGCTCGTTGGTGACGAGCGCGTCGGCGACCCGCACCTGGAAGGACTCGGGGTCGTGCAGGAACGCCGTGCTGAGCGTGAACGTCGACCCGAGCAGGTCGTCGCTCAGCCGCCGCTCGAAGCCCGGCGTCGCGTCGCTGGTCGCCAACACCCGGACCTCGACCGACGAGACGCGTCCGGCCCGCTCGTTGATGAGGACCTGAGCGCGGGCCACACCGGGGTCGGACTCGGCCAGCGCAACGATGTCGTCGACGTGCAGCCCGAGGCCGCGCACCTGGACGACGGAGTCGCGCCGCCCGAGGATCCGCATTGCCGGGTCGGGGCGGCCACAGGTGCAGCGGACCAGCTCGCCGGCGTCGCCCGTCTGGTAGCGCAGCACCGGGTTGAGCATGTCCGGGTTGAGGGTGGTGAAGTCGAGGAGCGTGTCCGGCCCGACGTGCACCAGCTGCTCGGGGAGCGTGTGGAAGGTGTCGACCGCGCACTCCGGGGTGTTGGTCCCGACCACCCAGGTCTCGGTGCTGCCGAACATCCCCCACCGCTGCGCCTGCGGCGCCACGGCCGCCATGTCGTCGTCGAGCTGTGGGTGCCAGGCCTCGCCGAGCCAGAGCACCTTGCGCAGCGCCGGCAGCGTGATCCCGTCGGCGCGGGCCTGCGCGAACCACAGCCGCAGCACGCTCGGGGTGCCGCCGATCGCGGTGACCTCGCGGTCGGCGAAGAAGCCCAGCCAGTCGGCGTACTCGCCCTGGGTCACCGAGCCGACGCTGATCACCCGGCAGCCCGAGAGGTCGGCGAACGCCGCGGCCAGGAAGTGCGCGCCCCACATGCGGCCGGCGCCCCACGCGTTGACGAAGGTGTCGTCGCGATCCAGCGGCTGCCACCGGGCGTGCACGCCGGTCATGTAGAAGCCCGTGGGCGCGTAGCCGACCTTGGGAGCGCCGGTGCTGCCGCCGCTCTGGAAGAGCCAGGTGGCGGCGGTCTCGCTCTTCGGCTCCAGCGCGGACAGGGCGGCGTTGAGGTCGTCCTTGTCCATGACCGGCAGCGCCTCGACGTCGTCGAGTCCGGTGACGGTGTCGAGGCCGTCGTAGCGCGCGGCGAGCGCCGGCACGCTCGCCAGCCGCTTGAGGTTGCCCGCGGCCACGTGCAGGGCCGGACGGGCGGCGTCGTCGGAGAGGGAGAAGTCGGTGCTCATCGTGCCTCCAGGAATCGAGCATGCGCATTGCGGTAGGCGGTCCAGCGGGCGCGCGTGACGTCGCGCTGGAGGGTGCGGTCGGGGTCGGTCCACTCGGGGGCGATGACGCCGTCGGGCTCCAGCTCGGAGAACCAGTAGCGCTCGCCGTCGTGGAGGAAGTCGACGCAGAAGAACGGGACGTCGGGCAGCTTCTCGGCGAAGTACGCCGTGGCCTCGACCAGCTCGGGCGGCGTCGGGGGGAAGGCCATGTCGCCGCCTCGGCTCGCGTTGGCGACCGGTGACCCGGGCTCGGGGGTACGCCGCATCGTGGCGTAGGGCTCGCCGTCGACGACGTAGACGCGGTAGTCGATCGTTCCGTCGCCGAGGTAGGGCTGGGCGACCATCGTCGTGTCGCCGCCCTGGGCCAGGCTGACCAGGCCACGGACGTCCTCGGAGCTGTGCGCGATGTTGACGCCGCCGCCTCCGCACCAGCCGGCCGGCTTGAGGATCGCCGGGTAGGTGAGGCCACCGAGCGCGACCTCGTAGAGGTGCTTGCCGATGTCGGGACCGGTCCCGATCCGGATGGTCGGGATCGGGGGCACCGGCGAGTCGGCGAAGAAGAGCATCGTCGCGCCCTTGTCGTTGGCGATCGGCGACAGTGCGGGCGGGAACGGCAGGTAGAACCCGAGCTGCTCCAGCACGGCGTAGAGCGACAGCTGGTTCCAGATGTCCATCGACTGGTAGGGCAGCGAGTAGAGCGCGGTGATGAACAGCGTGTCGTCCGGCGTCACCTCCTGCTCGTCGACGAAGACCCGCGGCTTACCGGCGTCGAGGGTGTCGACCGTGATCGCGTCGGGCGCACACCGCGACCACTCCAGGCCGAGCTCGGCCGCCACCTCGGCGTAGAGGTCCCAGAAGAACGGGTGCCACATGGCCTGGGCCCGAGTGGACTCGCGGTCGGGGAAGACCCAGATCATCCGCTCGAGGCTGGTCACCGGCTGGGTCATCGGAGCAGGCCCGCGTGCCGGGTGCGCAGCTCGCGCTTGAGCACCTTGCCGGTGGGGCCGAGCGGGAACTCCTCGCCGGTGCGCGCGATCACCACCGCCGCGAGCTGCTCGCGGCCGGCGTTCGCGAGCTCCTTGTTGGCCCTGTCGAGCAACGCGTCGGTGGTGGTGTCCTGCGCATCGGCCTGCAGCTGTACGACGGCGATCGGGCGGGCGCCGTCCTCGGCCGGTACGCCGACCACCGAGCAGTCCAGGACGAGGTCGGCGCAGTCGGCGAGCAGCACCTCCTCGATCGGGAGGCTGTAGACGGGTCCGGTCGAGGTGTCGATGACGTCGACGGTCCGGTCGAGGTGGTAGATCCGCCCCTCGGCGTCGCGGCGCGCGACGTCTCCGGTGAGCCACCAGCCGTTGAGCTCGAACGACGCCGTGAGCCGCGGGTCCTGCCAGTAGCCGGGGGTCCGCGACGCGGTCTTCACGCCGAGCAGGCCGACCGAGCCGACCGGCACCTCCTCGCCGCGCTCGTCCACCACGCCGGCCGTCACGCCCTCGAGCGGCACGCCGACGCAGCGGTCGTTGCGCTCGGACTCGGGCGTGGTGACCTGGCCGAAGTTGGCCATCCCCATCTCGGTCGAACCGAGGCCGTCGATGAACTGGGAGCCCGGCAACGAGCCCTCCTCGGCCGCCTCCCGCGGGAGCAGCCAGGGCTTGATCAGCCCGGCCGGCCGCTCGCCGAGCGACACGAGCCGACGGATGTGGCCGTAGTGGGCGGAGTCACCGGTGTTGAACCACGAGTGCACCTTGGCCGCCCCGGCGACGGGCAGGTCGCCGGTCGCGAGCTGCACGAAGGTCCGTGGGAACGACGCCAGCATGGTCGGCCGGAAGGCCTCCATGACCGGCTCGACCACCTCGCGGCGCCAGTCGCCCATGACCAGGACCGGCAGGCCGAGCAGGGTCGCGGTGAGGAAGTAGCTGAGGCCGCCGGCGTGGGTGTGCGGCATCAGGCACATCAGCCGGTCGTAGGGCTGGGACGGGAAGCGCGTCATCCGGGGCTGCTTCAGCTCCCAGAACTGCCGGTGCCCGAGCATCGTGGACTTCGGGATCCCGGTCGTGCCGGACGAGTGGATCAGCGCGACGACGTCGTCGGCCTGGTGGCGGTAGGGGTAGACGTCGGGCAGCTCGATGTCGGGGTGGCCGGCGTCGACCTCGGAGGCCAGCGCGACGAACCGCGGCCGCTGCGCCTCGCCGGCCCGGTAGGCGAGCGAGAGCCGGGTGGTGTCGTCGGCGACGACGCCGACGACCCCGACCTTGTCGAGGTAGCGGACCATGATGTCCGGCGCCATCGCGTCGTTGACCAGGGCCGGGATCGCGCCCAGGGCCGACAGCGCGAGGAAGTGGATGAGCGGCGGCAGCCCCTCCGCGGTGATCACGCCGACCGGCTCGCCGGGACGTACGCCGTTGGCCCAGTACCACCGCGCGTAGCGGTCGCGCAGCCGCACGAGGTCCTCGAGGCTGTGCCCCTTGAGGACCACCTCGCCCCGGTGGTCGAGGTGGTGGCTGAACGCGAAGGGCGCCGACCGGTGGGGGTTGGCGGCGTACGCCTTGTCGAGGAAGTTGCCCGCCCCGAGGTCGGGGTCGGTCATGAACGCCTCGCGTACCTCGAGCGGTGCGATGGAACTGGTCATCGGCGTACTCCTGACTGGATGTCGGCGGCGGCGCGCCGGCCCGACCGGACGGCGCCCTCCATGAGCCCGAAGAACTCGGTGCTCGTCTCGGTGCCGGCCCAGTGGATGCGGCCGTGCGGGTGGGTGAGCTGCGGCCCGAGCCGGGTCCAGTCCCCGGGGCCGAACAGGGCGGCGTAGCAGCCGCGGGACCACTCCTCGCCGAGCCAGTCGGTGACGTGCACGTCTGTGGGCGGCGGCAGGTCGGGGAAGATCTGCGCGGCCTGGACGGTGGCGGCCTCGACCTGCTCGCCGCGGGTCAGGGTGGCGTACGCGTGCGCGGCGGACCCGGTGACGAACCCGGTCAGCACGCCGACGCTGCCGTGGTGCGGCGAGTCGTCGACCGTGGACAGGAGCGGCCCCTCCTCGTTGACCGACCAGCCCGACAGTCCGTCGCGGCGCCACGTCGGCTCGGGGTAGACCATCTGGACCTTCACCGCGCAGCCGCGTCCGGTGCGTGACGTGGCGCGCGGTCGCGGGGCGGCCGGGACCAGGTCGAGCTCCTGGGCCAGGCGGGGAGGCACGGCGACGACCACCGCGTCCGCGTCGTACGTCGCCCGCTCGGTGTGGACCGTGACGGTGTCGGCGGCGTCGTGAACGGCGACCACCGGCTCGCCCAGGCGTACGGCGCCGGCGGGCAGCCGCTCGGCCAGCAGCTCGCACACCTGGTGGGCACCGCCGTCGACGCGGCTGTCCTGCGCGCCGCCTTCGAAGTCGTTGAGGTAGCTGATCCCGCCACCGGAGCGGAGGTAGAAGGCCACGTGGAGCATCGACACGTCGGCCGGGTCGGCGGCCATCATCTCGCCCAGGAAGAGCGGGAAGAACAGCCGTGCGTCGTCGCGGAGCAGGTGCTCGTCCGCCCAGTCGGCAGCGGTGAGCTGGTCGAGCCGCTCGGCGTCGGGGGTGAGCCAGGGTGTGCGCGGATCGACCTCCCGGACCAGCTCGTCGAGCAGCTCGAACATGTCGCCGAGCGCGACGGCGCTGAGCGGTGGGAACCGACCGTGGCGCGTGCTGCCCCCGGCGCCGAACATGAACCGGCTGTCGCCCTCCATGCCGGTCGGCGCCGTCTTCAGTCCGAGCCTCGCCAGCAGGTCGGCGAGCTCGGTGTGCCGCTCGCCGAGGTAGGCCGCGCCGGCGTCGACCCACTCCCCCGGTGCCACCTCGATGCCGTGGGTCCGGCCGCCGACGCGCTGGCGGGCCTCCAGGACGACCACCTCGGCGCCGCCCGCCCGTAGCTGGTCGGCGGCGGTCAGCCCGGCCAGACCGGCGCCCACGACGACGACGCGCAGGCCAGTGCTCATTGCCGGGCTCATGCGCGCCTGCCGTCGATCTGGGTCGCGAGCCCGGCCGGGGTCGGTGCGATGACGAAGTCGTCGAAGGTGAGCTCGACGTCCAGCTCGCGGGCGATGGCGCTCAGCACGCGCGTGGCGAGCAGCGAGTCGCCGCCGGCGTCGAAGAAGCTGGTGTCGTCGGTGACGTCGTCGAGCTCCAGCACGCGACGGAAGATGTCGCGGATCGCCGGTGCGCCTGACTCGGTCGTGGTGGAGCTCATCGACGGGCCTCCTGGCTGGTCGTTCGGTGGGGTTGGTGGCGGTCGTGCGTGGCCCGGCGGTCGACCTTGCCGCTGCGGGTGAGGGCGAGCTCGGGGACGACGGTGATCCGCGTCGGGCAGAGGTGGTCGGGGGCGTGCGTCCTCAGGAAGGCCCGGAGGTCGGGGACCAGGTCGGCGGCCGAGTCGGTCCGGGGTTCGGTCGGGACGACGTACGCCGCCAGGACGGTGCGCCCCGCGACGACGGCTCCGGTGACGGCGGCCGCGGCGACGTCCGGGTGCCGCCGGAGCTGCGCCTCGACCTCGCCGGGGTCGACCCGGACACCGCGCACCTTGACCAGGTCGTCGAGGCGGCCGGCGTGGTGCAGCAGCCCGTCGCGGTCGGACCGGACCACATCGCCGGTGCGGAACCACCGGACGCCCTCCACCCGGACGAACCTGGCGAGGGTCGCCTCGGGACGGCCCAGGTAGCCCTGGGCGAGGTTGGCACCGGCCACGAGCAGCTCGCCGTCCTCGCTGACGTGCTGACGGACATGGGCGAGGGGTCGACCGATGGGCGCTCCGGCGGTCGCAGCCGCGCGTGGGCCGTGCAGGTCGACGGCGTGGGTGATCAGCGCGGTCTCGGTCGACCCGTAGGTGTTGAGCAGCCGGATCCGCTCGGCGCCCGGCACGGCGCGCCAGGCCGCCAGCCGGGTCGGGTCGACGGCCTCGCCACCGATCACGACCAGCCGGACCGACTCGGGCATCCGCTCACCGGCCTCGCTGAGGTGCAGAACCAGCTCGTGCCAGACCGCGGTCGGAAGATCGAGGACGGTGACGCGCTGGCGTTCGACCGCTCGGAGGAAGCGCGGCAGCAGGCCGGAGTGGGCGTCGTCGTCGAAGACCACCGAGGCACCCGCGGTCAGCGTCGGGAGCAGCTCCTCGAGCGAGGTGTCCCAGCTGAGCGAGGCGTACTGCAGGACCCGGTCGTCGGGTCGGATCCCGAACAGGTCGACCAGGGCCGGGACCACGGCGTCGACAGCACGGTGCGGCACGGCGACCGGCTTGGGGAGGCCGGTGGAACCGGACGTGAAGAGCACGTAGGCGGCATCGTCGAGGGGATGCCCGCGCAGCGCGTCCAGCATCGCCTCGGTGTGGCCGGACGGATACCGCGGGTCGATCGGGCAGTAGGTGCCGCCCGCGGCCCAGGACCCGAGCAGCGCCACCACGGTGGCGGGATCGTGGACCGCCGCGACGGGAACGACTCCCGGCCGGTCCCCCAGCGCCGCCGCGTGCTCCTGAACCCGCGCCCACAGCTCGGCGTACCCGATCGAGCCCTCGGCCCCGACGACGGCCGGCCGATCAGGAGCGGCCAGCGCCCACGCCTCCACGGCGGACAGCACGCTCGACGCGCGGCTGTGCGGCGTCGTCTGGTTGACGGCGACCGTGGTCGACAAGGACCCACCTCCCGAGATGTGGCGGTACCGGCGGAGCCTCGCGCGCTCCCCTACGGATCCGATGCGGATCCGATGCGAGCCCCCTTCGGACTCACTGCGCGCCTCAGCGGCCGGTCAGCTCGCGTCGAGCTCCATCGAGAACCACACGCGGGTGCCCTCGGCGTCCCGCTCGGAGCCCCAGCGGTCGGCCAGAGCTTCGACGAGCTGGAGGCCGCGACCGTGCACCCGCAGCGGGTCGGGGTCGGCGTGCGGGGCCGCGTCGGGTGCCGCGCCGCCGTGGTCTCGGACCGAGACGGTGAGCGCGGTGTCGAGGGTGGCGCGGAGCTCGATCAGGCCGCCGGCGTGGACGATCGCATTGGTGACCAGCTCGGACAGGCACAGCTGAGCCGTGGCGGCGAGCTCCTCGGACGCCTCTGCCCACGACAGGAACTCGCGCACGAACTGTCGAGCGTCGGCGGCGGCCCGCGGGTCCGCATCGAGCACCACCCGGGCGCTCAGCACCCTGTCGTCGTCGAGCTCGGGCTCGTCGTCGTTCAGGTCGTGGCTGCCGACGCGGATCCGGCGTACGGCGTCCGCGGCGCGGCGGGCCGTGGCGTCGAGCAGCCCTCGCTGTGCCTCGTCGAAAAGCCACTCCTCCTCGAGGAAGACGATCAGTCCACCGATCGGCGAGCCGATCCCGGGCAGCGGGATGGCGGCGAAGGCCCTGACCTCGGCGGGCTGGGCGGCCACGAAGTCGTCGTACCTCGGGTCGAGGGAGCCACGGTCGCCGAGGACCGGCTCGCCGGTACGCACGACGGAGGTCAGCGGCACGTCGTCGTATGCGTCGATGTGGCACCAGTCGACGCGATCCTCGTCGGCCCGGTCGCTCGCGGTGAACCGCAGCCGTCGGCCGCCACCCTCCGTCAGCGCGAACCCGACCCGACCCACGCCCGGCAGCGCCGCGAGGTCGGTGAGCAGGCTCCGGGCGACGTCGTCGATCGCGGAGGCGCCGACCAGGGCGAGGCCCAGCCTGGAGAGGTGTCCGAGCGGCGCGCGCGGCACCGCCGACTCCCCCACCGGCTCCCCCACTGACACTCCCGCTGACCCACCGTCAGGCACTCACTCACGATAGGTGCTCGCGCGCCCTCCAGCGTGGGCTATGCGGAGGAAGTCACAATGGCGCGGTGGCAGCAAGCGAAGGCACGCCGGCCGGTACGCCGCGTCGCGGCGCGCGTCGGGCCGACAAGCCCAAGCGCTCGTTGCAGCCGAAGCTGGTCGCCCTGGGCCTGGCGGCCGTCGCTGCCCTGGTGGCCTGGGGCCTGCTGGTCTGGCTGGCCGTCGACTCCGGCCGCTCCGCGCGCGGCGGCGACTCGGGCAAGTGGGTCTACCTGGCCGCGGCGTCCGTCGGCGCCGTCGTGTGCCTGTTCCTGTGCCTGTGGCTCGTCACCACGCTGCTGCGCCGCGTCGGGATCCTCGAGGACAACCGGCCCACGGTCGAGACCCACCATCGGCACTAGCGGTCGGCACTAGCGGTCGACCAGGCGACGTACGAACTTCAGACCGGACCAGGTGCCGTCGATCGCGGCGACCTTCACGTCGACGAACCCGAGCTCGAGGCCGAGGTCGCGGACCTTGTTCTCGTCGAGGTCGCTGGCCAGACCGAGCGCCTTCTGCGCGGCCAGCTTGGGCCAGCAGACCCAGACCATGCCGGCGGTCGAGGTGCGCTCGAAGAGCGTCGGCAGCCGCTTCGCGAGGGCGGCGTACGACGTGTGGAAGGTCAGCGTCACGTCCGCGGTGTGCGGCAGTCGGCGCACCAGCTGGGCGCCACCCGCGCCCAGCTCATCGAGGTCCAGCTCGTCGGGCGCGCCGTCGAGCAGGACGACGTGCTCGTCCTTGATGCCGAGCTTGCGCACGAGCGGGGTGCCGGAGTAGCCAGCCACGGGCGACATCGTGCCCCAGGCCGCGTTGGTAGACCCTGAGCGGCGCCACGCGCCGCCCTGGAAATAGCCGCAGGGGCGGAGCACGGTCCGGGTCGATGGACCTGCCCCGCCCCTGTTCTTCCCCGGCCCGACAGCCGGGGTCGAGTCGGCTGTCGAAGTCTTGTTGGTTTCGAGACGGTCGCAGAGCGACCTTCTCAACCAGCGTTATGACGCAGGAACTACCAGACGCTGACCGGCCTGGAGGACGCCGGAGTCGAGCGCGTTGAGCTGCTTGATCTCCTCCATGACCGACCGGACGTCGCCGTCGGCGGCGAGGTCGGCGGCGATGTCCCAGAGCGTGTCGCCGGCGCCGACCTGGACGATCTTGGTCGGCTCGGCGGTGCCCGGCTGCTGGGTGGCGACGGAGCCCGCCGCGGTCACGAAGACGCCGATGGCGAAGGCCACGAGCAGCGCTGCGATGACCACCACGACGCGGCCGCGGCGAGTGAGCCGCACTGCCGAGCGGGACACGCGGGGCAGGCGCTGGCCATCGAATCGCTGGCTGTCGAACAGGGTGTCGAGCGTCATCGTGGTCATCGGGATCTCCTGGGGAAGTGGAGTGCTGCTTGCTTACTGATCCAAGTTGTAGAGGTGGCCACCGACAGTGACCTTCATGCGGCGCTTCGATCAGACGTTCGATCGAACATGTGTACGAGAGTAGAGCACCTGTTCGAACGATTTCAAACACCTGTTCGAACGGCGTGTCGAGCCCTTGAGCGACCCACGGCGACACGCCCGTTCGAACAGATGTTTGAATTCAGGGCGCTCGCGCCGCTACCGTTCGCGGCATGGCGAGCGACTCGAACAAGTCAGGCACGGTCTCCGAGCTTCCCGACGGGCCTCCTGACGCGACGGGCCTGACCGCCCGGCAGCAGCGGATCCTCGAGCACCTCCGCGACTTCATGGAGCGCCGCGGCTACCCGCCGAGCATGCGCGAGATCGGCGAGGCGGTGGGGCTGACCAGCTCCTCGAGCGTCGCCCACCAGCTCAAGGTCCTCGAGGAGAAGGGGTTCGTGCGCCGTGACCCCAATCGCCCGCGCGCACTCGAGGTGTTCCTGCCCGAGGTGATGGCCGCGCGCCGCTCGGTCTCCTCGGCCGATGAGACGTCGTACGACGAGACCGGGATGGGCGACGCGCTGCCCACCGCCACCTACGTGCGGATGCTGGGACGGATCGCGGCTGGTGGACCGATCCTCGCCGAGGAGAACCTCGAGACCGTGTTCCCGCTCCCCCAGGAGCTGGTCGGTGGCGGGGAGCTGTTCATGCTGGAGGTCAAGGGCGAGTCGATGATCGACGCCGCCATCTGCGACGGCGACTACGTCGTGATCAAGCAGGCGCAGACCGCGGAGAACGGCGAGATCGTGGCCGCGCTGATCGACGGCGAGGCCACGGTCAAGACCTTCCAGCGCAAGGGCGGCCAGGTCTGGCTGCTGCCCCACAACCCGGCGTTCGAGCCGATCGACGGCACCCACGCCACGATTCTGGGCAAGGTCACAGCCGTCCTGCGCAAGCTCTGACCCGCGACGACACAACCGACTCGTTTGAGCGTCCGTCTCTCACGGTAAGGTCCACAGGACCTCGTCGAATCCCTGAAAGAGACACGGAGATCTCATGCCCAACCCTCGTAGCGCGCGCCGATTTCGCGCGCTGCTGCTCGCCGCTGTCGTGACCAGCGTCGTGGCGCTGGTCGCCACGACGCTCAGCACGCCGGCCGTCGCAGCAACCCACTCCTCCCGGGTGGGCGTGACCCACTCCAAGAAGGCGCCCGCCGCTCACTGGAGCCGCGCCGTTCGCGCCAAGCACGCTCTCGCGCGCGCCACGAAGGCCCTCGCGGCCGACACCCCGGCGGCCGACCGCCCCGACGCCACCCTGGCGCTGCGCAACCTGTGGCTGCTGAAGAACTCGCTCTCGCCGGTCGACCGCGCCGCCGCCGACAAGCTCGCCCAGCGGCCCAGCAAGCCCGCCGTGATCGGTGACGCCAACATCCTGATGCACTACGACCCGGCCGAGCTGGGCTACGACGTCAATGCCGCGTTCGCTTCGATGGCCTACGTCTCCAACACCTACGCCGGCTCCGGCTACCGGCGCCCCAAGGCCGACGGCACCAAGGGTGGCGACTCCCGGGTTGACATCTACATCGACCAGCTCGAGCCGGGTCTCTACGGCTACTGCACCACAGACCAGAAGAGGCTCACCAAGCCGGGCCACTTCGACGTCTGGGCCTACTGCGTGCTCGACGCCGACTACGCCGGCTTCCCGCGGACGCCGATCGAGAACTTCCAGGTCACCGCGGCCCACGAGTACTACCACGCGACCCAGTTCGCCTACGACATCGCCGACGACGGCTGGTTCCTCGAGGCCACGGCGACGTGGGCCGAGGACGAGCTCTACACGTCGATCAACGACAACTACCAGTACCTCAAGGACAGCCCGGTCACCCACCCGGGCAAGCCGATCGACAAGTTCGGTGGCGTCTTCCACTACGGCGTCTGGAACTTCTTCCGCTACCTCACCGAGCACTATCCCGCCAAGGTCGGGGCGATGCCGGGACTGCTGCTGCAGATGTGGAAGAACGCCGACAGCTCCAAGGGTCCGCGCAAGGACATGTACTCCACCCAGGCCATCAACAAGGCGCTGAAGAAGGCGGGCCGCACCTCGATGGCCGAGCAGTTCGCCACCTACTCGGCGGCGACCCGGATCCCGGCCCTGACCTTCACCGAGGGTGCGTCGCTGGGCTACCCGGCCAAGCCGCTCGGCGGCGCGGCCAGCCTCGCCGGCGGCAAGAAGAAGACGTTCAAGGCCAAGCTCGACCACCTGACGAGCGACACCTTCCAGGTGCTGCCCGGCGGCGGGACCTCGAAGCTGAAGCTGACGTTCAAGATGGCCAAGAAGTCCGCGGGTTCGCGGGCGGTCGTGGCGGTCTACGGTCTGGCCGGCCAGTACTCGTTCAAGAACGTCAAGATCAACGCGCGCGGCATCGGCAAGGCAAAGGTTCCGTTCGACGCCTCCGTGTTCGCCGTCGAGGTGACGCTGGTCAACTCCAGCATCCGCTACCGCGACTGCTACCGGAGGGACACCCGCTACAGCTGCTCGGGTGTTCCGATGGACGACAACCTGAAGGCCCAGGTCCAGGCGAAGGCCTCCTGATCCTGATCCTGAGCTGACGCTCCGCTGTTCACTGACCCCGGTCGACCTCGGTCGACCGGGGTCGGTGTTTCGTCTAGTGGCAGCGGGCCTGGACCGGGACCCCGGACACGCGGCTCTGGTGGGCGTGCTTGAAGGCGTCGGCCACGTGGGCGGAGTAGGTCTTGAACGCCCACTTGCCGTCGAGGCGCAGCATCATCTCGTCGTTGTAGAGCAGGCCGCCGCAGGTGGTGTTGCTGGTGCCCGTCACCACGACGTACCGCTCCTTGCCACCGATCTTGGCGTGGATCGCGTAGACCTTGTCGTGGGTGATGATCGTGCGGACCTTGTCGTTGTCGAGGTCCACGGTGCGGCCGTCGGGGAGCTTGAACGGCGACTGGAGCCAGTTCTCGATCAGGTCGCGCGTGGTGACGATCCGCAGCTTGCAGCCCTCCTTGGCCAGCCGGCCGATCTGGGTGCGTACGTCGTAGCGCTGGACCACCGCGATCATGATGTTGACGGTGTTCATGCCCTTCGCGCAGTGGACAGACTTGAGGGTGTCGACGACGAGGTCACCGTGCCGCGGGTAGACCATCGCGTCGGGCTTGCCGGCGAACGACCGCTGCTTGTTGGACCAGGTCACGCCGCCGACGGTCCAGCTCTGGGCGCGCAGCCGCTGGAAGTACTGCAGCCCATAGGCGTAGAGGCCGTCGTCGTAGACGCGGGTCAGGCTGTTGACCTGGGAGTACTGCCGCCCCTCGAAGTTGCTCGACGAGGTGACCAGCGACTTCTGGCCGCCGATGTCGGCGAGCAGGTACTTCAGGTGGTTGACGTCCTGCGACGGCGGCGCCGGGCCGCTGCCCTCCCACGGGAGGCACGCGCCCTTGCAGACCACGACGTTGGCGGCCATCGGGTCGCCGCCCTCGATCTGGGAGATCACCTGCTGGCCGGCCGGCTTGGTGGTCATGTCCGCGTCGGCCACGATCTCGACATGGGCGCCACGCTTCTGCGCGGCCACGATCGCCTTGGTCGTCGCCGGGATGTCCCAGCGGAACATCGCGATCCGCAGCGAGTCGCCCGCGCCGGCGGACTTGAAGATGTCGATGAAGTGCTTGACCACGAACGGGTCGCTGCCGCCGTGGGTCGCCGGCGAGGAGAAGCAGACTTCGTAGGTGCCCGCGGTGTTGCAGCCGCTGGTCTTGGTCTTGGCGAACGTCTCGACGGGGGTGGCGGTCCCCGATCCCGTGTCGTTCGCCGAGACCGCCGACGCCTTGGAGCCCGTCGTGCTGGAGGCCTGCGGATGCTCGCTGTCGCTCGAGGCGCACGCGGTGGCGGCCACGAGGACGAGGGCGAGAAGGGCGGCGGACGTTCCGAGGCGCGTTCGCATGCCTCCCAGCGTCTCATCCGGCGGTTGCCCGCGGGCAACTACCGGGCGGCCGACTCCGCCGCGGCAGCCAACCGGGCCAGTGCCTTGCGGGCGACCGCCGGGTCGGAGGTGGCCCACATGGGCGCCAGGCTGGCCCTGAGGAAGCCGCCGTAGCGGGCCGTGGCCAGCCGCGGGTCGAGCACGGCGACCACACCGCGGTCGGTCGTGGTGCGGATCAGCCGGCCGGTGCCCTGGGCCAGGAGCAGTGCGGCGTGGGTCGCGGCGACCTGCATGAAGCCGTTGCCTCCGGCCTTGTCGGCCGCCCGCTGCCGGGCGCTCATCAGCGGGTCGTCGGGGCGCGGGAACGGGATCCTGTCGATGAGCACCAGCTGGCAGGTGTCGCCGGGCACGTCGAGGCCCTGCCAGAGCGAGAGGGTGCCGAACAGCGCGGTGTGCGGGTCGTCGACGAACTGTCGCGCCAGCTCGGGCAGCTGGGCATCCCCCTGGGCCAGCGTGGTCAGGTGCGGCAGCCGCTCGCGGACCGCGATCGCCGCGGTCTCGGCGGCCCGGCGGCTGGAGAAGAGCCCCAGCGCTCGGCCCTCGCAGGCGTCGACCAGCTCCACGATCTCGTCGAGCTGGGCGACCCCGAGCCCGTCCCGACCGGGTGGCGGCAGATGGCGGGCGATGTAGAGGATCGCCTGCTGGCCGTAGTCGAACGGGCTGCCGACGTCGAGGCCGCGCCAGGGCAGGACCTCTTCGGAGCGCTCGACCTCGCTGGCGTCGACGTTCTCGGACGGCTTGAGCCCGAAGCTCGACGCCACGGCGTTGAAGTCGCCGCCCAGCCGCAGGGTCGCACTGGTGAACACCGCGAGCTTGTCGGTGAGCAGCTTGTCGCGCATCGGGCCCCAGACCTGCAGCGGGGCCACACAGAGGTGCGGGGGCCGGTGCTCGGCTCCCTCGGTCACCCAGAGCACGTCGGTCTCCAGGTTGGCCGCCATCCGCTCGGCCGTGGCGAACACCTCCTGGACGGCGCCCTTGGCCTGGTTGAGCCCGGCGTCGCCGTCCTGCCCCTGCTCGCCCTTGGGGTAGGCCGAGAGGCAGGCCCGTGCGCTCGTGCGCACCGTGACCAGGGCGTCGGCGAGCGTGTCGGGCAGCGTGTCGATCCGGCCGGGCTCGAGGTCGTTGATGGCGGCGCGCAGCGCGTCACCCGCGTCGGCGAGGTCGTCGGCCTCGCTGCCGTCGACGTGCCGCTGCGACCGCTTGGCCGCCCGGTCGACGTCGGCCGCGAACAGCTCGTCGGTGGCGGCCTGGGTGATGCGGGAGACCAGCTCGTGCGCCTCGTCGACGACCACGACGTCGTAGTCGGGGATCATCGGCACGCCCTCGATCGCGTCGATCGCGAGCAGCGAGTGGTTGGTGACGATCAGGTGGGAGCGCTGCGCCTTCTCGCGGGCCAGCTCGGCGAAGCACTCCTGGCCGTAGGGGCACTTCGCGGCGCTGAGGCACTCGCGGTGGTTGACCGAGACCTGGCGCCACTCGCGGTCGGTGTGCCGTGGTGCGTTGTCGCGCTCGCCGGTGCCGCCGTCGCCGGACTCCTCCTCGGCCCAGGCTCGCAGCTCCAGCACCTTGGTGGCCATCGAGCCCTGCGGCACCTCGATCAGCGCGCCCTGGTCGTCGGGGACGCCGGCGCGGATGCGATGCAGGCAGGCGTAGTTGGAGCGGCCCTTGAGCACGGCGTAGGAAGCATCCACGCCCGGGAGGTCACCGACCGCCTCCACCAGCCGCGGGAGGTCGCGCTCGACCAGCTGGTGCTGGAGGGCCAGGGTCGCGGTGGCGACCACGACCCGGCTGTCGTGCAGGAGCGCCGGCACGAGGTAGGCCAGCGACTTGCCGGTGCCGGTGCCGGCCTGGGTGAGCAGGTGGGTGCCCCCGACCATCGCATCGGCGACCGCCTCGGCCATCTCGATCTGGCCGACGCGCTCCTCGCCGCCGAGCGCCTCCACCGCAGCGGCCAGCACCGTCGCGACCGACGCGTGCTCTGTCTCCTGCTGGGTCTCGGAGGCGGTCGGCGCGGTCACCCGAGAACCCTAGTTGCCGGGACCGACCTTCCCGTGACTCTCCACAGCCGCCACGGGCAGCACCAGCTCGACGGCGAGCCCGTCGGGTTGTATCCCGAGCTGCGGGCCGCGTCGGTGCCACCGACCGAGGCGCTGCGGTCGACCTGAGCCGCCAGGATCTGAGCCGTCAGTCGGCGTCGACCACGAACGACGGGGTGCCGCCGGCGCAGGCCGCCTCGACCCGGACCCGCCCGTCGCCGCCGCTCTCGAACTCCACCCGGAGGGCGTCCGGGCCGGTGTGGTCGACCTCGATGGACCAGCCGCTGTTGGGCCGGGCGCTGACCAGGGCGATCGCGCTGCCGTCGCACGATGCGACCACGGCGCCCGCCGCGCCCTGCCACGAGCGGCGTACCGGACCCGCCGGCTGCTGGGGCGCGGACGTCGACGGTGACGCCGGCTGCGTCGCCGAGGGCGGCGCGGACGTGGTCTGCCCGCCAGAGTCCGTCGTCGTGGTCGTCGTGGTCGTCACGGGCAGGTTGCCCGCGACGCCCGCGCCGGCCTCGGAGATGACGGTCCACACCAGGAACGCGCCGACCGAGACGATCGCCACCCAGGCCAGGGCGCCGAGGACGACTCTGCGGTAGTGCGTCACCGATTCATCGTCCCTCACGTAGCGTGCGGCCATGACCAGCATCCTCGTCGTCGAGGACGACGAGGCGATCCGCAAGGCGGTCCTCCGGGGGCTGACGGAGCGTGGCCACGCCGTGGCCACCGCGGCCACCGGGATGGCAGGCCTCGAGCAGGTGCTGTCTCGCCCACCCGAGCTGGTGCTGCTCGACCTCGGACTGCCCGACATCGACGGGCTGACCCTCATCTCGATGATCCGCGCCGCGTCGCAGGTGCCGATCATCGTGATCACGGCCCGCGACGGGGACCCGGCGATGGTCACCGCGCTGGACAGCGGCGCCGACGACTACGTGATCAAGCCGTTCGGCACCGAGCAGCTCGCCGCGCGGATCCGGGCGGTGCTGCGCCGCGGCGGCGGCGGGAGCGCACCGGCCGAGCCGCTCCGGGTCGGCGGCCTGGTCGTGGAGGAACGCACCCGCACCGCCACCCTCGACGGTCGTCCGCTCGAGCTGGCGCGCAAGGAGTTCGACCTCCTGCTCGCACTGGCCTCGCGGGCCGGGGAGGTGGTCACCAAGCGAGAGCTGCTGGCCGACGTGTGGCAGCAGGCGTACGGCGGATCGGAGCGCTCGGTCGACGTCCACGTCTCGTGGCTGCGCCGCAAGCTGGGTGAGACTGCGGCCGAGCCGCGCTACCTGCACGTGGTGCGTGGGGTGGGCATCCGGCTGGTCGACCCGACCGAGTCCCCGACCCAGTCCCCGACCCAGTCCCCGACCCAGGACGAGTGATGCGCCGCCGCATCTCATGGCTGGTGCTCGCCACGACGTCGACGATCGTCGTGTCGTTCGTGGTGCCGCTCTGCCTGCTGGTCCGCACGCTGGCCGAGGACCGGGCGATGGCCAGCGCGGACCAGGAGGCCGGCAACATGGCCGCCCTCGTGGCGGGCCGCCTCGACGCCGCGAACCTCACCACCTTCGTCGACAACGTCAACGGCGGCGGCGAGGTCGTGGTGACGGTCTACACCGCGGACCGCCAGGTCATCGGCGACGACTCCACCCCCCGCTCCGACGCCGAGGTACGCCGGGCGCTGGGCGGCGAAGGAGTCACGGTGGTTGACGGCAGCGGCGGCAGAGTGCTGGTCCCCGTGGTGACCCCGGACGGCACGTCCGTCGTCCGCGCGAGCGTCACGGAGGAGGTGCTGCGCTCCGGGGTGACCCGGGCGTGGGTGGCGATCATCGGCCTCGGCATCGCGTTGATGGCGATCGCGGCCCTGATCGCATCGCAGCTGGGGCGACGGATCAGCGAACCGCTGCACGCGGTCGCCGAGGTCGCGCACCGGCTCCGCGAGGGTGACCTGTCCGCGCGCGCGGAGGTCGAGGGCACCGAGGAGACCGAGGAGCTCGCGCGGGCGCTCAACGGCCTCGCGGAACGCACCCGTGAGCTCCTGGTGGCCGAGCGCGGCGCGGTCGCCGACCTGAGCCACCGGCTGCGCACTCCCGTGACCGCCCTCAGGCTGGACGCCGAGACGGTCACCGACCCCGAGGTCGCGCGCCGGCTGGACGAGCACATCGGCGTCCTCCAGCGCAGCATCGACGCGATCGTGCGCGACGCCCGACGTCCGGTGCGCGAGAACCTGCGCGAGGTCTGCAACGCCTCCGCGGTGGTGAGCGAGCGGGTGGCGTACTGGCTGCCCCTGGCCGAGGACCAGGGTCGCCCGGTGCAGGTCGACGTACCCGAGAGTCCGGCGGTCGTGCCCCTGGCGGCCGACGACCTCGCCGACGTCATCGACGTCCTGGTGGACAACGTGTTCGCGCACACGCCGGAGCCGGTGGGCTTCGAGGTCCGGCTGGTCCGGTCGGGCGACAAGGTGCGGCTCGAGGTGTCGGACGCCGGGACCGGGCCCAGCGCCGTACGACGCGAGCGCGAGGGCAGCACCGGGCTCGGCCTGGACATCGCCCGGCGGGCGGCCGCGGCGGCCGGCGGCTCGCTGACGTTCGGACGCAGCCCCCAGGGCGGGACGACCGTGGAGCTGGTCCTGCCGCTCCTGCGCGGCTGACTCGCTGGGCAACCCCACGACTCAGTCGTCGTCGCCGTGGCCGTGGCCGCTGCGGTCGTCGTCGTCGTCGCGGTCGTCGTCCCCGCCGTGGCCGTGACCGCTGTGGTCGTCGTCATCGTCGTCATCGTCGTCATCATCGTCACCGCCGTGGTGGTGGCCGTCCTCGCCCTCACCACTGTGGTGCCCGTGGTCGTCGCCACCGGAGGGCGCTGCGGGGGCCGGTGCCGGCGCGGCGGGCGCCGGCCGCCGTGCGGCAGCCACCGCACTCACTCCCGGGATCGTGACGGTGCGCACCTCGTTGGTGACGCACTTGCCGCCCTCGAGACGGGCCGGCTTGCGGCAGGGTGCGAAACCGGGCTGCCGGCCGGCCCTCGCGGTCTCGGTCGGGACCTCCGATGCGTCGACGACGAGCGACTCGCGCGGCGCCGGGTCGGGGCCGCCGACCAGGCCACCGACCCGGTAGGCGGCGGTCCCGCCGAGCACTCCGGCGACGAGGATGACTGCGAGGAACACCAGCGACTTGGGGCTCATGATCATGTCCCGCAGCGTGCGGGGCCCCGCGCTATGCCCGGGTTGTCGCTGTATCAAGGGCTCGTCAAGAAACGCCTTGATGTTCATTTGACGTCGCGATGACTCGCGCTTGTGGCCGCGTCGCGGAACGTAGCTGCCCGTGAGCACCTATGACAGGAGAACCCGCGACCGCTACCGGCAGGTCGTCACCGGCGTGACCGGCCTCGCCGGCGTCGGCGCCCTGACCCTCACGGGCGGGCTGATGGGCATGGCCGCCGGCGAGGCCGCCAAGGAGCAGGAGCAGCAGGCGGCTGCCGACCTCGCAGCCCAGGAGGCCGCCCTGAAGACCCAGGTCAAGGCACAGCGCCGCGCCGAACGCCGGGAGGCCGCCCAGCAGCCCCAGCTGCGCGAGCGGCCCCACGTGACCCGGGTGACCACCCGCTACGTGACCGACGGCTCGGCCAGCAGCAGTGACCCGGGTCCCGGTGGCGCGGTGTCGAGCAGCAGCGGCAGCAGCGGCAGCTCGGGCTCGGTGCCCGCACCGGCCCCGGAGCCGGCGCCCGCACCCGAGCCCGCCCCCGAGCCGGCGCCGAGCAGCGGGTCCTGATGTCCACCCACGTCGACTTCCAGGCCTTCGGGACCTACGGCCACCTCGCCGTACGCCGCGCGGAGGCGCTCCCGCGCGCCCTCGAGATCACGCGGGCCGTGGTGAGGGACGTCGACGCCACCTGCAGCCGGTTCCGGCCGGACTCCGACCTCGCCCGGGTCAACCGCGAGCCGGGCCGATGGGTCGAGGTCGACCCACTGCTGGTCGAGGCCGTCCGGGTCGCGGTCCGGGCCGCCGCCGTCACCGACGGCCTGGTGCACCCGCTGCTGGGCCGATCCCTGGTGACGCTCGGCTACGACCGGGACTTCCGGGAGCTCCGCGAGGTCGAGACCGAGCCGGCGTACTCCCCCGCCCCCGCGCTGGATGCGTGGCGAGGGATCGAGCTCGGCGAGGCGCGCGTGCGCATCCCCGCCGGTACCGCTCTCGACCTCGGCTCGACCGCGAAGGCCTGGGCCGCCGACCTGGTCGCGTCCGGCCTCGAGCTGGAGCTCGGCCAGCCGGCACTGGTGAGCCTCGGCGGCGACATCGCCGTCTCCGCCTCGGACGGCGATCCGTGGCGGGTGGCGGTGGCGGAGCACCCGGGCGACCTCCGCGAGCGGCCCGACTGCCTGGTCGACCTCACCGCGGGCGGTCTGGCGACGTCGAGCACGCGCGTTCGACGCTGGACGCGCCGGGGCACGGTCCGCCACCACCTGCTCGACCCGCGCACGGGTGAGCCCGCCGCGGAGGTGTGGCGCACGGTGACCGCCACCGGTCCGTCCTGCGTGGCCGCCAACATCGCCACCACGGCCTCCGTCGTGCTCGGCGACGCCGCCCTGCCGTGGCTCGAGGGCCTCGACGTCACCGCCCGCCTCGTCGCGTCGGACGGGCGGGTGCACGCCATCGGCCGGTGGCCGGCCGAGACCGAAGGGCGGGCCGCGTGATGGCGAGTCTGATGATGGAGGGGCCGGTCCTCTGGTACCTCAACCGCGGCAGCGGCGCGGTGACCATGGTGCTGCTGACGCTCACCGTGGTCCTCGGCGTGCTGTCCCTGGGCGGCCTCCCCGCCCGGCGGGTGCCGCGCTTCGTGCTCCAGTCGCTGCACCGCAACGCCGCCCTGCTCGCGTTCGTGCTGCTGGCCGTGCACATCGCCTCGTCCGTGGTCGACCAGTACGTCGACATCCGCTGGTGGCAGGCGTTCGTGCCGGTCGGCGCGACGTACGAGCCGCTGTGGCTGGGCCTGGGCGCGGTGGCGGTCGACCTGATGCTCGTGATCGCGGCGACCAGCATCCTGCGGCGCCGGCTCAGGGACCGGACCTGGCGGCTGCTGCACCAGCTGGCCTGGCCGATGTGGGGGCTCTCGCTCACGCACGGCATCGGCATGGGCACCGACCTGCGCGACGGGTGGTGGCTCGTGAGCCTGGCCTGCGGAGCCGCGGTGGCGGTCGCCCTCGTCTACCGCCTGGTGCGCCTCGTGGTCGGCCACCTGGGCCCCGACCGCACCCAACCCCAGCCGCCATCCCCGTCGCAGCCCGTATCCCCGTCCGTCCCCGAGCTGAAGGTCCTCCGATGACCGTGTCCACCCTCGACAGCCCTCCCTCGCCGGTGCCGTTCCCCGACCACGTGAGTGTGGAGCCCGGCCCCGCCCTGCTCGCCGGCATCGAGCGCGGCCCGTCGCTGGCCGCCCACCGCCAGCAGTACGGCGAGCCGCCCGAGGTCTCCCCCGAGGAGCTGCACGAGGCCCTGCGCCGGATCAGCCTGAAGGGCCGTGGGGGTGCGGGCTTCCCGTTCGCCACCAAGCTCGACGCGGTGCTCCAGCAGCGCTCGCGCCCGGTGCTCGTGGTCAACATGAGCGAGGGTGAGCCGGCCAGCAGCAAGGACACCGCGCTGGCCCTGACCCGTCCGCACCTCATCCTGGACGGGGTGGTCGCCACCGCGCGGTCGCTCAGGGCCCGGGAGATCCACGTGGTCCTCCCCGGCGAGCGGGCCGCGACCGCCACAGCGATGCGCACCGCGCTGGGGGAACGCTCCGACGGCATCCGCATCGTCTCGCACGTCGCCGAGTCGCGGTTCGTCGCCGGCCAGGCCAAGGCCGTCGTGGAGCTGCTGTCCGGTCGCCCCAACCTCCCGGTGACGTCGTGGCAGCCCGAGGCCGTCTCCGGCCACCGCGGCCGACCCACGCTGCTCAGCAACGCCGAGACGTGGGCCCGGGTCGGGCTCCTCGTGCTGCGCGGCGTGGCGGCGTACTCCTCCCTGGGGACGCCGGACGAGCCGGGTGCCACCCTGCTGACCCTGAGCGCTCCGGACCGGGACCCCGTGGTGCGCGAGGCGGAGTACGGCACCCGCCTGCGCCACCTGCTGCCCGACGAGCTCAGTGGCCGGCCCGCCCTGGTCGGAGGCTTCCACGGGTCCTGGACCACGTGGGAGACCCTCGCCAGCGCGCGGGTCTCGGTGGCCGGCATGCGGCTGCTCGGGTCGCCGCTGGGTGCGGGCGTCGTGTTGGGCGCCCCGCGCGGGACGTGCCCCGTGACGCTGACCGGCGAGATCGTCGCCTACCTGGCCGGCCAGAGCGCCGGCCGCTGCGGGCCGTGCTTCAACGGGCTGCCGGCCCTCGCGGGTGCGGTCACCGCGGTCGTCGACGGCGCCGGCGGCCGTCCTCGCGTCGAGCAGCTCGCCACGCTGGTCGAGCGACGCGGAGCGTGTGCCCACCCCGACGGCACGATCCGGCTGGTCCGGTCGATGCTCACCACGTTCGCCGACGAGGTCTCGCTGCACGCCTCCAGCGGGTGCTCCGAGCGCGCGGCTGCACCTGGTGCCGGACCGGCTCGACAGGACCGGCGTACGGCGGGCGTCGTGAGCACGCAGCTGCGGGTCGACTGGCCCAACTGCAAGGCGCGGGGGCTCTGCCACGAGGTGCTGCCGGATCTGGTCGAGCTCGACCCGTGGGGCTACCCGGTCGTCCGCGGCCCGGTCACCGACGACCTGCTGGCCGACGCCCGCGAGGCGGTGCGGACCTGTCCGAAGTCGGCGCTGCGGCTCGTCGAGGGGCGCTGAGGTCTCAGGACTAGGGTCGGGCCGTGAACGAGGGATATCGCGAGGTCAGCACCGGCGACGACCGCACGCTGGAGGTGCTGACCGGGGGCGACCCGGACGGGTTCCCGCTGCTCTTCCACGGCGGCTCGCCGTCCGCCGCGGTCCGCTACGAGCCGTTCGACCGTGCCGCCCGCGAGGCCGGGCTGCGGTCGATCAGCTACTCCCGGCCCGGCTACGGCGGCTCGACGGTCCGCTCGCGGACCGAGCCACGGATGGTCGACGACGTGGCCGACTCCCTGGCGGTGCTCGACGCGCTGGGCGTCGACCGCTTCGTCACCGCGGGCTGGTCCGGCGGCGGCCCGCGGGCACTTGGATGCGCCGCCCTGCTGCCCGACCGCTGCCTGGCCGCCGCCTCGATCGCCGGGGTAGGGCCGCACGACGGCGAGGGCCTCGACTGGAAGGCCGGGATGGCCGACGAGAACGTCGCCGAGTACACCGCCGCCGAGACCGGCCGGGACGCCTACGCAGCGTTCCTCGAGGAGGAGTTCCTGCCGGTGCTGCTCGCCGACGCGGACGACCTCGCCGACAGCCTGGGCGGGTTGCTGCCGCCCGCCGACAAGGCTGCGATGGACCGCGGGTTCACCGAGTGGCTGACCGAGACGTTCCACCGGGCCGGGGCCCAGCGGACCGCCGGCGTGCTCGACGACGGGCAAGCGGCGGTGCGGCCGTGGGGGTTCGACGTCGGTGCGATCACGGTGCCGGTGCTGATCTACCAGGGGCGCCAGGACGCGATGGTGCCGTTCGCGCACGGCGAGTGGCTGGCCGCGCACGTGCCCGGCGCCGAGGTGCACCTCACCGACGACGACGGGCACCTGACGCCGATGACCAACGGGCTGCCCGGGATCCTCGCCGACCTGAAGCGGCTCGCCGGTCTCTAGCCGGCGTCGGGGAGCAGCGCGATCCGAGCGGCGACGGCGTCCCCGAAGATGCGGTGACCCTTCGGCGTGAGGTGCAGCCGGTCGTCGAGGTAGGGCAGCTCCATGTCCGCCACCGAGACGTACGCCACGGCGTACTTGTGAGACAGGTGCGCGAGCAACCGGTCCACGCGCGCCACCTTCGCCGCCCTCGCGGGTGCGGTCGCCGGACCGATGACGATGGTGCGGTACGGCGCCGCCGCGCGCATGACCCGCGTGAAGCCGGCCTTGATCTCGGCCCGGCTGCGGTCGTAGTCGTTGAGCCCGCCCTCGACGATCACCAGGTCCGCGCCACCCTTCAGCGCGGCCGGCGCCCGGTCGGCGAACGAGACGCGGCCGCAGGGTGAGGCGTGCGCGCTGAAGCCGGTGCCGGAGAAGCCGGCCACGTGGACCCGGCCCGGCAGCCGCGACGGCCACGACTGCACCGGCTCGTCGAGGCCGAGCCCGGCCGACCACGAGTCGCCGACCACGACGACCCGCTCGCCCGAGCCGGTGACCATCGCGCCACGCTTGACCGAGGCCGCGGCGAAACGCTCGCACTTCGACTGGTGCGCGCTGGCGCGCGCCGCGATCACACCGGTCGCCACCAGGGCAGTGACCAGCGCCATCGCGGTCATGACGACCGTGCGACGGCGCAGCAGATGGACCCGAGGGAGCACGAGGGCAAGTGTGCGGACCAGATCGCCCTCAACCCATGGTCCGACCGGGTCATTCAGGGACCATTCCGGGAGGCCCCTGAGGGCCTGCCTGACTAGTCAGGGCAGACCCTCACAAGGACCGTCAGACGTCTGGGCCGTCCGGGACGCAGGATCCGGCGGGTCAGACGGCGTACGACGCGAGCTCGCCGGCGAGGTCCTCGTTGGCCCGCCCGGCCACGATGGTGCCGTCGGCGGTGTGCTCCATCGAGTCGATCTCGCCGTGCTGGTGGAGTCGGTTGATCAGGTCGCCGCGCTGGTAGGGCAGCAACGCCTTGAACTCCACGCTGGGTCGGGGCAGCTCGCCCTCGACCAGCGCCAGCGCGTCGGCGATGCCCTCACCGGTCTTGGCGCTGACCACGACCGAGTGCGGCTCCTCGCGCTGCAGCCGGGCCAGCACGAGCGGGTCGGCGGCGTCGGCCTTGTTGATCACCACGAGCTCGGGGACCTGGGTGGCGCCGATCTCGGCGAACACCTCACGGACCGCCGCGAGCTGGCCCTCAGGGTCGGGGTGCGAGCCGTCGACGACGTGCAGGATCAGGTCTGCGTCGGCGACCTCCTCGAGGGTCGAGCGGAACGCCTCCACGAGCTGGTGCGGCAGGTGGCGGACGAAGCCGACGGTGTCGCTCATCGTGTAGACGCGGCCGTCCGACGTGGTCGTACGCCGCGTGGTCGGGTCGAGCGTCGCGAACAGCGAGTCCTCGACCAGTACGCCGGCATCGGTGAGCCGGTTGAGCAGCGAGGACTTGCCGGCGTTGGTGTAGCCGGAGATCGCCACCGCCGGGATCGCGTTGCGGCGGCGTTCGGCCCGCTTGGTGTCGCGGGTCTTCTTCATCTCCTTGAGCTCGCGGCGGAGCTTGGCGATCTTGGTGTTGATCCGGCGCCGGTCGGTCTCGATCTTGGTCTCGCCGGGACCGCGGCCACCGATACCGGCACCGCCCGCCACCCGGCCGCCGACCTGACGGGAGAGGTTGCCGCCCCAGCCGCGGAGCCGCTGCGTCATGTAGTTGAGCTGGGCCAGCTCGACCTGGGCCTGGCCCTCCCTGGACTTCGCGTGCTGGGCGAAGATGTCGAGGATCAGCGCGGTCCGGTCGACGACCTTGACCTTGAGCCGGTCCTCCAGGTTGCGCAGCTGGCTCGGCGCGAGCTCGCCGTCGCAGATGACGGTGTCGGCGCCGGTGGCCTGGACGATCTCGCGGATCGCGTCGACCTTGCCGCGTCCGACGTACGTCGCGGGGTCGGGGGACTGCCGGCGCTGGTAGATCGCCTCGAGCACCTCGGAACCGGCCGTCTCGGCGAGCAGCGCCAGCTCGGCCATCGAGTTCTCGGCGTCCTCGACCGAGCCGTCGGTCCAGACCCCGACCAGCACCACGCGCTCGAGGCGCAGCTGGCGGTACTCGACCTCGCTGATGTCCTGGAGCTCGGTCGACAGGCCGGCCACGCGGCGCAGCGCGTGTCGCTCGGCGAGCTCCATCGCGCCGACGGTCGGGACGACTTCGGGGTCGTCCTCGAGCTCCCAGCCGGTGGTGGCTGCGAGCTCGTCATCGAGATCGAAGTCGTCGAGCTCGATCGTGGAATCGACCGGCTCGGAGTCCGTGGAGAGGTCAGGTGCGTTCGTCATGTGCTGTCAAGCGTACGGGCGGCCCCACCGCCGGGCGAAACGCTTTCCTGCCCGGGGTCCGCTGCTAATCTCCCTCGACCGGCACCTCAGAGGGAATCTCCATGGCCCGTCCGCCTCGCACTGCTCACCGAGCCGTTGGCGTCACCGTCTCGGCCGTCGGCACCTGCCTCGTCCTGGGCGCGACCCTGCTGGCCGATCCGTCCCTGGGGGCGACGTCGTCCGTGACGACCGGATCGACCCGGCAGGCGGACCGGGCCACCGCGCCGGCGCCTCCGGTCAAGATCTCCCAGAACAGCTCCGAGGCGTTCTTCGCGGGCGGAGGCGTGGCCTGTCACTTCAACGGTGTGCTGGCCGAGAACCACTGGTATCGGCGGTTCGATCTCAGCGGCCACTACGGCGTGTCCAAGGGATTCGCGGTCTCCCGGCTCGTCGTCGCGGTCGAGAAGGCGTTCAGCCTGGATGGCACCCTCCCGGGCCACGTGGCGGTCTCGGCCATCGACGACGGCGATCCTCTGCTGTTGGCCAACCTCGAACCCTTGGCGTCGGTCCCCGTGGACTACGAGTCCGTGGCCGACGGGGCCCTGTTCACGGTCCCGGTCACGGCCGTGGTGCCGGCGGGCAAGGACCTCGTCGTCGAGGCCGTGGTGCAGGCAGGCACCGACTCCGAGCTGTTCAGGGTCGGGGCGAACACGGCACCCGAGCTCGCCGATGACTACTTCCGTGCCGACGTCTGCGGATGGACGCAGCCGACGCCGTTCACGGCCGTCGGCTGGCCCATGCAGAGCCACATCCTCTACGCCGTGGGCAAGGCCGTCGACTGCCTCGACGCCGAGGCGTCCGTCACGGCTGCCGCGGCGGCGCTCGCGCACGCGACGGCCGACCTCGCGAAGGCGCAGGAGGCCAAGACCAAGGCCGTCGGCAGGCTCCGCAAGGCCCGCAGCGCCCTGAAGAATGCGGTGGCCCAGCACGGGCCGAGCTCCGCCCAGGCGGTCGAGGCGCGCAAGAAGGTCGCGAAGGCGAAGAAGGCCAAGGCCGCGAAGGTCAAGGCCCTGCGGGCCGCCACCTCCGCCGCGGCGGCGGCCACCGCGGAGGTCCCTGCGAGCGAGCGGTCGGCCGCGCTCGAGTGTGCGCAACCACCCCTGCCCTCCGTCCAGTGAGCCCGAGGGTGCTCGTCTCTCCCGACGGTCACGAGATCGCGGCCCTGGTCGACGCGCTCCCGTCGGGCCGGTTCGTGCTCGGGCTCAGCGGATCCCCCGGCGCCGGCAAGTCCACGCTGGCCGCGGCCCTCGCCGCGGCGTACGGCTGCCCGGTCGTGCCCATGGACGGCTTCCACCGGCCGAACGCCGAGCTGGTGGCCATGGGGCGACTGGACGCGAAGGGCGCTCCGGACACCTTCGATGCGGAGGGGTACGCCGCCCTGCTGCGCCGGCTCCAGTGCGGCGGCGACGTGCTGGCGCCGTCGTTCGAGCACGGACAGCCGGACCCGCTGCCGGACACGATCGAGATCCCGTGCGGGGCCGGGCTGGTGGTCACCGAGGGCAACTACCTGCTGCTGGACGAGGCGCGCTGGCGCACCGCGGCCCTCGAGTGCGACGCGGTGTGGCACCTGGTCACCGACGAGACCACCCGGATCGAGCGGCTGGTCGCGCGGCACGTCGAGGCCGGTCGGTCGCTCGACGACGCCAGTGCCTGGGTGGCCAGGATCGACCAGGCCAACGCCGACCTCGTAGAAGCCGCCGCCGGCTCCGCCGACGAGGTGCTCGACCTGACCGAGTGGTCGGGTCGTGTGCCCCACGACGCGGCATAGCGCGTCCTCAGGCACACGACCCGGCCGAGCAGGGGTTCGCACTGACTGCGGAAGCGCATTATTTGCGTATCCGCAGTTTATGCGGCACACTTCCTCCATGACACCCGATCCCACCCAGCTCGACGCCGTCCGCGAGGCCCTCGAGGCCGCCGCCGACAAGGACGCCGGCGACGCGCTCCCGCACCTGCGGGAGGCCGCGGACAAGCTCACCGCGCTCATCGACGAGTCGATGGCCGAGGCGCTGCTCGCGGGGAAGGTGTCGCTGCGGTCCGCCGGCGCGGCGGCCGGGCTCACCGAGAACGCCGTACCCCCTCGGCTGGCCCGCACCCAGACCCTCGGCGCCTACGCCAACGAGGACGGCCGGGTGACCGCCGCCGGCGTCGAGCGTGCCAAGTACGACCACGAGTCCGGCACACCGAAGCCGGCACCAGCTCCCGCCGCAGCACCGATGCGGTTCAAACCAAGGAGGCCCAACAAATGAAGACGGCGATGACCCGCTCCGACCTGACCCACCTCTACTTCCTGCTCGACCGCTCCGGCTCGATGCAGTCCATCAAGTCCGACATCGAGGGCGGCTTCGCGGCGTTCGTCGACGAGCAGCGCAAGGGCGCCGGGCAGTGCCGCGCGACGCTGGCGCAGTTCGACGACGTCTACGAGGTCGTGTACGCCGATCGGCCGGTCGACGACGTGCCACCCCTCGACCTGCAGCCGCGCAACATGACCGCGCTGCACGACGCCATGGGCCGACTGATCACCGACGCCGGTGCCCGGCTCGCCGCGCTTCCCGAGGCGCAGCGGCCCGGCACCGTGATCGTCGCGATCATGACCGACGGGTTGGAGAACGCCAGCAAGGAGTGGACCGGCGCCGCGGTGAAGGCACTCGTCGAGCAGCAGACCGGCACGTACAACTGGCAGTTCCTCTACATGGGCGCAGACCAGGACGCCGTCGAGGTCGGCGCCTCGCTCGGCATCGCCCGCGAGCACTCCGTGACGTTCAGTCGCAACCTGAGCAACGCGGCGATGGGCGTGGCCGGCGCCAAGATCAGCAAGCTGCGCGCAGCCCGGATCTCCGCGCCCGCAGCGCCGATGGAGGCGTTCACGGACGCCGAGCGCGACTCGCTGGCCGAGTGACGCCGATTCGTCTGTGGCTTCGAGCGGGAGATAACCCGCGAAGCCACAGACGAATCGTCACTTCGGCGGCATCCGGATGCCGCCGTCGACGCGGACCACCTCGGCGTTCATGTAGCTGTTGGTGAGGCACTCGACGACCATGCTGGCCAGCTCGTCCGGCACTCCGAGGCGCTTGGGGAACAGCACGCTCTCACCGAGCTTGGCCTTGAACGCCTCGGAGTCCGGGCCCTCGCCGTAGATCGGGGTGTCGACAAGGCCCGGGGCGATCGTGTTGAGCCGGATGCCGGACGCCGACAGGTCGCGCGCCACGGGCAGGGTCATGCCGACCACGCCGCCCTTGGACGCGCTGTACGACGCCTGGCCGATCTGGCCGTCGAAGGCGGCCACACTCGCGAGGTTGACGATCGCGCCGCGCTGGCCGTCCTCGTCGGGCTCGTTGCGGCTCATCACGGTCGCGGCCTGACGGACCATGTCGAAGGTGCCGATCAGGTTGATCGCGATCACCTTCTTGAAGGCGTCGAGGTCGTGCGCGGACTCGATCTCGCCGTCGCGGCCGATCGTCCGCTGCGCCCAGCCGATACCGGCCGAGTTGACCACCGCGCGGAGCGGCGCGATCTCGGCGGCGGCGTTGACGGCCGCAGTGATCTGCTCGGTGTTGGTCACGTCGACCTGGGCGAAGACACCCTTGATCTCGGCGGCCAGCTCCTCGCCCTTGTCGGCCTGGAGGTCCGCGACCACGACGGTGGCGCCCCTGGCCGCGAGCTGGCGGGCGCAGGCCGCGCCGATGCCCGACGCGGCGCCCGTGACGATGGCGGTCGATCCACTGATGTCCATGGCCCGGGAGCCTAGGACGTCGGGCTGAGTCGCCTTACGACAAGGTAGGTCCATGAGCGAATCGGGTCGCCGGCCCCTGCCCACCCTCGCCATGCTCGTCGCGGTGGTCCTCGCCTGGCTCAACGGCATCCTGGTGCGGACGGTGACGGTGAACGTCCAGTTCTTCGGCGAGACCGCCGACCGCAGCGACTACCGGGTGGCCGCCGGTGCCGGGCTGATGACCGCACTGCTGCTCGTGCTCGCCATGGTGGCGCTGCGTGCGCTCTCGGCACCCGCCTGGCTGCAGTACGTCGCTGCGGCGGGCATCGCCACCCAGGTCGCCCTCGGCCTCACCGCCTGGTGGAGCTCGCGTGACGTGGACGACTCCCTCGTGTCCACGAAGTCCGCGTGGGACGGCGCCAAGGACGTGCTCGTCCTGCCCGGGTCGTGGCCGCTGCTCCTGATGCTGGCGGTCACCGTGGTGCTGACAGTTCGACGTACCCGTTGATCATCGGCCGGTGGTTGAGGAGGTCGCTCTGCGACCGTCTCGAAACCTGGTGAGCCGGGGCTGGGACTCGACCACCGCTCATCGAGCCTGTCGAGATGCCCGCAGGGTCGGCTCCCAGCGCACGCTGCGGCGGTCTCGACAAGCTCGACCAGCGGTGGGTCAGTCCCAGCACGGGCTTGAGGGGTTTCGAGACGCTTGCAGCGCAAGCTCCTCAACCACCGGCGATTACAGGTCCGTGGTGCCGCTGGCCACGATGACCGCGGGGCCGGTGAGCAGCACCCGGTCGTCGGCGGTCCAGGTGACGGTGAGGGTGCCGCCCGGGACGTCGACGCGGTAGGCGACGTCCTCGCCAACGGGCCGGTTGTCGTCGGCGACCGCGGCGGCCACCATCACCGCGCCGGCGCCGGTGCCGCACGATCGGGTCTCGCCCGAGCCGCGCTCGTGGACGCGCATCGCGACGTGCCGGTCGCCGCGACGCACGACGAACTCGACGTTGACGCCGTCCGGGTAGATCGCGGGGTCGTGGGTGGGCGGGTCGTGGAGCCGGCCGGCCTCGTCGAGGGAGGACACGAAGGCGACCGCGTGGGGGTTGCCCATGTCGACGTGCCGGGCGGCCCAGGTGATGCCCTCCGCCCCGACCGTCGTCTCGCCGAGCACCTCGGGCGTGCCCAGGTCGACGGTGATCAGGTCGCCGTCGACGGTCAGCGTCTTGACGCCGTCGCGGGTGTCCACGCGGATCGGTGCGGAGCCGTCCGCCAGGTCGTGGTCGACGAGGTAGCGGACGAACAGCCGGATGCCGTTGCCGCACATCTCCGCGACCGAGCCGTCGGCGTTGCGGTAGTCCATGAACCACTCGGCGTCCGGCGTGGTGGAGCGGACCACGCGCAGGATCCCGTCGCCGCCGATGCCGGCGCGCCTGTCGCAGAGTGCTCGGGCCCGCTCTGCCATCTGCGGGGCAGCGAGCTCACCGTGGACCGAGCCGTCGAGGTCCGGCAGGAGGACGAAGTCGTTCTCGGTGCCGTGCCCCTTGAGGAACTCGTAGGCCATCAGCCGTAGAGGCCCTTGGCGTAGTTCTCGGGCTTGTAGTAGTCGTCGAGCTGCTCGACCGTCATGCCGGACGGCTCGACCTCCTTGGCGATCACCGCGCGCCGCGGGACCTTGGCCTCCGGCTCCCAGGACTCCGGCTTCCAGATCCCCGAGCGCAGGAACGCCTTCGCGCAGTGGAAGAAGATGTCGTCGATCTCGACCACGACCGCCAGCAGCGGCCGGTGGCCCTTGACGACCATCTCGTCGAAGAACGGCGCGTCGCTGACCAGTCGGGCCCGGCCGTTGATGCGCAGCGTGTCGCCGCGGCCCGGGATCAGGAAGTTCAGCCCGACGTGCGGGTTGACCAGGATGTTCTTGTAGCCGTCGGCCCGCTTGTTGCCGGGTCGCTCGGCGATGGCGATGGTCGTGTCGTCGATGACGTGCACCAGCTGGCCGGGCGGGTCGCCCTTGGGCGAGGCGTCGCAGTTGCCGTCGGCGTCAGAGGTCGCCATGACACAGAACGGCGAGGCGGCGAGCCAGTCCCGGTCCACGTCGATCAGCGCCGGCCGGCCCTTGTTGACGACCCGCTCGGAGGGCGTGCCGAGGAGCTCGAGCAGCCCTTCGACAGAGTCGATCGTGGTCCAGGTGCTCGCGCTGCTCACCCCTCAAGGGTAGAGCCCGGCCGCCAACCTATTTGCGGTCGACCACCGCCGCCGCTCCCCCGCCGCGCCGGGTGGGTTCGGCGGCCGCCGTGACGAGCCCGCGCCTGCCGAACTCGATCGCGGTGGCCGCGCCGATCTCGGCCGCTGAGGTGCCGGGAGCGCCGACCGGCGTGAGGGTGTGGCCGAGCAGCGCCAGCGCGGCGCCGTACAGGTCGAGATAGGCCTGCTCCGCCTTCAGCGGCGTGGTGTTGTTGGGCGCGGCGCGGGGTGCCGCGATCGCCTCCTCGATCGACATCCCGAGGTCGAGCCGGTTGACCAGGATCCCGAGAACCGTGGTGATGATCGTCGACCCGCCGGGGGTGCCGACGGCGAGGACCGGCTTCTTGTTCTGCAGCACGATCGTGGGCGAGATCGAGCTGCGCGGACGCTTCCCGGGCTCGATCCGGTTGGGGTCGGCCGGGTCGTAGACGGCGCTGAAGTCGGTCAGCTCGTTGTTGAGCAGGAAGCCGCGACCCGGCAGCACGATGCCCGAGCCGCCGGTCTGCTCGATGGTGAGCGTGTATTCCACGACGTTGCCGTCCTTGTCGGACACGGTGAGGTTGGTGGTGTTGACGCCCTCGGTGTCCGGCGCCACCTCGGTCCTGGTCGTGGGGGTGGCGCACGAGCCGTCGGACGCGGCGACGTTGCCCGCCGCCACCGGCGGCACGAAGGCGGCGAGCGGGTTGATCTGGCACGCCCGCTCCGCGGCGTACGTGTCGGAGAGCAGGGTGCTGACCGGTACGCCGGCCTGGTCGCCGACGTACTTGGCGCGGTCGGCGAAGGCGAGGTGGGCGGCCTCGAGCACGAGGTGCTGCACCTGCGCCGGCGCCATCGACTTCAGGTCGAAGCGCTCGAGGATGTTGAGCGCCTCGCCGACGGTGGTGCCGCCGCTGGACGACGGCGGCATGCCGTAGACGTCGTAGCCGCGGTAGTCGACGTGGGTCGGCCGGTGCTGGATGACGTCGTACTTCGCGAGGTCCTTCGCGCGCATGCTGCCCTTGGGCACCGGCAGGTCGGTGCGGCTGGTCTTCGGGGGCTTGCGCACGGTCTTGGCCAGCTCACGGGCCAGGTCACCGCGGTAGAACGCCGACATGCCGCGCTCGCCGAGCAGGTCGTAGGTGTCGGCGAGGTCGGGGTTGCGCAGCACGCTGCCGACCTTGGGTGCCTTGCCGTGCCGGAGGAAGAGCTTGCGCGTCGACGTGAAGGCGTTGAACCGCTCGGCGTTGTCGTCGGTCTGCTTGTTGAACGTCTTGTCGACCTTGAAGCCCCGACGGGCGAGTGCCGAGGCCGGCTCCAGGACGTCGGCCAGGGACATGGAGCCCCACCGGTCGAGGGCGGCCTGCCAGGTGGCCGGCGTGCCGGGGACGCCCACCGAGACGCCGCTGGTCACCAGGTCGGGAGTGAAGGTGTAGGGCTTGCCCGTCGCCGGGTCGATGAACGCGTCGTGCTTCATCGCCGCCGGGGCCGTCTCGCGGCCGTCGAGCGTCTTCACCTTCTTGGTCTTGGCGTCGTAGTAGACGAAGTAGCCGCCACCGCCGAGGCCGGAGCTGTAGGGCTCGGTGACCCCGAGCGCAGCGGCGGTGGCGACCGCGGCGTCGACCGCGTTGCCGCCCTCCTTGAGGACCTTGAGGCCGATGCGGGTGGCGTAGGGGTCGACCGACGTGACCGCGCCGCCCTTGCCGACCGCTGTGGCCTGACGTGGGGGTTGAGGTGCGCGCCGTTCCTGCTCGGCTGCGCCGGAGGCGGGGGCCTGGAGGGTGGCGACCGCGAGGGCGGCGGTGGTCAGGGTGACGAGGGGTCCCGAGAACATGTGGTGGCCGGTACCCGCTACCTCAGGCCGGGATGCGTCCTGAGCACCGGGAGCAGGAGGGTGCGGGGGGTGACCTGGGCCATCGCGGCCGCGAACCGGTTCGCCACTCCAGGGATGACCACCATCCGGCCCCTGTCGAGGCCGTCGACGGCGGCCTGCGCCACGGCGGCCGCGTCGACCCACATCACCGCGGGGAGTGCCTTCTCGGCGTCCGCCTTGCTGAAGCCGGCGCGCTCGCCGAAACCGGTGTGCACCGGTCCGGGGCAGAGCGCGGTCGCGGTGACGCCGCTGCCCTTGAGCTCGCCGACCAGCGACTGCGTGTAGGAGAGGACGAAGGCCTTGCCCGCGCCGTACGCCGCCTGGGCCGGCAGCGGCTGGAACGCCGCCGTGCTCGCGACGTTGAGGATCGCGCCGCGCCCGCGCTCGACCATGCCGTGGAGGAAGCGGGTGCAGAGGTCGACCACGGCGACCACGTCGACCTCGACCAGCTGCATCTCTGTCTCCGGATCGGCGTCGGAGACCCGGCCCATCGTGGAGAACCCGGCGTTGTTGACGAGGATGTCGACGGTCACGCCGAGCTTGATCAGCCGGGCCGGCAGGACGGCGCGCGCCGACCGGTCGGCGAGGTCGGCGACCAGGACGTCGGCCTGCCCACCCTTGGCCCCGATCTCGTCGGCGAGCGCCTGCAGCTTGTCCTCGCTGCGGGCGACGAGCACGAGCCGGTGGCCGCGCCGGGCGAGCTCGCGGGCGATCTCGGCTCCGATGCCCTGAGAGGCGCCGGTCACGAGCGCGGCGCGGTCGGGACCGGGAGTCGGCAGGCTCATGCCCGGAGCGTAGGGCTACGGCTTGTCTCCGGTGCGCGGACCGACCACGTCGTAGCGCGCGGCGATGAAGGCCTTGTTCTGGTGCACCTCGACGAGGCGGAGGTCGAAGCGGCGCGGGAACAGCGGCCGGCCGGCACCGAGGGTGACCGGCGCGATGTAGCAGATCACCTGGTCGAGCTTGCCCGCCTCGGCGAACTGGGCGGCGAGGTCACCGCCCCCCACCACCCAGACGTCCTGACCACTGGCGGCGGCCACGAGCTCGTCGTGCAGCGGCGCCACGTCGCCCTGGGCGAACCGGATGTCGGCACCCTCGATGCCCGGGAGCTCGCGGTGGGTGACCACCCAGGCCGGCATCGTGTAGGGCCATCCCTCGCCGGACTCGGCGAGGTGGTCGAGCAGCCACTGGTACGTCGTCGCGCCCATCACCATCGCGCCGATGTCCTTGATGAACTCGTCGTAGTTGAGCGGCCCCTTCTCGTCCTGGTCCTGGACGAACAGCCAGTCGAGCTTGTCGTGCTCGTCGGCGATGAAGCCGTCGAGGGTCATGGCGGTGTAGAACGTCGTACGAGTCACGGGAGCCTCTTCATCCAGTTGAGCGGGTCGCCGGACAGGCCGGGCGAGTCGAGCGACTCGCCCTTGAAGACGCCGTCCTCGGTGAGCAGCTGGCGGACCAGCAGTCGTCGCCCCGCCGAGTGCGTGATCACGTGGGCGACGATGCCGCCGAGCACGAAGCTCTCGGGTGGGTCGCACAGCGCGTCGACGACCCGGTCCGCCCAGGCGTCGCGCTGCTCGATGTCGCGGACCACCGCCAGCCACGCCACGGACGCGTCGTCGTGCCGCTCGACGAGTCCCGCCACGTCGTCCTTGGCGCGATCCGGGAAGTCGGCGCCGGTGATAGAGGCGACCCAGACCTCCTTGGTGAAGACGAGGCGCTCGAGCAGCTGGGCGACCGACTGCTCGGGCTTCTCGAAGACCGTCACCTGGCGGGGTGGCAGTCGGAGCTCGCGGTAGCGCTCGTCGTCGAGCTGCTTGGCCGCCTCGAGGAGCAGCCGGGTGTCGTCGACGTCGTGCTGGAGCAGCAGTGTGGTGACACCTCCCGCACCGGCGCCGGCGCTGCCCCGGCTGGGCTCGGCCTCCACCCACAGCGAGAACGGCGGGTGGAAGTGGATGCCGTTGGGCGCCTGGAGCCAGTGCGCGGTGCCGCCGCCCTTGAGGGTGCTCGGCGGGTGTCCGTAGGCGCGGGTGAAGGCGCGGCTGAAGCCCTCGACCGACTCGTAGCCGGCCTCGAAGGCGGTGTCGGTGACCGAGGCGCCCTGGCGCAGCTGCCACGCGGCCCGCTCCAGCAGCACCCGGCGCTTCATGGCCACGGGCGGCTCGCCGGCGCTGCGGGAGAGCTGCCGGTTGAAGTGATAGGGCGAGGAGTAGGCGTCGCCCGCCATGTCGTCGAGCGTGTGGTTGTCCTCGTCGAGCACGGCGTCCAGCAGCTCACGCAGCCGGTCGCGGCCGTGGAAGTCCTCGCTCATGGGATCAGTCTGGCCCGGACCGGGGACGTCGCACCCGACGGATCTTGCGCTCCGGTGGTTGAGGAGGGCGCTCTGCGCCTGTCTCGAAACCTGGTGAGGTGGGGCTGGGAACCAGCCTCGACGTGCGAGGTTTCGAGACGCTTGCTGCGCAAGCTCCTCAACCAACGGCGGCCACGGCGTCGAGCGCCTTGTCGACCAGCGCCGGGTCGTCGTACCGGATCCAGACGATGCGTGGGTCCTTGCGGAACCACGAGTCCTGCCGGCGCGCGAAGCGTCGGGTGGCCTGCGCGGTCTGGTCGCGGGCCTCCTGCTCGGTGAGCTCGCCGCGCAGGTGGGCGACCACCTCGCGGTAGCCGATCGCCCGGGGGGCGGTGCGGCCCTCGGCCAGGCCGTGGTCGAGGAGGTGGCGCACCTCCTCGACGAAGCCGCTGGTGAACATGGCCTCGACCCGGGCGGCGATGCGCTCGTCGAGCGTCTCGCGGTCGATGTCGACGCCGATCTGGAGCGTGTGCGGGTCGGCGTACTCGAGGACCGGGAGGCTGGCGCTGAACGGCGCACCGGTGAGCTCGACCACCTCGAGGGCGCGGACGATGCGGCGGCCGTTCTCGGGGAGGATCAGTGCGGCGGCGTCGGGGTCGCGCTCCTTAAGCCGGTCGTGCAGGGCCTGTGGTCCCAGCTCGGCGAGCTCGTTCTCGAGCCTGGTACGGACCACCTCGTCGGTGCCCGGGAACTCGAACCGGTCGAGGATCGCGCGGGTGTAGAGCGCCGAGCCGCCGACGAGCACGGGCGTCGTACGACGCGCGCGGAGCCGGTCGATCACGTCGCGCGCCCAGCCCTGGAACTCCGCGACGGTGGCGGGCTCCCGGACCGTCAGGGTGTCGAGCAGGTGGTGCGGGATGCCGCGCCGGGCGTGCGCCGGCAGCTTGGCGGTGCCGACGTCCATGCCGCGGTAGACCTGCATCGCGTCGGTGTTGACCACCTCGCCGTGCAGGCGCTCGGCGAGGTCGAGCGAGAGGCCGGTCTTGCCCGAGGCCGTGGACCCGACGACAGCCACGATCGGGACCGTGGTCGGGGGGGCTGACATGTGGCTAGTGTGGCAATGCACGGGGTCATTCGGGCCTCGGACCTCTTAGGAGCAGACATGGGCTTCCTTGATGACGCCAAGGAAAAGCTGAGCCAGGCCAAGGACAAGCTGGAGGATCTGGTCGACGGCCACGAGGACAAGGTCGACGACGGCATCGACAAGGGTGCCGACTTCGTCGACGACAAGACCGGTGGCAAGTACGACGAGCAGATCGACGCGGGCGCCGACAGGGCCAAGGACGCCCTGGGCGTCGACGACGTGCCTCCTGCAGCCCCGCCGGCTCCGCCGGCCTCGCCGGCCCCGCCGGCCGCGCCGCCCGCCTGATCGACCAGCGTTTCACCGTCGTACCCGCGGCGTACGTCTTCCTGTTGCGAGACGGCGTCGCGGGGACGGAGGTGCTGCTGCAGCTGCGTCAGGGCACCGGCTACATGGACGACCACTGGGCGGCCGCGGCGGCGGGGCACGTCGAGAAGGGCGAGACGGCGTACGACGCCGCCCGGCGCGAGGCCCGCGAGGAGATCGACGTCGACGACCTGGACCTCGCCTTCGCCACGTCGATGCAGCGGACTCGTGGCGGCGAGCCGATCGACGAGCGGATCGACTTCTTCTTCACCGCGCGGTCGTGGTCGGGCACCCCGCGGATCGTCGAGCCTGCGAAGTGCGCTGCGCTCGAGTGGTACACCCTGTCCGCGCTGCCTGATCCGGTGGTGCCGCACGAGCTGCGGGTGTTGACGGGCATCATCGACGGCGAGCTGCCGGCGTACACGACCTTCGGCTTCTGAGCCCCAACCACGGGAGAGATAGATGAGCGACGAGAACCCCACCCAGACCGGCGACCTCGGCGAGCAGCCCCAGCCGCAGATCGAACCGGGCGAGCCCAACCCGGGTGGCGCGGACGCCCTCCCCGAAGACGAGGAGAACGTTCCGGCCGACCTCGACCCCGAGTCGAACCCGGCCGTGGAGGAGTCCCCGGACCCGCTCAAGGAGGTGCTCCAGGAGGGCGAGGACACCGACACCGAGGCCACCGAGTCCGACAACGGCACCGACGACGACGTGGAGCCGCACGAGGACTCCCCCGCCTGACCTGGGTACCGCTCTCGCATGAGCGGGAATGAGCAGGACACGGACATCCGGGACTCGACGCCGAACTCCACCGGGCCCGACCGGGCCGCGGGCGGCATGGGCGTCAGCAGCGAGCGGGTCGGCTCGACCGGCCCCGGCCAGGAGGCCACCGACGGGATCCGGGACACCTCCGCGGTCTCTGTCGAGGGAGACACCCCGCCTGAGCAGTCGGCCGGCGGCGAGGAGCCGCAGCCCGACGGCGTGGCCCCAGCTTCGGGCTACCCCAGTCTTGACCCGCGCTCGGCGGACAAGCCGTACAACGCCTAGAAGCCGTAGCCAGACGTAGTGACCGGGTCACCGATGGACGCCGTCAGGCGGCGCGACACCTCGGGCAGAGCCGATCACTACGTTCGGCTACGGCCGCCGCCAGGATCGAACGCACCCAGGCGGGGTCGAACATGACGTCCTCCCAGGCGAACCGCAGGACGAGCCACCCTCGCACCACGAATTCGTCGTAGCGAGCTGCATCGCGACGCAGCGCCGCACGACTCCCGTGCCACTCGAACGAGTCGGCCTCGAGGACGATCTTGAGTCGCCCGTCGACGAAGTCCGGGCGGCCGAGGAAGCCCGGGTCGTGGATCGAGACCTGGGGCCGGACGTGCAGCCCCGGAACCTCCGTGGCGATGGCATGTAGACCCGACTCGAACGGGTTCGCCTTGTCCGCCGACGCCAACCTGGCCACCCGCCGCATCTGCGCCGACCCCGGACCGCGCGCACCAGAGGCAAGGCCGAGGAGAAGCCGCGCCGAGAATCCGTGTCGCAGCGCCGAGTCTGCCGCGGCCAGCGCCTCTCCGAACGGCAGGCCGCGCATGCAGTCGACCAAGGTGCGCGCCTTCGTCGTCACGCCTTCGTCGATCTCAGACTCGTGCAGGTCGCCGCGGTGTAGCAGCACGCCTGACTTCTGCGCGACGGTGAGCTTGCGGTTCGCGGGCACCGTGATCTCGGGGCGGTCCGGCACCTTCAGCAGTTCCCAATGGTGGCGCTGAGCGGCCGACCGCCAGGACACGGCTCCGGTGAGCCGGTGGGCGGCCGCCCGAGACGCGTCGACTTCCGGGAGGGCGTATCGACCGCGTGCGAGCACGACGATGTCGCCGACTTCGAGCGCTCGGTCAACCCGGATGCGGTCGGTGGCCGCGATCAACGCTCCACGGGTCGCGACGCCGCCCAGGCGCTCCAGCGACTCCACCACCGACACGGCGTCCATCCTGCGACGCCACAGCGGTCAGCCGCAGACGCTATCCACAGGCACCGCTGCGGGCACTCCTACCGAGGGCATGCCGAGCCCGACGCCTGCCTGCTTCGGCTCGCTCGTGCGCGCCTCCCAGGCGTCGCCGCTGCGCGTCCGGCGTACGACGACCGGGCCGTCGGCCACCAGGTGGTGCGGCGCGGCATACGTGACCTCGACGGTGGCCAGGTCGCCCGGACGGACTTGGACCTCGGGCGCCTGGAAGTGGACGAGCCGGTTGTCGGGTGCTCGGCCGGACAGGCGGTGGGTGGCGGCGTCCTTGCGGCCCTCGCCCTCGGCGACCATCACGTCGAGCCGGCGACCGACCTGCGCCTTGTTCTCGGTCCAGGCGACCTCGTCGGCGACGGCGACGAGCCGCTGGTAGCGGTCCTTCACGACTGCGGGGTCGATCTGGTCGGGCAGGGTCGCGGCCGGCGTACCGGGTCGCTTGGAGTACTGGAAGGTGAAGGCGCCGCTGAAGCGCGCCTGCTCGACGACCGCCAGGGTCTGCACGAAGTCGTCCTCGGTCTCGCCGGGGAAGCCGACGATGATGTCGGTGGTGATCGCGGCGTCGGGGATCGCCGCGCGGACCCGGTCGATGATGCCGAGGTACTTCTCGGACCGGTAGGACCGGCGCATCGCCTTCAGCACCCGGTCGGAGCCGGACTGCAGCGGCATGTGCAGGCTCGGCATCACGTTGTGGGTCTCGGCCATCGCCTCGATGACGTCGTCGGTGAACTCCGCCGGGTGCGGGCTGGTGAACCGCACCCGCTCGAGCCCGTCGACGTCGCCGCAGGCACGGAGCAGCTTGCTGAACGCCTGCCGGTCGCCGAACTCCACGCCGTACGCGTTGACGTTCTGGCCGAGCAGGGTGATCTCGCTGACGCCCTCGGCCACCAGAGCCTCGACCTCGCTCAGGATCTCGCCGGGCCGGCGGTCCTTCTCCTTGCCGCGCAGGGCCGGGACGATGCAGAACGTGCAGGTGTTGTTGCAGCCGACGCTCACCGACACCCAGGCGGCGTACGCCGACTCGCGCTTGGTCGGGAGCGTCGAGGGGAAGACCTCGAGCGACTCGAGGATCTCGACCTGGGCCTCGTCGTTCACGCGAGCCCGCTCCAGCAACGCAGGCAGGCTGCCGATGTTGTGAGTGCCGAACACGACGTCGACCCACGGCGCCTTCTGGGTGATCGTCGCGCGGTCCTTCTGCGCGAGGCAGCCGCCGACCGCGATCTGCATACCCGGCCGTTGCGCCTTCTTCGGCGCGAGGTGACCGAGGTTGCCGTAGAGCTTGTTGTCGGCGTTCTCCCGGACCGCGCAGGTGTTGAAGACCACGACGTCCGCGTCCTCGCCCGTCGGCGCAGCGATGTACCCCGCGTCCTCCAGCAGGCCGCTGAGCCGCTCGGAGTCGTGGACGTTCATCTGGCACCCGTAGGTGCGGACCTCGTAGGTGCGCATGACCGGTCAAGGGTAGGCGGGGTTCGGTGCCGCGCCATACTCGTCGCGTGCGCGTGCGACTGCAGATGCTGACCAAGGAGCAGGGCGGCCGGCACACGCCGGCCTTCGACGGTTATCGGCCGGTCTTCCGGGGAGCGACCGAGGGTCACGGCGATGTCGACCTCGGGGTCGCGACGGTGAAGCTGCCGGCCGACAACCCGATGCTGCTGCCCGGGACCGAGGTCGACGTCGAGCTGGAGCCGGTCGACATCGCGGCCTGGGCCAACGTGACCACGGCTCTTGTGCTGGGGGTCTTCGAGGGTGACCAGCAGGTCGGTACGGCGACCGTCCTGGGCTCGTGAACAGCCGCTGGTCCGTCGGGTCGACCAACTCGGTGCTGTCGCTGTGGTCGGACCACTCGGTGCTGTCCATCGGGTCGGTCGGGTCGTGCGCGAGCATCGGCAGCGTCGGATCGTTCGCGTCGGCGTTCTCGATCGGGTCGTCGCAGAGCGCGGGCTCGTGGCTCTCGCACCAGGCCACAGGCTCGGTGCTGTCCCACCAGAGTGACGGGTCCGTGCTGTCGAGCCAGGCCACCCGGGCGTTGATGGGACGGCGTACGGACGGCAACCTGGCGAAGGGCTCCGTGTTCGCGATCGGCGCGCTGTCGGCGCTGGCGGTGGCCGGGCACCTGTGGTTCTGGCGTCACCGCCGCCAGGCCGGCTCGTCGCCCTTCTCGTAGTCGGCGAAGGCGTGCTCGAGGCCGAGCAGCACCTCGGCCGCGGTCTCGAACAGGGCCTGGGCGCGCGGTTCGTCGATCTTCTCGACGTCGCCGCGCAGGTGCTCGGCGAGGTCGGTGAGCCGGGCGCGGATCTTCGTCGTGTGCCGGATCGGGTCGCTGACGGGGAGGGTGTCGGGATCGATGGTGGTCATGCCCCCACCGTCCGCCGTCGGTCAGCCGACCGCTTGACCTTCCTTGCTGTGTGCGCCTGACTTCGCGGTCACCCAGAGGTTGATGACGCCCTCGATGACGACCGTCCCGTCGGCCATCAGGCCGCGGACCCGGACCGGCAGGTCGGGGTCGGTCCCGGTCCACTGGTCGTCGTCGGTCTCTGCGATGCAGGTGATGTCGCCGACGGCCTTGGCGGTGTAGGAGACGGTCATCCCCTTGGGGATCCAGCGCTTCGTCGACGGGATGGTGGCCTCGGCGAGGGCGCCCATCGCGGCCTCGAGGCCGTTGCACAGGGCGATGGCGTGCACGGTGCCGAGGTGGTTGTGCACGCGACGGCGGTCGGGGATCACCAGCTCCGCGTGGTTGGGCTCGATGACGGTGAAGCGCGGGCGGATGGAGAAGAAGTACGGCGCCTTCTGGCCGAACGCGAACGAGAACACGCGGGCACCCACGAGCGGGATCGAGGTGCACTTCTGCCACAGGGAGAGGACCTGGCTCATGACCCCCATGTTACTCATGAGTACGAACTCGTACCTGACACGTGTCAAGTTCACCGCTAGCGTCCATCACCGTGACCACCCGTCTGCCCGAGCTGGCCTGCTACGGCCTGGCCGGTCACACCGACCAGCCGGCCGACCTGCTCGACGAGGTCAGGCTGGCCGAGGAGCTCGGGCTGGGGTCGGTGTTCCTGTCGGAGCGGTTCAACCTCAAGGACGCCGGCGTGCTGGCCGGCGCCGCGGCCGCAGCCACGACGAGGCTGGGCATCGCCACGGCCGCCACCAACCACAACACCCGGCACCCGTTGGTCACCGCGACCATGGCGACGACCCTGCACCGGCTCAGCCGGGGTCGCTACGCGCTGGGTCTCGGTCGAGGCTTCGACCTGCTCTTCGACGTCATGGGGCTGCCGCGCATCACCGGCGCGCAGCTGGAGGACGCGATCGGCGTCTACCGCCGGCTCTGGCACGGCGAGGCGTTCGGGCACGACGGGCCGGCCGGCCGCTACCCCTACCTGTCGCAGGACAAGAGCTTCGACGAGGACATCCCGGTCCTGATGATGGCCATCGGCCCGAAGAGCCTCGAGCTGGCCGGCCGGGTCGCCGACGGCGTCGTGCTGCACACCTTCCTCACCGACGAGACGCTGGCACGCGCCGTACGGACCATCCGCGACAGCGCCGAGCGCGACGGCAAGGACCCTGCCCAGGTGCGGATCTGGTCGGTCCTGGCCACCGTCGAGGAGTCGATCCCCGAGGAGCAGCGGCTGCGCAAGCTGGTCGGCCGGCTGGCGACGTACCTGCAGGGGTACGGCGAGGTGCTGGTCCGGGCCAATGGTTGGGACCCGGCGGCGCTCGACCGGTTCCGCAACGACGAGCTGGTGCAGGGCTACCCCGGCGCCTTCGACGCCATCGGCACCGTCGAGGAGCTGAGCCACCTCCGCGACGACGTGCTGCCGGGCGAGTGGCTCGAGGCGTCCGCCACCGGCTCGGCCACAGAGTGCGCCAGGCGCATCCAGGACCAGCTCGACGCGGGCGCGGACAGCGTGGTGCTGCACGGCGCGACGCCGACCGAGCTCGCGCCGGTGCTGTCCGCGTGGCGCGACGTGCGACCGGACGGGCTGGACGCCCTGCCCGACAATCCCGGCTGGATGCAGACGGCCTAGGCCAGCGACAGGAAGAACCGCTCGAGCTGGTCGAGCTCCTCCTCGGTCACCTGCCCCTTGCGGGCCGACTCGCGCAGCTCGGCCGCGATGATCGCGAAGCCGGCGCGGTCGAGCGCGCGTGAGACCGCCTTCAGCTGGTTCACGATCTCCTGGAGGTCGCGACCCTCCTCCAGCATGCGGAGCACGCCCGAGAGCTGCCCCTGTGCACGTTTGATCCGGTTCACGACCTGCGTCGTGCCAGATGACGTCGATGTGTCCGCCTGGGTCATACCAGCACCACTCCCCCCGAGAAAGACGCCTGGTTGTCGAGACGTTCCTCGTCTGGACAACGTACTGTCAAGCAGTCGGTTACGGGGCGAACGACATCGCTGCAGGTCAGGCCAACAGCTCCACCCGGTTGCCGTGCGCGTCGTGCGTGTGCACCCGTCGGTAGCCCGGAAACGTCGCCCACTCGCTGCGGTCCACCGCGAATCCGAGCCGCTCGAGTCGCAGCAAGGTCTCCTCGAGCGCCTCGATCGACGGCAGCAGCAGCGCCGGGTGCGCCTTGCGGGCGGGCGCGAACGGCTCCTCGACGCCGACGTGCAGCTCGGTGCCGACCCGGCCCGCGTCGTCGTAGGAGCGGAACCACGCACCGCCGCGGCCGGCGAGCTCGGTCGGCTTGTCGATCTCGGTCAGCCCCAGCGCGTCGACGTAGAACCGGCGGGCGTCGTCCTCGCCGCCGCGCGGGCACGCGACCTGGACGTGGTGCAGCCTCATGACCGCTCTGCCAATCGCTGGGCCACGGCGAAGACCCGGCGGAACGGCAGCAGCACCGTGCCGTCGGCCCGGACCGGGTACGCGGCCGCGAGCCGACTCTTGAACTCCGCCTCGAACGCCGGCCGCAGGTCGTCCGGCAGCGCCTGCAGGGTCGGGCGAGCCCCGGTGCCGGACACCCAGGTGAACACCGGGTCGGGCCCACGCAGCACATGGGTGTACGTCGTCTCCCAGACGTCCACGGCGCAGCCGGTCGCCGCCAGCGCGTCGTAGTAGACGACCGGGTCGTGCGAGTCGGGATGGTCGGCGTCGGCCGTGTGCTCGGCGTACGGCGCCTCGGCGGCCAGCTCGCGTCGGATCGTGTGGCTGGGCTCGTCGAAGTTGCCCGGCACCTGGAAGGCGAACCAGCCCCCGGGCCGCACCGCAGCGACCAGCGACGGCAGGAGCTCGAGGTGACCCGGGACCCACTGGAGGGTCGCGTTGCTGACGAGTAAGTCGACCGGCTGCTCGGGCCGCCAGTCGCGCAGGTCGGCGACGGCGTAGGTCACCGGCTGCCCGAGGCCCGGTGCTGACTTCTGGGCCGCCGCGATCATCTCGGGGCTCGAGTCGAGCCCGACCACTCGAGCGTCCGGCCAGCGCTCGGCGAGCAGGCCGGTCAGGTTGCCGGCGCCGCAACCGAGGTCCACGACCTCGGCGGGGGCGTCCGCGCCGACGCGGGCCACGAGCTCGACGAACGGGCGACCGCGCTCGTCGGCGTAGGTCAGGTAGCGGTCGGGGTCCCAGGTGTGCGGCATGACGAGGCTCCTCTATATCTTGACGTCAAGATAGTTTCACCATCCTCATCCAGCACTCTCTTGATGTCAAGAATCTCGACCGATCCGGTTACGCTGGTGGCATGCGGGACGAGGTCGACGAGCTCACCGAGGCCTGGGCGCGGGAGCGCCCCGACCTCGACCTGGGCGCGGTCGCCGTCTTCAGCCGGATCTCCCGGGTCGCGCACCACCTCGACCGCGCTCGCCGGGCGGCGTTCACCGCCCACGCGATCGAGTCGTGGGAGTTCGACGTGCTCGCGGCGCTGCGTCGCGCGGGGGCGCCGTACGAGCTCTCCCCCGGCCGCCTGCTCCGCGCCACGCTGGTCACCAGCGGCACCATGACCAACCGGGTCGACCGGCTCGCCGACCGCGGCTTCGTGGAGCGGCACCCGGACCCCGACGACCGGCGCGGCGTGATCGTGCGGCTGACCCGCGAGGGCAAGGCGGCCGTGGACGGCGCCTTCACGGCGCTCATCGACGCGGAGAAGGCACTGCTCGCCGAGCTCCCGGCCGCCGACCAGAAGGCACTGGCGGCCCTTTTGCGCCGGCTGCTCGCGCCGTTCGGCACCGACTCCTAGTCGAGGACCTCGGCCGCCTCGAGCCACTCCATCTCGAGCTCGTCGCGTTCGGCCAGGACCAGCTGGAGCTCCGCGCTCAGCTTCGCCAGCTGCTCGTAGTCCTGGCCCGCGTCGAGGATCGCGGCGTTCAGCTTCTGCTCGCGTACGCCGACCCGCTCCAGCTGCCGGTCGATCCGGGCCAGCGCCTTGCGCGCCTCCCGCTCCTCGGCACTGCCGGCCTTCGCCTTGAGCGGGACGGGGCCACCGCTGGTCGAGCCCGTCGAGCCTGTCGGGACCGCCGCAGCCTCCGCGCCCAGCCGGAGCTGGACGGCACGTCGCTCGAGGTACTCCTCCACGCCGCGCGGGAGCATCGAGATCTGGCCGTCGTCGAGGAGCGCCCAGACGGTGTCGACGGTGCGCTCCAGGAAGTAGCGGTCGTGCGAGACCACGACCAGCGTCCCGGGCCAGCCGTCGAGGAAGTCCTCGAGGACCGTCAGCGTCTCGATGTCGAGGTCGTTGGTGGGCTCGTCGAGGAGCAGCACGTTGGGCTCGGTGAGCAGCAGCCGGAGCAGCTGGAAGCGGCGCCGCTCGCCACCGGACAGGTCGCCGAGCCGCGCGGTGAGGCGGTCGCCGGTGAAGCCGAACCGCTCCAGCATCGCGCTCGCCGTGATCTCGCCGTCCACGGTCTTGGTCACCCGCCGGACCGACTCGACGGTCGCCAGCACCCGGGCCTCGGGGTCGAGCTCGTCGATGTGCTGGGTGAGGTGCTGGAGCGCGACCGTGCGGCCCTGCCGCACCTTCCCGACCGTCGGCGCCAGCTCGCCCGAGAGCAGGCCGAGCACCGAGCTCTTGCCCGCGCCGTTCACGCCGACGAGGCCGACGCGATCGCCCGGGCCGAGCCGCCAGGTCGCGTGCGACAGCAGGCTGCGCTCACCACGCTTCAGGTCGACGTCCTCCACGTCGATGACGTCCTTGCCGAGCCGCTGGGTCGCGAACCGCTGGAGCTCGAGGCGGTCCCGCGGTGGCGGGACGTCGTCGATCAGTGAGTTGGCCGCGTCGATGCGGAACTTCGGCTTCGACGTCCGTGCCGGCGGCCCGCGGCGCAGCCAGGCGAGCTCCTTGCGCACCAGGTTCTGGCGACGGGTCTCGGTCGCCACCGCCTGCCGCTGCCGCTCCGCCTGCGCGAGGACGTACGCCGAGTAGCCGCCCTCGTAGACGTCGACGGCGCCGTCGTGCACCTCCCACGTCCACTCGCAGACCGCGTCGAGGAACCACCGGTCGTGGGTGACCACGACGAGTGCCGACGTACGCCGGGCCAGGTGGTCGGCCAGCCAGGCGACCGCCTCGACGTCGAGGTGGTTGGTGGGTTCGTCGAGGACGACCAGGTCGTGCTCGCCCAGCAGCAGGGCGGCCAGCGAGCAGCGCCGCCGCTCGCCGCCGGACAGCCCGGACACGGCACGGTCGAGGGTCACCCCGGCCAGCAGCACCTCGACCACCTCGCGGGTCCCCGAGTCCGCGGCCCACTCGTGGTCGGACCGGCCGGCCAGCACCGCCTCGCGCACGGTGTGCGTGTCGACGAGCTCGTCGGTCTGGCGCAGGTAGCCGACGAGCAGGCCCCGCTGGCGGGACACCCGGCCGGAGTCGGGTTCCGCAGCGCCGGTCATCACGTTGAGCAGCGTGGTCTTGCCGTCGCCGTTGCGGCCGACCACGCCGATCCGCTCACCGACGCTGACACCCAGTGACACCTCGGTGAGCAGGGGGCGGATGCCGTACGCCTTGGAGACCTTCTCCAGGTTGACCAGATTGCTCACCACGTGATTCTGGCCCAGGTGGGCCATGGTGCTGCGGGCGCCTCACCCCACACCGTGTGGGGATGCGTCGTCATCTCCCGCTCACCGTCGCGCTCGTGGCCCTGTTCCTCAGCCTCGTCGCCAACCCGTCGCTCACCCATGCCCTCGCGGCCAAGATCAAGGGCTCCCAGCTGAAGAACGGCTCGGTCGCCGAGAAGAAGCTCGCTCCCGCCGTGCAGGCCAAGCTCAACGCTGCCGGCCCGGCCGGGCCCCAGGGACCGGCCGGCGCCCAGGGACCCCAGGGACTGCAGGGGCCCAAGGGGGACGCGGGCGCACCCGGCACGATCGACGGCGTGGCCGCAGGTGGCGTCCTGGGTGGCACCTATCCCAACCCCGCCTTCGCGCCCGGCGCGGTCGCGCCGGATTCCGCCGAGCTCGGTGGCGCGGCCGCGTCGACGTACCAGCAGAAGTGCCAGACGGGGACCCTCAAGGCCGCGGTCAGCATCAGCATCGGCAATGTCTCGACGACCGACTACAGCACCGCGGGAGTCGGAAACACCTACATGTGCTCCCCCGGCACGATCTTCGCCAAGAGCACCACGACCGGATCGGTCAACATCGCCTTCCACCCGCTGGGTCAGACCGGACAGTTCGGGTCTCACGTCGGCGACTATCCGATGGTCAACGTGGCGTCCACCGGCGCGGGCTACATGGCCAACGTCTCGAACGCCGGCAACCCCGGCAGCCCTCCGCCGACCTACAGCTCGATCATCACCTACCGGGTTCGGGTGGTGGACCACGCCGACGTCGACGTCAACGCGATGGTCCGGGTGGTGATTTTCTGAACGTCGAGCGCTGACGGCGCTCAGGCGTAGCTGACCACGTGCGCGCCGGCGACCGGCCCGTTGGTGACGAGTACGACGTCGTGGTGCTCCGAAAGCCGGCCGGCGACCCCGCGCGCCGAGTCGGCGTCCTCGGCGAGGAAGACGCAGGTGGGTCCGGAGCCGGAGATAAAGCCACGGAGCGCACCGCTGCGCTCGCCGAGCTCCAGCAGGTCGGCGAGATCGGGGCGCAGGTCGAGCGCGGCCGTCTCGAGATCGTTGTGGAGGGCGCCCGCGAGGATCTCCGGGTCGCCGGTCGAGAGGGCGAGGAGCACGGCGCGAGCTCCGAGCGGCTCGGCCGGGGCATCGCGGCTGAGCTCGTCGAACCGCCGGTAGACCTCCGGCGTCGACAGCCCCAACGGCGACGCGACCGCGACCCACCACCAGGTGGCCGGGTCGGCCACCGGCTCGACCAGCTCGCCGCGGCCGGTGCCGAGCGCCGTACCGCCGACCAGTGCGAACGGCACGTCGCTCCCGAGCCGGGCCGCGAGGGCGAGCAGGTCGCCGTCGGGGGTGTCGAGGTCCCAGAGCCGGTCGAGGGCGACCAGGGCCGCGGCCGCGTCGGCCGAGCCGCCGGCCATGCCGCCCGCGACCGGGATCGCCTTGGTGATCGAGACGGCGGCCTGGCAGGCGATGCCGTGGTGCTCGGCCAGCAGGCGGGCGGCGCGGTCGACGATGTTGTCGCCGGTGACGGGTACGGCGTCGGCGTCCATCCAGTCGGGGACGCTGACGCCGAGCGACCAGCCGGGCGAGGGCGCGGCGGTCACGTCGTCGCACAGCCCGACGGCCTGGTAGACGGTCACCAGCGGGTGGAAGCCGTCCTCACGTGGAGCGCCGACGCCGAGGTGGAGGTTGATCTTGGCCGGCGCGCGGACGGTGACCGAGGAGCTCATGCCGGCACCTCCCACGACAGGGACTCCGCGATCCGGGCGAACGCCGCCACGTCGAGCACCTCGCCCCTCGCGGTCGGGTCGACGCCGGCGGTCCGCAGCGCGTCCTCGGCGGCCGTGGGCGACCCCGCGAGCCGGGACAGGGCGCCACGCAGCGTCTTGCGACGCTGGGCGAACGCCGCGTCCACGACGGCGAAGACGTGCTCCCGGGTCGCGGTCGTGTCGGGCGGGTCGCGGCGGGTCCACGCGACCAGGCCAGAGTCGACGTTGGGCGCCGGCCAGAAGACGTTGCGGCCCACGGCCCCCGCGCGGCGTACGTCGGCGAACCACGCGGCCTTGACCGACGGGATGCCGTAGGTGCGCGAGCCGGGCGGCGCGGCGAGCCGGTCGGCCACCTCGGCCTGGACCATGACCAACCCCCTCTCGAGCGACGGCAGGACCGTGAGCAGGTGGATCAGCACCGGCACGGAGACGTTGTAGGGCAGGTTCGCGACCAGCGCGGTCGGCGGCGGTCCGGGTACGCCGTCGACACGGAGCGCGTCGGCATGAACGACCTCGCAGCGGCCGGCGCGGTCTCCGGCGTACTCGGCGATCGTCGCCGGGAGCCGGGCCGCGAGCGGTCCGTCCACCTCGATGGCGACGACCCGGTCGGCCACCGCCAGCAGCGCCAGGGTGAGCGAACCGAGTCCGGGGCCGACCTCGACGACTGTGTCGTCGGGACCGACCCCGGACTCACGGACGATGCGACGCACGGTGTTGGCGTCGATCACGAAGTTCTGACCGCGCTGCTTGGTCGGGCGGAGGTCGAGCTCGGCGGCGAGTCGGCGTACCTCGGCCGGCCCGAGCAGCTGAACCTCGGGCTCGACCATGGCGGTCAGGCTAGTTGCCGCTAGGTGGGCAACCCGAGGCGCGCCGCGCAGGCGGGCCAGGCGCCGTAGCCACCGGAGGCGTTGCGGAGCTTGGTGGCGATGGCGATCTGCGTCTCGCGGCTGTGCTGGCTGGGGAGCCCGGTGCCGCCGTAGGCGCGCCAGGTGCCGAGGCTGAACTGCAGGCCGCCGTAGTAGCCGTTGCCGGTGTTGATGTGCCAGTTGCCGCCGGACTCACAGCCCGCCAGCCGGTCCCATACCCCGTCCGGGATCTTGGTGCCGACGCGGACGACCTTGGCCCGCGGCTTCTTGATCACTTCCTGGTGCTTGACCCGCTTGCTGGTGATCTGGCCGTCCTCCAGGACGAACAGGTAGGTCACGTTGCGGATCCCCGGGCGACCCAGTCGCACGACCTTGGTCTCCCCGGCGGTCATGCTGTCGTCTTCCTTCTCGACGACCTCGGCCGCGAACTTCTCGCGCTCGACGTACTTCTCCTTGGTCGTCACGTGGACGAAGCCGTCTCCGGCGCCCGTCTCGACCGCGTGCGCGGGGCCCGAGATCGCGGTGGATGTCCCCGCGAGGAGCAGTGTCGTGAGGGTCCCGAGGACCGCTGCACGCACTCCCGCGCGGCTGGCAAGCTTCCGTGTGTACGTATGCACGGGGCACGAATACACCAGTGTTCAACTACAGAATGCAAACCGGCACCCCCAGTTGTGATGAGGCTCATCGACGCCGTCAAGAGGTCCCGGGCAGGGGCTACCAGGGTCCTCCGAAGGCCGTTTCGGTGTTGGTGTCGATGGCTGCGCAGAGCGTCTCGAGGTCGTCTTTGCGCAGGTCAGCCAGGGTGCGCACGGTGAGCGGCACGAGGTAGGACGCGTTGGTGCGGCCGCGGTGCGGCATCGGCGTCAGGTACGGCGCATCGGTCTCCACGAGAATTCTGTCGATCGGCGCGATCCGGGCGGCCTCGCGGACCGGATCGGCGTTCTTGAACGTCACCGTCCCGGCGAAGCTGAGGTGCGCTCCGCGGTCGAGACAGGCCCGCGCGAACGCCGCGTCACCGGAGAAGCAGTGCATCACCCAGTGCGTCGGCGCCCCCTCCTCGTCGACCACCCGCAGCACGTCGTCGTGGGCGTCGCGGTCGTGGATGACCAGCGTCTTGTCGAGTCGCTTGGCGAGGTCGATGTGCCGCCGGAACGACTCCTCCTGGACGGCCCGCCCCTCCTCGCCGGTGCGGTAGGTGTCGAGCCCGGTCTCCCCCACCGCGCGCACCTTGTCGTGCGCCTGGGCCAGCCCCTCGATCTCGGCCAGCGCGGCGTCGAGATCGGGCACCCGTGGGGCCTCGTTGGGGTGCAGGGCGACGCCGGCCACGAGGGCGTCGTGCGTCGCCGCGGCTTCGACCGCCCATCGCGCACCGCGCAGGTCGCAGCCGATCTGCACGATGCGGGGTACGCCGACCGCGGCTGCCTCAGCAAGCGCCAGCTCGACCGGCAGCGGCGGTTCGTCCCCGCGGCCCATGTCGAGGTGGCAGTGGTTGTCGACGACCGGGTGCGGCAACGGCTCGGGTGCGGGCGGCCGACCGCTCATGCGACAGATCCGATCCGCGACAGCACGGCGTCGGCGACCGCCTGCGGGTGCTGGGTGGGGATCCAGTGGGAGGCGCCCTGGAGGACCCGCAGCTCGAAGGGCCCGTCGACGTGGTCGGCGCACCGGTCGACCGGGATCCGGGTGATCGCGACGTCGTCGTCGCTCCAGAGCAGCGTCGTGGGGACGGTGACCCTGCCGCGCAGGACGCCCTGCTTGGTGAACGGCATGGCGCGGTACCAGTTCAGCCCGCCCGGCAGCGCGCCGTGGTCGACGACCTCCCGCCGGAACCGCGCGACCTCGTCGCGGGTCATCCCGCCCTTGCGCAGCTCCCGGTCGAACCGGCCACCCTCCTGCGCCGCCAGCCGCTCCGGCAGCCGCGGGGTCTGGAAGGCGCCCATGTACCAGGACGAGAACGCCTGGCGGGTGGTGAACATCGCGTGGCGGAACGCCGCCGGGTGCGGCACCGAGACCGCGGTCCAGGATCGCAGCAGGTCGGGCCGGTGCATCGCTACCAGCCAGCCCGAGTTGGCGCCCCAGTCGTGCCCGACCAGGTGGACCGGGCCCCCGATGGTCTCGATCAGCGCGACCACGTCGGCCTCGAGCTTGTGCATCGTGTAGTCGCGGCGCCGCGGTGGCCGCGCGCCGGGCGAGTAGCCGCGCTGGTCGGGCGCGTAGGTCCGCAGGCCCTCGGCGTGCAGCAGCGGGGTCACGTGCTGCCAGCAGCTGGCCCGCTCCGGAAAACCGTGCAGGAGGACGACCGGGTCGCCGTCGAGCGGCCCCTCGTCGCGCACGTCGAAGGAGAGGCCGTCGTGCCGGTATCTCAGGAGTCTCGTCATTTCGTGTGCACCAACGAGTAGACCTGCCGCTTGGGCACGCCCGCTGCGCGGGCGACCTCGACGATGGCGTCCTTGCGGCTCATCCCGGTGGCCTCGCGCTCCGCCACCGCCGCCCGGAGGCTCTCGTCGTCCGTCGGTACGCCGGCCCCGGGAGTCGCACCGGACACCACGATCGTCACCTCGCCACGGATGCCCTCGGCGGCCCAGTCGACGAGCTCGGCGAGCGCGCCCCGGCGTACCTCCTCGTGGGTCTTGGTCAGCTCACGGCAGACCGCCGCGGACCGGTCGTCGCCCCACGCCTGGGCCATGGCGGCCAACGCCGCCTCCGTGCGGTGCGGTGCCTCGAAGAACACCATCGTGCGCTCCTCGTCGGCCAGCGCGGCCAGCCGGCGCGCCCGCTCGCCCTGCTTGCGGGGCAGGAACCCCTCGAAGCAGAAGCGGTCCACCGGCAGCCCCGACACCGCCAGGGCGGTGAGCACGGCGGAGGGACCGGGGACGGCGGTGACCGGTACGCCGGCCGCCACCGCGGCCACCACGAGGCGGTAGCCGGGGTCCGAGACGCTCGGCATGCCGGCGTCGGTCACCAGCAGGACGCGGTGCCCGGCCTCGAGCTCCTCGAGCAGGGCCGGCGTCCGCTGCGACTCGTTGCCCTCGAAGTAGGAGACGACCCGGCCGCCGATCGTCACGCCGAGCTCGCCGGTGAGCCGCTTGAGCCGCCGGGTGTCCTCCGCGGCGACCACGTCGGCCTCCGCGAGCTCGCGGGCCAGCCGCGGCGACGCGTCCTCGACCCTCCCGATCGGGGTGGCGGCCAGGACCAGCGTCCCCGGGATCTCGGCCATGCGGCCGATCATCGCAGCCCGCCCGTACAGTTTCCCGACGTGACCAGCACGCCGACGCTCCCGCAAGAGGGCCTGTCGGTGGACGCGTCGGGGCGACGAGTGCCGACCGCGTGGGAGCGGGCCCGGCGCCGCGTCGACCTGGAGGACCCGGTCGTCGGCTGGGCGGCCAGCATCGGACTGACGCTGCTGTCGCTGTTCCTGCGGCTCTGGAAGCTCGGGACGCCCAAGGTCTTCGAGTTCGACGAGACCTACTACGCCAAGGACGGGTGGTCGCTGCTGCACTACGGCTACGCCCGCGGCTACGTGGAGGGCGCGAACGAGAAGATCCTCGACGGCCAGACCTCGGGCCAGTGGACCGACGGCCCGTCGATGATCGTGCACCCCGAGGTCGGCAAGTGGCTGATCGCCTTCGGCGAGAAGGCGTTCGGGATGGACCCCTTCGGCTGGCGGGTCGCCGCGGCCGTGGTCGGCTCGCTGATGGTGCTCGTCATGTGCCGGCTGGCCCGCCGGATGACCGGGTCGACCGCCCTCGGTCTGGTCGCGGGACTGCTGCTCAGCCTCGACGGCCTCCACTTCGTGCTGTCGCGGCTGGCCCTGCTCGACATCTTCCTGGCGTTCTTCATCCTGTGCGCGGTCTCGTGCGTGGTCGCCGACCGGGACTGGTACCGCGCCAAGCTGGCGCGGTTGGTGCCCGACCAGGTGGCCGACCCGGCGTCGTACGGCCCGGTGCGGGGCCTGCTGTTCCGGCCCTGGCTCCTGGCCAGCGGCATCTGCTGGGGACTCGCGATCGGCACCAAGTGGACCGCGATCTACCCCCTGGCGGCGTTCGGCATCATGGTCTGGCTGTGGAGCGCCGGGGCGCGGCGCTCGTTCGGGGTGCGCTGGGCGACGCTGCGCGCGATCGTGACCGACGGCATCCCGGCGTTCGTCCACCTCGTCGTGATCGGCGGGATCGTCTACACCGCGACGTGGACCGGCTGGCTCGTGCATGCGCACGAGTACGAGAAGTCGCTGTCGTCCACGCAGTACACGCAGTTCATCAAGGAACAGCCCTGCTCGGTGAACAAGAAGGACGACGGCACCACCGAGACCGTCGAGAACAACCTCGACAACAGCGGCAAGCGGTGGCCGACGGCGAGCGAGCCCGACGCGCACGGCGTCGGTGAGCTGGTGCAGTCACTGCGGTCGCTGTACTACTACCACCGCGACGTCTACACGTTCCACACGCACTTCCTGAACTGCTCGACGCACACCTACGCGTCGAAGCCGTCGGGCTGGCTGCTCCTCAACCGCCCGGTCGGTGTCGCGGCCGACACCGGCATCGAGCCGGGCACCCGTGGCTGCGACGCGGCCAAGGGCAGCACCTGCCTCAAGCAGGTGCTCCTGATCGGGACGCCGACGATCTGGTGGGGCGGCATCCTCGCGCTGCTGTACGCCGTGGCGATGTGGGTCGGTGGCCGCGACTGGCGGTTCGGCGTGGCCGTCGTCGGTACGGCGTCGACGTGGCTGCCGTGGCTGCAGTACGACACCCGGCCGATCTTCCTGTTCTACGCCGTCGCGATCCTGCCGTTCGTGGTGCTCGCGCTGACCCTGACCATCGGGAAGCTGATCGGCCGCTCGCGGCTGCCCTCGGCGCGGCGTACCGCCGGAGTGGTGGTGGGCGGCTCGTTCGTGGTGCTCACCCTGCTCAACTTCGCGTGGTTCTGGCCGATCTTCACCGACCAGCTGCTGACCCACTCGGAGTGGGTGGACCGGGTCTGGTTCCAGCGCTGGATCTAGTCAGTCGCTGACCGAGGCAGTTTCACCGGGTACCCGGTGAAACTGGTCCTGACCCGACGGAACTCCATCGGGTCAGGGGCAGTTTCGTCGGGTAACCGGTGAATCTTGTGACGAAAGGGACTGGCGCGACGAGTCAGTCAGCGGCGTTGGCGGTGCCGCCGCCGTCCACCGCCTGGCCCTTCTCGCTCTCGCAGCTGGCCGCGAAGGCGAGCAGGTCGTCGACGTCGAAGTGCGATGGGTCGTCGTGGGTGCCTTGCACCTCGAACACGGTGACGTCCGCGCCGCGGGCCTGGAGGCCGGAGGCGAGCCGGCCGGAGTTCTCCGACTCGCGGACCCAGGTGTCGCCGGGCGAGGTGACCATCCGGTAGCGGGTCGAGGTCGGAAGCTGATCGATGGTGTTGACCGGGTTGCGGTCGAACGGCACCTCGCCGCCGAAGGCCTCGCGGATGATCCGGGGGCCGCCGGGGACGTTGTCCATCTTGGTCAGGTCGACGGCCGGCTTCACGCCGTACCAGCAGGGCGGCACGAGACCGGCGTGGGTCATGGCGTTGAGCGAGACGGTGCCGCCCATCGAGCCGGAGACGTAGAGCTTGATCGGCAGGCCGCCGGTCTGCTCCTCGGCCCAGGCGACCAGGTTGAGGGTGTCGTCGGTGGACGCCTCGTTGCCCCACGAGTCGGTGTGGAAGTCGGACGACGCGACGATCCAGCCCTCCCGGACCAGCGCCTGCAGCCAGGGCTCGTCCATGCGGTTGTCGACCCCGCCGTTCTGGCCGTGGAAGTAGACGGCGATGCCCTTGGGGTGCTCGGTCGGCGGCATCGTGAGCCGGACGTCCTGGGCCTTGATCCGGCCGTAGATCACCGAGCCGGTGGGCGCCTCGGCGGTGGCGGTCGTGGTCGCGAAGACGAGGACCACGGCGATCAGCGGGGCCAGCGGCCTGAACCGGAAGATGCGACCGAGCACCGGGTGCGTGCGCACCCGGGCAAGCAGCTCGGACACCGGCACTCCTCCAGTATCGCGAAGACGGTTGGGTCCCTCGGCCCCCACGGGACGATGTTCACACAACGACCGTCTCGCGGTCCAAGTCACGCCTGACCTGTCTCGACCGGCCTAGGTGGAGAGCAGGGCGCCGACCGGGTGCGGGGTGAAGCCGGGGAAGACGGCGGCGGACGAGGCCCCCAGCCGCTTGGTCACCACCTCGCTGAGCACGCTGCGGTAGTCGGTGGTGACGAGCAGGTCGGCGTCCGCGGTGTTGGCGAGCCCCGGCCAGGTGCCGTAGTAGCCGCCCTTCACACCGCCGCCGAGCAGGAACATCACGTTGCCGTAGCCGTGGTCGAGGCCCTGGTTGGCGTTCTCCTTGACCCGGCGGCCGAACTCGCTGACCGTGACCACCGTGACCTTGGCCGCCAGGGTCGGCCCGAGGTCGGTCATGAACGCCGCGACGCTGAGCGCGAACTCGTCGGCCATCGAGCGCAGGTTGCCGGAGTCGGGCGAGCCGATCCAGGTGTGGTGGTCCCAGGATCCGTGGTCGACGGCGATCACCTCGGCCCCGACGTCGGCCCGGATGGTGCGGGCCGCGGCCTTGAGGGCGGCGCCCAGGTCCGAGCCCGCGGGGTACGCCGCACCGTTGGCCGGCGTCGAGGAGCCGTCCCGGACCGGCTGGAACTCCTCGACCACCTCGAACGCGTTGTGGGCACCCGCCGCGAGCGGACCGGCGACCCCGTCCCACAGCTGCGCGAGCGAGGCCCGCCGCTTCGCCTCGGAGGCGTCGTCCCAGTAGCCGGAGAGGCTGACCGAGTCCACGTCGGTGGTGACCAGCGCGGGCTCGGGGCCGGCGAGCGCGGTGATCGGCACCCCGCCGCCGAACTGGATGGCCTCGATCGGGGTCGCGCCGGCGTGCTGGCCGACGAGCCGGTTGAGCCAGCCCACCCGGGCCGAGGAGCCGGGGTCGGCGTCCTCCAGCTCCTCCATCGCCGAGAAGTGCGACCGGTTGGGCACGGGCAGCCCGGTGGCGTGCACCGCTGCCATCGAGCCCGCCGTCCACCACGGCAGCAGCGGCGCCAATGCCGGGTGCAGCCCGAAGAAGCCGTCCTTGGCCAGCAGCCGCGCCGACGGCACCTGGATGGCGGGCCGGGCCGCGTAGTAGGTGGGGTCGCCGTGCGGCACGACCAGGCTGAGCCCGTCGCAGGCCCCGCGCATGGACAGCAGGACCATGACGCGGTCGACCGGCGCGGCGGCGTACGCCGTGGACGTGAAGGCGCTGCCGTGGACGGCCGTGACGGTGGCGGTACCGCCCGCGACGGCCAGGCCGCGCAGGAAGCCACGCCGGCTCAGGCCGGCCGCACGGGCGAACTCCTCGCAGCAGCCCGCCTCGGGCTTCGTCGTGGTCATCAGCGGCTCATGTGTTCGGGGCTGTCGAGGACGGTGGTGAGCAGCACGGGCATGCCCCACTTCACGAGCGCGTGGTTGAGGGTGATCGAGGTCGACGCGGTCAGCCCGGTGGCGAGGCAGCAGGCCTGGAGCAGCCGGGCCGGCGAGGTCCGGCCGAGGAAGGTCCGCGACAGGTGCTCCACCAGCGCGTCGAAGCGCATCGACTGCCCGGCCTGGAGCGGCACCCACGACGCGACGGGGTGATAGGCGGTCTGCGCCGTCGGCCACCAGCCGCCGCACAGCGTGTAGTGCGTCTCGAACGACGCCAGCACCCGCGACACGGACGACCAGGAGGCGCCGTCCTCCGGCTGCCCGTCCGGGCGGGCCCAGTCGAACGGCGCCTGGCCCAGACCGACCGTCTGCCACAGCACCGCGTTGGCTCCGGATCCGTCGCCGGTGGGCGGCGCGGCCTGGATGTCGAGGGCCCGCCAGGTGGCCACGACGTCGTCCGCCGGGTTGCGGACCTTGAGGCCTTTGGCTGCGATGAACTCGGGGTGCGCCACCAGGGCGCGGATGACCGGCACGATCGCGGTGTCGTTGGCCAGGTAGACCTGCGCCAGGTGGTCGACGAGCGCCGCCGAGGGGCTGTCGGACACATACCGGATCGCCAGCTTGCGCGCGAGACGGTGCGCGGTGGCCGGGTGGCGTGCGAGATAGGTGAGGTACGCCGCGACGACCGGGCGGCCGTCGGCATCGGCGTTCGGGTGGCTGAACCCCATGACCCGGACCGGGCCGGTGTAGTGCGCCGCGGCGTTGTACGACGTGGCCCAGGTGGTCCACATCGCGACCTTGTAGCCGGTCAGGATCCGCGCGGACGCCTTGACGTCGTCCTCGGTGTAGTTGCCGCGGCCCACGGTGTGCAGCTCCAGCAGCTCGCGGCCGAGGTTCTCGTTGGGCGCGGCCTTCGTCGAGTTGACGTTGTCGAGGCTGATCCCCATCGCCGGGTGGACGATCGCCGCGACCAGCATCTGGTCGAAGCGGCCGAGCGCGTGGGCGCGGATGGTGCGGCCGTAGTCGACGCGGAAGCCGAAGACCCCGTCGTCGTGGACCGGCACGTGCAGGTGGTTCTCGAAGAACTCGGACACCGACTCCAGGAGCTGCCGCTTCGAGCGCATCCGCCGCAGCAGGCACCAGCGCTGGTAGTCGGCCATCGCCGTCCACGCCTCGCCGGCCATCGCCTGCTCGTGCGCCCACATCGTCGGTGCGTCCCAGGCCAGCCGCGGCCACCAGCCGTCGAGCGCGTCGCCGGCCGGGTCGCTGATGGTGGCCGGGGCGAGCTGGGCGTTGAGCCAGGCCTGCACGGTCGGGTAGCCGCTCATCTCCTGGAGCAGGGCCGGTGTCATCCCGTAGGTGAACCGGCTGGCCAGGTGCAGCGCGAGCAGGGTCGGCAGCCCGTCGGCTGCGGCCGGCGCGTCGTACGCGCCGGGCGTGGTCGGGCCGGGGTTGGTCGGGCCGGGGTTGGTCGGGTCAGTGGGTGGGGCGGCCGGCTTGTGCTTGCGGTGCCGGCAGGTGCGCGCGCGCCAGCAGGTGTGCTGCTTGTGGACCTTGCAGCGGTGCCACTTCCGCTTCCCCTTCGGCTTCTGCTTCTCCGCGGCGGCGTCAGCGGTGTCGACCAGCGCCGGCGTCACCGCGAGCGCGGCCAGGCCGCCGACGACCGCACGCCCGACCGCGCGGCGACCGTGCGCGGGCGCAGGTGGCAGCGTCGAGGCAGGCGTCATGGGGGACTCTCGCTCGGCAGGTGGTGGTGGGGTTGCGAGCGGCGCCGGCAGGACGACGGGGTCGGCCGGGCCGGCGGGGGATCCGGCCCAGGCGCGTCGACGAGCGGTGCGCGCTGCCTGCTCAGGTTGGCATGCGGCCACGGCGGCTGCGGCGGAAACGGCCCGAGGGCCCCGATCCGGCGATCGGTGGTCCATACCGATGCATACCGATGTCGCCGCGGGAGAACCACGGTCGAGACGGAGTTCTGGTGGAGCTGACCGTGGAGCTGAGGGGAGTCGAACGCCTGACCCCCTCGTTGCGAGAAGGGTCGTTTCCACGTGTCGCTGGATCTCGGAAGAACTCGGCGAAACCTGCCCTGACCTGGACCGACACCCGACATCGGTGTCGTTGGCGATCAAGCCCAGCCACCTCGGTTGGCGTCGCGTCACGACCAACCCTCGTCGCCGAGCCGTTCCCAGCCGGTGTGCTCGATCCGGATCCGGACACCATCGGTGTCCTCGAGGTGCACGAGGAACTCCGTCGCCGCGGCTCGGGAACCACGGATGTGCCATAGATAGCCGAGCGGGTGCGGCGACTCCCATCGGGGGTCGGCTCGCGGACCTCGTACCGAAAGGTCCACCCGGTCATGGGCGCAGAGCGTCGGGCTGGACCGGTGCTCGATGGCTTAACGTGACCAGATGGAGAGGGTGCGGACGATCCTGCGCCTCCTCGGTGGCTACGCGGTCTTCAGTTGCGTCGCTGCGATTCTTGCCCTTCCGCTTGCTGCTGAGCAGGCGGTGGAGAACGCCTCGTTCCAGGACCGGGTCGGCACCTTCCCTGTCGAGGTGTCTCTGGCGCACAACGGCGTGTCAACCCTGGACACGGGCCTGATCGGGCGGCTCTATTGGGATCGGACGGGCGCGGGTGGGTTCGGCGCATCGGTCGTCTCGACCGGTCCGCCGATCGCCGACGGGACACTCTCGTCGTACGTCTCGCCGGAGTTCCTTCGTGTCAATGCCGAGTTCGTCGACAGCCCCGGCGAGGTGGCGCAGGCTTACGGGGCCGAGCTCAGCGGCCAGGTCAAGGCCTCCTTGTTGCGCTACGAGCTCGGAGCGGGGCTCCTCGGTGGACTCCTTCTCATGGTTGTGTTCCGCGGCGCTGCGCCTCCCGTCCCTCGCCGAGCCGGGGCGAGGTGGGCACGGGTCATGGTGCGTCTGGGATACCTGGGTGTTGGGGTCCTTGCGACCGGGCTGGTGGCGGCGGGGCTGTTCGGGCGTTGGGACGGGACCGATCCGACGGGGACGTCCTATCCGATGCCCGGTGTCGAGAAGCTGGCGTTCAGCAGCCCGCAGACCTTGGAGGTCGCCCAGCAGATCCAGCCGTTCATCGTCAAGAACACGACCCGCATCGAAGAGCGCACCAAGACCTACCTCGACGCCGCCGAGGCCAACCTCGATCGCGAGCTCCCACTCCACGCGGCGAGCCTGCAGCCCCGGGACAACGAGCGGATCGTCATAGCCGAGGCCGACTCCCAGGGAAGCATGGTCGGCACCCGCGTGCGCAGCCAGGTGTACCCGCGACTCGAGGACCTGCTCGGAGACGACGCGATCATCCTGCGGACCATCTCCGGCGACGTCACCTCCAACGGCACGATCGCCGAACGCGACTTTGTCCGGCTCGAGTCAGAAGCCAGCCCGGACATTCCGACGGTGGCGGTCAAGGGCGACCACGACACCGACACGACGGTTGGCCAGCTGCGCGACTACGACCTGGTGGCCCCGGACCTGGAGACCGTGGAGGTTGGCGGTTTGAGGGTCGCCGGGGCGGCCGATCCTGCCTTCAAGGCTCTTTTCGGTGGCCTCGTGGAGAACCCGTCCGGGCTCTCTGAGGAGGAGCTGGGCCAGCAACTGCGTGAGGTGGTCGACCCTGACGAGGCTGTCGACGTGGTCCTCCACCAGCCACGGGCCGCCGCTGGCTACCTGGACATCGCCTCGATGTCCGTGCTGGCGCCGAGTGTGGGGCACGAGACCTCGCCCTACGACGACGGCATCGCGGACGTGCCGCCCGGGATGGTCAACATCGGTCACCTACACGACGCCAGCGGACCGTGGGTCATCTGGAACACCGACAGTGACGAGGTCACCTGGACGGTCGTGAGTCAGCTCGGCACCAGTGGCGGGGTGGAGGAGAACCCGACCTTCAACCGGTTCTCCACCCCCTTCTCGGTGCCCCTCAAGGCCGTCAGCGTCCGGCTGGAGTACGTCAACCCCGACACCGGGCTGCAGACCGGCTACGCGTCCATCGCCGTCGCCACCGATGGATCGGTCACGGTCGAGGACCGTGTCGACGTCGGACTGCCCGGCGGCGAGCCGGGCGCCTCGGACCAGTTCGCCGCGCTGTCCGGCCAGCAGGCACCTGCCGGCTGATTCCCCTGCCGGGCCCTACTCCCGCGCCTCGACGTTGCCGATCGCCGGACCGTCACTGTCGCGTAGGAAGTAGGGAGGCACGTAGTCCGGCCCCAGAACGGCAGGTAGCCGTCGTGGGAGTAGACCTGGTCCTAGGTCACGAGAGTCGCTGGTGCGGGGTCGAACTCGTCGCAACGATGGACCTGCTCGTGAGACAGCTCGATGTGCACTCGGTCGTCGATCCGGGTCACGGCATCAACCGGAACCAGGCGCCGGGTCCGGACGAGGCCGAGGATGCCGCCGGAGGCCACCACGAGAAGTCTTGCCCGACGCTCGTCCCCATCGGCAATGAGATCGTCGACGTCCCCGACGCGGTGCGAGTGGTGGCCCCGGAGAGCCCGGCGGCACTTTGCGACGAAGGAGGCGAGCGGATCGTGCTGACGATTACAGACGAAGCCCTCGCGGTCATGCGACGCGTGACGGCCACTCGACGATGGAACCGACTGCTGGACTGCGCATCTCGCGCCACCGTGACTCGGCGGAGCCGCTACAGGTCAGAGCGGTGCATCGTCCGCGACCGGGCGACACGGTGCAGGAACGCGACGGCGCACTCCTCTACCTGGGACCGGAAGCTGCCCATCGAATGGAAGGCCGTGAGCTGGACGCCGTCACGGACAGCGACGGCAGGGTGCAGTTCATCCTGAAGGCGGCCGCGTGAAGCCCCACCGAGCTGCCCGCCTCGACCCGGCGCGCGCGGGACGCCGCGAGGCGTTGATCATGCGCGGGCGTCAGGCGGCGATGCGCACCGAGCGCCGCCTCCGCCTGACGCGGCGACCGTGCTGAGCGGGCCGGCGGCAGTCACAGCACACGAGGCTCCGACGGCCGCACAGTGAGTCCGCGCCGAGCCGAGTCGAGCAAGGTGGTGCAGGCTCCGCGGTCATGTCGCCTTCGTAGGCGACGGGCACCGAGCGATCCTTCGAGTGATCCCTGACCACCGACTGGAAGAAGGGCTCACGATGGCCCTGCCGGGCGTGGATCGGCGTCCTACCTCAGTGGCTTGCGGTCGCCCTGGTGAGGAGTGCGTGCCGTGCGAAGATGACGGCCAGACCGATGAGCGCCGAGAGGAGCGAGGCAGCCAGGACGGCCAGGGTCGCGATGTCCTGAAGGGCTCGATCCTCGAACGCCAGGGTCGTGATGAAGATGGCGATGGTGAAGCCGATCCCCTTCAGCGGGGCGACCCCCCCGATCGCGGGCCAGTCCAGGTTCTCAGGCATCCGACCTGGTCCGACCCGGACCGAGGCGTAGGCGAGCAGCATGCCGCCGATCGGGGCGCCCACCACGAGCCCCAGGAAGATGCCCAGCCCCACGGGGTTGGACATGGCATTGCCGAATCCCGAGACGGAGACAGGTACGCCAGCATTTGCCAGAGCAAACAGCGGCAGGATCAGGTACGCCGAATAGGGATGCAGGGCCTCCTCGACACGGGCCAACGGAGACACTCCCCGACCGGCCTGGTGAGCGGCGTGCATGAGCGCCGCATCGTTGATCTCGCGGTCGTCCTCGAGGATCTCGACGAGGTCCTCGCTGATGGCGGCCGCCGTGTCGTCGCGGTTGCGATCGGCGACCGCCGGCGTCAGCAATCCGAGCACCACGCCGGCCACCGTCGCGTGCACCCCTGACTCGAAGACCGTCAGCCACACGGCAGCCGCGAGCAGCACGTAGCAGACCATGTTGCGGACACCCGCCCATCGCGCAAGGACGATCAAGAGAAGGAGAATCACCGAGGCGCCGAGCCACCACAAGGCGAGGTCGTCGGTGAAGAACACTGCGATCACGAGGATGGTGCCGAGGTCATCAACCACGGCGAGGGTGAGCATGAACGCGCGCAGCTCCTTGGGTGCTCGGCGGCCGGCGAGGCCTAGAACGCCGAGCGCGAAGGCGATGTCGGTCGCGATAGGGATCGCCCAACCGCGTAGGTCCCCGTCGCCCACCGAGTTCACCACCAAGTACACCGTGGCGGCCCCGATCATGGTGCCGAAAGCGGCGGCGGCCGGCACCAGCGCCGAGCGACGGTCGCTCAATGAACCAAAGAGCATCTCCCGCTTGACCTCGAGCGCCACGACGAAGAAGAAGACCGCCATGAGCAGGTCGTTCACCCAGTGCCGCAGCGACTCGTCCAGGTGCAGCGGACCGACGTGCAATGACGCGTGGGCGTCCCACAGGTTGGCGTAGCTGTCTGACGTGTTGGCCCAAACCAGCGCGGCGACAGCCGCTCCGATCAACAGGACGGCGCTGCTGGACTCCCAGCGGACGAACAGCTCCACGGGACGGCTGAACCTGCGAGTCGTCGTCTCATCCGGGTCGACCACCGACACCCACTCTCCATCCAGCAGCCAGGTGGCCACGTGGCCCCGTGCCAGTCTCACATCTCCAAGCGGCAGGTGACGGCGGGGGCGCCGAGAAGCTCATGGGGCACCTTGCCGGGCTTCAACACTGTTGCCCCGTGAACCCTTGCCGCGTCTGGCAAGGGTCGTGCTCGGTGCCGCAGTTGACCATCGACCGGTCTGGCGCCTTCTCGCATGACACTCGAGATCCCGCGAGCCCGGGATCAGGGGGCACACTGGCAGCGTGAGGAACCGATTGATCGCGGCCATCGTGCTCTTGGGCGTCATCACGGCCTGCGCCGCCGATCCGGTGACTCCCGCGATCGAGGAGCGCACCACAACATCGAGCCCGGCCACCGCGACCACCGGGACCACCGCGACCACCGGGACCACCGGGTCTGCGCCCGAACCGTCCCCGTCTGCAAGACCGAGCAAGCAGGGCCAGAAGGTCATCGCTGCCGAGAGTGACTTCGGGACCATCCTGTTCGACGACACCGGCCAGGCGATCTACCTGTTCGACATCGAGACCACGCCCCAGCCCCGCTGCTACGGCCCGTGCGCCGACTCCTGGCCGCCCCTCCTTTCCGACGGCGTACCGATCGCCGGCCACCGGGTCAAGCAGGCTCTTCTCGGCACCACCGAGCGCACCGACGGCACCACCCAGGTCACCTACGACGGGCACCCGCTCTACCTCTACGCCCACGAGGGCAAGGACGAGGTGAAGTGCCACGACGTCTTCCTCAACGGTGGCACCTGGTACGCCGTTCAGCCGGACGGCCGCCGAGCGCCCTGACCCGCGGCCCATCCCCTCAGCCTCATCCCCTCAGCCTCATCCCTCAGCTCCGTGCCGCGAGCACCCGTCCGACCCGGTCGGCGCAGACCTCAGCCGCAACTCCATCTCCCGGGTCAACAAGCCGATGAACTCGTCGGCCACGCCCAGCTGGTCACGCAGCTTGTCTCGGCGGGCGGGCATGGACCTCATCCAGGGTCGCGATCGGCGTCCTGGTCGGTGCGAAACTCTCGGCCCTGCTGCTGAAGAACTACCTGCTCGACAGACCCGACTTCGGCCTCCTCGAGGTCCCCGGCGACACTCAACAGTCTCCCCAGCGGCCACGTCACCGCAGTCTGCTCCGCCGGCGCCGCCCTCCTGTTCGTCGTCCCCATCAGGTGGCGATACCCAGCGGAGCTGGGTGGTCTCGTTGCGGCAACAGCAACGGCGCTCGCCACGATGTCGGCGGGGTGGCACCGTGCCGGCGACTCGATGGCCTCGTTCCTCCTCGTGGGAGTGTGGATCAGCTTCGCTGCGACGGCCGTCTTGATCGCCGAACCCCTGGGCAAGCCTGACCAGGAGCGCTTCGAGTGGCCTGCTTCCTCTCGATGGCTCGCAGCCACGTGCGCTGCTTCCTTGGCGCTCGGACTCGCGCTCGGTGCGGCGTGGGACGCAGCCGGACCGATCCGCGACGCGACCGTCGGCTCGGGGATCGCGTTCGGAGTCGGTGGCCTCCTGATCACCGGCACCGGCATCGCTGTACTCCTAGGCATGCTCGACATCCTCGCCACCACGGACCGGCCCAGACCGCCCATGCCGGCTAACAGGCGGCCACAGCGATCTGAGACAAGGAAGGGGTGGTTCCCTCGAGACCGCCGGCACCCGACGTGACCAGCAGGAGACTCATGTCCGCATGGAACGTGAGGGCCACGCCCAGACTCGGCCGCCAGCCGGTGGGGTCGGCCGGTGGTGGCTATCGGCCACAAGCCGGGGTACCTCCTGAACCACCGCAGCATTCGAGCACCGCACGGAGAAGAGATCTGTTGAGCGACATCGGAAGCGCGACCGACCTGACCGAGGCACGGCTCCGCGACTTGAGACGCTGGAACCTCGGGCTCACCATCCTCCACGCCGCACAGGCCATCGCGGTGATCGCGCTGACGACGGACTTCGCCATCTCCCTGAGCAACGCCTACCCAGAGGGACCCCCGGGCAGTGACCTGCCGCCCCCGAGCGAGGCCTTCGACGTCAGCATCGGCCCCGCCATCGCGCTGTTCCTGGCCCTGGCCGCTGTCGACCACGGTCTGACCGCCACTGTGATGCGTGGACGTTATGAGCGCGACCTCAGGTCCGGGATCAACCGGTTCCGCTGGGTCGAGTACTCGTTCAGCGCGACCGTCATGATTCTGCTGATCGCCATGTACGCCGGCATCACGGCGCTCACCGCGATCATCGCCATCGCCGCGACGAACGTCTCCATGATCCTGTTCGGCTGGCTCCAGGAACAGATGAATCCTCCGGATCGAACCACCACGACGATGCTTCCGTTCTGGTTCGGATGTGTGGCTGGGGCCGGGCCCTGGGTCGCCATCTCCCTCAACATTTTCGGCTCCGCCGACACCCCCGGTTTCGTCTACGGGATCTTCGTCTCACTTTTCGTGTTCTTCATGAGCTTCGGACTCAACCAGTGGTTGCAGTACCGACGAGTCGGACCTTGGGCCAGCTACGCCTTCGGCGAGAAGACCTACCTCGTTCTGAGCCTCGGCGCAAAGTCCGCCCTGGCCTGGCAGATCTTCAGTGGCTCCCTCGCGAGCTGAGCTGCAAGACGGCCGGCTGCCGGTCAAGCACCCAGCCTTTGCGTTTGCCGCGCGCCGACGCCCGGAGCTCCCCTGGGACTGGGCCAGGCGGACCGCAAAGCCATCAGCGCTCATCGGGCGCACACGTCCGGCCCGGCGGACTATGGCCTCGGCGGTTCGAGCGACGAGGGCCTCGACAAGCCGAGTCGTTCGTGACTACGTCGATCCACGAGGCTGGCACTCCTCGACGCTCCTTATGCCAGGGCCAGGAAGAGCTTCTCCATCTTCTTGACGTCGACGCCCTCGAGACCGTCACCCTCCTGGAGGCATTGCTGCAGACCGGTGGCGACGATCGCGTAGCCGGCACGTGAGAGCGCCTTGTTGACCGCCGCGAGCTGGGTGAGGACGTCCTCACAGGAGGACCCCTCCTCCATCATCCGAATCACGCTGGCCAGGTGACCGTTGGCGCGCTTCATGCGGGTGATGATCGCCTTGATCTCGGTGGGTTCGAGGTCCATCATTCGCTCCCTTCTGCGGTGTGGCACGCCGACCGGGCTTTGAGGTCGACCTCGGTCAGGACGCCGAAGATCGCCTCCGCGAGCTGCTCGCGCACGGCAGCCACCATCTCCTCATAGGGACGCTCCGCGGTGATGGACAGCGTGTAGTCGGTCATGCCCCCGACTGTACAACCCCCCGGGGGGTTCTGTTAACGTCGTTGCATAACCCCCCTGGGGGTTCCGCGCGCCAGTTGCCGCAGCCACGGAAGGAACAGCCCACCCATGACCGCTCTGACCGTCCTCACCATCGAAACACCCTCGCTCGGCGACCACAGCTATCTCGTGCATGACGGCGAGGTCGCCTTCGTGGTCGACCCACAGCGCGACATCGACCGCATCCTGGACCTGCTCGACGAGCACGACGTACGCCTCACCCATGTCTTCGAGACCCACATCCACAACGACTACGTCACGGGCGGCCTCGCCCTCGCGCAGCGCACCGGCGCCGACTACCTCGTCAACGACGAGGACGACGTGTCCTTCGACCGCACTCCCGTGCGCGACGGCGAGGTCGTGGCCGTCGGAGACCGGATGCGCGTGGTCGCCGTCGCCACCCCGGGCCACACCTTCACCCACCTCTCGTATGCCCTCGTCGAGGCGGCCGAGGGCAGCGAGCTCGACCTGGACACCTCGGCCGGGGTGTTCTCGGGCGGTTCGTTGCTCTTCGGAGCGACCGGTCGCCCCGACCTGCTCGGCAAGGAGCACACCAAGGAGCTCAGCCGCCGGCAGCACGCGTCGGCCCACCACCTCACGCAGCTCCTTCCTGATGCCGCCGCGGTCTACCCGACCCACGGATTCGGGTCGTTCTGCGCCGCCACCCAGAGCGACGCCACCGAGTCGACGATCGGTACGGAGAAGTCCGTCAACCCGGTGCTCACCCAGGACGAGGAGACCTACGTCCGCGAGCTGCTCGACGGGCTCGGTGCCTTCCCGGCGTACTACGCGCACATGATGCCCACCAACGCCGCGGGTCCGACCGAGCCCGACCTGAGCGCGCCGTCGGTCGCCGACCCGGCGGAGCTGCGGGGCCGCATCGAGGACGGCGAGTGGGTCGTCGACCTGCGCAACCGCACCGCCTTCGCCGCCGGGCACGTCGCCGGCAGCTTCAACTTCGGCATCGAGGGGAAGTTCTCCACCTACCTCGGCTGGCTGATCCCCTGGGGGACGCCGGTCACGCTGCTGGGTGAGACGGCCGACGACGTCGCCCAGGCCCAGCGCGAGCTGGTCCGCATCGGCATCGACCGCCCGGTCGCGCACGCGACCGGGTCCCCGGAGGAGTGGGCCGACGACCTCTCGTCGTTCGCCACCGGTGTCTTCGCCGATCTCGTAGAGGTGCGCCACCACCGTGAGGTGGTCGTGCTCGACGTACGGCGTGAGGAGGAGTTCGCCGCGGCGCGGATCGACGGCGCCGTCAACGTTCCCCTGCACGCGCTGCTCGACCGGGTCGACGCGGTGCCCGCAGGCGAGGTGTGGGTGCACTGCGCAAGCGGCTACCGCGCGTCGGTGGCGGCGTCCATCCTCGACGCGGCGGGTCGCACCATCGTCGCGATCGACGACTCGTTCGACCACGCCACCGAGGTGGGCCTGCACCTCGTCGGACCCGACGCGTGACCACGGTCGCCGTCGCGATCCTCGCTGGAGCCCTGATCGGGCTCAGCCTGGGCGCGCTCGGCGGCGGTGGCTCCATCCTGGCCGTCCCGGTGCTGGTCTACGCCCTCGGGCAGAGCCCCGCACAGGCCACCACCGGCTCGTTGGTGGTGGTCGGAGTGAGCTCGCTGATCGGCACGGTCGCCGCCTATCGAGCCGACCACGTGCTGCTCGCCCGCGGTGCCGGCTTCGGGGCCGTCGCCCTCGGCGGCGCCGTGGTCGGAGCCAAGGCCTCCGCCCACGTGCCCGAGCCGACGCTGCTCGCCTGCTTCGCGGCACTGATGCTCCTGGTCGCCGTCGTCATGGCGGTGCGTCTCATGCGCGGCGAGCAGCACCATGACCGGCGCGGGACGCTGGACGGCCCGATCATCACCTTCAGCCCGACGTTCGCCTGCCGGTGCCCCCGCGCCCTCAAGGTGCTGGTCGCCGCCACCGTGGTCGGGCTGCTCACCGGCTTCCTGGGCGTCGGCGGCGGCTTCCTCGTCGTCCCCGCGCTCCTGCTCGCGCTGGCCCTCCCGATGGAGTACGCCGCGGGCACCTCCTTGGTCGTCATCACCATGACCAGCGCTGTCGCTCTCGTCGTCCGCGCCGGTTCCGGCATTTCACCCGACTGGTGGCTGGTGCTGGTCCTGACTGCCGCTTCGGCCATCGCTGCGGTGGCCGGCGCACGGCTCGCCGACAGCGTCGACACTCGTCGCCTCCAGCTCGCTTTCACCGTCCTCGTGCTCGGCGTCGCGGTGTACACCGCGGCGCGCGCGTTCACCGGCCTCGTCTGACCACCGAAAAGAGCTCACCATGCCCTCGACCGCCACCCGCCGCCACGCCGCCTCCCCCGAGCCCGAGCCCGACCTCGGCTACCGACCCGGCCCTCTCGGACGCCTCGGTGTCGCGGTCACGCGCCACGCCCGCCTCACCGCGGTCGTGTGGCTGCTGGTGATCATCGGTCTCGGGGGCTTCGCCCCCCGCGTCGAGTCCGAGCTCTCCGGGGCCGGGTGGCAGGCGAACGGTTCTGACTCCGTGACCGCCCGCGAGCTCGCCCAGGAGAACTTCGGAGGCAATGCCTCGACGGCGATCCAGGTCGTCGTCCACTCGACCGACGGTCCGCTCACCTCCCCCGCCGGCCAGGAGGTGCTCGCGAGCGCGACCGCGCTGCTCGAGACGGACCCGCGCATCGCCGACGTGGTCCAGCCCCAACCCGGCGCGACCCTGAGCGAGGACGGCGCCACGGCGGTCCTGCTGGCTGGTGCGAACGCCGACCCCAACGAGATGGTCCGTGTCGCCGACGACCTCAAGGGGCCACTACAAGGTCTCTCCACCTCGGGGATCCAGGTGAACCCGACCGGTGCCTCACTGCTCTGGTCGGACTTCAACGAGGCCAACCTGTCGGCGATGCTGAAGTCCGAGCTCTACTCGTGGCCGGTGACGCTGGCCATCCTGGTGCTCGCCTTCGGCGCCCTCGTGGCCGCCGGCCTGCCCCTGATCCTCACGCTCGCCGGGCTCGTCGCCTCTGCCGGGTCCCTGGTGCTGATCAGCCACCTCGTCCCGGTCTCGATCTGGGCGATGAACTTCGCGATGATGTTTGCGCTGGCGCTCGGCATCGACTACGCGCTCTTCGTCGTCGTCCGCTACCGGGCCGCCCGCGCCCGAGCAGGGAGCACGCCGCAGAGTGCGATCGCCGAGACCATGGACACGGCCGGCAAAGCCGTGCTGCTGTCCGGCGCGACCGTCCTCATCTCGCTCTCCGCGGTGATGCTGGTGCCCTCGCCGTCGTTCCGCTCGATGGCCGGCGGCATCATGCTCTCGGTCGTCTTCGTGCTCGCGGCGACGCTCACCCTGTTGCCGTTGGTGCTCGCCAAGCTGGATCTGCGCATCAACAAGCTGTCGTTGCCCTGGTCCCGCACCGGCGAGCACCGCTCCCCGAGGTTCGCCGCTTGGGGCGAGCGGCTCTGGAAGCGTCCCGTCGCCTTCGGCCTCGCCGCACTCGTCGTCCTGCTCGCCCTCGCCGCGCCCGTGGCGGGCCTGACGACCGCGATGCCCTCGATCAAGGTCCTGCCCGAAGAGTCCTCCGCCCGGGTCGGCTACGACCTGGTCCAGGAAGCGTTCGGCGAGGGCGCCCCCGGCACTCTCACCATCGTGGTCGACCAGGCCGACGCGACGGCGGCCTCCGCCATCCTCGACGACGACAACGGCATCGCCGGGGTCATGCCCGCCACTCCCGCGGCCGACGGATCGTCGTACGCGCTGATCCAGGCCGTCCCGACCGTAGACCCGTCCGACCCCGCGCTGAGCGACATCGTGGACCGGCTCCGCGCCGACCTGCCGTCGTCGGCGTACGTCGGCGGGGCCGCCGTGGAGAACCTCGACCTCAAGACCCAGCTCGACGACTCGACCCCGCTCGTCATCGGGGTGATCCTGGCGCTGGGCTTCCTGCTGCTCCTCATCGCGCTCCAGGCACCACTGATCGCCCTGCTCGGGACCCTGGCCAGCCTGCTCTCGACGGCCGCGGCCTTCGGTGTCGCGCGCCTGGTGTTCCAGGAGGGCTGGGGGGCGGGGGTCCTGGGCTTCGAGTCCCAGGGCTTCCTGGACGCGTGGGCGCCGGTGTTCTTCTTCGCGATGATCTTCGCGATCGCGATGGACTACACGGTCTTCCTGCTCGCCTCGGCCAAGGAGCACTTCGAGCACTCGGGTGATCCCCACGAGGCCATGGTCGGATCGCTGGCCCACTCCGGCCGGGTCATCTTCGCGGCCGGTGCCGTGATGGTCGCGGTGTTCTTCACCTTCGCGCTGTCCGGCCCGCTCCCGCCCAAGGAGATGGGCATCGTGCTGGGCGTCGCGGTACTCCTCGACGCCTTCCTGGTCAGGCTCGTCCTGCTCCCCGTGATGTTGCGCCTGACCGGCAAGGCAGCCTGGTGGTCACCCCGCTGGCTGACCCGCGTCCTTCCCGACATCCGCTTCTCCCACAGCTGAACGGAGACCACCTCATGTGCCGAGCAGTCCGATGCAAGACCTGCGGCCGGACCACGTGGTCCGGCTGCGGCCAACACATCGCGGACGTCAAGGCTCGCGTGCCCGCTGGACAGTGGTGTCCGGGCGGGCACGGCAAGGCCGTCAAGGGCGGAGCGGGCGAATCCAGCGACAACCCCGGCTTCGTGCGAAGGATCTTCGGCCGGTCCTGACCTCGATCGTGGCCAGGGCCCGGCACCAGTCGCGAGGCACCGCTGGCCTCATGGGTCGACAGAGCTGACCATGTCGCCCACCTGCCCGTGACGGGCCACGAGCCCGCCGAGCAGATCCTGGGCGGCCGACCGCGGTCTGCAGGGTCAGCAGCCGACGGCTGCTCATCGTCCCGCTCCAACCGAAGTGGTGGCCGTTGCCCGCACGACGGCGGTCACGTCGCGGTAGTCGGTGACTGGCAAGCCGCGTAGTCGCAGGCTCTTGCTGACCACGAACACCGACGAGAAGGCCATCGCGGCTCCCGCCAACATGGGGTTCAGCAGGCCGGCTGCGGCCAGCGGCAGGGCAGCGATGTTGTAGGCGAGCGCCCAGAACAGGTTGCCCTTGATCGTCCCGAGGGTGCGGCGCGAGAGCCGTTTCGCGTCGCCGGCCACCCGCAGGTCGCCGCGGACCAGGGTGAGGTCGCTGGCCTCGATCGCCACGTCGGAGCCGGTGCCCATCGCCAGGCCGCGGTCGGCCTGGGCCAAGGCGGCTGCGAGGACTTCCGGGAGCCGACGAGAGTGCTCGACACGGGGCGATGGGTGCGGCTCGATTGGTCCCAATGTGCGGAGTTGACGCCGAGTGGCCATGCTGTCTCCCTGTTCGGGATGACGGGCATCGGCCCTGACCTGCAAGTTTTGGTGGAGCTGAGGGTGTCTGGGTTCACGACATAGGCGACAGATGACAGGCGACACCTGAGTCGGGACATGGGCGACAGTCCCGTGGCGTGTCGAAAGCCCGGGTCGCCGTCCTGAAGGTCATCACTCACGAGCTCTCAGTTGTCGCTGCAGCCGCGAGGTACGGCTACTCCCGCCAGCATCTGCATCGACTGCTGGCCCGGTACCGAGCTGAGGGCCTGGACGCCGTCGACCCGAAGTCCCGTCGCCCCCGCAGCAACTCGCGGGCGACCAGCGACGAGGTCCGCGACCAGATCATCGAGCTGCGACTGCAGCTGACCAAGGACGGTCTCGACGCCGGCCCAGTCACCATTGCCTGGCACCTGACCGAACGCGGCCACCGGGCACCCTCGACTTCCACGATCCGCCGGGTCCTGCGCGCCGCCGATCTGATCAACCCAGAGCCCCGAAAGCGACCGCGCTCCTCCTACCGACGCTTCGAGGCATCCCAACCAAACGAGTGCTGGCAGTCCGACTTCACGCACTGGCGACTGGCCGACGGCACCGACGTCGAGATCCTGAACTGGCTCGATGACCACTCCCGCTACCTGGTCGCCTGCACGGCCCACGACCGGGTCACTGGCGACATCGTGGTCAACGAGTTCCTCGACGCGGCCAACACGCACGGCCTGCCGGCCTCAACACTCACCGACAACGGCCGTGTCTACACAGCACGGTTCGGCGGCGGGAAGAACGCCTTCGAGTACCTACTCGTGGCTCTGAAGATCACCCAGAAGAACGGCGGCGCCGGCCACCCCCAGACCCAAGGCAAGGTCGAACGGTTCCACCAGACCCAGAAACAGTGGCTGACCAAGCAGATACCTGCCCGAACCATCGCCGACCTACAGACCCAGCTCGACCGCTACCGCGAGATCTACAACCAGCACCGCCCCCACCGAGCCCTCGACCGCATCACCCCGGCAGCCGCCTACGCCGCTCTGCCCAAGGCCCAACCGGCAGGCAGCACGACACCGACCCACTACCGACTTCGCTACGACCACGTCGACGCCTGGGGCAAAGTCAGCCTCCGCCGCGCCGGCAGGATGCACCACCTCGGGGTCGGCTACCGCCACCGCGGCACCGCCATCCTCGCGATCGCCGACGACACCAACGTCACCGTCATCCAGCTCACCACCGGCGAAATCCTCTCCGCCCACCTCATCGAGCCCGACAAGGCCTACTGGCGCAACCAGCAACGAAGCCCGGGCCGATGGCCCGGGCCTCCCTAACTGTCACCGATGTCGCGACTCAGGTGTCACCTATGTCTCGACTCATCACATGGTGGAGCTGAGGGGACTCGAACCCCTGACCCCCTCGTTGCGAACGAGGTGCGCTACCAGCTGCGCCACAGCCCCTTGTCACGTCCGGAGACGCGAGCGGAAACGGTAGCAGCCGGGACGGGCGCTTCCGAATCGACCGTCAGCCCGCGAGGACCGACTCGAGGGTCACCAGCGAGCGCCGCGCGTACCCGTGCCACATCCGGCCCACGAGCCCGACCAGCGGAGTGGTGAGCGGCGAGGTCGGCGTCATGTCCCAGGACCAGGTGATCCGGGTCCCGGCGCCGTCCGGCTCGAAGGTCCAGGCCCCGTCGAGGTGGCGTACGAGCGGTCGCATGGGGCCGCGGATCCCGTCGATCCGGTAGGCGAACCGGTGCGGGCGGTCGAGCACGCGCAGCGTCTCGTGCAGGGCGCCGCCGTCGGACGTGCGGATGGTGCGGGTCTGGCCGAGCTCGCGTCCCCAATTTCCGTCCTGGTCCTCGACGCGCACGACCGGCGGCATGGCGAGGTGCCGGTGCCCGAAGATGTCGGGCAGCGGGACGATCAGGGTGCCGTCGTACGCCGCCTCCGGCTTGAGCGGGACGGTGCGCGACTCCGAGACGCGAATGACCACTACTCGAGCGTAGAGCCGGTCACCTGGGGCTCTCCCTGGCCGAGGAAGAAGATGCCCGGGTAGTTCTCGAAGCCGAGGCTGGGGTTGTCGCGCAGGGTGGAGTCCCGGATCGAGAGCGTGCCGCTGCGGTCGTTGCTGACGAAGAAGATCGCGCCGCCGCCCTCGCGGGCCACGTTGTCCTCGATCGTGGTGCGCACCAGCCCGAGCGTGAACAGGTTGCCGTCGATGTAGATCCCGCCGCCGCTGCCGCCGCCGGGAGTACCCGGCGCTCGCGGGGTTGGCGCCCCGGCCGATCGCCTTGTTGCCGCGGAACACGCTGTCGGTCACCAGCCACGAGACGCCGATGCTCGACAGGGCGCCGCCGTTGGAGCAGCGGCCGCCGGTGAAGGTGCTGCGGCTGACCCTCACGGGCAGGTCGCGGAACTGGTCGAGCACCCGGATCGCCGCCCCGCCGAGGTCGGGACCGGTCTTGTCGCAGCGGTTGCGGGTGAACGTCGAGTTGACCACCGAGAGCCGGCCGCCGCGGACGAACACCGCTCCTCCCCCGCCGCCCTCCTCGAGCGAGCCGGTGGAGTTGCCGCGGGTGAAGGTGAGGTTGCGCAGCACCAGCTTGGGGGTCGCCTGGTCCTGGCAGTGCGACGTGGTCCACATCGAGCCGCTGGTCGCAGGTGTTCTGGTAGAGGATCCGGTGCTTGCCGCCGCCGCTGAGGGTGACCAGACCGCCGCCGTCGATGACCACCTTGCGGCTGGCGTCGTTGTGCACCTCGGCCTGCTTGTCCATCACGATCGTGACCGGGTCGGGGCCGCAGTCGAAGGTGATGGTGCCGCCCTTGGCGACCGCCTTGCGGAACGCCGCGGCGGTGCAGCTCGCCGGGCGTGCCGTGGCCCACCACGCGGTGGGTCGCCGCGCGCCGGCCCCTGTGCGGGCCGGCGGCGGACCGGCGTACGACGGGACAGGAGCGAGCAGCGCGGCCACGAGGCCGCCCAGGAACAGGACGGAGAGCGAGCGGGGCACGCTCCTCAGACTAGGCGCCGGAGGCGCGCCGCGTCCTCGGACTCCGAGGATGCGGGACGCTCGGCGGCCTCGGCCTCGCGGGCCAGCGCGCTGTCGGAGGCGTTGCGGCCCGAGCTCCAGACGCCGGTCGAGTCGAGGTCGATGGTGCTGACGCTGCGGGGGGCGACCGGCTTGGAGACGTAGGTCGGCAGCGGCACGGAGACCGGGTCCCAGCTGTCGGGGTCGCGCTCCGCGGGCTCGTCACCGGACAGCGCCGGGTCGATCCGGGCGATCTCCTCGGTGTTGTCCTTGGGCCGGTCGGCCCGCCGGCTCGGCGGGGATCCGGGCGCTCGGGAGCTCGGCGCGCTCGCGCCGGACCATCAGCCGGCAGGCGACCAGCCAGACGACGAGCACCCCGCCCGGGACCGCGCACCAGACCCAGTCGAAGACCTTGAGGTAGGCCAGCCCGGCCACGACGGCGTTGGCGACCAGGATCAGGCTGACCACGCGCAGCCGGCGCCTGGCGGCGCGGGCGGCGGCGTGCCGGTGGGCCCGGAGCTGGGCCGGGCTCAGCGGCGGGCTGGCGTCGAGTGACGTGGCAGGGCTGCTCAGTCCGGTGCTCGGCCAGCACCTTCGCGTCGCTCGACGGCGCTCCGGCGGCGGTCACCAGCCGGGCCTTGCGGCGGCTGATCGGCTCGCGACGGGCGAGGACCCGCAGGCTGTGGGAGAACCGCTCGACGGTGCGGGTGCGGGCACTCTCCTCGTGGTGCTCGAGCGCCTTGGGGATCAGGTAGACGGCCCAGGCCACGGCCAGGGCCACGAAGATCAGTGCGCTGGGATCCACGCTGCTGAGGCTAGGAGCCGCAGCGCATCCCGGGGCGCATGTCTACCCGTGTGTCGCAAAAAGACTGCGTGTGACTACTGGGGTTCGGATGGGGCGCTGCGGCCTCGGACGCCCGGAGCCGGGCCAGCATCCCCTCCGGCACCTCCTCCTTGGTGACCGCGTAGATCCGGTGGTCGCGCCAGGCGCCGTCGATGTGGAGGTACTTCGGCGCGTAGCCGACCTCGCGGATCTCCAGCTTCTCGACCACGCGCAGCGAGTTGGAGTTCTCCGGCCGGATCGCGATCTCGATGCGGTGCAGCCCGGCGGTGAAGAAGCAGTGGTCGATCACCATCGCGACCGCGCGCGGCATCACCCCCCGGCCGGCGAAGTCCTGGTCGAGCCAGTAGCCGACCGAGGCGAACTTCGCCGAGCCGCGCACGATGTTGTTGACCGTGACCTGGCCGGCGAACCGGCCGTCCACCTCGATGGCGAACGGGAACGTCGTACCCTGCCGGGCCTGCTTCGACAGCCGCCGGACCAGCTGCTTGAAGCTGGTCGGCCGGGCCTCGCCGCCGGGCGGGACGGTGGCGTCCCACGGCACCAGCCACGCGGCGTTGCGCTGCCGGGCCCGCCGCCACGCGTCGTGGTCGGAGGTCGCCAGCGGCCGCAGCGCCACCTCGCCGTCGACGAGCCGCACCGGCCAGTCAGTGGTCACTGCCGACCACCTGCTCGACGGCGTGCACCAGCACGTGCTCGAGCACCGCGATGGCGTCCTTCACCCCGCCCCGCGAGCCGGGGAGGTTCACCACCAGGCAGCTGCCGATCCGGCCGGCCAGGCCGCGGGAGAGCACCGCGGTCGGGACGCCCTTGCTGACGCCGTACGCGCGGATCGCCTCGGCCAGCCCGGGCATCTCGGCGTCGAGCAGCGGCCGGGTCACCTCGGGCGTGCAGGTCGGTCGGCGTGAGGCCGGTGCCGCCGGTGGTGAGCACGACGCGGGCGCCGGCGGCGACCGCGGCGCGGATGGCGTCGGCGACCGGCTGCGCCGTCGGGTACGACGGCGGGCGGGCCGGTCTCGAAGCCGAGGTCGGTGAGGAACTCGACCAGCAGCGGTCCGGTGGCGTCCTCGTAGACGCCGGCGGCGGCGCGGTTGGAGGCCACGACGACGGCCGCCGATCAGGGTCATCGCGACCAGTCCCCGGATCGGCCGCCGGACTTCGCCTCGACCCGGACGTCGGTGATCACCGCGGCCTTGTCGACGGCCTTGACCATGTCGACGACGGTGAGCGCGGCGACCGAGACCGCGGTGAGCGCCTCCATCTCGACGCCGGTGCGGTCGGTGGTCCGCACGGTCGCGGTGATGTCGACCGACTCGTCGCCGACCGTGAGGTCGACGGTGACGCCGGAGATCGCGAGCGGGTGGCACAGCGGGATCAGCGCCGGCGTCTGCTTGGCGCCCATGATCCCGGCCAGCCGGGCGACCGCGAGCGCGTCGCCCTTGGGCACGCCCTCGCCGCGGAGCAGCTCGACCACCCGGCGGAGACCAGCACCCGGCCGGACGCGGTGGCGGTGCGCGCGGTGACGTCCTTGTCGGAGACGTCGACCATCCGCGCCGCGCCGGACTCGTCGACGTGGGTGAGCCGGTCCCCGGTGGCCATCGCGCTCCTCAGAATCTCGCCGTCCAGCATCAGCACCTGCACCCGGTCGCCCTGGTCGAGCGCGGTCGCCTCCTCGGGCACGACGATCAGGCTGTTGGCCTCCGCCAGCGCGCCGATCAGGTGCGAGCCCGGACCGCCGACCGGCTCGACGTACCGCCCCTGCGCGTCGACGCCGACCTGGCCGCGCATGAACTGCCGGCGGCCCTCGGGCGAGGTCATGCCCCGGGTGAGCCGGGCGTCGAGCAGCGGCCGCGACGCCGGGGCCAGGCCCATCAGCGTGCGGATGGCGGGGAGCACGAACATCTCGAAGGAGATGTACGCCGAGACCGAGTTGCCGGGCAGCGTGACGATCGGGACCCCGCTCTCGCCGACGAGGCCGAACCCCTGCGGCTTGCCGGGCTGCATCGCGACCGGGCCGAACCAGACGCCCTCGCTGCGCAGCGCCTCCTTCACGACGTCGTAGTCGCCCTGCGAGACGCCGCCGGAGGTGACCACGAGGTCGGCGCCGGCCAGCTGCTCGTGCAGCGTCTCGAGGAACGCGTCCGGCTCGTCGGGGATGATGCCGACCCGGTGCGGGATGCGCGCCGGCCCGGAGTACGGCGGCCGCGAGCATGTAGGAGTTGCCGTCGAAGATCGAGTCGTGGCCGAGCTCCTCGCCGGGGTCGCGCAGCTCGGAGCCGGTCGAGAGCACCACGACCCGGGGCCGCGGCCGGGCGAGCACGGTGGCCCGGCCGACCGAGGCGAGCAGCCCGAGGTGGCGCGGGTTGAGCTGCGTGC
>CAVWYA010000006.1:0-230267 GCA_963759065.1 uncultured Actinomycetota bacterium | reverse complement strand
ATTTGCCTAGGTGGCTCCCTACACTCTTGCCCGTGGACAACCATCGCCACGGTTGGGCTACCTTCCTGCGTCACCCCATCGCTTGACTACTACTGGTTCGGGTCCCGTGCTAGGCCTCGCCCCATCCCCCCGAAGGGTTCAGTAAACGAGAATTCGGACGGTTAGCATCACCGGGTTCGTCATGGGCGCTATTTTGCCGGTACGGGAATATCAACCCGTTGTCCATCGACTACGCCTGTCGGCCTCGCCTTAGGTCCCGACTTACCCAGGGCAGATTAGCTTGACCCTGGAACCCTTGATCATTCGGCGGAGGAGTTTCTCACTCCTCATTCGCTACTCATGCCTGCATTCTCACTCGTGTCGCGTCCACCCCTGGATCACTCCGAGGCTTCACTCGCGACACGACGCTCCCCTACCCATCCAGACGTCTGAACCACGAAGGCTTGACTATTGTCTGAATGCCATAGCTTCGGCGGATGACTTGAGCCCCGCTACATTGTCGGCGCGGAATCACTTGACCAGTGAGCTATTACGCACTCTTTCAAGGGTGGCTGCTTCCAAGCCAACCTCCTGGTTGTCACTGCAACTCCACATCCTTTTCCACTTAGTCACCGCTTAGGGGCCTTAGCTGATGGTCTGGGCTGTTTCCCTTTCGACTACGGAGCTTATCCCCCGCAGTCTCACTGCTGCGCTCTCACTTACCGGCATTCGGAGTTTGGCTAACGTCAGTAACCTGGTCGGGCCCATTGGCTATCCAGTGCTCTACCTCCGGCAAGAAACACGCAACGCTGCACCTAAATGCATTTCGGGGAGAACCAGCTATCACGGAGTTTGATTGGCCTTTCACCCCTATCCACAGGTCATCCCCTCAGTTTTCAACCTAAGTGGGTTCGGTCCTCCACGCGGTCTTACCCGCGCTTCAACCTGCCCATGGATAGATCACTCCGCTTCGGGTCTTGATCGTGCTACTACATCGCCCTATTAGGACTCGCTTTCGCTACGGCTTCCCCACACGGGTTAACCTCGCAACACAACGCAAACTCGCAGGCTCATTCTTCAAAAGGCACGCTGTCACCCATCACAAGGATGAGCTCCAACGGATTGTAGGCACACGGTTTCAGGTACTATTTCACTCCCCGCCAGGGGTACTTTTCACCTTTCCCTCACGGTACTTGTCCGCTATCGGTCATCGAGGAGTATTTAGGCTTAACGGGTGGTCCCGCCAGATTCACACGGAATTTCAGGGGTTCCGTGTTACTTGGGATACCACTCGGAAGATCTGAGTTTACGCTTACGGGGCTATCACCCTCTACGGTTCCGTTTTCCAACGGGATTCAACTTAGCTCAGATTTTGTGACTTCCTGGTTGACCGGCAGATCAACCTGAGTGGTCCCACAACCCCCCACCTGCAACCCCTGCCGGGTATCACACAGATGAGGTTTGGCCTGTTCCGATTTCGCTCGCCACTACTCTCGGAATCACTATTGTTTTCTCTTCCTGTGGGTACTGAGATGTTTCACTTCCCCACGTTCCCTCCACACGCCCTATATATTCAGGCGTGGGTAACTGGACATGACTCCAGCTGGGTTTCCCCATTCGGACATCCCCGGATCACAGCTCGGTTGCCAACTCCCCAGGGCTTATCGCAGGCTCCTACGTCCTTCTTCGGCTCTCGATGCCAAGGCATCCACCATGTGCCCTTCGTAGCTTGTCTCACAAACACTCAACGAAGACAGCACCCCAGGCCTCTGAAATCCTCAGTGCGCCGGCGTCCGCTGAGCAACTCGTTCAGTACTGCTGCTACAAAGACCGGTCACTCTCCCGCACCCCCGACAGCGAATCGGGCGGTGAAGTTGATTGAGAGCGACCGAAAACGCGACATCTCATGGTGAGAGATGCCGCGAAGATGCTCGCGTCCACTATGAAGGAATCAATGTGCATGCCCGCCGAGCCGCACCCTCGCTTGCGCGGCAGGTGGGTACTCGTGGGCGCGTGAGGTCCAGTCCCGATCGAGTCGGGGTTGCCTGATCTCTCAAAGCTCAACAGTGTGCCAGGTCCTCGAGCCTCCGAGCCGGCTGCAGGTTCCACGCCAGCTCCTCCGCAAGCGGAGAAGAGGCAGTACTGAGCAGACGGTCCGTCGGACCGAGGTCATTCATCGACGATTCCACTAGTGAGCAGCACCATCAGCCTCAACCCTGATGGCTGAGGCATTCATGGCCACATACTCCTTAGAAAGGAGGTGATCCAGCCGCACCTTCCGGTACGGCTACCTTGTTACGACTTCGTCCCAATCGCCAGCCCCACCTTCGACGGCTCCCTCCACAAGGGTTGGGCCACCGGCTTCGGGTGTTGCCGACTTTCGTGACGTGACGGGCGGTGTGTACAAGGCCCGGGAACGTATTCACCGCAGCGTTGCTGATCTGCGATTACTAGCGACTCCGACTTCATGGGGTCGAGTTGCAGACCCCAATCCGAACTGAGACCGGCTTTTTGGGATTCGCTCCACCTTGCGGTATCGCAGCCCTTTGTACCGGCCATTGTAGCATGCGTGAAGCCCTGGACATAAGGGGCATGATGACTTGACGTCATCCCCACCTTCCTCCGAGTTGACCCCGGCAGTCTCCTATGAGTCCCCACCATTACGTGCTGGCAACATAGGACGAGGGTTGCGCTCGTTGCGGGACTTAACCCAACATCTCACGACACGAGCTGACGACAGCCATGCACCACCTGTATACCGACAAAAGGGGCTCTATCTCTAGAGCTTTCCGGCATATGTCAAACCCAGGTAAGGTTCTTCGCGTTGCATCGAATTAATCCGCATGCTCCGCCGCTTGTGCGGGCCCCCGTCAATTCCTTTGAGTTTTAGCCTTGCGGCCGTACTCCCCAGGCGGGGCGCTTAATGCGTTAGCTGCGGCACGGAATCCGTGGAATGGACCCCACACCTAGCGCCCAACGTTTACGGTGTGGACTACCAGGGTATCTAATCCTGTTCGCTCCCCACACTTTCGCTCCTCAGCGTCAGGATATTCCCAGAGAACCGCCTTCGCCACCGGTGTTCCTCCTGATATCTGCGCATTTCACCGCTACACCAGGAATTCCGTTCTCCCCTGAATACCTCAAGTCTGCCCGTATCGGAAGCACGCTCACAGTTAAGCTGTAAGTTTTCACTCCCGACGCAACAGACCGCCTACGAGCCCTTTACGCCCAATAATTCCGGACAACGCTCGGACCCTACGTATTACCGCGGCTGCTGGCACGTAGTTGGCCGGTCCTTCTTCTGTACCTACCGTCACCACCGTTATTGGCGCTTCGTCGGTACTGAAAGAGGTTTACAACCCGAAGGCCGTCATCCCTCACGCGGCGTTGCTGGATCAGGCTTTCGCCCATTGTCCAATATTCCCCACTGCTGCCTCCCGTAGGAGTCTGGGCCGTGTCTCAGTCCCAGTGTGGCCGGTCACCCTCTCAGGCCGGCTACCCGTCGAAGCCTTGGTGAGCCGTTACCTCACCAACAAGCTGATAGGCCGCGAGCACATCCTCCACCGATAAAACTTTCCACGCGTATCTCATGCGAGAGTGCGTCGTATTCGGTATTAGACGCCGTTTCCGGCGCTTATCCCGAAGTGAAGGGCAGATTACTCACGTGTTACTCACCCGTTCGCCGCTCGTGTACTCCCGAAGGAGCCTTACCGCTCGACTTGCATGTGTTAAGCACGCCGCCAGCGTTCGTCCTGAGCCAGGATCAAACTCTCCGTAGAAAAACAAAACCGCCCCAACCCCGAAGGGAAGATGACGGAAGAAGAGATGCCTCCTGGCGGGATCAAATCACTGACAAAATTGTCAGAATCATTGTCTCACCAAAGAAATCTGTTCGACGATAACCGAAGTCATCGACGGACAGGGCATTACAAACTAATTCGTCGACTATGACACACTGTTGAGTTCTCAAAGATCAGACGCGCACCAGCTCCGGCTTCTCAGCCGGCTCCGGGACAACCTGACAAAACTTACCGGTCCGCCTCGTGCGAGTCAACTTGAAACCTGGCTCGCGAGTCGTGGTGAACCCCGGCCGCCGGAGCATGCGGATCCATTCGTTTCGGAGCCTCTGGCTCCCGAGTGGTTCCGCCGCATCCCTGCGGCGAGGTGAAACATTAGACGACGCTCGCGGGCCAGCCAAATCGGGGTGGACACTTCCGCAAACGCGCAGGTCAGAGGCCCTTCGCCCGACGCGGTCGGACCACTGCGGGGCGGTACGCCGACACCGACCGTTCGCCCGGGACCCAGAACCGCCAGGGCAGATCGGGGTCACCCCGGAGCCCGACTCGTGGTCCAGTCGCCACCTCCGCGACCTCGGATCCGAGCTCGAGGGTCACCGGACCCGTGACCAGATCGTTGCCGTTGTCGCTCAGCTCGATGCCCAACGCCTTGCACAACCGGGCCGGACCGCGCGCGAGGTCACGGTCGGACGAGCCCGGACGACGCGACCTGGCCAGCTCGAGACCCTCGACGATCTCCCCCGCCCGGAGCAGGACCGCGCTGGCGGCGCCCTCGACACCGGTCACCACGTTGGCGCAGACGTGCATGCCGTAGGTGAAGTAGCAGTAGAGGTGGCCGGCCGGGCCGAACATGATCGCGGTTCGCGGCGTCCGTCCGCGGTAGGCGTGCGACCCGGCGTCGTTGGACCCGTCGTAGGCCTCCACCTCGGTCAGCCGCAGGGACACGCTCTGCCCGTCCCTGGCGTGGCGCAGCGTCGCCCCCAGAAGCCTCGGCGCCACCTCCAGGACCGGTCCGGACAGGACCCTGCGGAGGTCAGCCAAGGCGGCCGCGCACCCGTGCGAACTCGGCCGCGAGCTCCTCGAGCTGCTCCGCGACCCGGTCCGGCGCGGTGCCGCCTCTCCCGTCGCGGGAGGCGACCGACCCCTCGACGGTGAGCACCTCGCGCACGGCCGGGGTGAGGTGGGGCGAGACGTCGGCCAGCTGCTCGTCGGTGAGCTCGTCCAGCTCGCCGCCGAGCTCCTCGCAGCGGCGTACGCACGCGCCGGCCACTTCGTGGGCGACACGGAACGGCACGCCCTCGCGGACCAGCCACTCCGCGACGTCGGTGGCGAGGGAGAAGCCCTGCGGGGCCAGCTCGGCCATCCGGTCGGTGTCGAACTCCAGCGTCGCGACCATCCCGGTCAGCGCCGGCAGCAGCACCTCCAGGGTGTCCACGGAGTCGAAGACCGGCTCCTTGTCCTCCTGCAGGTCCCGGTTGTAGGCCAGCGGGAGGGCCTTGAGCGTGGCCAGCAGGCCGATGAGGTTGCCGATCAGCCGCCCGGCCTTGCCCCGGGCCAGCTCCGCGATGTCGGGGTTCTTCTTCTGCGGCATGATGCTCGACCCGGTCGACCACGAGTCGTGCAGCCGGACGAAGCCGAACTCCCGGGTCGACCAGAGGATCAGCTCCTCGGCCAGCCGGCTCAGGTCGACACCGACCTGCGCGCACACGAAGGCGAACTCGGCCACGAAGTCCCGGGAAGCGGTGGCGTCGATCGAGTTGCCCGGCCCGCGCGCGAAGCCGAGCTCCTGGGCCACCAGGTCGGCGTCGAGGCCGAGGCTGTTGCCGGCCAGCGCTCCCCCGCCGTACGGCGACTCGGCGCTGGTCCGGGCCACCCAGTCGGCCAGCCGGTCGACGTCGCGGACCAGTGGCCACGCGTGGGCCAGCAGGTGGTGGGTGAGCAGCACCGGCTGGGCGTGCTGGAGGTGCGTGCGGCCCGGCATCACGGCACCGAGGTGGGCGCGGCCCTGCTGGGCCAGCGCGTCGGCGAGGTCGAGGACCGCGACCGCGATCCCGCGCGACCGGTCGAGCAGGTACATGCGGAGCAGGGTCGCGATCTGGTCGTTGCGGGACCGCCCGGCCCGGAGGCGCCCCCCGAGCTCGGGGCCGACCTCCTCGAGCAGCAGGCGCTCGAGGGCACCGTGGACGTCCTCGTCGGACGGGTCGGGCCGGAGCTCACCCGCCTCGTAGCGACGGGTGAGCGCAGCCAGGCCGGCGTGCAGGGCCGCCTCGTCGGCCGGTGTCAGCAGCCCGGCCGCCCCGAGTGCCTTGGCGTGCGCATGTGAGCCGGCGATGTCGTAGAGGGTGAGCCGCCAGTCGAAGTGCGTCGACCGGGACAGCGCCTCGAGCTCGGGCGACGGCCCGGAGGCGAACCGGCCGCCCCACAGCTTGCCGGTGTTGGTAGGAGGTTTGGTAGAAGGGTTGGTAGAAGGGTTGGTGGAAGGGTTGGTGGACTCGCTCATGCGGCCCCCTTCACGACCTCGATGGCTTTACGCATGATCGCTGGCATGTCGTCGGCGGCCGCGGTCCCGTCGGCCGCCAGATCGTCCGGGAACCACCAGGCCGCGCCGGTGACGTGACCGATCTCCGCCTCCTCGAGGCCGTCCAGCCGCACCTCGACGTTCCGCTCCAGCGCGAGCGCGAAGAACGTCGAGTGGCTGCGGTAGTCGGTGCCGGCCCACGAGAAGTCGTGGGTGCCGACGTGGACGGGCGGCGAGAGCGCGACCGGTGACACGACGATCCCGGTCTCCTCGCGCAGCTCTCGCAGGGCGCCCTCCTCGAGCGACTCCCCCTCCTCGACGGCGCCGCCGATCGAGACCCAGTGCCAGTCGTCGGGGTGGGCCGGGTCGCGGCCCTGGAGCAGGAGGACCTCGCCCAGCGGGCTGACCGGCAGGACCCGGGCGGCGGTGCGATGGATTCTGGACATCAGTCGGTGCCGGACTCCATCGCGGCGTTGTCGAGGGCCTCGTCCTCCGTGACGCCCTCGCGCGCAGGGTTCGACGCGATCCGGTCGCCGCCACCCGCGGGGAGCTCGCCGAGCAGGATGCCGTGCTCGACCAGCACCTGGCCCTGGTCGAGCGGCTGGGTGGCGTACAGCTCCAGCATCGAGCGCGAGTCGGCGATGTCGAGGTTGCGCATCGTGAGCTGGCCGATCCGGTCGGTCGGGCCGAACGCGGCGTGCTCGGTCCGCTCCATCGACAGCTTGTCGGGGTGGTAGGAGAAGTTCGGGCCCTCCGTGCGGACGATGGTGTAGTCCTCGCCCCGCCGGAGCCGCAGCGTCACCTCGCCGGTCACGACGGACGCGACCCAGCGCTGCAGCGACTCGCGCAGCATCAGGGCCTGCGGGTCCAGCCACCGGCCCTCGTAGAGCAACCGGCCCAGCCGGCGGCCCTCCGCGTGGTAGTTGGCGATGACGTCCTCGTTGTGGGTGGCGTTGAGCAACCGCTCGTAGGCGATCCACAGCAGCGCCATCCCGGGCGCCTCGTAGACGCCGCGTGACTTGGCCTCGATGATCCGGTTCTCGATCTGGTCGGACATGCCCAGGCCGTGCCGGCCCCCGACGGCGTTGGCCTCGTGGATGAGCGCCACCGGGTCGTCGTACGTCGTCCCGTTGATCGCGACCGGACGGCCCTGGCGGAAGCGGATCGTCACGTCCTCGGGCGCGATCTCGACGGCCGGGTCCCAGAACTTCACGCCCATGATCGGCTGGACGACCTCCAGTGACACGTCGAGGTGCTCGAGGGTCTTCGCCTCGTGGGTGGCGCCCCAGATGTTGGCGTCGGTGGAGTAGGCCTTCTCCTGGCTGTCTCGGTAGGGCAGCCCGTGCTCGGTCAGCCACTGGCTCATCTCCGCGCGGCCGCCGAGCTCGTGGACGAAGTCGGCGTCCAGCCACGGCTTGTAGATCCGCAGCTCGGGGTTGGCGAGCAGTCCGTAGCGGTAGAACCGCTCGATGTCGTTGCCCTTGAAGGTCGACCCGTCGCCCCAGATGTCGACGCCGTCCTCGTGCATGGCGCGCACCAGCATGGTGCCGGTGACGGCGCGGCCCAGCGGCGTCGTGTTGAAGTACGCGCGGCCGCCCGACCGGACGTGGAAGGCGCCGCACGCGAGCGCGGCCAGCCCCTCCTCCACCAGCGGGGTCTTGCAGTCGATGGCGCGGGCGATCTCGGCGCCGTAGTCGAGCGCGCGCGCCGGTACGCCGGAGATGTCGGGCTCGTCGTACTGACCGATGTCGGCGGTGTAGGTGCAGGGGATCGCGCCCTGGGCACGCATCCAGGCGACCGCGACCGAGGTGTCGAGGCCGCCGGAGAACGCGATGCCGACCCGCTCGCCCTTGGGCAGCGCGGTGAGGACCTTGCTCATTGCTTGCTCATCCAGTGTGTCCGTTCACGGGGAGGTCGGGATGGTCCGCCAGCGACAGGAAGCGCAGGGCGAGGTCGTCGCCGCCCGCCGGGTCGCGGCCGATCACCAGCACGGTGTCGTCGCCGGCGATGGTGCCGAGGACGTCGTGCAGCTCGGCCTTGTCGAAGGCGGACGCGAGGTATTGGGCGGCGCCGGGCGGGGTGCGCAGCACGACCAGGTTGGCGCTCGCCTCGGCCGAGACGAGCAGCTCCGAGCACAGGCGTGCGAGCCTGGCCTGGCCGGCGGCGGTCTCCCCCGGCGCCGCGGGTCGTCGGTCGCCGCCCTCGGCGGGAACGGCGTAGACGAGCGCGCCCGAGGCCGCCCGGATCTTGACCGCGTCGAGCTCGAGCAGGTCGCGGGACAGGGTCGCCTGGGTGACGCTGACGCCCTTCTCGGCCAGCATCGCGGCGAGCTCGCCCTGCGACCGCACCTCGTGCTGGGTGACCAGGTCCACGATCTGCTGGTGCCGGGCGTTCTTGGTGGCCGGCCGCAGTGCCGTGTCGACGGGCTCGGTCATGGCGTGTCCTCCATCAGGCCTCCATCAGGAAGGCGAGCAGCGCCTTCTGGGCGTGCCTGCGGTTCTCCGCCTCGTCCCACACCACGCTCTGCGGGCCGTCGATGACCTCGGCCGCGATCTCCTTGCCGCGGTAGGCCGGCAGGCAGTGCAGCACCACGGCGTCGTCCTTGGCGTGCGCGAGCAGCTCGGTGGTCAGGGAGTACGGCGCGAAGATCTCCAGCCGCGCCGCCTTCTCCTCCTCCATCCCCATCGACACCCAGGTGTCGGTGACGACGACGTCGGCACCGGTGACCGCCGCCACCAGCTCCGACGAGCCGGTCGCCGACCCCCCGGTCTGCGCGCCGATCGAGGCGGCGCGCGCGAACATCTCGTCGCTCGGCCGGTAGCCGTCCGGTCCCGCGACGCGCACGTGCATGCCCGCGGTGACGCCCGCGAGCAGCCAGGAGTTGCCCATGTTGTTGGCCGCGTCGCCGATGTAGGTCACGGTCAGCCCGGCCAGGTCACCCTTGTGCTCGCGCACGGTGAGCAGGTCCGCCAGGAGCTGGCACGGGTGGAACTCGTCGGTCAGCGCGTTGACGACCGGCACCCCGGCCCACTCCGCCATCAGCTCGAGGTCGGACTGGGCGAAGGTGCGCCACACGATCGTCGACACCTGCCGGCCGAGGACCCGGGCGACGTCCTCGACGGACTCGCGGACCCCGATCCCGGCCAGCTTGCCGTCGACCAGCATCGGGTTGCCGCCGAGCTCGGCGATCGCGGCGCCGAACGACACCTGGGTGCGCAGCGTCGGCTTGTCGAAGATCATCGCGACGGACTGCGGCCCCGCGTAGGGGCGCGCGTCGTACGGCGAGGCCTTGAGCCGGGTGGCCAGCTCGAGGACGGCGGCCTGCTCGGCGGGCGTGAGGTCGTCGTCGGCCAAGAAGTGTCGGGTCATGACTGCGCCTTCTCGAGGATCGGGGCCCATGCGCTGCCGAAGGCGCGGACGTCGTCCTCGCTCAGCACCAGAGGTGGGGCCAGCCGGAGCCGGGACGGTCCGGTGGCGTTGAGGATGAAGCCGGCCTCCTGGGCCGCGGCCACCACCTCGGGGGCGAACTCACCGGTGAGCTGGACGCCGACGAGCAGCCCCTCGCCGGTGACGTCGGAGGCCTGCTCCTCGGCCCACAGGGCGTTGCGGAGCTGCTGGCCCCGCTTGCCCACCAGGTCGAGCAGCCCGTCGGTCTCGATGGTCCCGATCACGGCCAGCGCCGCTGCGCAGGCCACCGGATTGCCGCCGAACGTCGTGCCGTGGTTGCCCGGCTGGAGCAGCTCCCCCGCGGCACCCAACGCGATGCAGGCGCCGATCGGGAAGCCGCCTGCCAGCCCCTTGGCCACGGTGACGACGTCGGGACGGACGCGTGAGCGCTGGTGCTCGAACCAGAGCCCCGTGCGCCCCATGCCGGTCTGGATCTCGTCGAACCAGAGCAGCGCGCCGTGCTCGTCCGCGGCCGCCCGGGCGGCGGCGAGGTAGCCCTCGGGAGGTACGACGACGCCCGCCTCGCCCTGGATGGGCTCGAGCAGGACCGCCGCCGTCTCGTCGGTCACCGCGGCGGCGAGCGCCTCGGCGTCGCCGTACGGGACGAAGGTGACCGCCCCGGGCAGCGGCTCGAAGGGCGCGCGGTAGGCCTCCTTGGAGGTCAGCGCGAGCGCGCCCATCGTGCGGCCGTGGAAGCCGCCCTCGGCGGCGACGACGTGGGTGCGGCCGGTCCGGCGGGTCAGCTTGAACGCCGCCTCGACCGCCTCGGTGCCCGAGTTGGTGAAGAACACCCTGCCCGGGCCTGCCCCCAGGAGGGCGAGCAGCTTCTCGGCCAGCTCGATCTGGGGCGGGCTGGCGAAGAAGTTCGAGACGTGGCCCAGCGTCTGCAGCTGCGTCTTCACGGCGTCGACGAGGGCCGGGTGCGCGTGTCCGAGCGCGTTGACCGCGATGCCGCCGAGCAGGTCGAGGTACTCCTTGCCGTCCGCGTCCCAGACGTGGGCGCCCTCGCCACGGACCAGGGTGAGCCGGGGCGGGCCGAAGGTGTTCATGAGCGACTGGGCGTACCGCTCGCCGTACGTGGTCACGACTCGTCCTCCAGCGCGCTCCGGGCCTTGCGGGTCTTGGTCTCGACGTCGGGCAGCACCTGGGTGCCGACGCCCTCCTTGGTGAACAGCTCGAGCAGCACGGCGTGCGGTTCCCGACCGTCGACCACCGTGGCCCGCGAGACGCCGGCGTTGACCGCGTCGAGGCACGCCTTCATCTTCGGGATCATCCCGCTCTCCAGCGACGGGAGGATCTCGGCCAGCGACTCGGGGCTGATCTCCCCGATGACATCGTCGGAGTCCGGCCAGTCGAGGAAGAGCCCCTCGACGTCGGTCAGGACGAGCAGCTTCTCGGCCTCGAGCGCGACCGCCAGGGCAGCCGCCGCCGAGTCCGCGTTGACGTTGTGGACGGTGCCGTGGATGTCGGGCGCGACGCTCGACACGACGGGGATCCGGCCGGCCTCGATGATGTCGAGCACCGCCTCGGGGCGTACGTCGACGACCTCGCCCACGAGCCCGAGGTCGACCTCCTCGCCGTCGATGACGGTGTTGGTCTGCTTGGCGGTGAACAGCCCGGCGTCCTCGCCGGACAGGCCGACGGCCAGCGGACCGTGCTCGTTGATCAGCCCCACCAGCTCGCGCTGCACCTGGCCGACCAGGACCATGCGGACCACGTCCATCGCTTCGGGCGTGGTGACCCGCAGCCCGCCACGGAACTCCGACTCGATGCCGAGCTTGCCGAGCATCCGCGAGATCTGCGGGCCGCCGCCGTGCACGATGACGGGCTTGAAGCCGGCGAAGCGCAGGAACGCGATGTCCTTGGCGAACGCCTGCTTGAGCACGTCGTCGGTCATGGCGTTGCCGCCGTACTTCACCACGACGATCTTCTGGTGGTACGCCTTCAGCCAGGGCAGCGCCGCCGCGAGGACGTCGGCCCGGACCCGCTGGGTGTCCCGATCTGCTGCAGAGTCCGTCATGACGAGTAGGCGCTGTTCTCGTGGACGTAGGCGTGGGTCAGGTCGTTGGTCCAGATCGTGGCCCGCTCGGTGCCGGCCTTGAGGTCGATGGTCACGGTCACCTCTCGATCGATCAGGTCGACGGTCGTGGGGTCGGCGTGCGGCTCGGAGCCCTGGCACACCCAGACGCCGTTCATCGCGACGTCGAGGTCGGCGGGGTCGAACGCCGCCTGCGTGGTGCCGATGGAGGCGAGCACCCGGCCCCAGTTGGGGTCCTTCCCGAAGACCGCGGCCTTGAACAGGTTGCTGCGCGCCACGCTCCGGGAGACCTCGACCGCGTCGTCCTCGGAGGCGGCGTTGAGGGTGGTGATCGCGATGGAGTGATCGGCGCCCTCGGCGTCGTGGAGGAGCTGCATCGAGAGATCTGTGCAGAGCTGGGTCAGCGCGTCGGTGAAGTCGGGCAGCGAGGGGGTGATCCCGCTGGCACCGCTGGCCATGACGGTGACGGTGTCGTTGGTCGACATGCAGCCATCGGAGTCGAGCCGGTCGAACGAGACCCGGGTCGCCGCGCGCAGGGCGGTGTCGAGGTCGGCGGCGGGCACCACGGCGTCGGTCGTGATGACCACGAGCATCGTGGCGAGCTGGGGCGCCAGCATGCCGGCGCCCTTGGCCATGCCGCCGATCGACCAGCCGCCGCCGTCGACCACGGCCTCCTTGGACACGGAGTCGGTGGTCATGATCGCCTCGGCGGCCGCCAGTCCTCCGTCGTCGGCGAGGCCGGCGTACGCCGCGTCCACGCCCCCGAGCAGGGCGGACCGGTCGTTGGTGAGGCCGATCAGCCCGGTCGAGCAGACGACGACGTCGATCGCGCCGATGCCGAGGTGGCCGGCGACCTGCTCGGCGACCGCGTGGGTGGTCTGGAAGCCCTCGGGGCCGGTGTAGCAGTTGGCGCCGCCGGAGTTGAGGACGACGGCCCGGACGGTGCCGTCCTTGACCACTTCCTGGCTCCACAGGACCGGGTTGGCCTTGCAGCGGTTGGCCGTGAACACGGTCGCCGAGTCGTAGGCCGGGCCGTCGTTGACGACCAGGGCGACATCCTTCGCGCCGGTGGACTTGAGCCCGGCGACGGCGCCGGCGGCGCGGAAGCCGGCGGGGGTGGTGACACTCATCAGCGTTTCTTCCTGGGGGGCTTGGCGGGCACGGCGGCGGCGACCTCGTGGCCGGATCGTCGCCACTCCTCCTCGGCCGCGTCGGCCTTGTCGCCCGGCACGAGGATCCAGTCGGTGTCGAAGGTCGAGAGCGTGAAGACGCTGATCTCCGCGGCGGCCAGCGGCGCCAGGAGCTCGGCGAGCACGCCGGTGAGCGCGAAGTCGAGCGGACCCTGGACCTCGAAGGCGGTGAACGGCCGCTGGTGCACCGACTTGGTCGGCACGCTCCTCGCCGCGCAGACGATCGAGGTCTCGGTCGCCGTCGCGGTGACCGAGAAGATCGAGGACGACTCGGCCCACTTGGGCACCTCTGTGCCGGGACCGAGCCGGACCACGGCCAGGGTCTCCGGGTAGCGGCTGAGGCTGTAGTGACTCGGGGGCTGGTGGGTCACGGCGCGAGTCCCACGGTGGTGAGGCCGGTGGCCTCGTCGAGACCCAGCGCGAGGTTCATGCACTGCACGGCGGCTCCGGCGGTGCCCTTGGCGAGGTTGTCCACGGCGCCGACCGCGACCAGCCGGTGCGCGTCCTCGTCGACGGTCACCTGGAGGTGCACCGAGTTGCTGCCGGTCACCGACTTCGTCTGCGGCCACTGCCCCTCAGGCAGCAGGTGCACGAACGGCTCGTCGGCGTAGGCCTTCTCGTACGCCGCCCGGACGTCGTCCTCCGTCACGCCGTCGAGCAGCTTCGCGGAGCACGTGGCGAGGATGCCGCGCGGCATCGGGACCAGGAGCGGGGTGAAGCTGACCGTCACCGTGCCTTCGACGAGTCCGCTCAGGTTCTGGGTGATCTCGGGGGTGTGCCGGTGGCTGCCGCCGACGCCGTACGCCGAGACGCTGCCCATCACCTCGCTGCCGAGCAGGTGCGGCTTCGCGGCCTTGCCGGCACCGCTGGTGCCCGAGGCCGCGACCACGACGACGTCGGGCTCCACGAGGCGGGCCGCGACGGCCGGGGCCAGGGCGAGCGTGGAGACCGTCGGGTAGCAGCCGGGGACCGCGATCCTGGTGGCACCGGCCAGCCGCGCGCGCTGGCCGGGCAGCTCGGGCAGGCCGTAGGGCCAGGTCCCGGCGTGGCTGCCGCCGTAGAACCGCTCCCAGGCCGCCGGGTCGGCGAGCCGGTAGTCGGCGCCGCAGTCGATCACCAGGACCTGCTCCCCCAGCTCGGCCGCGATCGGGCCGGACTGGCCGTGCGGGAGCGCCAGGAGGACGACGTCGTGCCCGGCCAGGGTGTCCGCGTTGGTCTCCTCGAGCACCCGGTCCGCGAGGGGCACCAGGTGCGGCTGGAGCCCACCCAGCAGCTCGCCGGCGTTGCCGCCCGCCGTCAGCGCGCCGATCTCGACCTCGGGGTGCGCGACGAGCAGCCGCAGCAGCTCACCCCCGGCGTACCCGCTGGCTCCGGCGACGGCGACCTTCGTGACCATGCTGCATGACTATACAGACGCGTGTATGTACATCCGAATCGACATCCCGGATAACCCGGTGCGGGCGTCGGTGGCCGTCACTAGCGTCACGGCCATGCCCCGACTGGAGTACCCGACCTACCTCGACCACATTCGCACGGAGTCCGCGCGGTTCCGTGCGGTCCTGGCCGACTGCGACCCGAGTGCGCGGGTGCCGACCTGCCCCGAGTGGGACGCAGCCGACCTGCTCTGGCACCTCGCCAAGGTGCAGCTGTTCTGGGCCAAGATCATCCGGCACCGGCCGGCCTCACCCGCCGACCCCGAGGTCGGCGAGGAGGACGCCGCCCAGCGGCCCGAGTCCTACGCCGAGCTGCTCGACGCGTTCGACGACTACTCCCACGCCCTCGCGACCGAGCTCGAGCGGGCCGGCCCCGAGGCCGAGGCCTGGCACTGGTCGGGTGACAACCGCGCCGGCACGTCCTACCGACGGCAGGCGCACGAGGCGGCGATCCACCGCATCGACGCCGAGCTGACCGCGGGGGTGGCGGTCACCCCGCTCAACGCGGCCCTGGCGGACGACGGCGTGGCCGAGGTGCTCGGCGTGATGTACGGCGGCGCGCCGGAGTGGGGCTCGTTCGCGGGGTCCGGCGAGACCATCGCGGTCCACATGACCGACACCGGGACCGACCTGCTGGTCGAGCTCGGGAAGTTCTCCGGCACCGATCCCGAGGACGGCAAGAGCTACGAGGACGAGGACGACATCGCGCTCGTCGACGACGGCGCCGAGCCGGTCGCGACCGTCAGCGGCACCGCTGCCGACCTCGACACGTGGCTGTGGAAGCGCGACCCGGCGCTGTCGCTCGGCACCGACGAGGGCGACCGGATCCACATCGCCGGCGACCGGATCGCCTACGAGAAGCTCGCCGAGATCCTGGGCCAGCCCCTCAACTGACGACCCCGGCCGGTAGACATGGACGCATGATCCCTCCGCCCTACCGCGCCGCCGAAGACCGCTACGACCTGCACGCCTACCGCCGCTGCGGTCGGTCCGGGCTGAAGCTGCCCGCGGTCTCGCTGGGGCTGTGGCACAACTTCGGCGACGACATGCCCATCGAGACCCAGCGGGCCATCCTGCGGCGGGCGTTCGACCGCGGCGTGACCCACTTCGACCTGGCCAACAACTACGGCCCGCCGTACGGCGCGGCCGAGAGCAACTTCGGCGCTGTCTTCGCCCAGGACTTCCGGCCCTACCGTGACGAGCTGGTGATCTCGACCAAGGCGGGCTACGACATGTGGCCGGGACCCTACGGCGAATGGGGGTCGCGCAAGTACCTGCTCGGGTCCCTCGACCAGAGCCTGGCCCGGATGGGGCTCGACCACGTCGACATCTTCTACAGCCACCGGTTCGACCCGGAGACGCCGCTCGAGGAGACGATGGGCGCGCTGGCGACCGCCGTGCAGTCCGGGCGGGCGACGTACGCCGGCATCTCGTCCTACAACGCCGAGCGGACCCGCGAGGCCGTCGCGCTGCTGCGGGAGATGGGCGTGCCGCTGCTGATCCACCAGCCGTCCTACTCGATGCTCAACCGCTGGGTCGAGGCTGCCCCCTCGGACGGCAAGGGCCTGTCGCTGCTCGACGTCCTGGGCGAGGAGGGCATCGGCTGCATCGCCTTCTCGCCGCTGGCCCAGGGGATGCTGACCGACCGCTACCTCGACGGCATCCCGGAGGGCTCGCGGGCCGCCCAGGGCAAGTCGCTGGACCCGGCGCTGCTGACCGACGAGGCGCTGGCGCACGTGCGCCGGCTCAACGAGATCGCCCAGGACCGCGGGCAGTCACTGGCGCAGCTCGCGCTGGCGTGGGTGCTGCGCGACGAGCGGGTCACCTCGGTGCTGATCGGCGCGAGCAGCGTGGCTCAGCTCGACGACAACCTCGCCGTCCTCGACAACCTGGAGATCAGCCGGGAGGAGCTCGACTCGATCGAGAGCGACGCCGTCGACTCCGGGATCAACATCTGGGCGGCGTCCTCCGAGGACTGACCGGCCGAGGGTCAGGCGACCTTGTACAAGACGAACTCCACCAGCGAGTCGACGTACGAGCCGTCCTCCGTGCTGACCGTGTGGATCTCGGCGCGGTGCCGCCCACCGTTGTAGTGCGCCATGGTGCCCTCACCCGACGAGAGCACCGCGATCACTCGACCCGCCGAGAGGTCCTTGTTACGAGCCCGGACCGAGTAGCGGCCGGTGCTGTGTCGCGAGACCGTGAAATCGCCTTGGGGACGGAGCAGCCGACCGCGCGGCGTTATCCGACCCGCGAGGAGCACCGTGGGCATGGGGCAAGTCTGCGGGGTCGGCGGGCGGGTTTCATGGGTGGAACTGCTACTTCACGGCCCCTCGACGCGTGAAACCGGCATGAATCCGCGGTGAAACCGGGACCCCTCACCGTGGGGGTCATGAACACGAACCCCTCCCCCACGACCGAGCTGGCGGTCTCTGCCCACGGACTCGTGAAGACCTTCGGCGACCTGCGGGCCGTCGACGGTGTCGACCTGGAGGTACGCCGAGGCGAGGTCTTCGGCGTCCTGGGGCCCAACGGCGCCGGCAAGACGACCATGCTCCAGATGCTGGCGACCCTCCTTCCCATGGACGGTGGCCGCGCCGAGATCTTCGGCGTCGACGTCAAGCAGCACCCGCACGTGGTGCGGCAGCTGGTCGGGGTCACCGGCCAGTACGCGTCGGTGGACGAGAACCTCACCGCCCGCGAGAACCTCTACCTCTTCGGTCGGCTGCTCGGCCTGGAGAAGAAGATGGCCCGCGCCACCGGCGAGGAGCTGCTCGGCCGGTTCGGCCTCGAGGGGGCCGGCGACAAGCAGATCCAGCAGTTCTCCGGCGGCATGCGCCGCCGGCTGGACCTGGCCGCCAGCCTCATCCACCGGCCACCGCTGATCTTCCTAGACGAGCCGACCACGGGCCTCGACCCGCGCACCCGCGGCCAGATGTGGGACACCATCCGCGAGCTGGTCTCCCAGGGCTGCACCGTGCTGCTCACCACGCAGTACCTCGACGAGGCCGACCAGCTGGCCGACCGGATCGCGGTCATCGACCGTGGCGCCAAGGTCGCCGAGGGCACCTCGGACCAGCTCAAGGCCCAGGTCGGCTCCTCGACGCTGCAGCTGCGGCTGCTCGACCCGGCGCAGACCGGCCAGGCCGTGGACGTCGTACGCCGCATCGTCGGCGACGAGCCGGTCCTCACCCCGGAGGCGGGCGGGATCAACGTCCCCCTCCCCGACGCCAACCGGGCGGCCGACGTCCTGATCGGCCTGCGCGAGCAGGACCTCCTGATCACGTCCGCGACCGTCCAGAAACCCACCCTCGACGAGGTCTTCATGGCTTTGACCGGCCACGCCGCCGAGGAGTCAACCCACGACAATGAGATGGAGGCCGTCCGATGACGCTTCTCTCCACCGCGGTCGACGAGACCGTCACCGCCACCACCCACGTCGGTGCGCAGGACCTGCCCGCGCGGCCTTCTGTCGGCGACACCGTCAACCAGAGCCTCGCGATGGCCTGGCGCGCGACCAAGAAGATGCGCCGCAACCCGGAGCAGTTCTTCGACGTCACGATCCAGCCGCTGCTCTTCACCGCGATGTTCGCCTACATCTTCGGCGGCGCCATCTCCGGCAACGTGGAGGCCTATCTGCCCACGATCATCACCGGCATCCTCGCCCAGACCGCGCTGACCGCGTGCATGGCGACCGGCATCCAGCTCCGCGAGGACATGGACAAGGGCGTCTTCGACCGGTTCAAGTCGCTGCCGATCGCCCGCATCGCACCGCTCGTCGGCCCGGCGATCGCGGACCTCGCGCGGTACGGCACGGCGGCCACCCTCACCATCCTGACCGGGATCGCCATGGGCTACCGCCCCGGCGGCGGCCTCTTCGGCGTCCTCGGCGGCTGGCTGCTGACGATCGTCGCGGGCTGGTCGCTGGCCTGGATCTTCACCTGGCTCGGCACCGTGGCCCGCAGCGCCCAGGCGGTGCAGGGCATCTCGATGATGATCATGTTCCCGCTGACCTTCCTGTCCAACGCGTTCGTCCCGGTCAGCACGCTCCCGGGCTGGCTCGAGGCGTTCGTGAAGGTCAACCCGGTCTCGCTGGTCGTCACGGCGGTCCGGGACCTGATGAACGACGGGCAGGTCACCAGCAACGTCGGCTTCGCCCTGCTCGGCTGCGCGGTCGTCGTGGCGGTCTTCCTGCCGCTGTCGGTCCGCTCCTACAGCCGCAAGATGTAGTCAGGCGATCCGCTCGACGACGGCCCGGGCCTCCGGCAGGAGGTCCGGGCCCTTGCGTTCGCCGTACTCGGCGCGGAGGCGGGCGGCGAGGCCTGGTGCCACCCTCTCGGCCTCCTCGTCGGTGCGGGCCGGATCCATGGTCGCCGTGAACCTCGGGTAGGCGAACTGCTCGGCGAGGACCAGCAGCCGGATGGCCACCTCGGGATCCGTCGCCTGCTTCATCAGGCCCCAGGTGCCGAGCCCGTGCAGGACCATGCCGGCCACGGGGTAGTCCATCCGGGGCCGGTCCGGGTTCAGGACCTGTGGTGCCTTCGCCCGCAGCGACTCGTAGAGGTCGAGGCCGTCGGTCCCGCTCCCGTAGAGGGCGTACGCCGTGGTGCCGGCCGCGTCGCCGAACAGGCACCACGGCTCCAGGCCGGTCATCTCCATGCCCGGCAGCGTGATGCCGGAGAGCTCGACGCCGGCGACCCGGTAGAGCCGCAGCCCGTCGTCGACGTCCCCGCGGGCGAGCGCCAGCTCGGCGCGGACCGTGGCGGTGACGAACGCGCCCCCGAAGCCGGCCCGCTCGGTGTTGAGCCGGTCGATCTCGTCGATCAGCCGCTGCGCCTCGTCGAACCGCCCGTCCGCGACTGCGGCGCCGGCCACCAGTGACCGGGCCTGGATCCCGTCGTCGTTGGCCTCGAGCAGGTCGAGGATGGGGATCGCGACCTTCGCGTGCTCGGCCGCCTCGATGCGCTTGCCGAGCTGGGCGTTGAGGCCCCCGGCGATCGTGTGCATCATCGCCCTGACCCACGGTCCGTCCTCGTCCTCGACGAGGGCCAGGCCGGCCTGGATCTCCTCCAGCGCCCTCTCGGGGTCGCTGTCGTTCTCGAGGTAGTGCGCCGCCATGAGCCGCGCCGTCGCGGCAGATTGTCGGTCGTGACCGTGCTCGACGTCGATCTCGCGGAGCCGCCGGAGCGTGCCCTGCACGTCGTGGGCGTCCTGGGCAGCGAGCACGGCCACCATCCCGCGGGCTCGCGCGTCGGTGGCCCGGTCGCCGTACTTGGTCAGGATCGCCATGCAGTTCGGCGACTCGGCGATCTCACCCATCATGGTGTTCAGGGCGGTGACCGCCGCGGCGGTGACCGCGACGTCGATGTCGGCCTCCTCGGGCTCCCAGCCCTCGAGGGCGGCGTCCACGGCCGCGGCCACAGCGATCACGCGGGTGTTCTCGCCGCGCACCGTCCAGAAGCCCGCGAGGGCCGCCGTCAGCTCCGCCGTCGCGACCGGGTCGGGGACGGCGACCGCGGCCCGGAGGGAGTCCGCCAGGTTGTTCTCCTCCACCGCGATCGCGCGGACCGCGGCCACCTGACCGCTGGCGAACAGGTCGCGGCGGTGGGTCGACGCGTAGCGCCGCGCCCAGGCCATGTGCGCGGCGTTCGCAGCGTCGTCCTCCCCCGCGCCGACCAGCTGCATGCGACCGAACTCCCTGACCGTCTCCAGCATCCGGTAGCGAACCGTCTCGCGGGCGTCGATCACGGTCAGCAGGGACTGGTCCACGAGGGACTGGACGAGCTCGAGCGCGTCACAGTCGAGGAGGTCATCGGCGCCGGGCAGGGAGAAGCCGTCGTGGAAGACCGACAGCCAGCGCAGCGCCCGCCGCTCGGCCTCGCTGAGCAGGTTCCACGACCAGTCGATGACGGCAATCAGGGTCTGGTGCCGGTCGGGCGCGCTGCGGTCGGCGCCGCGCAGCAGCGCGAACCGGTCGTCGAGCCGCCGGTCGATGTCGTCGACGGACATCACCCGCACCTTGGCCGCGGCCAGCTCGATCGCGAGGGGCAGTCCGTCGAGGCGGCGTACGACGCGGCGTACGGCGTCGTCGTCGAGGGACACCCCGGGGCGCGCCGCCGACGCCCGCTGGCGGAACAGGTCGGCCGCCGCGTCGCTGGAGAGCTGCGCGAGCGCGAAGACCCGCTCCGCGGCGATGGCCAAGGGAGCGCGCGTCGTGGTGACCACCCGGAGCCGACGGCACGACGCCACGAGGAAGGCCACCAGCTCCGCGACAGCGCCGACCACGTGCTCGCAGTTGTCGAGGATCAGGAGCGTGGGCGCCTGGTCCAGGACCTGCGCGATCCGCCCGCGGACGTCGTTGCGCTGCTCGGGCGTGAGCACCCGGCGGCCACTGACCGAGTCGCGTACGCCGAGCGCGGAGCCGACCTCGCCGACGACGTCCTCGGGCGAACCGACGCCGACCAGCTCGACGAAGCGGACGACCGGCTGGTCGGCCTCGCGGCCGAGCAGGTGCGCGAGCCGGGTCTTGCCGAGCCCGCCCGGCCCGAGGATCGAGGTGACCCTGGCCTCGCGGACGGCGGCCCGCAGGGCCCGGAAGTCCTCGTCGCGCCCGACCAGCGACGTCGCCTCGAACCGCAGCCCCTCGCGGACCGGGCTGTCCGACGCCAGCAGCTCGGAGTAGACCGCCTGCAGGGCCGGCCCCGGGTCCACCCCGAGCCGGTCGGCGAGGTGCTCTCGGTGCTGCTGGTAGCGCTCCAGCGCAGCGGGGGCGCCGTGCACGGCAGCCGTGGACCTCAGCAGTGCAGCGACGGAGGCCTCGTCGCTCTCCGCCCTCTCGAGCAGTGGCAGCGCCTCGCGGTGGTCGCCCAGTGCCGACAAGGCCCGGCCGAGCACCATCGCGGCGATCTCGCGGTGCCGGACCGCGGTCTGCCGCAGCTCGCCGAGCGGTCCCTCGGCGGCGCTGCCCGGGGCGGGCATGGTGAGCGCGGCCCGGGCCAGGTCTCGAGCACGGACCAGGTCGCGGCGGCCCTCCGCCTCCCGCGCGCCGACCACGGCGTCGCGCAGCACCAGCGCGTCGACGTCGCCGTCGGGGAGACCGAGCCGGTAGCCGTGGTCGGCCCGGGCGACCACCTCGGGCGCGGTCTGAGACCGGGCGCGGGAGACCACGACCTGGAGCGCCTTGGCCGGGTTCGCCGGCACGTCGTCCGGTCCCCAGACCTCCTCGACGAGGCGCTCCTCCGACACCTGGCTGCCGGCGGTCACGAGCGCGGCGAGCAGCGCGTGGGTGCGGCCGCCCGGCAGCGCGGCGCCCTGCCAGGACACCTCGTCGAGCAGGCGGAGCGACAGGGTCACGCCGCCAGTCTCTCCATCTGGTCGGCACTGAGTCGCAGCCCCGCCGCAGCGACGTTCTCCTCCAGGTGCTGCACGCTGCCGGTGCCGGGGATGACCAGGACGTGCTCGCCCAGCGCCAGGGTCCACGCGAGCCGGACCTGGGCGGGCGTGGCGCCCAGCTCGGCGGCCACCTCGAGCACGGCGGCGGGCTCCTCCGCCGGGACACCCTGCTTCGCCACGCCGGTCACGGTGAAGAAGGGCACGAACGCGATGCCCAGCTCGCCGCACCGGCGCAGGACCGCCAGGTCCTCGGGCGAGTCGACGGAGAACCGGTTCTGCACGCACGCCGGCTCGGTGACCGCCCGTGCCTCCTCGAGCTGGTCGAGGGTCACCCCGGACACGCCCAGATGGCCGACCAGCCCCTCGGCGATCAGCTCGGCCAGCGCTTCGACGTACGGCGCCACCTGGACGTCCGGGCCCGCACGGAAGTTCACGACGTCGAGCCGGTCGCGGCCGAGCTGGCGGAGGTTCTCCTCGACGTGCCCGCGCAGCCCGTCGGGACCGGGCCGGTCCCCCCAGCCGCCGTGCACGTCGCGGACCGGGCCGACCTTGGTGGCGATCGTCAGGTCATCGGGGTACGGCGAGAGCGCGGCGTTGATCAGCTCGTTGGCCGAGCGGGTCCGGGAGAAGTAGAACGCGGCGGTGTCGACGTGGTTGACCCCGAGCTCGCGGGCCCGGCGGAGGACCGCGATCGAGGTCTCGCGGTTGCGCGGCTCCCCCGCGTGGAACGGACGGGTCCCGGTGAGCCGCATCGAGCCGAAGCCCAGCCGGTTGACCGTCCGGTCACCCAGCTGCCAGGTCCCGGCAGCGGCCGCGGGGTCAGCGCTGTACGGCACCGCACCGCTCGGAGGCCAGGGCGACCGCGGCGTCTCGGGCGGCGCTGGTCTCCTGCTCGGTCAGGGTCCGGTCGGGAGCGCGGAACCGCAGCGCGAACGCCAGCGACTTGTGGCCGGCCTCGACCTGGTCGCCGGTGTAGACGTCGAAGAGCCGGATCGACTCCAGGGAGTCGCCCGCGCCGTCGCGCAGCGCGGCCTCGACCTCGGCGACGGTCACACCGTCCGCCACCACCAGCGCGACGTCCTCCTTGGCGACCGGGAACGTCGAGAACCGTGGACCGGGCACCACGTCGACGGCTCTGGCCATCAGGAAGTCGAGGTCGATCTCGACCGCAGCCGAGCGGGCCGGCAGCCCGAAGGCCGCGCACGCGTGCGGGTGCAGCTCACCGGCGTGGCCGAAGTCGACGCCGTCCACGAGCACCTGGGCACAGCGCCCGGGATGCCACGGCAGCCGGCTCGCGGAGACCACCTCGACCTCGACGCCGAGCTCCTCACCCAGCCTGCGGACCAGCCCGATCGCGTCCGACCAGCCCGCGGTGCGCCCGGCTCCCCACCAGCCGGCGCGCTCGCGCTCGCCGGCCAGGACGACGGCCAGGTGCAGCGGCTGAGCGGGGATCGCCTCGAAGAGCTTCGCCAGCTCGTCGTCGCTGGGCCGCCAGTCCACGCCGTAGACCGGGGCCGGGCCGCGGTCGGCCGGGAACGCCACCGTCCCGGTCTCGAACAGGGCGACTCCCGGGCTGCCGCGGCCGAGGTTGCGCGCGGCGGCACGGAGCAGGCCGGGCAGCAGCGTCGTGGTGTACGACGGCTCCTCGGTCGAGAGCGGGTTCGCCAGCCGGACCGTGTGGCGCAGCACGTCGTCGGCCGGGAGCCCGAGCTGGTCGAAGGCCGCCTCGCCGACGAACGGGAAGCTGATCACCTCGACGCAGCCGGCGCCGGCCAGGGTGCGGCCGATCCGCCGGCGCAGCCGCTGCCCCCGCGTGAGCCCGCGGCCGGCGGCCTCCCGCGGCAGGACCGAGGGGACCCGGTCGTAGCCGACGACCCGGACCACCTCCTCGACCAGGTCGTAGGGGTCGGTGAGGTCGGGACGCCACGTCGGCGGCACGAACCCGTCGGCCGTCCGGTCGCAGCCGACGGCCGAGAGGTTGGCGAACGCGGTCTCGTCGGGGATGTCGACCCCCGAGATCCGGGCCGGGAGGTCGGCGGCCATCGGGATGGCGACCCGCGGGGGTGCCTCGCCGACGAGGGTGACGCCGGGCTCGGCGGTGCCGCCGCCGTAGCGGACCAGCAGCTCGACCACCCGGTCGGCAGCCGCAGCGGTGATCACCGGGTCGACACCCCGCTCGTTGCGCTTGCCCGCCTCGGAGGTGAGCCGTTGCCGCTTGCCGGTGCGGAACATCGAGACCGCGTCCCAGTGCGCCGCCTCGACCAGCACCCGGGTCGTGGTCGACGACATCTCGGTGGTCTCGCCGCCCATCACGCCACCGAGCCCGATGATGCCGGAGTCGTCGGTGACGACGAGGTCCTCGGTCGACAGCGCACGGTCGGCACCGTCCAGGGTGGTGAGCCGCTCGCCCTCGGTCGCGCGCCGGACCCGGATCGGACCCTGGAGCCTGTCGGCGTCGTAGCCGTGGATGGGCCGGCCGAGCTCGAGCATCACGTAGTTGGTGATGTCGACCGCCAGCGAGATGGGCCGCATGCCCGACAGCGCGAGTCGCTGCGCCATCCAGTCCGGAGTGGTGGCCTCGGGGTCGATCCCGCTGACGACGCGGGCCGCGAAGACGGGGCAGCCGACGGGGTCGTCGACCACCACCGGGTAACCGTCGACGTTGGGCGCGGGCACCTCGCGCCGCGCGGGATCGGTGTACGGCGCGCCGTACGCCAGCGCCGCCTCGCGGGCGACGCCCCGCAGCGACAGGGCGTACGCACGGTCCGGGTTGATCTCGAACTCGATGACCTCCTGGTCGAGGCCGAGCACCGGGCGGGCGTCGGTCCCAGGAGCTCCGGCGCCCGCGGGCAGCACGATGATCCCCTCGTGGTCCTCGCCGAGGCCGAGCTCGCGGGCGGAGCAGATCATCCCGGCGGACACGTGGCCGTAGGTCTTGCGGGCGGAGATCTCGAAGTCACCGGGCAGCACGCCGCCCGGCAGGATCACCACGACCAGGTCGCCGGGCACGAAGTTGTGGGCGCCGCAGACAATTCCCTGTGGCTCGCCCGAGCCGTTGGCGTCGCCGACATCGACGGTGCACCAGTTGATGGTCTTGCCGTTCTTCTGCGGCTCGGCGTCCATCGTGAGCACCTTGCCGACGACCAGCGGGCCGCGGATCTGCTCGCCCGGCTTCTCGATCGCCTCGAGCTTGAGCCCCAGCATGGTCAGCCGCGCGGCAAGCTGCTCCGTGGTGACCTCGGCGGGGAGCTCGACGTACTCACGGATCCAGGAGACCGGGGCCTTCACAGCTCGGTCCCGAAGGCGGTCGTGAACCGGACGTCGCCCTCGAACAGCGCGCGCAGGTCCTCGATGCCGTGGCGGAACATCAGGGTCCGGTCGATGCCCATGCCGAACGCGAAGCCGCTGTAGATCTCCGAGTCGATGCCGCAGGCGCGCAGCACCCGCGGGTTGACCACGCCGCAGCCGCCCCACTCGATCCAGCCCTCGCCGCGGCAGGTGCGGCAGGTCGAGGAGCCCCCGGAATCGAGCCCAGTGCCCCGGCAGACGAAGCAGATCAGGTCGACCTCGGCGCTGGGCTCGGTGAACGGGAAGTACGACGGCCGGAACCGCGTGTTGATCCCCTCGCCGAACATCTTGGAGGCGAAGTGGTCGAGGGTGCCCTTGAGGTGCGCCATCGAGATGCCCTTGTCGACCACCAGCCCCTCGACCTGGTGGAAGACCGGGCTGTGCGTCGCGTCGTACTCGTCGGTGCGGAAGACGCGACCGGGGCAGATGACGTAGATCGGTGGCTGGCGGGACAGCATCGTGCGCGCCTGCACCGGCGAGGTGTGGGTGCGCAGCACCAGGTGGTCCTCGGCCGGGTCGGTCCAGAACGTGTCCTGCATGGTGCGGGCCGGGTGATCGGGGCCGAGGTTGAGGGCGTCGAAGTTGAGCCACTCCGCCTCGAGCACGGGTCCCTCGGCGACCTCCCAGCCCATCGCGACGAAGATGTCGGCGATCAGCTCGGAGCCGGTGGTGAGCGGGTGGCGCGCGCCCCCGGGCAGCCGGTCGGTGGGGAGGGTGACGTCGACGGTCTCCTCGGCCAGCATCCGCTGCTCGTGCTCGGCCTCGAGCTCCTCGTGGCGCTTCGCGAGCGCGTGCTGCACGGCGCCCCGGGCCTGCCCGACGCGCTGGCCGGCCTCCTTGCGGGCCTGCGGCGGGAGCGCGCCGATCTCGCGGTTGGCCAGCGCCAGCGGCGACCGGTCGCCGGTGTGCTCGATCCGCACCTGCTTGAGGGCGTCGAGGTCGGCGGCGCCCGTGATCGCGGCCAGCGCGGCGTCGCGCGCAGCCTCGATCTCCTCGGGCTTCAACGCGGCCACCTCCACGGGGTCGAAGTCGGTGTTGGGACCGGACACGGGGACGAGTCTAGGAACCGGCGCGACGCGCGGGCGACCGGGTTAGGTGGGGTGGACGCCGTCTCGTCGGGGTAGTCCGTGATTCAACGGCCCTTGATCCTGTCGATCCGGGGCCGTTTGGTCACGGACTACCGTGCCGGGGCCTCAGCGGGAGCCTTCCGGGCAGTCGCTGGCCGTGAGGTCGTCCCTCGTCGGCTGGGCGGTCTCCAGGGCCGACGTCATCCCCTCCGGACCGTCGTCGATGGCCGAGGTGGCCAGCATCCGGCCCAGGTTCCAGGACAGCCAGTCGCCGTCCTGGGACCAGTAGCGCGGCATCCCGCACCGGACCTCGGTCTCCCCGCGGTCCTCGAAGACGGGCACGGCGTCGGCCGACAGGTTGCGCAGGAAGTGCCAGTCGACCTGCCCGGTGTCGGCGTACCGGTCGAGGTTGCGCTCGGCGATCCACGCGTCCGGGTTGATGGCAGCGATGCCGAGCAGCGCTACGACGCCGCTGATCAGCGCGAAGCGCGGCAGCCAGACCCCCCAGCGGACGAGGCCCGCCACCGCCACCGCGACCACCAGGACGCCGAGCCAGCCCTCGAACACGTCCACCAGCAGCCGGAGCTGGGTGAAGCCGTAGGCCTCCTGGTAGAGGTGCATCCGGTAGAGCGCCGAGCCGACCACGACGAGGGTCAGGACGCACAGCACACCCAGCGACACCCGCAGCCACACCCGGTCCGCGACGCGGTCGCCGGCCCAGTGCGACGCCGCCCACACGACCAGCAGGGTGAGCAGCGTGGCCACGGTGAGCTGTCCGAACCCCTGGTGCACGTAGTCGGCGTAGGTCAGGCCGGTGGTGCGCTGGACGTAGCCGTGGCCGCCGAAGAAGACGCTCAGCTGCGCGGCGACGAACACGGCGAAGACCGCGTCCACCAGCAGCACCGGCACCAGCCACTCGAACCGGTGGGCCACCGCGGTTCGAGGGAGGACGCCGTAGTCCTCGGTCCGCGGAGGGTTCAGGGCGAGGTACGCCGCGGCGAGGGTCGGGCCCGCGATCGCGACCGCGATGAAGACGCGGAGCACCACCGAGTCGACGCTGATGTCGGGCAACACGGCGTCGACCCAGCTCTCCACGATGGCGTCGGCGGAGACGAAGAGCAGACCGAAGACCAGCACCGCGAGCACTGACCAGAGGGCGGTGACCAGGACCCTGGGTGCGCGCGCCTGGCCGGTCAGGTCGCGCACGCTGCGCCCCAGCCAGGGGAGGTCCCGGATGCCCGCGAGCGGCCAGGCCAGGCCGGCCAGCACGAACTCAGGGACCCGGTGCACCCGGACCACCCCGGCGATCAGGGCGGTCGCCCCGGCCAGGAGGCAGAGCACGCCGATCCACGGCGCGTCGCGAAGCATGACCGGCAGCGTGCAGAGCCCCGCGAGGACCAGGCAGGTCAGGGTGAACGGGTCGCGCTTGTGGCGGGCGGCGTACGCCACCGTGATGCCCGCCCCCACCACCACGAGGAACAGGGCGAGGCCGGCGGCGTGGTTGGGGAGCACGAGCCCGGCCAGCACGCCCACCCCGGCCGCGGCCAGGACGAGGGTGCGGCTCCCACCCGGGACGTCCGGCCAGAACCGGCCGAACAGAGGTTCCAGGACCGGCGCGGGTGTGACGGCCGACCCGGGGTGGCCCGGGTAGATCGGAGGCGGAGGCGGCGGTGGAGCCGGCTGCGTCGGGTTGGTGGGCACCGGGGCCTCCTGATGGGTCGTGGTCGGCGGACTCGAGGACGGACGGGAGGACGGACGGGAGGACGGACGGGAGGACGGACGGGCGGGCGGGGTCAGGGGAAGGTCGATGCGGAGCAGGGCACCGGACGTGCCCGGCGGCGGGTCGGCGAACCTGACGGCGCCGCCGTGGAGGGTCGCCACCCAGCGCGCGATGGCGAGTCCCAGTCCGGTCCCGCCGGTGGCCGCGCCCTCGGCGGGGTCGGCGAGGGTGCCGAACCGCTCGAAGGCGCGCTCGCGGTCCGCGGGAGCCACGCCGGGCCCCTCATCGGCCACGTCCAGCAGCCATCGCACGTCGGTGACCTGGCAGCGGACCCGGACCCGCCCGCCCTCCGGGCTGTGCCGGACCGCGTTGTCGAGCACGTTGGTGAGCAGCTGGCGCAGCCGCGTGGGGTCGGCCTGCACCTCCAGCGACTCGGGGATGTCCACGTCGAACCGCACGGCCCGCCCGGTGGGGACGAGGTCCGCCACGACCTCGTCGACCAGCGCGCCGACCCGCACGGGCCCGAGCCGCAGCGGGGCCACGCCCGCGTCCACCCGGGAGAGCTCGAGGAGGTCACCGACGAGGGCACCGACGCGCCGCGCCTGGTCCACGGCCCGGTCCAGGTGCTCCGGGTCGGCCGGGCGGACGCCGTCGGCGAGGTTCTCGAGGGTCGCGGTCAGGGCGGCCAGCGGTGTCCGGAGCTCGTGGGAGACCGTGGCCACCAGGTTGCGCTGCTCACGGTCGACCGTGGCGAGCTCGGCCGCCATCTGGTTGAAGGCGCGGGCCAGCTCCCCGATCTCGTCGGAGGAGTCCGCCCGCACCCGGCCCTGGTAGTCGCCGCGGGCCATCCGGCGGGTGGCCTCGGTCATCTCCCGCAGCGGCGAGGTCATGCCGACGGCGAGCAGCTGGGTGACGCCGAGCGCGAGGGCCACCGTGACGGGCACTGCGAGCAGGATCGGTACGCCGGCACTGATGGCCAGTGCGCCGACCAGCGCGGCGACCAGGGCACTGGCAGTGACCAGCAGTCCCAGCTTGACCTTGATGGACCTGAGCGGCTGAAGGGGCGAGCTCACGCGCCGTCTCCCCGCCGCTCCCCCGGGTCCTCCAGCGCGTAGCCGACCCCGTGGACGGTGCGCACCCGGTCTGGGCCGACCTTCGCGCGCAGGGCGCGGACGTGGCTGTCGACGGTGCGCGTCCCGGACGCGTCCGGCCAGTCCCAGACCTCGGCCAGCAGGTGCTCGCGGGTCAGCACCTCGCCGGGCGTGGTCGCCAGCCGGGCCAGGAGGTCGAACTCGGTCGGCGTGAGCCGCACCTCCTCGGCCGCCACGGTCACCCGTCGCGTCCCGGTGTCGACCACCAGGTCACCCACCACGAAGCGGGCCGAGGGCCGCGCGGCCAGCTCGGCGGCGCGGTCGACGCGGCGCAGGAGCGCGCCGACCCGCGCCACCAGCTCCCGCATCCGGAACGGCTTGGTGAGGTAGTCGTCCGCCCCGACCGCCAGTCCGACCAGCACGTCGGCCTCGTCGTCCCGGGCGGTGAGCATCAGGACCGGCACCGGCTTGGTCGCCTGGATGCGGCGGCAGACCTCGTGCCCGTCGAAGCCCGGCAGCATGACGTCCAGCACGACCAGGTCGGGGTCGACCTCGGCACATCGCGCCACCGCGCTCGGTCCGTCGTACGCCTGGTCGACGTGGAAGCCCTCGGCGCGCAGCCGGTCGGTCACGGCGTCGTTGATCACCGGCTCGTCCTCGACCACGAGGATCCGGCGCGAGTGCATGCGGTCAACCGTAGGTTCGCGAGGGCGCGGAACGGGGGTGGGACTCGTGAAGGTTCTGTGCAGATCGCCGGTCGAGGGCGAGTCAGACGTCGGGCAGCGCCGACGGCCAGGCGATCTGGATGCGGGCACCGCCGGTGGGGCTGTCGTCGATCGTCACCGTCCCGCCGTGCACCTTGGTGAGGCCGCCGACGAGGTAGAGGCCGAGGCCGGAGCCGCCGCGCTTCCCGCCCTTCCAGAACTTCGTGAACACCCGGCGGCGCATCTCGACCGGGATGCCCTCGCCCTCGTCGTCGACGATGATCCGGACGCCGGCCTGGTCGCCCAGCTCACCGGGGCCGAGCGGCACGAGCGTGACCCACACGGTGCCCTCACCGTGCCGGACGGCGTTCTCGACCAGGTTGGTGACGACCTGGGTGAACTTGTCCGGGTCGGCGTGGATGTCCGGCAGGTCGTCGGCGATGTCGAGGGTGATCGGGCGCGCCGTCCCGGCCGACACGGAGTCGACGATCCGTCGGGTCAGCAGGCCGGCGTCGCTGGGCCGCGGGTGCAGCTGGAGCCGGCCGGTGTCGATGCGGGCGACGTCGAGCAGCTCGGCGATCAGCCGGGTCAATCGATCCGAGTCGGCGGCGACCGTGGTGAGCATCAGCTTCTTCTGCTCGTCGTTGAGGCGGTCCCAGCGGTTGAGCAGCGCCTGGACGAAACCCTTCACGCCGGTCAGTGGCGAGCGCAGCTCGTGGGCGACCGTGGCGACCAGGTCGGAGCGTTCCCGGTCGAGCCGCTCCCTGCCCCGGCCCGAGCGCAGCGTGATCGCGACCTCGTGGACGGGCTGGTCGAGGGCCCGACGCATGATGCGGGCGCTGACCAGGACCTCGTCGCCGTTGCGCGCCAGCCAGGACTGCTCGGGCACCGCCGTGCGGGTGGCCAGACCCTCGTAGGGCCGGTTGTGGCTCACCCAGGCGTGGTCGTCCTGGTCGCGGAGCGCCAGCACCTCGTGCACCGGCCGGCCGACGCTGTCCTCGGGCGCGCCGAGCAGTCGGGCGGCCACCGCCGAGATCATCGTCACCAGCCCGTCCGGGCCGACGAGCACCACGCCGTCGGGCAGCGCGTCGATGACGGCCTGCGCGGATCGGGTGGGCATGCGCACAGACTAGGAGCCCCGCAAGCGCTCGAGGTCGGCGCGCAGTGCACCGGCTCGATCCGCGCCCAGGAGCCGGTCGATGTCACGCTCGATCTCGGGGACCAGCTCCTGCACCACGGCGAACACCTCGAGCCCGCGCTTCGTCGGGATCACCAGCTTTGCGCGCCGGTCTGCGGGGTCCGGCTCCCGCACGACGTACCCGTGCTCCTCGAGGTGTACGACGAGCTCGGCCATCGCCTGCTTGGTCATCTGCGCGCGCTCGGCCAGGCGCGCGACCGGGGTGCCCGTGTCGTCGAGGTGCTGGAAGACCGCGCCGTGCGCCGGCCGGACGACGTCGTGGCCGCGCTCCGCGAGCCGGCCGATCGCGCGGTCGTTGAGCGCGACGAACGCCTCCCGCAGCAGCGCCACGGTGTTCACCGGTCGCTCGCGACCCACACGCGTCGGCGACATGGACATGCTACCTGTCGATCAGCGCGTCGACCTCGATGCCGCCGAGCGGCTCACACTGGGCACCGACGAGCTCGTCGTCCTCACCAGCTGCGAGCACAACGGCGGCGACCTGTTCGCCGTTCTGCTCCGGATGCCGCCCGGTGGCGGCCCGCCGGTGATGCACCGGCACGCGCCGAGCGAGGTCTACCACGTGCTCGAGGGCGAGCTGACCTTAGCGGAGGCGGGCCGACTCGTAGAGGCAGAGGGCGGCGGCGGTCGAGAGGTTGAGGCTCTCCGCTCGCCCGTGGATCGGGATGGCCACCCGGTGGTCGGCGAGCGCCGCGAGCTCCGGCGGGAGGCCCCAGGCCTCGTTGCCGAACAGCCAGGCGGTCGGACCGGCCAGGGGGGCGTCGTACAGCCCGACCTCGCCGGCGCCGTCCGCGGCCAGCACGGTCAGCCCGGCATCCTGCGCGGCCCTGACGGCGGCCTCGGCCGAGGGCTCGACCGCCACGGGCAGGTGGAACAGCGAGCCGACGCTGGCCCGCACGGTCTTGGGGTTGTAGGCGTCGACCGAACTGCCGGCCAGTACGGCGGCGTCGGCGCCCGCCGCATCGGCGCACCGGATCACGGTGCCGGCGTTGCCGGGGTCGCGTACGTCGGCGCAGATCGCGACCAGCCGGGCACCGGCCACCGCCTGGGCCACCGGGACGTCGACGAAGCGGCACAGGGCCACCACGCCGGCGGGGCTCACGGAGCCGGACAGGAGCTCGAGGGCACGGTCCTCGACCCGGGTGACCCGGACGTCCTCGGGCAGCGGCGGGAGCTCGACGTCGGCGCGGGCGAAGACCTCCTCGACGCAGCCGGCCTCGAGGGCCGCCTCGACGGCGTTGGGACCGTCGGCGAGGAACAGCCGCCGCTCGGAGCGTTCCGGGCGGCGGCTGAGCCGGCGTACTTCCTTGAGGCGGGCGTTGCTCGCCCTGAGGACGGTCAGGCTGAGGCCTCGGCCTTGGGGGCGTTGACGTCCTCGGGCAGGGCGGCCTTCGCGACCTCGACCAGCGCGTTGAACGCGGCGATGTCGTTGACGGCCAGGTCGGCCATGATCTTGCGGTCGACCTCGACACCGGCGAGGCCGAGGCCCTGGATGAACCGGTTGTAGGTCATCCCCTGGGCGCGGGCGGCGGCGTTGATCCGCTGGATCCAGAGGCGACGGAAGTTGCCCTTGTTCTTGCGGCGGTCGTTGTAGCTGTAGACCAGGGAGTGGGTGACCTGCTCCTTGGCCTTGCGGTAGAGCCGCGAGCGCTGGCCGCGGTAGCCGGCGGCGCGCTCGAGGGTGGTCCTGCGCTTCTTGTGGGCGTTCACTGCCCGCTTGACGCGTGCCATGTCTTGTTGCTCCTCGTAATGGTCGGGTCAGGGGTGAATGGCGGGGCAGAAACTCAGAGACCCAGCATCTTCTTCGCGCGCTTGACGTCGGCCGCTTCGAGCTCGACCATCCCGGCGTTGCGGCGGTGCTTCTTGCGGCTGCCGGTGGTGGGCGCGGACGCGAACGCAGCGCCGGACTTCCGGCCGGCCTGCAGGCGCATGATCTTGCCGCCGCCGGTCACCTTGAACCGCTTGCTGGCACCCGAGTGCGTCTTGTTCTTGGGCATCTGCTTCTCCTCGTACGTCGTACCTGCCGTCGTGTACGGCGTGTGTGGTCTGTGTTGTGCTCCCGGCCTACTGGGCCGTGGCCTTATGGGCGCGGGGCGCTCGATCGAGTCGTGACTTCGTCACGCCTCGATCTCGGGATCCAAGTTCTCCGAGCGGCCGTGCTCCTTCTTCTGTGCCACGGGGCCGGCGGCACGGGCGGTGGCGCGCTCCGCGGCCTCCTCGGCTGCCGAGGCGGCGCGTTCTGCCATGCGCTCCTCCTTGGCTGCGAGCTGCTCCACCCTGGCCTCGGCCTTCTTCTTGTGCGGGCCGAGCACCATGATCATGTTGCGGCCGTCCTGCTTGGGCGCCGACTCCACGAAGCCGAGCTCCGTGACGTCCTCCGCCAGCCGCTGGAGCAGCCGGAACCCCAGCTCGGGGCGGTGCTGCTCGCGACCTCGGAACATGATCGTGATCTTGACCTTGTCGCCGGATTTGAGGAACCGCACGACGTGACCCTTCTTGGTCTCGTAGTCGTGCTGGTCGATCTTGGGACGAAGCTTCATCTCCTTGATGATCACGTTCGTCTGGTTCCGACGCGCCTCACGGGCCTTCTGGGCGTTCTCGTACTTGAACTTCCCGTAGTCCATGAGCTTGCAGACCGGGGGCTTGCCCTGCGGCGCGATCTCGACGAGGTCGAGGTCCGCCTCCTGGGCGAGCTTGAGCGCCTGGTCCGTGGGCACGATGCCCACGGTCTCGCCATTGGGTCCCACGAGGCGTACCTCGGGAACCCGGATCCGGTCGTTGATACGAAGCTCGGTGCTGATGAGTCCTCCTGCGTTTCGGTGAATGGGGCCGGAGGCACTGCAAATGCAGAAGGCCTCCGCGTTGCAAGCGGAGGCCAGTCGGGCCCGTCGTTGCGTGACCCCCGAATTGCTGGGCACGCGTGGCCGGGCCACCAGGACCGAACCCGACGACCTGTGGACTGCATTGATTCTTGGGGCGGCCGATGCGGGTGGGAGACGATGGAGCTGTCATCCGCTTGTGATCAGTGCTCCTGGGAGCACAGATCGGTCAACGCTCGATGGTAACCGACTATTCCTGCGCGGAGCCAATTGGAACCAGGTAGCGCACCGGCCCGGCCAGGTCGATCAGCAGCGCCTCGGCACCGTCCTGCATGGCCGCGAGGGCCGCCGTCCGCGCGGGCACCGGGACCGGCCGCGCGTCCGGGTCCCAGCGCTGCAGCGAGTCGAGGCCGGTGAAGGCCAGCAGCGCCAGCCGCCCGTCGGCGCCGCGCATCAGCACGGTCGCCATGTCGCTCGACTTGTCGTGCACGAGCCCGTCCGGCCCAGTCTCCGTCTCGCCCAGTTCTGCCACCACCGGGACCAGCAACCGGGCGCCGGCCAGGGCGGCGAGCACCTCGGGCTCGCGCGCCGGGTCCGCGGCGTACGCCGTCAGCGCGGCGGTCAGGCCAGGGTCGGGAGCACCGGTGTCGTCGGGCAGGCCCGCGCCCGCGAGCAGCCGCTGTCCCGCACCACTTGGTCCCACCCGTCCACCGTAGGCGGCGCGCGGCCGACCGGCGAAGTCGAGCGGGTCGCTTGATTTAAGTATAGTAATTCTGTAGACATATCTGCCATGACGACGACCTCCACCGGCCAACTGAAGCTGCACTGGTTCCTGCCCACCTCGGGGGACGCGCGTTCCCTGGTCGGCGCCGGTCAGGGCGCGGGCGGCATCCCGGGAGCCACCCGCGGAGAGCTGAGCGGACAGCGGGCCGAGGGCTTCCGGCCGCCGACCATCGACTACCTCGCCGACATCGCGCGGACCGCCGAGAAGCTCGGCTTCGAGGGAGTGCTCACGCCCACGGGCAGCTTCTGCGAGGACGCCTGGCTCGTCACCGCCGCCCTCCTGGCCGAGACTTCAAGGCTGAAGTTCCTGGTCGCGTTCCGGCCCAACGTGATCAACCCGGTGCTCGCCGCGCAGATGGCGGCGACGTACCAGCGGATCTCCGGCGGCCGCCTGATGCTCAACGTGGTCACGGGCGGCGAGCCCCGGGAGCAGGCCCGGTTCGGGGACACCGAGCCCAAGGCGACGCGGTACGCGCGGACCGAGGAGTTCCTCAGCGTGCTCCGAGGCGCATGGGAGCAGCCGCCGTTCGACTTCGACGGGCAGTTCTTCCGGGCCGAGGGCGCCCTCGTCGCGGGCGGGATCGAGCCGCGGCCCGACATCTACTTCGGGGGCTCCTCGGGACCGGCCGGCCCGGTCGCGGCCAAGCACGCCGACGTCTACCTGACGTGGGGCGAGCCCCCGGAGCTGGTCGCGGAGAAGCTCGAGTGGATGCGCTCCCTGGCGAGCGAGCAGGGGCGCACCCTCCGCTTCGGCCTGCGCGTGCACACCCTGTCGCGCGACACGAGCGAGGAGGCCTGGCGGCACGCGCAGTGGCTGCTCGACGGGATCGACCCCGAGACGGTCGCCGCCGCCCAGGCCCGGCTGGCCGCCAGCGAGTCGACCGGTCAGGCCAGGATGGTGGCCCTGCGCGACGGGCGTACGTCGTACACCTCCGCCCGTGAGCTGGAGGTCTCCCCCGGCCTGTGGTCCGGAGTGGGTCTCGTCCGTGGCGGCGCCGGCACCGCGCTGGTCGGGAGTCACGACGAGGTGGCCGACAAGCTCGCGGAGTACCACGCCCTGGGCATCGACGAGTTCATCCTGTCCGGCTACCCGCACGTCGAGGAGGCCTGGTGGTTCGGCGAGGGCGTCATGCCCCGCCTGCGCGACCGGGGCCTGCTGGCGGGCGGGCCGGCCCGGGCGCAGGAGCCGGTGGCGGCCTCGGCCTGACCGGCGCTCCGGCCGCTTCCGACGGCTCACTACCCTTGGCACATGGACGAAGCCGCTTGGGGGGCACTGACGCTCTCGCTCACGCTGCTGGGCGGCATCTACACCTGGTTCGCCTTCCGCAGCCGGGGCTTCGTGGCGGGGCTGCGCGGCGTCGGGTTCACGATCATCCCGGTCGCGCTGCTGCTGACCGACACCCTGGAGATGGCGACGAGGATCGGCAGCGCCGTCGGTGACTGGGTGGGGGGCTTCGTGTTCAGCCCGGCCAGCTGGCTCGGCATCATCCTGGCCGTGGTGTCGGTGACCTGCTTCGTCGCCGCCGGGTTCCTCGCCGAGCGCGGCGTCGGTGGTGGGCCCGCGGTTCAGGACAAGCCGTCGCGCAAGGAGCTGAACAAGGGCAAGGGCACCAAGCAGCAGCCGGTGCTCGCCGACGTCGACCCCGAGATGGCCGAGATCGAGGCGCTGCTGCGCAAGCGCGGCATCTCGTGAACCCTGACTCCGGCACGCTGGAGCGGAACCGGCTGTGGGCCCGGCTGAACGACGCCGTCGCCGCCCATCCCGACCCGCTGGCGACCCCGCTGATGGTGGTCGACCTCGACGCGTTCGACGCCAACGCCGACGACCTGGTCCGCCGGGCGGCCGGTACGCCGATCCGGGTCGCCTCCAAGTCGGTCCGGGTGCCGGCGTTGCTGAGCCGGGTGCTGGCGCGCGACGGCTTCCACGGCGTCCTCGGCTACACGCTCGCCGAGGCGCTCTGGCTCGAGGCGGAGGGGATCTGTGACGACATCGTGGTCGCCTACCCGACCGTCGACCGTGGAGCGCTGACCCGGCTGGTCGAGTCGCCGTCGGCCGCGGCGCACATCACGCTCATGGTCGACGACGTCGCGCAGCTCGACGTGGTCGACTCCGTGCGCGCCTCGCAGGCGGTGCCGGTCCGGGTGGCGATCGACGTCGACGCCGGGCTGCGGATGGGCCGCCAGCACGTCGGGCCGAAGCGGTCACCCCTCTACGACGCCGACGACGTGGTGCTGCTGGCCAAGGAGATCGGGTCCCGGCACGGTTTCCGGCTGGTCGGCGCGATGACCTACGAGGGCCAGGTCGCGGGCGTCCAGGACGAGGTGCCGACCCAGCGCGCCCGCTCCGCCGTCGTACGCCGGATCAAGTCGCTCTCGATGACCCAGCTGGAGGTACGCCGCCGCGAGGTCGCCGACGCGCTGCGCGCCGACGGTGTCGAGCTCGAGTTCTGGAACGCCGGCGGCACCGGCTCGGTCGAGGCCACGGTCGCCGACCAGGTCGTCACCGAGGTCGCGGCGGGCTCCGGGCTGCTGGCGCCGACCCTGTTCGACCACTACCAGTCCTTCGACCCGCGGCCGGCGGCGTACTTCGGGCTGCCCGTGACCCGTCGGCCCTCCCCCGAGATCGCCACCGTCCACGGGGGCGGCCTGATCGCGTCCGGGCCGGCCGGCAAGGACCGGCTGCCGACGCCGTGGGCGCCGGCCGGGCTGCACCTGACCGGGCTCGAGGGCGCGGGCGAGGTGCAGACGCCGCTGACCGGCCACCCAGCCGCGCTGCTGACGGTCGGTGACCTCGTGTGGTTCCGGCACGCCAAGTCGGGCGAGCCGTTCGAGCACACCAACACGGTCCAGCTGCTGACCGGCTCGCGCTTCACCGAGGAGGTCCGGACCTACCGTGGCCACGGGCTCGCCTTCTGACCTCGCGGCGCTGATCGTCGAGCTGGCCTCGTCCCGGCCGCCGACCCTGGGCGACGGCCGGCTGGTCTGCCTGGACGGGCCCGCCGGATCCGGCAAGACCACCCTCGGCACGGCGTTGGCAGAGAGCACCGGCGCTCAGCTGATCCACGGGGACGACCTGATGGAGGGCTGGCGCGGCCTCGACGCCGTCGGCCGCCAGCTGGCAGCCATGGTCGAGCCGCTGTCCGCGGGTCGGGAAGGCAGCTACCAGCACTTCGACTGGGAGCACCACCGCTACGACCGGACCGTGCCGGTCCCCGCGGCGCCCTGGCTGGTCGTCGAGGGGGTCGGCAGCGGCGCGCTCGCCATCGCGGCGTACATCACCGTGCTGGTCTGGATCGAGGTCGACGAGGAGCTCCGGCTGAGCCGGGGCATGGCGCGGGACGGCGAGGAGGTGCGGGAGCCCTGGCTCGTCTTCATGGACGACGAGCGAGGCATCTTCGAGCGGGACGGCACCCGCGAGCGCGCCGACGTACTCGTCGACGGCACCGGCGCGCGACCACCCGTGGTGCGCTGAGAGCCGGCTCCTAACGGGCGACGCGGACCACCACGTTGTCGTCGAAGGACGAGGCCCAGATCCAGTCGTCGGTGATCAGCACGTCACCGCCGCCCGGGATGTCGGGCGCGTCGACGGTGGCCATGACCTCATGGGCCGCGGGGTCCCGAGCCCACGAAGAGGTCCCCCGCGATGGCGGCCTGGCGTGGGTTGTCGACCTCGATCGAGCCCACGACCGCGGTCCGCCCCGGGTCCACCTCGACCAACCGGCCGTCGGTGGGGCACAGCACCCAGACGGTCTCGCCCTCGGAGGCGGTCGTGGTGCACACGCTCCCCAGCGGCACCCGAGCTCCGACGGAGCCTGCCTGGTCGAGCCCCACCAGGTCGGTGGTGTCCGACTCGAGGTACCAGAGAAGGCCTCCGGCGAAGGGGAACCGGGTCTGGTCCGCACGCTTCCGGGCGGCCACGGGCTTGGCTGCACCGGTCTCGGGGTCGATGCGGGCCAGGTGCTCGGGGCCGGAGCAGACCCACAGCGCCGTCTCGTCGAAGCCGTTGCCGTTGCACGCGGGCATCGCGTGGTAGCCGGTGTCGTGGGTGTCCAGCAGCTCACCGCTCTCGGCCTCGAGCCGCAGCGGGTTCCCGCTGGCGGTCTGTGACCAGATCGACCCGAACGCGTCGAGGAGGAAGTCCGGCTCGCCTGCGTGCACGAAGCGGTCCGCGATCTCGAGCTGGCGTGGCCCACTCGCCTCTGCGGCTTCGGGCTTGTCGTCGTCGCTGCACCCCGCCAGGCGGGTCAGACCCGTCAGCACGACCACTGCCATCACCGCGCTGCGCATGCCGCCCATGGTCTCGGCATCGGCATCCCGGTCTGAAGGGGAGATCCTCCCGCGTACGGTGACCCGCGTGGTGGCACCCAGCGGCGAGCAGTACGAAATCTCCGGCAGCGGCTACCGGGCCGTGGTCACCGAGTGCGGTGCCGGGCTGCGACTGCTCGAGCACGAGGGCCGGCCGCTGGTCCACGGGTACGACGAGAGCGTGATGGCCTCCGGCGGCCAGGGGCAGCTGCTGGCGCCGTGGCCGAACCGGATCCGGGACGGGCAGTACGCCGTCGGTGACCGACAGCTGCAGCTCCCGCTCAGCGAGCCGGGGCGGCACAACGCCTCGCACGGGCTGGTGCGGTGGGTCTCGTGGAGCCTCGAGGAGCACACCGGCCGGTCGGTGGCGCTGCGCTACCGGCTGATGGCGCAGAGCGGCTACCCATGGACCCTCGACCTGCACGTCGTCTACGACGTGAGCGCGGACGGGCTGACCGTGACCCAGAGCGCGACGAACGCCGGCGACGACCCCGACGTCGACCCCGACGCCGACCCCGCGCCGTACGCCCACGGTGCGCATCCGTATCTCACGGTCGGCCCGGGCTCCTGCGACGGCTGGGAGCTGACCCTGCCGGCGGCCACCCGTTCCCTGTCCGACCCGGAGCGGAAGCTCCCCACCGGCCGGGAGTCCGTGGACGGCACCGAGTTCGACTTCCGGGTGGCCCGGCCGCTGCGCCAGGCCGTGATCGACCACGCCTTCACCGATCTGGCCCGGGACGACTCCGGCCGCGCGGTCGTCGAGCTCCGCGACCCGGCGTCGGGGCACGCGGTGGCGCTGTGGGTGGATGCTGCCCACCGGTGGCTGATGGTCTACACGTCCGACGACAACCCAGGAGCCCACCGCCGCGCCGTCGCCGTCGAGCCCATGACCGCCCAGGCCGATGCCTTCCGCTCCGGCGAGGACCTCGTCCACCTCGCCCCGGGCCAGGACTTCTCCGCCACCTGGGGCATCCACACCCTCGACTGAACCCTGGCACGAAGTCTCGGGTCAGGGGTCCACGGGTGGGGCGGAGGAGGCGGCGACGAGGGACTTGAGCTCGCGGAGGGCGACCCGCGCGCGGTTTCCGTCGGAGCCCTGGATCGCGAGCACGGACGCGGTCTCGCCGTCGGCGAGGTCCAGGGTCACCCACGGGGCGCCCGGTGGCAGCCGGGCGGCGACGATCTGCGGCCAGGCGTACTCGTGGCGGCGGTAGCCGTTGACCACGACCAGGCGGTCTGCGTACGCCACCGCGCGGGAGCGGATGAGGGCCATCATCAGGGTCAGGTAGAGCAGCCCGAAGAAGACCAGGGTGCCGCGCTGGAACCACGTGAACTTGCCCCGGGTCTCCGCGTCGAAGCTGAACCAGCCGACCGCCACGACGGCGACCAGCGCGAAGGTGACCGCGATCCCGACGATGCGTGGGCCGAGCGGCCGCCAGGTGCGGGGCAGGGCGGGAGGCCGGGTCCCCCGGTCAGAGTCGGCAGGCATGGATGTCCGTGAGGAGGATTCCCCGCGCTCCGATCTCGTAGAGCTCGTCCATCAGCCGCTGGGCGCCGGCGCGAGGCACCATCGCCCGCACCGCGACCCAGCCCTCCCGATGGAGCGGGGCGATCGTCGGGCCCTCGATGCCGGGCGTGAGCGCGACCGCCGCGGAGACGTTCGCCTGCTCGATGTCGTAGTCCATCATCACGTAGGTCCGGGCCACCAGGACGCCCTCGACCCGGCGGCGGAAGATCTCGAAGTCTCCCCCGATGTCGCCGGGCACCTCGCCGGAGCGGGTGATGAGCACCGCCTCCGACTCGAGGAGCGTCTCGCCGAACACCTCGAGCCCGGCCGCACGCAGCGTGCTCCCGGTCTCGACGACGTCGGCGATGACATCCGCGACGCCGAGCTGGAGCGACGACTCGACGGCTCCGTCGAGGCGGACCACCTCGGCCTCGATGCCGCGCTCCTGCAGGAACGCGCTCACCACTCCGACGTACGACGTCGCGATGCGGGTCCCGGCCAGCTGGGACAGCTCGGTGAACCTCCCGGCGGGGCCGGCGAACCGGAACCGGCTCCGGCCGAAGCCCAGCGAGAGCACCTCGTCCGCCTTGGCGCCCGAGTCGCGGAGCAGGTCGCGTCCGGTGATGCCGACGTCGAGGGTGCCCTCGCCGACGTAGAGCGCGATGTCGCGCGGGCGCAGGTAGAAGAACTCGACGCCGTTCTCCTCGTCGGTGAGGCTCAGCTGCTTGGCGTCGTCGCGCTGCCGGTAGCCCGACTCGCGCAGGATGTCGGACGCGGACTGGGCCAGCGAGCCCTTGTTGGGGACGGCGATGCGGAGGAGAGACATTGACCAGGAATCCGATCCAGACTCAGAGGTGTGCGTAGACGTCGTCGAGCGTGAGGCCCGTGGCCAGCATCAGCACCTGGGCGTGGTAGAGCAGCTGGCTGATCTCCTCGGCCGCGCGGTCCTTGCCCTCGTGCTCGGCGGCCATCCAGGACTCCGCGGCCTCCTCGACCAGCTTCTTGCCGATCGCATGGACGCCGGCGTCGAGCTGTGCCACCGTGCCGGAGCCGTCGGGCCGGGTGGCTTCCTTCTCGGACAGCTCGGCCCAGAGCTCCTCGAACGTCTTCACGACGGGTCAGCCTAGTTGGCGGCTCGGCAAGAACAGGGTCGCGTGCCCGGGCGTGGACCGGACAGGATGACTCCCGTGCCCAGCATCGCCGACCTCACCTGGCCCGTCCGCACCGAACGCCTCTCCCTCCGCCCGGCTGAGCAGCGTGACGCGCTCCCGACCTTCGCGTTCCGCACCCTGCCCGAGGTGTCCGAGTGGATGACCGCCCACGCGACCGACCCCGAGGCCTGGGAGGCGAAGTTCGGTGACCGGATGGCCGACACCCTGATCATCGAGAAGGACGGCACCGTCATCGGCGACCTGATGCTCGAGGTGCAGGACCCGTGGTCCCAGGTCGAGGTGCGCGAGCAGGCCGCGGGGACCCAGGTCGAGATCGGCTACGTCGTCGACCCGGCGTACGGCGGACAGGGCTACGCCACCGAGGCGGTCCGCGAGGAGCTGCGGATCTGCTTCGAGGAGCTCGGCGTACGCCGCGTCATCGCGCAGTGCTTCGCCGACAACGAGCCGTCGTGGCGGTTGATGGAGCGGCTGGGCATGCGCCGCGAGCAGCACACCAAGCAGGACTCGCTGCACCGCAGCGGTAGATGGCTGGACGGGATGATGTACGCCCTGCTGGACGAGGAGTGGCGCGCGGGTCGCTGACCGGTGGTCACGTCGTGAGGACGGTCTCGCGGACCGTACGCGTCACGAAGGCCTGGCAGGCGTCCGTCGACTTGCGGTCCGAGAGGACGAAGCGTGCGTAGGTCTCGACGCAGGTGATGACGCAGAACGCCTCGACCAGATCGTCGAAGGGCACGTCGGGACGCAGCCAGCCCCGGGCGGCGACGTAGCGGAGGACGTGGTCGACCTGGGCGCGGAGCAGGGCCAGCATCTCGGCGTGGTGGCCGGTCAGTTCCGCGTCACCGTGGGCGGCTCCGGCCACGGTCATCCAGAGACGGGCCGAGGGGGCGTTGATCTGGAGCATCGCCGACCCGACCAGAAGGCCGTCGCTGCCGCCGTACGTGCGGTCCTCCACGACCCGGACCACCGGGCCCGGGCGGAGCACATCGCCGCGAGCATGGCGCGCGCCGGCGGGATGGCCGAGCTCGCGCGGCTCGTGGACACCCTCGCGTCCACCGCGCGCCCTTCGGCGAGCGGTCAGGGCTGAACCTGCCCCTCAGCGCGTCGGGGAACCGAGCTCGCGCAGCGTCCGGGCCGTGGCCAGCGCCGCCGAGGTGGCCTCGTGCCCCTTGTCCTCCTGGGAGCCCTCGAGTCCCGCGCGGTCCAGCGCCTGTTGGTCGGTGTCGCAGGTGAGTACGCCGAACCCGACCGCCACCGTGTGGTCGAGGGCGACCCGGGTCAGGCCGTCCGTGGCCGCGGAGCAGACGTAGTCGAAGTGCGGCGTTCCCCCGCGGATGACCACGCCCAGCGCGACGACGGCGTCGTACCCCTGCTGCGCGAGTTCGGACGCCACCACCGGCAGCTCGAAGGTGCCGGGGACCCGCACCACGGTGGCCTCGACCTTGTGATCGGCGCAGGCACGCGAGGCACCGGCGAGCAGGCCGTCCATCACCTGGGTGTGCCAGCTGGCCGCCACGACCGCGACCCGCAGGCCGCTCGCGTCGAACGGCTCGACCGCCGCCGCGCCCTCGCCGCTCACTGGTGTGCCTCGGCCGGGTCGAGGACCTCGAGGTCGGGCAGGACGTGGCCCATCCGGTCGCGCTTGGTCAGGAGGTAGGCCAGGTTGTGGTCGTTGGGGTGCGGGGTGAGCGGGACGCGCTCGGCCACGGTGATGCCGTAGTCCTGGAGGTTGGTGACCTTGTCGGGATTGTTGGTCATCAGGCGGACGCTGCTGACCCCGAGGTCCTTGAGGATCTGGGTCGCGGCGCCGTAGTGGCGGGCGTCGGCCGGCAGGCCCAGGTCGAGGTTCGCGTCGACCGTGTCGCGGCCGCCGTCCTGGAGCTGGTAGGCCTGCAGCTTGGCGACCAGGCCGATCCCCCGGCCCTCGTGGCCGCGCAGGTAGATCACCACGCCCCGGCCCTCCGTCACGATGGTGTCCATCGCCTCGTTGAGCTGCGGCCCGCAGTCGCAGCGGTCGCTGCCGAAGACGTCACCCGTCAGGCACTCGGAGTGCACGCGCGTCAGCACGGGCGTGTCGTCCAGCCTCAATGACTCAGGGTCGCCGTAGACCAGCGCCACGTGCTCGGAGTCGTCCACCGAGATCTTGTAGCCGTACGCCGTGAAGTCGCCGTGGCTGGTCGGCAGCCGGGTCTCGGCGACCCGGTCGACCAGCACCTCGTTGCGGCGCCGCCAGCGCACCAGGTCCTCGATCGAGATCATCGCGAGACCGTGCTCGTCGGCGAACTCCCGGAGCTCGGGCGCCCGCTTCATCGAGCCGTCGTCGTTGACCAGCTCGACCAGCACACCGGCCGGCGTCAGTCCCGCGAGCCGGGCCAGGTCGACCGCCGCCTCGGTGTGGCCGCGGCGGGCGAGCACACCGCCCTCGCGGTAGCGCAGCGGGAAGACGTGGCCGGGACGGGTGATCTCCCACGACTCGGTGGCCGAGTCGGCCAGCACCCGCACCGTGTGGGCTCGGTCGGCGGCCGAGATGCCGGTCGTGACGCCGTCGCGCGCATCGACGGAGATCGTGTACGCCGTCCGCATCCGGTCCTTGTTGTGCGGCGTCATCAACGGGATCTCGAGCCGGTCGAGCATCGCGCCCGGCATCGGCACGCAGATCACGCCGCTGCTGTAGCGGATCGTGAAGGCCATCAGGTCGGGGGTCGCCTTGCTGGCGGCGAAGATGAGGTCGCCCTCGTTCTCGCGGCTCTCGTCGTCCACGACCACGACCGCCTTGCCGGCGGCGACGTCGGCGACGGCGCGCTCGATGGAGTCCATGCGGACCCCGACGTGCTGTGGCTCGGTCATGCGTTGTCCTTCCCAGCGATGTGTCCAGCCTGGAGCAGCTTCTCGACGTGTTTGGCGAGGACGTCGACCTCGAGGTTGACCCGGTCGCCCGGCTGCCGGGAGCCGAGCGTGGTGCGGGCGAGGGTCTCGGGGATCAGGCTCACGCTGAACCCGTCGTCCCGGGCCTCCACGACGGTGAGGCTGACGCCGTCGACGGTGACCGACCCCTTGTCGACCAGGTAGCGAGCGAGCTCCGACGGCATGGTCACGTCGACGACCTCCCAGTGCTCGCTCGGCGTACGCCGCGCGATGGTGCCGACGCCGTCGACATGCCCCTGGACGATGTGGCCCCCGAGCCGCGTGGTCGGGGTCACCGCCCGCTCGAGGTTGACGCGGTCGCCGGGCTGGACGCCCGCGAGGCTGGTCTTGTCGAGCGTCTCCTGCATGACGTCGGCGGTCCAGGTGTCGCCGTCGCGCTGGGACACGGTCAGGCAGCAGCCGTTGACGGAGATGGAGTCGCCCAGGCCGGCGTCCGCGAGGACGTGCTCGGCGTGGATGGTGAGCCTGATCGCATCGCCCTGGTCCTCGACCCCTGCGACGGTGCCCAGCTCTTCGACGATCCCGGTGAACATCAGCTGTCTCCTGGTTGCATGGTCAGACGGATGTTGGGCTGTTCTCCACCGATGCCCTCCAGCACGGTCACGTCGGTGACCACTGGGCGCAGGGCGTCGGCGATGGTGGCGATCCCGAGGTCGGCGACGGCCTGCTGGCCGGCGCCGAGCAGCATCGGGGCGACGTACGCGACGATCTCGTCGACCAGCCCGGCCCGCAGGAACGCTGCGGCGAGGGTCGGACCACCCTCGAGGAAGACGTGCTGGCGGTCCCGCTCGAACAGCGTCTTGAGGACGGTCTCGGGATCGCGGGTGCGCAGGTGCAGCGTCTCCGCCTGCGCGTCGAACACGCGCTTGGTCGCCGGCAGGTCGCGCTCGCCCATGACCACCCGCAGCGGCTGGTGCGGCAGCGGCTCATCGTGCTCGTCGCGGACCGTGAGCTGCGGGTCGTCGACCTCGACGGTGTTGGTCCCGACCAGCATCACGTCGCAGAGCGCGCGCAGCCTGTGGGTGTCGAGCCGGGCGGCCCGGCCGGACACCCAGCGGCTGGTGCCGTCGGCGGCGGCGCTCCGGCCGTCGAGCGTGGTGGCGAACTTCCACGTCACGAAGGGCCGGCCGTGCTCGACCGCGAAGGCCCACACCCCGTTCAGCGCTTGGACCTCCTCCGCCAGCAGGCCGGACTCGACGTCGATGCCGGCCGCGCGCAGGGCCTCTGCTCCCCCGGCTGCGACCGGGTTCGGGTCGGCCTCGGCGAACACGACGCGGCGTACGCCGGCCGCGATCAGCGCCGGGGCGCACGGTCCTGTGCGGCCGGTGTGGTTGCAGGGCTCCAGGGTCACCACAGCGGTGGTGCCGCGGGCAGCCGCCCCGGCCCTGGTCAGCGCGTCCGCCTCGGCGTGCGGCGTACCAGCGCCGCGGTGGTGTCCCTCGGCCACCGTGGTTCCGTCGTCCGCGAGCAGGACGCAGCCCACCCGGCGCACGCCCACCGCCAGTGGTACGCCGGGGGTCGCGGCCAGCACGAGGGCGCGCGCCATCGCGGCCTGCTCGGCGGCGGTGAAGCCCATCGCTGATGCCCCTCGTGTCCGGTCGCGGACTCCGGGGCTGGACGGCGTGCGGGCTCGACACCAGAAAATGGATCGGGCCAGAACGCCAGCGTGCGCTTCCCATCCGGACTTTTGACCGTCGGTCCAGGAGTTCCACCTGGTCAACCGGTCACTGGCTGTGACCGGGTCGCGGACTATTACCGCCGGTTCGGAATTTCACCGACCCCAGAGCACGCGAGCAATCTCTACTCGTCACCACGAGTTTGCCACAGGGAACCACGGATGGCTCCCGTGATCCCGCCCACACGGGTGTGGGGTCCGCCCGTCTCCCGTCGAGTGACCCGAAACGGTTGTTCGCAAACGTTTGTCCCCAACCCGTTCGCGTCACTCGACGGCAGACGCCGGCCCCGGAGCGACGGTGGCAGGAAGTCGAGCCTCGCGGGCAGGGGCCGTGGTCGTGCGGTGTCACGACATCGGCGAGGCTGCAGCATGACCACCCGGCACACCCTGCTCGCCGTCCTGACGGCGGCGATCTGGGGCTTCAACTTCGTGGTCATCCAGTGGGGCATGTCCGGCGTACCACCGCTGCTCTTCGTGGCCGTGCGGTTCCTCGTCGTGGCGGCGCCCGCCGTGCTGCTGCTCGCTCCCCGCCCGCCGGTGGCGCTGTGGAAGGTCGCGGTGGTCGGCACGTTCCTGAGCCTCGGCCAGTTCGCCTTCCTCTACGTCTCCATCGACGCGGGGATGCCCGCCGGGCTGGCGTCGCTGGTGCTCCAGGCCCAGGTGGTGATCACCATCCTGGCCGCCTCCGTGGTGCTGCGGGAGCTGCCGACCCGGCCCCAGGTGCTCGGCGTCGTGCTCGGCTCGGCCGGCCTGGTGGTCGTGGCCGCGGGCCGCGAGGGGCACGTGCCGCTCGCGGCCCTGCTCCTGTGCCTGTGCGCGGCGTGCTCGTGGGCGGTCGGCAACGTGGTGGTCCGTGCGCTGAAGGTCCCAGGCGGACTGTCCCTCACCATCTGGTCGGCCATGGTCGCGCCGGTGCCGCTGCTACTGCTCTCCCTGCTGGTCGACGGTCCGGACGGCGTCTCGGCCGGACTCTCGGCGTTCGGCTGGAAGGCGCTGGTTTCCACCGCCTACACCGCCGTGCTCGCCAGCTTCGTCGGGTACGGCGTGTGGAACTCGCTCCTGGCGCGCTACCCGTCGAGCCAGGTGGTGCCGTGGGTGCTGCTGGTGCCGCCGGTGGGGATCGTGAGCGCCTGGCTCTGCCTCGGAGAGACGCCGGGGACGGCCGAGCTCGCCGGCGGAGCCGTACTGGTCCTCGGCGTCCTGGTGGCGCAGCGCCGACAGCGGCCAGCGGGCGGTCGCTACTCCAGCGGGCGACTGGGCGGGCACCATTCCCGCTCGGCGGCCACCGAGACCAGCTCTCGCTCGGGGTAGCGCAGGGCGGTCAGCCTGCCTCCGAAGACCACCGCGGTGTCGAGGCAGATCGTGTTGTTGATCCAGCGCGCCTCGCGCACCGGCGTGTGGCCGTAGACGACCGTCGCGGCCCCGCGGTAGTCGTCCTGCCAGGGCAGTCGCACCGGGAGTCCGTACTCGTCCGAGCCGCCGGTGGTCTTGCCGTAGAGGGCGAACGACCGAGCGCGTGGGCTGTCGACCCCGTGCAGCTCCTCGGCCAGCCCGGCGTGGGCCACCACCAGCCGGCCCTCGTCGAGGAGCAGCTGCGTCGGTAGCTCGGCCATGAACGCGCGGGCCTGGAGCCTGACCTCGGACGGCACCTCGTCGAGCTGACGCAGCGACTCCGCGAGACCATGTGCGACGCGGACATTGGCGCCGTCCAGCGCCCGGACCAGCTTGGCCTCGTGGTTGCCCTGGACGCAGAGCGCGGTCCCGGCGGCGGCCATCCGCATCACGATCCGCAGGACGCCGGGCGTGTCAGGCCCGCGGTCGACGAGGTCGCCGACGAAGACCGCGGTCCGTCCGTCGAGGTGGTGGTCGCCGACCCAACCCAGCTCGGCCAGCAACGTCTCGAGCTCGGACCGGCAGCCGTGGACGTCGCCGATCACGTCGTACGGCGGAGGGGGCGTGCTCAAGCCTCGCCGCGCAGTTCGGCCTTCGCGCGAAGCGCCGCGACCATCTTGTCGGGGTCGTCGGCGGAGTAGACCGCCGAACCGGCCACGAAGACGTCGGCCCCCGCCTCGGCGCACCGCTCGATCGTCTCCAGCGTGACTCCGCCGTCGACCTGGAGCCAGGTCTCACCGCCGTGCTTCTGGATCAGCTGGCGGGCGGTGCGGATCTTGGGCAGGCACAGGTCGAGGAACTTCTGACCACCGAACCCCGGCTCGACGGTCATGACCAGCACCATGTCGAGCTCGGCCAGCAGCTCCTCGTAGGGCTCGATCGGGGTGGCCGGCTTGAGCGCCATCGCGGCCCGCGCGCCCTTGGCGCGGATCTCCCGGGCCAGCCGAACCGGTGCCTTGGCGGCCTCGACGTGGAAGGTGACCGAGCCGCAGCCCGCCTCGACGTACGCGATCGCGTTGCCGTCGGGGTCGTCGATCATCAGGTGTGCGTCGAGAGGTACGTCGGTGGACTTGCTGAGCGCCTCGAGCATGGCCGGGCCGAAGGTCAGGTTGGGCACGAAGTGGTTGTCCATCACGTCGACGTGCACCCAGTCGGCGCTGCCGATCCGGGCGACCTCCTCGCCGAGCCGCGCGAAGTCGGCGTTGAGGATGCTCGGCGTGATCTGGATGCCCACATGGCCAGCCTAGAGACTGAACGCCCTCTCGGCCGTGACCTGGGCCGGGCAGCGGCCCTCGGGCCGGCCGCAGGCGGCGAAGTCGCAGGTGCGGCACCAGAAGGCGCCGGACTCGCCGGCCTTGCGACGTTCGATCCGGCTGCTGACCCGCGCCTCGACCAGCTTGGCCAGCAGGCCCTCGAGGGTCGTCGCCTCCTCGGCGGTGAGGCGGCCGGTCGCCTGCTGGACCACCGCGTCACGCGCCTCTCGAGCTTCCCGCGCCCGGCGACGGCCGGCGGGCGTGAGCGTCACCTCGACCCGGCGCCGGTCCGCCCCCGTGCGCCGCTCCACGAGACCCGAGCCCTCGAGCTGGGTGACCAGGCGTACGGCGCCCGAGTGGGTCAGTCCGAGCACCGCTGCGATCCGGCCGACGTGGGCCTCGCCGAGGATCTCCTCGAGGGCGAGCAGCGCGACGGTCGCACTTCCGGCCAGCCCGGCCGCCCGCTCGAGGGCCTTCTGGCTCTCCTCGGCGAGATTCAGCGACAGGGAGGCCAGCAGGTTGTCCAGCCGGGGGTGTACGGACGTGACCATCTGGTTATTGTATGAGTGACTCATACAATCTAGGAGCTGACACGCATGACCGAGCACGTAGCCACGGCGCAGACCGACGTCGCCGCCGCGCCCGAGCGGGTGTGGGCCGCACTGACCGAGCCGGAGCAGATCGCGGCGTACATGGACGGTTCGAACGTCACCACGACCTGGGAGGTCGGCAGCCCCATCACCTGGGACGGCGAGTACGAGGGCCGCACGTACCAGGACAAGGGTGAGGTGCTGACCTACGACGAGCCGAACGTCCTGTCGGTCACCCACTACAGCCCGATGATGGGGCAGCCGGACGAGCCCGAGAACTACCACACGCTGGTCTACACGCTGACCGCCACGGACGCCGGAACACATCTGGACCTGACCCAGGACGGCAACGAGAGCGCCGAGCAGGCCGAGCAGTTCAGCCAGCACTGGCAGCAGATGCTCGACGGGCTCAAGGCCCAGGTGGAGGGTTGATCCGCTCGGCAGAAGCTCCGGCAGGAACTACTGCTCGAGCAGGCTGTCGTCGCGGGTGGCGGTGAGCACGCCGCCCGCATCGCCGGTGTTCACCACGCCCTCGGGCTCGATCAGCATCACGCTGACGTCGCCCTCCGCGATCGGGCAGTGCTCCACACCGCGCGGCACGACGTACAGCTGGCCGGGCCCGAGCGTCACGTCACCGTCGCGCAGCTGGATCGTCAGGTTGCCCTCGATGACGAGGAACAGCTCGTCCGTGTCCTCGTGGGTGTGCCACACGAACTCGCCCTTGAGCTTGACGACCTTGATCTCGTAGTCGTTCAGCCGCGCGACCACCTTGGGCGACCAGTGCTCGGAGAACAGTGCGAGCTTCTCGCTGAGGTCGACGACAGCCACGGATCGAGCGTACCCACCGATCGGTACAGCTAGCGCTCCTCGGGCTCGTCCGGCGTCTCCTTGCCCTCGGCCTCGTCGCGGTCCGCCCACTCGAGGAGAGGGCGGAGGTCGAAGACGTGCTCGTCGATGGCCTCGTGCAGGTCTCCCAGGCGCGCGAACCGCTCGGGCACGGTGAACATCGTGAAGTCGCGCGGGTCGGCGTCGTCGACCTCGTCCCACTCGATGGGCGTGGAGACGCGAGCCTCCGGAACGCCGCGGACGGAGTACGCCGCCGCGATGGTGTGGTCGCGCGCGTTCTGGTTGTAGTCGACGAACAGCTTCTCCGGGTCGCGGTCCTTGCGCCACCAGGTCGTGGTCACGTCGGACGGCGTACGCCGCTCGACCTCCCGGGCGAACGCGAGGGCGCCCCGGCGTACGTCCTTGAAGCCGTGCTCGGGGTGGATCCGCACGTAGACGTGCATCCCCTTGCCGCCCGACGTCTTCGGGAAGCCGACCGCCCCGAGGTCGTCGAGGACCTCGTGCACGACGTGCGCCACCCGCTGCACGGTGGCGTAGTCGCACTCGTCGCCCGGATCGAGGTCGATCCGCCACTCGTCGGGCATTCTCGGTGTCGGCGCGCCGGCTGTTCCAGGGGTGGAACTCGACGGTCGACATCTGCACCGCCCAGATCACCGAGCCGAGCTCGGTCACGCAGAGCTCGTCGGCGGTGCGGCCCCAGCGCGGGAAGTAGAGCTGGACGGTCTCGACCCAGTCCGGGGCACCGGCCGGCAGCCGCTTCTGGTGCACCTTCTTGTCGGCCAACCCCTTCGGGAACCGGTGCAGCATGCACGGCCGCTCGCGCAGGGCGTTGACGATGCCGGGACCGACGGCGAGGTAGTACTCGACCAGGTCGAGCTTGGTGGCTCCGCTCTCCGGGAAGTACACCCGGTCGGGGTTGCTGACCCGGACCACCCGGTTGTCGACCTCGATCTCCACCGAGGGCGACTTCGACGAGGCCATGCCCAGACGCTAGTCCCGGACTGTCGACGCCGGCCCGTAGCGTGACCGCGTGGACTTCGACCAGCCTCCGGTGGTGCACGTCGGCCGGGCCCCCGGAGAGGGACTGGCGCCGGGCGAGTGGCCACGCACCGTCCCCGCGGTCGAGCACCTGCTGAAGGAGGGGCTCACCCTCGACAAGGGCGTGACCTTCCTGGTCGGGGAGAACGGCTCCGGCAAGTCGACGCTGGTCGAGGCGGTCGCCATGGCCTACGGCCTCGGCGCCGAGGGCGGCTCCACCGGCAGCCGGCACGGCACCCGGCCGTCGGAGTCACCGCTCTCGCAGGCGCTGACCCTCCGACGCGGGCTGGGTGCCACGCGGTGGGGGTTCTTCCTGCGCGCCGAGACCATGCACGGCTTCTACACCTATCTCGAGGAGAACCCCGGGACCAGCTACAACCCCCCGTTCCACGAGATGAGCCACGGCGAGTCGTTCCTGGAGGTGCTGCGTGAGCGGTTCAACTCGCCCGGCTTCTACTGCCTCGACGAGCCCGAGGCGGCGCTGTCGTTCAGCTCGACCCTGGGCCTCGTCGGCGTCCTCCACGACGTGGTCCGCGACCGCGGCCAGGTCCTGTGCGCCACGCACTCCCCCGTGCTCGCCGCCATGCCGGGCGCGACGATCCTCGAGGTCGGCGAGTGGGGCTACCGGCGTACGACGTGGGAGGAGCTGGAGCTGGTCCAGCACTGGAAGGCCTACCTCGAGACGCCCGGTCGCTACCTGCGCCACGTCCTCGACTAGGACGACTTGCGGAACAGCGCCATGAACATGGCGTCGGTGCCGTGCCGGTGCGGCCAGAGCTGGATGGTGCCGGGCACCGGTCCGGCCGAGCGCGGCACGTCGGCGAACTGTGGCCCGAGATCCTCCAGCTCGGCGTCGATGCGGGCGCCGTGCACGGAGGTGACGACGCTCGAGGTCTCGGAGATGATCGGCGAGCAGGTCGCGTAGAGGACCACACCTCCGGGCCGGACCAGGTCGAGGGCCGCCCGGACCAGCTGGCGCTGCAGCATCACCAGCGCGAACAGGTCGTCCGGCTTCCGCCGCCACCGCGCCTCGGGGCGGCGGCGCAGCGCGCCCACGCCGGTGCAGGGGGCGTCGACGAGCACCCGGTCGAAGATGCCGGCGCGGTACGGCGCCAGCGTCCCGTCCGCGGCCACCACACCGACGACTCCCGGGACGAAGTCGCCGTCGCTGGCCAGCGTGCGGCGCACCAGCCGGGCGCGCCCCGCCTGCCGCTCGTTGGCGACCAGCCGTGCGCCCCGCCCGGAGGCCAGCGCCGCCAGCAGCCCGGCCTTGCCGCCGGGACCTGCACACAGATCGAGCCAGAGCTCGTCGCGACCCTCGAGCGGCGCCTCGGCCAACGCCAGCGCGACCAGCTGCGACCCCTCGTCCTGAACACCGGCGCGCCCCTCGGCCACCGCCGGCACCGAGCGTGGGTCGCCACCCTCGATCACCACGCCGTACGGCGAGAAGGGGGTCGGCTCCCCCGGCAGCTCCTCGCGGGTGGAGCGCCCGGGCCGCGCCACCAGGGTGACCTTCGGGTTCTCGTTGTCCGCCGCGAGCAGCGCGTGCAGCTCGTCCTGGCCGAGAGCATCGCGGAGCTCGTCGACGATCCATTCCGGGTGGCTGTAGGCGAGCGCGGCGTACCGCGTGGGCGAGGCCCGTTCGTCGGGGGTGATCTTCGCGACCCACCCGTCGAAGTCCCGCTCGCTCACCGAGCGGAGCACCGCGTTGGTGAAGTTTCCGGCTCCGGTGTTCACCCGGGCTCGAACCAGGTCGACGGTGGTGCTGATCGCGGCGTGGTCGGGCACCCGCATCGACACCAGCTGGTGCGTGCCGAGCCGCAGGGCGTCGAGCACCTTCGACTCCACCTTCGAGAGCGGCCGGTCGATGCAGGCCGCCAGGATCGCGTCGTAGGTGCCGCGCCGGCGGATCGTGCCCGAGGCCAGCTCGGTGGCGAAGGCGGCGTCGCGCCCTTCCAGCTGGTAGTGCCGGATCACGGCCGGGAGGACCAGGTTGGCGTACGCGCGGTCGACCCGGACCGCCTTGAGCACGTCGAGTGCCGCGGCCCGCGCCGGATCGAGCACGATCTTGCGTGCGCTGGGCGCGTCAGCAGGTGGCCCGCTCCGCAGCTGACCCCGAGACCGGGGCTCAGCCATCGGCACCCGCCAGGAACGCCTTGGCCAGCGACTTGGGCGCCTTGGTCAGCCAGGCGTCGGTGATGATCTCGGCCAGCTCGTCGCGGCCGATCTCACCGAGCCGGCTCTGCTGCACCAGCACCGCGTTGTAGCCGTTGAAGTGGTCGATCGTGAAGAACGGCAGCCGCTCGTCGTCGACCAGGGCCCGCTTCTCCGACTCGCCCGGCACCGTGACGACGAGCAGGTCGTCGTACCACTCGCCGGTGTCGGGGTCGACGGCCGTCCCCCCCGGCGGGCGGTGCATCAGGAAGCCCTTGCCGCGGACCTTGTAGGTCGGGTTGTCGCCCCACGAGGTGCCGAGCTCGACCTCGGGCAGGCCCATGCAGATCTGATCGACGTCAGTGGGCGTCGCGACCCTGGAGGGAGCCTTGGTCACGGTGCCCACGCTACTCGCCCTCCGTGCCGGGCTCGGCAGGGCCGAAGCGGGCGGTGGCCGGCAGCCGGAGCCCGCGCGCCCAGTCGGCCGCCGGCATCTGCCGGGCGCCGAACGCCTTGACGTCGCCGAGCCGGACCGCGGTCGTCGCGGTGCCGACCACCACGTCGGCCTTGCCGACCCGGAGCTCGCCCGGCTCCAGCTGCCCATCGACGTGGGTCACCGGTCCCAGCTTGACCCGCGTGCCGTCGTACGTCGTCCACGCGCCGGGCGCCGGGGAGCAGGCGCGGATCCGGCGGTCGACGCCCATCGCCGGCTCGTCCCAGTCGACCTGCGCGTCGTCGACGGTGATCTTGGGCGCGTAGCTCGTGCCCTCCGCCTGCTGCGGCCGGGCCTCGATGCTGCCGTCCGCGATGCCGTCGAGAGTCGCCACGAGCAGCCCGGCGCCTCCTTCGGCGAGCCTGGCCAGCAGGTCGCCGGCGGTGTCGGTGTCGCGCACCCGCTCGGTCATCACCCCGAACGTCGGTCCGGCGTCCATCTCCTTCACGATCAGGAACGTCGTCGCGCCGGTCACCTCGTCACCGGCCCAGATCGAGTGCTGCACGGGCGCCGCACCTCGCCAGGCGGGCAGGCACGAGAAGTGCAGGTTGACCCAGCCGTGCTCCGGGATGTCCAGGGCGCTCTGGGGCAGCAGGGCGCCGTACGCCACGACCGGGCAGCAGTCCGGCCGCAGGTCACGGAGGGCGTCCTGGAACTCCGGGTCCCGCGGGTGGTCGGGCTTGAGGAGGGGTACGCCGAGCTCGTCGGCCAGGAGAGCCACGGGGCTCGGAGTGAGCTTGCGGCCCCGACCCGACGGCGCGTCCGGACGGGTGACCACGCCGACGAGCTCGTGGGTGGAGTCCGCGATCGCCTGGAGGCTGGGCAGCGCCACCTCGGGGGTGCCGGCGAAGACCAACCTCACGGGGTGGTCACAGGCCGAGCCCACCGGTCGGGTGCGGCGAGACCTTCACCCTGGGCGCCTCGAGCCCGAACCACTCCGCCTCGCGGATCGCCTTCTTGGCTTCCTTGCGCGCGTCGTCGTCGAGCCGGTCGATGAAGAGCACACCGTCGAGGTGGTCGGTCTCGTGCTGGATCGCCCGGGCCAGCAGCTCCGAGCCCTCGATCGTCACCGGCTCGCCGTGCATGTCGAACCCCTTCGCCACGACGCTCAGGGCGCGACGGCAGTCGAAGGCGAGGCCCGGGATCGAGAGGCATCCCTCCGGTCCGAACTGCTCCTCGGCCGACAGGTCGAGCACCGGGTTGACCAGGTGTCCGACCTCGTCCTCGACGTTCCAGGTGAACACCCGTAGCCCGACACCGAGCTGCGGTGCCGCGAGCCCGGCCCCGGGCGCCTCGAGCATCGTGTCGGTGAGGTCCTGGACGAGCTTGTGCAGCTCCTTGTCGAAGTCGACCACCTCCACCGCGCGCTGGCGCAGTACTGGGTCGCCGAACAGGCGGATGGGCTGGATCACCAGATCAGTCTAGGAAGACGGAGTTCTGCCCGGACGCCGGTCCCCGGCGACCTGTTCGGCGCAATTGCGCCGGATCGGTCTTGCTCCACGCGCTAAACAAGACCTGTTCGGCGCGTTTGCGCTGATCTGGTCTTCTGCGGTCGGGGCAGCGGTCCTCAGAGCGTCGGCGGGTCGACCTGGATGCGGACGGCGTCGAGCTTGCGGGCCGACCTCACCCGTTGCACCTCGCCGAGGGCGCGGGAGAGCTCGAGGCCCTGGTTGCGCGGCACGCGGACGACCGCACGGGACTCGCCGTCGTCGCCGAACGGCACCGGGCCGAGCAGCTCGAAGCCGACCGGCGGCGCCAGCAGGGTGATGGCATCGTCAACGGCGCCCGGCTCGCCGGTGATCGTCGCGAGTCTGGAGGCTGGCGGCAGGTGCGCCTCGCGACGCTGGGCGGCCTCTCGGGCGGCCAGGCCGGCCGGGTCCCAGCGCACCAGCGCCTGGATCGCGGCGTGACCGGGGTCGCCGACGACCACGGCTCGGCCCCCGGGCCGGACCAGGCCGACTGCGTTGGCCCACCGCCGAAGGGCTTCCTCCTCGACCCGCAGGTGGGCCAGGCCGAGAACCAGCCAGGTGTCCAGCAGGACCACCGCCGCGTAGCCACCGGCGGCCACCGGCTCCGCACCCGGTGTGGCCACGACGATCGCCGCCTCGTCGTCGACGGAGGCCAGCACCCGGTCGCCCCCCGACGTGCGGACCACGGTGCCGGCGAATGTCCGGCCGAGCTCCTCGGCCGTCCGGGTCTCCCCCACGACCGGTGCCCGCAGGCCGCGGTGTCCGCACTCGGGGCAGGCCCAGGCCTCGTCGCTGGCACCGCACCACCGGCAGGTCGGCGGCGCGGTGGCCGAGCCGAGCGCCAGCGGTCCGGAGCAGACCTTGCAACGAGCCGGCGTCCGGCAGCGCTCGCAGGCCAGCGCGGCGGCGTACCCGGCCCGCGGGGTCTGCACGAGCACCGGACCGGTCGTGAGCGCATCCCGGATCGTGTGGTGGACCTCGGTCGGCATCCGGGTGGTCCGCGCCAGCGGGTCCCGGGCGAGCGCGAACTCGTCGGCTCCCGCGACCGAGACGGTGACCCGGGACCGGAGCTCCTCACGCGACGCGGTCAGATGGTGCGCCCAGCCCGACCGGACCAGCTGCTCGGCCTCGACGCTCATGGCGAAGGCGCCCACCAGCGCGGCCGCCCCCTCGCGCTCGGCCCGCAGCAGCAGCGTCTCGCGGGCGTGGGGGTACGGCGCCCGCGGCTCGGCGTGCAGGTCGTCGCCGTCGTCCCAGATCACGACGAGACCGAGCCCCGCGACCGGGGCGAACGCGGCGGCGCGGGTGCCGACGGCGACCCGGCGACGGCCGCGCGCGACGGCGAGGAAGTCGCGGTAGCGCTTCGCCGGACCGGCGTCCGCGGTGAGCACGACGTGCTGGTCGGCCCCGAGCACCGCGGTCAGCGCGGCATCCACGCGCGCGACGTCCTTGCCGTCGGGCACCACGACCAGCGCGCCCCGACCGCCCGCCACGGTGGCCGCGACGGCGTGGGCGACGAGCGCCGGCCAGTTGGTGCCCGGGGCGGCGCTCCACACCGCCCGCGGCGACCCGCCGGTGGCCAGGTGATCGAGAAACGCGGCCGCGGGCGCGTGGGCGGCCCACGCGTCGTCGGCTGCGCCGGAGTCGTAGGCCGGTGGCGGCACCAGATCCACGGAGTCCTTCTTCTCGGTGGCGGCGTGCCGGCCGGGCACGGCCAGCCGCAGCACGTCGGAGCGGGTGCCGGCGTAGCGCTCGGCAAGCTCGACGGAGAGCGCGGCCACCTGCGGTGACAGCACCGGCTCGGCGCTGACCACCCGCCGCAGAGGCGTCAGGGAGCCGTCGTGGTCGCTCCCCGCGACCCGCTCGAGCACGAACCCGTCGACGTCACGGCCCGCGAACCGCACCTTGACCCGCACCCCCGCCCGGGCGTCCTCCGCCATCGACGCGGGCACGCCGTAGTCGAACGTCCGGTCGAGGTGCGCCAGCGGTACGTCGACGAGCACCCGCGCCACCGGGTCGACCTCCGCGACCGGCTCCGCGGCGGCGGCTGTACGCCGCGTCGGCCGCACCCGGGCGCGCACGAGCCCCGGAAGCAGCTCCTGCTGCTCCCGGGGCTCGGGTGAACTCGATCCGGGCACGGCGACATGGATACCAGTCACCGCCCCCACGTGCCTCCGCCGACGATTCGTCTGCGCTCTGACAGATTCTTCGCCGCTTGGCGGTACAGACGAATCGGCCTAACCGGCGACGGCAGCCTTGAGCGCCTCGGCGCGGTCGGTGCGCTCCCACGTGAACTCGGGCAGCTCGCGACCGAAGTGGCCGTACGCCGCGGTCTGGGCGTAGATCGGGCGGAGCAGGTCGAGGTCCTGGATGATCGCGGCCGGGCGCAGGTCGAAGACCTCGAGCACGGCCTTCTGGATCGCCTCGTCGGAGACCGTGCCGGTGCCGAAGGTCTCGACGAACACACCCACGGGCTGGGCCTTGCCGATCGCGTAGGCCACCTGCACCTCGCAGCGACGGGCCAGGCCCGCGGCCACGACGTTCTTGGCCACCCAGCGCATGGCGTACGCCGCCGAGCGGTCCACCTTCGACGGGTCCTTGCCCGAGAAGGCGCCACCGCCGTGGCGAGCCATGCCGCCGTAGGTGTCGACGATGATCTTGCGGCCCGTCAGGCCGGCGTCGCCCATCGGGCCGCCGACCACGAATCGGCCGGTCGGGTTGACCAGCAGGCGGTAGCCCTCGGAGGGCAGCTCGAAGGTGCCGAGGACCGGGTCGATGACGTGCTTCTTGACGTCCGCCTCGAGGGTGTCGAGGTCGGTCTCCTCGTCGTGCTGGGAGGACAGGACGACGGTGTCGACGCGGACCGGGCGGTTGTCCTCGTCGTACTCGACGGTGACCTGGGTCTTCCCGTCGGGCCGCAGATAGGGCAGCGTGCCGTCCTTGCGGACCGCGGTGAGCTTCTCGGCGAGGCGCTGAGCGATCACGATCGGCAGCGGCATCAGTACGTCGGTGTCGTCACAGGCGTAGCCGAACATCAGCCCCTGGTCGCCGGCGCCCTGCTTGTCCATCGCGTCGACCGAGCCGGTGCGCGCCTCGTGGCCGCTGTCCACGCCCTGCGCGATGTCGCCGGACTGGCCGCCGATGGCGACCATGACGCCGCACGAGTGGCCGTCGAAGCCCTTGAGCGACGAGTCGTAGCCGATGTCGATGATCCGCTTGCGCACGACGTCCTTGACGTCGACGTAGCCGCTGGTCGTCACCTCGCCGGCGACGACCACGAGGCCGGTGGTGAGCAGGGTCTCGACCGCGACCCGGCTGTGCGGGTCATTGCGCAGCATCGCGTCGAGGACCGAGTCACTGATCTGGTCCGCGATCTTGTCGGGGTGACCCTCGGTCACCGACTCCGAGGTGAACAGACGTCCTGGCACGGCGTTTCTCTCCTGGTTCGTTCCTCAAGGCGGCCCCACCCTAAGAGGTGTCTCGCAGTGCGGGATCGCTGTCTCAACGCTCGATTCGGGGCTCCGTCACGCCACCGGACATCGCACGCAGGGTCAATCGTGCAGCCTCGCGACCACTTCGTCCCAAATGACGTGGGCGAGAGCGGTCTTGGAGCCCCGTGGGACCTCGGTCGACGAGCCGTCGGCGCCGAGGACCACGGCTTCGTTCTCGGCGCTCCCGAAGACGCCTCCCCCGCTGACGTCGTTGACGACGAGGAGGTCGCAGCCCTTGCGCGCCAGCTTGGCCCGGCCCAGCTCGAGCACGCTGCCGGTCGTGTCACCGGTCTCGGCCGCGAACCCGACGATCACCGCGCCGGCGCGCGGCCGGGTGGTGCTGAGCTCGTGGAGGATGTCGGGGTTCTGGGTCAGCTCGAGGGGCGGCGCGGAGCCGTCGTCGGTCTTCTTGATCTTCGACTCGCTCACCGACGTCGGCCGGAAGTCGGCGGGCGCGGCGGCCATCACGACCGCGTCGGCGGAGCCGGCGGCGGCCAGCACCTCGGTGCGCAGCTGCTCGGTGGTCTCGACGCGGACCACCTTGACGCCGGCGGGGTCCGCCAGCGCGGTGTTCGCCGCGACGAGGGTGACCTCGGCGCCACGCGCGGCGGCCGCGCGGGCCAGCGCGTAGCCCTGGAGGCCCGAGGAGCGGTTGCCGAGGAAGCGGACCGGGTCGAGGTACTCGCGGGTGCCGCCGGCCGACACCACCACCTGGCGGCCGGCGAGGTCTTGCCAGGAGGACGACCCAGCGCCGACGCCTCGGGAGAGGACGTCGACGCACACGTCGTAGATCTCGTCGGGATCGGGCAGCCGGCCCTTGCCGGAGTCGGCGCCGGTGAGCCGGCCCTCGGCGGGCTCGATGACCAGGCAGCCGCGCTCACGCAGGGTCGCGACGTTGGCCTGGGTGGCGGCGTGCTCCCACATCTCGGTGTGCATCGCGGGCGCGAACACGACCGGACATCTGGCGGTCAGCAGGGTGTTGGTGAGCAGGTCGTCGGCCAGGCCGTGTGCGGCCTTGGCCAGCAGGTCCGCGGTGGCCGGCGCGACGACCACGAGGTCGGCCGCCTGGCCGATCCGGACGTGCGGCACCTCGTGGACGCTCTCCCACACCTCGGTGGAGACGGGCTTGCCCGACAGCGCCGACCAGGTCGGGGCGCCCACGAAGTGCAGCGCCGCCGCGGTGGGTACGACGGTGACGTCGTGCCCGGCCTCGGTGAACCGGCGCAGCAGCTCCGCGGCCTTGTAGGCCGCGATGCCCCCGGAGACCCCCAGAACAACTCGGGCCTGCACCGCGCGGCTCAGGTCAGGCTCCCAGGCTCGTCGCTCAGGCTCAGCTGTTGCCCGCGTCGGCGGCGGCGGCCTTGACCGCGGCCTCCTCGGCAGCCAGCTCGGCCGGGTCGATGTCCTCGCAGGTCAGGAGGTCGTCGTTGATCTCGCGGAGCGCGATCGACAGCGGCTTCTCCTGCACGTGAGTGTCCACGAGCGGGCCGACGTACTCCAGCAGGCCCTCGCCGAGCTGGGAGTAGTAGGCGTTGATCTGCCGGGCGCGCTTGGCGCTGTAGAGGACCAGCTTGTACTTGCTGTCCGTCTTGGTGAGCAGGTCGTCGATCGAGGGGTTGGTGACACCCTGGGCGTCGATGGGCGGTGCAGACACGCGTGAGCCTCGCTGGCGTTGGGTTCGATGGTCGACCAGTCGGTGGACGGTCGTCGCTGAGTCACACGAGTGTCACTCGTCGGGACCCAGTTCCATCAAGGCTACCAACTCCTCCGCGGCAGCGTGAACTTCACGGTTGACGATGCTCACGTCGAACTCGGTCTGCGCGGCCAGCTCCTCGCGCGCGGTGGCCAGCCGTCGGTCGCGCTCGGCCTCGTCCTCGGTGCCCCGGCCGATCAGTCGGCGGACCAGCTCCTCCCACGAGGGGGGCTCCAGGAAGACGAACAGGGCCTGCGGCATCGTCTCCCTCACCTGCCTGGCCCCCTGCAGGTCGATCTCGAGCATCGCGGGGCGGCCGGAGGCCAGGGCCAGGTCGACCGGCTGCCGTGGGGTGCCGTAGCGGTTCTGGCCGTGCACGACCGCCCACTCGAGGAGGTCGTCCTCGGCGATCATCCGGTCGAACTCCTCGTCGGAGACGAACCAGTAGTGGACGCCGTTCAGCTCGCCCGGCCGCGCCGCCCGCGTGGTGGCGGAGACCGAGATCCAGACCTCGGGGTGGTGCTCGCGGATGTCGGCCGCGACGCTGCCCTTGCCGACGGCGGTCGGGCCGGCCAGCACGACGAGGCGGCGGTTGCGCTCGGGTTCGGTCATCGAGGGTTTCGAGATGAGCGCGGGGCGCCCACGTCCAACACCGACCGGTCAGACACCGAACTCCTTTTCGAGCGCGGCGACCTGCTTGGTGCCGAGCCCACGGACCCGGCGGCTCTCGGCGATGCCGAGCCGCTCCATGGTCTGCCTCGCGCGCACCTTGCCGAGGCCCGGCATCGACTGCAGCAGGTCGACGACGCGCATCTTGCCGATGACCTCGTTCTGCTGGCCTTGGGCGAGAACGTCGGAGATCGAGGCGCCGGCGTTCTTCAGCCGATTCTTCACCTCGGCGCGTTCCCGCCGAGATGCGGCGGCCTTCTCGAGGGCCGCCTTTCGCTGTTCGGGGGTGAGCGGGGGCAGAGCCACGGTCCGGGGTCCTTTTGAGTGCTTCGAGTGGGAGGGAGCGTGGGGCTCAACATAGCCACGTACGTGTCCGTGCGGCAATCGAGCAACGGCCGATACCACCCCGGTCAGCCGATCTGCAGCGGGGTCCCGCACACGTCCTTGGCCTGCTGGTCGACGCCGCTGAACGCGGTCACCGTCGCGTCGCTCGTCAGCTCGCTGGCGGCTGCGTCGATCGCGTCCTGGTCGGCCTGGCTCAGGCCCTCCGGAGGGTCGTCCCGGTCGTACGTCGCGGGGTCGACCCCCGCGTCCTCCAGCGCCCGCTGCAGCCCCTCCAGCGCGTCGATCACGGTCCTCCACTCGTCGCGGAGGTCGTCGGGAGCCTGGTCGGCCAGGTCCTCGAAGATCGGCAACGCCTTGAGCAGCGCGTCGGGAGACCCGTCCCCGAGCACCTCACCGAGCTCCTGCTGGTTGTCCTCGACGGCGTCGCAGTACTTCTCCTTCTGGTCCGCGCAGCCGGTGGCGAGCAGGGCGATCACCACCAGCGCCGCTGCGGCCCGGATCACGAGCGGAGCTCGGCGTTGAGCCGCAGCGCCTCGTCCCGCATCGCCTCGACCGACGGCCCCCTGCGGAGCAGCTCGCGCGACGAGCTCGGGGTGACCGCGGCGACCGCGGAGCCGAAGATGCGCCGGATGTCGGCGACCGTGCCGCCCTGGGCGCCGAAGCCGGGCGCCAGGATCGGGCCGTTGAAGTCGAAGTCCAGCTCTCCGCCCGGCTCGGACACGTCGGCGATCGTGGCCCCGATCACGGCACCGAACGAACCGAGCGGCTCCTCGCCCGTGTTGAGCCGGCGCAGGTGGTCGAGCATCCGGCCCGCGACGACCCGACCGTCCTCGGTGCGGGCGTGCTGCACCTCCGGGCCCTCCTTGTTGGAGGTCAGCGCGAGCACGAACAGCCCCGCGTCGTACTTGCGGGCGGTGTCGACCATCGGCTCGAGCGAGCCGAAGCCGAGGTACGGCGAGGCGGTGATCGCGTCGGCCGCCAGCGGCGAGCTCGGGTCGAGGTAGGCGTCGGCGTAGGCCTGCGTGGTCGAGCCGATGTCGCCGCGCTTCACGTCCAGGAGCACGAGCGCGCCGGCCGCCCGCGACGCGGCGATGACCCGCTCGAGGACCGCCACGCCGCGGCTGCCGAAGCGCTCGTAGAACGCCGACTGCGGCTTCACTACAGCCACATGGGGCGCCAGCCCCTCGACCGCGGTGAGCGCGAACCGCTCCAGCCCGGACACGTCGTCGGGCAGCCCCCACTCGGCGAGCAGCCCCGCGTGCGGGTCGATGCCCGCGCACAGCGGACCCCGGTCCAGCAGGGCGGCGGCGAAGCGGGCTCCGAAGCTGGTCACTGGACTCCTCCGTCTGAGATCCCGCGGACGATCCGGCGGGGCCACGCCGGCCCCTCGTAGATGAACGCCGTGTAGCCCTGCAGCAGGTCGGCGCCGGCGTCCAGCCGGGCCCGGGCGTCGGCCGCGGTGGTGATGCCGCCGACGCCGATCAGCGTGAACCCGTCGCCGACCCGCTCGCGGAGCAGACGCATGACGTCCAGCGAACGCTCGTTCAGAGGCCGGCCGGAGAGTCCCCCGGCGCCGACGGCGCGGACCTGCTCCGGTGAGGAGGCGAGTCCGTCGCGGGAGATCGTGGTGTTGGTCGCGATGATCCCGTGGAGGTCGATCGCGGTGGCCAGGTCGGCGACGGCCAGCACGTCCTTGTCGGCGAGGTCGGGGGCGATCTTCACCAGCAGCGGGACCGCGCCGGCGATCGCCTGCACCGATCGCAGGATCGGCTCCAGCTTCTCGACGGCCTGCAGGTTGCGCAGGCCCGGAGTGTTGGGCGAGCTGACGTTGACCACGAGGTAGTCCGCGTGCGGGGCGAGCAGCCGGGCCGACTTCTCGTAGTCGCGCACCGCGTCTTCCTCGGGGACGACCTTCGACTTCCCGATGTTGACGCCGAGGACCGGCCCTCCGTCCGCGACGGGACGGCGGCCCCGTGCGGTGAGCCGGGCGGCGACGGCCTCGGCGCCGTCGTTGTTGAACCCCATGCGGTTGACGACGGCGCGGTCCGCGGTCAGCCGGAACAGCCGCGGCTTCTCGTTGCCCGGCTGTGGCTCCCCCGTGACCGTGCCGACCTCGACGTGGCCGAAGCCCAGGGCCGCGAGGGCGTCGATGCCGACGGCGTTCTTGTCGAAGCCCGCGGCCAGGCCGAGCACGTTGGGGAACGTCAGTCCCATCGCCGTGACCGGCCGGCCCGGCGTACGACGTCGGGCCAGCACCGGCCGGGCCGCCCGCACCGCCCGGAAGCCCAGCCGATGGGCCTTCTCGGGGTCGACGCGGGTGAAGCCGTGGTCGAAAAGCAGCGAGTAGGCCGTCACTTGGCGGGGAACCAGTCCTGGAGCGACCGCACCCCGATCGAGCCCCGGAGGGTCGCCTCGATGCCCTGCACGGCGGCGCCGAGCCCCTGGACCGTGGTGATGCACGGGATGTTGGCCATCACGGCCGCCGTCCGGATCTCGTAGCCGTCGATGCGCGCCGAGCCGCCGCCCGTCGAGCCGTGGGGCGTGTTGACGACCAGGTCGATGTCGCCGTCGAGGATCCGCTGGACGGTGGTCCGCTGCTCGCCCTCACCCGGGCCCTCGAAGTGCTTGCGCACGATGGTCGCCTCGACGCCGTTGCGGCGCAGCGCCTCGGCGGTGCCCTGGGTCGCCAGGATCTCGAAGCCCATGTCCGCGAGCACCTTGATCGGGAAGATCATCGTGCGCTTGTCGCGGTTGGCCATCGACACGAAGACCCGGCCCGCCCGGTCCTTCTGCGCCGGCAGCGGCAGCGAGCCGTACGCCGCCGCCTGGGACTTGGCGAACGCCTGGCCGAAGTTGGCGTCGAGCCCCATCACCTCGCCGGTCGACTTCATCTCCGGCCCCAGCACGGTGTCGACCTGCTGGCCGTCCGGCGTGCGGAAGCGGTTGAACGGCATCACGGCCTCCTTGACCGCGATCGGCTGGTCGGGCGGCAGCGTGCCGCCGTCCCCCGTCGCGGGCAGCAGGCCCGAGGCGCGCAGCTCCGCGATGGTCTCGCCGAGCATGATCCGCGCGGCGGCCTTGGCGAGCGGGGTCGCAGTCGCCTTGGACACGAACGGCACGGTCCGGGACGCCCGGGGGTTGGCCTCGAGCACGTAGAGGATGTCGGCGCCGAGCGCGTACTGGATGTTGAGCAGCCCTCGGACCCCGACGCCGCGGGCGATGGCCTCGGTCGCCTCGCGGATCCGCTGGATCTCCGACTCGCCGAGCGTGATCGGCGGCAGGGCGCACGAGGAGTCGCCGGAGTGGATGCCGGCCTCCTCGATGTGCTCCATGACGCCACCCAGGAACAGCTCCTCGCCGTCGAACAGCGCGTCGACGTCGATCTCGACCGCGTCGTCGATGAACCGGTCCACCAGCACGGGTGCTCGGGGCTGACCTGCGTCGCGCGGGCGATGTAGCCCTCGAGCGCCTCGTCGCCGTACACGATCTCCATGCCGCGGCCGCCGAGGACGTACGACGGCCGGACCAGCACCGGGTAGCCGATCTCGGCCGCGATCTCCCGGGCCTCGGCGAACGACGTGGCCATGCCGTGCTTCGGCGCGGGCAGCCCGGCCTCGGCGAGCACCCGGCCGAACGCGCCGCGCTCCTCGGCCAGGTGGATCGCCCCCGGCGAGGTGCCGACGATCGGCACGCCGTTGTCCTCGAGGCCCTGCGCCAGGCCGAGCGGCGTCTGGCCGCCGAGCTGGCAGATCACGCCCGCGATCGGCCCGGCCTGCTGCTCGGCGTGCACGATCTCGAGCACGTCCTCCAGGGTCAGCGGCTCGAAGTAGAGGCGGTCGGAGGTGTCGTAGTCGGTCGAGACGGTCTCGGGGTTGCAGTTGACCATCACGGTCTCGTAGCCCGCCTCGGACAGCGTCATCGCCGCGTGCACGCACGAGTAGTCGAACTCGATGCCCTGGCCGATCCGGTTGGGTCCCGAGCCGAGGATGATCACGGCGGGCCGCTCCCGCGGCGCGACCTCGGTCTCCTCGTCGTACGACGAGTAGTGGTAGGGCGTCGCGGCCGCGAACTCGGCCGCGCAGGTGTCGACGGTCTTGAAGACCGGCCGGATGCCGAGCGCGTGGCGTACGCCGCGGACCACGTCGGCGGTCATGCCGCGGATCTTGCCGATCTGGGCGTCGGAGAAGCCGTGCCGCTTGGCCTTGCGGAGGATCGTGGGCGTCAGCTCGTCCGCCGCGGTGACCTCGGCGGCGATCTCGTTGATCAGGAGCAGCTGGTCGACGAACCACGGGTCGATGTGGGTGGCGGCGAAGATCTCGTCGGGCGTGGCGCCGGCACGCAGCGCGTCCATCACCTTCTTGAGCCGGCCGTCGTGCGGGACCTTGATCTCCTCGAGCAGCGAGTCCTTGTCGAGGTCGACCCACTCCTGGTGCCAGTCGAAGACGGCGTCCGCCTTCTCGAGCGAGCGCAGCGCCTTCTGCAGCGCCTCGGTGAAGTTGCGCCCGATCGCCATGGCCTCGCCGACCGACTTCATGTGGGTGGTGAGCTGCTGGTCGGCCGCGGGGAACTTCTCGAACGCGAAGCGCGGCACCTTCACCACCACGTAGTCGAGCGTGGGCTCGAACGCCGCCGGGGTGCTGCCGCCGTCGGCGCGCGTGGTGATGTCGTTGGGGATCTCGTCGAGGGTGTAGCCGATCGCGACCTTGGCGGCGATCTTGGCGATCGGGAAGCCGGTCGCCTTCGACGCGAGCGCGCTCGAGCGGGACACCCGCGGGTTCATCTCGATGACGATCAGGCGGCCGTCGCGCGGGTCGACCGCGAACTGGATGTTGCAGCCGCCCGTGTCGACGCCGACCGAACGGATGATCCCGATCGAGAGGTCGCGCATCGCTTGGTACTCGCGGTCGGTCAGCGTCATCGCCGGTGCGACGGTGATGGAGTCGCCGGTGTGCACGCCCATCGGGTCGAGGTTCTCGATCGAGCACACGATCACCACGTTGTCCTTGGTGTCGCGCATGACCTCCAGCTCGTACTCCTTCCAGCCGAGGATCGACTCCTCGAGGAGCACCTCGGTGGTCGGGCTGGCCTGGAGGCCGGCGCCGGCGATGCGGCGCAGGTCGGTCTCGTCGTGCGCCATCCCGGAGCCGGTGCCACCCATGGTGAAGGACGGCCGCACGACGACCGGGTAGCCGAGCTCCTCGACCGCCGCGAGGCAGTCGACCATCGAGTGGCAGATCGCGCTCCGCGCCACCTCGCCGCCGAGCTCCTCGACGATCTTCTTGAAGACCTGCCGGTTCTCGCCGCGGTCGATCGCCTCGATCGAGGCGCCGATCAGCTCCACGCCGTACTTCTCCAGGACACCGGCGGCGTCGAGGTCCATCGCCGTGTTGAGCGCGGTCTGGCCGCCCAACGTCGCGAGCAGCGCGTCGGGCCGCTCCTTCTCGATGACCTTCTCGACGAACTCGGCGGTGATCGGCTCGATGTACGTCGCATGGGCGAACTCGGGGTCGGTCATGATCGTCGCCGGGTTGGAGTTGACCAGGACCACGCGGATGCCCTCGGCCATCAGCACCCGGCAGGCCTGGGTGCCGGAGTAGTCGAACTCGCACGCCTGCCCGATGATGATCGGCCCGGAGCCGATCACCAGCACGCTCTTGATGTCCTCGCGCTTGGGCATCAGGCGTCCCCTCGCATCAGGCTGACGAACCGGTCGAAGAGGTACGCCGCGTCGTGCGGCCCCGCGGCGGCCTCCGGGTGGTACTGGACCGAGAAGGCCTTGAGGGCGCCCTCGGGGGTCCGCAGCTCCAGCCCCTCGACCACGTCGTCGTTGAGGCAGACGTGGCTCACCGTCGCCACGCCGTACGGCGTCCGGGTCGGTGCGTCGAGCGGCGCGTCCACGGCGAACCCGTGGTTGTGCGCGGTGACCTCGACCTTGCCCGTCGTGCGGTCCATCACCGGCTGGTTGATGCCGCGGTGGCCGTACTTCAGCTTGAAGGTGCCGAAGCCCAGCGCCCGGCCGAACAGCTGGTTGCCGAAGCAGATGCCGAAGTACGGCATCCCGTCCGCGAGCGCCGCCTGGAGCAGCTCGACCTGGCTGGTGGTCGCCGCCGGGTCGCCCGGGCCGTTGGAGTAGAACAGCCCGTCGGCGCCGGTGGCCTTCAGGGCGTCGTACGTCGCCGTGGCGGGCAGGACGTGCACCTCGATGCCGCGCTCGGCCATCCGGTGGGGCGTCATGGTCTTGATGCCGAGGTCGAGCGCGGCGACGGTCAGGCGCTTGTCGCCGTGCGCCGGCACGACGTAGGTCTCCCCCGTCGACACCTCGCTCGACAGCTCGGCGCCGGCCATCTCGGCGCTGGCCTTCACCCGCTCGAGCAGCGCGTCGGCATCGGTCTCGGTCGACGAGATGCCGACCCGCATCGCACCCCGCTCGCGCAGGTGCCGGGTCAGCGCGCGGGTGTCGATGCCGGAGATGCCGACCACCCCCTGCGCCTGCAGCTCGTCGTCGAGGCTGCGCCGCGAACGCCAGCTGCTGGGCACCCGGGCCGGGTCGCGGACGACGTAGCCGGCCACCCAGATCCTCGACGACTCCGGGTCCTCGTCGTTGACGCCGGTGTTGCCGATGTGCGGGGCGGTCATCACGACGACCTGACGGTGGTACGACGGGTCGGTGAGCGTCTCCTGGTAGCCGGTCATGCCGGTGTTGAAGACCGCTTCGCCGAAGGTCTCACCCTCTGAGCCGTAGCTCTCGCCGCGGAAGGTGCGGCCGTCCTCGAGGACGAGGATCGCTGGGGCAGGCATGAGAAAGCCGCTTCTCCTTCTCCGCCTCACGGGACGGTGGTTAAAGGATGGTGTCGGTCAGCCGTGACCTTACCAGCGGCCAGCCGGTCGACCGAGCCGTGTCCGCAGGCGAGCCCGGCCACCGCGACAGCCGACCGTTCACACGGGGAGGGTTTCGCGAGCGGAGCTCGCGCGCCCCGCGATCGGCCTCCGGGCCGTGGCGACCGCGTCGCGGCGAGCGCAGCGAGCCAGACGCCCGCGAGCGCAGCGAGCTGTCGCCACGGACTGGGGGTCGAAGCTCGCGGGGGTCAAAGAACCGCGTCGAGGAAGGCGCGGGTCTCGGGGTTGGCCGGCGCCTCGATGAGCTGCTGGGGCGGGCCCTCCTCGAGGATCCGGCCCTCGTGGAAGAACGCCATCCGGTCGGCGACCTCGCGGGCGAAGCCCATCTCGTGGGTCACGATCATCATCGTCATCTTGAGATCGGTGGACAGCGTCTTCATCACCGACAGCACCTCGCCGGTGAGCTCGGGGTCCAGGGACGACGTCGGCTCGTCGAAGAGCATCACGTCCGGCTCCATCGCGAGCGCGCGGGCGATCGCCACCCGCTGCTGCTGACCGCCCGACAGCCGGATCGGGTGCTCCTTGGCCTTGTCGGCCAGGCCCACCCGGTCGAGCAGGTCCATCGCCCGCCTGGTGCAGTCGGCGTTGCTGACGCCGGCGCACCTCGGCGCGCAGGTGATGTTGTCGAGCACCGTCATGTTCGGGAACAGGTTGAACTGCTGGAAGACCATGCCGACGTGCAGCCGCAGCTGCCGGATCTGCTCCTGCTTGCGACGCGTCCGATGGCCGCCCTGCAGGCGGATGCCGGCGACCTCGATCGAACCGGCCGTCGGGTCCTCGATGAAGTTCACGCAGCGGAGCACCGTCGACTTGCCCGAGCCGGAGCGACCGAAGATCACCACCACCTCGCCGCGGTGCACCTCCATGTCGACGCCCTTGATCACCTCGAGATGCCCGAAGCTCTTGTGCAGTCCGTCGATGCGGACCACCACGTCGGAGCTCATCCCGCACCTCCGTGCGGCTGGCCCTGCTGCGACGCGGCAGCCATGGCCTGCGCTACGTGCGCGCGGTCGTAGCCGCGCCCGATCCGCTTCTCCAGCCGCGCCTGGAAGAACGTGAAGACGACGGTGAGGCCCCAGTAGACGAGCGCGACAGCGACGTACGCCTCGAGGTTCCTGAAGTCCGCCTTGCCGACCAGCTGGGCTCGCCGGAAGATCTCCATGCTCGCGATCGTGGTGCCCAGGAACGAGACCAGCGCGGTGTCCTTCATCATCGCGATGAACTCGTTGCCGGTCGGCGGGATGATCACGCGGACCGCCTGGGGCAGCACCACCTTGCGCATCTTCTGGCCGTACGTCATGCCCAACGCGTCGGCCGCCTCGCCCTGCCCCCCGGCCACGGACTGGATCCCGGCTCGGAAGATCTCGGTCATGTAGGCGCCGTAGTTGAGGCCGAGGGCGATGGTCCCGGCGGTGGCCGCGTCCAGGAGCAGTGCCTGGTCGAACCCCTCCGGAAGCCAGGTGTACTGCAGCTCGAGGTTGCGACCGACCGGCGGCAGCGCCAGGTAGAGCAGGAACATCTGCACGATCAGCGGCGTGCCCCGGAAGAACGAGACGTAGAAGCCGGCTATGCCGTACGCCACCGGGTTGCGCGAGAGCCGTGACAGCGCACCGAGCAGGGCGAGCACCACGGCCAGCACGATCCCGCCGACCGCGATCACCATCGTGTAGCGCAGGCCGCCCACGATGTATCGCAGGTTGTCGCGGATCCAGTCGGTGTCGAAGCCCGCCGCGTTGCCGACGAAGGCGAGCGCCCCGAAGAGCAGGACCCAGACGACCCCGACCTTCAGCCGGAACGGGATCCGCGCCGATGCGAGCTGGAGGCGTTCCCAGGCTTCACCCATGTGGGCGTCAGCTCTGGGTGGTGAGGTCCAGGCCGTACCACTCCTCGGAGAACCCGGTCAGCGTGCCGTCCTCGTGCATCTCGGCGACGATCGCGTCCACCGCCTCGTAAAGACTCTCCGACGCCGGGTCGGCGCTCTTGTCGAAGCCCACCGAGAGCGGCTCGTAGAAGACCGGGTCACCCACGATCTTCACCGGGTTGCCCGCGTCGATGAAGCCCTGAGCCGTGGTCACCGACGTGATGACCGCGTCGACGCGGCCGTTGTTGAGGTCCTGCAGCGCGGTGGTGTCGGTGTCGTAGCCGGAGACCTCGGCGTCGTCGATGACGAAGTCGAACTCGTAGCCCTCGATCTCCAGCGTCTTGGTCAGGAACGAGTCGTAGGTGCAGCCGGCGCAGACGCCGATCTTCTTGCCGTCGAGGTCGGTGCTCAGGTCGCTCACGTCCTCGTTGTCCGCTCCGACGACCACCACGGCGGGCGTGTAGTTGTACGGCTCGGTGAAGTACAGGACCTCCTGGCGCTCGTTGGTCGGCGTCATCGAGCCCACGGTGGTGTCCCAGCGACCGTTCCAGCTGCCCGCCGTGATGACGTCCCACGCGGGGGCCTCCCAGGCGACGTCGACGCCGAGACGGCTCGCGATCTCGGTGGCGACGTCGATGTCGAAGCCGACGTACTCGCCGGTCTGCTCGTCGAGCGACGACTGCGGCGGGTACGCCGGGTCCGTCGAGACGGTGAGCACGCCCTCGTCGCAGACCTCGGCGAGCAGGCCGTCGGTCTCACCCGCGCAGGCCCCTTCGCCCGCCGGCTCGTCCGCTGGCTCGTCCGTGGAGTCGTCGGCCGGCGCGCTGCTCTCGGCGCCATCGCCCGCGCGGTCGTCGTCTCCGCTGTCGCCGTCACTGCCGCAGGCGGACAGGACGAGGGCGAGGAGGGCGGCGAGCACGGCGAGCCAGAGCGATCGGATGCGCATGCGCGGGACTATGCACCCCCGACGAGGCCGCGTCCAGTACTGAGCCGCGAGTCAGTAGGAGGCCGCGCCGGCCACTGGCAGCAGCTCGTCGAGGCGCCGCGACACCGGCCAAGCCCCGTCGGTGGCGTTGCCGAGCACCGACCAGGTGAACCTGCCGGGCAGGTGCTGGGAGATGAACGAGGCTCCGGTGTCGGACCCCGTGAGGTAGACGGAGTCCTCGTCGAGCCAGACGCCGAGGCCGTACGCGCGGTCCTCGGCGGTGCTGCGGACCCGCCGCATCTCGACCCAGGTCTCCGGTGCCACGACCCTGCCGTCGTCCAGCGCGCGCCACAGCGTCAGCACGTCGGCGGCCGTGGTGAAGATGCCGCCGTCGCCGCCCCCGACGACCGGCAGGTGGAGGACGTTGGTCCGCAGCTGGTCCTCGTGGCCCTCGGGGTGGAGATAGCCGAGCGCGGCGTCGCCGGGCAGCGCGTCCGAGCGGAGGTACGCCGTCCGGGAGAGGCCCGCGCGGTCGATGACGTGATGCCGGACCAGGTCGTGGAACGGGACGCGCGCCGCGCGCTCGGCGAGCAGCGCGAGCACGACGTAGCCCCCGTTGCAGTAGGAGAAGTCGGTGCCGGGCCCGAAGACCTGCGGGAACCCGTCGAGCACGGCCAGGTAGGACTCGGCCGTGTCGAGCTGGTGGACCGGCACGGGCATCAGGTGGGCGTCGAGGTCGAGGTCCTCGGACTCGTCGAGGTAGTCGCCGATCCCCGACCGGTGCGCCAGCAGGTGCTCGATCGTCACCCCGTCGTCGATCAGCGGCAGGTCGTCGCGGAGCAGCTCGCGCGCCCGGGTGTCGAGCGCGAGGACGCCGTCCTCGACCAGGCGCATGACAGTCAGGGCGGTGAACCCCTTGGCGCCGCTGGCCACGCCCACCCGGGTGTCCTCCGTGAACTGCACCAGGTGGGCGCGGTCGGCCAGCCCGTGGGTCTGCACGACCGGCTCCTCGCCGGGCCGGTCCACCCGCACCACACCCGAGAACCCGCTCGCGACGGCCACCTCCCGCACCGCCGCGGCGAGCTCGCTCACTGCAGCTTGCCGTCCAGGACCGTGGCCCGGCCGCGGAGGAAGGTCGCGACGACCCGGCCGGGCAGCTCCATGCCGGCGTACGGCGTGTTGCGGCTCAGGCTGGCCGACTCGGTGGCGTCGACCACGCGCCGGACCGCCGGGTCGTAGAGCACCACGTTGGCCGGCCGGCCGGCCTCGACGGGGAGACCGTGGTCAGCGACCCGGCCGATCCGGGCCGGCGCGACGGACATCCGGTCGGCGACGCCGGCCCAGTCGAGCAGGCCGGCGTCGACCATCGTCTCCTGGACGATCGAGAGCGCGGTCTCGAGACCGAGCATCCCGAAGGCCGCCGCGGCCCACTCGCAGTCCTTGTCCTCGTGCGGGTGCGGCGCGTGGTCGGTGGCGACCGCGTCGATGGTGCCGTCGGCCAGTCCTTCGCGAAGCGCCTCGACGTCGGCGCTCGAGCGCAGCGGCGGGTTCACCTTGTAGATCGGGTCGTACGTCGCAGCCAGGTCGTCGGTGAGCAGCAGGTGGTGGGGGCAGACCTCGGCGGTGACGTTCCAGCCCTTCGACTTGGCCCAGCGCACGATCTCCACCGAGCCGGCCGTCGAGACGTGGCAGACGTGCAGCCGGGACCCGACGTGGGCGGCGAGCAGGCAGTCGCGGGCGATGATCGCCTCCTCCGCCACCGCCGGCCAGCCGGTCAGGCCGAGCCGTCCGGAGAGCTCGCCCTCGTTCATCTGGGCGTGCTCGGTGAGCCGGGGCTCCTGGGCGTGCTGGGCGATGACGCCGTCGAAGGCCTTCACGTACTCGAGCGCCCGGCGCATCATCACCGCGTCGCTCACGCACTTGCCGTCGTCGGAGAAGACCCGGACCCGCGCGGCGGAGTCGGCCATGGCGCCAAGCTCGGCCAGCTGCTCGCCGCGCAGCCCGACCGTGACGGCGCCCACCGGGTAGACGTCGCAGTGGCCGGCCTCACGGCCCAGCCGCCAGACCTGCTCGACGACGCCCGCGGTGTCGGCGACCGGTTCGGTGTTGGCCATCGCGTGCACGGCGGTGAAGCCGCCCATGGCCGCCGCCTGGGTGCCGCTCTCGACCGTCTCGGCATCCTCGCGGCCCGGCTCGCGCAGGTGGGTGTGCAGGTCGACCAGGCCGGGCAGGGCGATCAACCCCGAGGCGTCGATGACCTCCACGCCCTGCGAGTCCAGCCCGGGGCCGATCTCGGCGATCGTGCCGTCCTCGAGCAGCAGGTCGGTCGGCGCCGCGCCGAGGATGCTGGCGTTCTGGATCAGGTAGCTGGTCACTCTTCTCCTCCGACGGCGGGTTCGGACCCGCCCAGCAGCAGGTAGAGCACGGCCATCCGCACGGCGACGCCGTTGGTGACCTGCTCGACGATCACCGAGCGGGCCGAGTCGGCCACGTCGGCGGTGATCTCCATGCCGCGGACCATCGGCCCGGGGTGCATGACGATCGTGTGGTCCTGGAGCGTGGCCATCCGCCGGCCGTCGAGGCCGTAGCGGCGGCTGTACTCGCGGGCGGTCGGGAAGAACGCCGCGCCCATCCGCTCGCGCTGGACCCGCAGCATCATCACCGCGTCCGCCTTGGGCAGCACCGCGTCGAGGTCGTACGACGTCTCGACGGGCCACGTCTCGACCCCGACCGGCAGGAGCGTCGGCGGCGCCACCAGGGTCACCTCGGCTCCGAGGGTGCGGAGCAGCAGCGCGTTGGAGCGGGCCACCCGGCTGTGCAGGACATCTCCGACGATCACGACCCGACGCCCCTCGAGGCCGCCCTGCTTGGACTCGCCGATGTGCTTCCACATCGTGAACGCGTCGAGCAGCGCCTGGGTGGGGTGCTCATGGGTGCCGTCACCGGCGTTGACCACGCTGGACCTGACCCAGCCCGAGTGCGCGAGCCGGTGCGGGGCGCCGCTGGAGCCGTGACGCACGACGACCGCATCCGCGCCCATCGCCTCGAGGGTGAGCGCGGTGTCCTTGAGGCTCTCGCCCTTGCTGAGGCTGGAGCCCTTGGCGGCGAAGTTGATGACGTCGGCGCTGAGCCGCTTGGCCGCCGCCTCGAACGAGATCCGCGTGCGGGTCGAGTCCTCGAAGAAGAGGTTGACCACGGTGCGGCCGCGCAAGGCCGGCAGCTTCTTGATCGGCCGGTCGGCCAGGGAGCGCATCTCGTCGGCCGTCGTGAGGACCAGCTCGGCGTCCTCGCGGGTCAGGTCGGCCGCGCTGAGCAGGTGGCGCTTCATTCGCCCACTCCTTCGATCGTGACGGCATCGACGCCGTCCATGTCCGAGACGCTGACCATGACCCGCTCGACGAGCGAGGTCGGGAGGTTCTTGCCGACGAAGTCGGCCCGGATCGGCAGCTCGCGGTGGCCGCGGTCGACCAGGACCGCCAGCTGCACCGCGCTCGGCCGGCCGACGTCGTTGAGCGCGTCGAGCGCGGCCCGAATGGTCCGGCCGCTGAACAGCACGTCGTCGACCAGCACGACCACCTTGCCGTCGATGCCGTCCGGCGGGATCTCGGTCGGCAGCAGCGTCCGGGCCGGCTTGAGCCGCAGGTCGTCGCGATACATGGTGACGTCGAGCGACCCGACCGGCACGGCGTACTCCTCGACGGCATTGATCCGCTCGGCGATCCGCGTCGCCAGCGGTACGCCGCGGGTCGGGATGCCGAGCAGGACGAGGTCCCTGGCCCCCCGGTTGCGCTCGAGGATCTCGTGGGCGATGCGGGTCAGCGCCCGCGCGATGTCACGGTCGTCGAGGACCGTGCGTCCCGTCGGCTCCGACGGGGATGCCTGCTGAGCAGGCGATGGCTGGGCACACACAGCTATGCGTGACCTCCTTCTCCGCCTCACGGGACGGCTCGTTAAAGGATGTCGATCGGGCGTCACCCTACCTCGGGTCGCCGGGTTCTCGTCGAGTGACGCGTACGCGTTGTCTGGACGCCCGATCCACCACGCTCGGACGTCACTCGACGGGGACGGACCTCCCGACCTGCGGAGCCGCACGTCCGGCGATCAGCGGCAGGTCGAGGTAGGTCTTGATGCCCGGCTCGGCGGCCACGACGTACGGGATGGCGTTCACGCAGTGGTTGGCGGTCGAGACGATGCCGGGGTTGCGGACCAGGCCGTCCTCGATCGTGTCCGGCTGCAGGCCCTTGAACGTCAGCTTCACGCTCGGGTCGCCGGTGACCTCGACCTCGAACCGCTCGCCCTCGGGCCCGAAGCTCCAGTCCGGCTCGAGGTTCTCCTCGCCCATCAGCCAGTTCACCGTGGCAGTGACGACCGGTACGCCGTCGACCAGCGCCCGCCAGTGGAACCGCCGGGCCGCCACCAGCCCGGGCTCGATCACGCCGATCGGGGAGTCGATCGGGGCGGTCGCCACCGCGACCTCCTGGAGCGTCTCGATGTGCGGGTCGGCGTCGAACCCCATCTCGGCCACGACCATCCGCACCGAGGCCCGGAAGCCTCCGCCCAGGAGCGCCGCCATCGGGCTGGCCAGCGCCTCCTCGGGCGTACCTCCGAAGACCATCACGTGCCGGATCACGTCCGGGGCGCCGTAGGTGCGGATGTCGGAGAACTCCTCGGCCCGCACGTGCGTGATCCGGGCGGACACCGCGGAGATCATCAGCGGGAACCGCTCGGTGATGCCGCCCGGGTGGATGCCGGTGCCGTGCAGGGTCGACCGCCCCTCCGCGCAGGCGGCCTCGATCGCGACGACCTTGGCCGGGTCGGGATAGATCCACCCGACCGGCGTCACCACGCTCTTGCCCGAGCGCAGCAGGGCGGCCACCTCGTCGTCGTTCGGCACCAGCGGGCTGTAGACGACGCAGTCCGCGTCTAGCGCGAGGATCTCCTCGGCACTGCTCGTCGCCGTCACGCCGATGGGTCCGGTGCCGAGGATCTCCCCGACGTCCTTGCCGTGCTTCTCCGCCGAGTGCACCCAGCACCCGACCAGCTCGACGTCGGGATGGCTGAGCACCCCTTCGATCGCCGCCTTCCCCACCCCACCGGTGGCCCACTGGACGACTCTGAGCTTCCGGGTGGTCATGCCCGGAACCTACTCGCGAACAAGAACAGGTTCTAGTTCTCTGCCCCGCCGTCGTCAGGGCGCGGCGACCGGCCAGACGTTGCCCCAGGGGTCTACCTCGAAGCGGGTCCGGTCCTCGCCTCGGGTCAGGACCAGGGCGAGCCAGACGAAGCCCCACAGCCCGCCGGTGAGCAGGGTGAGGAGGAAGTGCCCGAAGTGGGTGACCCGGCGAGGATGCGCCAGGGTCACGCCTCCGTCGCTGCGCTGGACCACGGTGGCGCCGGCCAGGACCTCGAGGTCCACCGCCTTCTCGAGCAGCCTCTCGCGCTTCGACACGGGCAGCTCCGGGTACGTCGCCCAGTCCCGCCGCCGCGCGAGGCGGTTGGGGTAGGCGGAGTACGACGCCGGCGCCCACTGCCGGCCCGACCAGCGCCGCCACGTCCGGCGGTGCCACCGATAGGTGCCCACGGCCGGGGTCTGCACGGTCACCGGACCAGTGTGCGCTACTCCGGCGCGATGTCCAGAAGCACCTTGCCGACGGCGCCCTGCTCCACGGCGTCGTGGGCGGCCGCGGTCTGGTCCAAGGGGAAGTGGTGCACCGCCAGCCCGGCGTCCTCGCCGACCCGCAGCGCGCCGGCCCGGACCGCCTCGGTGACGTCCTCGGTCGCCGCCCGCACGTAGTGGTCGTCGAGCGTGTAGAGGATGAGGAACTGGTAGCGGAGGTTCTTCGAGAACGTCGGCCGCAGCGGGACCGTGAACTCGTCGCCGCCGTTGTTGGCGTAGACCGAGACGGTGCCGTGCACCTTGGTCACCGCGAGGTCGAGCTCGTTGTTCTGGGCCGGGGCCACCTCGACCACCAGGTCGACGCCGTCGGGCGCCACCGCCAGGATCGCGGCCTCGGGGTCGCCCTCGCGATAGTTCACGACGTGGTGCGCACCCGCCGCGGTGGCGAGGGCGCCCTTCTCCGGGCTGCTCACGGTCGTCACCACGGTGGCGCCGGACCAGCGGGCCAGCTGGATGGCGGCGTTGCCCACCGCTCCGGCTCCCCCGGCGACCAGCACGGTCATCCCGGCCATCAGGCCGGGCCCCAGCCTGGCCGGACCGAACGTGGCCGACGTCAGGGCCCGGTGCGCGGTCACGGCCGGCACTCCCAGGGACGCCCCGAGGTCGAAGGACGCTCCGTCAGGCAGCGGTACGACGTGCGCGGCCGTCTGCACGGTGAACTCCGCCGCCGTGCCGAGCGCCTTCTCGCGCTGGGCCAGCACCAGCCAGACCCGGTCGCCGACCGCCAGCCCCTCGACGTCCGAACCGAGCGCGTCGACGACGCCGGCGCCGTCCTGGCCCGGGGCGATCTCGTCGAACTCCAGGGGGTTCTGGCGGCGCTTCCAGTCGGTCGGGTTGACGCCGGCCCGCACCAGCCGGACCCGCACCTCGCCCGGGCCGGGCTCGGGCAGGTCGCGGTCGACCGGTGTCAGGACGGAGGAGGGACCGGGCTGGCTGAAGACGACGGCGCGCATGTCAGATCTCAAGGACTAGAGCGCCGACGCCATTCCCGCGCAGGCGCGCAGCCAGCTCATCCGGGTGCCGTGCGAGAGCTGGCTGTAGGGCAGCACCGAGCCGGCGACCAGCGCCGGGTCGTAGGGCACGCGGTAGACCCCGCGGGTGCGCTGCTGGTAGACGTCGACCAGGTCGGCCGCGAGCTTGCCGTCCACCGTCGACGACGGGTCGGAGAGCACTGTGACGGTCTTGTACTTCAGGTTCTGGTAGCCGGCGTCCTGCAGCGCGTCGAGCATCCACAGGCCGCTGTAGCCCGTGTCCTCGCGGACCGTCGAGGTGACCACGAGCAGGTCGGCGGCATCGGCCGCGGCCAGCCAGTTCTCCGCGCGCATGTTGTTGCCGGTGTCGACCAGGATGACGCGGTAGAAGCGCGTGAGCAGCTGGTGGATGGAGTTGAAGTCGTCGGCGTGGATCTGGCCGGTGACGTTCGCGCTCTCGTCGGAGGCCAGTACGTCGAAGTGCGCGTCACCCTGCGAGCGGACGTAGGACCCCAGGTCGCCGATCCGCGACTGGGAGACGTCGGAGAACTTGCCCAGGTCGGCGAGAAGCTCCTTGGTGGTCTTGGTGTGCGAGCTCCGCGAGCCGCGAATGCCGAGGGTGCCCCGGGTCTCGTTGTTGTCCCAGGCGACCACGCCCCCGCCACGGACGGTGCCGAACGTGTAGCCGGCGGCCAGGACGCCGGTGGTCTTGGCGGCGCCACCCTTGGGGTTGATGAAGGCGATGGTGACCGGGCCGTCGAAGTCCTTCTGGATCAGCGCCCGGTCCTGCTCGTAGGCGCGCTCGGCCGGACCCATCCTCGGCTTGATGGAGCCGCCGCTCCAACGGCGCACCCGCCCGCGCCAGCCCCAGGTGGCGGGGCCGGGCTCGATGGCGTCGGCGCGGCGGTCGAGGAAGTCGGTCGCGGACATGAAGCGGCGCGGCTCGGCGCCGGCCGACGGGTCGGCCGGGGGTGTGACCGGAGGTGTGGCGGGCGGGCGGGTTGGCGGCCCGGGCGGGGGGCCGGACGGCGGACCCGAGGGCGGACCCGAGGGAGGGCCGGACGGCGGGCCCGACTGCGGGCCGGCGGCGGGCGTCACCTGGCGCAGCGGGGTCACCGGCGGCGGGGGCGGTGTGTCCGGCAGCACCGGGCGCGGACGGATGACGGTGTGCTCGACCTCGTGAAAGGGGTCGCTGAGCGGGTCGGGCCTCGAGGCGCCGGGCGCGTCCTCCGGAGGGCCCTCGGCCGCGGCGTACGACTCGAGCTCCTCGGGTGTGTAGAGCCGGTCGCTGGTGTCGTCGGACAGGTGGTGCGACTGCTGCGACGAATGCTGCGACATTGGCTCCTCCTCGTGGCCTCCTCGGGGCGGGGGCCACTGCCCCGTCCCTACCCGGGATCCGGCCGTTCCTAACGTAAGCCCGACTGGTCTGGTCCGGTCGCCCGGGCCGCCCCGTCCGATCAGCCGAGGCGCTTCAGCGCCGCCTCGATCGTGCGGTGGAACGTCGGGTACGCGAAGTGCATGGTCCGCAGTCGCTCGACCGGCACCTCGGCGTGCACCGCGGTCACGAGCATCCCGATCACCTCCCCGCCGTACGGCGCCACGACGGTCGCGCCGATGAGCACTCCCCGGTCGGCGTCCTCCACCACCTTGACGATGCCGGTGGTGCCCGCTCCGTGCAGCCACCCGCGCGCCGACCGCTCGATGTCTGCCAGCCCCACCCGGACCGGGGGTCCCGCCTCCCGGGCCTGCTGCTCGGTCATCCCGACCGAGGCCAGCTCCGGGTCGGTGAACGTGACCCGCGAGACCGCCCGGTAGTCCGCGGGCGCCCCGTCCTTGCCCAGGATGTCCGCGACCGCGCCGGCGGCCTGGTAGCGCGAGACGTGCGTGAACGCACCCTTCCCCGTGATGTCGCCCACGGCCCACAGCCGCTCTCCGGCCCGCAGGTGCTCGTCGACCTCGACGGTGTGCGCCTCGGGGTCGAGCCCGACGGTCTCGAGGCCGACGTCCGTGAGGTTGGGGCTCCGGCCGGCCGCGACCAGCAGCTCGTCGGCGTCGAGCACCTCGCCGCCGACATGTACGTGGAACTCGCCGTCGTGGTCGACCCGCTCGATCTCGACGCCGGATCGTACGTCGATGCCCTCCTCGCGCAGGACCGTCGTCAGCGTCTCGCTGGCCTCCGGCTCCTCGTTGGCGGCGATCCGGTCGGCCGACTCGAGCAGCGTCACCCGAGCGCCGTAGCGGGCGAACACCTGCGCGAGCTCCAGCCCGTTGGGTCCCCCGCCGACCACGACCAGCCGGCCGGGGACCTCGGTGGCCTTCATGGTCTCGCGGTTGGTCCAGTACGGCGTGTCGGCCAGCCCGGGGATCGGGAGTCGCAGGGGCTCGGTGCCGGTGTTGAGGAGTACGCCGCGAGAGGCGCGCAGCAGCGTCGTGCCCCCGTCGGCCTCGACCCGGACCACCCCGGGTCCGTCGAGCCGCCCGTGACCGCGAACGATCCGGACGCCGGCGTGCTCGAGGGGCTCGACGTGCTGGCCGTCGGTCCAGTCGTGGTTGGCCTTCCGGATGCGGGCCGCGACCAGCGACCAGTCCGGCCGGACGTTCGCCTCGCCGGCGAGAGCACCCGCTCGGCGTACCTCGGCGATCAGGTCGGCGGGCCGCACCATCAGCTTGGACGGCGTGCACCCCCAGAACGGGCACTCGCCGCCCACCAGTGCCTCGTCGACACCGATCACGTCGAGACCGGCCTCGGCCAGCTTGCGCGCGGCGTGCTCCCCGCCCGGCCCCAGCCCCAGCACCACGACGTCACAGTCGCGCGTCGTATCCGTCGCACTCATGGCGCCACCCAACCACTCGGACAAAGATGTGCGGGTGAAGCTTCCGTCCCGACGCGCTCTGCTGGGCGCCGGCCTGGCGGGCGGCGCCGTGGTGCTGGCCGGCTGCGACTCCGACGAGGACCCCGCGCCGGCCGCCTCCTCCACGTCCCCGTCCGCCTCGCCCGCCGAACCGACCTTCGACCCGCAGGACTGGGAGTCGGTCCGGGCGCAGTTCCCCCTGGACCCGGCGATGGCGCAGTTCGCGGCGTTCGTGCTGTCGCCGCACACCAAGGTGCTCGACGCGGCGATCGCCGGCTACCGCGACGAGCTGGGTGTCGACACCGAGAAGGCGCTGATCGCCGGCATCGACCGGGAGGCTGCGGTGCGCGACGCCGCGGCGGCGTACCACGGTGGCGCGGCGGAGCAGTACGCGCTGACCGACAGCACGACGATGGGGCTCGGCCTCATGTACGGCGGCCTCGACATCGGACCCGGCGACGATGTGCTCACCACGACCCACGACTTCTTCTCGACCGAGGACAGCCTGCGGCTATTGCGCCGGCGCACCGGTGCGAGCGTCCAGCGGGTCACGCTCTACGACGACCCGGCCACCGCCACCGTGGACGAGATGATCGGGCGGCTGGCCGCCGGCATCACCCCGCGGACCAAGGTCGTGGCGCTGACCTGGGTGCACTCGAGCACCGGCGTCCGGGTGCCCGTGGCCGAGATCTGCGCCGCCCTCGACGGGCTCAGCAAGGTGCCCCGCGGCCAGTACGTCGTGTGCGTGGACGGCGTGCACGGGTTCAGCGCCGTCGACGCGGACCTGCCCGACCTCGGCTGCGACTTCCTGTCCTCGGGCACCCACAAGTGGCTGTTCGGGCCACGCGGCACCGGCGTGCTGTGGGGCAGGGACTTCACGCCGCTCCGCGAGGTGATCCCGACCTTCTCGGACCCGTCGAGCCCGGCCGGCCGGCTCACGCCGGGTGGCTACCACTCCTTCGAGCACCGCTGGGCGGCCGCGGACGCGTTCGGGTTCATGTCGGCGATCGGTCGCGACCGGCTGGTCGCCCGGACCGCGGAGCAGGCGACCCGGCTCAAGGAGGGGCTGTCCGGTGTCGGCGGCGTGACGCTCAAGACGCCGATGTCGGCCGACCTCTCGGCCGGCATCGTCTGCTTCGACGTGGCCGGGCAACGTCCGCCGGACTTCGTGTTCAAGCTCCGTGACGCCGGCGTGATCGGGAGCCCGACGCCCTACGCCACGTCGTACGTCCGGCTCGGCCCGAGCCTCGCGACCAACCCTGATCAGGTCGACCAGGCGATCGAGGCGGTCACCTCTCTCGCGTGAGCCAGTCCAGCGCCCGGCTCGCGGCCTGGTAGCCGCACATGCCGTGCACGCCCGCACCGGGCGGCGTGGCCGCCGAGCAGAGGTAGACGCCCGGGATCCCGGTGGCGTACGGGTCGGCGGCCAAGCGCGGCCGGGCCACCAGCTGGCGCAGGTCGTTGGCGCCCCCCACGATGTCGCCGCCGACGTAGTTGGGGTTGTCGGCGGCGAAGTCGGCCGGCGTGCGCACCGAGGTCGCCACCACCCGCTCGCGCAGGCCGGGCGCGAACCGCTCGAGCTGGTCGAGCACGACCTGCTCGCCGGGCCCGTCCCAGCCGCTCGGCACGTGGGCATAGGCGTAGACCGGGTGCAGGTCACCGGCCGCGCGGCCGGGGTCGGCCACGGACTGCTGGGCGACCAGGACGAACGGCCGCTCCGGCATCCGTCCGGCGCACACGGCCGCCTCGGACTCGGCGATCTGCTCGAGCGTGCCGCCGACGTGCACGGTCCCGGCGCGCCGGGCGGCCTCGGCCGTCCACGGGACGCCGCCCCGCACGGCGAGGTCGACCTTGTACGCCGCGGGACCGTGTCGGTAGCGCCGGTAGGCGCGCCGGGTCCGGCCGGGCAGCGCGTCGCCGTACACCTCCTCGACGGTCTGCGGACCGGTGTCGAACAGGGTCACCCGGGCGGCGGGCAGGTCCGAGCGGCTGCGCACCCGCCGGCCCGTCACGACGGTGCCGCCGAGCTCGACCAGCAGCGAGGCCAGCGCGCGGGAGATCGCTGCCGAGCCTCCTTCCGCCACCGGCCAGCCGTGCACGTGGCCCGCGACGGTCAGCATCACCCCGACCGACGCGGTGAAGGGCCGGTTGAGCGGGCGCCAGACGTGGGCCGCCGAGCCGGCGAACAGCCCTCTCGCCTGTGGCGTCCGGAACCGCGCGGCCAGCACGGTCGCGGGCAGCGCCGCGCGGAGCCCGAACCGCGCCATCCGCAGCGGGTGGCCCGGCCACCGGACCACGGGCCCGAGCACGTCCTCCGCGAGGTCGCCGAAGCCCTGGGTGAGCGGTCCGAACACGCCCCGCCAGGCCTTCCCGTCGCTGCCGAGCCCGGTGCACGTCTCGTCGAGCGAGCGGACCATCACGCCCGCGGAGCCGTCGTCGAGCGGGTGGGCGAGGTCGACCTCGGGGTAGCGCCAGACGAGGCCGTGGGCGGCCAGCGGCAGCGACGGCCAGGAACGGCGACGCGACGCCGAACGGGTGCACCGCCGAGCACACGTCGTGGAGGAGGCCGGGTACGGTCAGCTCCGCAGTGCGGGTGCCACCGCCGATCGTGTCGGCGCCCTCGAGCACCGTGACCGACCGGCCGGCCCGGGCCAGCGCAACTGCAGCGGCCAGCCCGTTGGGGCCGGAGCCGACGACGACCGCGTCGAGGATCACGCTGTGGCGGAGGCGGCTGAGGTGACGTGCACGGGTACGTCGTGGTCGGTCGGCTGGCGGTCCACGAGGTCCTGCACCTCGACGTACCCACGCTCGACCTCGCCCGTCGCGGCGTCCACGAGCCGGTAGGCCTGCGTGCCTGCCCCACAAAACGGCAGAGGGAACGGCTGCGCCTCGAGCATCACCACCCGGACCTCGCCAGGCTCGAAGTGACAGCGTTTCTGCAGGGCGTAGACCAGCTGCTCGTCGTGCAGGTGGCCGTCGCCGAAGTTCCAGCCCAGCGCCGTACCGGCCACCATCTCGCCGTCGATGACGAAGTAGTCCTCGTGCCCGGGGCCGCACGCCCGCGGGACCAGCGTGAACAGGGCCCGGCCGTGGGTGTGGCAGGCCCGGAAGGCGTAGCCGAGGTGCATGGTCAGCACGACCTGCTCGGCGCCGTAGATCTTCTCCAGCTGCTGGTGAGGCATCAGCGAGGCCTTGACCAGGTTCGCGTCCATCTTCTCGATGGCGGTCTCGCGGAAGCACCAGAGCGAGGTGTCCCAGTTGCCGGCGTAGTAGCGCATGGCGGGCAGGAAGGAGACCTTGCCGGGGAACAGGTTGCCGAGCACCACGGTCCCGACCACGACCACCATCAGCGCGATCACGGGCAGCGGGTGCACCAGGTCGTCGGGGTGCGCGCCGGCCCCCGCGACGAACAGAGTCAGGATGCCCAGGATCATGAAGACGTTCCACTCCAGCGGCACGCCCATCGGCACGCTGCTGATGATGTTGAGGTGGAAGCAGATCATCACCACGGCGGCCACCTTGGTGACGATCCCGCCGTCGCCGAGCAGGAGGAACAGCGGCGCGCCGAACTCCACGAGCGTGCCGGCGTGGGCCAGGAACGCCGAGACGCGCGACGGGCGCAGGTCCTCCGGGAAGTCGCGGTGGAACTTCCGCTTGATCTCCTTGCGGCGCCAGACCGGGCTGTTGCTCATCATCGCGGCGACGACGTAGGGGAAGTGCCGGTTGAGCTTGGAGGTGGCCGCGCCCCACCAGATCGCGACCATGACGAGCTTGGCGGCCACCACCTGGTCGCCGGCGACGAACAGGTACGTGACCGCCAGCGTCGCGTAGACCTCGGAGCGCGCGGCCAGGAAGATCGTCTTGTCGCGCAGCCCGATCGCGGCGAGCAGCCCCAGGACGACGTAGATCTGCCACCGCGGCAGCTCGCCCAGGACGGCGTACGTCAACGAGGCGACGAGTCCGGCGTAGAGCACGACGTCGACGACCGTCCGGTTGTCCCCGTGGGTGCCCGGCACCCGGTCGGGCCACGGCGGCAGCCGGATGGTGTCGGGCCGCAGCCAGTAGAGGAACGAGCCGAGCGGCGGCGTGAACCGGAGGTTGAGCGGGCCGAAGCCGCAGCCCAGCCCCAGCACCTCGAACAGCATCGTCCAGACGACGGCCTTGTAGAACACGATCGGGTCGCGCCACCAGTCGGAGAACGACGTGAACCCGTCGATGCCCGGCGTGGTCAGGATCAGGAGCCAGCCGACCAGCACGTAGACGCCGATCTTGACGACGTAGACGAGCGTGACGACGTCCGGCGAGCCGAAGCCCACCTCGCCGAAGTGCCGGACCAGCGGCCGCATCCGGTCCTGCCGCGAACCGCGCTGCCACGCCGTCAGGTCGAGATCGGGGAGGTTCGGCTGGAGGAAGCCCACGCGCCGACCGTAGGGGTCCGGCTCCGGCCGTGTCACCTGAGACGATGGCCTCGTGGACGACCCGGCACCGCTCTCCCTGACCGGGCTGCGTCGCTACCCGGTCAAGTCCTGCCGAGGCCAGGAGCTCGAGACCGCCGTGGTCGAGCCGTGGGGCCTGGCCGGCGACCGTCGCTGGATGCTGGTCGACGAGACCGGCGAGACCGTCACGGTGCGCGAGCACCGGGAGATGCTGCTCATCCACCCGCGGCTGCGGGCCGACGGCGGCCTCGAGGTCAGTGCTCCCCCGTCGAGTGACCTGCACGAGGACCTCGTCGTGCCCCGACCGCCTACGGGTGGGCGGCTGGTCGACGTGACCGTGTTCGGGCGGGCGCCGTTCGGGGCCTCGCCCGCCGGTCAGGAGGCGGACGCGTGGTTCAGCAAGGTCATGGGCGAGCCGGTCCGGCTGGTGTTCGCCGACGACCCGAACCGGCGCCAGGCCAACCCCGCGTACGCCGGTCCGGGGGTGCCGATGCACTTCGGCGACGGCTACCCGCTGCTGCTGGCCACCGAGGCCTCACTGGCCGCGCTCAACGAGCTGATCGCCGCCGGTGAGAAGGCCGACGAGGGCCCTCTGCCGATGGTGCGGTTCCGGCCCAACCTGGTCATCGCGGGCGGACTGCCGTGGGCCGAGGACGGCTGGCTCCGGCTGCGGGTGGGCGAGGCGGAGTTCCGCGTGGTGAAGGGCTGCGACCGGTGTGCGATCCCGACCACCGACGAGCAGACCGCCTTCCGAGGCAAGGAACCGACGTACACCCTGGCCAAGCACCGCCGCTGGGACGGCGCGGTGTGGTTCGGCATGAACGTCATGCCGCTCACCCCCGGCGCCACCCTGCGCGTTGGTGACGGGATCGAGGTCCTCGACTCCCGGCCGACCCCGGACGGCCCGCCCCGCTGACCCTCCCGCCGCGTGGGTGAACGCTCATCAACCCGACAGGTTGATGAGCGTTCACCCACCCGAGTCAGTCGTTGAAGTGCCGGGCGCGGGCGAAGCAGAACAGCCCGTAGCAGCCGAGCCCGAGCGCGATCAGGATGAGCAGGAACGGCCCGAACGGCTGCTGGAGCACCTTGTGGAGGGCCTGGTCGAGGCCTCCGGACTTCTTCGGGTCATGGGCCAGGCCCGCGTAGAGGAAGAGCGCGCCGACGATGCCGAAGGTGACCCCCTTCGCCGTGTAGCCGACCTTGCCGAACCAGAGGTAGGCCGTACCCGTCTCGCCGCTCTTGCCCTCTGCGTTGATGTGCTTCGCGAACTTCTCCGTGAAGGCGCGGTAGACGAGGTAGCCGCCGATGCCGATGAGCGCGAGCCCGACCAGGCAGACGATCACCTGGCCGCCCGGCCACTGCATCACCTTGGCGGTGGTGGAGTCGGTGCCGTTCTTCTTCGACGTCGAGGGGCCGGTGGCAGCGTGCACGGCGCTGATGCCGATCACGACGTAGACCACCGCCTTGCCCGCTGCGGTGACGCGCTTGCGGACCTGGGTGAAGCCCTCCTCGTCGCGGTAGCCGAACAGCGCCTCGAGCCCTTGCCAGAGGGCCAGCAGGAACATGCCGATCGCCACGGCCCACACGAGGACCTGGCCGAACGGCTGCTCCGCCAGCTGCTGCACGGCGCCCTGCGAGTCCGCCGAGCCCTCCTTGTCGCCGAGGGCGAGCTGGACCGCCAGCCAGGCGATCACCAGGTGGACCAGGCCGTAGGCGACCAGGCCGATCCGGGCCGCGTGGTCCAGCCACTCGCTCTGGTGCGCCTGACGGCCTGCCTGCTCGGCCTGTGTGCTCATGCTGCTCATGCGTGTGCCTCCCTCTCCGCGATCTAGATACCCGGAGAGGGTGCGAGTCATGCGGTCAGGAGAGGTCCGCCAGGGCGCTCTCGATGGCGCGGTGGAACGTCGGATAGGCGTAGATCATCGACCGCAGCGTGTCCACCGGCACCGCGGCGTGCACGGCGACCGCGAGGAACCCCAGGATCTCCCCGCCGAACGGACCGACCACCGTCGCACCGACCAGCACCCCGCGGTCCGCGTCCTCGACGACCTTGATCAGCCCGCGACTGCCGGCCCCGTGCGTGAAGCCGCGCGTGGACTCCTCCAGCTTGGTGCTGCCGACCCGGACCGCCAGCCCGGCGCTCCTGGCCGCTGACTCCGTCATCCCGACGCCGGCCACCTCCGGGTCGGTGAACGTGACGTGCGGCAGCGCGTGGTACGCCGCCGGCGGGCCGTCCTCGCCGAGGAGGTCGCGGCGGGCGACGGCCGACTGGTACATCGACACGTGGGTGAACGCGCCCTTGCCGGTGACGTCGCCGATCGCCCAGAGCCCGTCGCCGGCTCGCATCCGGTCGTCCACCTCGATGGTGCGGGCGGCCGGGTCGAGCCCGACCGTCTCGAGTCCGAGGTCGTCGAGGTTGGGCTTCCGACCGGCGGCCACCAGCAGCTTGTCGGCGGTCAGGTCCTCACCGGTGTTCGTGGCGAGCCGGAACTGCCCGTCGGCGTACGACGCCTGAGTGAGGTCGGTGCCGACCAGGACCCGGATGCCCTCGTGGGCGAAGACCTCGCCCAGCAGGGCGGACGCCTCGGGCTCGTTGGGCTCCAGCAGCCTCTCGCCGTGTTGCACGACGGTGACCCGGACCCCGAACCGGGCGAACACCTGCGCCAGCTCGCACCCGATCGGGCCGCCGCCGACCACCACCAGCGACCCCGGCAGCTCGGTGACCTGCACCGCGTCGCGGTTGGTCCAGTACGGCGTGTCCGCCAGCCCGTCCACCGGAGGGACGGCCGGCCGGGTGCCAGGGTTGAGCACCACGCCCTTGCTCGCCTCGAACGTCACCGGCTCCCCACTGCCCGGCGACGTCACGACCACCCGACGAGCGCCGTCCAGCCGGGCCGTGCCGTGCAGGACGGTCGCACCAGCGCTCTGCAGCCGCTCGACGGCCACCCGGTCGTCCCAGTGGTCGGTGGCCTGCACGGCGACCCGCTCGGCGACCGGGGACCAGCTCGACCGGACCGACACCTCACCGGCCAGCTCGGCGGCCCGCCCGGCCTCGGCGAGACTGTCGGCCGCGCGCACCATCATCTTGCTCGGCACGCACCCGTAGTAGGGGCACTCGCCGCCGACCAGGTGCTTGTCCACCGCCACCACGGCCAGTCCGGCCGTCGCGAGGGCGTTGGCCAACGACTCTCCCCCGGGCCCCAGCCCGACGACCACCACGTCCACCTGCTGCGCGTCGCTCATGGAGCCACCCTGCCGCAGGACGGGACGGTCGGCGAGGTCAGACCAGGCTGGGCTTGTTGCGGACCACCGCGCCGAGCACGCCGTTGACGAACTGCGGCGACTCGTCGGTCGAGAGGTCACGGACCAGCGCCATCGCCTCGCTCACGGCGACCGCGTCGGGGACGTCGTCGACGTACAGGAGCTCGTAGATGCCCAGGCGCAGCACGTTGCGGTCGACGGCCGGCATCCGCTCGAGGGCCCAGCCCTCGGAGTACGACGCGAGCACCTCGTCGATGCGCGGCTGGTAGTTGACCACCCCGCGGACCAGCTCGGAGGTGTAGTCGTTGGTCGGTCCCTCGCCCTCGTCGATCGCGCGATCGAGGGCCACGGTGGCCGACTCACCCCGCAGCTCGGAGGCGTAGAGGACGTCCAGCGCGCGCTTGCGTGCCTTGGAGCGAGCCGCCACTAGGACTGCACGCGGCCGAGGTAAGAGCTGTCCCGGGTGTCGACCTTGATCCGCTCACCGGTGGTGATGAACAGGGGTACGGCGACGGTCGCGCCGGTCTCGACGGTGGCGGGCTTGGTGCCGCCGGTGGAGCGGTCGCCCTGGAGGCCCGGCTCGGTGTAGGTGACCACGAGCTCGACCGAGGCCGGGAGCTCGATGTAGAGGACGCGGCCGTCGTTGCTGGCCACGATCGCCTCCTGGTTCTCGAGCAGGAAGTTGGAGGCGTCGCCCACGATCTCGGGCGTGATCTCGACCTGGTCGAAGGTGCTGGTGTCCATGAAGACATAGGAAGTGCCGTCGTTGTAGAGGTACTGCATCGTCCGCTTGTCGACGTTCGCGACCTCGACCTTGACGTCCGCGTTGAAGGTCTTGTCGACGGTCTTGCCGGACTCGACGTTCTTCAGCTTGGAGCGCACGACCGCGCCACCCTTGCCGGGCTTGTGGTGCTGGAACCAGATGACCTGCCAGAGCTGGCCGTCGAGGTTGAGCACCATGCCGTTCTTGAGGTCGTTCGTCGTTGCCATGTCGCCGGGATCAGCCTTCTCGTCGAGTTGTCAAAGCGGGTGCGGGGTCGCCGTGGACCAGCGGACGAGTCTAGCCAGTCACGCCGTGATTCCCCGACTCCGCGAGCGCCCGTCGCGAGCCGGACAGCCCTGTCGGAGGTGGCGCCGGTTGTCACGCTCGGGTTGACTGTGGCAGTGGACCACGGGGAACGGGTGCATGCGCTGGTGCTTGATCCGCGCCGACAGGGCACCCCTGACGAGCGCTCGGCGTACGCACGGTTGCTGGAGTCGCGCTACGTCGAGGTCGAGACGGCGATGAACCAGCTGTGCGCGCTCCCCAGCTGGGACGACCGCTCCCCCGGTTGGGTCGACGCCCAGCTCGTCCTGGTCACCGGCGTGGTGCACCAGGTCGGCACGCTGCGCGGTGAGTACGACGACGCCCGCGCCTGGGGCGATCGCGCGCTCGACCTCGGCAGGAAAGGCTCGCTCCTCCGCCGGGCGGACCTGATGCTGCACGTCTCCGAGCTGCATCGCGTCACCGGCCGCGCCGCTCGCTCGGCCGAGCTCGTGCACGACGCCGTAGGCCTGCTGCGCCTGCACGAGCTGTCGACGGAGGACGTCGACGCCCTGGCGCCGGTCACCTGCCACGCCTTCTTCTGCCTGGGCGCGCTGGCCTACTGGGAGGGCCGACCCGACGACGCCCGGCCGCTGCTCAGCCACGCCTGGGCGCACGGCGGTGACTCGATCCCGCACCTGTGGTCGCTGGTCAACCACGCGCTGGTCGTGAGCGACGACGGCGACCACGCGTCCGCGCTCGCCTTCGAGGACGCCGCGATAGAGATGGCTGAGCGGCTCGGCGACCGGCAGGCCATCACCGGTGTCCGCAACAACCGGGCCTGCACCCTGCGCCAGCTGGGCCGCTACGACGAGTCGTACGCCGAGTTCGCGACGCTGCTGCCGGAGATCCTGGCCGACGACCTTCCCGACACCCTGGTCACCAGCTGCGAGGACTTCGCCTGCGTCCTGTTCGACATGGGCCGCGACCGCGACGGCGCCCTGCTGGTCGGCGCGGCCATGGCCGAGCGCGACGGCGTCGGCGTACCCCGGATGGCGTTCCAGGAGGCCGCCCTGGCGCCGTCGGTCGAGGCCGGCAGGGAGCGCCTCGGTGGCGAGTGGAAGCCGCTGCTGGACCGTGGCGCCGAGCTCGGCGTGCTCGCGGCGGTCGCCACGGCGCTGCGCCCAGCCTGATCGCGCTACTTGAGCTGGTAGACCACCACGATGCTCGCGGTCAGGTCCTGCTGCCCGGCCTGGATCGGGAACGCGGCGGACGCGTCCATCGCTGCGCCCCGGTACGAGAGCTGGTCACCGTAGGGCTGGTCCTTGGCCTCGCTGATCGTCACGATGTCGCCGAGCTCGCGGCCCGCTTCCGCGGCGTACTCCTCGGCCTTCTCGCGGGCCTGCTCCATGGCAGCGGTGCGGGCGGTCTCGAGCGATGCGTCGGGATCACCGACCTGCAGGCGGAGCCCGTTCAGCCGCACGCCCGTGCCGCCGGCGTCCAGCGCGGCCGTGACGATGGCGCTCGCCTTGTCGAAGTCCTCGACCGTGACCGAGACGCTGTGGCTGACCCGGTAGCCCTTCAGCTCGGTGGGCTGACCCTTCACCTTCTCGTACTCGGGGTTCATCGAGAGATCCGTCGTCTGCACGTCCTTGTCGGCCACACCCGAGGCCTTGATGGTGTCGATGACCGACTGCATCGAGGTGTTGCCGTCGTCGAGAGCCTGGTCGAGGTCCTTGCGCAGCACGCTCACGCTCAGGTCGAAGGCGAGCTGGTCGGGCACGACCATCACGTGGCCGACGGCGGTGACCGCGACGGTGCTGGTGCCGTCCGCGGTCTCCGCGCTCGCGGGTGCGGGTCCGGCCCGCCCGACGAGGTACGCCGCCACGACGGCCAGGGCGACCAGGCCCACCGCGAGCAGCGAGCGAACGCTGACTGTCACCTGCTTGTGCATCAGAACCTCCGGGCGCCGTCCGACCAGCCGTCCGATCCCTGTGCCGATCGAGATGGAGATCGGACGTCCGTCAGGCGCCGGTGGTTCCATGGAGCGGGGTTCCGGCGAGCTTCTCCAGCGCCATCCGGTAGCCGGCGACCCCGTGGCCGGCGAAGACCTCGAGCGCGTAGGGCGTCACCAGTGACGTGTGCCGGAACGCCTCCGGCCGCTGCGACGGGTCGGAGATGTGCACCTCGACCAGCGGTGCGGTCAGCTGCGCGCAGGCGTCGAAGAGCGCATAGGAGTAGTGCGTCCAGGCGGCCGCGTTGAGCACCACGGGACGTGCGTCGTCCGCCGCCTGGTTGAGCCAGTCCAGCAGCTGACCCTCGTGGTTGGTCTGGCGGAACAGGACCTCGAGGCCGAGCCCGCGGCCCCAGTCGACGCACAGCTGCTCCAGCTCGGCGAGCGTGGTGGTGCCGTAGACCTCGGGCTGCCGGCGCCCGAGCCGGCCGAGATTGGGGCCGTTGAGCACCCAGACGGCGGTCATGCGATCTCCTCGTACACCGCGCGGAGCAGCTCGTCGGACGGGCCGGACAGCACGGCCGGCCGGGCCAGGCCGTCCAGGATGACGAACCGCAGGGTGTTGCCCCGCGCCTTCTTGTCCACGCGCATCACCTCGAGCAGGTCCTCGAACGGCGCGGCCGACCAGGTGGTGGGCAGACCGACGGACGCCAGCACGGACGCGTGCCGCGCGGCGGTCTCGTCGTCCAGCCGGCCGGCGAGCCGGGCCAGCGCGGCGACGTAGACCATCCCGATCGAGACCGCCTCGCCGTGGCGGACCATGTAGCCCGTGACCTTCTCGACCGCGTGCGCCAGCGTGTGACCGTAGTTGAGCACCTCGCGGCCCGGGTGGCCGTCCGCCCCACCGGTCTCGCGCAGGTCGCCGGCGACCACGTCCGCCTTGACCTGGACCGAGCGCTCCACCAGCTCGGCGAGCACGTCGGAGGCCGGGTCGAGGGCGGCGGCGGGATCCTTCTCGACCAGGGCGAGGATCTCGGGGTCGGCGATGAAGCCGCACTTGACCACCTCGCCGAGACCGCTGACCAGCTCGGCAGGCGGGAGCGTGGCCAGCAGGTCGAGGTCGCACAGCACGCCGGAGGGCTCGTGGAAAGAGCCCACGAGGTTCTTGCCGGCGCCGGTGTCGATCCCGGTCTTGCCGCCGACCGCCGCGTCGACCATGCCGAGCAGCGAGGTCGGCACGTGCACGACCCGGACTCCGCGCAGCCAGGTCGCGGCCACGAAGCCACCTACGTCGGTCGTCGCACCGCCGCCGACGGTCACCACCGCGTCGGAGCGCGTGAACCCTGCGGCGCCGAGCGCCTCCCAGCAGTCGGCGACCACCGCCGAGCTCTTGGCCGACTCGCCGTCGGGCAGCTCGATGTCCAGCACCTCGTAGCCCGGCAGGTCGACCGACAGGCCCGGTGCGTGCAGCAGCGCCACCCGGCGTACGTCGTCGCCCAGCACCGCCGGGAGCCGGTCGAGGACGCCGTGGCCGACCTCGACGTCGTACGGCGCGGCGCCGGCCACCCGGATCGTGGTGCGTTTTCCGGGGCCCTCGCGGCGTTGCTCGGCGGAGGAGCGAAGCGGGGGAGGCGAGGAACGGCGTGGGGAAATCATGACAGCGCCGCCACGATGTCCGCGGCCACCTCGTCCGGCGTGCGTCCGTCGGTGTCGACCACCAGGGTCGCGACGGACTCGTAGACCGGCGTCCGCTCGTCGAGCAGCGCCTTGATCCGGCCGCGGACGTTGCCCAGCAGCAGGGGCCGCGCGCTGCCCAGGCCGACCCGCTTCACCGCCTCGGAGAGCCCGACCTTGAGGAAGACCACGCGGTGCCCGTCGAGCAGCTCGCGGGTGGCCGGGTCGAGCACCGCTCCCCCGCCCAGCGCGAGCACGCCGTCGTGGGTTTCCAGCGCCTCGGCCACGGCCTTGCGCTCGAGGTCGCGGAAGTGGGCCTCGCCGGACTCCACGAAGATGTCGGAGATGGTGCGTCCCTCGAGCGCCTCGACGTCCGAGTCGGTGTCCCGCGCGGACACGCCCCAGGCCTCGGCGAGCAGCTCGCCGACGGTGGTCTTGCCGGCGCCCATCGGTCCGACCAGCACCACCCGAGCGGTCACTTGAACCTCAGCGTGTCGAGGTAGGACTCGGCGTTGCGGCGCGTCTCCTGGACGGAGTCGCCGCCGAACTTCTCCAGCACCGCGTCGGCCAGCACCAGCGCGACCATCGCCTCGGCGACGATGCCGGCGGCGGGTACGGCGCACACGTCGGAGCGCTGGTGGTGCGCGACCGCCTGCTCGCCGGTGGCGACGTCGACGGTGCGGAGTGCGCGCGGCACGGTCGCGATCGGCTTCATGGCGGCGCGGACGCGGAGCACCTCGCCGGTGGTCATGCCGCCCTCGGTGCCGCCGGAGCGGCCGCTGACCCGCCGGATGCCCTCGTCCGTGGCGACCATCTCGTCGTGCGCCAGCGAGCCCGGGGTCGCCGCGAGCGCGAAGCCGTCGCCGACCTCGACGCCCTTGATGGCCTGGATGCCCATCAGCGCACCGGCCAGCCGCGAGTCGAGCCGGCGGTCCCAGTGGACGTGGGAGCCGAGACCGGGCGGGAGCCCGTGGACGACCACCTCGACCACGCCGCCGAGAGTGTCGCCCTCCTCGTGCGCCTGGTCGATCCGCTCGACCATCTGCTTGCCCGTGTCGGGGTCGAGCGCGCGGACCGGGTCGTCGTCCAGTCGCGCCACGTCGTCCGGCTCGGGCCACAGGCCGTCGGGCGCGCGTACGCCGCCCAGCTCGATCACGTGCGAGACGATCCGCGCACCGACCGCCTGCTCCAGGAAGTTGGACGCCACCCGCCCGAGCGCCACCCGCGCCGCGGTCTCGCGGGCGGACGCGCGCTCGAGGACCGGCCGGGCCTCGTCGAAGGCGTACTTCTGCATGCCGGCCAGGTCCGCGTGGCCGGGCCGGGGCCGGGTCAGGGGCGCGTTGCGGGCGGATCCCTCCAGCTCGACCGCGTCGACCGGGTCGGCGGACATGACCTTCTCCCACTTGGGCCACTCGGTGTTGCCGATCTCGATCGCGATCGGTCCGCCCTGGGTCTCACCGTGACGGATGCCGCCGACCAACGTGAGCTCGTCCTGCTCGAACTTCATCCGCGCGCCGCGGCCGTAGCCGAGCCGACGCCGCGCGAGGGCGTCGCGGATGTCGTCGGACGTCACCCGCACATGGGCGGGGAGCCCCTCGAGGATCGCGACGAGGGACGGGCCGTGGGACTCACCCGCGGTCAGCCAGCGCAACATGCGGACGTGCCTCCTCGCCACGGGGCCGTCGCGAGCGGCGCATCCACGGGATGCTCCGCAAGGCGCCGGAGCGAAGGCGCTGTAGGTCCATCATCGAGCGACGGCAACGCCGCGGAGCGCCCGTGGGGCGTCGCGGAGTAGGCATCGGGGCGGGGAGTCACGTCCTCAAGTGTCTCAGCCGTAGAGGGCAGCCATGACCGGCTGTCCGAGGACGATGCCGGAAAGGGCGCCGACGAGCATGAACGGGCCGAACGGGTAGTCCCTCCGCCTGGTCACCACGGCGAGCAGCCCGCCGAGGATCCCGCCCAGCAGCAGGCCGTCCCAGATGCCCAGGAGCAGCTCGGACCAGCCGACCCAGCCCAGCGCCAGGCCCAGGACGCCGGACAGCCGCACGTCCCCATAGCCGAGGCCGCGCGGGTAGACGAACCAGAGCACGAAGAACATGCCGCCGTAGATCAGCCAGCCGAGTCCCGTCCGCTGCAGGTCGCCGAGGTCGCGGCCCTCCGCCAGCCAGGCGACGAGGACGGTCACGAGGGTCACGGCGTACGCCGGGGCGATCAGCCGGGTGGGCAGCATGCGGGTCCGCCAGTCGATGACCGCCAGCGCCACCGACACCGGCACCAACGGCAGCACGACGAGCAACGACCAGCTCCAGCCGAGCACCAGCCCGATCGCCGCAGCGCTGACCGCCGAGGCGAGCGCGCTCTTCCAGAGCAGCCCCGGGCGGGACGCGATGTCGACGTAGGGCTCCTTCGGCTCCTCCGGCTCGGCCTCGGCCTCGGGATCAGTGGCGTCGGTGGCCTCGGGGGCGTCGGTGGAGTCGGCCGCCTCGTCGTCCTCGCGCTCGTCCGGCTCCGGCTCGGGCAGCGAGGCGATCAGCCGCGGCACCAGGGCGCCCGCGACCAGCCCCAGCACACCGGTCGCCGCTGCGGTGACGGGATAGAGGTCGGTCACCGCGGCGATCTCGCCGTCAGGGCCTCCTCGGCGGCTCGCCGCATGGCGCCGGCCGGGACGTCGTACCTCCCGGTCATCGCGACCACCTGGTTCACGGCCTGGGCGACCAGCAGGTCGAGCCCGCTGATCACGGTCCGGCCCGACCGCTCGGCGGCGACGGCCAGCGGCGTCGGCCAGGGCTCGTAGACCACGTCGAAGACGAGCGGGATGCCGGCGAGCGCCGCGACCAGGTCGGGGACCTGTGCGGACGCGGGCACGGTCGACACCAGCACGTCTCCGGCCAGCGCCTCCACCTCGCCGATCAGCGCCACCTCCACGGTCGGCGCCGAGTGGTGCGCGGCCACCGCGTGCACGGTCTCGGTGGCTCGGTCGGGGTCGCGGACCACGAGGGTGACGTGCCGCATCCCACGCTCCGCGAGAGCCAGGAGCACCGAGGCGGCGGTCGCACCGCCGCCCAGGACGACGGCCCGCTCCATCGGGACCTCGTGCTCACCCAGCACCATGAGCGCACCCGTCACGTCGGTGTTGAGCCCGTGCCGGCCGCCGTCCGGCTCGAGCAGCACCGTGTTGCAGGCGCCGGTCGCACGCACCCAGTCGTCGCACGAGCTCAGCAGCGGCACCGCCTCGCGCTTGAGCGGCATGGTCAGCGACAGCCCGCGCCACGTCTCGGGGTCGAGCCCGTCGAGGAACCCGGCCAGCCCGCCGATGGGCACCTGCTCGGCGCCGTACCGCCAGTCGTCGAGCCCGAGCGCCGCGTAGGCGGCCCGGTGGATGATCGGCGAGAGCGAGTGGTCGATGGGGTCCCCGAGGACCGCGCACCTCACTGGATGACCCTCGACATGCTCAGCACCGGTCGGACTGGGTTTCGCAGTACTCCTGGTACTCGGCCTTGAAGTCGAGGAACTCGTCGTAGTCGTCGGTGAACTTGGTCAGCCCCGTCTTGAGGTTGACCGTCACGTAGAAGAACCACGGGCCCTCCGCGGGATGCAGTGCCGCCTGGATCGAGTCGTCGCCGGGCGCCTCGATGGGCGTCGGCGGCAGCCCCTTCTGCGTGTAGAGGTTGTACGGCGAGTCGGAGACCGACTCCTTGTCCTCGTCGGTGATCACGGTGGAGCCCGTGCGGTCGAGCGCGTAGTTGACGCTGGCGTCGATCTGCAGGAAGCCGGCCGCGGGGTTGGGGTCGATCTCGAGACGGTTGTAGATGACCCGGGCGATCTTGGCGCGGTACTTGCCGCGGCCCTCGGCCTCGATCAGGCTCGCGATCGTCATGATCTCCTGCGGCGTGTAGCCGAGCGCGTCCGCGCTGGCCTCGAGGTCGTTGTCGGTCGCCGCCTGCTGCCAGCGGACCACCATGTCCTTCAGCATGTCGGCCGGCTTCTCGCCCGGGGCGAAGTCGTAGGTCGCCGGGAACAGGTAGCCCTCCGGGTTGCCCTCGGCGTACGCCGGGAGCCCGAGCGCCTGCGGGTCCTGGAGCGCCTTGTCGAACTGGGCCTTCGGGAAGCCGGTCTGTTCGACCAGCAGCGCGACGATGTCCTTGACCCGCAGTCCCTCGGGGACGGTCACCTTGGTCTTGACGATCTTCGCCGGGTCGACGAGCACGGCGACGGCGTCGGAGGCCTTCATCTCCTTCAGCATCGGGTAGGTGCCCGGCTGGATCTTGTCCGCGTCGGGGTTGGCGCCCGCGGCCGAGATGAACGCGTCGACGGACGCGACGACGCCGGCGTCCTTCAGCCCGCGGCCCATCACGGCGATGCTGTCGCCCTCCTTGACCTCGAAGTTGACCTCGCCGCTGCCGGGTCCCGGATAGTCGTCGGCCGAGCTGAACTGGTCCTTGATCTTGTCGATCCCGGTGGTGACACCCCAGAAGGTGGCCCCGGCGAGCACGGCCAGGACCACGAGCGCGATCAGGCAGCCGGGTCCACGGCGGCGGCTCCGCTCGGCGCGTCGGCCACCGGCCGGAGTCGCGGTCTGCTCCCCGAGGAGGTCCTCCATGTCCGTCATGCTTTTCGGGGTCCCCGCAGAAGCGTGCCCATCGCGCGAAGCGCGCCTCCTGCACGGTTTTGTGGGGTAATCATGGTCAGTCCGTTCCCTCGATGATCTCTCCCGGCGCGGTGCCGCTGGCTCGCTCGGTGTCCAGCACGTGCTGCAGGATCACCACGGCGGCAGCCTGGTCGACCACCGCTCGGCGTTTGGCCCCCGAGCGGCCTCGGTCGCGCAGCATAGCCTCCGCGCTCACCGTGGTGAGCCTCTCGTCGGCCAGCCGCACCGGAATCGGGGCCACGGCCCGGGCCAGCTGGCCGGCCCACTCGCGCACCTTCCTGGCCGCCGGCCCCTCACCCCCGGAGAGCGATCGCGGCAGCCCGACGACCACCTCGACCACCCGCTCGGGGTCGCCGTCCATCTCCTCCACGAGGAGCTCGGCGATCCGCGCCAGGTCCCCCCGACCCCGCGGAACGGTCTCCACCGGCGTCGCCAAGAACCCGGACGGGTCGCTCTTGGCCACCCCGATCCGCGCGTCCCCGGGGTCGAGCCCCATCCGTACGCCCGTCCTCACCTCACGCCGCCCGAGCTCAGGACGCGGCCTTCCCGACCTCGGAGCGGACCAGGGCCAGCGCCTCGTCGATCTGGGAGGCGTCGGTGCCGCCGCCCTGCGCCACGTCGTCCTTGCCGCCGCCCTTACCGCCGACCAGGGGACCGACCGCGCGGACCAGCTCGTTGGCGCTGACCCCGCGGGCACGGGCCTCGTCGTTGACGGCCGCGACGACCGAGACCTTGCCGTCCGCCTCACCGATGACGACGACGACGCCCGGCTGGCCCTGCGGGAGCCGTCCGCGTACGTCGAGCGCGAGCGTGCGCACGTCGCCGCCGCTCGCGCCGGGCGCGGCGGTGGCCACCAGGGCGACCCCGCCCACCTGGTCGGCGCCGGCCGCCAGCTCGCCGGCGCGCGCCAGCAGCTGGCCCACGCGGACCTTCTCGAGCTCCTTCTCGGCCGCCCGCAGCTTCTCGACGATGTCGTTGACCCGCTCGGGGAGGTCCTCGGGCCGGGACTTGAGCGCCTCGGAGAGCTGCGCGACCAGCACGTGCTCGCGCGCCAGGAACCGGTAGGCGTCCGCTCCGACCAGCGCCTCGACCCGGCGTACGCCGGAGCCGATGCTGGACTCACCCAGCAGCTTGATCACGCCGAGCTTGCCCGAGCTCCCGGCGTGCGTTCCGCCGCAGAGCTCTCGCGCCCACTCGCCGACCGAGACCACGCGCACCCGGTCGCCGTACTTCTCGCCGAACAGCGCCATCGCACCGGACTTGACCGCCTCGGCCTGGCTCATGATCTCGGCCTCGACCGCGAGGTCGTCGAGGATCACGTCGTTGACCCGCGCCTCGACGTCGGTCATCACCGACTCCGGCACCGAACCGGACGCGGAGAAGTCGAAGCGGAACCGGCCCGGCGCGTTCTCCGAGCCCGCCTGGGTCGCGGTCTCCCCCAGCGCCTCGCGGAACGCCTTGTGCACCATGTGCGTCGCCGTGTGCGCGCGAGAGATCGACAGCCGCCGCTCGAGGTCGACCAGCGAGTGCGCCTCGAGCCCGGGCGTGACCTCGCCGTTGACGACCGTCGCCTTGTGCACGACCAGCCCGTTGACCGGCGTCTGCACGTCGTGGACCTGCACGCGCGCCCCGTTGGACAGCTCGATCAGGCCCTGGTCCGCGAGCTGGCCGCCGCCCTCGGCGTAGAACGGCGTGCGGTCGAGGACCAGCTCGATCTCGTCGCCCTCGTGCGCGCTGGTCGCGACGTCGCCCGCGGCGTCGACGATCCCGGCGACGGCTCCGTCGGTGACCACCTCGTGGTAGCCGGTGAACTCGACCGGCCGGCCGAGCGCGTCCGCGAGCGTGCGGTACGACGTGGCGTCGACGTGCGCGCCCTTCTTGGCCCGGGCGTCCGCCTTGGCCCGCTCGCGCTGCTCCTGCATCAGCCGGCGGAAGCCGACCTCGTCGACCTCGAGCCCCTGCTCGGACGCCATCTCGAGGGTGAGGTCGATCGGGAAGCCGTAGGTGTCGTGCAGGGCGAAGGCGCGGTCACCGGAGAGCTCGGTGCCACCGGCCTTCTTCACCTCGGCCGCGGCACTGTCGAAGATCGTGGTGCCCGCGCGCAGGGTCTGCCGGAACGCGTCCTCCTCGGCGTAGGCCACCGTGGAGATCCGCTCCCAGTCGCGGTGCAGCGCGTCGTAGGTCTCGCCCATCTTGTCGCGGCTGACCGGCAGCAGCTCGGGCAGCACCGGGTCCTCGCAGCCCAGCAGCCGCATCGAGCGGATCGCGCGGCGCACCAGCCGGCGCAGCACGTAGCCGCGGCCCTCGTTGCCCGGGGAGACGCCGTCGCCGATCAGCATGAGTGAGCTGCGGATGTGGTCGCCGACCACCCGGAACCGGACGTCGTCCTCGTGCTGGGCGCCGTACGTTCGGCCGGTCAGCTCCTGGGCCTTCTGGATGACCGGGAACATCGCGTCGATCTCGTAGATGTTGTCGACGCCCTGCAGGAGGAACGCCACGCGCTCGAGCCCCATGCCGGTGTCGATGTTCTGCTTGGGCAGCGGCCCGACGATGTCGAAGTCCTCCTTCGACCGGACCGCGCTGAGCTCCTCCTGCATGAAGACCAGGTTCCAGATCTCCAGCAGCCGGTCCTCGAGCTTGAACGGCATGTCCGGCCCGAGCTCGTCGACCGTGAAGTCGGGGCCGTGGCTGGGCCCGCGGTCGTAGAGGATCTCCGAGCACGGTCCACCGGGGCCGGGCACCCCCATCGACCAGTAGTTCTCCTTCTTGCCGAGCTTGAGGATCCGGTCCGCGGGGAGGCCGGTGACCTTGCGCCAGAGCTCGAGCGCCTCGGGATCGTCGACGTAGACGCTGGGGTAGAGCCTGCTCTCCTCCAAGCCCCAGCCACCCTCGGCCCGCGGCTTGGTGACCAGCTCCCAGGCCAGCTCGATGGCGCCCTGCTTGAAGTAGTCGCCGAAGGAGAAGTTGCCGCACATCTCGAAGAAGGTGGCGTGCCGCGTGGTCTTGCCGACGTCCTCGATGTCGGGCGTGCGCACGCACTTCTGCACGCTCACCGCGCGGGGGTACGGCGGGGTCTCCTGGCCCAGGAAGAACGGCTTGAACGGCACCATCCCGGCGTTGACGAACAGCAGCGTCGGGTCGTCGAGGAGGAGCGAGGCGGACGGTACGTCGGTGTGCGCACCTCGGCGCGTGTCGTTCTCGAAGTGCGCGACGAAGTTCCGTCGGATGTCGGCGGTGTCCATCAGCTTCTGCCCTCCTCTTCTTGTGTCGCAGCCTGTGCTCGTTGTTGGACGGTGGTGAGTTCCTTGATGCCATGAGGCGCGAGGGAGAACCTCTCCCGCAACTCGGTTTCGGCCTCGGCCTTGCCCTGGGCCACCTCGTCGCGGAACATCCGTACGCCGACCGCCAGCCCGTTGAGCCGGTCCTGCATCCCGTCGACGGTCAGTGCCTCGGCAGCGCGGCGCCCGCGGATCATCACGTAGATCCCGGCTCCGGCCCCGGCGACGAACCAGAGGCCGCGCCTCATGCGGCCCGGTCTCCTGCTGAGCCCTCCGCGGCCATCCCGGCTCGCTGCCGGGCCGCCCACTCACGGCGTACGGCCCGCAGCTCGGCACGCCGCTGCTTGCGCGAGCGCTTGACCTCCTGGCGCATGTGGAACCGGATCCGGTTGCGCGTCTCGGGCGACAGCGCCCGGCGCAACCCCTGGAACAGCGACGCGGTCTGGACGACGGACTCCTTGAGCAGCAGGTCGGCGAAGACGGGCCCGGGCACCGTCGGCACCGGCTCGGGCTCGGGCTCCCCGATCCGCGTGATCACGAACTCGGTGGGCTCCGGGTCCCCGTCGAGTGACGTCCGAGCGTGGTTCGGGAGGCCCGTCGACGACGCTGGGGCGTCACTCGACGGCGACAGCGCAGCCACCCGGGCACCCAAGCGGTGGACCTGCAGGGCGAGCACGAGGACCAGGACCGCCAGAACGGCGGTCACGATCACGAGCACCCACACCATGGTGAAAGACCCTATCGCGGGGTCATGTGCCCCGGATGATGCGGCGGACCCGGGCCCACCGTTCCTTGATCGCCGCCTCCGCACCGAGCTCGGTCGGCTTGTAGTACTCCGCGTCGAGGACCACGTCCGGGGCGTACTGCTGCTCAGCGATGCCGTACGGCGCGTCGTGGCTGTAGGCGTAGGCCTCGCCGTGGCCCAGCGTCTTGGCGCCGCCGTAGTGCGCGTCACGCAGATGCGGCGGGACCGGTCCGATCTTGCCGGCGCGTACGTCGGCCGAGGCCGCCTCGATCGCCATGATCACGGCGTTGGACTTGGGGGCGATGGCCAGCGCGATCGTGGCCTGGGCCAGGTTGAGCCGAGCCTCCGGCATCCCGATCAGCTGGACCGCCTGCGCCGCGGCGACCGCGGTCGGCAGCGCAGTGGGGTCGGCCAGCCCGATGTCCTCGCTGGCCAGGATGACCAGCCTCCGGGCGATGAAGCGGGGGTCCTCCCCCGCCTCCATCATCCGCGCCAGGTAGTGCAGCGCCGCGTCGACGTCGGAGCCCCGGAGCGACTTGATGAACGCGCTGGTGACGTCGTAGTGCTGGTCGCCCTCCCGGTCGTAGCGGACCGCCGCGCGGTCCGCCGCCGTCTCGGCCGTCTCGAGGTCGATGGTGGTGCTGCCCCGGGCCGACGCGGCACCGGCGGCGGCCTCGAGGTAGGTGAGCGAACGCCTCGCGTCACCGCCGGCCAGCCGGACCAGGTGGTCGAGGGCGTCCGCCTCCGCGGTGTAGGCCGCGCCCAGCCCGCGCTCGTCGGCGAGCGCCCGGTCGAGGACCGCGCGGATGTCGTCGTCGGTGAGCGACTCGAGGCGGAGCAGCAGGCTGCGGGACAGCAGCGGGGAGATCACCGAGAAGAACGGGTTCTCGGTGGTCGCCGCGACCAGGGTGACCCAGCGGTTCTCGACGCCCGGCAGCAGCGCGTCCTGCTGCGCCTTGCTGAACCTGTGCACCTCGTCGACGAAAAGCACCGTCTCCTCGCCGGTCGCGAGCAGCTCGTGCCGCGCCGCGTCGATCGCGGCCCGGACCTCCTTCACCCCCGCCGACACCGCCGAGACCTCGACGAACCGGCGGTCGGTCTGCTGGCTCAGGATCGACGCGATGGTGGTCTTGCCGGTGCCGGGTGGACCCCACAGCAGCAATGACATGGACTGGTCGCCCTCCACCAGCTGACGCAGCGGCGAGCCGGCCGCGCGGAGCTGGTCCTGGCCGACGAGCTCCTCCAGCGTCCGCGGCCGCATGCGCACCGCGAGCGGCGCGGCGGCGTGCCCGGCCGAGCTCAGTGCTCCCGCGCCGGGTCCCTCGGGGGTACGCCGCGAGGGCAGCGGAGCGGTCTCGAAGAGCTGGTCGTCAGCCTCGGGCAAACGACTTCTTGTCCAGGTCGTACCAGGTGTCGTCGTAGCCGGGGTGCGACAGCTGGTCGTGGTCGGTCGCGGTCGCCGAGGCGTCGACGTTGCCCTGGGAGTCCACGCCGAGCAGCGATGCTGTGGCCGGCTCCGTCGGGTGTGCCCCGATCTGCCCCGGGAAGTGGCAGGCGACCTTGTGCTTGGGGCCGATCTGGAGCAGCGGGGGCTCGACCCTGGCGCAGATCTCCTGGGCGATGGGGCAGCGGGTGCGGAACCGGCAGCCCGAGGGCGGGTTGATCGGGCTCGGCACGTCGCCGGTCAGCCGGATCCGCTCACGACGTCCGCCGACCGCCGCCTGCTTCACGTCGGGAACCGCCGAGAGCAGCGCCTGGGTGTAGGGATGGTGGGCGTTGAGATAGATGCTCTCGCGGTCGCCGATCTCGACGATCTTGCCGAGGTACATCACCGCGACCTCGGGGCAGAAGTGCCGCACGATCGCAAGGTCGTGGGCGATGAAGAGGAACGCGACGCCGAACTCCTTCTGGATCCCCTGGAGCAGGTTGACCACCTGCGCCTGGATCGAGACGTCGAGTGCGGAGACGGGCTCGTCGGCCACCAGCAGCTTGGGGTTGAGGGTCAGCGCGCGGGCGATGCCGATGCGCTGGCGCTGGCCGCCGGAGAACTCGTTGGGGAACCGGTTGTAGTGCTCGGGGTTGAGCCCGACGATCTCGAGCAGCTCCTTGACGCGGGTCAGGACCTGCTTCTCGGGGATGATCTTGTGGATCCGCAGGGGCGCGCCGATGATCGAGCCCACCGTGTGCCGCGGGTTCAGCGACGTGTAGGGGTCCTGGAAGATCATCTGGATCTCGCGGCGCAGCGGCTTGAGGTCCCGCTGGCTGATCTGCGCGATGTCCCTGTCCTCGAACATGATGCGTCCGCCGGTCGGCGTCAGCAGCCGGGTGATCAGCCGGCCCGTGGTCGACTTGCCGCAGCCGGACTCCCCGACCAGGCCCAGCGAGCCACCCTCGACCACCTCGAACGAGACACCGTCCACGGCCTGCACGTGACCGACCGTCCGGTGCACCACCCCGGTCGACTTGACCGGGAAGTACATCCGGAGGTTGTCGACCGTCAGCAGCGTCTTCGCGTCCTTCGGCGCCTCCGTGGCGGCCTGCCCCGCGAAGGGGTCGATGTCCGCGTCCGTGACGAATGTGGGCTCCTCGCCCTGCTCGGGGGCGTCGGTGGTGCTCATCAGCCCTGCTCCTTCGTGACGAGACCCTCGACGAGGTCCGGCGCGATCTCGGGGAGGATCTCGGCCTGGTAGATGCTCTCGGGATCGGGCAGGTGGCACCGCGTGAGGTGGTCGTTGCCCCGGTCGCCGGGCGTCAGCTCGGGCGAGGTGGTCCGGCACAGGTCGCCCGCCACCTTGTCCTTGTGGGTGCAGCGCGGGTGGAAGTGGCACCCGCTCGGCGGGTTGAGCAGGCTGGGCGGGTTGCCGGGGATCGGGATCAGCTTGGCGTTGGTGTCACCCGTGACCTCCGGCACCGAGGAGAGCAGCCCCCACGTGTAGGGCATCTCCGGGTGCGTGAGGATCTCGGAGGTCTTGCCGTACTCGACCGCGCGGCCGCCGTACATGACGAGCGTGTCATCGGTCATCTCGGCGACGACCCCGAGGTCATGGGTGATGATGATGATGGCCGAGTTGAACTCGCGCTGCAGGTCCTGGAGCAGGTCGAGGATCTGCGCCTGCACGGTCACGTCGAGCGCCGTGGTGGGCTCGTCGGCGATCAGCATCGACGGGTCGTTGACCAGGCCCATCGCGATCATTGCGCGCTGCCGCATGCCGCCGGAGAACTGGTGCGGGTAGTCGTCCACGCGCCGGTCCGGCTGCGGGATCCCGACGCGGTCGAGCAGCTCGATGGCCCGGCGGCGGGCGATCTTCTTGGACACGTCCTGGTGGACCCGGTAGGCCTCGATGATCTGTGCCCCCACGGTGAAGTAGGGGTGCAGGGCCGAGAGCGGGTCCTGGAAGATCATCGCGACGTCGCGGCCGCGCAGCTTGCGCAGCTCGTCCTCGCGCAGGGTCAGGATGTCGGTGCCGTCGAGGATGATCTGGCCCGCGAGCTGGGCGTTGCTGCCGTGGAAGAGCCCCATGATCGCCGAGCTCGACACCGACTTGCCGGACCCCGACTCGCCCACGATCCCGAGGGTCTGGCCACGGGAGACCGTGTAGCTGAGGCCGTCGACGGCCTTGACCACACCGTCGGCGGTCGGGAAGTGGACCTTGAGGTCCTTGACGACGAGAAGAGGGTCGCCCGCGGTCTCACTACCGCTCGCTGGGCGCTCTTCACTGATCTGCGCTGCGCTGGAAGACACGTGACAACCTATCCGAGCCGCACGCGCGGGTCGATGACGGCGTACAGAAGGTCGACGACGATGTTGGCCACGATCACGAACGATGCCAGCAGGAGCACGATTCCGACGACGAGCGGCAGGTCGTAGCGCTGGACAGCGGTGAAGGACAGCTTGCCGACGCCGTTGAAGTTGAAGACGGTCTCGGTGATGATCGCGCCGCCCAGCAGGCCGGCCAGGTCGAGGCCGGAGAGCGTCACCAGAGGCGTCAGCACCGCCCGGAGGGTGTGTTTACCGATGACCACCCGCCGGCTGAGCCCCTTGGCCCGCGCGGTGCGGATGTAGTCCTCGGTCATCGTCTCCAGCACGAAGGCGCGGGTCATCCGGATGTAGCCGGCCATGTAGACCAGCGCCAGCGTGATCGCCGGCAGGATGAGGCCGGTCACCCACAGCCAGGGGTTCTCCGTGATCGGGGTGTATTTCGGCAGGTCCACGATGCCCCACCGGATGGAGACGAACTTGAGCAACAGCAATCCGATGAAGAACGTCGGGAACGCGAAGGCGAGCAGCGAGAGCCCGACGATCGCCTTGTCGAGCAATCGGCCCTTGAACAGGGCGGCCGTGATCCCGAGCAGCACTCCGCCTGCGATCCAGATGATGAACGCCGCGATGGCCAGCGAGACCGACACCGGCAGCTTGTCCTTGATCAGGTCCTTGACCGGCTTGCTGTAACCGGTGGAGTAGCCGAGGCAGCCGGGGCCGCAGTCGACGACCTGCTCGGGAGCCGCGGCGCGCAGCTTGGCGTCGTCGGGGAACTGACGGCCGGCCACGAAGCCCTTGGCGAACTTGCCCCACTGCACGATGGTCGGCTCGTCGTAGCCGAGCGCCCTCTTGGTCGTGTCGAGCTGGGCGGGCGTGCACTTGGGGCCGCACGCGAACCGCTCGGGTGTCGAGGAGCTCGCGTAGAAGAGGTAGAAGGTGACCACGCTCATGACCACCAGGAGCAGGACGCCGCCGATCACGCGGCGGATGGTGTAGGCGAACACGGGCACCTCGGGACGTCTGGATGGGATCCGTTGGGTTCCGGTTCCGCGCGGCCCCACCGAGTGGGTGGGGCCGCACGGGCCGGTGTGTTGCAGGTGTTACCGCGTCAGGTGACGCGTTGCTGCGTTTGAACTTGTCGGGTCACCCGACCTGGAACTACTTGCCACCGTCCTTGACGGAGATGACACCCAGGTCGGCGTAGCCGTTGGTGCCTGACGGAGTTGACGTAGTTCTCGACGTTCGAACCACGCAGGAAGTAGAACTTCGTCGTGTCCAGCGGGATGTAGGCGACGTCCTCGGCCAGCATGTCATCCACGTCGGCCCACATCTGGTTGGCCTTGTCGATGTCGGTCTCGGCCGAAGCCGCGTCCATCGCCGCGTTGAGCTCGTCGCTCTGGTAGTTGCCGTAGTCCTGACCGTTCGATGCCTTGGTCAGGTTGATGCGGCTGTCGAACAGCGGCGGGATCACCGTGGAGACCGACGGCCAGTCAGAGCCCCAGCCACCCCAGATGAGGTCGCTGTCGGAGCCCGGCTTCTGGATCTGCTCGTAGTAGGGACCCGACGGGTCGAGACCATCGAGCGTCACGTCGAAGCCGGCCTCGTCGTAGCTCGCCTTGAGCGCGGCGAAGGCCTTCTCAGAAGCGTCCGAACCGATCGGGTAGGTCAGCTTGATCGGGTAAGGAAGCGTCTCGCCGGACTCCTCGAGCAGCGCCTTGGCGCCCTCGATGTCACCACCCTCGGGCTTGCCCCACTTCTCGTTCGCCACGTAGCCCGGCGTGCCGGGGTTGACGATCGAGAGCGACGGGGCCGCGGCCTTGTCGCCACCGAGCGCACCGATGTACGCCCCACGGTTGGTCGCCAGGGCGAGTGCCTGACGGACCTGCAGGTTGGTGATGCGGTTGAAGTTCGGCACCAGGTAGTTGCTGAACGGCGACTCGAAGTTGACCGCACGCTCCGCCACGTCACCCGTGATCTGCGGGTACTGGGCCGGGGTCACGCTCCGGCTGGTGATCGCGTTGGCGTCGTCGCCCTCGTTGGCGATGAGACGGTCGATGATGACCTCGGTCTCGATGCCGACCTGGAACACGAACGAGTCAGGGTTGGCGTCGCGGTTGGTGTCCTCGGTGCCGTCCCACTCCGGGTTGCGGATGAACGTGCCGCCCGAGTCCTCGTTCCAGCCGTTCTCGTCGAGCATGTACGGACCGTTGGAGAAGACCGAGAGCTTCGACTTGTCGCCCTTGTCCTGGTCGGCCCGGTAGGGGTCGAAGGCGCGCAGCGCGGCGATGGCGTAGGGGAAGTCCGGCCACGGCTTCTTGAACCGGTAGGTGATGGTCGCGCCATCGCAGGTCACGGCCTTGTCGAACTCGGCCTGACCCTCACCGGTGTAGGGGCCCTTGTAGGCCGGGCTACCGTCAGCGGCCTCGGGGACGTCGAGGTAGCCGATGATGTAGTTCGGGCCACCGGTGATGACGTCGGTCGCGAACGTCCGCGACACGCCGTACTTGACGTCCTCACAGGTGATCGGCTTGCCGTCCTGCCACTTCGGGCCGTCCTTGAGGGTGAACGACCACTCGGTCGCGTCCTCGTTGGACTGGCCGGTGTCGGTGGCCAGGTCGGGGATCGGGGTCTGGCCCTCGATGTTGTCAGTCACGCCCTTCGGGAAGTCCACCAGGCTGCGATACACCAGCCGGCTCTGGTTCGAGAGGTCGCGACCCGTGTAGGTGCGCTGCGGGTCCAGGGACTGTGTCACCGACAGCTCGAGCGAGTAGATCGTGCCGCCCTTGACTGCATCAGTGCGCTCCGCGTCCGTGTTGGACCCGGTCCCGGAACCGTCGCTGTTCGAGTCACCACCACAGCCGGCCAAGCCGACGGCGACGACCATGGATGCGGCCGCTGCTACCAGCCGCTTCCGATTGGTTCCCATCTGTTTTCTCCTTCGGAGGGGTGTGTCTCGCCGTGGTACGGCGCTTCTTTCCTGCGGAAAGCTTGTGAGGAGCCGCTCTGCCTAGCGGCCGGCCCTCGGGTCGAGCGCGTCGCGCGCGCCGTCACCGAGGAGGTTGAACGAGATGACGATCGCGGCGATCACGGCCGCCGGGATGAAGAAGAAGAAGAAGTCGGTGTAGGCGTACTCCAGCGCACCGCCCAGCACGTTGCCGAGGGTCGGCGTGGGGTTCTTGATCCCGACGCCCAGGTAGCTGAGCGCCGCCTCGGCCGAGACGTAGGCGGGCATCAGCAGCGTGAAGTAGACCAGGAGCGGCGCCCACAGGTTGGGCAGGATCTCCTTGAAGTAGATCCGTCGCCGCGAGGCGCCCATCAGGATGGCCGCGTCGACGAACTCGCGCTCGCGGATCGACAGCACCTGGCCACGGATCAGCCGGGCGATCGGTGGCCACCCGAAGATGGCCAGCACGATGATGATGTAGAGCCCGTTGGCGAAGGCGCCGTCGGCCGGGACTCCGAGGTCGATCATCCGGTCGACGACGACGCCGGAGAGGGCCAGCAGCATCAGCGTGGCCGGGAACGAGAGGGTCAGGTCGATGATCCGGCCGATCGCACCGTCGACCAACCCGCCGGAGAACCCCGCGATGATGCCCAGGATGGTGCCGATCGCCACGGTGATCAGCGCCGCGGACAGGGCGATGGTCAGCGACAGCGTCGCGCCGTACATGAGTCTCGAGAGCACGTCGCGGCCCAGACCGGGCTCCACGCCGAGCGGGTGGCTGAGGCTCATCCCGCCGCCGAAGCCCTTGGGATAGCCGCCGCTGGCGTAGTCGAGGAGGTCCTGGTGCGGCGTGTAGGGGTCGATGACCCCGAACTTCTTGAGGATCGGCGACGAGACCGCCATCACGACGAACAGCAGCGTGACGACCAGTGCGACCATCGACAGCTTGTCCTTGCGGAAGCGTGCCCACGCCAGTCGCAGAGGCGAACGCCCCTCGACATCGACTCTCCCAGCCTGCTCGTCCGCCTCAGCGTCGACGAATTGGTCGTCGCTGTGCGACTCCAGGTTCGATGCGGTCAGCGTCACCTGGTCTCCCTTTCACAGCCTGAACCAGCGGGGCCAAACCCCACCTGCCCTCGCACCTTATGTGACCCAGGCCTCGTCGCAAGTCGCGAGGCGGTAACGATCTGGTCTCGAGGGGTGGGACTCATAGACACCGTCGATCGTCCGTCGGATCGGGCGTATTCAGGGGAGATCGTCCCCCGCGCCCGGGCTGTCACTGGCGGCCTTCCGCCCTTCGGCGACCACGGCTCCGGACGGCAGATCGAGCCAGCGCGGGCCGTAGCCGACCTCACTGCTGACCTCGACGAGACGGCTCCCCTGCTCGCTCGGCGCTCCGCCACCCTCGGGGAACATCGGCGCGGTCACGGGGATGGCCGGGTGGTGACCGATCTCGCCGGCGAAGTGGCAGGCCACCTTGTGCCGCGGGCCGATCTGCATCAGCGGCGGTTCGTGCCGGGCACAGATGTCCTGGGCCAGCTCGCACCGCGTGCGGAACCGACAGCCCGACGGTGGGTCGACCGGGCTCGGTACGTCGCCGGTCAGCCGGATCCGCTCCCGCCGGCCGCCGATGGCGGCCTGCTTCACGTCGGGCACCGCGGACAGCAGCGCCTGGGTGTAGGGGTGGGCGGAGTGGTTGTAGAGCGAGTCGCGGTCGGCGATCTCCACGATCTTGCCGAGGTACATCACCGCGACCTCGGGACAGAAGTGCCGCACGACCGACAGGTCGTGGGCGATGAAGAGGAACGCGATACCGAACTCGCGCTGCACGTCCTGGAGCAGGTTGACCACCTGCGCCTGGATGGACACGTCGAGCGCCGAGACCGGCTCGTCGGCCACGAGCAGCTTGGGCTGCAGGGCCAGCGCGCGGGCGATGCCGATGCGCTGGCGCTGTCCGCCCGAGAACTCGTTGGGGTAGCGGTTGTAGTGCTCCGGGTTGAGGCCGACGACCTCGAGCAGCTCGCGCACCCTGTCGAGGACCTTGTCCTCCGGAACCATGTTGTGGACCCGGAGCGGGATGCCGATGATCGTGCCGACGGTGTGCCGCGGGTTGAGCGAGCTGTAGGGGTCCTGGAAGATCATCTGGATCTCTTTGCGCAGCGGCAGCATCTGGCGCTTGGAGAGCTGGGCCAGGTCCTGGCCCTCGAAGAGCATCTGCCCCTCGGTGGGGTCGTAGAGCCGGGTGATCACCCGCCCGGTCGTCGACTTGCCGCAGCCGGACTCACCGACCAGGCCGAGCGAGCCGCCGCGCGGCACCGCGAAGGAGACGCCGTCCACGGCCTGCACCTGGCCGACCACCCGGCGGATGACGCCCGCGGAGTGGACCGGGAAGTACTTCTTCAGGTTGCGGACCTCGAGCAGGGTCTCGCCCCCCGCGACCGCGGTGTTTGGTCGCTCGAACGACTTCTCGGTCATTTTGTCTCGCCCTGGATCTCGGCGATCTGCTCCTGGAGCTCGGCGATGACCTCGCCGGTCTCCGGGTCGATCAGGTCGGGAGCCGCCTCGGGCAGGACCTCCTTGAGGTAGATCTCGTCGGGGTTGACCAGGTGGCACCGCTTGAGGTGGCCGGGCTGCGCTGGCCGGCGCCAGCTCCGGGCAGGGTGGTCCGGCACAGGTCGCCGGGCACCTTGTCGGCGTGCAGGCAGCGCGGGTTGAACGCGCAGCCGTCGGGCGGGTTGAGCAGGCTCGGCGGCGTGCCGGGGATCGGGATCAGCCGGGCACTGGTGTCGCCGGTGATGTCGGGCACGCTGCTCAGCAGCCCCCACGTGTAGGGCATCTCCGGGAGCGTCAGGATCGTCTTGGTCGGACCGCTCTCCACCGCTCGGCCGCCGTACATCACCAGCACGTCGTCCGCGATCTCAGCGATCACGCCGAGGTCGTGGGTGATCAGCACGATCGCCGAGCCGTACTCGCGCTGCAGGTCCTGGAGCAGGTCGAGGATCTGCGCCTGGACCGTCACGTCGAGCGCGGTGGTCGGCTCGTCCGCGATGAGCAGCTGCGGGTTGTTGACCAGCGCCATCGCGATCATCGCGCGCTGGCGCATGCCGCCGGAGAACTGGTGCGGGAAGTCGTCGACCCGGCGCGAGGCCTGCGGGATGCCGACCCGGTCGAGCATCTCGATCGCGCGACGACGCGCGTCCGCCCGCGAGATGTCGTTGTGCATGCGGGCGGCCTCGGCGATCTGCTTGCCCACCGAGTAGAACGGGTGCAGCGCGGTGAGCGGGTCCTGGAAGATCATCGCCGACGTCGTTGCCCCGCATGCCGCGCAGCGTGTCCTTGTCGGCACCGATCACCTCGGTGCCGCCGACCCGGATCGAGCCGGAGAGCCGCGTGGACTGGGGGTTGTGCAGGCCGAGCACGGCCATCGACGAGACCGACTTGCCCGAGCCGGACTCCCCCACGATGCCCAGCGTCTGGCCGCTGCGCACCGTGTAGCTCAGGTCGGAGACCGCCTGGACCAGCCCGTCGTGGGTCGGGAACTGGACGGTGAGGTTCTCGACGACGAGGTAGGGGTCGTCGTCCGCTGCCGGCCGCCCGAAGTCCATGGGGCCGGGGCTGGTCACGGTGGTCATGCGAGCCGCACCCGGGGGTCGATGACCGCGTAGAGCAGGTCGACGATCAGGTTGGCCAGCACGATGATGACGGCGCTGAAGAGGACGGTCGCGGAGACGACCGGGAAGTCGACCGGCGAGCGCAGGGCCTGGATGGCCCACTTTCCGATGCCGTCGATCTGGAAGATCACCTCGGTGAAGATCGTGCCGGTCAGCAGGAAGGCGAAGTCGAGGCCGAAGATCGTGATGATCGGCACGATCGCCGCGCGCAGCGCGTGGCGTACGACGACTCCGCGGTCCGAGACGCCCTTGGCCACGGCCGTGCGCACGTAGTCCTCCCCCAGTGTCTCGATCATCTGACCGCGCGAATATCGCGCGTACGCCGTCGACGAGGTGAGCCCGATGACCGCCCATGGCAGCGCCAGCCCCGTGGCCCAGTGGAGAGGGTCCGACGTGATCGGGTGGTAGGACGTGTCCTCGATCAGCTTCCACTGCAGGGAGACGTAGATCCAGACCATCAGGGCGATCACGTAGTAGGGGACGGCCGAGACGGTGACGCTGAACGCCACCAACGACCGGTCGAGGACCGTGCCTCGTCTTCGGGCCGCGATGGTGCCCAGCAGCACCCCGAGGGTGAGGTAGATGGATGCGCCACCCAGTGCGATGGAGAGGGTGGCGGGGAACTTCTCGATCAGCTCGCTGGTGACCTCGCCGCGGGTGCGGTAGGAGATGCCCAGGCACGGAGCGTCGCAGTGGTAGTCCGCGCCGAAGCTGATGTGCGGTCGTGGAAGAAGCCGCCGACGTAGACGCCGTACTGGTGGACCACCGAGTCGTTGAGGCCGAGCTGCTCGGTGAGCAGCGCCAGCTTCTCCGGGGTGCACTTGCCGTTGAGGTCGCACAGCGGCTGGGCCGGGTTGCTCGGCCCCTTGAAGAAGAGCAGGAAGACGAACATGGACGTCAGCACGACGACCAGGAAGGCCGACATCAGTCGACGCACGATGTAGCCGAACATCCCTGAGCCTCTCCGACGCGAGATCTGGTTCCCTCGGTCTCCGGGGCGGGCCTGCTGGCCCGCCCCGGAGCGTCGGGACTGTTACCTGTGCTGGAGCTGCTACCGGACTCAGCCGGCGTTCACCCAGATGTCGCGGAACGACGGCATACCGAGGGTGTTGTCGATCGCCATGCCCTCGATCTGCGAGCCGTGCATCTGCACGACCCCGCCGTAGTAGCGCGGCGACGACGGGCAGGTAGGTCGTCATGATCTCCTGCTCGAGGTCGTTCCAGGCCTTCGGCTGCTCCTCAGCGGGCAGCTCGAAGACGGCGTCGATCTTCGCGTCGATCTCGGGGTTGTTGAAGGCGGACTCGTTGGTGCCGAAGCCCACCTCCTCGAGGTCGGTCGACTGGAAGATCGGCGGCACCCAGGTCGCACCGGACGGCCAGTCGGAGCACCAGCCGTAGGAACGCATGTTGATGTCGCCGTTGATGTCGTCACGGTCGGCCACCGAGTCCGCCAGCGTGGTCGCGACCGGGGTGGCCTTGAAGCCGGCGGCCTCGAGACCCTTCACCAGGACGTCCTTGCCGGCCACCGAGGTGTCGGAGTCGGTCGAGTAGAGGAACTTCAGCTCGAAGCCCTCGTTGCCGCTGTCGGCCAGGATCTGCTTGGCCTTCTCGGCGTCGGTCTGGAACGGGCCGTGGCCCTCCACCGGGTCGTACTCCTCACGGCCGGGGACACCCGGAGGCATGAGGTTCTGGGTGGCGACCGCGTTGACCTCGGGGATCAGGCCCGTGGCGACGATCTGGTCGTTGTACGGCAGGGCCCAGGTCAGCGCCTCGGCGATCGACTTGTCCGGCATCTTGCGCTGGTCGAGCGCGTAGAAGTAGGTGCACGGCTGGCCGCCCGTGACCAGGCGACCGGTGTCGTTGAACTTCCGGTAGTCCTGGGCGAGCACGTCGTCGTAGCTGATCGTGGTCTTGGCGTCACCGGAGTCGGCCAGCAGGATCTGGTCGATCTGCTCGGCCTGGAGGCCCGCCTTGAACACGTAGCTGTCCGGGTACGCCGTGCGCGACGGGTCGGTGGCCGGGTCCCACTGGTCGTTGCGCTGACCACGGTCAGCGACTTGCCGATCGTGTACTGCTCGATCTTGTAGGGGCCGGTCGCCAGCGGGTGCTGGGCGTACTTGGCCGGGTCGCTGACGGCCGGGTCGATCGGGATCGGGCCGATCGCCGGGATCGACGCGTAGTAGGGGAAGTCCGGGAACGGCTTCGCCATCTTGACGGTGATGTTGTTGCCGTCGACCGTGACCGCCTGCTGGGCGTCGTCCCCGGGGTCGGTGTAGGGACCCTTGTAGTCCTCGCCACCGAGGAAGTACGGGTTGCTGTAGTAGAGACCCGGGCCGTTCGGGAACGTCTTGCCGTCCAGCGAGCGGACGATGCCGAACGCGACCTCGTCGGCGGTGACCGGCGCGCCGGTCTCCCACTTGACGCCGTCGCGCAGCGTGAACGTCCACTCCGTGAAGTCGTCGTTCGGCGTGCCGAGGTCGGTCGCCAGGTCCGGGACCAGGATCATCTGGCCGCTCTCCGCGTCGTAGGCGTACTGCGTCAGCTGGCGGGTCACGAGCGAGGTCATGATCGCGTTGGTGTCGGTGTAGTAGAGGTCCGACGGGTCGATCGGCGTGCTCAGTCCGGGCGAGGTCAGGACGGTGACGGTGCCGCCCTCGGTGGCACCCTCGATCGTGGCCGGACCCTCGCGGGTCGGGTCGGTGCCGTCGCCGGTGTTGCCGAGGTTCTCCGTGTCGATGCTCGGCGTCATCGGTACTGCTCTTGTCGTTGTCCCCGCCGCCGCCGCACGCGGCCAGGGCGAGCAAGCTGGCCGTGGCCAGGGCCACCGCCGATCTCTTCAGGCGCATTGCCTTTTCACCTTTCGTTGGTCTTGCCACAGCCTCTGCCGCCGACGTGCGTCAGCGACGGGTCCTCGGGTCGAACGCGTCGCGCACCGAGTCACCGAGGAGGTTCAGGGAGAGGGTCAGCAGCGCGATCGCGCCGACCGGGAGCCAGAGGTAGAGCGCGTAGTCCGCGTAGAAGGGGGCCGCGTCCGACACCATCTTGCCGAGCGACGGGTATCCCGTCAGGCCCAGGCCGAGGAACGACAGGCCGGCCTCGGCGGCCACGAACGCCGGCAGTCCGAGCGAGATCGAGACCACGATCGGGGCGACCAGGTTGGGCAGCAGCTCCTTGAACAGGATCTGCCGGGTCGGCACGCCGATCACCTCGGCGGCCAGGATGAACTCGCGCTCGCGCAGCGAGAGCACCTGGCCGCGGATCAGCCGGGCCAGCCCCATCCAGCCGAAGATGATCAGGATGCTGATCAGGGAGATGAGCTGTGCGTACTTCAGCTTGTCCGGTCGAGGTCGAGAAGCGCGAGGTGATGATCGGCGCCAGCGCGAGCATCGCCAGCAGGTAGGGGAAGGACAGGAACAGGTCGGTGACGAACGAGATGACCCGGTCCAGCCAGCCGCGCGAGAAGCCCGCGATCAGGCCGAGCACGACACCGACGAAGGTCGAGATGACCGTCGCCGAGACGCGCACGATCAGCGAGGTCCGCAGCCCGTAGACGAGGTAGGCGAGGTTGTCGTAGCCCTTGCGCGGGGCGACGCCCGAGCGGGTGGTCCCAGGTGAAGGAGTTGAACGGCGGCCCGATCTTGGGGAAGCCGTCGAACGCGAGCACGTCGGTGGTGTTGGGCGCCTTGGGGTCGGTGACGTCCCAGTAGATGCCGAACATCCTGGTGATCAGCGGCGCGAAGGCTGCGATCAGCACCAGGAACACCATGACGATGACGCAGACCACGGCGACCTTGTCCTTGCGGAGCCGGCTGAACGCGATCTGCGTCGGCGACTTGCCCGCGATCTCCTTGTCGCGACCGTCCGTGCGGGTCCTCGACCGATCGTCGTGGGCGAGCACCGTCGTCTGCTCGACCATCATTCGCCACGGTCAAGAGTCACAGCCACCTCCAGATCGGACCGAGTCCCGAGCGCATCTGCGCGGGCTTGGACGCCGCTGACTGTAAACCAGTTGACAGGGGCAACCGCCTGCATGAGCAGGTAACGAATCGGTCTCATCGCACCTGCCAGATCGTCAGGCCGAATCGGTGCCCGTCCGGGAGATCTTCCTCCGCAACGGCGTCCACACCGGCTTCCTTGCGCTGCTGCGGCCGTGATCGGCGCGGGGGCTGCGGTGAGCGGGTCCACCCCGCCTCCGGACTTCGGGAACGCGATCACCTCGCGGATGGAGTCGGTGCGGGCGAGCAGCGCGGTGATCCGGTCCCAGCCGAAGGCGATGCCGCCGTGCGGTGGCGCGCCGAAGGTGAAGGCGTCGAGCAGGAACCCGAACTTCTCCTGCGCCTCGGCCTCCCCGATGCCCATCACGGCGAAGACCCGCTTCTGGATGTCCTCGCGGTGGATACGGATCGAGCCGCCGCCGATCTCGTTGCCGTTGCAGACCACGTCGTAGGCCCAGGCCAGGGCGTCGCCCGGGTCCTGGTCGAAGGTGTCGAGGTCCTGCGGCGACGTGAAGGCGTGGTGCACCGCCGTCCAGGCGCCACCGCCCACCGCCACGTCACCCGCGGCGGTCGCGTCGTCGGCCGGCTCGAACAGCGGCGCGTCGACCACCCAGAGGAAGCTCCAGGCCTCCTCGTCGATCAGGCCGCCACGGCGCCCGATCTCCAGCCGGGCCGCACCGAGCAGCGCCCGGCTCGGCTTGGGCAGCCCGGCGGCGAAGAAGACGCAGTCACCCGGCTGTGCGCCCGACGTGCGCGGCCAGGCCGGCCCTCTCCTCGTCGGACAGGTTCTTGGCGACCGGTCCCCCGAGCTCGCCGTCCTCCTGGACCAGCACGTAGGCCAGCCCGCGGGCACCGCGCTGCTTGGCCCACTCCTGCCAGGCGTCGAGCTGCTTGCGCGGCTGGCTCGCGCCGCCGGGCATGACCACCGCGCCGACGTACGGCGCCTGGAAGACGCGGAACGGCGTCTCCTTGAAGTAGTCGGTGCACTCGACGAGCTCTAGACCCATCCGCAGGTCGGGCTTGTCGGTGCCGAAGCGGGCCATCGACTCGGCGTACGTCATCCGCGGCAGCGGGCGCGGCAGGTCGTAGCCGACCAGGGCCCACACCTGGGCGAGCACGTCCTCGGCGACGGCGAGGACGTCGTCCTGCTCGACGAAGCTCATCTCGATGTCGAGCTGGGTGAACTCGGGCTGCCGGTCGGCGCGGAAGTCCTCGTCGCGGTAGCAGCGCGCGATCTGGTAGTAGCGCTCCATGCCGGCGACCATGAGCAGCTGCTTGAACAGCTGCGGGCTCTGCGGCAGGGCGTACCAGCTGCCCGGGCGGAGCCGGGCCGGGACGAGGAAGTCGCGGGCGCCCTCGGGGGTCGACCGGGTCAGCGTCGGCGTCTCGATCTCGACGAAGCCGTGGTCGTCGAGGACGTCGCGCGCCGCCTTGTTGACCTGGCTGCGCAGCCGGATGGCCTGGTTGGGCGCCGTACGCCGCAGGTCGAGGTAGCGGTACTTCAGCCGCACCTCCTCCCCCACCTCGCCACTCGATGACTGGGCTCGTCGATGGGGAACGGCAGCGGCGCGGCCGCGCTCAGCACCTCGAGCTGGTCGGCGACGACCTCGATCCCGCCGGTCGGGAGCTCCGGGTTGGCGTTGCCCTCCGGTCGCAGCCCGACCTCGCCGGTGACCTTGACGCAGAACTCGTTGCGCAGGTGGTGCGCCACGGCCTCGTCGCGGACCACGACCTGCACGACGCCGCTGGCCTCGCGCAGGTCGATGAAGGTGACGCCGCCGTGGTCGCGGCGGCGGGCCACCCAGCCGGCCAGCGTCACGGTCTGGCCGGCGTGCTCGGCACGCAGCGAGCCGGCGTCATGGGTGCGGATCACTTCTCTGTCTCCTTGGGAGTCCACCTGGTGGGGTCGGCGGCGACCTGGTCGCCGCTCCGGATGTCCTTGACTTCATTGCTGTCCGGGAACCAGACGTAGGGGATGCCCCGTCGCTCGGCGTACCGGATCTGCTTGCCGAACTTCTGCGCGGTCGCGGCCACCTCGGTGGTGATGCCGCGGCGGCGCAGTGAGGTCGCGACCTCCTGGCTGGTCGCGCGCGACTCCTCGTCGACCAGGGCGACCAGCACCGTGCTGGGCACCTTGGGGCCGGGCTCCAGGACGCCGTCGGCGAAGAGCGGGACGAGGGTGCGGGAGACGCCGAAGCTGATGCCGACACCGGGGTACGTCGTCCGGCCGTCGCTGGCCAGGGCGTCGTACCGCCCGCCGCCGGCGACCGACTTGAGCCGCTCGTAGCCGGCCATGAAGACCTCGAGGACGGTGCCGGTGTAGTAGTCGAGGCCGCGCGCGATCCGCAGGTTGGCCTCGACGCTCACGTGGTCGTTGACGGCGCTCGCGCAGCCCTCGATGACGGCGGCGAGCTCGGTCAGGCCCTCGTCCAGCAGCTCGTCCTCGACGCCGAGCGCGCGGACCCGCTCGACGAAGCTGGTGTCGGAGACGCGGATGGTCGCCAGCTCGAGGCAGCGCTGGGCCTGCTCCTCGCTGGCGCCGGCCTCGGAGACGAGCAGCGCGGCGACCGCCTCGGCCGGTTGCTTGTCGAGCTTGTCGATCTGCCGGATCGCCGCGGTGACGTCGGGGATGCCGAGGCCGCGGTAGAAGCCCTGGATCAGCTTGCGGTTGTTGACCTGGAAGGAGAGGTTCGGCAGCGGCAGCGCGTCCAGCGCCTCGACCATCACCCGCACCACCTCGACGTCGTGGTGGAAGGGCAGCTCGTCGCGGCCGACCACGTCGATGTCGGCCTGGGTGAACTGGCGGTAGCGGCCCTCTTGCGGCCGCTCGCCGCGCCAGGCCGGCTGGATCTGGTAGCGCCGGAAGGGGAACTCGAGCTTCCCGCTGTGCTCCAGCACGTAGCGCGCGAACGGCACCGTGAGGTCGAAGTGGAGGCCGACCCCGGAGTCCCCCGCGCCCTCGTCGGCGTGCAGCCGGCGCAGGACGTAGATCTCCTTGTCGACCTCCCCACCCTTGGACAGCCGCTCGACGGGCTCGACCGCCCGGGTCTCGATGTTGGCGAAGCCGTGCAGCTCGAAGGTGCGCGACAGGCTGGCGATCAGCTGCTGCTCGACGGCGCGGTGCTCGGGCAGCAGCTCGGGGAACCCGCTCAGCGGGGTGGGTTTGTCAGGCATGCGATCAGCGGAGGGTCGGGAGGTCTTGGAGGAAGGGGTTGGTGGCGCGCTCACGCCCGATGGTGGTCTGCTCGCCGTGGCCGGGCAGGACGACGATGTCGTCGGCGAGCGGCAGCACCTTGTCGGCCAGGCTGCGCAGCATCGTGGGGTGGTCGCCTCCGGGCAGGTCCGTGCGGCCGATGGACCCGGCGAAAAGCAGGTCGCCCGAGAACATCACCTCGGACACCTCGTCGACGTCGGGGTACGGCGAGCGGAACGTCACCGAGCCCTCGGTGTGACCGGGCGTGTGGTCGACGACGAACGTGATGCCCGCCAGCTCGAGCGCCTGGAGGTCGCTCAGCTCGCGGACGTCGTCCGGCTCCTCCCAGGAGTAGTCGCCGCCCAGCATCATGCGGGCGGTCTCCGGCGACATGCCGGACATCGGGTCCTTGAGCAGGTGCCGGTCGTCCGGGTGGATCCAGGCCGTGGCGTCGTAGCCACCCGCCACCGGCGCCACGCAGAACATGTGGTCGACGTGGCCGTGCGTCACGAGGACGCTCACGGGCTTGAGACGGTGCTCCTCCACGACGCTCGCGACGCCCTCGGTGGCCTCCATACCGGGGTCGATGACCACGCACTCGGAGCCGGGAGCCGTCGCCACGACGTAGCAGTTGGTGCCCCACGGACCTGCGGGGAATCCGGCGATCAGCACCGCCCAACCCTATCGGCCACGAGGTCACGGGCTCGCATCGGTTGCAGGCGGAAGGTGATCACCTCATCGGGGTTGACTACCATGCCGCAGTGATGAGCCAGGGGTCCGTGCACGAGTGGGGTCGCGTCGATGGGGACGGGAACGTCTTCGTCCGCACCGCCGACGGCGAACGGCCCGTCGGGCAGTACCCCGCGGGCACCCCGGACGAGGCACTGGCCTTCTTCACCGAGCGGTTCGAGGCGCTGTCGTTCGAGGTCGAGCTGCTCGAGCAGCGGATCCGTTCCGGCGTGATGTCGCCCGAGGAGGCGCTCGAGTCGGTGAAGACCGTCACGGCGCAGGTGACCGACGCCAACGCGGTCGGCGACCTGGCCTCCCTCACGGCACGCCTCGAGGCGCTGCGCCCGGTGATCGAGGGGCAGCGCGAGTCCCGTCGGGCCGAGCGGGTGCAGAAGACCGCCGAGGCCAAGGTGTCCAAGGAGAAGCTGGTCGCCGAGGCCGAGAAGATCGCCGAGGGCAGCGACTGGCGCGCCGGCGCCAACCGGCTGCGCACCCTGCTCGACGAGTGGAAGGCGCTCCCCCGCATCGACCGGGCGTCCGACGACGCCTTGTGGCGCCGGTTCTCCGGCGCGCGGACGTCGTACACCCGGCGTCGCAAGGTGCACTTCGCGGAGCAGAACGAGAAGCGCGACGCCGCCCGCGAGATCAAGCAGCGGCTGGTCAAGGAGGCCGAGTCACTCGCCGACTCGACCGAGTGGGGCCCGACCGCGGGGCGCTACCGCGAGCTGATGCGGCAGTGGAAGGCGGCCGGCCCCGCGCCGAAGGACATCGACGACGAGCTGTGGCGCCGGTTCCGCGCCGCCCAGGACACCTTCTTCGGCGCCCGCGACGCCACCAACGCGGCCCTGGACGCGGAGTACGCCGCGAACGCCGAGGTGAAGGACAAGCTCCTCGTCGAGGCCGAGGCGCTGCTGCCCGCTCTGCAGTCGGATGGCGACCTCGACGCCGCCAAGCGGGGGTTCCGCGAGATCGCCGACCGGTGGGAGGCCGCCGGCAAGGTGCCTCGCGAGCGGATCAAGGAGCTCGAGGGCCGGATGCGCGTCGTCGAGCAGGCGATCCGCGGCCTCGAGGACGAGCAGTGGCGCAAGTCCGACCCGGAGAAGTCCGCTCGCGCCGACGACATGGTCACCCAGCTCGAGGCCGCCATCGCCCAGGTCGAGGCCGACCTCGCCAAGGCCCGCGAGTCCGGCAACGAGAAGAAGATCAAGGAGCTGGAGGAGAACCTCGCCTCCCGCCAGTCCTTCCTCGACATGGCCCGCCGCGTCTCCGCCGACTACTCCTGAGACCGAGCCCGGCCTGATCGCGATCACCTATTGAGGGGATTGCCTGCTGCCCGGGTGCGGGGTGAGTGTGGGCGGACGTCGACAGAAGGGTGCTCGGGATGTCCGTCACACGTTCGAAGAAGTCACTGGCCGGCCTGGCGGCCGGGGTCGCAGCCCTCGGACTGGGGTTCATCGGTCCGGCCACACCGGTCGCTGCGGGTCTGCTCGCCGACCCGGCCGCGGCAGCGGGCTGCCAGTCTGCGCCGGCCAACGCCAGGCAGATGGGTGGAGGCGACGGCACCGATCCCAACTCGGTCACCCTCGCCGAGACCAAGGCGATGGAGGCCGAGCTGCAGGCGGGCGTCCAGGACCTGCAGAGGCGCGCCGCTCGTCGTGACGTCCGGCGCCCCAGCTACAAGGGCATCCACCTGCCGAGGAACATCAAGATCGACACCTACGTCCACGTCATCACCAAGGCCGACGGCACCGGCGACGTCACGAACAAGATGATCCGCGACCAGATCAAGGTCATCAACGACGGCTACGCCGGCACCACCGGCCAGGCCGCCGCCGCCACGCCGTTCCGCTTCAAGCTGAAGTCCATCGACCGCACGGCCAACGACGACTGGTACGACTGGTCCAACCCCGACGTCGACCCGTCCGACGACACCGAGGCCAAGACGGCCCTGCACCAGGGGACCTACGAGGACCTGAACGTCTACGTCGCCGGCCTCGGCGACGGCCTGCTCGGCTACGCCTACTACCCGAACGACGTCCCGCTGTGGCAGGACGGCCTCGTCGTGCTCAACGACAGCCTGCCTGGGGGCGCGGCTGCACCGTACAACGAGGGCGACACGGCGACCCACGAGATCGGGCACTGGCTCTACCTGCTCCACACGTTCGAGAACGGCTGCACCTTCCCGGGCGACGAGGTGCCGGACACGGCCTACCAGCTCGACGGCGACAACATCTTCGAGTGCGACGAGTCCCTGGACACCTGCCTGCAGGCGGGCAGGGACCCCGTCCACAACTTCATGAGCTACGGCGACGACCCGTGCCTCGACCAGTTCACCCGCGACCAGTCTCTCCGGATGACGCTGGCGTGGCTGGTCTTCCGCGCTCACCGCTGACAGGCACCCGGCGCCGGGTCGTCGTCGCTACCACGGGCAGCGACGACGGCTCGCGTCAGGTGTGCCCGAGCTCGAGGAGCACGACGCCGGTGATGATGAGGAGCAGGCCGAGGACCATGGTGCGGGTCAGCGGTTCGCCGAAGAGGGTCTTGCTGAGGACCGCGGTGAGGGCCACACCGACGGCGGTCCAGATGCCGTAGGCGACGCCGATCCCGAGCCCCTCGCCGAGCGCCTTGGCGAGCAGGACGAACGAGACGACGTAGCCGGCGAGCACGACGACGTACCAGGCGCGGCGGCCCGAGGCGGCGAGCCGCAGCGACAGCGTCGCGAGCACCTCGGAGAGGATCGCACCGGCGAGGTAGACCCAGGTCACGGTGGCTCCTCGACGGGTGGGTGCGAGCCCGCCTCGACGAGCACCACACCGCCCACGATCAGCACCAGGCCGAGGACCATTACCGCGGTGAACGCCTCGTCGAACAGGATCGACGAGAAGCCCGCGGTGGCGGCGACGCCGAGCGCGCTCCAGATGCCGTAGACCACCCCGAGCGGGAGGCCGCCCTTCAGGAGCCGGACGAGCGCGAAGAACGACGCGACGTAGCCGATGGCGGTCACGGTGTAGAGCCACGGCCGGTCCACCGCGCCGCGGAGCGCCAGCGTCCCCGTCACCTCCGTGACGACCGCTGCGCCGAGCAGGACCCAGCGGCCCCTCACTGAGTGACGCGATAGGCGTCGAAGACGCCGGGTACCGAGCGCACCGCCTTCAGGACCGTGTCGAGGTGCTTGGCCTCCGCCATCTCGAAGGTGAACCGGCTCTTGGCCACCCGGTTGCGGGTGGTCTGCAGGTTGGCGCTGAGGATGTTCACGTGTGCGTCGGACAGCACCATCGTGATGTCAGCGAGCAGCCGGGCGCGGTCGAGCGCCTCGACCTGGATGTTGACCAGGAACGTCGACTGGCCGGTCGGCGCCCACTCGACCTCGAGCAGCTTCTCGGGGTGCGTGCGCAGCTCGCTCGCATTGGTGCAGTCGGTGCGGTGCACCGAGACACCCCCGCCCTTGGTGACGAAGCCGAGGATGTCGTCCGGGGGCACCGGGGTGCAGCACTTGGCGAGCTTGACCCACACGTCAGGCGCGCCCTTGACGACGACGCCTGCGTCGCCGCCGCTGGGACTCTTGGACCGGCCCCGGCGACCGGTGATGGTCACCGCCTCGGCGAGGTCCTCCGAGGCGCCGTCCGCCCCGCCGTGCTCCTCGATGACCCGGCGTACGACGGCCTGCGCGGACAGGTTGCTCTCGCCGACCGCGGCGTAGAGCGCGGAGACGTCGGCGATCTTGAAGTGCGCGGCAGCCAGCATGAGCGACTCGTGGGACATCAACCGCTTGAGCGGCAGCCCCTCCTTGCGCATCAGCTTGGCGATCTGCTCCTTGCCGCGCTCGACGGCCTCCTCGCGCCGCTCCTTCGTGAACCACTGCCGGATCTTGGAGCGGGCCCGCGGTGATCTGACGAAGGTCAGCCAGTCGCGGGACGGTCCGGCGTTGGGCGCCTTGGACGTGAAGACCTCGACCACGTCGCCGTTCTCGAGCGTCGACTCGAGGGGCACCAGGCGCCCGTTGACCCTGGCCCCGATCGTGTGATGGCCGACCTCGGTGTGCACGGCGTACGCGAAGTCGACCGGCGTCGCGCCGGACGGCAGCGCGATCACGTCACCGCGCGGGGTGAAGACGTAGGTCTCCGCCCGGTTGATCTCGAACCGCAGCGACTCCAGGAACTCGCCCGGGTCCTCGACCTCGCTCTGCCAGTCGAGGAGCTGGCGCACCCAGTTCATGTCGTCGACGTCGCCGAGCTTGTCGGTGTCGACGCCGACCCGACCGTCCTCCTTGTACTTCCAGTGCGCCGCGACGCCGTACTCCGCGCGTCGGTGCATCGCGAAGGTCCGGATCTGCATCTCGACCGGCTTGCCCTGCGGGCCGATCACCGTCGTGTGCAGCGACTGGTACATGTTGAACTTCGGCATCGCGACGTAGTCCTTGAACCGGTTGAGGACCGGGTTCCAGCGCGAGTGGAGCACGCCGAGGACCGAGTAGCAGTCGCGGTCGTCCGCGACCAGGATGCGGATGCCGACCAGGTCGTAGATGTCGGTGAACTCGCGGCCGCCGACGATCATCTTCTGGTAGATCGAGTAGTAGTGCTTCGGGCGTCCGGTGACGGTCGCCTTGATCTTGGCCTCGCGCAGGTCCTTCTCGACCTCGGTGATGACCTCGGCCAGGAACTGGTCGCGCGACGGCGCGCGCTCGGCCACCATCCGCACGATCTCGTCGTAGATCTTGGGGTGCAGGGTCGCGAACGCGAGGTCCTCGAGCTCCCACTTGATGGTGTTCATCCCGAGCCGGTGGGCCAGTGGGGCGTAGATGTCGAGGGTCTCGCGGGCGACCCGCTCCTGGGTCTCCTGCCGGACGTAGCGCAGGGTCCGCATGTTGTGCAGCCGGTCGGCGAGCTTGATGACCAGCACCCTGATGTCGCGCGACATCGCGACGATCATCTTGCGGATCGTCTCGGCCTGCGCCGAGTCGCCGTACTTGACCTTGTCGAGCTTGGTCACGCCGTCGACGAGCTGGGCGACCTCGTCACCGAAGTCGGCGCGCACCTGCTCGAGCGTGTACGGCGTGTCCTCGACCGTGTCGTGCAGCAGCGCCGCCACCAGGGTCGACTCGGTCATGCCGATGTCGGCCAGGATGGTGGTGACCGCGAGCGGGTGGGTGATGTAGGGGTCACCGCTCTTGCGCATCTGGGTGCCGTGCATCTCGGCGGCGATGTCGTAGGCGCGCTCGAGCAGCGCCAGGTCAGCCTTGGGGTGGCTGGTCCGGATGGCGCGGAACAGCGGGTCGAGCACCGGGTTGCCGGGCTGGCTCCGAGTGGCGACCCGGGCCAGCCTGGAGCGCATCGACCTGGTGGCGGCCGGGCCGGGGCTCGCCGTCGTACCCTCGCCGCGCTCCTCGGCGCGCGCCGAGTTGCGTCGCGCCCGGAGCCGCTCGACCGGCTTCTCGACGGGCTTGTCGACGGGCTGGTCGGCAGCCGGGGCGAGCTCCTCGGTGCTCTCCTCGGTCACCCGTCCAGCCTACGCGGGTCTTCGACCCCGAGGTCAGACCGTCAGCAGGGTCGCCAGCGGGAGGTCGCCGATGGTCTCGCGACCCGGCAGGAAGCTGAGCTCCATGAGCACGGCGACGCCGACCGCCACACCGCCGCACTCCTCGACCAGCCGACGCGTGGCGGCCACGGTGCCACCGGTCGCCAGCACGTCGTCGACGAGCAGCACCCGCTCGCCCGGCGCGATCGCGTCGCGGTGCACCTCGAGCGTGGCCTCGCCGTACTCCAGCGCGTAGGAGACGGCGTGGGTCTCGCGGGGCAGCTTGCCGGCCTTGCGGACAGGGACGAAGCCGGTGCCGAGCGCCAGCGCCACGGGCGCGGCGAGGATGAACCCCCGCGCCTCCATACCGGCGACCTTGTCGACGACCGTGGCGCCCGACTCGTCCCGACCGGCCTCGGCCAGCGCCTCGATCACCGACGCGAAGGCGGTGTGGTCGGCGAGCAGCGGCGTGATGTCCTTGAACACGACCCCGGGCTCGGGGTAGTCGGGAACGTCCACGATCAGGCGCTGCAACGCCTCCGCCGCGGTCTCGGTCACCAGCGGGTCAGCTCACTTGCGCTTCGACCGCGGCTGCCGGGTCGGCTGCTGCCGTCCGGAAGCCCGGCTCTGGCCGACCGGACGCTGGGTCGTCGGCACGGTGCGGCCGCGACCGGTCACCTCGGGCGTCGAGCTCGATCGCGGCGCGCCGGGCTCGTCGAAGTCGTCGTCCTCGTCGTAGTCGTCCAGGTCGTCGTCCAGGTCGTCGACCAGCAGCCCGCCGGGCTCGTCGGGATCGACGATCGGCAGGTCGTCCTTGTAGACGGGAACCGACGCGTAGCGGTCGACGCTGCGACGCTCGCGAGCCTTGGCCCGGCGCTCGGCGAGGACGACCTCGCTCTCGGTCGACTTCAGGTGGACCAGCAGCGGCGTCGCGATGAAGATCGACGAGTAGGCGCCGGCGGCCATGCCGACGAACAGCGCGAGCGCGAGGTCCTTCAGCGAGCTGGCGCCCAGCTGGACGGCGCTCACGTAGAGGATCGCCCCGACCGGGATCAGCGCCACGAGCGAGGTGTTGATCGAGCGGACGAGCGTCTGGTTGACCGCCAGGTTGGCTGCCTTGGCGTACGTCGTCCGGCTGGCCCGCAGGTTCCTGGTGTTCTCGCGGATCTTGTCGAAGACCACCACGGTGTCGTAGAGCGAGAAGCCGAGGATCGTCAACAGGCCGGTGACGGTCGCCGGACTGACCTCGAAGCCGGAGAGCGAGTAGATGCCGACGGTGATGATGACGTCGTGCGCCAGCGCCACGATGGCGGCGGCCGACATCTTCCATTCTCGGAAGTAGGCCCAGATGAACAGGATGACGAGGACCAGGAAGACGACCAGGCCGAGGATCGCGCGGTCCTTGACCTCGTCACCCCAGCTGGCGCCGATCTGGTCCTGCGAGATCTGCTTGGTCGGATCGACCCCGAGCGTGTCGACGAGTGCCTGAGTCACCTCGGCGCTCTCGGCGTCGGTGAGCTCCTCGGTCTGGACGAGGATCGAGCTGTCACCGGAGGTGGTGACCACGGGCTGCGCGGCGTTCGCGATGCCGAGGTCGCCGACGGCGTCCCGGACCGCGTCCGCGTTGTCCTGGGTGACCTCGGAGGAGTCGAGGTCGCTCACCTTGTATTGGGTGCCGCCGGTGAACTCGATGCCGTAGTTGAGGCCCTGGATGGAGAGCCCGATGACGGCGAGCAGGACGATGAAGCCCGAGACGGCGTACCAGAGCCACTTGCGACCGACGAAGTCGATCGACCGCTTCCCGGTGTAGAGGCTGTTGCCCAGCTGGCTGATCCGGCCCATCAGGCTCGTCCTCCCTCGGTGCTGGTGCGAGCGGTGGCCGCGACCCGCGGTCGGTCGGCCGTGATCGAGTCGACGCCCAGTGTCGCAGCGCTGAGGCCCGACCACCTGCCGCCGCCGTTGTAGAACGTGGTCTTGGCGAGCACCGAGACCAGGGGCTTGGTGAACCAGAAGAACACCACGAGGTCGATCAGCGTGGACAGGCCCAGCGCGAAGGCGAAGCCACGCACCACGCCGGCGGCGAAGATGTAGAGCACGATCGCCGCCAGGAGCGAGACGGCGTCGGCCGCCAGGCAGGTGGCCCGGGCCCGGATCCAGCCGGCCTCGACCGCGACCCGCATCGACTTGCCGTCTCTCATCTCGTCGCGGATGCGTTCGAAGTAGACGATGAACGAGTCCGCCGTGATGCCGACCGCGACGATCAGCCCGGCGATGCCGGGCAGGGTGAGCGTGAAGTTCGCGGTCTTGGAGAGGAGCAGCACCATCGCGTACGTCGACGCGCCGGCCACGAGCAGAGAGCCGACCACCACGATGCCGAGGCCGCGGTAGTAGATCAGGCAGTAGAACATCACCAGGATCAGCCCGAAGATGCCTGCCGTGATGCCTGCCGTGAGCTGATCACCCGCCAGGGACGGTCCGACGGTCTCGACGCTGAAGTCGGAGAAGGAGACCGGCAGCGCGCCAAACTTGAGGCTCGTCGCCAGGCTCTTCGCGGACGCCTGGGTGAAGCTGCCCTCGATCTGCGCCTGGCCGTTGGTGATCAGCGAGTTCATGGTCGGCGCGGAGAGCACCTGGCCGTCGAGGACGACGGCGAACTGCTTGCACGGCGGGACGGTGCCGCTCGGGCAGACCAGCGCCTCGGAGATCTTGGTGAAGGCCTCGGTGCCGTCACCGTCGAAGTCGATGGAGACGACGTAGCCGACCCCCTGCTGCGGGATCTGCGCGCTCGCGGAATCGAGCTCGTTGCCCTCGATCATCGACGCGGAGAGCAGGTACTTCTGGGCGACCTGGGTCTCCGGGTCCCACTCGCACGTGACCAGCGGCTTCTTGGGGTCGTCGTCGACGTTGACCGGGGTGCCGTCCTGCGGACAGGAGAAGGCGTTGTAGGCGTCGATCGCCTCCTGGTTGGGCGCGTCGATCCACGTCAGCGGGTCTGCGACCTCCGGGCCCCCCTCGGGGCTCGGCACCACGGGTGCGCCGCTCGGCGTGCCGGCATCGCTCGGCGCCGTGGCGCTCTCGGAGGGATCGGCCGAGCTCGACTCGGACGGCGACTCGGACGGCGACTCGGTGGGGCTCGGGCTGTCGGTGCCGTCGGCGTAGTGGACCGGGGCGCGGTTGGCGCTCCCGGACGGGGTGCCGGCGTCGGTGGGGGTCGCGCCGTCGGTCGGCGCGGCGGTGTCGCCCGGCGTGGGCGAGGCCGGAGCCGTCACACCGGTGCCGGGGGCGTTGGTCTCGGGTGCGGTCGGGTCCTGGGGCGTCGTGGGGGTGCTGCCGGTCTGGCAGAGAGTGGGATCGGAGTCCGAGCAGGCCACCAGCCGGAACCGCAGCTGGGCCTGGCGCTTGACCGTCTCGACGAGGTCGCGCCGGCTGTCGCCGGGGATCTCCACGACGATGTACTTGTTGCCCTGCACGGTCACCTCGGCCTCGGCGACACCGGAGCCGTTGACACGCTGGTCGATGATCTTGCGGGCCTCGTTGAGGGACTCCGCGCTGGGGCTCCCCTTGGGCGTCAGCCGGATGCTGGTGCCGCCCTGGAGGTCCAGCCCCAGCTCGGGCTTCCAGGTGCCGGCCAGTGCCACCAGCCCGAAGGCGATCGCCAACCCGAGGAAGAACACCCCGAGGGTGCGTCCGGGCCGGGCGGTCTTGCGTGCCATCTCAGTTCTCCTCCGAGATTTCCCCAGTGTCGGTGTCCGCGGCGTCGTCCGGGGTTTCCTCCGCCCGGACCACCTGGCCGACCGCGCCGCGGGCGACCTTGATGGTCACGCCGGCGGCGATCTCGACCTGTGCCACGTCCTCTTCGAGGCCGCGGATGGTGCCGAACACGCCCGAGGCGAGGAGGACCTCGTCCCCCACCTCCAACGTGGACTGCATGTGCCTGAGTTCCCGCTGGCGACGCGCCTGGGGCCGGATCAGGATGAGCCAAAGCAGGAGCGCGAACCCGACAAGGGTCAACACCGGGAGAGAATCTTGCACGAGGGGGGAGTCTACGGCGGGCCCGCGCTAATGCCGCATCGGCAGCATGACTCCTGTCACTCCTCGAAAAGCGTGGGCTCCGGCCCGCTGGGGGGCGTCAGCCCCAGGTGGTGCCACGCGGCGGCGGTGGCGACCCGGCCCCGCGGCGTACGGGCGAGGAAGCCCTGCCGGACCAGGAACGGCTCGGCCACCTCCTCGACCGTCTCGCGCTCCTCGCCGACCGCCACCGCCAGTGTCGACAGTCCGACCGGCGCACCTGCGAAGCGGCGGCACAGTACGTCGAGCACGGCGCGGTCGAGCCGGTCGAGCCCGAGCTCGTCGACCTCGTAGAGGTCGAGCGCCGCGTGGGCGACCTCGAGCGTGACGATCCCGTCGGCGCGGACCTGCGCGTAGTCGCGCACCCGGCGCAGCAGCCGGTTGGCGATCCGGGGGGTGCCGCGCGAGCGCGACGCGATCTCGGCCGCACCCTCGGGCGTGGTGGGTACGCCGAGCAGCCCGGCCGAGCGATGCACGATCTTGTCGAGATCGGCGACGTCGTAGAACTCCAGGTGGCCGGTGAACCCGAACCGGTCGCGCAGCGGCCCCGGCAGCAGGCCGGCCCGGGTGGTGGCCCCGACCATCGTGAACGGCGGGATCTCCAGCGGGATCGCGGTGGCGCCCGGCCCCTTGCCGATGACCACGTCGACCCGGAAGTCCTCCATCGCCAGGTAGAGCATCTCCTCCGCCGCGCGCGACATCCGGTGGATCTCGTCGACGAAGAGGACGTCGCCGTGGTTCATCCCGGACAGGATGGCGGCGAGGTCGCCGGCGTGGGTGAGCGCCGGGCCGCTGGTGATCCGGAGCGGCGCGCCCACCTCGGCGGCGATGATCATGGCGAGCGTCGTCTTGCCGAGCCCGGGCGGGCCGGAGAGCAGCACGTGGTCGGGCGCCCGGTCGCGCAGCCTCGCCGCCTCGAGCACCAGGCCGAGCTGGTCGCGGACCCGCTGCTGGCCGATCACCTCGTCGAGGGTGCGCGGCCGGAGCGCGGCCTCGATGACGCGCTCGTCGGGCTCGGCCTCGGGCGCGGTGAGGTCGTGGCTCAGGTCGGGGTTCATGCGCGGCTCAGGGTCTGGAGCGCCGCGCGCAGCAGGGCGCCGACGTCGGGCTGCTCGCCGGCCTGGTCGGCCACCGAGTCCACCGCCCGGTCCGCCTCGCGGGCGGGCCAGCCGAGGCCGGTGAGCCCGTGGTGGACCTGGTCGCGCCACGCCGAGGCCGCCGGCGTCAGGCCGGGCCGGGAGGTCGAGACCGGGGCGCCGAGCCGGTCCTTGAGCTCGAGGATGATCCGCTGGGCCACCTTCTGACCGATGCCCGGGACCTTGGTGAGCGTCTTGACGTCGTCACCGGCCACCGCGCGGCGCAGGTCGTCGGGGTCGAGCACGGCCAGCATCGCCTGGGCGAGCTTGGGGCCGACGCCGCTGGCGGTCTGCACGAGCTCGAAGGTGGCCTTCTCGTCGTCGTCGAGGAAGCCGAACAACGTCAGCGAGTCCTCGCGCACCACCATGCTCGTCGGCAGGGTGGCGACCTGGCCGGTGCGCAGGGTGGCGAGCGTGCCGGGCGTGCACATCAGCTCGAGCCCGACTCCCCCGACCTCCAGCACGGCGCTGGACAGGGTCACCTGGGCCACCGGCCCCTTCACGAACGCGATCATCGGGGCGTGGCTCCTGCCTTGGCGAGGGCGGCGTCGATGCGGGCCTGGGCACCGCCGCGCCAGATCTGGGTGATGGCGAGCGCCAGCGCATCGGCGGCGTCCGCGGGCTTGGGGGTGGCGTCGAGCCGCAGGATCCGGGTGACCATCGCGCCCACCTGGGCCTTGTCGGCCCGGCCACTGCCGGACACGGCTGCCTTCACCTCGCTCGGGGTGTGCATCACGACGGTGATGCCGCGCCGGGCGGCGCAGACCAGGGCGATGCCGCTGGCCTGGGCGGTGCCCATGACCGTGCTGACGTCCGACCGGGCGAAGACCCGCTCGACGGCGACCACGTCGGGCCGGTGCTCCTCGATCCAGGCGTCAAGCGCCTCCTCGATGCTGACCAGGCGCTGCGCGATCGGCAGGTCGGCCGACGTGCGTATGACGCCCACGTCGACCAAGGTCAACGGTCGCCCCACCTCACCTTCGACCACGCCGACCCCGCACCGGGTCAACCCGGGGTCGATGCCGAGCACGCGCATGAGAACCTCTCGTCCGAACAGGTGTTCGTACGAACGCTAACGGCGCACAGCCGCCTTTCGACGCAGGACACGCGGCGGCGCCCCCCTCCCCGATTCGTCTGTGACTTCACCTGTCCTTCGCGGCGTGCACCTGCAGACGAATCGGGGACGTGCGCGAGGCTGGGCCACATGGAGTGGATCACCACGCCGATCTCAGCCGACCTGGTGCGCGGCGCGGCCGAGCTGGAGCGGACCGAGCACGGGCTGCTGCCGCACCGGCTGCCCGCCTGGGCGCGCGCGCAGAGCGGGGACGGCCAGCTCCTCATGGCCGAGTCGCACCCGGCCGGCGTACGCCTGGTCTTCCGGACGCGTGCCACCGAGGTGGAGCTGGACGCGCACCGCGTGGTGACCAACTACCAGGGGGTGCCGCCGCGGCCGGACTGCTTCTACGACCTCTGCGTCGACGGCGAGCTCACCGCCCAGATGAGCATCACCGGTGGCGACGAGCACGTGCTCGACTTCTCGGGCGGTGCGGAGACCCGGCCGGGGCCGACGGGCACCGTGCGGTTCGTCGGGCTGCCGGACCGCGACAAGCTGGTCGAGCTGTGGCTGCCGTGGAGCGAGACCACCCACCTCGTCGAGCTGCGCACCGACGCGCCGGTGGTCCCCGCGCGCAGCGACCGCCCGACCTGGGTGCACCACGGCAGCTCGATCAGCCAGGGCTCGGTCGCCGACAGCCCGAGCACGACCTGGCCCGCACTGGCCGCGCAGCGCGGCGGGGCCGAGCTGGTCAACCTGGGCCTGGCCGGCAGCGCGCTGCTGGACCCGTTCGTGGCCCGCACCATCCGGGACTCCCCCGCCGACCTGGTCAGCGTCAAGGTCGGCATCAACATCGCCAACCTCGACCTGATGCGTCGCCGGGCGTTCGGCCCGGCGGTGCACGGCTTCCTCGACACGATCCGCGACGGCCACCCGACCGCGCCGCTGCTGGTGGTCTCGCCGCTGCTCTGCCCCATCCACGAGGAGACGCCGGGCCCCGGCACCTTCGACGTCGACGCCCTCGGCGACGGCGAGGTGCGGTTCCTGGCGACCGGCGACCCGGCCGACGTGGCGGCCGGCAAGCTCACGCTGCAGGTGATCCGGCGCGAGCTCGCCCGGATCGTGGCCGAGCGCGCCGAGGGCGACCCGGCGATCCACCACCTCGACGGGCTGGAGCTGTACGGCGAGGCCGACCACGACGCGCTGCCCCTGCCCGACAGCCTGCACCCGGACGGGGAGACGCAGCGGCTGATCGGCGAGCGGTTCGCCGCGGCGGTGTTCGGACCCGGCGGCGCCTTCGCGCCGCCAGGAGACTAGGAAGCGATCGATTCCAGGCGGGTGTCGACGGCGGTCCGTGCGCGGTCGTAGGCGGTCAGGTCGCCGTCGAGCAGGGACCGCATGTTCGCCGAGTCGAGGTAGGCGTCGAGCTCGTAGGCGAGCTGGCGCGGATCGACGTCGGCGCGCACCTCGCGCAGCCCGCGTGCCTCGTCGATGGTGGTGGCGACCAGGGTCAGCCACTCCTCGTCCGCCTCCGCGAGTGCGTCGCGGATCGTCCCCGGCCGCGCGGCGTACTCGTGGGTCGCCCTCGAGAAGAAGCAGCCGCCCGGGAACTCCCGTCCGCGCGAGTAGTCGACCCACCCGTCGAGCAGGGCGCGCAGCCGGACTATGCCGGGCTGCTTCCCCAGGGCCGGGACGACGACGGCACGGGAGAAGATCGCCCGGGCGGCGCGGATCGTGGCCAGCTGCAGCTCCTCCTTGGACCCGAAGAGCGCGAACAGCCCGCTCTTGCTGATCGACAGCTCCTGGGCGAGCCGACCGATCGTCACACCGTCGAGACCGTCCACCGACGCGAGGTCGACGGCGCGCCGCAGCACCACCCGGCGGGTCTCGTCACCGCGACGGACCCGGCCGTCGGTCGTGGTCGCTTCGGACTGGTCCATGTGGTGCGGGTCTCCCGAAAACTCGTTGGCGTCAGGCGGCAAACAAACCGTACGATCGTTCGTACATATTCTACCGCAACGGAGCGGGAGTCCCCATGACCACGAACCACGGTCCACGCCGGCCCCTGGCGGCCATCGTCGAGCCCCGCATCCGGGCGGCCACCTCCGCCGATCGCGAGCTCCTGTCCGAGTTCGTCTCGGGGCTGTCCCCGACGTCGGCGTACCAGCGGTTCCTCACCGGCGTGGGCGGCGAGCCCTCGGCGCGGCTCCTCTCCGCGCTCCTCCCTCCGCCTTCGTCGGGCGGAGCGCTGGTTGCCTTCATCGACGGCGAGCTGGTCGGGCACGGCCTCTGGGCGCGGCTGCCCGCACCGTCGAGCGCAGCGGAGGTCGCGTTCGTCGTCTCCGACCGCCACCAGCGCCGCGGGATCGGGACGGCACTCATGCGCGCGGTGACCGAGGACGTCGTCGGCCATGGTGTGGCCGACATCGAGGTGTTCAGCAGCACCGACAACCGGGCCGTGGCCCGGATGGTGACCCGGGCCGCGCCCGACGCTCGCCGCGAGCTCGACGGCCCGACGACCACGTGGAGGTTCCCTGCCCGCAGCCGGGCCGGCGCGCTGCCGCGGTCGGCTTGAGTGCGTGAGTTTCGTCGGCTGGCCGACGAAACTCTCGGTTGGACGACAAAACTTCGTCGTCCCAGCGTGAGTTTCGTCGGCCAGCCGACGAAACTCCCCGAGGCCTCAGGCGTCGAGCGCCTCCATCACCTCGTCGGAGACGTCGTAGTTGGCGAAGATGTTCTGCACGTCGTCGAGGTCCTCGAGCGCGTCGACCAGCCGGAACATCTTGGCCGCGGCGTCCTGGTCGAGCTGGACCTCCATGTCGGGCACGAACGACGCCTCCGCCGAGTCGTAGTCGATGCCGGCCGCCTGCAGCGCCGAACGTACGGCGACCAGGTCGGTCGGCTCGGAAACCACCTCGAAGCTCTCGCCGAGGTCGTTGACGTCGTCCGCGCCGGCCTCGAGCGTCGCCTCGAGGATGTCGTCCTCGGTCACCGACTTGCCCTCCTGGGCGACCGGGACGATGACCACGCCCTTGCGGTTGAACAGGAACGACACCGACCCCGGGTCGGCGAGCGAGCCGCCGTTGCGGGACATCGCGGTGCGGACCTCCATGGCGGCCCGGTTGCGGTTGTCGGTGAGGCACTCGATGAGCATCGCGACGCCGGCGGGGCCGTAGCCCTCGTAGGTGATCGTCTGGTAGTCGGCCCCGCCGGTCTCCGCGCCGGACCCGCGCTTCACAGCGCGGTCGATGTTGTCGTTGGGGACCGAGGACTTCTTGGCCTTCTGGATCGCGTCGTAGAGCGTCGGGTTGCCCGCGGGGTCTCCCCCGCCCATCCGGGCGGCGACCTCGATGTTCTTGATGAGCTTGGCGAACATCTTGCCGCGCCGGGCGTCGACGACGGCCTTCTTGTGCTTCGTGGTCGCCCACTTGGAGTGGCCCGACATGGCTCTACCTCTTCCGGCTCAAACGTCTGTGTGCTGGGCGACCAGCTCCACGAACATGCGGTGGATCCGGGAACCGCCGCCCACCTCGGGATGGAACGACGTCGCCATCAGCGGGCCCTGACGGACCGCGACGATCCTACCCGCGGCCGGCCCGGCCTCCACCGAGGCGAGCACCTCGACCCCCGCACCCACCGACTCCACCCAGGGCGCCCGGATGAACACGGCGTGCACCGGCGCGTCGAGACCCGTCACGTGGATCTCCTCCTCGAAGGAGTCGACCTGGCGCCCGAACGCGTTGCGGCGCACCGTGATGTCGAGCCCGCCGAGCGTCTCCTGGCCCTCGATGCCGTCGAGCACCTTGTCGGCCAGCAGGATCATCCCGGCGCAGGTGCCGAAGGCCGGCATCCCGTCCGCGATCCGCGCACGCAGCGGCTCGATCAGGTCGAAGGTCCGGGCCAGCCGGATCATCGTGGTCGACTCGCCGCCGGGCAGCACCAGCCCGGCCACGTCCGCCAGCTCGGACGGACGGCGTACCGCGACCGCGGGCACCGCGAGCGAGGTCAGCAGCCGCAGGTGCTCGCGGACGTCACCCTGGAGGGCGAGCACTCCGATCGGCGGCGAGGACACCGCCCGATCGTAGGAGTCAGAGTCGCCCGCGGCCGGACCGGGACCGGAACATGCGCACGAAGACGACGGCGAGCGCGACGCCGAAGAACACGGGAGCCAGCTCCAGGTGCGCGCCCGAGCGGTCGCTGACCAGGTACGCCGCCATCACGGCGAGCCCGCCCACGACGAGCAGCCACGCCGTGACCGTGCTCCTGGTGCTGGCCATCCCCGTTGCCTCCTGCTCACCGAGCACTCCCCGTGAGTGCTTGTGAGAATGAGACCGGATCGGGGCCACGGCGGTTCCGCGAACGCGGGGTCCCTCCGCCGATCGACGGGCCTGTCTGCCCGCTCGGCCACGACACCACCCGAACGGGCCTAGGGCCCCGCGGCCCGGACCGCTCGAGCGGGCCGGTCAGCTGCCGGTGACGGTGAAGGTCCTGCTCTGCGTGGTGCTGTTGCCCACGGAGTCGGTGGCGGTCACGGTCAGCGTGTAGGTGCCGTTGACGAAAGCGTCCAGGCTGGCGCCGCTCGTCCACGACAGCGTCGGGCTGCGGTAGACGCCGCCGCTCAGCGACATCGTCACCGGCGAGCAGGAGGTCTGGCTGAACGGAGCCGAGCTCGCGCCGTTCCAGCAGCGCGTGCCGCGCGTCAGGGTCATGGTGACGGTCCCGACACCCGAGTTCGCGTCGCTCACGGTCGCGCAGAACCGGTTGCTCTGGGTCGAGCAGTCGATGGCTGCCCAGCCGCCGCTCGTGTTGCCGGGCTCGACGCTGCTGATCGTCGGCGCCGCCGTGTCGACGTTCACGGGAGCGTTGTCGACCTGGGTGCTGGTCTTGCCGGCCAGGTCGGTCACGTAGTAGTCGACCGTGTGCGCGCCGTGCGGCAGCGTGAACGACGCGGTGCTGCCTGTCACCGTGGTGAACGCGCCCGAGTTGGCGTCCACCCGGTAGGAGACCGACGCGACGCCGTACGCGTCCGACCCGGTGATCGTGACCGCGCCCGAGGTCCGCCACGCCGCGCTGTTCGGGGTGATGGTGGCGGTGGGCGCCGCGCTGTCGATCGTGAAACGGCTGATGGACGTCGACACGTTGCCGATGCCGTCGGTGGCGGAGATGGTCAGCGTGAACCGGCCCTCCTGCGCGTTCATCGTCGCCGGACTGATCGTGTCGGAGTAGTAGGTGCCGAAGAAGGCGGTCATCGGCTGGGCGGCGCACGGGCCGACCACGAACGCGGTGCCGTTGTAGCACCGGCCGTCCGGACGGAGCAGCTCGAAGGTCACGCTGTCGACGCCGTTGGTGTCCGACGCGTTCGCGCAGATGCGGTTCGTGCCGAACCCGAAGAAGCTGCAGTCGAGGTCCGACCAGCTGGCGCCCTGCGCACCGTCGGCCGGGGACACGTTGCTCGTCGTCGGCCCCGTGGCATCCACGGTCACGGTCGAGCTCACCGGAACGCTCTGGTTCCCCGCGTTGTCCGTCGCGTAGCGCCAGACGGTGCTCGTGCCGGTCGGCAGGTCCAGGGTCGTCGAGGTGCCCGGCACCGTGGTGTAGGCACCGGTGCCACCGACGCGGTAGCTCACCGAGGCGACACCGCTGAGCGCGGCCTGGTCGGTGCCGGTGATCGTGGGCTGGCCCGAGCCGACCTGCGAGATGGTGGCGGTCGGCAGCGCGGTGTCGACCTTGATCGTCGCTGTCGTGTCGGCCTCGACGTTGCCGGCCACGTCGATGGCTCGGTAGACGACCGTGTGGGTGCCGTCGGCGAGGGCGAGCGGAGCGGTGTACGTCGTGTACGTCGCCGCGCCGTCCACCTTGAAGCCGATCGACGCCACGCCACTGGTTGCGTCGGTGGCCGAAAGGGTGACCGCGCCCGAGTTGCGCCACCCGGTCGAGCTGGCGGGCGAGACGGTGCTCTGCGGCTTCACCGAGTCGACCTTGACGTCGCTGACGGTGACGTCGTCACCGACGTTGCCGGCGACGTCGACCGCGCGGTAGGTGATCGAGTGGGTGCCTTCCGGGACGGTGAAGGTCGCGCCACTGGCGATCGAGGCGAACGAGCCGGTGTCGATGCGGTACTCGACGTGGTCGACCCCGCTCGTCGCGTCGCTGCCGGTGATCGAGGCGGACCCGGAGGGACGCCAACCGCCGGAGCCTGCCGGGGCCAGCGTGAGCGCGGCCGTCGGTTTGGTGGTGTCGACCTTGACGGTGGCGTTGACCGGGGTCGCGGACGTGGTCCTGCCCGCCACGTCCGTGGCGTAGGCGTAGACCGTGTGGACGCCCTCACTGAGCGCCGGAGGCGAGACCGGGACGCCGTTGGACGCCGCGAGGTTGGCGTAGACACCCGCGTCGACGCGGTAGGAGATCTGGGCGATCCCGCTGAGCGCGTCGCTCGCGGTGACGGTCCAGGTGCCCGAGTTGTGCCAGGCGGCGTCGCTGGGGCTGATCACGACCGAGAACGGCTCGACGGTGTCGAGGGTCACCGTGAAGTCTGCCGACGCGACCGAGGTGTTGCCGGCGGCGTCGGTCGCGGTGGCGGTGAAGACGTTGGCGCCTTGGGTGAGCGTGACCGGTCCGAAGCTGAACATCCCGGAGCCGTTGGCGGTGACCGTGCCGAGCACGGTGCTCCCCCGGCGGACGGTCACCGAGCTGCCGGCCTCGGCGACACCGGACAGGGTCTGCGACGCCGTGCTGGTGATCCGGTCCGTCGCGGAGACCCCGGTGTCGGAGCTGATGCCGGTGAACACCGGCGCGGGGGGCGGGGTCGAGTCGATGGTGACGGTGGTGCTCTTGGCGCTCTCGGCGCCTCGCCAGTTGGTGGCGAACACGGGCGTGACGGTGTAGCGCCAGGAGCCCTCCGGTACACCGCTCTCCACGCAGGTGGTGGCGGTGATCGTGCCGGTGCAGGCGGAGAGGACGGTCTGGACGGCCGACGAGGTGGCGTCGTACCGCTTGACGAGGTAGCCGTTGACGGCCTGGCCGTTCGCCAGCGTGGTGGCGGTCCAGCTGACCGTGACGTTCGCGCCGGTCGCGCTCGCGGTCGGGGTGGCGCCCTGGTTGACGCCGGTCGCCGCCGCCGCGCCGTTGCCTCCGGGCACCGAGCCGGCACTCCAGTAGGCAAATGCCGTGGCGGCCACGAGGGTCAGCGCGACCGAGAGCGCGAGGGTGGCGAGGTGGCGCTTCATGACGCCGCCAGGTAGACCGTGAAGGAGGCGCCCTGGCAGGCGTTGGCCGCCGCGGTCGTCATCGAGAGAGCGTTGGTCAGGGTGACGGAGAGCGACCCGCTGCCGGGCACCGTCCAGCCGGCGCCACCGTTGGTCTGGGTCGCGAACGAGAGAGTCGCGAGGCCGCAGCCCGCGTGCCCGCCGTCGACGGCGAAGCCGCCGGTGCCCTGCGTGGTCGCGAGGGCGAGCGAGCCGACCTTGATCGCGCCGGCGTTGGGGTTGGCGATCGTGAGGACCACGCTCGCCTGGCCGCCCGGGTAGAGCTGCGCCGTGGGCGTCGCCGGGCTGATGGTCAGGGCCGACGGCGTGCCGCTGCCGGCGGCCGCCGATCCGCTGCCCGTGGTGATCCAGTACGCCGCGGCGACCCCGCCCACCAGCAGCGTCGCTGCGGCGAGCAGGAGGGCGAGCGGCCGACGCCTGCGGCGGGTCGACGTCACGCCGACCGCCTGAGGCCACGCGCCTTGAACCGGAGCGTGAGCTGGGCGTCCTTGCAGCCGTCCTGGTTGAGGGGACGGTTGAGCATGGTGAGCCGGGGCCAGACCGCCGCCGGCACGCCCATGGCGGCCAGGGTGGTGGTCCGGCGGGCCGGCACCCGGAGAATCGCCCGGGGCATCTGCTTGACCGCGAAGTCGGCCGTGGTGCAGGTGTGGGCGTCGTCCGCGTGCGGCGCGACGATCTTCACGATCTTGACGCGGACCTTCATCATCCGGACCGCGTGCTTGTTCGGGTTCTGCAGGGTCAGCGCGACCTGGGCCGACGTGCCCGGCCGCAGCTGGCCAAGGGTGACCCCCGTGACGCGCACCTTGACTCCGCGGTGCAGGTCCTGGGTGTTGTGGACCGAGAAGGGGCTGTGCTCCCGGAACGGGAGCGCGCTGGTGAGCTTCGTCGTGACATCGGGCAGCGCACCCGGCAGCGCTCCGAGGAGCGCGACCGGTAGCGCGAACAGTCCTACGAACATCCCCGCGGTTCGTCGGCTTGCCATGCGATGTCCTCTCAGGACGTGTCGCGCAGCGGCCCGGGGAACCGGGCCGCTGCGCAACGCGCGATCAGTTGCTGGTGTAGACGAGCGGGACGCTGACGGCCTTGCAGTTGTCCTGGTTGGCAGCAGCGTTGACCAGCTGGATCGAGCCACCGGTCCATCCGGACACCGCGGTGCCGGACGGGACCTCGGCGTTGGTGACGCCGGGCTGGACGAGAGCGAAGTCCGCAGCGGTGCACGCCGGCTTCGCGGCGTTCGCCTGGGCGCTCCAGCCGGCCTGGACGGCGACGGAGACCTGGGCCACGTAGACGGGGCCACTGTTGGCGTTGGTGAAGTTGCCGGCCAGCGGTGCGGCCGGGCCACCCGGGTAGAGACCGGAGATGGAGCTGGTCTGGTTGATGGTGATGCCCGCGACGTTGCCCGTCGCAGCCGTGCCCGTCCCGGAACCGCCAGCGGTCCACCAGGCAAACGCGGCGCCCCCGGCCACGACGAGAGCAGCGGCCAGCGCGACGACCTTGGTCACGCGCCTCTTCTTCTTGTCTGCCACAGCAGGCATGACGTTTCTCCTTTTCCCCCGGAGGCCTACGGAGACCTCCACGTGTGCCGGGATCGTTGATCGATCAACCGGTCAACATGAAGGTAGCGACGGCTCAGGAGGCCCTGCCCCCGTTGTTACTGCCCTGAGGACCCGGCGTGGATGAGACTGATCGATCAGCGGACCGGACCGTCCGGATAGAGCTACGCCAACTGACCTAAAGGACTAGTGCTGGTAGGACATGGGCGCAAGTGGGGCTCCGTGGCGGGGCCACGGAGCCGCCTCACCAGCCGCGCTCGGAGAGGCGGTGCGGCTGCGCGAGCTCCTCGACGTTGATGCCGACCATGGCCTCGCCGAGACCGCGGGAGACCTTGGCGACCACGTCGGGGTCGTCGTGGAAGGTGGTGGCCTTGACGATGGCCTCCGCGCGCTGCACGGGGTTGCCGGCCTTGAAGATGCCCGAGCCGACGAAGACACCCTCGGCGCCGAGCTGCATCATCATCGCGGCGTCGGCCGGGGTCGCGATGCCACCGGCGGTGAACAGCACGACGGGCAGCTTGCCGCGGCGCGCAACCTCCTTGACCAGGTCGTACGGCGCCTGCAGCTCCTTCGCCGCGACGTACAGCTCGTCGTCCTCGAGCGCAGCGATCCGGCGGATCTCGCGACGGATGGTCCGCATGTGGGTGACCGCGTTGGAGACGTCTCCGGTGCCGGCCTCGCCCTTGGAGCGGATCATCGCCGCGCCCTCGGTGATCCGGCGCAGCGCCTCACCGAGGTTGGTCGCACCGCATACGAACGGCACGGTGAACGCCCACTTGTCGATGTGGTTCTCGTAGTCGGCGGGCGTGAGCACCTCGGACTCGTCGACGTAGTCGACACCCAGGCTCTGCAGCACCTGCGCCTCGGCGAAGTGGCCGATGCGGGCCTTCGCCATGACCGGGATCGAGACCTGCTCGATGATCGAGTCGATCATGTCGGGGTCGCTCATGCGGGACACGCCGCCCTGGGCGCGGATGTCGGCCGGGACACGCTCGAGCGCCATCACGGCGACCGCGCCGGCGTCCTCGGCGATCTTCGCCTGCTCGGCGGTGACGACGTCCATGATCACGCCGCCCTTGAGCATCTCGGCCATGCCGCGCTTCACGCGGGTGGTGCCGGTGACGGGAACGTCGTGGGTGTCCTCGGGGTGCTGCTCAGCCATGCCCTCAGCCTACGGCTGAGGAGGTGTTCCGGCCGATTCGGTATTCGCCGCCGGAGCGAGCGCCTGGCGGCGTACGAGCAGGATGCGCTGGACGACCGTGATCGTGCTCAGCGCCGCGATCAGCCAGAGGGCGACCTCGTAGAGGATCGGCAGGTCGAACAGGTCGCCGAAGAACGTCGGGACCAGCAGACCGACCAGCCGGTCCGGACGCTCGGCCAGCCCGGTCTTCGCGTTGAAGCCGAGCTGCTCGCCCTTGCTCCGTGCGTACGACGTCACCGAGCCCATCGCCAGGCAGATCAGGGCGAGGACGAGGTAGAGCCGGTCCTCGGCCTGCCAGGCGAAGAACAGCGCCATGCCGCCGAACAGCGCGGCGTCGGCGACCCGGTCGAGGGTGGAGTCGAGGAAGGCGCCGAACAGGTCGGTGCGGCCGACCTTGCGCGCCATCGCCCCGTCGATCAGGTCGCTGAAGACGAACGCCGTCACCACCAGCACGCCCTGCCAGAGCCAGCCCTGCGGGAAGCAGACCAGCGCGCCGGCCGCGACGCCGAGGGTGCCGACGAGCGTCACCACGTCGGGGCTGATCCCGAGCTTGATGAACAGGTTGATGAACGGCGCGAGGGCCTTGCCCTGCCAGAAGGCCTTGAATCGGTCGAGCATGGTGGCCGCAGGCTAACCAACCTGCGGCTCCCATGAGACATGCAGGCGTACTGTCGCGACACGGAGCCACTCAGGCAACCGATATCGAGAGATCCCGCATGAGCGACAAGTCGCCGCGTCAGAGCAAGTCCGAGAAGACCGGGAAATCGATCAAGGAGAAGCGCGCCGAGAAGCGGGAGGCGGCCTCCAAGAACGGTGCCAGCTCCATGTCGAACCTCACCGGCAAGAAGAAGTAGCCCTCAGCCCCACGCACCGGCCAGCAGCTCCCGGGTGTCGGAGAGCAGCTCGGGCAGCGTCTTGGTGCGCCCGATGATCGGCATGAAGTTCTGGTCGCCGGGCCAGCGCGGGACGACGTGCTGGTGCAGGTGCGCGGCGATGCCGGCGCCGGCGATGTGGCCCTGGTTCATGCCGATGTTGAAACCCTCTGCGCCCGACACCGAGCGGATCACCGTCATCGCCCGCTTGGTCAGTGCCGCGACCTCGTCGGACTCCGCTTCGGTGGTCTCGGTGTAGTCGGCGATGTGCCGGTAGGGGCAGACCATGAGGTGGCCCGGGGCGTAGGGGTAGAGGTTGAGCACGGCGTACGCCGTCTCGCCGCGGTGCACGACCAACCCCTCGTCGTCCGCGAGCGACGGCACGCGACAGAACGGGCACTCCCCCGCCGAGCCGTCGACCGGCTTGTTCTCGCCGCGGATGTAGGCCATCCGGTGCGGCGTCCAGAGCCGGTCCAGATCGTCGGGGGCGCCGACGCCGGCCTGGACGACGGGCTCCTCCGCGGTGTGGTCGGAGGTCACCCGGCGGTCCCGTCGAAGGCAGCCTCGAGCAACGCCTCGACCGGTACGTCGGGGTCGAGCTCCACCCCACGCGCGACGGCCATGCCGGCGATCTGCAGCCAGATCGCCTCGGTCGCCAGCTCGACGAACCTCTCCCGGTCGGGCTTCTGCTCGGCGCGGCCCAGCCAGCGCCGCGTCGACGTGAACACCGCCCCGACGAGGCCGAAGACCAGCGGGTCGAGCGCGGCCACGTCGTCCTCGGTGAGCCGGACGTTGAGCAGCTCCACCCCGACGTTGATGAGGTCCTCGATCTGCCCGGCGATCTGCTGGATCGCCGTCTCCATCTGGCCGATCCCCGGGCCGGGCGGGTCCTGCTGCGCGAACTCGTGCAGCGACGGATGCTCGCTCGCCCACCCGACGTACGCCGACACGATCCGCCGGATGATGTCGACCGGCGTCCCCTCGAAGGACAGCGCCGGGATCAGCTCGGCGCGCAGCAGCTCGAGCACCCGGCCCTGGACGGCGGCGTCGAGGTCGGCGCGGTCGGCGAAGTGGCGGTAGACGACGGTGCGGCTCAGCCCGGCGCGGTCGGCGATCTGCTGGACGTGCACCTCGGCGCCCGGCTCGGCGTCGGCGAGCACCCCGATGGCGGCGTCGAGGATGTGCTGGCGGCGGGCCTGGTTGTGGCTGTCCCAGCGCAGCTGTCGCCCGTCGGTCTTGCCCACCATGGCGTCAGCGTATCTGTGACAGCACGTCGGGATGGGTCCCCTGATCTCAGGGGACCTCTGCACTTCTGTACCGAGATCTCAGTGCAGAAGTGCAGGGGTCGGTGCAGGAGTACGCCGGCGACATGGTGTCTCAATGACTTCGTCACGTGCCCGCGATCGCCCGCAGGGCCTCCCTCGCCGCCTCGACGATCTCTCCGGCGCTCAGTGCGGCCGCCTCGGCGCGCAGCGACTCCAGCTCCTCGATGCCGATCACCGTGGACACCGCCACGAAGCTTCGGCTGCTGTGTCGCGCGATCTCGGCGTCCGCGGCCGCCGCCTGCGGCGTCGCGTCCGCCCGGAGGAGCAGCAGCGCGGCCTCCCGCGGGTGACCCTCGGCAAGCAGCAGCGTGGCCGCATTGCGGGCCGTGGTCCACAGCTGGGGGCCGTGGCCGGTGGTGCGCCAGTAGCTCAGCAGGTCGCGGTAGGCAGCGGCGGCGGTTGCCGGGTCGCCGGTCCGCGCCCGCGCCGCTGCCAGCGCGACCCCCGCCACGCCCGCCACGAAGTTGGCGCCGACGCTGCGCGCCTCCTCGACGGCGGCGACGTACGACGCGATGGCCGTCGCCGGATCGTCGACGGCGACAAGCTCTCCCTCGACGTAGGTGATGAAGGCGTGGTTGCTGCCGTTGGGGGTCGTCGCCTCCTGCTGGCGCGCCTCGGCCAGCAGCGCGGCGGCGTGCGCGCGGTCGCCGCCGTACCCCGCCCCGAGGGCCGCGCTGGCCAACAGTCCCGCCGCCTCCGGGCCGGAGGCGCGAGCGGACCGCGCCCAGTCACGAGCGGCGGAGGCGAAGTCGCCGCGGTAGTGCGCGACTCCGGCCAGTGCAGACCAGCAGCGCGCCGTCTTGCGCGATCTCGCCGCGGCCTCGCCGGCGACTGCGAGCCCGTGGCGCGCCAGCTCGACCGCCCGGTCGTAGTCGCCGGCCTGGCGGGCCGCCTCGGCCGCTGCACCCCAGATCTCGACCTCGCTGGGATGCCCGCCGGTCTCCGGCGCGTGGGCCAGCTCCAGGCACCACGCCCACAGCTCGCGGAGATCCCGCCAGACCGCGGGCTGGTCGAACGCCAGGGTGATCCGGACCCGCTCATCGATCAGGCCGCCGGCGCGCGCCAGGTCCCGGGCTGCGCGCAGGTTGTCGAGCTCGGCCCGGAGCCGCCGGTCGGCCCGGGCCTCGGCAGGAGACCGCAGCCCGACGCCGATCTCCTCTGCCGCCCGGACGGCCCACCGCAGGAACCTGTCCTCGCTGGCCGCGGACTCCCCCAGTGCGGCGACCTCCTCGAGCAGGAAAGCCCGGACCGTGAAGAGCAGCCGGTAGCGGCTCCGACCGGGATCGACGTCCAGCAGTGACGCTTCGACCAGGCCCTGCAGGAGCCGCACCGGGTCGTGCTCCGGCGCCACCTCCACCGCGAGCTCCTCCACGGTGGCCAGATCGACGCCGCCGGGGAACGCGGCGACGGCACGCAGCAGAGTTTGCTGGGCCGAGGTCAACAGGTCGTACGACCAGCGGATGGTCAGGCGCAAGGTCCGCTGACGGTCCTCGTCGTGCCCGTCGGGGGCCGTGGCCAGGTCCAGGGCCCGCCCGAGCCGGTCGCGGACCGCGGCCAGAGGCAGCATCGCGGCCTGGCCGGCCACCAGCTCGATCGCGAGGGGCAGGCCGTCGAGGTGCTGCAGGATCTCGACGAGTGGTCCGGCGTCGAACGCGGTCAGCTCGTAGGAACGGTCACGGCGCCGGGCGTGCTCGAGGAAAGCGCGCACGCTCGGCTGCCGTTCGAGGGCGACGAGGTCCTGGGCGTCCCGAGGCGTGGGGAGCGGCTGGAGGCGGACGACGTACTCACTGCGGGCGTGCAGCGTGACCCGGGAGGTGACCAGCGCACGGACTCCCGTCGCGTGCCGGTCGACAGCGTCGACGAGGTCACGGCAGGCCTGGGCGACGTGCTCGGCGTTGTCGAGGACCAGGAGGAGCCCGGCGTCGGCCAGGGCGGCTGCGACATCGAGCGCCGAGGGCTGCTCCGCGGCCAGGAGCCGCAGGCCGAGCGTCGAGACCACGGCCTGTACGACCCGGGACGCGTCCTCGACCGCGGCCAGGTCCACGACGACGGCGTCGACCCGGTCCAGCTCGGCGATGGCGGCGGCGACCTCGAGCGCGAGTCGGGTCTTGCCGACGCCGCCGGGTCCGGTGAGGGTCACCACCCGGTGGCCGGCGAGCAGGCGCAGCACCTCGTCGTGCTCCTGCTGGCGACCGACCAGGGGTCCGGACGGGCGGGCGACGGTCCGCCGCGCCGACCAGACCGGAGGTCGGTCGCGCGGGGCGAGCTCGCCCGAGGCGATCTCCTGCTCGAGCCGGCCCAGGGCCGGGCCCGGGTCCAGACCGGTCTCCGCGACCAGGCTGCGGCGGTACGTCGTCCCTGCAGCCATCGCCTCCGCCGTACGGCCCTCCCGTGCGAGCGCCTCCATGAGCAGGAGGACGCCCCGCTCGCGCAACGGGTCGGCCGCGACCGTGGCGCTGGCGTCGGCAACGGCCGACCCGTCGCCGACCGCAACCCGCGCTCGCACCACCTCGTCGTGCAGCCGCCTCCGCAGCTCGTCGAGTGCCACCGCCTCGATGTCGAGGTCCGCGTGCCCCCGGAACTCCTCGAGCGCCGGACCGCGCCAGAGGTCCAACGCCGCGAGCGCCGGACCGAGCACCCGATCGGGCGCAAGGTGCGGCAGTCCGTCGACCACGGCCCGGACCACCGTTGCGTCGAGCTCGTCCTCGGTGAGCTCGAGGACGTAGCCCGCACCCTGCCTGGCCAGCCGTCCTCCGGCGGTTCTCAGATCTCGGCGCAGGCGCGAGACGTGGTTGTACAGCGCTTGGGCGGCGTCCCCGGGAGGGTCATCGGGCCACAGCGTGTCCACCAGTCGGTCAACGCCGACCACCCGGCCACGGGCCAGGGCCAAGGTGGCGAGCAGCGTGCGGCGACGGGTGCCGGGCACCGGGACCTCGGTCCCGGCCACTCGCAGGGCCAGCGGACCCAGAACACCAACCCACACCGCCTGCGACCTGGGCTCGGGGTCCATGCGGCCTCAGTGTGCCGGAGCGGCCGCGGGCACTGGATCAGCGAACCCCTCGACCCCGACCCAAGCCGTGTAGCGCTCCATGCCGACGGCCTCGATCAGGCCCGTGGTCTGCGATGCCTGCGCCTGCAGGGCGGCCACCTTGCACTCGAGCGTCGCCGCGTCCAGCACGTGGCGGAGGGCGAGCTCGTCGGGCTCGCACATCCGGGGCTGGCCGAGCTCGAAGACCGCGAAGTCCGCGTCGAGCTCAGGGTCGACGCGATCCTCGGCCGTCGCCACCGCGTGCAGCAGCCGGGGTGCGGCGCCGCTGCGGACCAGCGCGAGATCCACCCAGTGGCCCACCGCCCGATGGTCGGGGTGCCCGGTGAACCCGTCCGGCCCGAAGGTCAGGACCGTGTCAGGACGGACCTCGTCGAACAGATCGGCGAGGCGTCCTACGGCGGGCTCGGCATCGGCATCGAGGCAACCCCCGTCCGCGTAGTCGAGCCAGAGGTGCTCCGTCACGCCGAGCAGTTGCATGGCCTCCTGGAGCTCCGCGGTGCGCACCCGCGCCGTCTCCGCCAGGGCGGCCGGCGTCGTGTCCGGCCCGCCCGCCTCGCCACGGGTCGCGGTGACGGCCACGACCCGGTGGCCCAGCTGCACGAGGGCCGCGGCGGTGCCGCCGCTGAGGTAGGTCTCATCATCCGGGTGCGCCCACACGAGCACGGTGGTGCCCAGCCAGGACAGGTCCGTCTCGCTCATGCGCCCATCCTCCCGAACCTCACTGTCACAGCACTGTCACGTAGCCAGGAGCAGACGCGTGGTGACGACAGGAGCGTGCCAGCCATCTCTCGCAGCCTTGTCGTCGACAGCGGACACCCGGTCCGCGACGAGAAGGGATCGACATGACCGCAATCAAGTCCCACGACGACGTCGCCGAGCATCACACGGAGGCTACCGCCATCGACGAGGCGAAGGTGGAGGCGTTCGCGACCAAGATCGTGACCGATCTCGGCATCGGCCACAGCACGCTGCTCTCGTACCTGGGCTACCGGCTCGGGCTGTGGCGCGGCCTCGCCGAACACCCGGGCAGCACGAGCGCAGAGCTGGCGCAGCGCCTCGGCTACGCCGAGCGCTACCTGCGCGAGTGGCTGGCCGCGCAGGCGGCAGCCGGGTACGTGACGTACGACCCGGCCACCCAGTCGTTCACGCTGCCGGTCGAGCACGCGATGGTCCTGGCCGACGAGGACGGTCCGGCGTTCATGGCGTCCGGCTTCGAGGTGCTCGCCTCGGTGTGGCCGACCGTCGACGAGCTGGCGCACGGCTACGCCAGCGGCGAGGGCCTCGGCTGGCACGAGCACGACTCGCGCCTGTTCGTCGGCTTCGAGCGGTTCTTCCGCCCGGCGTTCCGCAACCTGCTCGCTGCCGAGTGGCTGCCCGCTGTGCCGGGGCTCGTCCAGCGGCTCGAGTCGGGGATCCGCGTCCTCGACGTCGGCTGCGGACTGGGCACCGCGACCATCGCGCTGGCCGAGGCGTTCCCGGCCTCGACGTTCGTGGGGATCGACTACCACGAGGAGTCGGTGCGTCGAGCGGGCATCGCGGCGAACGGGATGGGGGTGGCCGACCGGGTCACCTACGAGGTCGCCGAGGCGCAGGCCTACGAGGGCACCTACGACCTCATCTGCATGTTCGACACCCTCCACGACCTGGGTGACCCGGTCGGTGCGCTGGCCTACGCCAAGGCGCACCTCGCCGAGGACGGATGGTTCTTGGCCGTCGAGCCCAACGCCGGCGACCGGCTGGAGGACAACCTCAACCCGCTCGGGCTGATCTGGTACGCATCGGGCCACAACCTGTGCGTCCCCCACGCGATGTCACAGGGTGGTCCGGCCCTGGGCAACCAGGCCGGCCCGAAGCGGACCCTGCAGGCCTTCGCGGACGGCGGATTCCCCGGCGCCCGCAAGGTCACCGAGTCGGTGTTCAACATGGTGATCGCCGCCCGCGCGTGAGGTGAGGGGTCGGGCGTCGATCGGCGCCCGACCTCCGATCCGCCAGGCATTCCCGCCCGGAAATCGGTCGCGAAGCGCGTGGACGCGGGGCTACGGTCGCGAGGTCGGGCGCCTGCCCGCCGGACCGACCGCACGGACGGAGCAACGGGATGCGCCGCAACTTCGGATTGATCGCTGACCCATTCGATCTCACCGAAGGCCGTCCATGCCCACTCTCAACCTGGGGATCCTGGCGCACGTAGACGCCGGCAAGACCACCCTCACCGAACGACTCCTCTACGAGACCGGGGCGACCCGGCACCTCGGTCGCGTCGACCACGGCGACACGACCACCGACTCCGACTCGATCGAGCGCCGCCGCGGCATCACCATCCGCACCGCGGTCGCGACGATGACCCTGCCGTCCCCGCGCGGCCCGGTGAAGGTGAACCTCATCGACACCCCGGGTCACTCCGACTTCGTCGCCGAGGTCGAGCGCGCGCTGGCCGTGCTCGACGGCGCCGTGCTGGTCGTCTCGGCGGTCGAGGGTGTCCAGGCCCAGACCCGGGTGCTCATCCGGATCCTGGAGCGGCTCGGGCTGCCCTTCCTGGTCTTCGTCAACAAGATGGACCGGGCCGGCGCCTCGCTCGAACGCACCCTCGAGGCCCTCCGCGAGGAGCTCGCCCGCTCCGTCGTGTGCCTCGACGGGCAGGTGCACGTCGAGGAGGTGCTCGACGCCGTCGCCCCGTGGGACGACACGCTGCTGCGCGAGTACGTCGACGGGCGGCTGCCGGACGATGGTCAGGTGCTTGCGGCCCTCGCCGAACAGGCCCGGCTGGGGCACGTCCACCCGGTGCTGTCAGGGACGGCGCTGACCGGCGTCGGGATCACCGACGTCCTGGCCGCGATCACGACGTACCTCCCGACCGTCGACGGCGGTGCCGACGAGCCGCTGCACGCGACGGTCTTCAAGATCGACCGCGACGCCCACGGTCACCGGCTGGCCTACGTGCGCGTCCACGAGGGCCGGCTCGGATCCCGCGACCAGGTGACGCTGCACCGGCGTACGCCGACCGGCGAGGTCGTCTCGCACGAGGCCCGCGCGCTCGACGTCCGTGCGTTCGAGCGCGGCGCCGAGACCCGGCCCGGGTGCGCCATGGCCGGCGACATCGCGACCGTCCTCGGTCTCGGCGAGGTCGCGATCGGCGTCCAGCTCGGCCGCTGGGACGCCGCGCGCAGCGGGCGCCTGTTCCGGCCGCCCGGGCTCGAGTCCGTGGTGGAGTCGCGCGACCCGGCCAAGCGGGTCGAGCTGTTCCGGGCGCTGCAGCAGCTCTCCGAGCAGGACCCCCTCATCGACGCCCGGCTGGCGGGGATGGACGAGGAGCTGACGGTCAGCATCTACGGCGAGGTCCAGAAGGAGGTCCTCGCCGCCCGCCTCGAGACCGAGTACGGCGTCGCGGCCGACTTCCTGCCAACCCGGACCGTGCACGTCGAGCGGGTGGCGGGGACGGGCGAGGGGTACGCCGAGACTGCCATGCAGAACGCCCAGCTGGGGCTGCGGGTCGGTCCGGCCCCGGTCGGAGCGGGACTCGACTACGCGCTCGGCGAGGGGGTCGAGCGCGGCTACCTGCTGCCCTCGTTCCACGTCGCCATCGAGGAGGCGCTGGCCCGCGAGCTCGACGAGGGTCTCCACGGCTGGCGCCTCCTCGACCTGTGCGTGCGAGTGACGCACTCGCGGTTCAAGGCGCCCACGCCGTCGGCGGGCGAGTTCCGCGAGCTGACGCACCTCGCGTTCCGCGAGGCGCTGGCGCGAGCGGGCACCACCGTGTGCGCTCCGGTCAGCAGCTTCGAGCTCGCGCTGCCGTCCGAGTCGCTGACGTCGGTGCTGTCGATGCTGGTCGGGTACGGCGCCACCCCGGAGCCCGTCGAGGTCGGGCCGAGCCGCAGCACAGTGACCGGCACGATCCCGACCAGCGAGGTCGGTGCGTTCGAGCGCCGGCTCCCCGACCTGACCTCCGGCCGCGGCGTCCTGCTGACCCAGCCCGCCGGCCACGTCCCTGTGACCGGTCCACCACCCAGTCGCAAGAACATCGCTGGTTGAGGAGGGCGCTCTGCGCCCGTCTCGAAACCGCGCAAGCCCGAGGCTGGGACTAGCTCGGCTTCGTGAAGTACTCCCCCAGCGTCTTCTCGGCGCCCGGGCAGGTGATGTTGCGGTCGCGACCGTCCTCGACCCACTGCGCCAGGACGCCGAGCCCGCCCTGGATCAGCCAGTCGCTGCCGCACCGGCTCAGCGCCTCCTCCTGCGAGGTCTGGCCGGCGGCCCGCCACTCCGGCACGCCCAGGCTCAGGTCGCCGACGATGCCGGACCAGATCGCCGGGGTGGAGTAGACGCCCACCCGGTAGTCGGCCTCGGCGTACCCCTGCGCTGCGCCCAGCACCACCTCGGCGTTGGCCGCCGTGCTCGTCGACCACTCGTAGTGCGGCACCTGCTCGACGTCCATCCAGATGATCGGCGAGTCGAGGCCCGCCTCCTTCATGCTCCGGAGGTTGAACTCCGCCTGCGCACGGCCGGCCCCCTGCAGCCCGCCGTACTCCGCCTGCGCGGCCTCGTCGGGCCAGCTGATGACGGAGTACGCCGCGACCAGCAGCCCCCGCTCCTTGGCGTAGGCGACCTGGTCGGCCAGGCACGGGTTGGCGTGGAAGCCGGGTCCGTTGGTGAGGCCGATGACGACGTACTCCGCGTCGTCCCGCGGCAACGGGGCGCCGCTGGAGATCTTGTGCGGGATGCCCATGCCGGCGGGGCACTGCGGCCAGCTGATGTCCGCGCCGAGCACCGGTTCGTCCCTCGGCGGGACCAGGTCGCCGGAGGCGTTGAGCGCTGCAGCGGCCTCCTGCGCCCGCAGCGCCAGCCTGGTGAGCTCCTTGAGGCGCTGGAGCTCGGCCTCGTCGACCGGCGGGGCGGTGGGTGCGGCCGCGGTCGCCGACGCCTCAGGGGACGGAACACTGTCGCCCGCCGAGTCGTTGCCGCCGCACCCGGCCAGCAGCACCGCCACCAGGCCGAGGGCGACGAGTCTCATTCCTTCTCCCACACCGAGACGTGCGCGCCGCTGGCGGCGGTGAACGGCGTCCGGTCCCACCACGCCCAGCGCTCGCGCAGCCGCATCCCGGCCAGCCGCGCCATGAGGTCGAACTCAGCGGGCCAGGCGTAGCGGAACGGCACGCTGTTGCGGCGGTAGGACCCGTCGTCGTTGCGGGAGTAGTGGTGCGACCACATCAGCTGGGTGACGGGGTCGTACTCGTCGATCCCGTGGTGCTCGTCGGTGTGGCTGAAGACCCGGTAGCGGTGGTCGTGCTGCGCCGCGAGCACGCCGGGCACGCCCGTCTCGACGACGAAGCAGCCGCCGGGCCGCAGGTGCCGGGCGGCCTTCGCGAACGTCGCGACCTGGGCGTCCTGGCTGGCGACGTTGCCGATCGTGTTGAAGACCAGGTAGACGAGGTCGAAGGACCCCGCACCCATGTCCACGCTGGTGAAGTCGCCGATCTCCACCAGGATCGCGTCACCACCCGGCTTGGCCTTCAGCCGCGCCACCATCGCCTCGGACAGGTCGATGCCTTGCACCTCGACCCCGCGCGCGGCCAGCGGCAGCGCCACGCGACCGGTGCCGATGGCCAGCTCCAGCGCCCGGCCCTTGCTCTGTCCTTCTCCGGCCGCCAGCTCGGCGAGGAAGCCCGACTCCAGCGCGAGGTGCTCCGCGGAGAACCGCACGTCGGTGTCGTCGTCGTACGACGCCGCGATGGGTTCCCCGAAAAAGTCAGGCAGCCCCGCCGTTGGTTGAGGAGGTTGCGCAGCAACCGTCTCGAAACCAGGTGACCCAGGGCTGGGAGCCGACCCAGAGCTCCCGGGGTTTCGAGACGGGCGCAGAACGCCCTCCTCAACCGCCGGAGTCCCACTGCCTTCGATCTCGTCCAAGGTCAGACCTGTTCGCGCGACTCCACCGCAGCCACGACCCGGGAGATGGCCTCCTCGATCGACACACCGTTGTCCTGGTGCCCGTCGCGGTAGCGGAACGAGACGGCACCCGCGGCCATGTCGTCGTCCCCGGCGATCAGCATGAACGGGACCTTCTGCAGCTGGGCGTTGCGGATCTTCTTCTGCATCCGGTCGTCGGAGTCGTCGACCTCGACGCGGATGCCCGCCTTGGTCAGCTGCCGCGCGACGTCCCACAGGTAGTCGACGTGCCGCTCGGCGATCGGGATCCCCTGCACCTGGACCGGTGACAGCCAGGGCGGGAACGCGCCGGCGTAGTGCTCGACCAGCACACCGAGGAACCGCTCGATCGAGCCGAACTTCGCGGAGTGGATCATCACCGGGCGCTGCCGCGAGCCGTCGGCGGCTTGGTACTCGAGCTCGAAGCCGCGGGGCTGGTTGAAGTCGTACTGGATCGTCGACATCTGCCAGGTGCGACCGATCGCGTCGCGGGCCTGGACGGAGATCTTGGGGCCGTAGTAGGCCGCGCCGCCCGGGTCAGGGACCAGCTCGAGCCCCGACTCGGCGGCCGCATCAGCCAGGACCTGGGTGGCCATCTCCCACTCGGCGTCGTCGCCCACGAACTTGTCGGGGTGGGCGTCGTCGCGGGTGGACAGCTCCAGGTAGAAGTCGTCGAGGCCGAAGTCCCGGAACAGCCCGAGGCAGAAGTCCAGGAGGTGCTTGATCTCCGCCGGCGCCTGCTCGGCGGTGACGTAGGAGTGCGAGTCGTCCATGGTGAGCCCGCGGACCCGGGTCAGGCCGTGCACGACGCCGGACTTCTCGAAGCGGTAGACGCTGCCGAGCTCGAACAGCCGCAGCGGAAGCTCGCGGTAGGACCGGCCCCGCGAGCGGTAGATCAGGTTGTGCATCGGGCAGTTCATGGCCTTGAGGTAGTAGTTCGCGCCCTCGAACTCCATGGGCGGGAACATCCCTTCGGCGTAGTACGGCAGGTGGCCGGAGGTGTGGAAGAGCCCCTCCTTGCTGATGTGGGGCGTGCCGACGTACTCGAAGCCCTCCTCGATGTGCCGCTGCTTGACGTAGTCCTCCATCTCCCTCTTGATCACGCCGCCCTTGGGGTGGAAGACCGCGAGCCCGGAGCCGAGCTCGTCGGGGAAGGAGAACAGGTCGAGGTCGCGCCCGAGCTTGCGGTGGTCGCGGCGCTCGGCCTCCTCGAGCCGGTGCAGGTGCTCCTCGAGCGCCTCCTTCGACTCCCAGGCGGTGCCGTAGATGCGCTGGAGCTGCTTGTTCTTCTCGTCGCCGCGCCAGTACGCCGCCGCGGAGCGCATCAGCTTGAACGCCGGGATCCGCTTGGTGGTCGGCAGGTGCGGCCCGCGGCACAGGTCGCTCCAGGCGACCTCGCCGTCGCGCCGGATGTTGTCGTAGATGGTCAGCTCGCCGGAACCCACTTCAGCGCTCGCGCCCTCTGCTATTTCTTCGGCGGCGTCCTCGGCCTTGCCCGCGCCCTTGAGCCCGATCAGCTCGATCTTGTAGGGCTCGTCCTTCAGCTCGTTGAGCGCGTCGCCGTCGGTGGTGACCCGCCGGGAGAACCGCTGGCCCTCCTTGATGATCTTGCGCATCCGGGTCTCGATCTTGTCGAGGTCCTCGGGCACGAACGGGGTCTCGACGTCGAAGTCGTAGTAGAAGCCGTCGCGGATCGGCGGCCCGATCCCGAGCCGCGCGTCGGGGTAGAGGTCCTGCACCGCCTGCGCCATCACGTGCGCGGCCGAGTGCCGCAGGATGTCGTGGCCGTCGGCGCTGTCGATCGCCACGCCCTCGACCTCGTCGCCGTCCTGGAGCTCGTAGGACAGGTCCTTGAGGCTCTGTCCGTCGCTGGCATTCACCCGCGCGGCGATGACCTTGTCGTCGTCCTTGAAGAGCTCCCAGGCCTTGGTGCCCGTAGTCACCGCCACGTCCTGACGCGCACCGGCGTGGACGAGGGCGATCTTGAGTTCGGACATGCGTCGATCGTAACGACGGCCACCGGCCCGCCGCCCCCGGGTTTCGGTGCCTCGGTATTCACAAGCGGGCTCGTCCGCACGATGCTCGACCCATGACGGACACCGCACCCGCGCCCGGCACTGAGAGCAAGGGGATGGCGCTCCCGCTGGCGGCGTTCGCGGCCGGCGCGGCGATCGCCGTGATCATCGGCGTCTTCGGCCGGCTCCACGACCCGACGCTGGACGGTACGACGACGCTCGGCTTCCGCACCGTGATCCAGATGAAGGTCGTCGTCTCGACCCTGGTCTTCATCCTCGTGCTCGGCCAGGGGCTGGGCGCGCTGGTGCTCTACGGCAAGCTGCCGATCAAGGCGCCGCCGTGGCTGGGCAAGGCGCACCGGGCGTCGGGCGGGCTCGCGCTGCTGCTCGCGGTGTTCGTCGCCTACCACTGCCTGTGGGCGCTCGGGCTGGAGTACGGCCACCTCCACAACGGCGAGAAGGTCGGCGCCCGCACCGTGATCCACGGACTGCTCGGCTGCGCGGTGTTCGGCGCGATCGCCGTCAAGATCGCGGCGGTCCGGGCCAGGAAGGCCCCGGGCTGGTTCCTGCCCGTCGCGGGCGGGCTGCTGTTCAGCCTCTTCGTCCTGGTCATCCTGACCTCGGCGGGCTGGTACTACGCCAACTACGGCTGGCCGGACGCGGACAGCTTCTAGCCACTCCGCCGCCAGACGCGCCACGGGCGGGTCACGGCGTATGCCGTGACCCGCCCGGGTGCTCTCAGTCGGTCAGCCCATCCGGTGCGGACGGCGCGGGGGCGCGCTCTTGACGTCCGACGGGTCGGAGCCGAGCTTGATCTCGCGCCCGTCGCTGACGCCGCCACCGTCGGTGTCGACGTTCAGCGGGTCGGTCTTGCGCCGGTCGTGCAACTTGTTGCGCGAGCCAGTGACCTCCTGCTTGTCGGTCAGGCCGTCACCGTCCGTGTCGGCGATCGACGGGTCGCTGAACAGCCGCTTCAGGAGGTAGCTGCCGCCCTTGGCCGCCACGGTCTGGCGGACCTTCTTGCCGCTGACCTCCTTGCCGTCCTTGATGCCGTCACCGTCGGTGTCCTTGGCGCACGGGTTGGTCTTCACCAGGCCGATGGGCTCGACGTGGTGCCGCCGGGTCCTGACCTTCTTCTTCATGACGAACCCGTTGAACTCGGTGCCGTCGAACAGCTTGTCGCGGTCGGTGTCGCGGCTCAGCGGGTTGGTCCGGCAGGACAGGCCGGCCAGGCCGTTGACCTCGGCGCCGTCCGACAGCCCGTCACCGTCGGTGTCCGGGTTGTTGGGGTCGGTGCCGTGGATCGTCTCCTGGTTGTTCGGCAGCCCGTCGTCGTCCGGGTCGTTCGGGTTGGGGTTGGGGTTCGGGTTGGGCGTGATCCGGTCGTCGGCGGGGTTGAGCGGGTTGGTGCCGGCGAGGACCTCGATGCCGTCCGGGACGCCACCGTTGTCGGTGTCCGCCTTGGTCGGGTCGGTGTGGTAGGTCTGCACCTCGGCGCCGTCGCTGAGGCCGTCACCGTCGGTGTCGAGCTTGTTCGGGTCGCTGTGGTGGGTGTTGACCTCCGCGCCGTCGGTCAGGCCGTCGCCGTCGGTGTCGATCTTGGTCGGGTCGGTGTGGGTCGTGTTGACCTCGGTGCCGTCCTCGAGACCGTCGCCGTCGGTGTCCTTGACCTTCGGGTTGGTGTGGTGGGTGTTGACCTCGGCGCCGTCCGACAGGTTGTCGTCGTCGGTGTCGAAGTCCAGCGGGTTGGTCGTGTGCGTGTGCACCTCCGCGCCGTCGGTGAGGCCGTCGTTGTCGGAGTCGGGGTCCTGCGGGTCGGTCCCGTAGATCGCCTCGTCGGTGTCGATGAGACCGTCACCGTCGCTGTCGACCGGCGGGGCCGGCAGGTCGTCCGTCGGGTCGAGCGGGTCGGTGTGGTTGGTGTTCACCTCGACGCCGTCGTCCACGCCGCCGCCGTCGGTGTCCTTGACCTTCGGGTTGGTGTGGTGGGTGTTGACCTCGGCGCCGTCGCTGAGCCCGTCACCGTCGGTGTCCGCGACCAGCGGGTCGGTGAGGTGCACGTTGACCTCGGCGCCGTCGCTGAGCCCGTCGCCGTCGGTGTCCGCCTTGTTCGGGTCGGTGTGCGTCGTACCCACCTCGACGCCGTCCCCGAGACCGTCACCGTCGGTGTCGGGCAGGGTCGGGTTGGTGTGCGTGGTGTGCACCTCGTCGCCGTCGTTGAGGCCGTCACCGTCGGTGTCGGGGTTGTTGGGGTCGGTGCCGAGCACGGCCTCCTCGGCGTTGGTGAGGCCGTCGCCGTCGGGGTCGGCGTTCGGGTCCGTGGTCACGCAGTCGACGCCGCCGGTCGGCGCCTCGGCCGAGACCGACATCGGCGCGGTGCCCAGGTTGAGGGTGGCCAGCGGCAGCGCGTCGGGGCCGACCTGGAGCTGGATCCGGAGCAGGTCGTCCAGGGTCGCCTTGCCGAGCGCCCCGGAGGACTGGTTGGTCGGGTCGAACGCCGTGATCTTCAGGGTGACCAGCGGGTTGTTGGGCACCCCGATGGTGACCGGGTTGCCGTTGAGCGGGATCGGGATGGTGCTGCTGCCGACCTTCACGTGGACGGTCGGCGGGTCGATGAGGCCCGCGGTGCCCGTCGTACCGTCGCTGCTCGCGCGCAGCACGACCGGGTCGGCGACGTGCACCTGGACCTGGCCGCCGAGCAGCCGGATGTCGCCCACGGTGGTGGTCGCGGTGGACACCACGTTGCTGGTGCCGTGGTTGTTGTCGAACAGCTGCGTGGTCGCCGTCGTCTGCGAGGCGTCGATCCTGGCGAGGTAGCCGTTCAGGGCGTTCGCGCCGATGGTCGCGCCGGCCAGCGAGGTGGCGCTGCGGGAGACGGTGCGGACGCCGTTCACGACGGGTGCGCACTCCCCGGTGGCGGAGCCGGTCGCCTGGACCGAGCCGCTGAGCAGCCCGATGTCGGCCAGCGGCGCCAGCGGCAGCGGCGCCAGGACCCGCGTCTTCGGGCCGGTGCTGGGCGGCGCGGTCGCGGTCACCGAGTCGATCGGGATGCCCTGACCGAGCAGGGCCGCGTCGAGGTTGGCCGACTCGGCCGTCGCCTTCTGGGGCGCCGCGCTGTCGGCGGTGGCCTTCGAGTGGCCGATCCTGACCGACGCGAGCTGGCCGCCGCCGGGAATGACGGTCGGGAGCACGTTGAGGGTGGACAGATCGACGATGTCGCTGTGGGCCGACGCGGCGTACTGCCCGGCGGCGATGTCCTGCTCGGCGGCGCCGGCCTGTGCCGGCGCGAGCCACGCGGCAGCCAGGACGGGCGATACGACGAGCGCCAAGGACTTTGTGCGCATGGGGGTGTCCTTCGAATGGGGGATGGTGTGCCAGGCGCGGACACGGCCCCCCGCGTGCGCTACCTGCGGCGACAACGACGCGTTGACGACGCCGGTTATGCCTGCTGGCATACCCCAGGGGGTAAATCACCCGAACGGGTGGTGAGAAGGACTGTCAGGTCTATGAGGTGGGCGATACTGGGTTCGAACCAGTGACCTCTTCGGTGTGAACGAAGCGCGCTACCACTGCGCCAATCGCCCCCGTCGTGCGGTCTTGCGGTCGCCAAGGCTAGCCCATCACTTGAGCTCCTCGAACATCGTGGCCTCGTGCTCGCGCCACGCCTCCTGGGCGGCCTTCGTGACCGGCCCCGGGACCGGCAGCTCGAGGTCGTCCCAGTGGCTGACCGGCTGTACGTCCCGCGTGGTCGAGGCGAGGAACACCTCGCTCGCCTGCTGCACTGTCTCGATCGGCTCGTCGACCTCCCGGCCGCCGTACCACTCCAGGACGAGCGCCCTGGTCACCCCGGCCAGGCAGCCGCTCCGCAACGAGGGGGTCCGCAGCTCGCCGTCGACCACGTAGAAGACGTTGGACCCGGTCCCCTCGCACAGGTGCCCCGCGAGGTTGGCCATGACTGCCTCCCCCGCGCCCCTGGCCTTGGCGTACGCCAGCATCACGACGTTCTCGCCGTACGACGTGGTCTTGAGCCCGGCCAGCGCCCCCCTTTCGTTGCGCGGCCACGGCACGGTCGCGATCCGGCTGCTCTCGGCCGCCTCGTCCAGTGGCGCGGCGACCACGACCAGCGTCGGCACTCCCCCGCTCCGGCCGCTGCCCAGCGGCGCCGGCCCGGCCGTGTAGGTGATCCGAATCCGGCTCAAGGGGTCGCTGGTGCCCATCAGCACGGCGGCGACGCCGCGACGTACCTCCTGCAGGTTGGGCGCCGGCAGCCCCAACCCCTCCGCACTCGCCACGAGCCGCTCCAGGTGCCGCGTCAGCGCGAACGGGCGCCCCTCGACGGCCTTGATCGCCTCGAAGACCCCGTCCCCCACCGTCAGCCCGTGGTCGCTCACCGCCACCGCCGGCCCCGTCGGGTCGTCGAGGACCTTGCCGTTCACCCACGCGCGCACCAGGCGATCCTTTCATCGGGACCCGACCACCGCGCGCCAAGTTTGTACGCCGAAGAGCATCGGCTAAGGTTCTGACGCACTTCGAGGGAGGGAAACCGACCTCGGAAGCAGGCGGACATAGCTCAGTTGGTAGAGCGCAACCTTGCCAAGGTTGAGGTCGCGAGTTCGAGTCTCGTTGTCCGCTCGGAGAGGGTCTCGGCAGACCCGTCCAACGGTGGGTTGGCCGAGAGGCGAGGCAACGGACTGCAAATCCGTATACACGGGTTCAAATCCCGTACCCACCTCGAACAACAACTCCATCGCGGGCGATTGGCGCAGTGGTAGCGCGCTTCCCTGACACGGAAGAGGTCACTGGTTCAAACCCAGTATCGCCCACCATTGGGGACTAAGTCCTGGCCAAACGGATGTGCCGCGAACCGCGCCGCACAGCGGGAGCTTCCCACCGCGTTGCCGTGATTCGGTGTTACGAGTGGGCGTGTTGAGCAAGGATCAGGCCCATGACCGATCCGGGTGGCTCACTCCGTGATGAGACGGCACCAATACCGTCGTATCAAGCGCCACCGTTTCCGCCCGAACATGCTGGACCGATGGCCACCAGCCCGTCGCCATCTGCGCCGTCCTTCGCAGCCCCTCCGTACCTTCCGCCGTGGTGCCGCCAGCGGCTCCCATGGTGAGGACGCCTGCCGGCTGGTACCCGCTCCATGGCGAGCAGCGGTACTGGGACGGCATGCGGTGGACCGAGCACAGGCGCCATCGGCGGTCCCCGCCTATCGGCCGTCCTTCCATGCGCCGGTGATCATGACTGACGCCCGGACCAACGGCGCTGAGGTGGCGATTGCCTGGATTCTCACTGTCCTGACTACTCGGCTACATGCTCCCCTGGGCGATCGCAGCAACGCGGGGCAAGTCGAACAGTGTGGCGGTTGGACTGGTGAATTTCCTGCTCGGCTGGACGTTCGTCGGTTGGATCGTTGCACTTGTCATGGCGTGCACCTCGCACCAGGTTGCCTTCGTTCAGCAGAGAACCTGAACCTCGCCGGCGTCAGGTCTAATCGCCGCCTCTAGGTCTGAGGCACCAGTTGGCTGCCAGAACGACACCGGCAAACGTCTTTCAGCGCTTGGAACCCAGCTTCCCCATTGGTATGCCAGCTCTGCGGAACTGTCGGAGCGTCACTGAGGCCAGGGCAATCGGCCCAGCCGGGTCATCGGATTCACCCATCCGGACACTTCGAGCGCATAACCGAGACGCCTGGCGCCAGGTCAAGCGAGCCTTGCTCCGCCTGCGCTCTGATGTCACGCGCAGTTCACCTTTGAAGTCAGCACATCCTCGATCTGAAAGTTGCCGAGATGAACAACGCGAACCCCGGCTGGTACCCCGACAGCACTGACTCGTCCAGGCTGCGTTACTGGGACGGTCAGGCATGGACTGAGCACACAGCACCGGCCGGCGGACAGCCGACAGCACCTCAACCGGTTGCTCCGGTAGGGGCCACGGCAATCCAGCCGGGCGGGAACAAGCCGAACTGGTTCATCCGCCACAAGATCTTGACGGGCGTGACCGCCGTCGTCCTCCTGTTTGTCGTGATCGGCGCCGTTGCCGGGGGTGGGTCCGACGACTCAGGAGACGACTCTGCGACCGACGACAGCTCGACGTCCGTCGACCCCTCTCCCAAGGCGGACGCAAAGCCGGCGGCGGATGCCTCCAAGGAGCCGGAGGCCACCAAGGAGGCCGAGCCCACCAAAGAGCCTGAGCCGACGAAGGAGCCGGAGCCGACCAAGGAGCCGGAGGGCGGCCTCCCCCAGGAGGACGGTGACTGGCGCCTCGACTCAGTCCAGTTGAAGGACGACGGTCTGGGTGACTTCGGCGGCGTTGCTCGGATCACATATATCGGTGAGGACACGAACGCCACAAACATCTTCACCATCACCGTGCTCGACAAGTCTGGTGGCGTGATTGCGACACTGAATGGTTCTGCCGAGGGCATGAACCCCGATGGCACCGAGACCGTCCAGCTCGATTTCCAGTGACACGTGGAAGCCAGGCAAGTACACGCAGTTCGACTTCCAGAAGGGTTTCTGAGGCGCGCATGCCCGCCCCCGGCCTCGCGGGCCGGGTGGGCACCGCGTCGGATACGTCAATGGCCCGGTTGAGCCTGATGGGCTGCGTGACTGGTCTTTAGGGTCGGGACGCGTGAACCTGAACCAGAAACTGCGCAATGTCCTGGTGACCGCGAGCGTGGGCGCTGCCGCGCTCACACCCATGACACTTGCTCCCCAGTCGGCGCACGCCGCTCAGCCCGGCGTCGGCATCATCAAGAACGAGTCTGTGGTGGTGACGTTCGACCAGGCGAAGTGCCAGGTCGGGAAGAAGCACGGCAAGACGCAGTTCAAGGCGCTCAGCAAGAGCCACGGATGGAAGCTCGACGTGCGGCTGAACGACTTCAAGGGCTACAGCCAGTACGAGATCCAGTACGGAATGGGCATCAACAACTTCTGGCTGACCAGCCCGGACGGCACGGCTTACACAAACATCTATGCACCCGACTTCCCCATGCCGCCCATCGGTGGTGCGGCAGCGTTTCCCGGTGGGAAGAAGACCGTGCTGGGCCTCGGGTTCATCGCGGCGTTCAGTGCCGTGGGGGCGGCGGACGGGTCGGACGGAGTGACCGTCGGCGGACGGCTGACCTGCAAGTACAAGAAGCGCTGACCGACCCAGGTTGCGGCCGCCCCTGACAATGGGGCGGTGCCGGAGGGAGACAGCGTCTACAGGCTCGCCCGCCGGCTTGACCGCTCGGTGCGGGGGCGGACGGTGGTCAGGTCCGAGTTCCGCGTGCCCAGGCTGGCGACCAGCGACGTGGCCGGCCGCACGATCCTCGAGCACGGCACCCACGGGAAGCACCTGATCACCCGCTTCTCCGGGGACATCTCGCTGCACAGTCACCTGCGCATGGACGGTGAGTGGTCGGTCACCCGTCCCGGGAAGCGGCTGCCGTCGCGGTTGATGCACGAGGTCCGGCTCATCTGGGAGTTGGACGACAAGAGCACCGTCTGGGGGCTCCGCCTCCACGACCTGGCACTGGTCGCCACCCAGGACGAGGTGTCGCTGATCGGGCACCTCGGGCCCGACCCACTGCGCGAGGACTGGGACCCCGCGGAGGCGGCTCGGCGGCTGCGGACTGATCGGAGCGGCCGCTGGTCTCCGCGCTTCTCGACCAGACGCTGATCGCCGGGCTGGGGAACCTGTGGGTCGACGAGCTCGCGTTTCTCACCGGCGTCAGCCCGTGGACGCCGGTCGGCGACGTCGACGTCGACCGGCTGATCGCCCGGGCCGCGACCGCGTTGCGCCACTCCGCGACGGTCGCCGGCGCCGCCCAGGTGACGACCGGGATCAACCGGCGGGGCGAGGACCACTGGGTCTCGGGTCGGCAGGGTCGGCCGTGCCTGCGCTGCGGGACGACGGTCGAGATGGTGGCCGAGCTCCCAGACGACCCCGACAACCGGCGGACGTGGTGGTGCCCGCATTGCCAGCCCGGGCCGGGACCGGAGGCGCGGCGGGCACCTAGGCGCGGCGGACCCGGATCGGGCCGGTAGCGGTCGCCGGGTCAACGACCTCGCCGCCCTGGGTCACCACGACCTCGCCCGCCGCGACCAGCCGCCGGGCCGCCTGGCGAGCCGGCTCCATCAGGTCGCGCCAGGCCTCGGGGGCATTGGGATCGGCGTGGACGTCGCGCGCGGCCTCGGAGACACAGATCGTCTTGCCGGCTTCGCGCTGCTCGAGCAAGGTCAGGATGCTCGCCTCCAGGGCGCGGTCGAGGTCGTCCACATTCCCAGTGTGCCCACCGCCCGTCAGCGGAAGTCGCGCGACGAGGCCCGCGCCTGGAGCACCGCGCCGGCGCCGGGGACGACGACGTCGATGCCCTCGACCCGGTCGGCGATGAGGTTGGTGGCGCCCTCCTCGCGCTCGAGGATGCCGCGGACGACGACGGCGACGCGGTTGCGGGCGGCCTGGCGGTGGGCGCGCATGACGCCGACGGAGCAGACGATGTTGAGCATGCCGGTCTCGTCCTCGAGGTTGAGGAAGGTGACGCCCCCGGCGGTGCCGGGGCGCTGGCGGTGGGTGATCAGCCCGGCGACGTGGACGCGGCGGTTGGGCTTCGGCGTGCTGGAGGTCGCCGACGGACTTGATGCCGGCGCGGGTGAGCTCGGCGCGGAGGTGCTCGACGGGGTGCTTCTCGGGCGAGATGTGGGTGGCCCAGAGGTCGGCGAGGGTGAGCTCGACGTCGGTCATGCCGGGCAGCGGCGGCGGCGCGGGGTTGGGGGTGGAGCCGGCCAGCTGGTCGGCGCGCTCGGCGGAGCCGGCGACCCAGAGCGCCTGGCGGCGGTCGAGTCCGAACGAGTCGAACGCGCCCGCGGTGGCCAGGGCCTCGAGCTGGGCCGAGGACAAGCCCGGCGCGGCGGGAGAGGTCGGTGACGTCGGTGAACGGCGCCTCGGCGCGGGCGGCCACGATGCGCTCGGCCACGTCGAGGCCGATGCCGCGGACCGAGTCGAGGCCGAGGCGTACGGCGTGGCGGCCGTCGCGGCGGTGGGTCAGGGTCGGGTCGGGTGAGTCGGGGTCCCACTCGGTGCGCTCGAAGTGCGGCTGGAGGCAGGAGTCGAGGCCCGTCGCCGCAGCCGGGACGTCGTCGGCGACGAGCTCGAGGTCGGCCTTCGCCTGCGAGAGGAGCAGGTCGGGCCGGCGTACGTCGACCCCGTGCCGGCGGGCGTCCTGCACCAGCGACTGCGGCGAGTAGAAGCCCATCGGCTGGTTGCGGAGCAGCCCGGCCAGGAACGCCGCCGGGTAGTGCAGCTTGAACCACGACGCACGCGTAGACCAGCAGCGCGAAGGAGAGGGCGTGGGACTCGGCGAAGCCGAAGTTCGCGAAGGACAGGATCTTGACGTAGATCCCGTCGGCGACGTCGCCCACCAGACCGCGGCGGGCCATGCCGGCGTAGAGCTTCTGCTTGATGCTCTCGATCCGCTCCACGCCGCGCTTGGAGCCCATCGCCCGGCGCAGCAGATCGGCGTCGTCGCGGGAGCAGTCGCCCAGCGCGACGGCCATGGCCATCAGCTGCTCCTGGAAGAGGGGTACGCCGCGGGTCCGCTCGAGCACGGGGACCAGGTCGGGGTGCTCGTAGGTGACCGGCTCGACGCCGGTGGCGCGGCGTACGTAGGGGTGCACCGCGCCGCCCTGGATCGGGCCGGGCCGGATCAGCGCGATCTCGATGGCCAGGTCGTAGAACTCGCGCGGGCGCAGCCGCGGCAGGGTGCCGATCTGGGCCCGGCTCTCGACCTGGAAGACGCCGACCGAGTCGGCGCGGCAGAGCATGTCGTAGACGCCGGGCTCCTCCTTGGGCATCGTCGCGAGGTCCCACGACTCCCCCGTGTGCTCGGCGGCCAGCTTCATCATGTGGTCGAGCGCGCCGAGCATGCCCAGGCCGAGCAGGTCGAACTTCACCAGCCCCATCGCCTCGCAGGCGTCCTTGTCCCACTGCAGCACGGTGCGGCGGTCCATCCGGGCCCGCTCGATCGGGCACACCTCGCCGATCGGCCGCTCGGTCAGCACCATCCCGCCGGAGTGGATGCCGAGGTGGCGCGGCGCGCCCATCAGCTGCTCGGCCAGGGCCACCACGGGGGCCGGGCACGTCGTGGGCGCCCGGGTCGCCCTGGTCGCCGGTGACGACCGCCTGCCAGCCGTCGATCTGCTTGGACCAGGCGTCCTGCTGCCCCTGGGAGTGGCCCAGCGCCTTGGCCGCGTCGCGGACCGCCATCCGCGGCCGGTAGCTGATCACGTTGGCCACCTGCGCCGCGTTGTGCCGCCCGTAGGTGTCGTAGACCCACTGGATGACCTCCTCGCGGCGGTCGGAGTCGAAGTCGACGTCGATGTCGGGCTCCTCGTCGCGGTGCGCGGAGATGAACCGCTCGAAGGGCAGCCGGTAGAAGACCGCGTCGACCGCGGTGATGCCGAGCGCGTAGCAGATCGCCGAGCTGGCCGCCGAGCCGCGGCCCTGGCAGAGGATCCCCTGGCTGCGGGCGAAGTCGACGATGTCGTGGACGATGACGAAGTAGCCGGAGAAGTCCTTCTCGGCCACCACCCGCAGCTCGTGCTCGATCCGCTCGCGGGCCACCTCGGCGTGCGGCAGCCCGGCGTACCGCTCCTCGAACCCGCGCCACGCCAGCTCGCGCAGCCAGGAGTCGGCGGTGTGCCCCTCGGGGATGCGGTGCTTGGGCAGCCGCGGTGAGGCCTTGCGCAGGTCGAAGGCGAGCTCGTCGGCGAGCTCGACGCTGCGCGGGACGGCGTCGGGCCAGCGGCGCAGCGCGGCGGCGACCTCGGCGCCGCTGCGCAGGTGGGCGACGCCGGACAGGTCGAGCCAGCCGTCCATGTCGGCGAGGCTGCGCCGCGCGCGTACGGCGGCCATCGCCGAGGCCAGCCGCGCGGACTCCGGCGTGGCGTGGTGGACGTTGCCGGCGGCCACGACGGGCAGGCCGTGGTCGGCGGCCAGCCCGGCCAGCAGGGTGTTGGTCTCGTCGGTGGCCGGGTGCGGGCTGGGCGACAGCTCGACGGCCACGTGAGTCGAGCCCGAACAGCCGGGTCAGCCGGTCCAGCTCCTCGCTCGCCCCGGCCGGCCCGTCGGCGGCCAGGGCCGAGCGCACCGTCCCCTTGCGGCAGCCGGTCAGCACCACCCAGTGGCCGCGACCGCGCTCGGCCAGCTCGGCCAGGTCGTAGACCGGGCGGCCCTTCTCGTCGCCGCGCAGGTGCGCGTCGGTCATGGCCGCGGCGAGCCGGTGGTAGCCCTCGACCCCGCGGGCCAGGACCAGGAGGTGGCTCCCCTCCGGGTCGGGTACGCCGTTCTGCGGCCCGCCGAGCCCCAGCGACAGCTCGGCGCCGTAGACCGTGCGCAGCCCGGCGGTCGGGTACGCCGCCGCGGCCTCGGCCAGCATCGGCGCGCCGTAGAAGCCGTCGTGGTCGGTGAGGGCCAGGCCGTGCAGCCCGAGCCGGATCGCCTCCTCCACCAGCTGGGCCGGCGACGACGCGCCGTCGAGGAAGCTGAAGTGGCTGTGGCAGTGCAGCTCGGCGTACGGCGTGTGGCCGGCCTCGGGATCGAGCAGCCACCTCGCGGGGCTCGAGCCGGCCGTGCTTGCGCCGCGACACCGGCGCGTCGTCGGCGCCGGGCAGCCCGGAGAGCCGGCGCTCCAGCTCCTTCCAGGAGATCGGCGGGTTGCCCCAGCCCATCAGTCGTCACCCCTAGTCATAGCCCGCCTCGACCCGCCAGCCGGTCGCGCCGCAGACCAGCAGCCAGGCCCGCCCGTCGGCACCCACCACCTGGAACCGCGAGGCCCGGCCCTCTCCCCCGGACCACCAGGACTCGTCCACCGGCCAGGGGCCGGCCCAGGCGGCCACCGGCTGCCAGCCGCCTCCGTCGACGGCAGGAGCAGGAAGCGGGTCGGCTCGCCGCTCACCACCCCGCGCTCGGTCACCACCACGGCCCGGCCGGACGGGTCGCAGACCTCCGCGGCCAGCGGCTCGGCGAACACCCGCGACGGCGCCGGCCCCGGCAGCCGCCCGGGCCAGGGCCGGTCGAGCGGCCGCAGCCCGGCCGGGCGCTCGCCCCACGGCACCGCGGCCTGCCGGTCGGCCGGGGTGCGTCCGCCCTGGAGCACCGGCCGGGTCACGGCGTCGAACCCCACCATCGCCTGCACCCTGGCCACGCCGCGCTCGCACCAGCTCCTCCCCGGAGCCGCCCCACAGCCCCTCGGTGTGCGCGGCGGCCGGCTCCACGACCTCGGGCAGGAACCGCACCCGCTCGACCGGCGCCCGCACCGCTCCGGCGTCCTGCCGCGAGCGCAGCGAGCCGCCGGCCTGGAGCTGCCAGTGCACCCGGTCGACGAGGTCGCGCGCGGAGAAGAACTGCGGGTGCAGCCAGGTGCGCGCGGAGGCGACCGCCCCGTCGTGCTCGGCCTCGACCCGCACGCCGGTGGCCACCAGCTGCCGCGAGGCCAGGTCGGCGACCAGCCGCTCGGTCGTCGTACGGACGCTGAAGCAGATCGCCTCCACCGAGTCGAGCGGCGGCTCGAAGCACACCTCGGCGGTCAGGTCCGGCGGCGGGGTGCGCGGGGCGACGAGCGTCGGCGCCTCCCCGCGGGCCCGGCGCCACACCCGCGCGCCGTAGCGGCCGAAGCGGTGCTGCACCGCGTCGGCCGGGAGGGCCGCGAGGTCGCCGAGGGTGCGCAGCCCGAGCCGGCGCAGCAGGCTGACCATCTCGCGCCCCTCGGCGCCGTCGGCCTCGAGCACCTCGACCAGCAGGTCGCGGAGGTAGGCCGCGGAGCCGCCCTCGGGGACCAGCTCGCACTCCTGCACGCGCGCGCGCCGCGCGGCCTGCTCGGCGGTGAACAGGTCGTCGGCGACGCCGAGCCGGCAGTCCCACACGCCGGCGTCGACCAGGGTCTCGGCCATGACCGCGGCGGCGTTGGCCTCGCCGCCGAAGAAGCGCCCGGGCGCGCGCACCGCCAGCAGCCCCGGTCGCAGGGCGGCGACCCCGGGCCGCAGCGCCTCGACCGTCTCGAGCACCGGCTCGAAGCAGCGGGCGTCGCGGTCCGGGTTGGCGTCCAGGAGCACCAGCTCGGGGCAGCGCGCCTGGGCGTCCCGGCGCCGCATGCCGCGCCGGACCCCCTCCTCGCGGGCCGGCCCGTTGCAGACCTCGACCACGTTGGCGGCCAGGACGGCGGCGGGCTCGGTGGCCGGCCGCTCCGCCTCGCGCAGCGCCGCGACGACCGACCAGTCCGGGCACCAGACGACCAGCACTCTCATGGGGAGACCCTCACCCCGACGCCCGCCAGGCTCGCTCGGCCGGCGAGGCCGCGGGCGCCACCAGCTCCAGCGGCGCCGCCTCGCCGGGGAAGGCGAGGTCGGCCCGGACCGGCGGCGCGCTCCCCCGGCGTACGGCGACCCGGACCTGCCGCGACCGGAGCCGGCCGTGTCCGCGGTCGGGACCGGTCCAGCGCGCGTCCTCGAGGCTGAGCCGCGCCTCGCAGCGCGGCCAGTCGCCCCACGCCACCAGCACCGAGGAGCGCTTGCGCAGCCGCGCGTCGAGGACGCCCGCCGACCTGGCGTCGACCCTGGCCGGCGGCCGCAGCACCAGCACGCCCATCACGTCGACCAGGGCGGCGGCGACCTCCAGCCAGTGCTCGCCGGGCTCGGGCACCAGCACGGTGCGGGACAGGTCGATGCCGAGCTCGGCCGCGGCCTCGGCCCCGAAGTCGGGCCACCCCGCGAACGCCACCCACTGCCCCGACTGCGAGGCGCCCGCGACCAGGGCGAGGGCCAGGGAGGCGGAGTCGACGGCGTAGCTGCCGCCGGCGCGCAGCGAGACCAGCCCGGACAGCGCGGGCAGCACCGGCACGGAGACGCGGGCCGGCCCGCCCTCCATCGAGGCGACCCGGGCGCGCAGCTGGTCGAGGACCGGCCGGGCCGGGTCCAGGGCCACCGCTGCGCTCATCGGACCATGATCGAACATGTGTTCGAATCTGGTCAACCCCAGCGTTCCCTAGGCGGGCAGGTCGGGCTCGACGAGAAGGGCGGCCTTCCTGGCGACCTCGCACGCTCGCGGCACGTCGCCGCCTGCGGCCGCCACGACATCGACGCGAGCAGGGCCGACGTCGAGGGCGAACGCGCAGCTGGAGATGCCGCCGGTGAAACGGACGGCGGGGTGGCGGCCGATCGTGGTGCGCTCGGTCGGGCCGCTCGAGACCACCTCGTCGGTGGTGAGGTCGTCCCAGATCCCCACGAAGACGGTATAGGTGTCGAAGCGGTGGAACTCGCAGGTGCGGGCGCCGCCGACGTCCTCCGGGCCCTTGAGCTCGAGCTCGAGGGCAGCCAGGTCCGACTCGTCGAGGAGGTCACAGGGCTGGAGGTCGGCGGTGGGCGACGCGGGTGTCGAGGTCGAGGTCGCGGGCTCGGTCGGAGAAGCGGCCGAGGAGCTGGGCGTCGGTGGTGGGTCGCTGCGGGCCGAGGAGTTGGAGTCGGTGCCGCAGGCGGCGGCGCCCAGGGCCAGGACTGTCGAGAGCAGCGCGGCGGCGGTCAGCCGAACGCGTAGAAGGTGTAGATGCACCAGCCCGCTCCTTCCTGGAAGGCGCTGACCCGGCCGGTGACCGGGCCGCCGCGCACCGTGCCCTTCAGGTCGACGGCGAGGAACTCGCTGTCGACGGTCTCGGTGGCGGGGATCTGCTGCACCTGCGCGTGGCCGCGGATCGCATCGTCGATGTCGCTCTGGGAGGCGCTGTCCGGGCAGAGGGCGACCTTGGTGGCGGTCGCGTCGCCGGCGTTGATGTCGGTGACGAACTCCGCGACCAGGGCGCGGCCGGCGTCCGGACCAGCCGGGGTCGGTGCACGGCACCTCGATGGGGGTCGAGGTGCTGGACGGCGGCTCGGACGGCGGCCCGGAGGACCTCACGGCGCCGCCCTCGTCCCTGAGCGAAACCCGGGACGACGAAGGCGGTCACCGCGAGGACGGCCAGGATCACCGCGCCGGCGCCGACCAGACCGAGGGTTGCCCAGCTGTCGAGTCATGGCCCCAGCCTGCGGCGGCGGGCTGACACTCCCCTGTCAGGGCGCTGACGGAACCGCCGTCGCCGACGTGACCCGCTGGCGGTGCACGACCAGGTCGAACCACTCACCGGGCCGGCCGCCGGTCGTCGTCGAGTCGTAGCCGCCCTCGGGGAAGCCGCGGGTGACCATCGGGCGGTCGAGCCAGGCACGGACCGCCCGCGGCGCCGGGCCGCGCAGGTCGACCAGGAACTGGCGCGCCGCGACCCCGCCGAGCGGGTGCTCGAACCACGACGGTGGCGCCGGCGGGAGGTCGACCGACTGCCCGGGCTCGGTGTCGACGCTGCCGTGGTCGAAGGTGAAGCCGACCGAGAGGTAGCCGTCGCCGTACCAGTCGCGCAGGTAGGACCCCACGCTGGCGAACGAGACCTCGAAGGAGGGCGAGGACATCCGCACGTGCGGCGCGTTCGCGGTGTGCGCCGAGGCCGCCCAGTAGACGATCTTGTCGCCGCTGAGTCGCTGCCACCAGCGCAGGTTCTCCGCCGCGCGGGCGTCGCGGAACGTCGAGTTGTCGCCCTGGATCGAGAACGCGACGTACCACGACCGGATCTGGCGGGCGGCGTGCTCGGCGATGGCGTGCCGCCGGTCGCCGGGGCGGTGCGGGATGGCGGCCACGAGGTCGTGGAGCTTCCGCGCGTGCCGGACGTACGCCGCCTTGTCGGCCACCTCCCCCATGAACCACCGGAGGTAGGCGCCCGTGTCATTGGTGAACGGCCGGATCGCGGCCAGATGCCTCCTCGCCTGCGGCAGCCGGCTCGGGGCGGCTGCCGCGACGTAGGACTCGACGTCGTCGTAGGCGAACGGCCGGGTGGCGTAGTACTCCACGCCGAAGAACCGCACCTTGTCCCGGTGGTGCGCGTTGTAGCGGCGCAGCCAGGTGAGCACGTCCGCGACCTCCTGGGTGCTCCAGGTGTCGGTCATCTGCCCCACCAGGGCGTCGCGGTCGTCGCGCCGGCCGAGGACGTAGTCGTTGATCTTGGTGCCGAGGCTCCAGTCCTCCTCCCAGGCGATCGACCGGAAGCCCTCGTGCTCGACCAGGTAGCGCAGCGCCCGGTGCTTGAGCGTGGTGATCTCGGCCAGGCCGTGCTCGGCCTCACCGAGACCGACGATGCGGGCCTGGCTCGCCGCCCGGCCCAGCGGGGCCAGGTCTGCGTCGTTGCCTCCGGGGTCGACGCCGTGGAGGACGTGGGCGTGTTGGTCGAGCCACCGGGTGACCGGGGTCGTGCGCTGCGCGGGTACGTCGGCGGACGCGGTGCCGGTCGTCAGGCCGGTGCCGAGGACGGCGACGGCCAGCCCGAGGGCGACGCGGATGCGGGTGTTCAAGGTGTTCTCCTCTCGTTCGGAACCCCACCCTCGTCACGATCGAGCGACCGGGAATCCGTCGAGGAGCGACACCGCCGTACGTCGATCGGCGTACGTCGGGCGCGGCATCAACGCGGCACTGCGCAGACCAGGTGCCGCTCGGGAGCGGATTCCGATCGGCGCGATTCCGACGAGCGTCTTCGGCACGAGGACACACCAGGTGTCCCGGAACCGAAGGAGAGATCGCCATGTCCGTCTCGACCCCGGTCAGGCCGACCGGAAGCCGCCCGCAGCTCCCGCCGCCCGCAGGCATCGCCCGCGCTGAGGCCCACGTGGCACGGTGGCTGGCCGCGCACAGCGTCACCCTCCTGCGGGTCAGCCTCGGGCTGGTGTTCCTCGGGTTCGGCGTCCTCAAGTTCTTCCCCGGCGCCTCCCCCGCCGAGGACCTGGTGATGCGGACCGTCGACGCCCTGACCCTCGGCGTGGTCTCAGGCACTCCGGCGGTCGTGATGACGGCGGCGATGGAGACCTTCATCGGTCTGACGCTCGTCACCGGGCGCGGCCTGCGGGCCGGGCTGGTCGTGCTGGCCGGCGCGATGGTCGGGATCATGTCGCCGCTCGTGCTGTTCCCGGGCGACCTGTTCCCCGGCGGGCTGCCCACGATCGAGGGTCAGTACGTGCTCAAGGACATCGTCCTGGCCGCCGCGGGTGCGGTGGTCGCGGCCCGGGCGCTGGGCGCGAAGTACGTCGTCAGCGACGGAAGATAGCCCGGAAGATCATCCGGAGGACGAAGAAGATGATGGCGCGGGCGCCCCAGGAGACGGCGACGCGGCCGACGCCCTTCGCAACGGTCTGGGGCGTCAGCGGGGCCGAGACCGTGGCCGCGTCGGCGGGCGTCACCGCGCCGCCGTACGGGACGTTCGGCACCGGCGGGGCGGCACCGTCGACGTCGGCAGGCCGGTCGGCGGCGGTGGGTCGGCTGGCGGCGGGGCCGGGGTGCTCATGGCAGGAGTGTGCAGCACCTCGGCGCCGTAGTCAGCGCTTGGCGAGGGCTCGGATCACCGCGCCGACGAGGAAGGGCAGCGCGATCTTGGCCGCGACGACTCCCACGGACTTGAGGTCGGTCTTGCCCGACTTCGCGTGGGCGGGGGCCTTCGCGACCGGCGGGCCGTACGGCACCGAGGGCGCCGCCGCGCGGGCGTCCTTCTTGGCCTTGCGCCACTTCCTGCTCACCGGACCAGTGTCCTGTACGGCGGCGGGCGGGTCCCAGCGCTGGCTGCGGTGGTCTCGACAGGCTCGACCAGCGGGGCGGAGCCGAGGTTTCGAGACGTCGCTAGCGCAGCTCCTCAACCAGAAAACGGGAAGACCCCCGACCAGGTTTGCTGGTCGGGGGTCACCCACGTGACTACTTGGTCGTGACTAGCTGGTGGTGCTGAGCTTGATCGACTTGCGTACCGAGACGCGCACCTTGCCCACTCGCACGATGCACTTCACCCAGACCTTCTTGGCCTTGGAGTACGAGCTGACGTACGCCGGCTTGATGCGGATCTTGACGGTCCGCTCCTTGCCTGCCTTGATCTTGGCGATCTTGCGTGCCGTGGCGGGCTTGGAGAACTTGCCCTTCTGCAGACCCTGGAGCTGGATCTGGCAGGCCTGCGGAGCAGCCTGCGGGGGGCAGCGGAGGTGCACCTTCAGGAAGCGGCCGTCGACCGACATCGAGGTCGGAAGGATGTAGTGCTTGACCAGCTTCCGCAGCTGCTTGATGTTGGTGATGGTGGAGCCACCGTTGCCACCGCCGCCGCCGCCGTTGTCGGAAGCGGCCGTGGTGAGCCGGACGTTGTCGTAGCCGACCACACCGACCGCGACCACCGTGACGACCGCGTGGTACGCCGTGGTGATCTTGATCTTGTAGGGACGACCGATCTTGAGCAGCTTCGGGTTGACCGAGGCCGACGGGACCGCGCTCCAGCTGGAGTTCGCCGAGAGCTTCTGCGTCGGGATGACGCTGATCGCGTTGCCGTTGGTCTGGTCGACCAGGTCGACCTGGAACGACGTGTCGTTGAAGGCCGACAGATCGAGCAGTGCGCCGATGTTCTTCAACATGTTCATGTCGAAGGTGACGCTGCCCGGGTCCTTGCCGCCGAGGCCGTTGTAGGTGAACACCGGGCTCGTCCAGATGCTGCTGGACGTACCGGCCACCGTCGAGGCGAGGCTGGAGAACGTGGTGGCGATGGCGCCGTTGCCGTCCGCGCCGCCGGCGACCCAGGAGTTACCGACCGCCGGGCAGAGCAGAGCGGGAAGGCAGAGGCCCGAGGACGTGGACACGCCTTCCCAGCCGCCGCTGTTGCCGTTGAAGTCCTGGCTGCCTGGGTTGGGTGCGTAGGTGTCGGCGTGAGCCGATGTCGCAGTGGTCACCGGTATGGCGAACATGAGCGCTGAGGCGGCTACCGCCCCGAGCAATTTGCGGTATTTCATTGGGGGATCTCCCTGTGGGGGTTGAAGGGAACGAATTGAGCATCCGCCCGTGACAACTCACGCGTCTCAGGAACGTCACAAGTCCCACCCGCCGCACTGGTCCAGTCAACATCCAATAGTGTCCTTTCAGTGCTTCGCTCGTTAGCCGCCTCGCTGTGCGGTCTGTTGGCCGCCGTCGCTCCTCCCCCTGAGCCTGCTCTCGGTGTGGGTGCACGGGGTGGTGAGCGACACCGACGAGTACGTCGAGACGGTCACCCCGCTCGCCGACGACGAGGTCGTGCAGGCCGCCGCGGTCAAGGAGCTCGAGCGCGAAGCCCTGCAACTGGCCGCCACGAGTGGTACGACGCTGCCGCCCGGCACCGACGAGCTCGTGCACCTGGTCGTGCAGCAGATCGTCGCCGGCCCGACGTTCCGCACGGCGTGGGAGCAGGCCAACCGGAGCGCGCACGAGCAGCTGGTCGCCGTGCTCGAGGACCGCAGCGGCGCGCGGCTCGACGCCGACGGCCGGGTCACCATCGACCTCGGCACCGTCTTCAGCGCCATCGCCCAGAACCTCGCGGCGCAGGGGCTCGTCGACCCCGACCGGGCGGCGGACATCGACGCGTCGTTCGCGGTCATGGACGCCGACCAGGTCGCCAAGGCGCGCCGCGCCTACGACGCCCTGGACACGCTGGGGTTCTGGCTGCCGCTGCTCTGGGCGGCGCTCGTGCTGCTCACGCTGCTGGCCGCCCGGCGCCGGCTCGCCACCACCGCGCGGCTGGCGGTGGCCTCACTGGCGACGCTGGGGCTGCTCGCGCTGGTGCTGGTCTTCGCCCGGGACGTGCTCACCGAGGACCTGCCCCAGCGCGACGTCGCGATGGCGGTGTGGGACGTCGTGGTCTCGAGCCTGTGGCGCGCGATCAAGGTCTGCGCGGTCGCGCTGGCGGTGGTCGCGGTGGTCACGGCCGTGCTGGCAGCCGTCCTCGGACGCACGGCAGCGCCGCCCGGAACGGATCCGGACGGCGTGCGCGCGTTCGACTAGCTGGCTTTGTGGTGAAGCGCCGTCACGTTGGTGACGGGCACGTCCACACGCTGCGGCAGCCGGACGACGTGGATGCGCGGCGACGTCCTGCCGGACGCCACCGTGCGATCCACCTTGGCCGGTACGGAACTAGCCGTACGCGGTTTCCCCCCAAGCAACAAGGTCCCCACCTGGTTTCCTGCCGATCGAGCTCAGGCCCCCACGACCCGTGCTCAGTAACTAAGAGCATGCCCGGCAGGCCATCGAAAGGCAAGCAACTCACGCTGGATTCAGTCAATACTGGGGTTCAGGTCGGCTGATCTCGGCCGTGGGAGCGTGCCCGGACCTACTGAGACCGAAGGATTTGCGGTCGGAGTAGTCCTTTCGGTCAATGCGCCTGGCCCGAACGTGCCCGCCCGGCTCATCGGGGGCCACGGAGACGTCGCCGGGTAGGTCGGGCGCAGGTCGCGTGAAGGTCCCGTCAAGAACGCCGCCCGGACCGTCAAGGAGCCATCAAGACCGCTCCTGACCAGCGCAAACGCGTCGTACGAAGGACGCATGACCGACGTCGTCTACGTCCTGATCACCTTGGCCGCCTTCGTGGGGCTGGCCCTGCTGGTCGGCGCCCTGGACCGCCCCGAGAACACCGAGCGCCATGAGTGAGGTCCTGCCCGCCCTCGGCCAGATCGCCGCGCTGGTGCTGCTGCTGGCGCTGACCGTCCCGCTGCTCGGCCGCTACCTGGCACAGGTCTACACCAGCGACCGGCACCTGGCGGTCGAGCGCGCGACGTACCGCGTGCTGCGCGTCGACCCCGACGCCGACCAGCACTGGCGCAGCTACGCCATGTCGGTCCTCGGCTTCAGCCTGGTCGGCATCCTGGCGCTCTTCGCGCTCGGCCGGCTGCAGCAGCACCTGCCGCTCTCGCTCGGCTTCCCGGCGCTCCCGACCGAGGGCGCGTGGAACACCGCCGTCAGCTTCGTGACCAACACCAACTGGCAGTGGTACTCCGGCGAGGCCGCGATCGGCCACCTCATGCAGATGTCCGGGCTGACGGTGCAGAACTTCGTCAGCGCGGCGGTCGGCATGGCCGTCGCCGCGGCGTTCGCGCGCGGCCTGGCGCGCACCGAGAACGACGGCCGTGGCGGGTCGGCAACTTCTTCAGCCGACCTGGTCCGCACCGTGGTCCGGGTGCTGCTGCCCGATCTCGCTGGTCGGCGGCGTTCGTGTTCGTCCTGCTCGGCGTGGTCCAGAACTTCGCCGGCGACCACCTGATGCACACCCTGACCGGCGGGAGCCAGACCCTGACCGGCGGCCCGGTCGCCAGCCAGGAGGCGATCAAGGAGCTCGGCACCAACGGCGGCGGCTTCTACAACGTCAACTCCGCGCACCCGTTCGAGAACCCGACGCCGTTCACCGACCTGATCGAGATCTACCTCGAGCTGCTGATCCCCTTCGCGATGGCCTGGGCGTTCGGCCTGATCGTCAAGGACCGCCGCCAGGGCTTCGCGGTCGGCGGCGTGATGGCGCTGCTGCTGTCGATCGCGATCGGGCTGCTGACCTGGGCCGAGATGGCCGCGCCCGGCACCGCTCCCCAGCTCGCCGGCGGCGCCATGGAGGGCAAGGAGACCCGCTTCGGCGAAGCCGCCTCGGCGCTGTTCGCCGCCGCCACCACCGGCACGTCGACCGGCGCCGTCAACGCGCATGCACGACTCGCTCACCGCACCGGGCGGCGGCGTGGCGATGTTCAACATGATGCTCGGCGAGATCGCGCCCGGCGGCGTGGGCTCCGGCCTCTACGGCATGTTGATGCTGGCCGTGGTCACGGTGTTCCTGGCCGGGCTGATGGTCGGCCGGACGCCGGAGTACCTCGGCAAGAAGATCGGGCAGCGCGAGATCGTCCTGGTGGCGCTCTACGTGCTGGCCACCCCGATCCTGCTGCTGGTCGGCATCGCGGCGGCGGTCACGTTCGACGACGGGCCGGCCGGGATCCTCAACAGCGGTCCGCACGGCTTCTCCGAGATGCTGTACGCCGTCACGTCGGCGGCCAACAACAACGGCTCGGCGTTCGGCGGGATCACCTCGGGCACGCCGTTCTGGAACACGCTGCTCGGGCTCGCTCATGCTCTTCGGCCGGTTCCTGCCGATGGTCTTCGTGCTGGCCCTGGCCGGCCGGTTCGCCTCCGCCAAGCGGCTGCCCGCCGGCGCCGGCACCCTGCCCGACGCACCGGCCGCTGTTCGTCGTCCTCCTCACCGGCGTCGCGCTCGTCGTCGTCGGCCTCACCTACGTGCCCGTGCTCTTCCTCGGGCCGGTCGTGGAGTCCCTCTCGTGAACCTCAACCTGGACCGCGACGTCCTCGTCGGCGCCGTGCGCAAGCTCGACCCGCGCCAGCTGGTCGCCACCCCCGTGATGCTGGTGGTCGAGATCGGCGCCGTGGCCACCACCGTGCTCTCGATCGTCGACCCGAGCACCCTGGGCTGGCTGGTCACGGTCTGGCTGTGGCTCACCGTGCTCTTCGGCACCCTCGCCGAGTCGGTGGCCGAGGGCCGCGGCAAGGCCCAGGCCGCCAGCCTGCGCGCGCTGCAGCAGGAGACCACCGCGCGCCGGGTGCGCGCCGCCAGCGACACCCTGAAGTACACCGGCAACCTCACCGAGCTCCCCACCGACGAGGTGCCGAGCACCAGCCTGCGCCAGGGCGACGTCGTGGTCGTGGTGGCCGGCGAGCGGATCCCCGGCGACGGCGAGGTCATCGAGGGGGTCGCCTCGGTGGACGAGTCGGCCGTCACCGGCGAGTCGGCGCCCGGTGATCCGCGAGTCCGGCGGCGACCGCAGCGCGGTCACCGGCGGCACGACGGTGCTCTCCGACCGGATCGTCGTCCGGATCACCAGCGATCCCGGGCCAGTCGTTCGTGGACCGGATGATCGCGCTGGTCGAGGGCTCGGAGCGGCAGCGCACCCCCAACGAGATCGCGCTCAACGTGCTGCTCATCGGCGCTCACCGTCGTCTTCGTGGTCGTCTGCGCGACCCTGTGGCCGGTCGCCGACTACAGCGGCGCCCGGCAGTCGGTGCTGGTCCTCGTCGCGCTGCTGGTCTGCCTGATCCCGACCACCATCGGCGCGCTGCTCTCCGCGATCGGCATCGCCGGCATGGACCGGCTGGTGCGCCGCAACGTGCTGGCCATGTCCGGCCGCGCCGTCGAGGCGGCCGGCGACGTCGACGTACTGCTCCTCGACAAGACCGGCACCATCACCCTCGGCAACCGGCACGCCACCGAGCTGCTGCCGCTGGACGGCGTCTCCCCGGAGGAGCTGGCCGAGGCGGCGCTGCTGTCCTCGCTGGCCGACGAGACGCCCGAGGGGCGCAGCATCGTCGAGCTGGTCCGTGGGCCCGGAGGTCTCGACGAGCTCGACCAGCGGGGGGCCACCTTGGTGGGTTCTCGCGCGACGACGCGGATGAGCGGCCTCGACCTGGCCGACCGGTCGATCCGCAAGGGCGCCGGCTCCGCCGTCCAGAAGTGGGTGCACTCGCACCGGGACGCCGGCGACCAGCCCCGGCGACCGCGCAGCTCGACGAGCTCGTGGAGCGGGTCAGCGAGTCGGGCGGTACGCCGCTGGTCGTGGCCGAGCAGCGCGGGAGGCAGCAGGCCCGGCTGCTCGGCGTCATCCACCTCAAGGACGTCGTCAAGCCGGGCATGCGCGAGCGGTTCGACGAGATGCGCGCCATGGGCATCCGCACGGTGATGATCACCGGCGACAACGCCATCACCGCCAAGGCGATCGCCGCCGAGGCCGGGGTCGACGACTTCCTGGCCGAGGCCACGCCCGAGGACAAGATGGCGCTGATCCGCAAGCGAGCAGCAGGGCGGCCGGCTGGTCGCCATGTGCGGGGACGGCACCAACGACGCGCCGGCGCTGGCCCAGGCCGACGTGGGCGTCGCGATGAACACCGGGACGGTCGCGGCCAAGGAGGCCGGCAACATGGTCGACCTCGACTCCGACCCGACCAAGCTGATCGACGTCGTCGAGATCGGCAAGCAGCTGCTCATCACCCGCGGCGCGCTGACGACGTTCTCGGTGGCCAACGACGTCGCGAAGTACTTCGCGATCCTGCCGGCGATGTTCGTCGTGGCCTTCCCGGACCTCGACGTCCTCAACGTCATGCGGCTCAGCTCGCCCGAGTCCGCGATCGTCAGCGCGATCGTGTTCAACGCGCTGATCATCGTGGCGCTGATCCCGCTGGCCCTGCGCGGCGTCCGCTACCGGCCGGCGTCGGCGGCCGACCTGCTGCGCCGCAACCTGCTGATCTACGGCGTCGGCGGGCTGGTCGCGCCGTTCGTCGGCATCAAGCTGCTCGACCTCGTGATCTCGCTGATCCCGGGGCTCTGGAGACGTCTGCACGCGAGAACGCTCATCGAGCCTGTCGAGATGTCGAGGTCGGTCCCAGCGCAGGCTGCGGCGGTCTCGACAAGCTCGACCAGCGCGACGCTCCCAGCCTTCAGAAGGAACGTGCAATGAAGGACCTCTACGCACTGTTCCGCCAGAGCCTGGCCGGGCTGCGGCTGCTGATCGCCGCCACGCTGGTCCTCGGGCTGGCCTACCCCGCCGTCGTCTACGGCTTCGGCCGGGTGGCCGCGCCGTGGCAGGCGCGCGGCTCGCTGGTCACCGCCGACGGCAGCCACACCACCGACCCCGGGAAGGCGGTCGGCTCGGCGATCATCGGCCAGCTCGTCGACGACCCCGGCGCTGTTCCAGCCGCGGCCGTCGGCGGCCGGCGACGGCTACGACATGCTCTCGTCGTACGGCTCCAACTACGGGCCCGAGGAGCCCGCGCTCATCGACGCGATCAAGGAGCGCAAGGCCGAGATCGCGCGAGCGCGAGGGCGTCGCCGAGAGCGAGGTCCCGCCGGACGCGGTCACCGCGTCGGGCTCCGGCCTCGACCCCGACATCTCGGTGGCGTACGCCGAGCTCCAGGTGCCGCGGGTCGCCGCGGCCACCGGGCTGAGCGAGGACGAGGTCCGCGCGCCTCGTCGACGACCACACCTCGGGCCGGACCTGGGGCGTGCTCGGGCGAGCCGCACGTCAACGTGCTGATGCTCAACATCGCCGTCCAGCAGGCCGCCCAGGACGCCTGAGGAACACAATGGGAGACGTGGACCAGACGCCGGGGGCGCCTGATCGTCTACCTCGGCGCCGCGCCCGGGGTCGGCAAGACCTACGCCACGCTCGGCGAGGCGCACCGGCGCCTGGCCCGGGGCACCGACGTGGTGGTCGGCTTCGTCGAGACCCACGGCCGGGAGCAGACCGCGGCCCAGCTCGAGGGGCTCGAGGTCGTCCCGCGCACGACGGTCGACTACCGCGGCGCGACGTTCACCGAGATGGACGTCGACGCGGTGCTGGCCCGCCGGCCGGCCGTGGCCCTCGTCGACGAGCTCGCGCACACCAACGTCCCGGGCAGCCGGCACGAGAAGCGCGCCCAGGACGTCGAGGAGCTGCTGGCCGCCGGGCATCGACGTGATCACCACGGTCAACATCCAGCACCTCGAGTCGCTCAACGACGAGGTCGAGCGGATCACCGGCGTCCGCCAGCGCGAGACCGTCCCCGACGAGGTGGTCCGCACCGCCGACCAGATCCAGCTCGTCGACATGTCCCCCGACGCGCTGCGCCGCCGGATGGCGCACGGCAACATCTACAAGCCGGAGAAGGTCGACGCCTCGCTCACGTCGTACTTCCGGGTCGGCAACCTCACCGCGCTCCGCGAGCTGGCGCTGCTCTGGCTGGCCGACCGGGTCGACGACCAGCTCGACGACTACCGGCGCGCGCACCGGATCCAGGAGACCTGGCCGGCCAAGGAGCGGATCGTGGTCGCGGTCACCGGCGGCCCCGAGAGCGAGACGCTGATCCGGCGCGGCGCCCGGCTGGCCCAGCGGGCGGCCGGCGCCGAGCTGCTGGCCGTGCACGTGCATCGCCACCGACGGGCTGCAGCAGCGCCGACGAGCGCCGGCTCGACCGGGCCCAGGAGCTGGTCGCCTCGGTCGGCGGCACCTTCCACTCGGTGGTCGGCGAGGACGTCTCCGCCGCGGTGGTCGACTTCGCGGCCGGCACGAACGCCACGATGATCATCGTCGGCGTCTCCCGGCACGGTCGGCTGCGCCGGCTGTTCACCGGTACGACGGGCGACCGGATCGCCTCGCTGGCCGGCTCGATCGACGTCCACCTCGTCACCCACGACGAGGTCGCGCCGCCGGGCGCTCGCGCGGCCGCTGCTCTCGCCGCTCTCCCCCGCCCGCCAGGTCGCCGGCTGGGTCGGCGCGGTGGTGCTGCCGATGCTGCTCACCTGGGTGCTGCACGGCTTCGCCGACACCGACCAGCTGCCGCTGGCGATGCTCACCCTGCTCGCCTCCACCGTCGCGGTCGCCCTGGTCGGCGGGCTGCTGCCGGCGCTGCTGGCCGCGGTCGTCGGGTTCCTCGCGCTCAACTACTTCTTCACCCCGCCGGTCGGCACGCTCACCGTCTCCGAGCCGCGCAACGTGCTGGCGCTGCGTCGTCTTCGTCGCCGTGGCCGCCGCGGTCGCGACCGTCGTCGACCGGCCTCCCGCCGGGCCGCCGAGGCCCTGCGGGCCCGCACCGAGGCCGCGACGATGAGCGGGCTGTCGCGCTCGGTGCTGACCGGCCAGGACACCGCCGAGGCGATCGTCGAGCGGCTCCGCGAGACCTTCGGCCAGGACGCCGTCTCGCTGCTGGAGCGCGGCCCGGCCGGCTGGACGGTGCTGGCGTCGTCCGGCGCCCCGTGCGCGGCCACCCCCGACGAGGGCGACACCCGGGTCCGGGTCGACGACGACCACGTCCTGGCGCTGTGCGGCGAGCCGCTGCGGGCCACCGACCAGCGGGTGCTCGAGGCGTTCGCCGTGCAGACCGGGCTGGTGCTCGAGTACCGCCGGCTGCGCGAGCGCGACGAGCGGGCCGCCAACCTCGAGCGCGCCGAGGCCACCTCGACCGCGCTGCTGCGGGCGGTCTCGCACGACCTGCGGACGCCGCTGGCCACGATGCGCGCCGCCGTCGACGGCCTGCTCGTCCGACGGCGTCTCCGACGACGACCGGCGCGAGCTGGTCGCGCTCGGTGGCCGACTCCGCCGAGCAGCTCGAGCGGCTCATCGACGACCTGCTCGACCTGTCCCGGCTGCAGAGCGGGCTGGTCCACCCGGTGCTGCGCACCCGCAGCCTCGACGAGGTGCTGCCGCTGGCGGTCGCCGGCCACCGGCCGGACGTCGTACGCCTCGAGGTCGAGGAGCCCGCGCCGCTGGTCAGCACCGACGCCGGCCTGCTCGAGCGGGTGGTCGCCAACCTGGTCGGCAACGCCGTCCGGCACGCCCCGGGGGCGCCCGGTCCGGGTGCTCGCGCACGTGCTGCCCGAGACGGTCGAGGTGATCGTGGTCGACCGGGGCCCCGGCGTCCCGCCGGAGGAGCGGGAGCGGATGTTCGAGCCGTTCCAGCGGCTCGACGACACCGGCAGCGGCGGCCTCGGCCTCGGACTGGCCGTCGCCCGCGGCCTCACCGAGGCGCTCGGGCGGCACCCTCGTCGGCCGAGGACACCCCCGGCGGCGGGCTGACCATGGTGCTCTCGCTCCCCCGCGCCCGGACCGCGACCGACGCCCGGGCGGCGGCGTCGTGAGCGCCGGCGCAAAGGTGCTCGTCGTCGACGACGAGCCGGCGCTGGCCCGGGCGCTGGCCATCAACCTCCGCGCCCACGGCTGGGAGGTGGTCACCGCCGCCGACGGCCGGTCCGCCCTCGACGCCGCGGCCACCACGCACCCCGACGTCATCGTGCTCGACCTCGGCCTGCCCGACATGGACGGCACCGAGGTGATCGCCGGGCTGCGCGGCTGGACGTCGGTGCCGATCGTCGTGCTCTCCGCGCGCCAGCACGGCGAGGACAAGGTCGAGGCGCTCGACCTCGGCGCCGACGACTACGTCACCAAGCCGTTCGCGATGAACGAGCTGATGGCCCGGCTCCGCGCCGCCGTACGCCGGGCCGCCAGCGCCGAGCCCACCGAGACCGAGGTCGTGGTCGGCGACCTGGTCATCGACCTGGCCCGCAAGCGGGTCCGCCGCGACGGCACCGACGTGCGGCTCACGCCGACCGAGTGGGCCTTCCTCGAGCTGCTGGCCCGCAACGTCGGCCGGCTGGTGCCGCGCGAGCAGATCCTGCGCGAGGTCTGGGGCACCGGCTACCTGCACGAGCACCACTACCTGCGGGTCTACGCCGCCCAGCTGCGCCGCAAGCTCGAGGACGACCCGGCCCAGCCCGCGGCACCTGCTCACCACGTCGGGGCTCGGCTACACCCTCGAGCCCTGATCGCCGCGGCTCAGTGCCGCTCCTCCAGCCCGACCGCCGTCCGCAGCCGCTCGACCGCCGGCGCCAGCTCCGGGTCCTTCCGGGCCTGCGACGCCATCAGGTCCGAGAGCGCCTCGGCCAGCACGTTCAGCTTCTCCTGGGCCGCCTCCTCGCCGCGGCGCGAGGAGTTCTCCAGGAGCACCAGGAGCAGCAGCGACAGCACGGTCCGACACGGTGTGCAGCGCGGTCTGCCACGACTTGAGGTCCTGCCACGCCGGCAGGCTGACCAACCAGACCACGACGATCGCCAGGACAGACGCCGAAGAACGGCGCCCGGCTCACCACGTGGTAGGTCGCCTCGACGAACCTCTCGAACGCGCTGCGCTCGTCGTCGTGCTCCCGGGTGGCTGCCGCCTCGCTGCGCTCCATCCACGGAGCCTAGGTAGGCAGGTCCGGTGCGGGTCCCCGGAGACGCTCGAGCCCCGACCCAGTGGGCCGGGCTCGAGTCGACTCGCGTCAGTTTCTCGGGAACCGTGTGGTGCGACGGGTCAGGCGGCGATGCGGGGCGCTTCGACCGGCGCGGCCGGCTTGGCGACCGCAGGCTGCGACAGCTTGCGCTCCATCCGGCGCACGGACCGGGCGCGACGCCACTCGGTGACCAGCGTGCGTGAGCACCCGGAGGCCGTCCTGGACGGCCCGCAGGTTGGACTCGCCGAACATCCGCAGCTTCTCGACCGAGGGCACCTCGGTGATCGACGACCTTCGCGGCGGCGAAGCGGCAGTTGATGACGGTCTCGATCTCGAACCCGTCGCCCCACACCATCCGGCCGTTGGCCGGCGGCGGGCTGCTGTGCTCGGGCAGGTCGAGCAGCGGGATCAGGTCGGCCCAGAACGCGTTGTAGCCGTAGCAGAGGTCGGAGTAGCGGGTCCGGAAGCCCAGGTTGAAGACACCGTTGAGGAACTTGTTGCCGAGGCGGCGGACCGTGGTGATGTCGGCCGAGCCGCCGCCCGCGGTGAACCGCGAGCCCTTGGCGAAGTCGGCGCCGTCCTTGAGCGCCTCGACGAACCGGGTGATCTCGGCCGGGTCGGCCGAGCCGTCGGCGTCGAACATGACCACGATGTCGCCGGTGACCCGCGCGAAGCCCGCGGCCAGCGCGTTGCCCTTGCCCTTGCGGCTCTGCAGGACCGTGACGATGTCGGGCAGCGCCCGGCGGGCCGCCATGACGGTGCCGTCGACCGAGCCGCCGTCGACGAGGATGACCTCGTGGACCTGCGGAAGCTGCGGCAGCACCACCGAAAGGTTCAGCGCCTCGTTGAGCGCCGGCACCACGATGCTGATCAGCGGGTCCTCGGTGTTCCGTGTCGGAGTTCCGAAGTAATCCGTCATGCTGATGACAACCCCCATGTCGAGCCGACCCCCCACGGCACGGCTGCGCGATGAACCTATGCCCTCCGGGGTGTCCTGGACAACCTCCACAGGGCAGTAACAGGAACGCTGTTTTCGCAGGTCAGACCCCCCTTATGGGCCGTTCGGTACTAGTCCGAACTGTTGCCCATTCGTGGAATCGACTTGACACGTGTCACCAACGCTTTACCGCCTCGCGAGACGGCCGTCACAGCTCCGGCCCCGCGGATTCGGGCCGTGACCGGGCGTTTGAGAGGATCGCGCCGTGGTCGACCTGAGCCCGCGCGAGCGCGAGATCCTCACCTTCGAGCGGGAGTGGTGGAAGTACGCCGACGCGAAGGACGTCGCCGCCAGGGCGCGCTTGGGGCTCACTCCCGAGGAGTACTACCGGGCGCTCAACGCGATCATCGACCAGCCCGGCGCGCTCGCCCACGACCCGCTGCTGGTCCGCCGGCTGCGTCGCCAGCGACTGACCCGGCAGCGTCAGCGCCAGGCCAGCCGGTCGGGCCGGTTCGGCGGTCCGCCGGGCCGCTGACGTAGCCACGATGACGCGGTCGCACGCGTGGCGATAGGTCGGTCGGATGGTTCGGCTAGTCCGTTCGGGGCATTCTCGTCCGAGAAGGCCTCCAAGACTTCCCTGACCGCCGTTTTCTCCTCTAACGTTCAACTTGTTGAACCGCTGGTGACCCGAGACTCCAGCGGTTCGACTCATTTACGGGTGTTTTTACCCCGGCGAGCTTCGGCCCGAGTCCGCGGCGACAGCTCGCTGACGCTCGCAGGCGCTCGGCTCGCTGCGCTCGCCTCGGCGCAGTCGCCACGCCCATCGGACCGATCGCCGGGCGCGCGGGCTTCGCCCGCAAAGACCGGGTCGCTTCGCTCCCACCGCTCCCATTGCTTGACCTAGGCTCATAGCGGCGTCAACAGCTCCGCCGGCAGCCACTCCTCGACGAGCAGCCAGCCGCCGTTCGCCTCGAACGGCCGCAGCCGCGCGGCGTAGGTCACCCGGCCCTCCCAGCGCCCGGCGACCTGGCGCCACTCGAGCAGCAGCCCGGGCCGCTTCACGCCCTCGGCGTCGACGGCCCCGGACACCCAGCAGTGCCGGGCCGGGCAGTCCGTCCCGCGGTGGTCGGGAGCCGGCGGGCTGGTCACCGCGCACGCGCTGGGCCAGCGGCACGCCGCTGCCGCGCTTGCCCCAGCCCCCACCCATGCCGCCTGCCACACCGCATGGTGGCACAGTTTCGAACGTGTGTTCGAAATCCTCGCTGGTTGAGGAGGGCGCTCTGCGCCCGTCTCGAAACCAGGTGACGCGACGCTGGGGCTCGCCGGTCCCAGCGCTCGCTGCGGCGGTCTCGACAAGCTCGACCAGCGGTGGGCGGGTTCCAGCGCAGGCTTCAGGGTTTCGAGACGCTCGCCAGCGCGAGCTCCTCAACCACCGCGGGAGCTGCTACTCCTCGTCGGTCGACAGCTGCTCGTCGTGGGTGCCGGGGCGGGGCGCCCAGGGCAGCTCCTTGGCCGGACGTACGACGACCAGCCGGTCCCCGCGCGCGAGCTGGGTGACGACCGGGTCGAAGTAGCGGTAGACCTTCTCGTCGCGGACCACCGCGATCACCTGGTCGGGCAGCGACTGGGGCTGCTTGCCGACCTCGGTGACGAGCAGGTCGCGCTCGGCGACCTCGAGCCCCTCGCCGTAGGTCAGCAGGTCCTCCATCACCGAGCCGAGGGTCGGCGAGAGCGACGAGACGCCGAGCAGCCGTCCGACGGCGTCGGAGGAGGTGATCACCGAGTTGGCGCCGGACTGCTTCATCAGCGGCGCGTTCTCGTGCTCGCGGGCCGAGGAGACGATGTAGACGTCGGGGTTGAGCTGGCGGACGGTGAGGATCGCCAGCACGTTGGAGTCGTCGCGGTTGGTCGTGATGATCACCTGGTCGGCCTCGGCCACCCCCGCGCGGCGCAGCACCTCGCGCCGGGTGGCGTCACCGGTGACGACGGCCAGCCCGTCGGCGTGGGCGTCCGCCAGCGCCGCCTGACCCGGGTCGACGATCACCACGACTCGCGGTCCTGTCCGTTGCTGATCAGGGTCTCGACCGCGCTGCGGCCCTTGGTGCCGTAGCCGACGACGACGACGTGGTGGCCCATGCGCTTCCTCCAGCGTGAGATCCGGAACATCTCGCGGCCCTGCGAGGCGAGCACCTCGAGGGTGGTCCCGATCAGCAGCACCAGGAAGGCGATGCGGGCGGGCGTGATGATGAACGCGTTGATGAGGCGGGCGTGCGGCTCGACCGGCGCGATGTCGCCGTACCCGGTCGTGCTCAGCGTGACCGTCGTGTAGTAGATCGCGTCGGTGAGGGTGATGCCGTTGTCGGGTCCGTTGGCGTCGCGGTAGCCGTCGCCGTCGAAGTAGACCAGGCACACCGTGCCGACCAGGATCGCCAGCGCTGCCAGCAGCCGGCGCGACAGTGCCCACCAGGGCGAGTGGACCCGCTCCGGGAGCGAGATGTTCCCGCGGCCGGAGGCCCCTCGGTCCCACTCCTCGCTGCTCGCCTCCGACACGGCTGGCAACCTATCGCTCGCCGACGAAGATCTTGTCGAAGGCGGCGTTCACGGCCGCGCCGATCAGCACGGCGATCGCGACGATGTAGAGCCAGAGCAGTACGGCGATCGGCGCGGCCAGCGGGCCGTAGATCGAGCGCGAGTCGGCGGCGGTCACGGTGAGCACCCAGCGCAGCAGGTAGCTGCCGAAGATCCACGCGACCAGCGAGAACACCGCACCCGGGAGGTTGAACCGCCAGCGGGTCCGCACCGGCACCGACACGTGGTAGAGCGTCGCGAGGAAGCAGATGCAGATCACGCCGATCGACCGGCCAGTAGAAGCCCAGCAGGAAGTCGAACCGGCTCGGCAGCGCGTCGTCGACCAGCCGCGGGCCGGCCAGCATCAGCGGGATGGCGGCCACGCCGGTGACCAGCGCGAGCACGTAGAGCACGAACGACAGCGCCCGGGTCTTGATGATCCCGCGGTGGCCGCCGAGGCCGTGCATGACGGTGATGGTGTCGATGAAGACGTTGAGCGCCCGGCTGCCCGACCACAGCGCCAGCACGAAGCCGAGCGAGATGATGTCGAACCGGCCGCCCTCCAGGACGTCGTCCAGGGTCGGCTTGATCACCTTGTTGACCGCCCGCTCGGTCAGCAGCCGCCCGGAGAAGTCGATGACCGCGTCCCGCATCTGGTCGACCTGGCCGGGGTCGAACCGGTTGGTGACGTAGCCGATGCCGCCGGCGAGGCCGAAGAGCAGCGGCGGCACCGAGAGCACGGCGAAGAACGCCGCCTCGGCCGCCAGGCCGGTGACCCGGTAGCGCAGGCAGGAGCTGACCGTGGTGACGACCAGCCGCCACAGCGTGTCGAGAGCGCGGCGCCACCACGCCCGTCTCCTCTGTTCCCGACGCGGCAGCGTCCCGAACGGGCTCCGCCACCATGGCTCTACCGTAGGGCCATGGGGACTTCCGATCGCGCATCCGTGCGGGCGGCCGCCAACCAGGTGCCGCCGCTGGTCGGCCACAACGTCGTCGCCGCCGACCTCGCGCTGAGCGAGGCCGTCGTCCGCCACGGCTCGGCCGAGGTGCTCGAGGGGCTGCTGCCGCTGGGCGCCGAGGCCGGCACCGCGGAGGCACGCGAGCAGGGCCGGCTGGCCAACGAGCACCACCCCGAGCTGACGTCGTACGACCGCTACGGCAACCGGATCGACGAGGTCGAGTTCCACCCGGCCTGGCACTGGCTGATGGAGCGCGCGGTCGGCCACGGGCTGGCCGCGACGCCGTGGGAGCGGCAGGCCGACGGCGATCCCGACGCGCACCTGCGCCGCGCGGCCGGCTTCCTGGCCTGGTCGCACACCGAGCCGGGCCACGGCTGCCCGATCTCGATGACGTACGCCGCGATCCCGGCGCTGCGCGTCGACGAGGCGCTGGCCAAGGAGTGGACGCCGCTGCTCGCGTCCACGACGTACGACCCCGGCCTCCGGCCGGTCAGCGAGAAGCGCGGCGCGCTGTGCGGCATGGGCATGACCGAGAAGCAGGGCGGCTCCGACGTCCGCGCCAACGTCACCGAGGCGCGCCCGCAGCCGGACGGCAGCTACACCCTGCACGGCCACAAGTGGTTCACCTCGGCGCCGATGAACGACGTCTTCCTCGTCCTCGCGCAGGCCGACGGCGCGGCGTGACCTGCTTCGTGGTGCCGCGGGTGCTCCCCGACGGCACCCGCAACCAGCTCGACGTCGTCCGTCTCAAGGACAAGCTCGGCAACCGGTCCAACGCGTCGTCCGAGCTCGAGTTCGACGGCACCGTCGCGCTGCGGCTCGGCGACGAGGGGCGTGGGGTCCGCACGATCATCGAGATGGTCGCCGCCACCCGGCTCGACTGCGTGCTCGGCTCGGCCGGGCTGATGCGGCGCGCGGTGTCCGAGGCGTCGTGGCACGTCGCCCACCGCTCGGCGTTCGGCTCGCTGCTGGCCGACAAGCCGCTGATGCAGAACGTCGTCGCCGACCTGGCCGTCGAGTCCGAGGCCGCCACCGTGGTGGCGCTGCGGCTCGCCTCGGCGGTCGACGACCTCGACAATCCGCACGAGGCCGCGCTGCGGCGGATCGCGCTGCCGCTGGCGAAGTTCTGGGTCTGCAAGCGCACCCCCGCGATGACCGCCGAGGCGCTGGAGTGCCTGGGCGGCAACGGGTACGTCGAGGAGTCGCTGATGCCGCTCCTCTATCGCGAGGCGCCGCTCAACTCGGTGTGGGAGGGGTCGGGCAACGTCAACGCGCTCGACGTGCTGCGCGCGCTGGCGCGCGAGCCCGAGGCGCTCGACGCGTGGATCACCGAGGTCGGCCTGGCCCGCGGCGCCGACCCCCGGCTCGACGCCGCGATCGACGCGACCCTCGCGATGCTCGGCGAGCTGATGGCCGACCCGGCAGGGCTCGAGGTCGCAGCGCCCGCCGGCTGGCCGGCCGGATGGCCGCGGTGCTCCAGGGCTCGCTGCTGGTGCGGTTCTCCCCGCCCGAGGTCGCCGACGTCTTCTGCGCGTCCCGCCTCGGCTCGTCGTACGACGGGACGTTCGGCGCGCTCGCCGGCGGCGACCTGCGCGGGATCGTCGAGCGGACGACCCCGACTCTCAGCTGACCGTCGTCAGCGGAGCCCGGCGATCTCGTCGAGGATGGCGCGGAACTCGGCGTACCGCCGAGTGCCCACCCGGTTGGCCCAGTCCGCCTCGAGCCCCTCGAGGAGCGTGCCGAGGCGACGCACCGCCCCGTCGCCCTTCGACGTGCGGGTCACGATGCGGACTCGCCGGTCCTCCGGATCACCGGCCACCGCCAGGTGCCCGGACTCCGTGAGCTGGGTGACGAACTGGCCGATCCCCTGCTTCGTCATGCCCACTCGCTCGGCGAGCTCGGTGACCGAGATCCCCTCCGGCGGCACGTGTCCGATCACCCGATGGTGCGACGGCCGGAGCTCCTGCTCCTCCTCGGCCACGACGAGCCGACGGCTCTCGGCCATGAGGTTGCCGAGCGCATTGAGCACGTGCGGCTCGTCGGAAGTCATAAAGCCACTTTACAACCTGCATGGTCGTCAAGTAACTTTCCCTTCATGGGGACCCGCGACGAGCTCGGCGCCGCCGACGTCACTGACGCGCAGCTGGCGGCGATGGTGGCCGACCTGCTCCACCAGGACGAGGTCGAGCTGCTCGACTCGCGCGTCGACCCGGTCGACTACGACCTGCCCGCCATCACGACCGGCGGCCGCTGGTGGGTCAGCGGCCATGCCACCACGCAGTGCGGCAAGGCGCCGTTCCGGCTGTTCGTCAAGCAGGTGCAGTCCTGGTCGCGGTCACCGTTCTTCCAGATGGTGCCCGAGCACCTCCAGGAGTGGGCGGAGTCGACGGTGCCGTGGAAGACCGAGGCCGAGGTCTACCGCTCCGACATCGGGGCGCTGCTGCCCGAGGGACTGCGGGCCCCGCGCTCGCTGGGCGTCTACGACCTCGACGACACGTCCTCGGCGATCTGGCTCGAGGTGGTCGCCGCCCGGCCGGCGACGTGGGACCGCAAGAGGTACGAGCGCGCGGCGTACCTCCTGGGCCGCTTCTCCGGCAGCCGGGCTCTGGCGCCGCTCCAAGGTCTGCGGGACATGGACTGGTCGCTCAACACCTATGTCACCGGCCGCCTGCAGGTGCAGGTCCAGCCGATCCTGATGAGCGACGAGGTCTGGCAGCACCCGTTGTGCGCCGCGTTCGACGACGACCTGCGGGACCGGCTGCGCACGACCGTGGCCGACTGCGTCGCGCTGGGTGCCGAGGGCGACGCACTCCCCTACCTGCTCAGCCACGGGGACGCCTGCCCCAACAACCTGATGGCCGGCGAGCACGACGACGAGCTGGTGATGATCGACTTCGGCTTCTGGGGCGGCGCGCCGGTCGGGTTCGACCTCACCCAGCTGCTGGTCGGCGACGTCCAGATCGGCAAGCGCGGGGCCGACGACCTGGCCGAGCTCGACGAGGCGATCGTGACGGCGTACGTCGCCGGGCTGCGGGCCGAGGGCTGCGAGATCCCCGAGGCACAGGTCCGCCGCGGCCACGCGCTCTGCCTGCTGATCATGACCGGGCTGTCGACGCTGCCGTTCGACCTGTTCGAGGGGCCGATCGACGACCGCACGACGAAGGTCGCCGCGGACCGCGCGAAGCTGGCCCGCTACGCGCTCGATCTGTTCGAGCAGACCGCAGGGCTTCTTCCTGACGTGATCCTCGCTAGCCTCCGAGGATGGAGGGTCCCGGTCACGACGCGAGCTGTGTGCTGCCGGACGGTCGAACCCTCGACTACTGGGAGGGCGGCGACCCCGACGGCCGTGGTGTCCTCCTGCCATGACGGGACTCCGTTCACTCGAGTGCTCGGGCGGGCGCGGCACGAGGCGGCGCGCGAGCACGGCGTGCGGCTGGTGTCGATCAGCCGGCCCGGCTACGGCGGGTCGACCCTCCCTCCGGGTGCGCCGAGCCTGCTCAGGACCGGACACGACACCGCGGACCTCGCCCGCCTGCTCGGCATGACGGAGTACGCCGTCCTCGGTGTGTCGGGGGGCGGCCCGTTCGCCGTCGCCACCGCGGTCGCAGACCCGGAGGGGGTGCGCGGCGTCGGAGTCTCGGCCGGCATCGGGCCCTGGCGGCTGCTCGGCGACCCGTCGGAGGAGACAGAGGCCGAGATCGAGGAGCGAACCCTGCTCGCGATGCTGGACGCCGGAGACCTCACCGGAGCGTGGGACGGCTATCTGGCCGTGCTCCAGCGCGACCTGGGCGGTCTGGCCGAGCTCGACGACGACGCACGCGTCGATGCCTTCTTCGCCGACATCGGCGGGTCCCCCGACGACCCGCTGCGCCGGTCGCTCTGGGCCGCCAACCTGGCGGACGTGGCCGCACGCCTGGACGGGTGCGCGTTCGACAACTTCGCCTGGGGCGGGATCTGGGACATCGACCCGGGCCAGGTCGTCGCTCCGACGACGCTCCGCTACGGCGACGCGGACGGCGTCTGCCCACCGTCCCACGGGGAGTGGTACGCCGAGCGCATCGTGGGCGCGGAGCTGGTGATCCATCCGGGCGAGGGGCACATCGAGGTCTGCTCGACCCATTGGGGCGAAGAGCTGACCGGCCTCCTCGACCGCTGGCGCGACTGACCCTCAGCTCAGGGTCAGCCGCGCCCACGGAACCGGCCGGTCAGGCCGACACCGACTCCTTCGCGGGCTCCGGCTCGAGCTCGTCGCTCCTCGTCGGGTCGAGCATCGTGGTCTCGTCGAACGGCGTCCTCGCCGTCGAGCACCCGGTCGAGCTTGGCGCGGTCGAGGCTGTCGGTCCAGTGGCCGACCAGGACCGTGGCGACCGAGTTGCCGGCGAAGTTGGTCAGCGCCCGCGCCTCGGACATGAACCGGTCGATGCCGACGATCAGGCCGACGCCGTCGACCAGCTCCGGCCGGTGCGAGCTCAGCCCGCCGGCCAGGGTGGCCATGCCGGCACCGGTGACGCCCGCGGCGCCCTTCGACGCGATCACCATGAAGACCAGCAGCGAGATCTGCTCGCCGATCGACAGCGGGTCGCCCAGCGCCTCGGCGATGAACAGCGAGGCCATGGTCAGGTAGATCGCGGTGCCGTCGAGGTTGAACGAGTAGCCGGTCGGGACCACGACCCCCACCGTCGTCTTCTCGACGCCGGCGTGCTCCATCTTCGCGATCAGCCGCGGCAGCGCCGACTCCGACGACGAGGTCGACAGGATCAGCAGGAACTCGCGACCGAGGTAGCTTGAACAGCTTGAGCAGGTTGACCCCGGTGACGACCTTGAGCAGCGTGCCGAGGATGACGAACACGAAGACCACGCAGGTGATGTAGAACGCGACCATCAGCACCGCCAGGCTCTTCAGCGCGTCGAGGCCGGTCTCGCCGACCACCGCGGCCATCGCGCCGAAGGCGCCGATCGGGGCGGCCCACATGATCATCGACAGCACCCGGAAGACCAGCCGCTGCAGGTGCGAGACGCCGCGGAGGATCGGCTTGCCCGGCCGCGCCCATCTGCTGGAGCGCGAAGCCGACCAGCAGCGCGACCAGCAGGGTCTGCAGCACCTCGCCGCTGGTCAGCGAGGAGAACATCGAGGTGGGGATGATCCCGAGCAGGAACTCGGTGGTGCTGCCGTGGCCCTCGGCCGCCTGCGCCTGCCCCGCGCTGGCGGCCGCGTCGTCGAGGTGCAGCCCCGTCGCCGGGCTTGATGAGGTTGCCGACGACCAGGCCGATCGCGAGCGCGACCGTGGACATCGTCAGGAAGTAGCCGAGGGCGAGCCCGCCGACCTTGCCGACCCGGGCGGCGCTGGCCACCGAGCCGACGCCGAGCACGATCGTGCAGAAGATGACCGGCTGGATCATCATCTTGATCAGGTGCGACGAAGCCGGTGCCGAGCGGCTTGAGCTCGACCGCGGCGTCGGGCGCGACGACGCCGACCAGGATGCCGAGCACGCACGGCGACGATCACCGCGAGGTAGAGGTAGTGGGTCCGGTTCCGCGGTGCGGTCCCGGTACTTGTCTGTGGAGTTCGCTGCGACATCGTGCCTCCTGGGCCGAGAGCGCCGGTCCACCCGACGCGTTGGAGCCCACTCTCGGTACCCGATGTGACCGCGGTCACTGTTCTGGTCGTTGAGTTCGCGAGACCGGTGTCACAATCCGGGCGTGCGCCCACGCTGGAACCTCTCGGTGGCTCGGCAGGTGCTGCTGCTCCAGATCCTGGTCGTGCTCGTGCTCGTGGTCGCCTCGGTGGCGCTGGCGACGTACGACGCCCGGCGCGACGCCCGGGCCACCGCCACCGACCGCGCGGTGTCCGTCGCGCAGGCGGTCGCCGACTCCCCCACGATCACCGAGGCGCTCGGCACGGGCGACCCGAGCAGTCTCATCCAGCCCTACGCCGACCGGGTCTACCGGGACGCGGACGTCGACTTCGTGACCGTGATGTCGATGGACCGGATCCGCTACAGCCACCCCAACCCGGACAACATCGGCAAGGAGTTCGTCGGCGACGTCGGCGGCGCGCCCGAGGGCCGCGTGTTCACCCAGCAGTTCACCGGCACCCTCGGCCCGTCGATGCGGGCCGTGGTCCCCGTGTTCGCGCCGGACGGCAGCGACCGGGTGGTGGCGATGGTCTCGGTCGGCATCACCATCGCGTCGATCGACAAGCACCTGCGCAACGACCTGGAGCTGATCGGGATCTCGGCGCTGCTGGTGCTCGGCGTCGGGCTGGCCGGCACCTGGCTGGTCGGACGCCGGCTGCGCCGCCAGACGCACGGGCTCGGCGCCGCCGAGATCACCCGGATGTACGAGTACTACACGGCGGTGCTCGGCGCGGTCCGGGAGGGACTCCTGCTGCTCGACACGAGCGGCCGGGTGCAGCTCGTGAACGACGAGGCGCGCCGGCTGCTGGACCTGCCCGACGACGTGCTCGGCCGCCCGCTCGCCGAGCTCGGCCTCGCGCCCGGACTGGTGGAGGCCGCACTCGGCCGGACCGCGGAGGCCGACGACATCTACCTCGCCGGCGACCGGGTCCTGGTCGTGAGCTCGTCCCCCGCCACCTGGCAGGGCGCCGACGTCGGTGCCGTCGTCACCCTCCGCGACCACACCGAGCTGCGCGCGGTCACCGGCGAGCTGGACGTGGTCCGGGACCTCAGCGACTCGCTCCGCGCCCAGAACCACGAGTCCGCCAACCGGCTGCACACGATGGTGTCGCTCATCGAGCTCGGCCGGGTGGACGAGGCCGTCGACTTCGCGACCGAGGAGCTGCAGGTCGCCCAGCTGCTCACCGACCGGGTCGTCGGCGCCGTCGGCGACCCGGTGGTCGAGGCGCTGCTGCTGGGCAAGAACGCCGACGCCGCCGAGCGCGGCATCGAGCTGCGCATCGAGGGCGGGCTTCCCGAGAACGACGTCCCTGCCCGCGACCTGGTCACCGTGCTCGGCAACCTCGTCGACAACGCCTTCGAGGCGCTGGCCGCGGCCGACGTACGCCGGGTGCGGGTCACCCTCGGCGGCGACCCGACGGCCGTCGTCGTCACGGTCGAGGACAGCGGACCCGGCCTCGACGACGATGCGGCAGCGCACGCCCTCGAGCGCGGCTGGAGCACGAAGGCCTCCGGAGAGGGCGGACACGGAGTCGGCCTGGCCCTGGTCGCGCAGGTCGCCCGCCGGCACGGCGGCGAGGTCGAGATCGGCCGGTCGGACCTCGGCGGGGCCCGGTTCACCGTGACGCTGCGCCCGGTGCCGGTGTCGCGGTGAGCGCCGCCCGCGACGTACGCGTGCTCGTCGTCGAGGACGAGGCGACCGCCGCCGAGGCGCACGGGGAGTACGTCGGCCGGGTGCCCGGCTTCGAGCTGGCCGGCACCGCGCGCTCGGCCCACGACGCGGCCCGGTTCCTCGCCGGCGACCCGCAGGTCGACCTGGTGCTCCTCGACATGCACCTGCCCGACGGGCACGGCCTCGGGCTGCTCCAGCGGGTGCGGGCGGCCGGCCACCGGTGCGACGTGATCGCGGTGACCTCGGCCCGGGACGCCGACGTGGTGCGCAACGCGGTGACCCAGGGCGTGGTGCTCTACCTGCTCAAGCCGTTCACGTTCGCGACGTTCCGCGCCAAGCTCGAGCAGTACGCCGCCTACCGCGCCTCGCTGGCCGACTCGCTGGAGACCGAGCAGCTCGACCAGGAGAACGTGGACGCGCTCCTCGGCTCGCTGCGCAGGGCCAGCACCGCGCTGCCCAAGGGGATGAGCGCAGAGACCCTGCGCGAGGTCACCACCGCGCTCCGCGACGCCACCGCCGGCCTCTCCGCGACCGAGGTCGCCGCCCTGGTCGGCGCCTCCCGGGTCACCTCCCGCCGCTACCTCGAGCACCTCGCCGACAGCGGGCGGGTCGAGCGGCAGCCGAGGTACGGCGGCAGCGGCCGCCCCGAGGTGGAGTACCGCTGGAAGGGGTGAGCCGCCCTGTCAGCGCCCTCCGTCAGCCGATCTCGAGGCTGTCGAGCATCGTGGTCCAGGACTTCGGCGGCTTCTCCAGGCCGGCCTCCCGGACGACGTTCACCAGCTGCAGCAGCGACCCGTCGATGTCGAGGATCCGCATGAACCCGGTGACCTCGTCACCCTGATAGGTCGAGCTGATCCGCGCGTCGAGTCCGACGTAGCCGGCGTACTCGATCTCCTCGGACTCCAGCAGCTTGCCGGAGGTGTTGGTGACCACGCCGTCGACGGCGCCGTCGAGGTCCACCCGCGCGCCCTCGGGGACGGGAACCACCACCATCGAGACGGCGCTGTCCTCGAACTCCACGGTGTACATCGTGACCTCCACCGGCCCGGCGCCCGTGGGGATCGTCTGCTTGTCCTGCTTGGGGTGGCCGGGCGTGTCGATCGAGAACTCCGGCGCCGAGAAGTGAAACGTCGACTGACGGTCCTGGTCGCTGGCCGCGTTGCCGCAGCCGGACAGCAGGACACCGCCCAGAACGGCGACCGCGACCCCCGCTGCGGACCTCACGCGAGGTTGAGCCCCGGGTAGAGCGGGTGCTTGTCGAGCAGCTCGGCGGAGGCGTCCTTGACCTTGTCGGCGATGCCCTCGGCCAGGGTGTACGACGCCTTGGAGGGCCTGCCGTCCTTGGTGGTGCCGGGCTGGGTGTTCTGGAGGACGTGCACGATCAGCTCGGCGACGGTGTCGAACTCGTCGTGGCCGAAGCCGCGGGTGGTGAGCGCGGGGGTGCCGAGGCGGACGCCGGAGGTGTACCAGGCGCCGTTCGGGTCGGACGGCACCGAGTTCCGGTTGGTGACCACGCCGGCGTCGAGCAGCGCCGACTCGGCCTGCCGGCCGGTCAGGCCGAACGACGACACGTCGAGCAGCACGATGTGGTTGTCGGTGCCGCCGGTGACCAGGTTGGCGTCGCGGGTCAGGAACCCCTCGGCCAGCGACTTGGCGTTGTCGGCGATGTTCTGCGCGTAGCCGCGGAACGAGTCCTGCCGGGCCTCGGCCAGCGCCACCGCCTTGGCGGCCATCATGTGCGACAGCGGGCCGCCCAGGACCATCGGGCAGCCGCGGTCGACCGAGGAGGCGAACTCCTCCTGCGCGAGCACCAGCCCGCCGCGGGGGCCACGCAGCGACTTGTGCGTCGTGGTCGTGGTGACGTGGGCGTGCGGCACCGGGTCCTCGTCGCCGGTGAAGACCTTGCCGGCCACCAGCCCGGCGAAGTGCGCCATGTCGACCATCAGCGTCGCGCCGACCTCGTCGGCGATCTCGCGCATCTTGGCGAAGTTGATCCGGCGCGGGTAGGCGGAGTAGCCCGCCACCAGGATCAGTGGCTTGAACTCGCGGGCCTTCGCGGCGACCTTGTCGTAGTCGAGCAGCCCGGTGTCGGGGTCGGTGCCGTACTGCTGCTGGTGGAACATCTTGCCGCTGATGTTGGGCCGGAACCCGTGGGTGAGGTGGCCGCCGGAGTCGAGGCTCATGCCCAGCAGCCGCTGGTTGCCGAGCTCGTGGCGCAGCTTCTCCCAGTCCTCGTCGGTGAGGTCGTTGACGTTCTTGGCGCCGTACTTCTCCAGCCACGGCCCCTCGACGCGGTGGGCCAGGATCGACCAGAACGCGACCAGGTTGGCGTCGATGCCGGAGTGCGGCTGCGCATAGGCGTACGGCGCCCCGAACAGCTCGCGAGCGTGCTCGGCCGCCAGTGCCTCGACGGTGTCGACGTTCTGGCAGCCGGCGTAGAAGCGGTGGCCGATGGTGCCCTCGGCGTACTTGTCGCTGAACCAGGTGCCCATCGTGAGCAGCACTGCCGGCGAGGCGTAGTTCTCGCTCGCGATCAGCTTGAGCGAGCCTCGCTGGTCGATCAGCTCCTGGCGGGTCGCCTCGGCGATCCGCGGCTCGACCGAGGCGATCACCTCGAGGGCCTGCTGGTAGGCGGAGCTGGTCAGCGCGTCGATGTCGGCCATGGCCACACCCTAAGAGCAGGGGGTGGGGTTTTGCCCACCATGTCTGGCGGCCTGGACCCATGTCGGCCCACGACGCTGACCCGCTCGCTCAGTACCGGCGGGTCAGCACCATCTGGCACGCTGACCCGCCCGTTCTGTACCGGTGGGTCAGCGTGTGGCGGGGGTCACGCTGCCCCGCCTGAGCGGCCAACGTCGTACCAGATAATGGACGGACGTCTCACATCACGAGATTCGTGTTTGTGGGACGCCGGTCCACGGTCTGAGACTGGGGCCATGGTCTCCGCTGTGACGCACGCGCACCTCGTGGTACGTCGCCACGTGGACTACATGCGCACGCGCAGCATGATCTGTCGGGCTCGCTGACCACCCTCAGCCAGCCAGCCCCGCCGCAGCGCGCGTGTCAGTGCCGACAGCGCAGCGCGCGGCCCTCCAGCCAAGGACAAGTCCATGCCGGACATGAGGTTCCAGGCGAAGACCGCCACCCGAACCGACATCCCGCGCCCCAAGCGCGGTGAGGGTCAGTGGGCGCTCGGCTACACCGAGCCGCTGAACAAGAACGAGCAGTCCAAGAAGGACGACGACCCGCTCAACGTGCGCGACCGGATCCTGCACATCTACAGCAAGCGCGGGTTCGCCTCGATCGACCCGGCCGACCTGCGCGGCAGGTTCCGGTGGATGGGGCTCTACACCCAGCGCGCCCCGGGCTTCGACGGCGGCAAGACCGCGATGCTCGAGGAGGAGGAGCTCGACGACGAGTTCTTCATGATGCGGGTCCGCTCCGACGGCCGGCTGCTGCCCGCCGCGACGGTGCGGGCGCTCGGCGAGATCGCGCAGGAGTACGCGCGGGACACCGCCGACGTCACCGACCGGGAGAACATCCAGTTCCACTGGATCCGGATCGAGGACGTGCCCGGCGATCTGGCAGAAGCTGGACGACGCCGGGCTGGACAGCACCGAGGCGTGCGGCGACGGGCCGCGGCCCTTCCTGGGCTCCCCCGTGGCCGGCGTCGCCAAGGACGAGATCATCGACGGCTCCGAGGCGCTGGCCGAGATCCAGCGGCGCGCGATCGGCAACCCGGAGTACTCCAACCTGCCGCGCAAGTACAAGACCGCCCTCACCGGCCACCCCAGCCACGACGTCTCCCCGGAGACCAACGACATCGCCTTCGTCGGCACCGTGCACCCCGTGCACGGCCCCGGCTTCGACGTCTGGGTCGGCGGCGGCCTGTCGACCAACCCGATGCTGGCCCAGAAGCTCGGCGTCTGGGTCCCGACTCGACGGACGTGCCCGACATCTGGGAGGGCGTCACCTCGATCTTCCGCGACTACGGCTACCGCCGGCTGCGCTCGCGGGCCCGGCTGAAGTTCCTGGTCGCCGACTGGGGCGTCGAGAAGTTCCGCGAGGTGCTCGAGAACGAGTACCTCGGCCGCGAGCTGGTCAGCTGCGACTCGCCGCCCTCCCCCACCGGCCACCGCGACCACGTCGGCGTCCACGAGCAGAAGGACGGCAACTTCTACGTCGGCCTCGCGCCCCATCGCAGGGCCGGATCTCCGGCACCACGCTGGTCGCAGCTGGCCGACGTGATGGAGCAGTACGGCGTCGCGGGCGCCCGCCTCACGCCGTACCAGAAGATCGTGCTGATCGGCGTCGCGCCCGAGCAGGTCGAGCCGCTGGTGGCGGCCGTCGACGCGATCGGGCTGCCGGCCCGGCCGTCGCGGCTGGCGGCAGAACACGATGGCCTGCACCGGCATCGAGTTCTGCAAGCTCGCCATCGTCGAGACCAAGGCCCGGGCCCGCGACCTGGTCGACCGAGCTCGAGAGGCGCTTCCCCGACCTCGACGTGCCGATCACGGTCAACGTCAACGGCTGCCCCAACGCCTGCGCCCGCACCCAGGTCGCCGACATCGGCCTCAAGGGCCAGCTCGTCATGCACGAGGGCGAGCAGGTCGGCGGCTTCCAGGTGCACCTCGGCGGCGCGACCGGGCTGCAGGCCAACTTCGGCCGCAAGCTCCGCGCGCACAAGGTGACCAGCGAGGGGCTCGACGACTACGTGACCGTCGTGGTCTCCAACTTCCTCGCCGACCGGGAGCCCGACGAGTCGTTCGCGACCTGGGTGGCGCGCGCCGACGAGGAGCTGCTGCGCGGCGAGAAGACCCTGGAGGGAGCGCCCGCATGAGCGAGCGCGGCTTCCCGGTGCACTGCCCCTACTGCGGCGAGCAGGACCTGTGGCCGCACGACGAGACGCACGGCTCGTGGGAATGCCGCGGCTGCCTGCGCGCCTTCTCCCTGAAGATGCTCGGCCTCGTGAGGCCGGGCGCGTCGACGTCAGGGAGCGCACCGTCATGACCGCTGCGACCACCAACACCGCCCGCGCCTCGCGCGGCATCGAGACCCAGGGCCGCTCCCCCGAGGAGCTGCGCGAGCTGGTCTCGCACTGGGGCGCCGAGCTCGAGCTCGCGCCCGCCGAGACCATCATCGAGTGGGCCGCCGCGACGTTCGGCGACCGGTTCTGCATCACCTCGTCGATGGGCGACGCGGTGCTCGCGGACCTGGCCTCCAAGGTGGTGCCCGGCATCGACGTGGTCTTCCTCGACACCGGCTACCACTTCATCGAGACGATCGGCACCCGTGACGCCGTCGCCTCGACGCTCGACGTCAACCTGCTCACGATCACGCCGGTGCAGAGCGTGGCCGAGCAGGACGCGGCGTACGGCAAGGACCTCTACAAGACCGACCCCGACCTGTGCTGCGCGCTGCGCAAGGTCAAGCCGCTGACCGAGTCGCTCGCGGAGTACGACGCGTGGGCCACCGGGCTGCGCCGGGCCGAGACGCACAACCGCGTCATCGCCCCGGTGATCGGCTGGGACGCCAAGAAGGGCAAGGTCAAGGTCTCCCCGCTCGCGCGATGGAGCGACGAGCAGGTGGAGCGCTACATCGCCGAGAACGGGGTGCTCGTCAACCCGTTGGTCTACGACGGCTACCCGTCGATCGGCTGCGCTCCTTGCACCCGTCGGGTCGCTCCGGGCGAGGACGCCCGCAGCGGCCGGTGGGCCGGCACCAACAAGACCGAGTGCGGGATCCACTCATGACTCGGCTACTGCACAACCCGATGAAGGGAGGCCCTGAGATGGCCGCACCTGCCCTGGTGGCCCTGGCGCACGGAAGCCGGGACCGCCGCTCCGCCGCCACGGTCAAGGCCCTGGTCAAGGAGGTCCGCGCCATGCGGCCGGACCTCAAGGTCGAGGCCGCTTTCCTCGAGCTCTCCAAGCCGGACTTCCACACGGTCGTGGACCGGCTGGTGAAGGCGGGTCACGACGAGATCGTCGTCGTACCCCTGCTGCTGACCGAGGCCTACCACGCCAAGGTCGACGTGCCGTCCGCCGTCGCCGAGGCCTCCGCGCGGCACCCGCAGGTGCGCATCCACGCCACCTCGATCCTCGGCCTCGAGGCGTCGTTCCTCGAGGTGCTCGACGAGCGGCTGCGCGAGGCGCTCAAGGCCGCCCGGTGCCGCGAGCTCGACGCGCTGGTGCTGGCCGCGGCCGGCTCCAGCGACCCGCTCGCCAACCAGGCCGTCGCCCGCCTGGGCCGGGTCTGGGGCACGCACCACAAGCTGCCGGTCACCGCGGCGTACGCCTCGAGCGCGCCGCCGGCCACCGGCGAGGCCGTCCGCGCGTTCCGGGCCGAGGGCCGCCGCCACATCGCGGTCGCCTCGCTGTTCCTGGCCCCCGGCTTCCTGCCGGACCGGGCCGCCGAGCTCGCCCTCGAGGCCGGTGCCGTCGCCGTCTCCGAACCCCTCGGCGCCCACCCCAACCTGGCCCGCACCGTCCTGGCCCGCTACGCCGTCGGCGCCGTCGAGCTCGTCCCCGTCTAGAGCGTCGCCGTTCGCCGTCGAGATGTTGAGCCGGCTGTCCTCGGAGATCCCGAGCGACAGTTCCGCATCTCGACGCCAGAGACGGCCCGCTAGCCCACGAGCTGTTCGAGGAGGCGTTCGAGCTGGCGGGCGGGGTCGGCGGTGACGCCGCCGTGGACGGGGCCGGGCTGGAGGACGGTCGAGCGCGGGGCCTTGAGGAAGCCGAACCGCTGGGTCAGCGGCTCGGCGGCCGCGGCGCCGGCGGTCGGGTGGCCGGCGCAGACCGCCTCGACGAAGGCCAGGGACTCGCAGACCTGGTCGACGTCGATCGCGCGGGTCGAGGGCCAGCAGCCGGTCGCGGTCGACGCGCCAGAGCGACGTCGAGGAAGTCGGCCATCTGGCAGTGCAGCACCACGCCGACGTTGAGGAACTCCTCGCGGTCCACCCGCGGGACGCAGCGGAGCACGACGTACTCGTAGGACAGCTTGCTGTCGCGCTCATGCCGCCACCTGCGGTAGCCACTGGGTGGTGCCGAGGCGGGCGGTGAGGAAGTCGACGTACGCCGCGCGCACCGCGTCCGGGTCCTCGGCGCCGGGCACCGGCTCGAGCCACTCGTCGGGCACCTTGGCCAGCACCTCGGTGAAGACGGACTCCGCCCAGGAAGCCGCGGAGCTCGGCGTCGACGCCGGGCAGCTCGGCGGCGTGCTCGCGGAAGACGTGGTCGTCGGCGCTCCAGGCCTGGCTCCGCGAACCGGCTCGGGTCGCCGACGCCGCCGGCCCAGCCGTGGTGGAAGTAGAGGGCGGCGCCGTGGTCGATCACCCAGAGGTTGCCGTGCCAGAGCAGCAGGTTGGGGTTGCGCCAGGAGCGGTCGACGTTGGCGACGAACGCGTCCAGCCACAGCACCCGGGCCGGGTCGGCGCTGCGCTCCCCTCGGCCGGGCGGCACGTGGCCGTCGAAGCCGAACGAGCCGGGCAGGAAGTCGGCGCCGAGGTTGAGCCCGGGGCTGGCGTTGAGCAGGTCCTGGACCTCCTCGTCGGCCTCGTAGCGGGCGATCTCCGGGTCCAGGTCGAGCGCCACGAGCCGCGGCGTGCGCAGCCCGATCCGCTCGGCCAGCCCGGCGACGATCACCTCGGCCACGAGCACCCGGACGCCCTGGCCGGCGCCGCGGAACTTGCAGACGTAGGTGCCGAGGTCGTCGGCCTCGACGATCCCGGGCAGGCTGCCGCCCTCGCGCAGCGGCGTGACGTAGCGGGTGACCCCGACGGTGGGGATCACGTAGACCGGGACCTCGTCGGCCAGCCGGCGCTTCTGCTCCTCGACGTCGAAGTCGGCGGCCGGCCACTGCGGGTCCATGTCGGTCAGGGTCTCGTGCAGCAGCTTCGCCGATGGCCAGGTTGCGGTACCACTTGCGGTCGCTCGGGACGACGTACCACGGCGCGACCTCGGTGTTGGTGCGCTCCAGGGCGATCTCGTAGGCCTCGCGGTACGCCGGCCAGTGGGCGCGCTCGTCGATGTCGCCGGGGTTGAACTTCCAGTGCTTGGTCGGGTCGTCCAGCCGGGCCTGCAGCCGCTCCTTCTGCGTCGTCGGCCGAGATGTGCAGCATGCACTTGATCGATCGTGATGCCCGCCGCCGGCCAGCTCGGCCTCGAAGGCGTTGATCGCGTCGTAGCGCTGCTCGATCTCGTCCTTCGGCACCAGCTCGTGCACCCGGACGATCAGCACGTCCTCGTAGTGGCTGCGGTCGAAGACGCCGATGATGCCCTTGCTCGGCAGCGCCTTCCTGATCCGCCAGAGGAAGTCGTGCTCCAGCTCCTCCGTCGGTCGGCTTCTTGAACGAGCTGATCCGCACGCCCTGCGGGTCGACCAGACCGACGGTGTGCCGGAGCGTGCCGCCCTTGCCCGAGGTGTCCATGCCCTGCAGCACCAGCAGCACGGCGCGGCCGTGGCCGACGTCGGCGGCGCCCTCGGCGTAGAGCCGCTCCTGGAGGTCGGACAGGTCCGTCGCCGAGGGCGAGCAGCGCGGCCTTGCCGGCCTGCCTTCTTGCCGTCGAAGCCCGGGGTGGCCCCGCTGTCGATGGCGGTCAGGTCGACCGGGCCGGGCGGCAGCCGCAGGTCAGCGGCCCTCAACGAGCTCGTCATGGCCTCAACCTATGACCGTCGGCGAACGTCGAGGGTGCACCCGACCACGGTGGTGGTCTCGCCGTTCTCCTGCGGCTCGTCGAACCACAGCCCCTCGGTGAAGCCCGCCTTGGCCAGGATCCGCAGCGACGCGGCGTTGCGGTGGTCGGGCGCGGCGAAGTACGTCGTCGCCTCCGGGAACCGGGTCCGGGCCCGCTGCATCCACGCCCAGAGCATCCGCTGCCCGAGCCCGCGGCCGCGCCACAGGTCGGAGCCGATCGCGTAGTCGACGCCGATCGCGTCCGGGTCCGGGCCCAGCACGGCGTAGTCCGGGTAGTCGCCGATCCGGTAGTCCTGCACGAACCCGACCGACCGGCCGTTCACCTCGAGCACCCACATCCGGGTCGGGCTCATCCCGTCGATCCGCTCGGCGTACTTCGCGGCCATCTGGTCGGGGTCGCTGAGCTCGCCCGGCGACCACCAGCGCTGGACCTGCGGGCTGGCGCGCCACGCCACCACGTCGTCCAGGTCGCCGCGGGTCATCGCCCGGATCGCGAGCCGGTTGTCGTGGTCGACGACGAACCGCTTGGTCTCCCCGGACAGGTCGAGCGGCTCGGGTTCGGCGTGCATGCTCGCGCAGGTACGCCGGGCCGCGGCCGCCCACGACTCGCCGTCGCGGACCACTCCCGCGAGCTCGCGGCCGCGGTCGAGCACCACGAGATGGACGGGACCTTCGGGCGGCACCAGCCCATTGTGTCGATCGCGGCCCCGCGCGACGAGGGCTCAGACCGAGTGCGGCTCCTCGGGCTCCTCGCGGCCGGCGGAGGCGAGCTCGTCGCGGACCACCGAGAACGCCAGCCCGGAGGCGTAGCCCTTGCGGGCGAGCATCCCGACCAGCCGGCGGGTGGCCGTCTGGTCGTCGACCCGGGACAGCGAACGGAGCTTGCGGCGGACCAGCTCGCGGGCCGCGGCCTCCTCGTCGGCCGGGTCGATCTCGTCGAGCGCCTCGCGGGCGGTCTCGTCGTCGATGCCCTTGCGGCGCAGCTCCTGGGCCAGCGCCCGGGGAGCCAGGCCCTTGCCGCCGTCGGCCGACTGGCGCTGGCTCACCCAGGTGCGGGCGAAGGCGCCGTCGTCGACCAGGCCCGACCTCCTCGAACCGGTCGAGCAGCCGGGTGGCGATCTCGGCCGGCACGCCCTTGGCGGCCAGCTTGTCGCTGAGCTCCTTGCGGGTGCGCGCCCGGCCGGTGAGCTGGTCGAGCAGGATCTTGCGGGCCACCGACTCGGGGTCGGCGTCCGGGCCCTGCGCCACGGGGTCGGGCGGCAGGTCGGGCGGAGGTGCGGCCGGGTGGTCACCCACCCAGGCCCGCACCCCCGTCTCGACGCCACCCGTCCAGGCGTCGGTCGACCCCGAGGTCGACCCGGGCGCCTGTCCGGAAGTCACTGCGCTGCTCAGAAGTCGTCGACGCCGACCGGCTCGGCCGGTGCGGGCGCCTCGTCGGTCACCGCCGGGCCGACACCGAGCTTCTCGAGGATCTTCTTCTCGATCTCGTTGGCGAGGTCGGGGTTGTCGTGGAGGAACCCGCGGGAGTTCTCCTTGCCCTGGCCGAGCTGGTCGCCCTCGTAGGTGTACCAGGCACCGGCCTTGCGGATGATCCCCGCCTCGACGCCGACGTCGATCAGGCCGCCCTCGCGGCTGATGCCCTTGCCGTACATGATGTCGAACTCGGCCTGCTTGAACGGCGGGGCCACCTTGTTCTTCACGACCTTGACCCGGGTGCGGTTGCCGACCATGTCGGTGCCGTCCTTGAGGGTCTCGATGCGGCGTACGTCGAGGCGGACCGAGGAGTAGAACTTCAGCGCCCGGCCACCGGAGGTGGTCTCGGGTGACCCGAACATCACGCCGATCTTTTCGCGCAGCTGGTTGATGAAGATCATCGTGGTGCCGGAGTTGTTGAGGGCACCGGTCATCTTGCGCAGGGCCTGGCTCATCAGCCGGGCCTGGAGGCCGACGTGGCTGTCGCCCATCTCGCCCTCGATCTCGGCCCGGGGCACCAGCGCGGCCACCGAGTCGATGACGATCAGGTCGAGGGCACCGGAGCGGATCAGCATGTCGGCGATCTCGAGCGCCTGCTCACCGGAGTCGGGCTGGGAGACCAGCAGCGCGTCGGTGTCGACACCGAGCGCCTTGGCGTAGTCGGGGTCGAGCGCGTGCTCGGCGTCGATGAAGGCCACGATGCCGCCGGCCCGCTGGGCGTTGGCCACCGCGTGGAGGGCGACCGTGGTCTTGCCGGAGGACTCCGGCCCGTAGATCTCGACGACCCGCCCTCGCGGGAAGCCGCCGATGCCGAGGGCGATGTCGAGCGAGATCGCCCCGGTGGGGATCACCTCGAGCGCGGCGCGGGACTCCTCACCGAGCCGCATCACCGATCCCTTGCCGAACTGGCGCTCGATGTTGGCGAGGGCAGCATCGAGTGCCTTTTCGCGGTCTGCAGCCATGGGCCGTGCCTTCCTGTGCGTCTAGTGGACGAGGTGCTCCTTCGACGCTAGGGATGGCCACCGACGGTCGGTCCTACCGGCTGTCGGGTTGTGGAGAAGCTGCCCCGGCGTCGCACCTGTGGACAAAAACTAGCCGAACAGGTGTTCGACTCGAGCAGCGACACGCCGATGTACCCGGCCCAACACTAAGGTCGGGTGCTCGACTCGCTCTCCCCCGCGCGGCGCCGGCTGGTGCTGGGGTGGCGGTGCTGGCGCTGGTCCTGGCGGTCGCGATCGCGGTGGCCGTCGTCGTACGCCGGGACCCGCCCGTCGACCCCGTCGCCCAGGACCAGCCGGGGCCGGTGCTGCTCGTCCCGGGGTACGGCGGCTCGACCGCTCGCTCCAGGTCCTCGCCGACGCCCTGGTCGCCGAGGGGCGGGACGCCCGCATCGTCAGGCCGACCGGTTCCGGGACCCAGGACCTGCGCCAGCAGGCGAGCACCTGGCGACGCCGTCGACGAGACGCTCGACGGGACCGGGGCGCCCTCGGTCGACCTGGTCGGCTACTCCGCCGGCGGCGTCGTGGTCCGCATCTACGTCGCCGACCTCGGCGGCGGCTCGCACGTACGCCGCGCGGTCACCCTCGCCTCGCCGCACCATGGCACCGACCTCGCCTCGCTCGCGGGCGCGCTCGGCTCCACGGCCTGCCCGACGGCCTGCCAGCAGCTCGATCCCGACTCCGAACTGCTCCGCAGGCTCAACGCGGGCGACGAGACACCACCGGGGCCGGTGTGGGTCGCGCTGTGGACCGAGGACGACAAGACCGTCGTACCGCCGGACTCCGGATCCCTCGACGGCGCGCTCGACATCTCGCTCCAGTCCGCATGTCCGGGCGTCCAAGCCGACCATGCCGACGTGCCCCGCACCCCCGCGGTGATCTCGATCGTCGAGTCCGTGCTCCGACAGCCCGCCCCCGTGACCCAGCCTCCGGTCTGCAAGCCGGGGTAGTCCGTCACCTTTGGCGGGCTTCTGCGGACAAATCGCCGTCAAAGGTGACGGACTATCCCCCGACCCTCCCGCTAGTCCGTGACGTCCTTGGTCATGAAGTTGGCCCACCCGGCCCCCAGGAACACCACGACGTAGATGGCCTGCAGCAGCACGCCGCGCACGACGTCGCGCCACAGGATCGGGTCGCGGAACAGGTCCACGAACGCCAGCCAGTAGCGGGTGGGCAAGTAGGGCTGCAGTGGGTCGGCGGCGTCGAGGGTGAGCAGGAGGGTGGATGCGATCAGCAGCGCCAGCGTGCCGAGCGCGGCGCCCAACGGGGACTCGGTGACCGTCGAAAGGAACAGCGCAACGGCCGCCACGCCGAGCATGCAGAGCATCGCGTAGCCGAGCGCCAGGAAGGTGCGGCCCACGAGCTCGGGCGTCGACATCGAGCTGCCGGACACGCTGGCGGGACCGGTGGCCGTCACGCTCTCGTTGCCGAGGAGCAAGATGCCGAGGATGTACGCCGTAGCCGCCACGATCAGCACGGTCAGTACGACGAACGCCATGACCGCGACCAGCTTCGCGCCCAGCAGCCGGGTGCGGCCGACCGGTCGCACCAGCATGTAGCGGAGCGTCCCCTGCTGGGCCTCGCCGGCGATCGCCTCTCCAGCTGTGATCGCCACCGCGATCGGCAGGAACAGCGGCAGCACGATGCCGAGCGCCGCGAGCGGGAACAGCGTGCCGTCGGTCAGCACCGTCGACAGGAACGCCGGACCGGTGCCGGGTCGCGGACCCAGCTCGGTGACCGCGAGCAGCACCGCGACCAGGGCCGGTAGCGCGTCGATGAGCGCGATGGTGGCCCAGGTCCGGCGGCTGAGGACGAGCTTGAGCAGCTCGACCCGGATCACTGGCCCCTCCGGATCGACGCAGCCCCGAACCGGTCGGCGCTCTCCGAGGTCGCCGCGAGCACGACCTCCTCGAGCGTGTGCCGCTCGGCCCCGAACCTCGTCACCCTGATCCCCGCCTGCACGAGCCGCGCGTTGAGCGCCGCGGGATCCGGCTCGCGGACCAGGAGCCGCTGCCCGTCGTACTCCTCCACGACCCCGTCGAGCAGCCGCCGGACCTGCTCGACGTCGGGCGTGTGCACCTCGACCCGGCCGGTCGGACGGCGGAGCTCCTCGAGCTCCGCCTGCAGGACCAGCCGGCCCCGGTCGAGGACGCCGACGCGGGTGCAGAGCTGCTCGATCTCGCCCAACAGGTGGCTGGAGAGGAACACGGTGGTGCCGGCCCGGTTGAGGTCGAGCAGCAGCTCCCGGATCTCCTGGATGCCCTGCGGGTCCAGGCCGTTGGTCGGCTCGTCGAGCACCAGCAGCCGGGGACCGCGCAGCAGGGCGCCGGCCAGGGCGAGCCGCTGCCGCATCCCGAGCGAGTACGCGCGCACCGGCCGCTCGTCCACGGCGGCGAGCCCGACTCGCTCGAGCGCCTCGGCCACCCGGCTGCGTCGGGTCGGCCGGTCGCCGTCCCGCCCCATGGCGTCGAAGAGCGCCAGGTTGCGCCGTCCCGACAGGTGGGGGTACGCCGCCGGCCCCTCGACCAGCGCGCCGACCTGTGGCAGCACCCGCCGGGCGGCCTGCGGCATCTGCTCACCGAGCAGCTCCATCCGTCCCGAGGTGGCGAGCACCAGTCCGAGCAGCATCCGGACCGTCGTCGTCTTGCCCGAGCCGTTGGCGCCGAGGAAGCCGAAGACGTCGCCCTCACGGACGTCGAGGTCGATCCCGTCCACCGCGGTGATCGGCCCGAACCTCTTGGTCAGTCCCTCGGTGCGGATCACCGCTGGGCGCCCGTCGCTCATTCCTCGTCCACGTAGACGAACCCGTCAAGCACGTCGTCCGCCGCACGGACCAGCGCCGCCCGGGTCAGCGTCCCGGCCAGCAGCCACCCGCCGTCGCCCTCCGCGCCGGTGAGCACCACTCCGAGCGGTCCGACGGAGACCACGGTCCGGTGGCGGTCCTGGTCAACCCCTTGCGTGTTCGCAAGCTGGTCGCGCAGGGCATCCGCTTCCCGGTCGCGGAGGGGGATGGCGATGACCTGCGTCATCCCGGTGCCGTAGACCCCGACCGCTCGGTCCGACACCGCCGCCTTGGCGAGCCCGACCACGGTGTCGGGCGGGCGCACCGGGGCGTACTGGTTGGCGGCGTCGGCGATGTCGAGGACGTCGTCGAACTCCACGTCGACCCCGGCCGGCGGTTCGAAGCCGACGCTCGCACGGTCGGGAGGATCGCTCGAGAACTCCCGGAACTCGCTGGTGAAGGCGGCGGTACTGGTGCCGGCGGCGTACACCTCGACCCGGAGGGGTACGCCGGAGCCAGGGTCGAGCCACAGGTCGGCGTGGTCGATGCTCGAGAGGTCGGAGGACGGCACCAGGCGCAGCCCCGGCGCACTCACGCCCGCCACCCGCCGGGCGGGGACCCGTCGTACGTCGTCGGCGCCGATCCCGCGCAGCAGTCGCTCGGCGAGCACCGGGGGCAGGAGGTCCGCGGTGCGGGGCAACCGGATGTCGGGGTCCCGGCTCAGCGTCGCCTCGAGGTGCTCGTAGTCCCAGCGCAGGGTCGTCTCGCCCTCGTGCACCAGGTCGGTCTCGCCGGTGAGCAGGAGCTGGTCGACCCGCCAGTGGTCGTCGTCCAGCCACCACGCCCGCATCCGGGTGTGCTCGCCGAACAGGGCGCCGACATCGCTGAACCGGTCGGCGTCGGGCAGCTGGAGCGTTCCGTCGGTCTCGACGAACCCCGACCACGCGTGCCCCTCCGCAGCGCGCGCCTGGGCCAGCAGCCTGCCGGCGCTCACGTCGCTGTCGGCGGGCGGCAGCAGGTGGAGCGCGATCGGCGCACTGACCAGCAGCAGCGTCCCGGCCGCCACCACTGACCAGCGCCGGAAGGGGGTCACGAACTCGACGGTACGTCGGGATCCGGACCGGTTGAGCCTTCAACCGATGAGGCTTTTCTTAGACCGCGCCGTGGACTGGGCGACGTCCACCACGCGACCAGGAGGCCGGCCAGCAGGGCTCCCGACGTGCCCAGCGTCTCGTCGCCCAGGGTGTCGCGGTAGGCGCCGCCGGCCTCCTTGCCGTCGCGGATGAACAGCGCGTACTCCCCCAGCTCCCAGCCCAGGGCGAGGATCGCTCCGATCCCGCCGACCAGCGGGACCAGCACCCAGCGCGGGCGCACCGAGGGCGCGAGCAGGAGCCCGAGGCCGGTGCCGAGCAGGAACCAGTGCGCCGCGTGGCTCAGGTCGTCCCACCAGCCGATCCTCCGGAACAGGTCGAGCCAGTTCGCGGTGGTGTCGGAGAGGAAGGGCAGCATCAGCAGCCCGAACGCGAAGTACGGCGGCTCGGCTTCGCTGCCACGGTGGGTCAGCCACCAAACGGCCGGCGCGGCGAGCATCAGTGCCGGGTAGACGAGCAGTCGAACCGCCCAGCCCTTGCCGTCGAACTGGTCGACGCCGGGGATCGCGACCGCGGCCACGAGCTCGACCACGGTGGCCGTCAGGACCACCGCGGGGAACCACGCTCGGCGAAGCTCGATCATCCCTCCATCATGCGCAGCACAGCACACCAGCGCCGCTCTCCGACCCGGTGCACGTCGGCACGGCCGAACCCGGAAGCGGTCGCGAGCTCGCCGATGTCGTCGGTGCCGACGGTGGCCCAGCGAAACGGCGCGCTGCGGACCCCGTCGCACTCGAGCACGGCCCAGCTGCTCGTGGGCGGAACTCCGGGACCGGCCAGCTCGACCACGGCTCGGCCGGAGGCCACGAGCAGCCGCCGCGCACGGCGAAGCAGGGCGAGCGGATCGCCACCGATGCCGACGTTGCCATCGGCGAGCAGGACCGTGTGCCATCGACCCTCGCCCGGGAGCCGGTCGAAGACGTCGCGCCGGAGCGCCGAGGCGCCGCGGGCGTGGGTCTGGTCCACCGCCTCACCGACCACGTCGATCCCGAGCGTGACGTGGCCGAGCGACGCGAGCGCGGCCGTGAGCCGTCCCGGCCCGCAGCCGAGGTCCAGGGTGTGCCCATCGCAGTGCCCGAGGAGCTCCAGGTCGTCAGGGTCGGCCTCCCGGCGCCAGCGGGACACCGGCAGCTCCTCCGGGCGGTCGCCGAGCCCTGCCACGGAACAGGGTCGGCCGCGCAGCGCCTCTGCGAAGACCTCCGAGAACGACGCCCGGCCCGTGGGCAGCTGCTCTGCCAGGCTCATGCGGACACCAGCCCCCACGCCGCGGCGAACCGCGATCCCGGGACCAGCCGCGCCACCGCGTCGGCGTCAGCCACCTCGTCGACGTCGCGCAGCGTCGCGGTCGTGCCGACGTCCAGGCCCGCCTCGGCAAGAGCGGCCCGGGTGTCGGCGCCAGTGGTCAGGGTGGACATGCGTACGTCGCGGAGCACCGCCGCACGGGCCGGGTCGCGGAGCGCGAGGACCCACCAGCCTCCGTCCTCGGCCGGGCCGAGGACAGCGTCGTGGTAGAACAACCCGGCGGCCGCGGCGAGCAGCAGGTCGGGCGTCACGTGCGGGGTGTCCATGCCGATCTGGACCACCGGGCCCGGCATCCGCGCGTGGGCATCTGCCAGCCGGGCGCCGAAGTCGGCGCCGCGCTGAGCGTGGACCTTCCACCCCGCCAGGGCCTCCCTGAGCTCCGGTCCGTGGGCGCCACGCTCGAGGTCGCCTGCCAGCGAGAGGTGACAATGTCCGGCACCCACGGCAGACGTCGCGGCGGCCAGCGTGTCGAGGAGCGACGCGGCAGCCACCTCGGCGGCTCGCTCCATGCCGACCTCGGCGCCGAGCCGGGTCTTCACCCGGCCCACCTCCGGGGCCTTGGCGACGACCAGCACTGAAAGCATCACGCGAGCACCCGCCAGAAGTCGCGAGCCGCCCGCGTCGTACCCCGCACGGAGCCGGAGACCTTCGAGCGGGTGCCGAGCGCGCGCGGGTGGTAGGCCACGTCACGTTCGGAGAGTCGCCAGCCGGCCAGCGTGGCCTTCTGGAGCAGCTCGACCGGGTAGCCGAACCGGCGATCCTGGACGCCGAGCTCGAGCAGCCCGTCCCGGCGGCAGACCCGCATCGGGCCGATGTCGTGGGCGGTCATCCCGATCCGCCGGCGCAGCCACCACACGACCAGGTTGTTCCCGAGCCGTGCGTGCCAGGGCCAGACTCCGTGGGCGACCGGACGCCGGCGGCCGACGGCGAGGTCGGCGCGGCCGGACCGGACGTCGTCGAGCAGGCTGGGCAGGTCGCCTGGGTCGAACGAGCCGTCGCCGTCCATGAATGCGACGTACTCGCTGGTCGCGGCCAGCAGGCCGGCGTGCACGGCGGCGCCGTATCCCGCGACGGGCTCCTGGACGACGGTTGCCCCCGATCGGCCTGCCACACCGGCGGTGTCGTCGCGCGACCCGTTGTCGACGACGACGACGTGGAACCCCGCGGGCACCTTGGGCAGCAGGTCGAGCAGGGCGGCCGCCTCGTCACGGCACGGCAGTACGAGGTCGCACAGGGTCTCCACGTCAGCGACGGTAGGCAGGGCCAGGGCCTGGGAAACGGGTCTGCCTCCTTACGAAGTGGTGACGCCGTTCTTCCGGGTCTTCCCGGTCCGGTCGCGCACCTAGGGTCGGAACCATGTCGACCTCGGCCGCGGTTCGCGCCGCCTGGGCCGGCGTTCTTCTGACCGCGGTGCTCCTGGTGGTGGCGTTCGGAGCGCCGCACTGGCTGGACTGGGAGGTCGCAGCTCGCGCCCCGCGCAATGCCTCCCCTGACGAGGTCCCGCCCCTGCACGGGCTCTGGCGCCCGAAGCCGTTCGGGCCAGGCACCATCCCCGCGGTCCTGATCGCCCTCCTGGGTTGGCGGTACGCCACCGACCTGGCCGCCCGGCTCTCCTGGCGCCGGCTGCTGCTCGCGTCGTACGCCGGGTCGCTGGCGTGGCTGCTGTCGCTGGCCCTGGTCGACGGGTCCCGTGGGCTGTCGCGGTCGCTGGGCAACCCGTACGAGTACCTGCGGACTGCCCGCGAGGTCGGCAGCGTGCACATGCTCCTCGAGACGTACGTCGACCGGATCCCCTACGCCGCCGACGACAACTGGCCCACGCACGTCGCCGGCCACCCGCCCGGTACGCTGCTGTTCTTCGTCGGCCTCGTGAAGGTGGGGCTGGGCGGCGACCTGGCTGCCGGGGTGGTGGTCACGGCGCTGGCGGCGTCCACGGCGCTTGCGGTGCTGGTCACGTTGCGGGCGCTGGACGTCGAGGTGGTGGCGCGCCGCGCGGCGCCGTTCCTCGTGCTGACGCCGGCCGCGGTGTTCATGGCGGTCTCGGCGGACGCACTGATAGCGGCGGTGATGGCCTGGGGACTGGCCTGCCTTGCCCTGGCGACGCGGCGGCTGTGGTGGGCGGTGCCCGCGGGACTGCTGCTGGGCTGCGGCGTACTCATGTCCTACGGCATGCCGCTGATGGGCCTCGTCGCGCTCGCGGTGCTGGTGGCCGCCCGCTCGTGGCGGCCGCTCCCGGTCGCGGCCGGTGCGGCGCTGGCGGTCGTGCTCTTGTTCGCCGCGGGGGGCTTCGCGTGGTGGGACGCCTACCCGGTGCTGCGCGAGCGCTACTACGACGGGATCGCCCAGGACCGGCCGCAGTCCTACTGGTGGTACGGCGACCTGGCCTGCCTCGTCGTCAGCGCCGGTCCGCTGCTGCTGCCGGCGCTCGCCGCGGCCACCCGAGCCAGCCGTGCCGCTCGGGTGCCGCTGCTGCTGGTCGGCGCCACCGTCCTCGTCGTCGTGCTCGCGGACGTGTCAGCCATGAGCAAGGCCGAAGTGGAGCGGATCTGGCTGCCGTTCGTGCCGTGGCTCACCGTGTCGTTCGCGCTGCTGCCCGACGGCTGGCGGAGGTGGGGGCTCGGGGCCCAGGTGGCGGCGGCGCTGCTGGTCCAGCACCTCTTCTACACGGCCTGGTGACACACGATTCGTCTGCGACCGCGAGCCGAGAAGTACACGTCGTACCGCAGACGAATCGGCGTGGTCAGTCGCGGAGGGGTGCCGTCGCGAACGCCGGGATCCCCTGGTCGGGAGTCACCTCGGCTGTGAAGCCGAGCTCGGCCGCCGCCCTCGCCGGGGAGGCGACGACATGCCGGACGTCCCCGAGTCGGTAGCCGCCGGTGACCGCGGGCGTGATGGCGCGGCCGGTGCCTTCGGTCACCAGGATGGCCACGTCGAGGATCCGGACCGGGTGCCCGGAGGCCACGTTGTAGGCGGCGTACGCCGGCGTCGCGTCATCCGTCACCGCCCGCAATGCGGCCAGGTTGGCCCGCGCGACGTCGGTGACGTGCACGAAGTCGCGGGCCTGGCCGCCGTCCTCGAAGACCTGCGGCGGCTCGCCGCGCTCCAACGAGGACCGGAAGAGCGCGGCCACGCCGGAGTACGGCGTGTCCCGCGGCATCCCCGGTCCGTAGACGTTGTGGTAGCGCAGCGCCACCGCTCGCGCCCCCGCCTGCCGAACCCACGCCGAGGTGTAGTGCTCCTGGGCGACCTTGCTGGCGGCGTACGACGAGCGCGGGTCGAGCCGCGCGTCCTCGTCGACCAGCGCCCAGTCGAGCGAGTGGTCGCAGCGCGGGCAGTGGTTCTCGAAGTCGCCGGCCTCCAGCGCCGCCACCTCGCGAGGAGGCGGAGTCTGGTCGCCGTGCTCGGGACACCGGTAGCGGCCCTCGCCGTAGACCACCATCGAGGAGGCCAGCACCAGCCGTTCGAGGCCCGTCTCGTGCATGGCGGCCAGCAGCGCGGCTGTGCCGAGGTCGTTGTGGCCGGCGTACTCCGGCAGGTCGCTCACCCGCACCCCGGCGCCGACGACGGCGGCCTGATGGCTGACGGCGTCCACACCGCGCAGCAGGTCGACCCAGCCGGCGGCATCGCGGACGTCGAGCTGGTGGGTGCCCGCCGGCGGCTCGGACGCGCCGTGCGCCATCGGCAGCATGAGGTCGACTCGGACCACCTCGTGGCCGTCCTCCTCGAGAACCTCGCCGACGGCGGTCCCGATGAAGCCGGCCGACCCGGTGAGCAGGACCCTCACGGGACCTCGTAGGTCAGCTCGATGCCCTCGGCCCAGGTCGAGCAGGTGCAGCCGTCGGGGTCCGGCAGCGCCGCGATCGCGGTGGCGAGCAGGCCGGTCAGCCGCTCGAGGTTCTCGCGGAACAGCGCGAACACCTCGGCCTGTCCGACGCCCGACCCGCCCTCGACGCCGGCATCCATGTCGGTCACCAGGGCCAGCGCCGCGTAACACATCTGCTGCTCGCGGGCGAGCGCGGCTTCGGGGGCGCCGGTCATGTTGATCAGCGTGCTGCCCTGGGCGGCGTACCACTGCGACTCCGCGCGCGTGGAGAACCGCGGCCCCTCGATGACCACCATGGTGCCTCCGCGACGTACGCCGGGTGCGGCCGCGACGAGCGCGTCGGAGACCCGCGGACAGTAGGGGTCGGCGAACGGCAGGTGCACCGCACCGTGCTCGACGTACGACGAGACCCGGCCACTGGTGCGGTCGACGAGCTGGTCCGGCACCACGAGGTCGCCGGGCGCCACGTCGGCGCTGAGCCCGCCCACCGCGCACGGCGCCAGCACCTGGCGCACGCCGAGCGAGCGGAGCGCCCAGAGGTTGGCGCGGTAGTTGATCCGGTGCGGCGGGAAGTCGTGGTGCCTGCCGTGCCGCGGCAGGAACGCCACCCGCCGGTCGGCCACCGTGCCGACCGCGACCGGTGCCGACGGGTCGCCGTACGGAGTCGTGACGGCGTGCTCATCCATGCCCTCCGGGGAGGCCTCGAGGAAGGAGTAGAAGCCGGTGCCGCCGATGACGGCGACGTCGGCCACGGGGGTCATCGCTGGTTGGCCGGGAGCTCGAGCGCCCGCCAGACCGCGGCCCACACCTGCTTGGGCGGGAGGCCCGCGTCGAGCGCCTCCTGGGCGGTGCGCCCGCCGAGCTCGGCCATCACGAACTGCTTCGCCCAGGCACGGTAGTACGCCGACCCGAGAGCCTGCTCCATCCGGCTCCAGAACTCGGTGTGCCTCACCCGCTCAGAATTGCACGGCCCTGATCGTCAGCCACGCCTGCCCGCTGCCGCCTATCCCGTGCGCCAGCTCCTGCACCCGCCAGCCGGCCTCGGTGAGCACCGCCCGGACGGGGGCCTCGCGCCAGTAGGTGAACCGCCGCGGTGAGCGCACATGTCCGTGCACGGACCACTCCTCGCCGTCACCCTCCTTGAGGGACATGGCCAGCGCCCCACCCGACCGCGTCGCCCCGGCCAGGTTGCGGAGGACGGTCGGCAGGTCCTCGCGCGCGACGTGGAGCAGGCAGGCGCTCGCCCAGACGCCGTCGTACGGCCCGCCGAGGTCGTCGGTCAGCGGGTCCAGCAGCTCGGCGTCATAGCCCCGGCTGCGCATCAGCTCGACGAACGCGGGTGTGACGTCGGTTCGCCGCACGGTCAGCCCGCGCTGCTCGAGCTGGATCGCGTCCCGTCCGCCGGCGCTGCCGATCTCGAGCACCGACGCACCCGCTCCGACGGCGCCGGCGAGCCAGTCGAGCTCGGCGCGTACCTCGTCGTTCATGGCCCAGGTGGCCTCGCTGTAGGGCGTCGCGTCGCCGTCGTAGGCCGCCACCGTGGCCCGGGCGGCGGTGCCGCGGACGTCGTGGCTGTGGTGCAGCACGTCGTGCAGGTGGTAGCGGGCGATCGAGTCGACCGTGAACTCGCTGCCGTTGTCGCGCAGCCCGCGGCGGGCCCAGGTCTCCTCGGGGGCGTCGCGGATCGCGTCGTACCGCGCCGCGACCGCCTCGGCCGCCGCCACCAGCTCGGGGCCGACGACCGCGGGGTCCTGGCGGTCGTAGCGCTCCTCGACGGCGGTGACGTCCTGGTCCCAGTTGGCGAAGGTCGGCTCGTCGTGCTCGAGCATCAGGTCCAGCCGCTCGCCGAAGACGAGGTGGACGTCGCGGACGTGACAGGCGTACTCCAGCGGCGACCAGGTCTGCTCGTCGGGCCGCTCGGTCGCGTTCGGCTGGCTCAGCACCGCGGCCCAGCCCGTTGCGTCGTCGCGCAGCAGCCGGCCGATATCGGTGCGGTCGAGGTCTCCCGCGACATAGCCGCACTCGGGGCACCGGTCCTCGAGGACCCACGTCCAGTCCTTGGTGTCGGGCTCGATGCTGGGCTCGATGCTCGGCTCGATGCTCGGCTCGATGCTCGGCTCGATCATGGGGCACATCATCATGGAACCCGTGACCGTGCGCAGCGCAGATCCTGCCGACCTCCCACGAATCGCGGCCATCTACGACGACCAGGTGCGGACCGCGATCTCGACCTTCGACCTCGACTCTCCCGGGCTGCACTACTGGGAGGCGCGGCTGGCCAGCGACGAGCCGGGCGACCACCTGCTCGTCGCCGACTCCCCCTCCGGTGACGTCGTGGGCTATGCCTACTCGTCGTCGTACCGCCCGCGGCCGGCGTACGCCCGCACCCGCGAGGTCTCGGTCTACCTCGACGGGTCCGCGCGCGGGCAGGGACTCGGCCGCCGGCTGTACGACGAGCTGCTCGGCCGGCTGCGGGCCGACGGCGTGCACCAGGTGCTCGCAGTGATCGCGCTGCCGAACGACGCGAGCGAGGCGCTGCACCGGGCGTGCGGCTTCTCGCGGGTCGGGGTCCTGCCCGAGGTGGGGTGGAAGTTCGACCGCTGGATCGACACCGCGCTGTGGGGGCTGACGCTCTGACTTGTTGGGGTCAGCAGGTTGCTGGCTGACCGCTCCACCGACGCAACCCCGCTCAGCGGTCAGCAGGCAACCTCGACCGGCCGCCACCGGCCCCAGCCAGGTTGCTGGCTGACCGCTCCACCGACACAACCCTGTCCAGCGGTCAGCAGGCAACCTCGACCGGCCGCCACCGGCCCCAGCCAGGTTGCTGGCTGACCGCTCCCCGACCACACCCTGCCCAGCGGTCAGCAGGCAACCTCAACCCCCATCACGACGACGTGGTTCACCCTGCAATCTCGCGGTCGACCTGGAGCCAAGACTCCGACAAGTTTCCTTAACACGGGCGATGCGCATGTAGTGGCGACAGGGCTATAGATGGAGGGCTACATCGTCCGCCGAACCGCGCTCGGTCGGGGTCCGGCCCAAGGGATGGGGGACCCAATGATGCGCAAACTACTGGCTCTGATCTGCGGAGCAGGCCTGGCCGGATCGTTGCTGGGAGTGGTGGGAGCCACTCCGGCCCAGGCAGCACAGCCACGCGGAAGTGTGTACAGCTCGGGCCCGTACAACGTTCCCTACAAGTTCAACGACAAGTGCGGGAGCCTCAAGTTCGAGGTCAAGGGCCGCGCGAAGGGGTTCGAGACCGTCTACAACGTGCCGGGGTCCGGCGGGCAGGCGTTCCTGGGCGACAACCGCAACCGGTACCGCGAGGTGTGGACCAACAAGGCGACCGGCCGGAAGGCATACGTGTCCGGCGAGTCCCGCTTCCGCGAGGTGAAGGCCACGCACGTCAAGGGCGACGTCTGGCGCTTCCGCCAGCTGATTTCCGGGGCGCCGTTCGTCGTGAAGAACGACAAGGGAAACATCGCTCTCGCCGAGTGGGGCGTGCTGGTGGTGGACCAGACGTTCGACACGCTCGGCGACAGCGAGCCGGGCGGCGAGTCGTTGGGCGAAGAGGTCGTCAGCATGCGCGGCCACTGGCCGACGTACGAGCCGGACTTCGACTTCTGCGACCTCGTGAACAAGGTCCTCGGCTGAGTCAGGTCAGCAGCAAGGCGTCCAGCCGGCGGCGCACGACGACCAGTCCGGCCAGTCCCATCGCGACCAGGTAGAGCACCGAGACCGCCGAGGCCCACGTGAGCGCGCCGGTGGTGAGCTCGCGGCAGAGCACCACCCCGCGGTAGAGCGGCGTGCACTCGACCAGCCACTGGACCGGGGTCGGGAAGGCGCTGATCGGGAAGAACGTGCCCGAGAACAGGAACAGCGGCAGCTGCACCAACGTGATCTTGTCGAAGTCCTGCCAGCTCTTCATGTACGTCGTCGCCGCCATGCAGACCGCGCTGGACGCGAAGCCGATCAGGATCGTCGCCGGCAGCGCCAGGATCGCCCACCAGGAGTGCACCAGCCCCATCGCGGTCATGATCACCAGGAACGCCGCGGCGTACGCCGACCCGCGCAGCTGGCTCCACGCGATCTCGCCGCGCGCCACGTCGCGCGTGGTCAGCGGAGTGGCGAGCATCTGGTCGTAGAGCTTCATGAAGCGGAGCTTGAAGTAGGTGTTGTAGGTCGCGTCGATGAGCGCGCCGTTGAGCGCCGAGGCCGCGAGCATGCCGGGCGCGACGAACTCGGCGTAGGGCACCTGCCGCCCGTTGAACTCGAAGGTGTCGATCAGCTGGCCGACGCCGATGCCGATCGAGAGCAGGTAGAAGAACGGCTCGAGGAAGCCGGTGATGAACAGCTTCCACGCCTTGCGATAGACGATGTAGTTGCGCAGCAGCAACAGCCGGGTGGCGCCCAGCGGGCCGAGCGGCTGGACGTCGACGGCGGTCATGACACCAGTCGCTTCTCGAGGCCGCGGACCGCCCAGAACCACCCGGCGACGGTGAGCACGACGAGTACGGCGACGTTGACGCCGACCTGCCACCAGATCACGTGGTCGAGGGCGAACATCCGCGACAGGTTGACGCCGTGCCACAGCGGCGTGCACCGGGCCACCCACGCGCCCACATCGCCGAGGTTGCTGACCGGGAAGAACGCGCCGCTGAACAGGAAGAGCGGGAAGACGCCGAGCCGGAACAGCACGCCGAACCCCTCCTCCGACGTGAGCCGGGCGCTGAAGCCGTAGACCCAGACCGCGAAGGCCATGCCGACCAGCACCTGACTCCCGAACGCCGCGATCGGCCCCCACCAGCTGCCGTAGACGCCGAACGGCGCGAGCACCAGCGTGTAGACGCCACACGTCGTCGCCAGCCGGAACAGCACGAACGACAGGTGCGCGGCGACCAGGTCGCGGCAGCCGAGCGGCGTGGCCAGCATCGAGTCGTAGATCCGCTGCCACTTGATCATGCCCATCACCGGGAACGTCGTCTCCCCGACCGCGGTCTGCATCGCGTGGGCGGCGATCAGGCCGGGCACCACGAAGTCGAAGTACGACGTCGCGCCCTCGAGCACCTCGGGGTCGGCGTCGATGAAGCCACCGAGCAGCACCCCCATGGCGAGCACGTAGAGCAGCGGCGCGAGGAACGAGCTGACCACGGTCGCCCGCCACGTGCGCTGGTAGACGACGGACCAGTAGTCGACCTGGCGGCGTACGCCGTCGACCAGGCGCAGCTGGTTGACGGGGCTCGCGACGGTGGCCGTCATCAGTCCACCAGCGTCCGGCCGGTGAGGCGGAGGAAGACGTCCTCGAGCGTGCTGCGCCGCACCAGCGTCGCGGCGGGCTGGAGCCCGCGCTCGTGCACCTGGGCGATGACGCGGTCACCGTCGTCGCTGTAGACCAGCAGCCGGTCGGGCAGCGCCTCGACCCGGCCGAGGTCGGCGACCTTCTCGGCGAGGGCGTCGTGGTTCTCGCCCTCCTCGGCCACCCCGAACCGGAGCTCGGCGACCTCGCGCGTGGAGTGCTCGCGGATCAGGTCCAGCGGCGAGCCCTCGGCCACGATCAGCCCCTTGTCCATCACCACCAGCCGGTCGCAGAGCTGCTCGGCCTCGTCCATGTAGTGGGTGGTGATCACCAGGGTCACGCCCTGCTGCTTGAGCCGGAACAGCCGGTCCCACAGCACGTGCCGGGCCTGCGGGTCGAGGCCGGTGGTGGGTTCGTCGAGGAGCAGCACGTCGGGGCGGTTGATCAGGCTGCGCGCGATGGTGAGCCGGCGCTTCATGCCGCCGCTGAGGTCGTCGACCTTGCTCTTGGCCTTGTCGGTCAGCTGCACGAAGTCCAGCAGCTCGTCGGCCCGCTCGCTCACCTCCGCCCTGGGGATCCCGAAGTAGCGGCCGTAGATGTAGAGGTTGTCGCGCACGTTGAGCTCGGTGTCGAGGGTGTCCTCCTGCGGGCAGACGCCCAGCCGGCCCCGGATCGCCGGCCCGTCCACCGCCGGGTCCATCCCGAGGATCCGCAGCTCTCCCCCGCTGATCGGCGAGACCGCCGCGATCATCCGCATCGTGCTCGACTTGCCCGCGCCGTTGGGCCCCAGGAACCCGAACGCCTCGCCCCGCTGCACCTCGACGTCGATCCCCTTGACCGCCTCGAAGTCCCCGAACGACTTGCGCAGCCCGCGGGCGGAGATCATCGGTGCGGCGTCGGTCACGTGGGCGACCCTACAAATATTCGCCGACAACGCTCACCGGGTTTCCGCCACCCGGTGGTTGAGGAGGGCGCTCTGCGCCCGTCTCGAAACCCGGTGACCCGAGGCGCGCGGAGGTCTTTACGAGTACGGCGGCACGCTGGAACATGACCGGGTGAACAGTCAGGATCCCGGGCCTGCACCAGCACCGGACGACAGCACGCCGGCCGCGGAGGCGGCCCGCTCGCTGTGGGCGATCGGCGACTACGTCCGCATCAGCGACCTGCTCCTCGCGCAGGGCGACCGGCTCGTGGAGTGGAGCGGGCTCGGCCCGGGGGACCGGGTGCTCGACGTAGCCGCCGGCACCGGCGCGGCCAGCCTGCCGGCGGCAGCGGCCGGCGCCAGGGTCACCGCCACCGACCTGGTGCCCGAGCTGCTCGAGATCGGGGAGCAGAGGGCCCTCGAACGCGGGCTGGACATCGAGTGGCGTACGGCGGATGCCACCGCGCTGCCGTTCGCCGACGCGTCGTACGACGTCGTGATGTCGGCCATCGGCGCCATGTTCGCGCCCGACCAGCAGGCCACCGCCGACGAGCTGGTCCGGGTGTGCCGGCCCGGCGGCACCATCGCGATGGCGAACTGGACACCCGACGGCGGCGCCGGCCGGTTCTTCGGCGTGGTGGCTCCCTACGTGCCGCCGCCACCGCCCGGACCCGGGCCGACTGCGTGGAGCGACCCCGAACACGTCGCGGCACTCTTCGGCCCGCGGGTCACCGACCTCGTCACGGAGGCCGACGTGGTGGAGGTCGACTTCGCCGGAACGGCCGAAGAGCTCGCCGCCCTCTACCTGTCGAGCTTCCCACCCGTCGTCGCGACCCTGGCCGACCTGGCCGAGACGCCGGAGAGGCAGGCGGCGTTCGTCCACGACCTGACCGAGTTCTTCCGCAACGAGTACGCCGCCGGCGGGGTCCGCTACGACTACGTGCTCGTCCGCGCGACCGTCGTGTGACGCAAGCCCGCAATCAGAGCTCGAGCCGCCAGTGCTGGCCGACCAGGTCATGGCCGAACGAGTGGTGCGCCTCGGAGTCGACCAGCTCGAAGCCGGCGGCCTCGTAGATCCGGCGAGCCGAGGTGAGGACGTCGTTGGTCCAGAGCGTCATCGACGAGCAGCCGGCAGCCCGGGCGTGGTCGACGCAGGCGGACACCAGAGAAGCGCCGGCGCCGTGGCCGCGGGCGTCCGGGGTGACGAGCAGGATGCGCAGAACGGCGGTGTCCGGCGAGTCCGGTGCCGGCACGCAGATGACGCAGCCGACCCGGCGGCCGTCCAGCTCGGCGATCCAGCCGCCCAGGCGCGGGTCGGGTGGCGCCGCGGCGAAGTCGGCGACGATCCGCGCCACCAGCGCCTCGAACGACGTGTCCCAGCCGAGCGTCGCGGCGTACACCTCGCCGTGCTGCCAGACCATCCAGCCCAGGTCGCCGGGCTGGTCGGCGGGTCGGACCACGACACCCATCGCAGAGCCTCCTACTGAAACACTCGTTTCAGTTAGGCTAGCGCGCGTGACGGCCAGGCGCGAGGAGCTTTTGGAGAAGGCGTACGCGTTCGTGCTCGAGCACGGCCTCGCCGACCTGTCGCTGCGGCCGCTGGCACTGGCGATCGGGAGCAGCCCGCGGGTCCTGCTCTACCTGTTCGAGTCCAAGGACGGCCTGGTGCGCGAGCTGCTGGCCCGCGCACGGCGGGACGAGCTGGCGGCGATCCAGGGCATCGAGGGCGACCTCGACGCCGTGACCGCAACGCTGTGGGAGTGGCTGGCCGCGCCCGAGCACGGGCAGCTGCTGGTGCTCTGGGTCGAGGCCTACGCGCGCTCGCTCGTCGATCCCGCCGGCCCGTGGGCCGGGTTCGCCCGGCAGAGCGTCGAGGACTGGCTCGACGTGCTGGCGAAGGCCCAGCCGCCGGCGGTACGCCGCACGAAGGCCGGCCTGGCCGAGCGCACCCGCGCCCTCGCCCTGCTGCGGGGCGCCCTCCTCGACCTGCTCGCGACCGACGACCGGGCCCGGGTGGGTGCCGCCCGGAGTTCCGACCCACGGGCGGACGCGCGCCGCATCCCGTTGATGTTGTGCTGAGGCATGGCCAACGACCGTCTCGCTCCCCGAGGCCGACTACACCGACACGCTTCACGCACCGACGGCGACGCGTTCCACCCCGCCGAGGCGTGGGCGCGGGCGGCGTTCGAGCAGGGCTCGCGCCGGGACGTCGACGCCAAGCAGCTGGTCTGGCGGCGGCTGCTGCAGCTGCGGCTCGACCCGTTGGAGGCGCCGGACCACGTGGCCGGCTGGCAGATCGTCGAGAACACCGATCGGCGGCTGGTGCTGGGCGCCGAGTCCTGGCACCTCACCGCCCGGCTCGTCTTCGAGTCGGAGGAGTCGGGCGCCCGGGTGACCACGCGCGTGACGTACCGCCACCTGCCCGGCCGCGCGATCTGGTCAGTCGTCGGCCCGATCCACCGGCGCGCGGTGCCCGACATCCTGGCCGCCGCCGCCGGCTCGCCCGCCCGGACCGATAGTCCCAGACGTTCTCGACACGACTCGCGCGGGCCGGCCGTCGGAAACGTCTCGGACTATCGGTCGTGACACCCGCTCCCCCGCCACCCAGGTCCCGGCCACGTCGGCGGGGCCGGCCAGCGCGAACACCTTGGCCAGGGCGTCGTCGTCGGACGTGGCGTGTCGCAACGCCACGTCCAGGGTCGACGACGGCGAGGGCCGCAGCCACAGCGCGTCGAACTCCTTGCCGACCGAGAAGTCCCCGATCGTGTCCGACAGCCCCAGCACGTCCGCACCGGCGGCGGTGGCCAGGTGCAGCAGGTGCCGCGCCGAGAGCCGGTGCCCCTCGCGGCCGAGCAGCTGCTGGGCGAAGTAGGCCTGCAGCCCTTCCTTGAACAGCGAGAAGCCGGTGCCGGCCCCGACGTCGGAGCCCAGCGCGACGCGGACGCCGAGGGCCAGGTGCGACCCCAACGGGAACAGGCCGCTGCCGAGGGCGGCGTTGGAGGTCGGGCAGTGCGCGACCGCGGCGCCGTGCCGGGCCAGCATCATCAGCTCCTGCAGCGTGGGGTGCACGTTGTGCGCGAGCACGCTGCGCGGCCCCAGCAGCCCGGAGCGTTCGTACGACGTCGCGTAGTCGCAGCCGAACAGCTGCCGGACGCCCTCGATCTCCTCGACGTTCTCGTTGAGGTGGGAGGTGAACCACAGCTCCTCCCCGTCGGCGAGCAGCGAGCCGGCCGACTCCATCAGCGCGTCGGAGCAGGACAGCGAGAACCGGGGGGTGACGGCGTAGCGCGTCCGGCCCTGGCCGTGCCAGCGCTTGGCCAGCTCGAGCCCCTCGTCGTAGGCGCGTTCGGGCGTGGTGAACAGGTCCTCGCGCAGGATCCGGTCGGACAGCACCAGCCCGGAGGTCACCCGCAGCCCGACCCGGGTCGCCTCGGTGAAGAGCGCGTCCACCGCCGAGGCGAAGTGCGAGCCGAAGACCAGCGCGGTCGTGGTCCCGGCCCGCACCAGGCCGGACACGAAGTCGGAGGCCACCGAGGCGGCGTACGACGCGTCGGCGAGCCGGGCCTCCTCGGGCAGCGCGCACTTCTCCAGCCAGTCCAGCAGCGGCATCCCGAGCCCGCCGATCGCGCGGACCTGCGGGTAGTGCACGTGCGTGTCGACGAAGCCGGGCAGCACCAGCCCCTCGCGCAGGTCGACGTAGTCGGAGCCGTGGATCGAGGACGTGAACGGCTCGCGCGCCTCGATCACCCCGTCGCGGACGACGAGGGCGAGGTCGGTCTCCGCGCGCAGGTGACCGCCGGTGAAGGGGCTGCGCGGGGTGTCGAGGAAGGTGCCGCGGAAGACGGTCACTTCTTGGCGAAGGCCCTCGTGCGAGGCGCAGCCTCGCGCTCGAAGGCAGCCAGCAGCGCGGCCGCGACCGACACCGCGATCGCGGCGGGGTCCTTGCTGGTCGTCACGCCCGGGAGCCCGATCGGCGTCTCGATCCGGTCGACGACGTCGGCCGGGAACGACGCGAGCAGCTGCGACCGGAACCGCGCCCACTTGGCCGACGACCCGATCAGCCCGATCGCGCCGAGGTGGTCGCAGCGCAGCGCCGCGTCGATGATCGCCAGGTCCTCGGCGTGGTCGTGGGTCAGCACCAGCACGCGGGTGCCGGGCGGCAGCTCCCCGAGCACCAGCTCCGGGATCACCGGCACGTGGTGGGCGTGCACGGCGGCCACCGAGTCGGCCAGCGGCGCCAGCTCGGCCTCGGAGAGGTGGGACGAACGCGAGTCGACCAGGTGCAGGTCGAGGTCGTGGCGGGCCAGGATCCGCGCCAGCTCCAGGCCGACGTGGCCGACGCCGAAGATGGCCACGGACGGTACGACGGCCAGCGGCTCCAGCAGCACGGTCACCTCTCCCCCGCAGCACTGCACGCCGTGCTGGAACGGCGCCTTGTCCGACAGGTTCGCCGTGAACCAAACCGGCGCAATTGCGCTGGATTGGATCATTTCGCGCGCGCGGCGTACGGCCTCCTCCTCGAGGTTCCCGCCGCCGATCGACGCCCAAGTCGACGTCGGCCGAGACGACCATCTTGGCGCCGGCCTCCCGCGGCGCGTGGCCGCGCACGTCGGTCACCGTCACCAGCACGCCGGCCTCCCGGGCCGCCCGCAGCGCGGCCACCGCCGCGAACCAGGTCGTCACAGCGCACCCCGTGCAGCCGACAGCGCCCAGTAGACCGCCTCCGGCGTGGCCGGCGAGGCGAGCTCGAGCGGCCGACCCGGCGGGCCGAACGCCGCACACGCGTCGCGCAGCGCCTCGCGCACGCTGAACGCCAGCATCAGCGGCGGCTCGCCGACGGCCTTGGAGCCGTAGACCGCGCCGTCCTCGTGGGCCCGCTCCAGCAGCGCGACGTTGAACTCGCTCGGCATCTCGGAGAACGACGGCAGCTTGTAGGTCGACGCGGCCTGCGTCGTGAGCCGGCCGCGGCCCTTCCCGTCCGTCTCGTCCCAGCGCAGGTCCTCCAGGGTCAGCCAGCCGGCGCCCTGCACGAAGCCGCCCTCGATCTGCCCGAGGTCGACCAGCGGGGAGAGGCTGTCGCCGACGTCGTGCACGATGTCGACCCGCCGGGTCGTGTTGGCGCCGGTGAACCCGTCGACCTCCACCTCGGCGACCGCGGCGCCGTACGCGAAGTACTTGAACGGCGAGCCGGTCATCGTGGTGAGGTCCCAGCTCAGCCCCTCGGTCTTGTAGAAGCCGGCCGCCCAGAGCTGGATGCGCTGGTGGTACGCCGTGCGGACGAGCTCCTCCCACGAGAGGTCGGGGTGCTCGGCCCGGACCGGCACCAGCCGGGCCATGATCTGCTCGCAGGCGTCCTTGACCGCGCCGCCGTTGAGGTCGGCACCGGCGGACGCCGCGGTGGCCGAGGTGTTGGGCACCTTGTCGGTCCGCGTCGGCGCCAGCCGCACCTTCTCCAGCGGCAGGCCGAGCGCGGTCGCGGCGACCTGGAGCATCTTGGTGTGCAGCCCCTGGCCCATCTCGGTGCCGCCGTGGTTGATCAGCACCGACCCGTCCTTGTAGACGTGCACCAGCGCGCCGCCCTGGTTGAACGTCGTGAAGTTGAACGAGATGCCGAACTTCACCGGCGTGATCGCCAGCCCGCGCTTGGTGTGCGGGTGCGCCTGGTTGAACGCCGCGACCTCCGCTCGCCGGGCGTCCAGACCGGCGGAGGCGGACACCTGCTCCCAGGCCGAGACGAGCCGCTCGGGGTGCCGGACCGGCTGGCCGTACGGCGTGGCCTGCCCGTCGACGTAGAAGTTGCGCCGCCGCAGCTCGGCCGGGTCGATCCCGAGCGCCGGCGCGCAGCGGCCGATGATGTCCTCGATCACGAGCATCCCCTGCGGACCGCCGAAGCCGCGGAACGCGGTCTGCGAGGTCTTGTTGCACTTCGCGATCTGGCCGTGCACCAGCACGTCGGGGATCCAGTAGGCGTTGTCGATGTGGCACAGCGCGCGGGAGAGCACCGGCTCGGACAGGTCGAGGCTCCAGCCGCCGTCGGCGGTCAGCGTCGCCTCGAGCCCGGTGAACAGCCCGTCGTCGTCGAAGCCGACCTTCCACGTCGCGTGGTAGCCGTGCCGCTTGCCGGTCATCGTCATGTCCTGCTGACGGGTCAGCCGGAGCCGGACCGGGCGACCGGTCAGGGTGGCGCCGAGGGCGGCGACCGCCGCGAGCCCGTGCGGCTGCATCTCCTTGCCGCCGAACCCGCCGCCCATCCGCAGGCACTGGACGGTCACGGCATGGCTGGGCACGCCGAGCACGTGCGCGACGATCTCCTGGGTCTCGGTCGGGTGCTGGGTGCTGGACTGCACGAAGACCTGGCCGCCCTCGTCGATCATCGCCAGCGAGCAGTGCGTCTCGAGGTAGAAGTGCTCCTGCCCGGCCATCGCCGTGACGCCCTCGAAGACGTGCGCGGCGCGCGCCAGCCCGGCGGCCGCGTCGCCGCGCGCCATGGTCGGCTGGGCGCCCTGGAAGCTCTCGGCCGCGATCGCCTCCTCGACGGTCAGCAGCGCCGGCAGCTCGTCGTAGTCCACCTCGATCGCCGCCGCCCCGCGCCGCGCGGCCTCGAGGCTCTCGCCGAGCACCCAGCAGACCGCGTGGCCGAAGTACATGACCTCGGACGGGAACAGCGGCTCGTCGTGCTTGATGCCGGCGTCGTTGATGCCGGGCACGTCGGCGGCGGTCAGCACGCGGACCACCCCCGGCACGTCGTACGCCGCCGCGACCTCGAGCCGGGTGACGTCGCGCGTGGGCGTGCGGTGCCTGCACGGGGTGGGCGTGCAGCACGTGGCTGGTCCGGCCGACGAGGTCGTCGGTGTAGAGCGCGTGGCCGGTGACGTGCAGCGCCGCGCTCTCGTGGGGCATGGTCTCGCCGACGACGGGGTTCTCCGGCCGCTGGCTGAGCGGGCTGGTGACCGGTCCGGTGGTGGTCGTCATGCGGGCACCTCCGCGAACAACTTTCGGAGCGCCTGCCCGAGCATCGCCGTGCGGAACTCGGCACTCGCCCGCTGGTCGGAGATCGGCGTGCCGGCGCGGCCGAGCACCTCGGCGGCGGCGTCGACGGTCTCCTGGGTCCAGGGCTTGCCCTCGAGCGCGGCCTCGGCGTCGAGCGCCCGGATCGGCGTGGCGGCGACCCCGCCGAGCCCGATCCGCGCCTTCGCGACCACTGGTCCCTCGCCGTCCTGCACGTCGATCGCGAACCCGATGGCCACCGACGAGATGTCGTCGAAGGCCCGCTTCGCGATCTTGTGGAACGCCGTCAGCTCGGCGGCCGGCAGCGGCACCACCACCTCGGTGATCAGCTCGCCCGGGCGGCGTACGGACTCGCGGTAGCCGGTGAAGTAGTCCGCCAGCGGGACCGTGCGCTCCCCCTCGGTCGAGGCCAGCACGACCGACGCCTCGAGGGCGAGCAGCACCGGCGGGGCGTCGCCGATCGGCGAGCCGGTGCCGAGGTTGCCGCCGAGGGTGGCGCCGTTGCGGATCAGCGGCGAGGCGAACTGCGGCATCAGCGCCAGCAGCAGGGGCAGCCGGCCGTCGAGCCGGCGTTCGACCTCGGTGAGCGTGAGGGCGGCACCGATGCGGGCCTCGGTGCTCGGAGATCGTGAAGCCGCGCAGCTCCGGCAGCCGGTCCACGGCGACGACCAGCCCGGCCCGCGCGCCCTTGAGGTTGACGTCGACGCCCCAGTCGGTGCTGCCGGCGACGACGGTCGCGTCCTCGTGGTCGTGGAGGAGCTGGAGCGTCTCGGCCAGGTCGACCGGGCGGAGGAACGCCGCCTCGCCGTCGTGCAGCTGGGTGGCCATCGGCGGCGGTGCGGGCGCCGTACGCCGGGCCGCGAGCTCGTCGTCGGAGGCCGGGAAGGCGAGCGCGTAGGCGGCGTCCTTGATCGGCCGGTAGCCGGTGCAGCGGCACAGGTTGCCGCTGACGGCGTGCAGGTCGAAGCCGTTCTCGCCGTGGTAGTGGTCGTCGTGCGGCCCGGAGCCGTTGGTGGCCGCGCGGCCGGAGCGGTAGAACTCGGCGGCCATGCTGCAGACGAACCCGGGCGTGCAGTAGCCGCACTGCGAGCCGCCGCGCACCGCCATCTCGTGCTGGACCGGGTGCAGGTCGTCGGGCGATCTGCCTGACATCGGGGAGAGCCCCTCGGACGTGACGACCTCCTGGCCGTCCAGCGACGCGGCCGGCACCAGGCAGGAGTTGATCGCCGTCCACTCGGTCGCGTCGGACCCGTCGGGTGCGGGCCGGGCGACCATGACCGAGCAGGCGCCGCACTCGCCCTCGGCGCAGCCCTCCTTGGCCCCGGTCAGCCCGCAGCCGCGCAGGAAGTCGAGGGCGTTGGTGTGCAGCGGCACGC
>CAVWYA010000005.1:0-81465 GCA_963759065.1 uncultured Actinomycetota bacterium | reverse complement strand
TCCGTGGCCAGGTCGAGGTGGCGACCACCGACGGGATCATCGACTCGATCGCCCTGGTGCCGCCGGACCCGCCGGCCGCGCCCGAGGCGCTGAAGGCGATCGAGGCCGCGGACTGGATCGTGCTCGGGCCGGGGTCGTGGTTCACGTCGGTGATCCCGCACCTGATGGTGCCCGCTCTGCGGCAGGCGCTGGTCGGCGCGGACGCGCAGATCGTGGTGGTGCTCAACCTCGCGGCCGAGGCCGGGGAGACCCCGGGCTTCGGTCCTGCGGACCATCTCCGGGTGCTCGCCCAGCACGCACCTGACCTGCACGTCCACACCGTCCTCGCCGACGAGGGACTCGGCCAGGAGGAGCGCGACGAGCTCGAGGAGGCCGTGGCGGCGTACGGCGCGCGGCTCGTGTTCGACGACGTGGCCGAGGGTCCCGGGACGCCTCGCCACGACGCCATCAAGCTGGCCGCGGCGTACTCCCGGATCATGAGCGGATCTGGCTGAAAACAAGGGGTCCGAGGGTTGTTGACGTGCATGCAAGGATCGCCACATGGCGATGACGGCACAGGTGAAGTCCGAGCTGGCCAGCACCCAGATCACCAAGACCTGTTGCCGCAAGGCCGAGGTCGCCTCGATGCTCCGGTTCGCGGGCGGACTGCACATCGTGAACGGCAAGATCGTCGTCGAGGCCGAGCTCGACACCGGCGCCGCGGCCCGTCGACTGCGCACCGACGTGTCCGAGGTCTACGGCCACGAGTCCGACGTCGTCATGGTCCAGGGCAACGGCATCCGCAAGGGCAGCCGCTACATCGTCCGGATCAGCAAGCAGGGTGAGGCCCTGGCCCGTCAGACCGGGCTGCTCGACCAGCGAGGTCGGCCGGTGCGCGGCCTGCCCCCGGCCGTGGTGTCCGGCGGCGGCTGCGACGCGGTCGCCGCGTGGCGGGGCGCGTTCCTGGCCCACGGCTCGCTGACCGAGCCCGGTCGGTCGTCCTCGCTCGAGGTCACGTGCCCCGGTCCCGAAGCCGCCCTCGCCCTGGTCGGCGTGGCCCGCCGGCTCGGCATCCAGGCCAAGGCCCGCGAGGTCCGTGGCGTCGACCGCGTGGTCATGCGCGACGGCGATGCGATCGGGCAGCTGCTCACCAGGCTCGGCGCCCACGAGTCGCTGATGGCCTGGGAGGAGCGCCGGATGCGGCGCGAGGTGCGGGCCACCGCCAACCGGCTCGCCAACTTCGACGACGCCAACCTGCGCCGGTCCGCGCGGGCTGCGGTCGCCGCCGGCGCCCGGGTCGACCGCGCCATGGAGATCCTGGGCGACGAGATCCCCGACCACCTCAAGATGGCCGGCGCGCTCCGGCTCGAGCACAAGCAGGCCTCGTTGGAGGAGCTCGGGCAGCTGCACGACCCGGTGCTCACCAAGGACGCGATCGCCGGCCGGATCCGCCGGCTGCTGGCGATGGCCGACAAGCGGGCCGAGGAGCTCGGCATCCCCGACACCGAGGCGTCGCTGACTCCTGAGATGCTCGCGGAGGAGTAGTCGGCCCGGTTCGGTAGGGTCGACTTGATCGTTCCAACGACCCACAGGAGCTACCGCAGTGACCGTTCGCGTCGGCATCAACGGCTTCGGCCGCATCGGCCGCAACTTCTTCCGGGCCGTCGTGGCCTCGGGTGCAGACATCGAGATCGTGGCCGTCAACGACCTGACGGACAACAAGACGCTGGCCACGCTGGTCAAGTACGACTCGATCCTGGGCCGGCTCGACGGCGACGTCACGCACACCGACACCGAGATCACCGCAGCCGGCCACACCTTCAAGGTCTTCGAGGAGCGCGACCCGGCGAAGCTCGACTGGGCCTCGGTCGGCGCCGACGTCGTCATCGAGTCCACCGGCTTCTTCACCGACGCCGAGCAGGCCAAGGCGCACATCGCGGGTGGCGCCAAGAAGGTCATCATCTCGGCGCCGGCGAAGAACGAGGACGTCACCATCGTGATGGGCGTCAACGAGGGCGACTACGACCCGGCGACGCACACGATCATCTCCAACGCCTCGTGCACCACCAACTGCCTCGGGCCGATGGCCAAGGTCCTCAACGACGAGTTCGGGATCGTCAAGGGGCTGATGACCACGGTGCACGCCTACACCGGCGACCAGAACCTGCTGGACGGCCCCCACAAGGACCTGCGCCGGGCTCGCGCGGCGGCGACCAACATCGTCCCGACCTCGACCGGTGCCGCCAAGGCCATCGGCCTCGTCCTGCCGGAGCTCAAGGGCAAGCTCGACGGCTACGCGCTGCGGGTGCCCGTGCCGACCGGCTCCGCCACCGACCTGACCTTCGAGGCAGGTCGCGAGACCACCGTCGAGGAGGTCAACGCCGTGGTGAAGGCCGCCGCCGATGGCCGCATCCTGCGCTACAGCGAGGACCCGATCGTCTCGAGCGACATCACCACCGACCCCGCGTCCTGCATCTTCGACGCGCCGCTGACCAAGGTGATCGGCAACCAGGTCAAGGTCGTCGGCTGGTACGACAACGAGTGGGGCTACTCCAACCGGCTGGTCGACCTCGTCGACTACGTCGGCAAGACACTCTGAGCATGGGTTCGTACGGAAACCTGGGCGACGTCACGGGCAAGCGGGTCCTCGTCCGGTCGGACCTCAACGTGCCCCTCGACGGTTCGAGGATCACCGACGACGGGCGGATCCGGGCCAGCGTCCCGACCATCGAGGCGCTGGTCGACGCCGGCGCCCGCGTGGTCGTCGCCGCACACCTGGGCCGGCCGAAGGGCGAGCCGGAGGACCGCTACTCGCTGCGGCCGGTCGCCTCCCGGCTCGGTGAGCTGCTCGGTCAGGACGTCGCCTTCGCGACCGACACCGTGGGTGACTCCGCCCGCGAGGTGGTCGCCGGGCTCGAGGACGGCGAGGTCGCCGTACTGGAGAACGTGCGGTTCAACGCCGGCGAGACCAGCAAGGACGACGCCGAGCGGGGTGAGTTCGCGGACCAGCTCGCGGACCTGGCCGACGCCTACGTGTCCGACGGCTTCGGTGCCGTGCACCGCAAGCACGCCTCGGTCTACGACGTGGCAGAGCGGCTCCCGCACGCCATGGGCGGCCTGGTCGCCGCCGAGCTCGACGTGATGAAGCGGCTGACCGGCGACCCCGAGCGCCCGTACGTCGTCGTGCTGGGCGGCTCGAAGGTGTCCGACAAGCTCGGTGTGATCGACAGCCTGCTCGGCAAGGCGGACACGTTGTTGATCGGCGGCGGGATGGTCTTCACCTTCCTCAAGGCGCAGGGCCACGACGTGGGCAAGAGCCTCCTGGAGGAGGACCAGGTCGGGGTCTGCAAGGAGTACCTCCAGCGGGCCGAGGACACCGGCGTCCGCATCGTGCTGCCCACCGACATCGTGGTCGACACCGAGTTCCCGTCGGACGAGCGCGACCCGCAGCCGCGGGTCGTCCCCGCCGACGCGATTCCCTCTGACGCGCTGGGCCTCGACATCGGTCCGGACTCCGCTCGGGAGTTCGCGGAGGCCATCACGGGCGCCCACACGGTCTTCTGGAACGGGCCGATGGGCGTCTTCGAGAACTCGGCGTTCGCCGAGGGGACCAGGGTGGTCGCCGAGGCGCTGACCAAGGTCGACGGTCTCTCCGTGGTCGGTGGCGGCGACTCGGCGGCCGCGGTGCGAGTGCTCGGCTTCGACGAGGACGCGTTCGGCCACATCTCGACCGGTGGCGGCGCCAGCCTCGAGTACCTCGAGGGCAAGCAGCTGCCCGGACTCGCCGTACTGGAAGGCTGACCCCATGCCCACCACCCGCACCCCGCTGATGGCGGGGAACTGGAAGTCGAACCTCAACCACCAGGAAGCGGTGGTCCTCGTCCAGAAGCTGGCGTGGACCCTCGATGACAAGAAGCACGACTTCAGCCGCGTCGAGGTGGTCGTTGTGCCGCCGTACACCGACATCCGCTCGGTGCAGACGCTGGTCGACGGTGACCGCCTGTCGATCCGCTACGGCGCCCAGGACGTCTCCGAGCACGACGGCGGTGCCTACACGGGCGAGATCTCCGCCTCGATGCTGGCCAAGCTCGGGTGCTCCTACGTCGTGGTCGGGCACAGCGAGCGGCGCGAATATCACGGCGAGAGCGACGAGCTGGTCAACGCCAAGGCGCACAAGGCACTCGCGGCGGAGATGACGCCGATCGTCTGCGTGGGCGAGGGCCTCGAGATCCGGCAGGCCGGCGACCACGTCTCGCACTGCACGTCCCAGGTCGAGGGCTCGCTGGCCGGCTTCACGCCCCAGCAGGTGGCCGAGCTGGTGATCGCCTACGAGCCGGTCTGGGCCATCGGTACCGGCGAGGTGGCGACCCCGGCCGACGCGCAGGAGGTCTGCCAGGAGATCCGCGGCACCGTGCGGCAGACCTTCGGCGACGAGGCCGCGGACGGCGTACGCATCCTCTACGGCGGGTCGGTGAAGGCGGCCAACGTGGCCGGGATCATGGCCGAGAACGACGTCGACGGCTGCCTCGTGGGTGGCGCGAGCCTGCAGGCCGACGAGTTCGGCGGGATCTGTCGGTACTACGACATGCCTAACCTTTGATCACCCTTTCGGGCGATCCGGATTCGTGACGTAGGATCGCCGCCGTGAACTTGAAGCTCCTCTTCACGATCATTCTGATGATGTCCAGTCTTCTGATGATCATGCTCGTGCTGCTGCACAAGGGACGTGGTGGCGGCCTCTCCGACATGTTCGGTGGGGGCGTCTCGAGCTCCTTGGGTGGCTCCTCGGTGGCAGAGCGGAATCTCGACAGGCTCACGGTCGGAATCGGCGTCATCTGGTTCGCGACCGTCATCGGGATGGGCCTGCTGCTGGCCTACCAAGGCTGAGGGAAAGGGACCCGAGATGGCTGGTGGAGGAAATGCCATTCGCGGGAGCAGGGTTGGTGCCGGCCCCATGGGGGAGGCGGAGCGCGGCGAGTCCGCTCCCCGCCAGGCGGTCACCTACTTCTGCTCGCACGGACACCGCTCGGTGGTGACCTTCGCCGTCGAGGCGGCGGTGCCCGACACCTGGGACTGCCCCAAGTGCGGCCTGCCGGCCAGCGTGGACTCGGACAACCCGCCGCCGGCTCCGAAGATCGAGCCCTACAAGACCCACCTGGCCTACGTGAAGGAGCGCCGCTCCGACGCCGAGGCCGCCACCATCCTCGAAGAGGCCCTCGACCTCCTGCGCTCCCGCCGCAAGTCCGGCGACATCATCTTCTAGAGCACCACGCTGACCCGTCAGTTCTTGTCGCTCCAATGACGGTGACCCGTCACTTCTGGCCCTCAAGAGCTGAGTGAGCCGTCACTTCTGGCCCTGTGGAAAGCCGCTCGGCACCCCTATAGCTGGGAAGCCTTCCCGGCATGAAGAACTGGATGACTCCGGGGACGGTGCTCCTCGGCAACGACTGTCCACTCCCGCTGGACACACCGTTCACACTCTCCATGGCCGAAGCTCTCGGCGTCTCACGTCGCGTCCTGAGGGCCTTGGTCTCGCGCGGGCTCGTTCGCCGCGTCGGAAAGGGCGTGTACGCCGTCGCGCAGGCGCCGAACACCATCGAGTTCCGCGCGGCAGCGCTGAAGTTGGTCGTGTCGCCGCACGCTGTCATCACGGACCGCAGTGCCGCCTGGCTGCATGGCGTCGACCTCCTACGACGATCCCAACAGAGCTTGATGCCGCCCATCCAAGCGTTCCTGAAACCAGGTCACCGATCCCGTCGACCAGAGGCAGAGAGCGGCGAGCGGATGCTGTCGAAGCGGGATGTCATGGAGCTGCACGGGCTGACGGTCACGACTCCCTTGCGCACTTCATGCGACCTCGGTCGCCTCTTATGGAGGTACGACGCACTGGCGGCCCTGGACCAGTTCTTGCGGCTCGGCCTAGGGCACGAGGAGCTGCTCGAGGAGGTGAGTCGCTTCAAGGGCTACCGCGGGATCATCCAGCTGCGCTACCTCGTCCCGATCGCCGACGCGAGAGCAGAATCGGTCGCCGAGTCGGCGTTGCGTTTGCATTGGTGCGACGCCTGTCTGCCTCCTCCCGAGCCTCAGTGGTGGGTGTTCAACGACCTCGGTGTTGGCGTCTATCGCCTCGACCTGGCGCTGCCCGAGGCGAAGTTCGGGGCGGAGTACAACGGCGAGAAGTTCCACTCGTCTGATGAGGACCGCGAGAGCGACGAGGTCCGACTGGCCTGGCTAGACGAGCAGCGCGACTGGCACATCGAGGTCTTCGACAAGACCGACGTCTACGCCCAGGACGGCCGCGCTGTTCCTCGACTGCAGGAGGGGCTGGTCGTGGCCCGGCGCAGGCTTGCGTTGCCCACCTCTTACCCGACTCTGGGATGACAAGAAGTGACGGGTCAGCGCTTCAGGGAGGGCCAGAGGTGACGGGTCAGCGCTTCAGGGAGGGCCAGAAGTGACGGGTCAGCGTCATGTACTTCAGAGCTGCGAGGCCGCGGCGCGGTCGACGAACCAGATGGTCTCGTCCTCGCCTCTGACGCCGGCGGCCGGGATGTCGTGGACATCGGTGCCCTCGGCCAGCGCGCGTGCGACCGCGCCGGACTTCTCCTCACCGCTCACCAGGAACCACACGGACTTGGAGCGGTTGAGGGTTGCGAAGGTCAGGCTGATGCGCTCCGGGGGCGGCTTGGGCGAGCCGGTGACGGGCACGGCGATCTCATCGTCGACGTCGAGCTGCGGGAAGCCGGGGAAGAGAGAGGCGATGTGGCCGTCGGGGCCGACGCCGAGCATGAGTACGTCGAACGCGCCGCTGCCGAAGGTGCGCAGCTCGTCGGCGTACGCCGCCGCTCCCTCCTCGACGCTCGCGGCCGTCTCGGTCGACGGCATGGGGTGGACCTTCGCCGGGTCGGCGTCGACCTGGCCGAGGAAGGCCTCCTGGGCCTGGGCGGCGTTGCGGTCCGGTGACGCCGGCTCGAGGAACCGTTCGTCGCCCCACCACACGACGACGTGCGACCAGTCCACCTCCGAGCCGGCCGAGAGCCGGGCCAGCTCCCGGTGCACGGCTTCCGCGATGGTGCCGCCGGTGAGGGCGATCTGCGGCTCGTGGCCGCTGCTCTGCGCATCCGTCAGGCGGGTCAGCAGCTCGCCGGCGACCGCGGTCGCGAGCGCGTCGGCGGACTCGTGCACCTCGATCCGCGGCGAGGCCTGGGGCGCGTTCACAGGGTCCGGCTCTTCGTCAGCGTCTTCGCGACGGCGGCGTAGACGTCGTCCTCGTCGAGACGACGCAGCTCCTCGGCCAGCAGCTCGTGGGTGTCGCGGCGGCGCAGGGCGATCGGCCGGTCCGGGTGACCAGGGGAGGAGTACGTCGCGAGGCGGCCGTCGGGCCTCGAGATGCGGATCGGCCCCTCCCGGGTCTGCATCTCGACCGCGGTGATGCCCGGCCCCTTGGAGTTCTTGCGGGCCACGTCGACCTTGAGCCGGTTGCGCAGCCATGCCGTGAGCAGGTCGGCGCTCGGGTTCACACGCTCGGCGGAGACGGTGGCGGCGGTGACCTTGAGGGGGTGCTGGTCGAGGGCGGCGGCCAGCAGCGCCCGCCACGGGGTCAGCCGGGTCCAGGCCAGGTCGGTGTTGCCGGGCGTGTAGGCCTTGCACTGGTTGCGCAGGGCGGCGGCGCCTCCGCGGCTCACGTTGGCCGAGTCGGTGATCCGGCGCTTTGCGAGGACGCCGAGGGGATCGGTCGACGGGTCCGTCGGCGGGTCCGTGGGCCACCAGACCGCGACGGGCGAGTCGGGGAGCAGCAGCGGGAGGACCACCGAGTCGGGGTGCTTGACCACCTCGCCGCTCAGCTTGATCAGCGCGGTCTCACCCGTCCAGCCCGAGCCGGTCCCGACCTGCGCGTCGACCTGGGACGCACCCCGGCCATCGCCCAGGATCACGCCGAGAACTCGCGCGGGGTGCTCGTGGGAGGCCTCGCGGGCCATGTCCATCGCCCGGTCGGCGTCGTCCTCGTCGGCCACGACCACCATGGTCAGCACCATGCCCATGGCCGGGCTGCCGGCGCGCATCCGGGCCTTGACGAACTCCGCGGCGATCCCCGCCGAGTCGGTGTCGGACAGGGCGATCATCATGGGCGTCTCCAGGAGCGTCCGTCACGGGCGAGCATCTTGTTCGCGCCCTCGGGACCCCAGCCGCCCGAGGGGTAGTTCTCCGGCTTCCCCTTCTTCGCCCAGAAGTCCAGGATCGGGTCGAGGATCCGCCACGAGAGCTCGACCTCCTCGTGCCGGGGGAACAGCGGCGGGTCGCCGAGGAGTACGTCGAGGATCAGCCGCTCGTAGGCCTCGGGCGACGACTCGGTGAACGTGCCGCCGTAGACGAAGTCCATGTTGACGTCACGGATCTCCATCCCGGCGCCCGGGACCTTGGAGCCGAACCGGAGCGTCACGCCCTCGTCGGGCTGCACCCGGATCACGAACGCGTTCTCGGTGAGCTCCTCGACCGCCGACTCGCTGAACGGCTGGTGCGGCGACTTCTTGAAGACGACGGCCACCTCGGTGACCCGACGGCCGAGCCGCTTGCCTGTGCGCAGGTAGAACGGGACCCCGGCCCAGCGCCGGTTGTCGACGTGCAGGGTCACGGCGGCGTAGGTCTCGGTCTGGGAGGTCTTGCGGACGCCCTCCTCCTCGAGGAAGCCGCGCGCCTTGCGGCCGCCGGACCACCCGGCGGCGTACTGCCCGCGTGCGGTGGTCAGGTCGAGACGCTGGGGGAGTCGGACCGAGGCCAGCAGCTTCTGCTTCTCGTGCCGCAGCGAGTCGGCGTCGAACGACGTCGGCTCCTCCATCGCCACCAGCGCCATCAGCTGGAGCAGGTGGTTCTGGATCACGTCGCGGGCGGCGCCGATGCCGTCGTAGTAGCCGGCCCGGCCCTCGATGCCGCCGTCCTCGGCCATGGTGATCTGCACGTGGTCGACGTAGTTGGCGTTCCAGAGCGGCTCGAACATCTCGTTGGCGAACCGCATCGCCAGGATGTTCTGGACCGTCTCCTTGCCGAGGTAGTGGTCGATCCGGAAGATCTCGTTGGGTGCGAACACCGACATGAGTGCCTGGTTGAGCTGCTGGGCCGACTCGAGGTCGTGGCCGAACGGCTTCTCGATCACCACCCGGCGCCAGGCGTCGCCGTCGGCGGCGGCCAGGCCGTGCTCCTTGAGCTGGTCGGCCACCGTGCCGAAGAACGCCGGCGGGATGGCCAGGTAGAACGCGTGGTTGCCGTCGGTGCCGCGGACCTCGTCGAGCTCCTGGATGGTGTGCCGCAGGCGGTCGAAGGCGGTGTCGTCGTCGAAGTCGCCCGGCACGAACCGGAACCCCTCGGCCAGCTGCTTCCAGGTCTCCTCGCGGAACTCGGTGCGGGCGTACTGCTTGACCGAGTCGTGGACGATGTCGGCGAAGTCCTGGTCGGCCCAGTCGCGTCGGGCGAAGCCGGTCAGGCTGAAGCCCGGCGGCAGCAGCCCGCGGTTGGCGAGGTCGTAGATCGCCGGCATCACCTTCTTGCGCGACAGGTCGCCGGTGACACCGAACAGCACCATGCCGCACGGCCCGGCGATCCGGGGGAGCCGGCGGTCCTGGGGATCCCGGAGCGGGTTCGGCCTCGGAACCATCAGCGACGCTGCTTCCTGTAGTAGGCGATCAGGGACTGCGTGGACGAGTCCTGCTCGGCGGCGACGGACTCGTCACCGGCCACGGCGGGGGCGAGCTGTTGAGCCAGCTGCTTGCCGAGCTCGACGCCCCACTGGTCGAAGCTGTCGATGCCCCAGATCGCGCCCTCGGTGAAGGTGATGTGCTCGTAGAGCGCGATCAGCTGTCCCAGCACCGACGGCGTCAGCTCCGGCGCCATGATCGACGCCGTAGGCCGGTTGCCCGGGAAGGTCCGCGCGGGTACGACGGCCTCGTCGGCGCCCTCCGCGCGCACCTCCTCGGCGGTCTTCCCGAAGGCGAGCGCTCGTGTCTGGGCGAAGAAGTTCGCGAGGAACAGCTCGTGGACGTCGATCTCACCGTCACGCAGGGCGTGCGCCGGGTTGGCGAAGGCGATGAAGTCGGCCGGGACCAGCCGGGTGCCCTGGTGGATCAGCTGGTAGAAGGCGTGCTGCCCGTTGGTGCCCGGCTCGCCCCAGAACACCTCGCCCGTGTCGCTGGTCACCGGAGTGCCGTCCCATCGGACGCCCTTGCCGTTGGACTCCATCGTGAGCTGCTGGAGGTACGCCGGGAACCGGTGCAGCAGCTGGGAGTACGGCAGCACCGCGTGGGTCTGTGCGTCCAGGAAGTTGGTGTACCAGACGTTGAGCAGCCCCATCAGCAGGGGCACGTTGCGCGCCGCCTCGGTGCTGCGGAAGTGCTCGTCCATCGCGTGCATCCCGGCCAGCAGCTCGGCGAACCGCTCCGGCCCGATCGCGACCACGAGCGAGGTCCCGATCGCCGAGTCCATCGAGTAGCGACCGCCGACCCAGTCCCAGAACCCGAACGCGTTGTCGGGGTCGATCCCGAAGTCGGCCACCTTGTCGAGGGCCGTGGAGACCGCGACGAAGTGCTTCGCGACCGACTCGGCCTCGTCCTGGTCCGAGAGCCTGTCCAGCAGCCACGCCTTGCAGAGCCGCGCGTTGGTGAGCGTCTCCAGCGTGCCGAACGTCTTGCTCGAGACGATGAAGAGCGTGCTGGCCGGGTCGAGCCCGGCGAGCGTGGTGGCGGCGTCGGTGGGGTCGATGTTGCTGATGAACCGGCACTCCAGCCCCACCTGGCGATAGGGCTCCAGCGCCTCGTAGGCCATCACCGGCCCGAGGTCGGAGCCGCCGATGCCGATGTTGACCACGGTGCGGATCCGCTCGCCGGTGACACCGGTCCAGGCACCGGAGCGGACCTTGTCGGCGAACTCGTAGACCCGGCGCAGTACGTCGTGCACGTCGCTGACGACGTCCTGGCCGTCGACCTCCAGCTCAGCGTCCTCGGGCAGCCGCAGTGCGGTGTGCAGCACCGCCCGGTCCTCGGTGGCGTTGATGTGCTCGCCGCGGAACATCGCGTCGCGCCGCTCGGCGACGCCGACCTGCTCCGCCAGCTCGAGCAGCGCGCCCAGCACGTCGTCGATGACCAGGCCCTTGGACAGGTCCACGAGGAGGTCCGCCGCGGTGAAGGTCAGGTCCGAGGCGCGTCCGGCGTCATCCGCGAACCACGCGCGCAGGTCGGGATGGAACCCATCACCGAGTTCCCCGAGCCTGCGCCACGCCTCGGTCGCCGTGGCATCGATGGGTCGATCGGGCACTAGCGAACCTGATCCATCTGCTTCTCGACGGTCTCGACGAGCTCGGTCCAGGACTTCTTGAACTTGTCGACGCCCTCCACCTCCAGAGTGCGGAAGACATCGGGCAGGTCGATCCCGACGGCGTCCAGCTGGTCGAAGAGCGCCTGCGCCTCGTCGCCCTTGCCCGACACCATGTCGCCCCGGACCTCGCCATGGTCAGCGAAGGCCTCGAGCGTCTTCTCCGGCATCGTGTTGACGGTGTCGGCCACGACCAGGTCGGTGACGTAGAGGGTGTCGGAGTAGTCGGGGTTCTTGACGCCGGTGGACGCCCACAGCGGCCGCTGCGGGTTGGCACCGGCGTCTGCGAGCTGCTTCCAGCGGTCGCTGGCGATGACCTCTTCATAGGCGGCGTACGCCAGGACGGCGTTGGCCACCGCCGCCTTGCCGCGCAGCGCCTTGGCTTCGTCGGACCCGATCTCGTCGAGCCGGCCGTCCACCTCGGTGTCGACGCGGGAGACGAAGAACGACGCCACCGAGAAGATGCGCTCGAGGTCGAGACCGCCGTCGCGAGCCGCCTCCAGCCCTCTCAGGTAGGCGTCCATGACCTTGCGGTAGCGCTCGACGCTGAAGATCAGGGTCACGTTGACACTGATCCCCTGGGCGATCGCCGACGTGATGGCCGGCAACCCCTCCTCGGTGGCCGGGATCTTGATGAACACGTTGGGGCGGTCGACCTTCTGCCAGAGCTTCTGCGCCGAGTCGATGGTCGCCTCGGTGTCGTTGGCCAGGTCGGGCTCGACCTCGATGGAGACCCGACCGTCCGCCGCCGTGCTGTCCGCGACCGGCTTCATGATGTCGCAGCCGTTGCGGACGTCGTCGGTGGTCAGCTCGAAGATCACCTTCGTGACGTTGGCGCCGTCGGCGACCAGCTTGCGTACCTGCTCGTCGTAGCGCTCGCCGTCGGCGATCGCCGAGGCGAAGATCGTCGGGTTCGTGGTCACGCCGACCACGTGCTTGTCCTTGACCAGCTCGGCCAGGTTGCCGGACTCGATCCGCTCCCGGGAGAGGTCGTCGAGCCAGATGGAGACCCCCGCGTCGGAGAGCTCCTGAAGTCGGTCGGTCATGGTTCCTCCTGGCTAGTGGGGTGGCTAGTGGGGTGGCTAGTGGGGCTAGTCGGCTGCGGCGATGGAGTCGCGGGCCGCGTCGGCGACCGCGGTGGCGGTGACCCCGAACTCGGTGTAGATCCGGGCGAAGTCGGCCGAGGCGCCGTAGTGCTCGATCGAGACGATCCGCCCGTGGTCGCCGACCACCTCGCGCCAGCCCTGCGCGACGCCGGCCTCGACGGAGACGCGGGCCTTCACGATCGGCGGGACGACCGTCTCGCGGTACGACGTCTCCTGGGCGTTGAACCACTCGAGGCACGGCATGGACACCACACGAGCGGCAACACCGTCCTCGGCCAGCATCTTCCGCGCCTCGACCGCGAGCTGGACCTCGGAGCCGGTGCCGACGAGGACCACATCGGGAACCCCCTCGGTGTCGAGCAGCACGTAGCCGCCGCGGTGCACGTTGGAGGTGTCGCTGAAGCCGTCCTCGCCGCGCGGGAACGTAGGCACGTTCTGGCGGGTCAGGATCAGCCCGTGCGGCCGGTCGGTCTGCTCGAGGATGGTCTGCCAGGCGGCGGCGGTCTCGTTGGCGTCCGCCGGGCGTACGACGTCGAGCCCGGGGATCGCGCGCAGCGCCGCCAGGTGCTCGATCGGCTGGTGGGTCGGGCCGTCCTCGCCCAGGCCGATGGAGTCGTGGGTCCAGACGTAGGTGACGGGCAGCCCCATGATGGCGGCGAGCCGCACCGACCCCCGCATGTAGTCGGAGAAGGTGAGGAAGGTGCCGCCGAAGACACGGGTGCCGCCGTGGACGGCGATGCCGTTCATGATCGCGCCCATGCCGTGCTCGCGGATGCCGAAGTGGAGCACCCGGCCCAGCTGCGGGTCGCCACTCCACAGTTTGGTGGAGCGGTCGACCGGCAGGAACGAAGGCACGTCCTCGATGGTGGTGTTGTTGGACTCGGCGAGGTCGGCGGACCCGCCCCACAGCTCGGGGAGCACCGGCGCGATGGCGTTGATGGTGTTGCCGGAGGCCTTGCGGGTCGCCATCCCCTTCTCGTCGGCGTCGAACGTCGGCAGCGCGTCGGCCCAGCCCTGGGGAAGGGTCCGCGTCTGCATCCGGTCGAAGATGGCCTTCCGGTCGCCGGCGTCGGCGGCCCACGCCGCGAACTCCTCGTCCCACGCGGCCTGCGCGGCCTTGCCCCGCGCTACCGCCTGTCGGGTGTGCTCGATGACCTCGGGGTCGACGTCGAAAGTCAGGGCCGGGTCGAAGCCGAGCACCTCCTTGGTGGCGGCCACCTCGTCCGGGCCGAGCGCCGAGCCGTGCGCCTTCCCGGTGTTCTGGGCGTTGGGAGCGGGCCAGGCGATGATCGTGCGCAGCCGGATGAAGCTCGGCTTGTCCGTGACCGCCTCGGCGGCCTTGATCGCGGCGTAGAGCGCGGGAACGTCCTCGCGGTACTCCTTGCCGCCGCGGGTCCAGTCGACGTCCTGCACGTGCCAGCCGTACGCCGCGTAGCGGGCCGCGACGTCCTCGATGAGCGCGATGTTGGTGTCGTCCTCGATCGAGATCTGGTTGTCGTCGTAGATCAGGGTGAGGTTGCCGAGTCCCTGGACGCCGGCGATGGCCGAGGCCTCGGCCGACACGCCCTCCTCGATGTCGCCGTCGCTGCACAGCGCGTAGATCTGGTGGTCGAACGGCGACGCACCTGTGCCCGGGTCGAGCAGGCCGCGCTCGCGGCGGGCGGCCATGGCCATGCCCACGGCGTTGCCGATGCCCTGGCCGAGTGGCCCGGTGGTGGTCTCCACGCCCGCGGTGTGGCCGTACTCCGGGTGACCCGGCGTCTTGCTGCCCCAGGTGCGCAGCGCCTCGATGTCCTCGAGCTCGAGGCCCCAGCCGCCGAGGAACAACTGCAGGTAGAGGGTCAGGCTCGAGTGGCCGCACGACAGCACGAACCGGTCGCGGCCCGGCCAGTGCGGGTCGGCGGGGTTGTGCCGCATCACCTTCTGGAAGAGCAGGTAGGCCGCGGGCGCGAGGCTCATCGCGGTCCCGGGGTGGCCGTTGCCCACCTTCTGCACGGCGTCCATCGCGAGCACCCGAACGGTGTCCACGGCCTTGTCGTCGAGCTCGTTCCAGTCCAGCTCTGGTTGGGTGCTCACTGCGCTCCTATCGGCGGGCTCCGGACGCCTCTCTGACCGCCTCCGACACTACTCAGCGTCGCGGCTAGACTCACACCGGCTCCAGTGCCCAATCCCATCCTTCGAACGCACCCCTGTCGAGGCCCCGTGACCTACGTCGGACAGTCGGTCCCGCGCACACCGCGCGCTGCTGTCCATGGGGGCGTCGGGGAGCCCGACGCGCGAGCCACTGCTCGCGACGTCGTGGCGGCGTACGTCGGGCTGACCAAGCCGCGCGTCATCGAGCTGCTGCTCCTCACCACCGTGCCGGTGATGTTCTTCGCCGCACAGGGCGTTCCGCCGCTCGGCCTGGTCGCCGCCACGGTCGTCGGCGGGAGCTTCTCGGCCGGCTCGGCGTCCGTCTTCAACTGCGTCTACGACCGCGACATCGACGAGCAGATGCGCCGCACGCGGCGCCGGGCGCTGCCCCGCCACCTCGTGTCCCCGCTGGCCGCGCTGGTCTTCGGCTTCGTGCTGGCCGCGCTGTCCACCGTGGTGCTGCTGCTGTGGGTCAACCCGCTGTCCGCGGTGCTGTCGCTGACCGCCAACGCGTTCTACGTCTTCGGCTACACGATGCTGCTCAAGCGCCGCACCACGCAGAACATCGTGTGGGGCGGGCTGGCCGGCTGCTTCCCGGCGCTGATCGGGTGGACCGCCGTCACCAACGAGCTGTCGTGGGTGCCGGTGGTGCTGTTCGCGGTGGTCTTCTTCTGGACCCCGCCGCACACCTGGGCGCTGGCGCTGCGCTACCGCGAGGACTACGCCAACGTCGATGTCCCGATGCTGCCCGTGGTCGCGCCGGCGCGTGAGGTCGGGCGCCAGGTCGTCATCTACAGCTGGGTGATGGTCGCGGTCTCGCTGACCCTGTGGCCGGTCGCCGGCACCGGCTTCGTCTACCCGGTCGCCGCGGCCGTGCTCGGCGCCGGGTTCCTGGTCGAGGCGCACCGTCTCTGGATCCGGGCTCGTGGCACCGAGGACCTCACGCTGATCCAGCCGATGCGGCTGTTCCACGCGTCCAACCTCTACCTGTCGCTGCTGTTCGTGGCCGTCGCGCTCGACCCGCTGATCACCCGCTGACACGTCCCCGCTGGTCGGACGGGGTACCGGCCGGTTAGATTGACGCGGACTGGGGGGTCCTGCCGCGGCCATGCGGTGGTGTGACGCTCCCCGGTTGAGCTGGGGGGTTCAGTCGACGTGGCCAGTGGGCCGATCGAGATCACGGGGCGTGTCGTCGCGCCCGCGCGTCCGCGCGAGCCTCGGATCAGTGTGGTGGTGCCGGCCCTCAACGAGGCCGCGAACCTGCCCGAGGTGCTGCCGGCGCTGCCGCCCGTGCACGAGGTGATCCTCGTCGACGGTGGCTCGGTCGACGGCACCGTCGAGACGGCCGCGGCCGTGCTCCCGGGCATCCGCACCGTGACCCAGCCGCGTCGGGGCAAGGGCAACGCCCTGGCGGCCGGTTTCGCCAGGGTCACCGGTGACGCGGTGGTGATGTTCGACGCGGACGGCTCGGCGGACCCCGACGAGATCCCGCGGTTCGTCGAGGCCCTGGTCGAGGGGGCGGACTTCGCGAAGGGGTCGCGGTTCCGGCCGGGAGGCGGCAGTGCCGACATCACTCCCGTGCGTCGCCTCGGCAACCGCTTCCTCCACACCTGGATGAACGCCTCCTTCGGCACCCGGTTCACCGACCTCTGCTACGGCTACAACGCGTTCTGGGCCGACCTGATCCCGCTGCTCGACCTGCCCGACCACGAGCTGGTCACGCCGGCCGGGTCGGCGATGCTCTGGGGCGACGGCTTCGAGATCGAGACCCTGATCAACTGCCGGTTCGCGAGTGCCGGGCTGACCATCGCCGAGGTGCCGAGCGTGGAGCGCCAGCGGCTGCACGGCCAGTCCAACCTGCACGCCGTGTCCGACGGGCTGCGGGTGCTCCGCACGCTGCGCACCGAGCGGGCCAGGGTGAGGCGAAACACTGCCCTCGACCACGCCCTGCTCGACGAAACCGCGTCGGGGGAGTAGGAGGCTCTGGGACCATCGTCCCTGTGACATGCGTGGGGATGATCGCCACTCGAAGCCAGCCCGAGATCGGTGGCATCGAGTCGCACGTGGCCGAGGTGGCCGGCCGGATCGCCGCGCGCGGCTACGATCTCGAGCTGCTCACGACCGACCGCAGCGGCAAGCTGCCCAAGCGCGAGCGGATCGACGGCTACACCGTCAGGCGGTTCCGGGCCTTCCCGGCGGGCCGCGACTGGTACCTCAGCCCCGGGCTGTTCTGGGCCGCGCTGCGCACGAAGTACGACCTGGTGCACGTCCAGGGCATCCATACCCTGGTGCCTCCGCTGGCGATGCTGGCCGCGATCCTGCGCCGTACGCCGTTCCTCCTGACCTTCCACACCGGGGGCAACAGCAGCGCGTTCCGCGAGAAGGCCCGCCGGACCCAGTTCAGGATCCTCTCGCCGCTGCTGCGGCGCGCCCACACGCTCGTCGGTGTCTCCGTCTACGAGGCGCACCGGTTCGAGGAGATCATGGGCCTGCCCGAGGGGTCGATCACCGTGATCCGCAACGGCGGCTCGCTGCCCCCGGTCGCTGACGACGTCACGCCCGAGCCCGGGCTGGTGGTGAGCGTGGGCCGGATCGAGCGCTACAAGGGCCACCACAAGGCCATCGAGGCACTGCCCTACCTGCTCAAGACCCGCCCGGAGGCCCGGGTGGAGGTACTCGGCGCCGGTCCCTACGAAGCCGAGCTGCTCGCGCTGGCCGAGGAGCTCGGCGTCGCGGACCGCGTGAGCATCCGGTTCATCCCCCCGGTGGACCGGGCGCTGATGGGGGAGTGCATCGCCCGGGCGGGCGTGATGACGCTGCTCAGCGACTACGAGGCGCACCCGGTGGCCGTGATGGAGGCGCTCACGGCCGGCCGGCCGGCCGTGATCAGCCGTACGTCGGGGCTGACCGAGCTCGCGGACCTCGGCTGGGCGGTCGGTGTCGACCAGCATGCGAGCGCGGAGGAGACCGCCCGCGCCATCGAACGCCAGCTCGGCGCCCCCCTGCTCCCGGACCCGGCGGACCTGCCGACATGGGAGACGTGTGTGGCTGGTGTGGTCGATACTTATCGCTCAATCGTGGCTCGCTGAGGAGAAGGGCGGCTTGGCAATGGCCACCGCAGTCGACGCACGCGTTGCCGTGCCCGAGGACCCCGCGCCCAGCGCGCGTCGCCTCGAGGCCGTGGCCACGCTGTTGTCGTGCACCGGCCTCCTGATCCAGGTCATCGGCTACGCCTGGGGCTGGCACGGCGACGAGGCGACGGCCATCGGCCTCTGGTACGTCGGTTTCGTCGGCATCGTCGTGCCGTTCGCGTGGCTGCTGCTCGCCCCGAGCCGGACCGGCCACCAGCGGCTCGGCGCCGCGCTGGCCTTCGGCCTGATCATGTACGCCTCGTGGTTCCTCACCAACCCGATCATGGCCACCCGGTTCGACGAGACGCTGCACGTCACGACGCTCGTCGACATGGTCGACGAGCACTCGTTCTTCTACCCGAACTCGACGCTGCCGGTCTCCCCGCACTACCCCGGTCTCGAGTTCGCGACCGCCGGCGTGCACTGGTTGACAGGCCTGCCGCTCATCGTCTGCCAGGTGCTGGTCGTGGTGACGGCCCGCTCGACGTTCATCCTCGCGCTGTTCCTGCTGGCCAGCCGGATCGGCCGCTCGACCCAGGTGGGCGCGGCGACGGTGCTGCTCTACGCCGGGAGCGCGCAGTTCTACTTCTTCAACTCCCAGTTCAGCTACCAGACGGTCGCGATCGCGATGCTGATGGCTGCTCTCTACCTGCTGGTGCGCGCGTTCGACTCCGAGGAGGACCGGCCCTGGCGGCTGCTGCTCGCCGTACAGGCCTGCCTCGGCGGCCTCGCCATCACCCACCACCTGACCAGCTGGCTGATGCTGGTCCTGCTCTGGCTGCTGGCGCTGTTCTTCTGGCGCGGCGGTGAGGAGCGCCGGGCCCGGCTCACGCTGATCACGGCCGAGATCGCCACGGTCGTGGTCCTGGCGTGGACCGCGATCATCGCGCCGCTGCTGATCAGCTATCTCGGGCCGATCTTCGACGTGGCCGCCAGCCAGCTGCTGACCGCGATCGACGGAAGCGGTGCCCGTGAGGTCGGGGCCGCCAGCGACGGGACCAAGACCCCCACGTGGGAGCTCATGGTCATGGCCGGCTCGATCCTGCTGTGGATGGCGATGCTGGTCCCGGCCGCCTGGCGGGCCTGGCGGCGGGGCAGCCTGGGGCCGACCCGGGCGCGCTACATCCCGCTGGCGATCGCCGTGATCTACCCGGGCCTCCAGGTGGCCCGGTTCGCCCCGTCCGCCGCCGAGGTGGCCGACCGCGCCTCGACGTTCGTCACGCTGGCGATGGCGCTGGTCGTGGCCGCCTGGCTGGCCCCGCGGATCCAGATGTTCGCAGCCCTCGTCGTCCCGGCCCTGGTGATGCTGATCCTCGGCGGCACCCTGATCGGCGGCGGCCCGGACTGGCAGCGGGTTCCGGGGCCCTACCTCGCCGGCGCCGAGCAGCGCTCGATCGACGACGAGTCGATGGCCGTCGCCCAGTGGGCCGGCACCTACCTGCCCAAGGACTCCCGGGTGGCGGCCGACTCCACCTTCATCCGGCTGCTGCCGAACTTCGCCCCGGTCACCACGATCACCCAGCCGGCCGGCTTCGACAGCATGACGCCGCTGTTCATCGCGCACTCGGTCGACCAGGAGGTGCTGCGGCTGATCCTCCAGAACGACGTCGACTTCATCGTCGTGGACACCCGCCTCGTCGGCCAGACCGTCCGGTCCGGCGGCTTCTTCGAGGGCAGCACCGGCTACGGCCCGGACGCCCAGACGATCCAGCGCGACCAGGTCCAGAAGTTCGAGGACCAGCCGGGCTTCGACCTCGTCCTCGACGGCCCGGTCAAGGTCTACGACGTCCGTCCCCTGCGTCATGCCGACCAGACCTTCGCACAGGACCGCGACCCGCCCGGGCTGCCGGGCGGCTGGACGCCGTGGCAGGCGCTGGCGACCGCCATGCTGCTGCTGGTCGGGCTGCTCGCCCGCGGCCGGCTGCTCGACCCGCGCCGGTTCCGCGCCCGCGACGTGTGGCGGCCGGCGGTGACCCTGCCGGCGGCGATGATCCTCGGCGCGATCGGCGTGCTGGCCGGCTTCAGCCCGCTCGGCGGCCTGATCGCGGCGTCGGTCCTGCTCTACATGCTGATCCAGCTGAGCTCGCGCCCCGAGCCGATCGGCCTTGGCCGCGCCGCCAGCTGGGCGTGGGGCGTCCCGATCGTGCTCGTCGTGGGAGCCACCATCGCCCTGGCCGTGTGGGCGGCCTGGCACGGACTGCTCGACCACTCGGTGCTGCCGCCTCCCGCGATCGGCGGCGGCGTGTGATGGCCGAGCCCTACGGCGACGCCCGGGCAGCGGAGGAGGCCACCGCCCAGGCCGTCGCCACCGGTATCTGGTCGCCCTTCCGGTCCCTGCTGACCGCACAGGTGCTGTCCGCGGCGCTGGGGCTGGTCTTCTGGGTCATCGTCGCCCGGATGGTCGAGGCCCACGACGTCGGCGTGGCCGCGGCCGCGATCAGCGCGCAGACCCTGCTCGGCATCGTGACGGTCCTGGGCTGCAGCACGATGCTGGTCTCGGAGCTGCCCAAGGCCGACCCCGCCCGGCAGCGCACGATGCTGACGCGCTCGTTGCTGGTCGTCTTCGTGTCGTCGGCCGTCGGCGCCGGCGCGGTGGTGGCGTTGTCGCCGCTGCTGTCCGGCAACCTCGAGCAGGCGCTCGGCAACCCGATCGGTGCGACCACGTTCGTGCTGGGGACGGCCGCCTTCGCCTGGGCGCTGGTGGTCGACGACGCCTGTCTCGGCGTCAAGCGATCGGGGCTGCAGGTCTGGCGCAACCTGGTGGCCTCGAGCCTCCGGTTCCCGGTCACCGCGGCGCTGCTGCTCCTCGGCTTCACCGACGCGCACGTGCTCCAGGTCTGCTGGGTGCTGCCCCTGCTCGCCTCGATCCCCTTCACCCTGTGGCGGCTCCGGCTGCCGCGACCCGATCGTGGCAGCCCGCCACTGCTGGCCGACATCCGCGGCTTCCTCGGGCTGGCCCTGCGCAACCACGCGCTGAGCCTGGCCCTCGCGGCCGCGTCGCAGATGGTCCCGGTCGTCGCGGCGCTGACCCTGGGGTCGGTGGAGAACGCCGAGTTCGCGATCGCGTGGCTGATGGCGACCTTCGTCTTCCTGCCGCCCTACCTGCTGGCGACGGCCCTGTTCGCCCACGGCGCCAACGTCACCGAGCAGGAGTTCCGGGCGAGCATGGAGCGCACGATCCCCGCCGCGCTCGCGCTCAGCGCGCTGCTCTGCGTGGGCGCGTGGGTGCTGGGCGAGCCGGTCCTGCTCATCTTCGGTGGCGACTACTCGCGTCACTCCTGGGCGATCCTGGCGTTGTTGGTGCCAGCGGGGCTCTGGATGGTGCTCAAGGACCACCTGGTGACCCTGTGGAGGTCGCAGCGGCAGTTCGCTCTCGCGACCCGACTGGCCGGGGCCGCGCTGATCATGGAGATCGCCGGGGCGATGACCGGTGGGATCATCGGCGGAGCCCGAGGTCTCTGCATTGGGTGGCTGATTGCGATGGGAGTGGAAATGACGTTGGGCCTTCCGTGGCTGCGCCGGGCCTTCGGTGGCCTGCACTGGCGCTCGCCGCTGCCCGCCCGTCGTCGTACCGAGGTCGGTCGGGCGGGCGTCCAGGTGATCGTCGGGGCCGCGCTGGTCGTGGCCATCGGCGGCGTGGGTGTCTGGACCGCCACCCGAGGTGAGCCCGGCGGCAGCACCAACGCGGGGACGGGACTGCCCGAGCCGGGAGCTCCTGTCGAGACCTGTGAGCCGAAGGCGTCCTACCGCGGCCCGCGGATCGACCTCAACGTGCAGTCCGCCACGGGGGACCCCGACCACCCGATCCGGGGGATCGCCGACGTGCGGGCGCTGGTGACGATGGCCAAGGGAGCGGGCGCCCAGGTGATCTCCACCGCCACGTCGTTCCGCACCATGAAGCCGTTCCCCGAGCGGCCGATGCGGTTCGCCTACATCGACCGCACCATCGCGGCGGCGCACGACGCAGGCCTCCAGGTCCGGCTCCAGGTCGTCGGGATGCCCCGCTGGGCGCTCGAGGAGCCCACCGACGTCACCCAGCCGCCGCGCTCGGACGCCGAGCTGCAGGCCTGGGCCGACCTGCTCACCCAGCTGATGGAGCACGTCAACGGGCAGATCGACTACCTCGAGGTCTGGAGCGAGCCCAACATCGAGAAGGGCTGGCCGACCGGCCCCGACCCGGTGGAGTTCGCCCGGCTGCTGGACGTGAGCTACAAGGCGGTGCACAAGGTCTCGCCGACGACCCAGGTCATCAGTGGCGGCCTCGCCAGCAACGACATCGGCTATCTCCAGCGGGTCTACAAGGCGTTCAAGACGCTTGAGCTCGAGGCCACGCCGTTCGACATGCTCGGGGCGCACCCGTTCTCCGGCGACCACGCACCCGACTCGGTGGATCCGGTCAAGAGGTACGACCGCGACCCCTTCGGCCTGTACGACGAGAACTTCACCGGCTTCATGGGGCTCCACCAGGTGCTCGTGGACCACGGTGACGAGGACAAGCCCGTCTACGTCACCCAGTTCGGCTACAGCACCCGCGCCGCCGACGGACGGAAGGCGGTGTCCGACGAGCTGCGCGCGCAGTACCTCACGCAGGCGCTCAAGCAGGTGACGTGCGTGCACTACGTCCCGGTCCTCTCGTGGTACGCCCTGCACCCCACGCCGTGGGACCCGCAGGAGTGGACGCTGCTGGACAAGAAGTACCGGCCCAACCGGACCTACGAGGCCCTGGCCGCGTGGGCCCTGAAGGTCGTCGAGGCTGGTGCCGGCGGGTGAATCCGCTCTCCGCGGTAACAAATCTCCGAAACGAACCCCAAGCCGGTGCACGCGCTGCCAGACTCGACGTGTTGAATCTCGGGGCGTTCGCCATGGGCGAGGAATCGGAGGTGCCGGGTGCGGCTAGCACGACTCCTTCGCCTGCCGATCCGGCGGTCGGCGCCCAAGAGCTGCCGGTGCGGCCATGCCGCCAACGCCCACGAGCACTACCGCCGCGGCACCGACTGCGCCATGTGCAGCTGCCCGAAGTTCCGCGCCGGGTCAGCCGCGAAGGCGCCGGCCCAGCGGGACGACAGCGCCGAGCGGGACAACCGCGGTGAGCGGGCCCACGCAGCCTGACGTCTCGGTGGTGGTTGCCGCCCACACGATGGACCGGTGGGACGACATCGTGGCGGGCATGGACGCGCTGGCGCACCAGACCGTGCCGCCGCTGGAGACGATCCTGGTCGTCGACCACAACGAGCGACTGCTGTCCCGCGCGCGCGACGAGCTCACCGGCGTCCTGGTGCTCGACAACCCGCGGACCGGCGGCGCTTCCGGTGCCCGCAACACCGGCATCGCCCAGGCCAAGGGGTCGATCATCGCGTTCGTCGACGACGACGCCACGCCGGAACCGGACTGGATCGAGCACCTGCTCTCGGCGTACGACGCCCCGTGCGTCATGGCCGTGGGCGGGGTGGCGACGCCGGTGTGGCCCGCGCGGCGACCGGACCACCTGCCACCCGAGCTGGACTGGATCGTCGGCTGCACCTACCTGGGCCAGCCGACCGTCCGCACCGACGTGCGCAACCTGTGGGGCTGCAACATGTCGGTGCGGCGCGAGGCGCTCGACCGGGTCGGCACCTTCGACGAGGAGATCGGCCGGATCGGGCTGATCCCCATCGGCGGCGAGGAGACCGAGCTCTGCATCCGGATCGGCCAGCAGGTGCCCGGCGCCCGGGTGGTGTTCGAGCCGCGGGCCGTGGTCCGGCACCGGGTCACGCCGGCGCGGACGACGTGGTCCTACCTGCGCACCCGGTCGAACGCCGAGGGCGTCTCCAAGGCGGCGATCGGCGCGCTCGTGGGCCCGGAGGACGCGATCTCGGTCGAGACCGACTACGTGAAGCGGGTGCTCACGCGGGGGTTCCTGCGGGAGCTGGGCCGCGGCCTCCGCGGGAACCTGTCCGGATTCCGGGGCGCCGCCGGCATCGTGGTCTGCCTCTGGCTGACCGCCTTCGGCTACCTGCGGGGCCGGATGGGTCACCGGTCCCGGGTGGCCGAGGTCGCGGCGCATCGCCGCGACCGAGCGCTCCAGTGAAGGTCCTGGTGCTCGCGCAGTTCTATCCGCCGGTGATCGGCGGGGAGGAGCGGCACGTGCGGAACCTGTCGCTCGAGCTCGCGGCGCGCGGTCACGAGGTCCACGTGGCCTGCCTGGACGTCGGCCAGCCGCCGGTGACCGACCCCGGGGTGACCGTGCACGCCCTGCCCAACGTCGGCGTCAAGGTCCCCGCGCTGTACCCCACCGCCGACCGGCCGCTCGCGCTGCCGATCCCGGACCCCTACGTGTCCCGGTCGCTGTTCCGGCTGGTCGCCTCGGTGCGACCCGACGTCGTGCACGCGCACAACTGGATCATCAACTCCTACCTGCCGCTGTCCGCGGCCCGGCGGCTCCCGCTGGTCTACTCGCTGCACGACTACAGCCACGTGTGCCCGACGAAGCGGCTGATGTTCGAGGAGTCGCCGTGCTCCGGGCCGGGGCTGCGGAAGTGCTTCAGCTGCACGACGGACTGGTACGGCGCCGGCCGCGGGCCGGCGATCCAGTCGATGGTGCGGTCCGGACGGCCGATCCGGAACCGGGTCGTCGACGTGTTCACGCCGGTCTCGACGTTCGTCGGAGAGGCCAACCAGCTGACCGAGCAGGGCGTGCGCTGGCAGGTGGTGCCCAACTTCGTCCCCGACTCGCTGCTCTCGCAGTCGTCGGTCCCTCGCGACCCGGCGCTGCCGACCGGCGACTACCTGTTCTTCGCGGGCGACCTGTCGGAGCACAAGGGCGTCGACACGCTGCTCGCGGCCTACGCCCGGCTGGACCCCGACACCCGCCCCGAGCTGCTCATGGTCGGGCGCGCCGCGATGGACCTCTCGTCGCTGCCCCCCGGGGCCAGGGCGGAGGAGAAGTGGGACCACGACCGGGTCGTCTCCGGCTTCACCCACGCCCGCGCGGCGGTGCTGCCGTCGAAGTGGCCGGACCCGTGCCCGACCACGGTCCTCGAGGCGATGGCACTGGGTGCGCCGCTGGTGACCACCCACATGGGCGGCATCGCCGACATGGTCACCCATGACGAGTCGGCGCTCGTCGTACCGCCCGGTGACGTGGCCGCCACCGCCGCCGCGCTCACCCGGATCACGACCGAGGACGGCCTGAGCGAGCGCCTGGCCACGCGGGCGCGCGTCGAGGTGGGGAGATATCTCCAGAGCCGGGTCGCCGCAGACTTCGAGCGGATCTACCTCTCGCTGACCACTCGCTGACCTACGCTTCCATCCATGCGACGGGTGCTGGCGATGTCCCTGGACTCGTGCCTCGAGGTCGGCCCCAACGGCCAGCCGGTCGACTGCGGAGACTCCGGCGGCGGCATGGGTGGGTTCCTGGTGTTCGTCGTGCTGGCCCTGTTCATCGGGCTGGCCATCGCGGTCTTCAAGGTGTCGATGGCCCGCGACCAGGCGCGGAGGTCCGGTACGGATGTGGAGCAGGCCACCGCGATGACGCTGCTCACCGACCGAGTCGCAGAGCTGGACAGCCTGCGGGAGCAGGGGGCGGTCACGCCGGCCGAGTACGACGAGCGGCGCGCCGCCATCCTGGGCTCGTTGTGAGCCGCGACGGAGCGCTGTGGTACCGGCGTGGATGGTTCCTGCTGGGCGTCGGTGCGGTGATCCTCGGGCTGGTGGCCCTGACCGCGCTCACGGACCACGAGTGGCACGGAGCGCTCCTGGCCTGGGCCGTCGGCGTCTGTGCCGTCGGTGCACTCAGCACGACCGTCGGGACGCGCGCCGTCACTGCGCTGCCCGGTGTGGCCGACGACGTACGCCGCGGCCAGCGCCGCGACGCGCTGGTGCGCGCCGGGCTCTGGCTCGCGGCAGGTGTGAGCGCCGGCTGGATCGCCGCGCTCCTCGGATGGGGCTGGATCGTCGTCGTGCTCGCGGTCTACGTCGTGCTCAACGCCGCGGGCTTCGCAGGGATGTACTACGTCCGGAGGCTCAGAGGCCCCGCCGGCCGCGAACCTGGCTGAGGATGAACAGGGCGAGCGCGATGATCGCGAGGATGATGAGAATGGTCCAAAGCATGGGTGTTGCTCCCTCCGGTTGAGGACGTGGCACGGCAGCGGCCGGACCACCTCAGTGCGGGACCGGTACCCCGATCTCGGAAACACACCCAGCACACTCGCTAGGTTTCGGGGATGCAGGTCCCCCACCCCGCCGTCAGCGCCCTGGGCGTGCTCCTCGTGGCCGGGCTCGTCCCGGGCGCGGCACCGTCGGAGGCCGCGGCGAGCAGGGAGGCCGAGAGAGCGGCGTTCTCGTGCGTCGCCGAGGGCGGCACGGGCCCCGTGCAGGCGCCGAAGCTGGTGCGGCAGATCCCCACGGGTGAGACCGGTTGGTTCTCGTCGCCGGGTCTGGTCGACCTCGACGGGGACGGTCGCCTGGAGATCGTCGCGCCGTTCTACTCGACGTTCGTGTTCGACGCGACGGGTCAACTGCTGGGCCGGGGCCGGTCGAGCAAGGGTCGGGTCTATGCGCCGTCGGTGGTCACCGATCTCGAGGGCGACGGCGTCAAGGACATCGTGGCGGGTGGCAACGAGGGCACGGTGGCGGCCTACGAGTTCCGTGGCGGCCGGCTCCAGCGCAAGGCGGGGTGGCCGGCGTCCACCAACAGCGGGGGCCAGTCACCCGAGGTCCGTGCGCTGGCCGCAGCCGACCTGGACGGCGACGGCCGGGTCGAGGTCGTGGCGACGACGACGAACACCGCCACCAAGGGCGCCCAGGTGTTCGTCTTCGACGCCGGCGGGCGGCTGTTCCGGCCCGGAGGCAAGGCTCACGCGTGGCCGCGCAACCGGGGCTACGGCGCCTACGGCGAGAACGTCGGCGTCGGCAACATCGACGACGACCCGCAGCTGGAGATCCTCGCCACCTTCGACAACCACCAGATCAACGCCTTCAACCTCGACGGCACCTCGATCCTCGCCTCGCCGTGGTTCACCAACCGCGAGTCCGGCCAGGAGGGGAAGCGGATGGCCTGGGGCGACTTCATCCGGTGGGCCAGCCCGAAGGTGGAGCGGCGCCACTATCACCTGCACAAGGGTGCCTGGCCGAGCCCGGCACGCCAGCCCTGGCTCCAGTGGACCGCCTCGCCGCCGTCGGTCGCGGACCTGGACGGCGACGGCCACAACGAGGTGATCGGGCTCCCGAACGTCGAGAAGCACATCCCCTACCGGACCCAGGGCTTCGCGTTCATGGTGCTGGACGGCGCGTACGGCGACGGCAGCCGGTCGGCCATGCGGCACCCGGGCTTCGAGAAGCTGGTGACCTCCAACCGCCCGGTCCACCGACCCAGCGGCGACTGGTACCCGCCGTCCGGGATCCCCGCACCGACGGTCGTCGACCTCACCGGCGACGGGCGTCCCGAGATCGTGGCCTCCCTTCCCGGCGGCCGGGTCTACGCCGTGGGGCCGGACGGCCGCCGGCTCTGGACCTCCACCTACGCGCCCAAGCGTGCGAAGGCGTTCGCCTCGGAGGTGGTCGCGGCCGACCTCAACAAGGACGGCGTCCCGGAGCTCGTCTTCGGCACCTACGCCCTGCACCGGAACGCCGGGCGCCTGGTCGTGCTGTCGGCCCAGGGGAAGAAGCTCTCGGAGACCCGGTTGAAGCACCAGGGTCGGGACGGCAACGGCATCGGCGTGCCGGCGGCTCCGTCGATCGCGGACCTGACCGGCGACGGCACGCTCGAGATCGTGCTCACCACCTTCGACCACGGGATCGACGTCTACACCGTCCCCGGCTCGGGCAGCGGCTGCCTGCCCTGGCCGACGGGCCGCGGCAACCTGCTCCGCAACGGGATGGGGCCGGCCACCGCTCCCTAGTCATCACGCCTCGGCCTCAGTCGGACAGGCGGATCTCGACCATCAGCTCGTCCGCCAGCGCTTCGATCACGGACCGCAACGAGTCGGTGTCGCCACCCAGGGGCGCGCTCAGCACGGCCCGCGCCTCGAACAGCTTCCCGCCCGCCATCGGGGCGTCCCGCACCACGGTGCTGAGCTCCTCGATGCTGATCTGTGCGTCGGCGAGGACCGCCGAGATCTCGGCCACGATGCCCGGGTGGTCGGCGCCGAGGAGGTCGAGGTGGAGGCGCTCGAAGAGGTGCGGGGCCGGCTCGTCGGTGCGTTCGACGATCACCCGGAGACCCCGGCTGTCCAGGGCGGTGAGGTCGGCGACGAGCGCGTCCACCCGGTCCTCGGGCACCGACACCACGACGATGCCGGCGAACTTGCCGGCCAGCCGGGACATCTCGCCGCGCTCCCAGCTCCCGCCGTGGGCACTGATCGGCGCCGACACCGCCGACACGAGCCCGGGTCGGTCGTCGCCGAGGATCGTCAGGACGAGGGAGGCCATGCCCGCAGGCTAGTGTCCGGCGGCAACCGGGTGGCGTACGCGTAGCAGCACCAAGGTCACGCACGCCGAGATCACGGCGGCGCCGAGCACGTGGAAGCCGACCAGGACGACGGGGAGGTCGGTGAAGTACTGCACGAAGCCGATGGAGCCCTGACCGACCTCGACGGCCAGCAGCACGATGACGGCCCGCCGGGCCGTCGGGTTGCCGCCCGTCGCCATCACCATGAAGAGCAGCCCGAGGGTCAGCCCCACGAACAGGAAGACGAGATCCGCGTGGAGCTGGCTCACCTGCAGCGGGTCGAGGCCGTTGCGCTTCGCGTCCTCGTCGCCGGCGTGCGGGCCGGACCCGGTCACGACGGTGCCGGCGTAGAGGACCGCCCAGGCGGCGCCGAAGGTGGCCCAGGCCAGGCCGACCGCGGGGCCGCGCCGCGCGGGTGGCACCGGTGCGTCGACGCTGAGGATCAACCGCACGGCGACGCCGACGATGGCCAGCGAGGCCAGCAGGTGCAGGGAGACGACCCACGGGTTCAGGTCGGTGAGCACGGTGATGCCGCCGATGACGGCCTGCGCCGGGACGATCAGGCCGATGATGAGCGACATCTTCATCAGGTCGCGGCGACCGACTCGCCAGGCCGCGAGGAAGGTCGCGACGGCGATCACCGCGAGTACGCCGAACAGGGTGCGGTTCCCGAACTCGATGGCCTGGTGGTAGTCCAGCTCGCCGTGCGGCCGGAACGACTCGTCCGTGCACCGCGGCCAGGTCGGGCATCCGAGGCCGGACGCGGTGAGGCGGACGGCGCCGCCCGTCACGACGACCACCACGTTGGCGACGAGGGTGGCCCAGGCCAGCGGCCGGATCCAGCGCTCGGCCGCCCTGTCGAGCCCAGTCACAGTCACTCCCACGAGAACGTCCTGGTGGTGGCAGCGGTGCCCACGGCGGCCCAGGCCAGGAGCACGAGCAGGTCTCGCCAGGCGATGCTGCCGTCGACGAACGCGTCCCGCATCGCCTCGCCCAGCGCGCCGCTGGGCAGCCACTGGGCGACATCGCCGAAGCCGCCGTAGGCCGACGCGGGCAGCACGACCGCTCCTGCGGCGAGCAGCAGCAGGTAGACCAGGTTGGCGGCGGCCAGCGTGGCCTCCGCGCGCAGCGCGCCGGCCATCAGCAGCCCGAGCGCGGCGAACGCCGCGGTGCCGAGCAGGACGGCGAGCACGGCGCCGAGCAGTGCCGACGCGGTGACGACCGGGTCCCAGCCGAGCAGCTGGCCGACCACCGACAGGACGAGGAGCTGCAGCACCTCGACCATCAGCAGCGCGCAGACCTTGCCCAGCAACAACCCCGAGCGGGGGAGCGGCGACGCCCCGAGACGCTTGAGGACGCCGTACCGCCGCTCGAACGCCGTCGCGATCGCAAGCGAGGTGAACGCCGTCGACATCACCGCGAGCGCCAGGACACCGGGGGTGACCACGTCCACGACGGGGTGGTCGTAGTCGAGGCCCAGCCGGTTCGCCCCGCGGACCATGCCGATCAGCACGATCACCGGGATCACGACGGCCAGCAGCAGCTGCTCGCCGTTGCGGAGCATCAGCCTGGCCTCCATGCGGGCCTGGGCGAGCACCATGCGGGGGAGCGGGGCCGCACCCGGCGCCGGGCTGAACGTGCTCTCCCGGGCGCTCACGTCGTCAGCTCCCGCCCGGTCAGCTCGAGGAAGACGTCCTCGAGGTTGCGGGTGCCCAGGGTCAGCGACTCGGGCAGGACGTCGTTCTCCTCGCACCACCGCGACACCTTCGCCAGCGTCGAGGCATCGGCTGGACCGGTGACGATCAGGCTCAGCTCGTCGAGGAGCACGACCTCGATCGCGGGGCCCAGCGCCGCCTTGAGCGACTCCGGGGCGCCGGGCGGGAACGGCTTGGTCACCACCAGCCGGATCGTCGACATGGTCCCGCCGCGGGTCAGCTCGATGGGCGTCCCGGACGCGATCAGCCGCCCCCGGTCGATGATGTGGATCCGGTCGGCCAGCCGCTCGGCCTCGTCCATGTAGTGCGTGGTCAGCACCACGGTCACACCGTCGGCGCGCAGCTCGGAGAACAGCTCCCAGACCGTGTGCCGCGCCGCCGGGTCGAGCCCAGCGGTCGGCTCGTCGACGAAGACCACCTGGGGCCGGCCGATCAGCGCCATGGCCAGCCCGAGCCGCTGCTTCTGGCCGCCGGACAGCCGGCGGTACGGCGTCCGGCCGCACTCCGCGAGACCGAGCCGCTCCTCGAGGACCGCGGGGTCGACCGGACTGGCGTGCAGGGCAGCGATGTGGCGGAGCATCTCCGGGGCGCGGGCACCACTCCACGCACCGCCGTCCTGCAGCATCACACCGATCCGGGGGAGCAGCTCACGCGCCTGGCGCCGTGGGTCGAGGCCCAGCACCCGCACCGTGCCCTGCTGCGGAGCGCGGTAGCCCTCGCAGGTCTCCAGCGTGGTCGTCTTGCCGGCACCGTTGGGCCCCAGCACCGCCGTGATGGTGCCGCCGTCGACGGTCAGGGACAGGTGGTCGACGGCGGTGGTGGCGGCGTACCGCATGACGAGCCCGTCGACGACGACCGCAGGCTCCGACACGGGGCGCAGTCTAGGTAGGCCTCAGCCCAGCGCAGCCGTGAGGTCGTCGATCGTGCTCTGCAGCGGCCGGTCGAACCAGTCGAAGACCACGAACTCGTCGCACACCGCGCGGTAGGGCTCCAACGCCTTCGCGTAGTCGGTGCTGACGGGGAAGGGGAAGCCGGTCGCGCGCCGGATCTCCGCGGGGTCGCGCCCGACCTCTGCGCAGGCCTCGTCGAGCCTGGCGCACTTGGCGGCGTACCTCACGGGTGTGCCCCAGATGTGGTAGGTGTCGGCGTACTTCGCGGCGGTCGGGATGGTCCGCTTCTCGCCGCCACCGCCCACCAGGATGGGCAGCCGCTCCTGCACCGGCTTGGGGTTGTTGGGCGCGTCGTGGAGCTGGAAGTAGCGACCCGCGAACGTGGTGCGGTCCTCCCGTAGCAGCGCCGAGATCACGGCCACGCTCTCCTCGAACCGGTCGGAGAGGTCGTGCGGGTTCATCAGGTCGATGCCGTACGCCGCGTGCTCGTTGACCTGCCAGCCGGCGCCGAGCCCGGCGATCACCCGGCCACCGCTCACGTGGTCGAGAGCCGTGAGCTGGTTCGCCACCACCGCGGGGTGCCGGTAGGTGCCGCCGAGGACCATCGGGCCGAGCCGGGCCCGGTGGGTGAGCGGGGCCAGGGCCGCGAGGAGCGTCATCGACTCGAGCATCGGCTCGTCGCTGACCGCGTCGTCGTCGGTGTGGCCCATGAAGTGGTCGCAGAGGTAGATCGCGTGCCCACCGAGCTCGTCGGCCGCCTGCGCGAGCTCGCGCACCTCCGCCCAGGGGCGGCCGTTGTCGAGGATCACGCTGATGTCCACGGCGGGCATCCTGTCAGCGCCGGCGGGCGGTGACGACGCTTCGGCCTCAGCCGATGGCGGTGACCACCGCGTCGATGAGCTCGTCGGCCGGGTGGCCGACGTCGCCGAACACGAACTCCTCGCACACGCCCCGCCACGGAGCGACGGTCGCAGAGCCGTCCGAGATGTCGTCGACGAAGTAGCCGGACGCCCGCTTGACCGAGCTCGGAGCGCGGTCCACCTCGGCGCAGCGCTCGTCGAGCACGGCGCTCTTGGCCGCGAACGACTCGGGCGTGCCCCAGGTGTGCCACACGTCGGCGTACTTGGCAGCGGTGCGCAGGGTCCGCTGCTCGCCCTTGCCCGCGACCAGCACCGGCAGCCGCTCCTGCACCGGGGCGGGCTGGTTGGACGCGTCGTGGAGTTGGAAGAAGCGGCCCTCGAACGTGGTCCGGAGCTCGCGCAGCAGCGACGCCACGACATGCACCGACTCCTCGAACCGGTCGGAGCGGTCGCGCACCGAGAGGAGGTCGATGCCGTACGCCGCGTGCTCGTTGACCTGCCACCCGGCCCCGAGACCGGCGATCGCCCGCCCGCCGCTCACCGTGTCGAGCGAGGCGACCATGTTGGCGACGATCGCGGGGTGCCGATAGGTCCCGCCGAGGACGAGCGCGCCGAGCCGGCACGACGTCGTCTGCTGGGACAGCGCCGAGAGCAGCGTCCATGCCTCCAGCCGCGGCCCGTCGACGATCGAGTCGTCGGCCGTGTTGGGCATGAAGTGGTCGGGAATGTAGACGGCGTGGGCACCCGCCTCGTCGACCGTCTGCGCGATGCGCAGCACCTCGTCCCAGGGGCGGCCGCTGCTGATCAGGATGCTGATGTCCACGTCGTCTCAGACCTCCACTCCGCCGTCGGCCTCGCCGGTCTGGATCTCGAGCGTGTCGAACGCCGCCGGTGGCTCGCGCCACGGGTCCGGCAGCGAGCCGGCTCGGGCGTCCTGGACGGCCCGCCACACGCGCTCGGGGGTGCAGGGGATGTCGACGTGGCGTACACCGAGGTGGCGCAGCGCGTCGACCACGGCGCTCTGGACGGCGGGCGTCGAGCCGATCGTCCCCGACTCGCCGATCCCCTTCGCGCCGAGCTCGTTGAGGGGCGTGGGGGTCTCGGTGTTCGCCGTCTCGAACGAGATCGTGTCGGCCGCGGTCGGCATCTGGTAGTCGGCGAAGGTCGAGGTGAGCGGCTGCCCGTCGTCGGAGTAGACGAACTGCTCCCACAGCGCCTGCGAGATGCCCTGCGCGATGCCGCCGTGCTGCTGCCCCTCGACGATGACCGGGCTGAGGATCCGGCCGCAGTCGTCGACGGCCACGTGCCTGAGCGGGACCACCCGGCCGGTCTCGGTGTCGACCTCGACCACGGAGACGTGAGCACCGAACGGGAACGTCGCGCCCTTCTGTGGGACGTCGAGCTGCGCGTGCAGCGGGGTGTCGCGCTCCTCGGCCGCCGCGGCGAGGGCCGGCCAGTCGACCACGGCACCGGGGACGCCCGACACGGCGAACCCCGCGTCGGTGAGCTCGAGGTCGTCCGGCGCCGCCTCCAGGAGGGCGGCCGCGAGATCGCGGGCCTGGTCGCGAACCGCGGTCGCGGCGGCCGCCACCGCGCTGCCCCCGAGCTGGAGCGAGCGGGAGCCGCCGGTCCCGCCGCCCGTCGGCACCGCGCGCGTGTCGGACTGCACGTAGCGGATGTTCTCGATCGGGATGCCGAGCCGGTCGGCGACGATCATCGAGAACGACGTCGCGTGGCCCTGGCCGTGCGCGGACGTCCCGGACATCACGGTGGCCGAGCCGTCGGGCTCGATCCGGACACTGCCGAGCTCCTTGCCGCCGAAGCCGGTGATCTCGACGTACGTCGACACACCGATGCCCAGCAGCTTCTCCTCGCCGGCCTCGATCCGGCGGGCCTGCTCGGCACGCAGCGCGTCGACGCCGGCCAGTCGGAGGGCCTCGTCGAGGGCGACCTGGTAGTCGCCGACGTCGTAGGTCTGCCCTGTGCGCGTGGTGTAGGGGAAGGCGTCCGGCGGGATCAGGTTGCGCCGGCGGATCTCCTCGGGAGTGAGTCCGAGCTCGACCGCGGCCAGGTCCATCAGCCGCTCCAGCAGGGCGGCCGCCTCGGGACGCCCGGCGCCGCGGAAGGCGCCGTTGGGCGCGGTGTTGGTCATCGCGGCGATGCCGGAGTAGTCGATCTTCGGGATCTCGTAGGGGCCCTGGGCCATGATGTGGCCCGGCCCGACCACGAGCGTGCCGCCGAAGCCGGCGTAGGCACCGCAGTCGCCGACGTTGCGGGCGCGCAGCCCGGTGATCCGCCCGTCGCGAGTGAGCCCGAGCTCGGCGAACTGCACCGCCGCCCGGCCGTGCATCGAGAGCATCGCCTCGCTGCGGGTCTCGGTCCAGGCCACCGGCCGCCCCAGCGCTCGGGAGGCCGCGACGACCGCGCCGTGGTGGAACGAGATCCCGGCCTTGCCGCCGAAGGCGCCCCCCACGTGGGGGGCGACCACGCGCAGCTCCGGCTTCGTCAGCCCGGTGTACTTGGCCAGCAGGTCGCGGGTCAGGTGCGGGTGCTGGGTCGCGACGTACGCCGTGAGGAGGGTGTCACCGTCAGGGCGCGGGTCGACCAGAATCGCGTTGCCCTCGATCGGCGCCGTGGCGATCCGCTGGTTCTCGATCCGGGCCCGCACCACGACCTCGGCATCGGCCAGGGCGTCGCCGCTGCCGGGCGGGTAGACCTTGCGCACCGACTCGGCGATGTTGCTGCCGATCTCGGGGAACTGCAGCGGAGCACCGGGCGCCAGCGCCTCCTCCATGTCGACGACCACGTCGAGCGGGTCGTAGTCGACGTCCACGAGCTCGGCGGCGTCGACCGCCTGGGCGCGCGTCTCCGCGACGACCAGCGCGACCGGGTCGCCGACGAAGCGGACGACGCCGTCGGCCAGCGGTCCGTGACCGACCAGCTCGTGGACCTCGGCGAACGACGGCACCCACTCCCGGCCGAGCGTCTCCGCGGTGTGGACGGCCAGGACGCCGGGGGAGCGCTCGGCGTTGGACGTGTCGATCGCGGTGATCGTGGCGTGGGCCAGCGGGCTACGCACGAACACGGCGTGCGTGGTTCCCTCGACCCGGAGGTCGTCGACGTAGGTGCTGCGACCGTCGATGAGCTCGGGGTCCTCGACCCTGCGGACCCGGTTGCCGAGGATCGATCCGACCATGAACCGGAGACTATCCCCGCTTAGTTCGTCGTCGGCGCCGGGTCGCCCTCCGCCAGGTAAGGGTCACCTTCCTTGATCTGGCCTTTCCATTAACGGCACACTGGTGTTGTGATATTCGAGGAGGACCAGTCGACGCGGCATCGCGTGGCCCGGTCGATCCTCGTCGAAGGACCGTCCACCGCGGCGGCGCTCGGCGAGCGGCTGGACCTGACGCCCGCCGCCGTACGCCGCCATCTCGACCAGCTGGTCGACGACGGCGCGGTGGAGGCGCGCGAGCCGCGCGCACAGGCGCACCGCGGCCGCGGCCGTCCGGCGAAGCTGTTCGCGCTCACCGAGCGTGGGCGTGAGGGCTTCGACCAGCAGTACGACGAGCTCGCCGTCCACGCGCTGCGGTTCCTGCACGAGACCGGCGGCGACCAGGCCGTCAAGGCGTTCGCCCACCAGCGCGTGGCGTTCATCGAGGAGCGGTTCGGCGCGACAGCGACGGCCAACCCGGAGCTGAGCCCGGTCCAGGTGCTGGCCAGCGTGCTGACCGACGAGGGCTACGCCGCCGCCGTGCGGGAGCTGCCCATGGCGGGCGACCAGCTCTGCCAGCAGCACTGCCCGGTCTCCCACGTCGCCCACGAGTTCCCGCAGCTGTGCGAGGCCGAGACCGAGGCCATCAGCAAGGTGCTCGGCCGTCACGTCCAGCGCCTCGCCACCATCGCCCACGGCGACGGTGTCTGCACCACCTGCATTCCCGATCTACCGACCGAAAGATCCGACAAGAAGGAGAAGGTCTCTATGACCTCCATCGAGGAGCGCAACCCTGAGCTCGAGGGCCTGGGCCGCTACCAGTTCGGCTGGGCCGACAGCGACGTCGCCGGCTCGGCGGCCAAGCGCGGGCTGAGCGAAGAGGTCGTCCGCAACATCTCGGCTCTGAAGAGCGAGCCGCAGTGGATGCTCGACCTGCGGCTGAAGGGGCTCAAGCTCTTCCACCGCAAGCCCATGCCGACGTGGGGCTCCGACCTGTCGGGGATCGACTTCGAGAACATCAAGTACTTCGTCCGGTCCAGCGAGAAGCAGGCCGCGACCTGGGACGACCTCCCCGAGGACATCAAGAACACCTACGACAAGCTCGGCATCCCCGAGGCGGAGAAGCAGCGCCTGGTCTCCGGTGTCGCGGCGCAGTACGAGTCCGAGGTCGTCTACCACTCGATCCGCGAGGACCTCGAGGAGCAGGGCGTGCTCTTCCTGGACACCGACACCGCGCTGCGCGAGCAGCCGGAGCTGTTCAAGGAGTACTTCGGCACGGTCATCCCTGTCGGCGACAACAAGTTCGCCGCGCTCAACACCTCGGTGTGGTCGGGTGGCTCGTTCATCTACGTGCCGAAGGGTGTGCACGTCGACATCCCGCTGCAGGCCTACTTCCGGATCAACACCGAAAACATGGGCCAGTTCGAGCGGACGCTGATCATCGTCGACGAGGACGCCTACGTGCACTACGTCGAGGGCTGCACGGCGCCGATCTACTCCTCCGACTCGCTGCACTCGGCGGTCGTGGAGATCATCGTGAAGAAGGGCGGCCGCTGCCGCTACACGACCATCCAGAACTGGTCCAACAACGTCTACAACCTCGTCACCAAGCGCGCGACCTGCGAGGCCGGCGCGACGATGGAGTGGGTCGACGGCAACATCGGCTCCAAGGTGACGATGAAGTACCCCGCCATCTACCTCATGGGCGAGCACGCCAAGGGCGAGACGCTGTCGGTCGCGTTCGCGGGCGAGGGCCAGCACCAGGACGCCGGCGCCAAGATGGTGCACGCCGCGCCGAACACCTCCAGCTCGATCCTGAGCAAGTCGGTGGCGCGTGGCGGCGGGCGGACGTCGTACCGCGGCCTGATCCAGATCAACGAGGGCGCGCACGGCTCCAAGTCCAACGTGCTGTGCGACGCGCTCCTGGTCGACCAGATCAGCCGCTCCGACACCTATCCCTACGTCGACATCCGCGAGGACGACGTGTCGATGGGCCACGAGGCGTCGGTCTCCAAGGTCTCCGACGACCAGCTCTTCTACCTCATGTCGCGAGGCATGGAGCAGGACGAGGCGATGGCGATGATCGTGCGCGGCTTCATCGAGCCGATCGCCAAGGAGCTCCCGATGGAGTACGCCCTCGAGCTCAACCGGCTCATCGAGCTCCAGATGGAAGGAGCGGTCGGCTAGTGGGCCTCGAGTCTCCTCCCACCTTCACCCGGTGGGCTCCTTCGACCTGTCCGACCACCCCGTCCCGACCGGGCGCGAGGAGATCTGGCGGTTCACGCCGCTCAAGCGGCTCAAGGGCCTCCACGACGACGCTCCGCTGACCGGTGAGGACTTCGACGTCAAGGTCGATGCACCCGTCGGCGTCACCGCCGAGCAGGTGGCCGTCGCCGACTCCGAGCGCGGCCTCTCCGGCTACGTGCCCAACGACCGGGTCAGCGCCCGCGCCTGGGAGGCGGCGACCTCGGTCTTCACCGTCGACATCCCGGCCGACGCCGACGTGGCCGACCCGGTCTTCGTGACGGTCACCGGCCACGGCGGCTCCGAGGCCATCGCCCGCCAGCTCCTGGTCAAGGTCGGCGCGCACGCCCGGGCCACCGTGGTGCTGCGGTTCAAGGGCTCGGCCACCTGGGCCGACAACGTCGAGATCGTGGTCGGCGACGGCGCCCAGGTGACCTACGTGTCGATCCAGGACTGGGACGACGACGCGGTCCACCACAGCAGCCAGCACTCGCTCGTCGGTCGCGACGCCTCGCTCAAGCACGTCGCCGTCACCTTCGGCGGCAACCTCGTGCGCCACGACGCGACGACGACGTACGCCGGCCCGGGCGGCTCGGTCGAGATGCTCGGCCTCTACTTCGCCGACGCCGGCCAGTTCATCGAGCACCGGCTCTTCGTCGACCACAACGAGCCGAAGACGAAGAGCAACGTCGTCTACAAGGGCGCGCTGCAGGGCCAGGGCGCGCACACGGTCTGGATCGGCAACGTGCTGATCCGCAAGGCGGCCGAGGGCATCGAGACCTACGAGGAGAACCGCAACCTCGTGCTCACCGACGGCTGCCAGGCCGACTCGGTCCCCAACCTCGAGATCGAGACCGGCGAGATCGAGGGCGCCGGCCACGCGTCGGCGACCGGCCGGTTCGACGACGAGCAGCTGTTCTACCTGCGCTCGCGCGGCGTCCCCGAGGACGAGGCCCGCCGGCTGGTCGTGCACGGCTTCTTCAACGACCTGATCCGCAAGATCGGCGTGCCCGCGCTCGAGGACGAGCTCCTGGAGACGGTCGAGGCGGAGCTGAACAAGAACGTGCTGCAGGCGGCGTCAGATGAGCTTCGAGCGAGCCTGCGCCCTGGCCGACGTCCCCGAGGACGAGGCGTTCGCGGTCACCCTGGGTGCCCAGGACGTCGCGGTCGCCCGCCACGGCGACGAGGTCTTCGCGGTCGAGGACATCTGCTCCCACGCCGCCGTCGCCCTGAGCGAGGGCGAGGTCGAGGAGTGCACGCTCGAGTGCTGGCTGCACGGCTCGCGCTTCGACCTCCGCACCGGCAAGCCCACCGGGCTGCCCGCCACCGAGCCGGTGGCGACCTTCCCGGTCGAGCGTCCGCGGCGAGCGACATCTACGTAGACATCACCACCACCCTGAACGGAGTCACCCCTCAATGACCACGCTCGAGATCAAGGACCTGCAGGTCTCCGTCGCCACCGAGGACGGGCCCAAGGAGATCCTCAAGGGCGTCACGCTCACCATCAACGACGGCGAGACGCACGCGATCATGGGCCCCAACGGGTCGGGCAAGTCGACGCTGGCCTACTCGATCGCCGGCCACCCGAAGTACGACGTCACCGGCGGCACGGTGACCCTCGACGGCGAGGACGTCCTCGCGATGTCGGTCGACGAGCGCGCGCGGGCCGGGCTGTTCCTCGCGATGCAGTACCCCGTCGAGGTGCCCGGTGTGTCGGTCTCCAACTTCCTGCGCACCGCCAAGACCGCGCTCGACGGCGAGGCGCCCAAGCTCCGCACCTGGGTCAAGGACGTCAACAAGGCGCTCGAGGACCTCAACCTCGACCCGTCGTTCGGCACCCGCTCGGTCAACGAGGGTTTCTCCGGCGGTGAGAAGAAGCGCCACGAGATCGCCCAGCTCGAGCTGCTCAACCCGCAGGTCGCGGTCCTCGACGAGACCGACTCGGGCCTCGACATCGACGCGCTCAAGATCGTCGCCGCCGGGGTCAACCGGTTCCGCGAGCAGGAGGGCAAGGGCGTCCTGCTGATCACCCACTACACCCGGATCCTGCGCTACATCGAGCCCGACTTCGTGCACGTCTTCGTCGACGGCAAGATCGCCGAGCAGGGCGGTCCCGAGCTGGCCGAGGCGCTCGAGGCCGAGGGCTACGACAAGTACCTCAACAAGGCAGCGGTCTGACCATGTCCACGCTGCCCGCGCTTCCCGGGCTGCTGCCCGAGCTGGAGGTGGTCCGCAAGGACTTCCCCATCCTCGAGCGCACGCTCGCGGGCGGGGTGCCCGCTGGTCTACCTCGACAGCGCCAACACCAGCCAGAAGCCCCAGGTCGTCATCGACGCGATGGTCGACCACCTGGAGCGGCACAACGCCAACATCGCCCGCGCGATGCACCAGCTGGGTGCCGAGTCGACCGAGGCCTACGAAGCGGCCCGGGACAAGGTGGCGACGTTCCTCAACGCGCCCTCTCGCAACGAGGTGGTGTTCACCAAGAACGCCACCGAGGCGCTCAACCTCCTGGCCCGCACCATCGACCTCGGCCCGCGGCGACAACGTCGTCATCACCGAGATGGAGCACCACTCCAACATCGTGTCGTGGCAGCTGGCCTGCGAGCGGTCCGGCGCGGAGCTGCGCTGGTTCGGCCTCACCGACGACGGGCAGCTGGACCTGTCGAACGCCGACGAGCTGATCGACGAGCACACCAAGGTCGTGGCCTTCACCTGGGTCTCCAACATGCTCGGGACCATCAACCCCGTCGCCGACCTCGCGGCGCGCGCGAAGGCGGTCGGCGCCTACTCGGTGATCGACGCGTCGCAGGCCGTCCCGCAGCTCCCGGTCGACGTGGCCGCGACGGGCTGCGACTTCCTCGTCTTCACCGGCCACAAGGCGGTGGGCCCGACCGGCATCGGCGTCCTCTGGGGCCGCGAGGAGCTGCTCAACGAGCTCCCGCCCTTCCACGGTGGCGGCGAGATGATCGAGACGGTCACGATGGCCGCGCTCGACGTACGCCAAGGCACCGCACCGGTTCGAGGCCGGCACGCCGCCGATCGTCGAGGCGATCGGGCTCGGCGCCGCGCTCGACTACCTCGGCCACCTCGGCATGGACGCCGTGCACGCGCACGAGCAGGCGATCACCGCCTACGCGCTCGACGGCGCTGCAGACCGTTCCCGGGCTGACCGTCCTCGGGCCCGCTGGCCGCCGCCGAGCGCGGGGGAGCGATCTCCTTCGAGCTCGAGGGCGCGCACCCGCACGACGTGGCCACGGTGCTCGACACCCGCGGCGTCGCGGTGCGCGCCGGCCACCACTGCGCCAAGCCGGCGCACGCGCGGTTCGGCGTGCAGAGCTCGACCCGGATGTCGTCGTACCTCTACACGACGCCGGCCGAGATCGACGCCCTCGTCGAGGCCCTGGAATACACCCGCTCGTACTTCAAGTTGGGTTGAGCGATGGACCTCGACAACCTCTACCAGGAGATCCTCCTGGACCACTACAAGAACCCCCACCACAAGGGACTTCGAGAGCCCTTCGAGGCGGAGGTGCACCACGTCAACCCCACCTGCGGTGACGAGGTGACGCTGCGCGTGCACGTCGTCCGACGGCGTGGTCCAGGACGTGTCCTACGACGCCCTCGGCTGCTCGATCTCGCAGGCCGCCGCGTCGGTCATGACCGACCTCGTCATCGGCAAGTCCGTCGACGAGGCGATGAAGATCCACGGCGAGTTCCTGGCCCTGATGCAGGGCAAGGGCACCGTCGAGCCCGACGAGGACGTGCTCGAGGACGGCATCGCGTTCGCCGGGTGTCGCGAAGTTCCCGGCGCGCGTGAAGTGCGCACTACTGTCGTGGATGGCCTGGAAAGACGCCACCGCCCAATCCCTGGAGGCAAGCAATGGCTGAGTCCGACACCACCACCGGTCAGAGCACCGTGGACCACGGTGACCTGCCCGAGGTTCCCGAGGCCGCGTCCGCGGGGTCGAGCAACCTCTCGCCCACGGTCAGCCTCGAGGACGTCACCGAGGCGATGAAGGACGTCGTCGACCCCGAGCTCGGGATCAACGTCGTCGACCTGGGCCTGGTCTACGGCCTGCACCTCGACGAGGGCACCAACTGCGTCATCGACATGACGCTCACCTCGGCGGCCTGCCCGCTGACCGACGTGATCCAGGACCAGACCAACAGCGCCCTCGAGGGCCTGGTCAACGACGTCGCGATCAACTGGGTCTGGATGCCCCCGTGGGGCCCCGACAAGATCACCCCGGACGGCCGCGAGCAGCTGCGCGCCCTCGGCTTCAACGTCTGAGGTTCACCCCTCGTACGCCGGGAGCGCCGGCGTCCAGGTGAGCGTCACGTGCGGGGCGGTGTCCTCGGTCTCGCCGACCGGCCACGTGCCCAGCCCGTGGTAGGTCGTGCCGTCCATCGTGAGCGCCACGTCGTAGGTGAACGGTCCGGCACCGAGCTGGGTCGCCCGGCGGCCCTCGTCGTCCGGGGCCGTGAAAGACAGGGAACCCTCCGAGTAGCACTCGCGCTCCCACGTCGGCGTGAGCGTGACCGACTCGCCTCCGGCGCTCGTGACGGTGATCGTCGCCGATGCCTGCGTTGGCTGCCCGACCAGGTCCTGGACGAAGAGCTCCACGCCGTAGCTGTCCAGCTCGCCATCGTGGTCCGCGAGCACCGCCGCCGACCCGGTGGCCGGCCCGGGCAGCGCACCTGCACCGCTCGTGGTCCAGGTGAACGTCGTGATCACGTCCCCGCCCGGCCCGCGCCCGAACACGTCGACCAGCCAGCGCCGCGGTGGCCCAGCAGGAGTCACCTCGAAGGTCCGTTCGCCGGTCTTGCGCACCGGGACCGAGATGGCGCGCGGGCAGTCGTCGTAGTCGCCGGTGCGGAACGTCGCCTCGAAGGTCCAGCCGGCGTCCGGGAACGAGAACGGCACCGCGTCCCGCTGCCCGACGTCGACGTACGGCGGCCGCGGGAAGCCGTCGGCGCAGCCCTTGCTGTAGCACGTCGTCCAGGGGTCGAGGTCGATCCGCTCGCCGTCGAGGTCGAGCGTGATCGGCGGGCCATATCCGTCGCCATCCCACTCGACGACCTCGGGCAGCTGGGCCGGCGCGGCCACCTGCCAGCGGAACGCGCCCTGGAACGTGCCTTGCGCACCTCTCCCGGTCAGGGCCACCTGCAGGTCCGTGGTGCCTGACGGCGGCGTGATCACGAACCGGCCGGTCACCGGCTGCTCGACCTCGATCGCCCGGGAGGGCTTGGCGTGCGGAACGTCGGGGAAGTCGGTGACGGTGGCCGTGAAGGTCCAGCCCGCGATGGGGAAGTCGAAGGTCACGGGGCCCGCCCCAGCCAGGATCGGGAGGCTGGCGGGGTCGGGCTCGGCGGCCACGACGTCGACGCAGCTGCCTCCCGTGTCACCGCTCCAGCAGCCTGGACTGCGCGGAAGCGTCGCCTCGCCCACACCGTCGGCGGTGCGCAGGACCACCTCCGGCGGATTGGTCGGGATCGTCTCCCACAGCTCCGGGCCGTCGGTGGAACTCGGCGTTGCCGCAGCGAGCGGTTGGGCTTGCGAGGCGTGGTCGGCCCCGCAGCCGGCGAGCGCCACTAGACCCGCGAGCAGGCAGACGAGCGCGGCGGCGCGGACACGCATGCTCCGTCTGACGTGCCCGATCGCTATCCGGTTCCGCCAGGAAGGTCGAGCTCGTTGTCCTCGATGAACGCGTCGATGTCCTCCTGGCTGGTCTGCCCGGCCGCGAGGGCCTCCTTGGCAGCCACCAGGAGGTCGTTGGGCGCCGACAGCTCCAGGGCGATGTTGTCGGGGTCCCGGAAGTTCAGGTGGTAGCCGAACTCCATGTCGCGGATCGGCGTGTAGCTGACTCCCTGCTCGTCGAAGCGGCGTTCCCACTCGATGAGCTCGTCGCGCGAGGCCGCAGTCAGGCCGAGGTGGTCGAGCCCGGTGGTCAGCTCGGTGAAAGGACCGCCCGCGGCTCCCTCGTGCTTCATGAGCGCCATGGTGAACCCGGTGCCCGGGTGCATGCAGATCCGGCCGTAGCCCACGTCGAGCACCATCACGAAGTCGAGCACCTCCGTGTAGAAGCGCTGGCTCACGTCGAGGTCAGTGACGGTGAAGGACACATGGTCGACACCGGCGAAGGTCACCACGGTGGCAGGTTAGCGTCGGGGGGTGCGCACCGTCCTCGTCCCTCGCGAGCGATTCGAGCGGTGGGTGGACAACTTCGCGGAGCGACACGGCGGCGGGCCCGGCATCGTCACCGAGGCCGGCGGGATCTTCGGCATGGCGCAGGACGGCTCGACGTTCCACGCCCGGCTGCCGTTCGAGGTGCAGTACGACGGACCGCCGGACGCCACCGCGTTCGCCGCCGCCATCAGCCTGCCGGTCGACTGGGGGCTGCTGCTGGTGCGCAAGGGCGGCTTCGCGGTCGCCCGGCTGGCGGGGGAGCGGCTGGTCGACTCCAAGGTCGGCCAGCGGCACGTGCAGGGGCGCACCAAGGCCGGTGGACAGAGCCAGCAGCGGTTCGCCCGGCGGCGGGGCAACCAGGCCCGGCAGGCCAACGAGGCGGCCGCCGACCACGCGGCCCGGCTGCTCGGCGAGGGCGCGCCCCGCATCGTGACCGGCGGCGACCACGCGGCGGTCGAGGAGGTGCTGGCCGACCCGAGGCTCAAGCGCGTCACTGTCGACGACCGCTGGCTGCCCGTTCCGGACCCGAAGCGGAGGGTGCTGGAGCAGGCGATCCTCGACGCGGCCGCGACCGAGGTGCAGGTCATCAACCGCGACGACGAGCTCGACGCGGATCAGTAGCCGAGCTCGGCCTTCCGCTGCTCCCACTTCTCGGCGAGGGTGTCGAACTCGTCCTCCAGGAAGACGAGGAACTCCCGGGTCAGCGACAGCCGCAGGTGCGCCGGCGCGTCCTCGCCGAGGGCCGTGAGCGCGTGCTCCAGCGACGCCTTGATCGGCCCGTAGAGCTGGTCGTGGCGCATCATCGCGTCGTGCCAGGCGTCGTCGTCGACGACGTACACGTCGCGGCGCGAGCCACGCTCCCGCTCGCGCCGCAGCATGCCGAGCTGCTCGAGGTAGCCGACGGCTCCCGAGACCCCGGCCGCACTCACGTCCAGTGCCTGGGCCAGGTCGACCGACGTCATCCGGCCGTCGTCGTCGACCAGGAGCGCCGCGAACACCCGCGAGGGGAGCCGGGCCAGGCCGGCCTGGGTGAGCGCGCCGCCGATCCGCTCGACGGAGGACTGCTGGGCGGGCGTCACAGGTCACAGTCTACAGGTTTCAGAAATATCTGAAAGAAGCGTATGGTCGAGGACGTGGCTGACGACGTGATCGATGTCCAGGGGCTCGTCAAGACGTTCGGACCGCACCGCGCGCTGGACGGGCTCGACCTCCGGGTCCGCACCGGCGAGGTGCACGGGTTCCTCGGCCCCAACGGAGCCGGCAAGTCGACGACCATCCGGGCGCTGCTGGGGCTGCTGCGGGTCGAGGAAGGCACGGCGACGGTGTTCGGTCAGGACCCCTGGCGGGACGCAGTGGCCATCCACCGGCGGCTCGCCTACGTCCCCGGCGACGTGGCCCTCTGGCCGAACCTGTCGGGCGGCGAGACCGTCGACATGCTGCTGCGCATGCGCGGCGCGGACCCCGGCGCGGGTCACCGCGAGGAGCTGCTGGAGCGGTTCGACCTCGACCCGACCAAGAAGGGCCGCGCGTACTCCAAGGGCAACCGTCAGAAGGTCGCGCTGGTCGCGGCATTCTCCGCCGACGTGGACCTTCTGGTGCTCGACGAGCCGACGTCCGGCCTCGATCCGCTGATGGAGCAGGTGTTCAACGACTGCGTGGCGGAGCGGGTGGCCGAGGGCACCACGGTCCTGCTGTCCAGCCACATCCTCAGCGAGGTCGAGCGGCTCGCCGACCGGGTCACGATCATCCGCGAGGGCCGGGCCGTGGAGTCCGGGACCCTCGACGAGCTCCGGCACCTGCGCCGCAGCCGGATCACCGCCACGGTCGAGCGGGTCCCGGACGGGTTGGACCGGCTGGCCGGCGTACACGACCTGACGGCCGAGGACCACACGATGTCGCTGACCGTGGAGCCGGAGGCGCTGCCCGAGGTGCTGCAGCGGCTGACCCACGCCGGCATCACCGCGCTCACCAGCGCGCCGCCGACGCTCGAGGAGCTGTTCCTCGACGCGTACCGGACCCAGCCCGCATGAACGCCAGGTACGCCGGCACGCTCCTGGTCGCGGGGAGCGCACTGCGCCGCGACCGGCTCCTGGTCGCGATCTGGGTCGCGCTGCTGGTCCTGGTCGTCTACGCGTCGGCCGCCGCGACCGGCGCGCTCTACGAGTCGACCAGGGACCGGGTGGACGCCGCGCGGGCCATCAACGACAACCCCGCCGTGGTCGCGCTCTACGGGCCGATCCTCGACGTGCACAGCCTCGGTGAGCTGGCGATGACGAAGGTGACGGTGCTCTACACCGTGATCCTGGCCCTGTTGTTCGTGGTCGTCGTGCGCCGGCACACCCGCAATGAGGAGGAGTCCGGCCATGCCGAGCTGCTCGCGGGCACCGCGATCGGCCGGGACACCCTGCTGGCCGCGGCGCTGCTCGAGGGGGTCGTGCTCTCCGTGGGCGTCGGCGCTCTCGTGGCCCTCGCGGACATCGCGGGGGGTCTCCCCGTCGCCGGCTCCCTCGGGTTCGGGGCGACGTGGGTGGGCACCGGGCTGGTCGCCGTCGCGCTGACGGCGCTGTGCTGCCAGCTCGCCGCCAGCAGCCGCACCTGCTTCGGGATCGCCGGCGCGGCCCTCGCCGTCCTCTACCTCATGCGCGCCGCCGGGGACGTCGGCGCCGAGTGGCTGAGCTGGCTGACCCCCTTCGGCTGGAACACCCGGGTGTCGGCGTGGTCGGAGCCGCGCTGGTGGCTGCTGCTGCTGTACGTCGCCCTGGCCGGCGTCCTGGCGGTGGCCGCGCAGGCGCTCCGGGCCAGGCGCGACCTCGGCTCCGGCCTGTTCGCCGCGCGACCCGGGCCCGCCCATGGCTCGCCCCGGCTGGCCGACGTACTCGCCCTGACCTGGCGGGTGCACCAGCCGGCACTGCTCGGCTGGACCGCCGGTGTGCTGGCCCTCGGGACGGTCATGGGCGCGATCGCACCGGGCGTGGGAGACCTGCTGGACAGCGAGTCCGGCCGCAGGCTGATCGAGAGCCTCGGCGGCACGGGCACCCTGGAGGACTCGCTGCTCGCCGCCGTGCTGTCGATCGCGGCCGTCGTCATCACCTGCTTCGGGATCGCCGTGATCGCCCGGGGGAGTGCCGACGAGCACGACGGGCGCACCGAGCAGGTCCTCGCCACCGCCACCTCGCGGAGCCGGTCGCTGCTGGCCGGCCTGTTGGTCGCCCTGGGCGGTGTGGCCTGGCTGCTGCTTGCCACCGGGCTCGCGATGGGTGTCGGCCTCGGGCGGGACATCGGCGGTCTGGTCGAGGCCGGCCTCGCCCAGCTACCCGCGGTCTGGCTCGTCGTCGGCCTGGCCGCTCTGCTGTACGCCGTCCGCAGCGGCTGGTCGGTCGCCGGCTGGGGGCTGCTCGGCCTGTTCCTCGTCCTCGGCCAGATCGGGTCGCTGCTCGAGCTCCCGGGCTGGGTGACCGGCCTGTCGCCGTACGAGCACCTCCCTGCGATGCCGGTCGAGTCCTTCCGGGTCGCGCCGTCATTGGCCCTGACCGCGATCGCGGCGGCGCTGCTGACTGCCGCGTGGTGGCGCTACCGGACCCGCGACATCGGTTAGTTTCGGGCCATGTGGCAGCCCGAGCCCGGCTGGCTCGCACTGCGGACCGGCACCGGGACCTCGACCGTGGGCGTGTGGCGGACCGTCCTCGGTGGCCGTCCGGTGGCCATCAAGCGGCTCGGTGCTCCTTCCGAGGACGACCCGCGCGAGCTCAGCGATCCCCGGCACTTCGCCTACTGGCGGCGGGCCGCGGACGTGGTCACCGGACGGGTGGGGCTCGAGGCGACGCCGGGCCTGCGATCGCCCCGGCTGACCTCGGTCGAGGAGGACGCCGAGGGGATCACCCTGGTCCAGGACTGGGTGGAGGACGGCGCCAACAGCGGCCTGTTCTCCGCGGTCGCCCTGGGCAGGTTCGCGGGTGCCCACCTGGGCGACCACGCGTGGCTGGCGCAAGGTCAGCTGCGCGACCGGCTGACGCGGGTCGAGCGCCGGGGCGGCTGGCCGACCCTCGCCCGGACCACCGTCGCGGACGTCGCCGATCACCTCTGGCAGCGCCGGTCCGAGCTCCTCGACCAGCTCGACGCACTGCCGCAGGTGGCCCAGCACGGCGACCCGGCCCCGGTGAACCTGCCCGGGCGTGACGGTGACGACGTCGTCGCGATCGACTGGGGCAGCCTCGGCCGCGGGCCGGTCGGGGCCGACCTCGGGATCCTGATGCTCGGAGCCCGGGAGGAGTTCGAGCCCCTGCTCGACGCCTACCTGCTCGGCCTCCCGGACGGCCTGGCCACCCGCGACGAGGCCGCGCAGGGAGCCCGCGTCAGCGCCGTGCTGACCGCGCTCAGTCGCGCCGAGTGGGCGCTGGCCAGGGTCGCGGGCGGCGAGGGTGCGCTGGCCGGGAAGTACCGTCATCCGGCCGTGGCGCCGTACCTGCGGTCGCTGCAGCGGCAGTTCCCGCAGATCGAGGAGCTCGTCGGCTCCCAGCGGAGCTAGATCAGAGGGCGTTCGTCGCGAACGTGTCGCACTGCTTGATGTTGGTGGCGTTGTAGCCGGTGGTGAACCACTTCATCCGCTCCGCGGAGGAGCCGTGCGTCCACTGCTCGGGGTTGACGTCACCGCCGCCCATCTTCTGGATCCGGTCGTCGCCGACGGCCTTGGCGGAGTCGAGCGCCTCGGTGATGTCGCCCTCGTCGATGGCCTCGAAGATCTGGACGCCCTTGGAGTCGGTGGTGCCGGTGGCGCCCCGGGTCCACATGCCGGCGTAGCAGTCGGCCTGGAGCTCGAGCCGCACCGAGTCGCTGGTCGGGCCGGACTGGGTGCGGACCCGGCCCATGGTGCCGAGCAGGTTCTGGAGGTGGTGACCGAACTCGTGGGCCAGCACGTAGGGCTCCACGAAGTCACCGCCCTTGCCGCCGAGCTGCCCCTCGAGGACGTCCTGGAAGAACGTCGTGTCGAGGTAGATGGTCTGGTCGGTCGGGCAGTAGAACGGCCCGACGTCGGCGCTGGCGCCTCCGCACGCGGTCTGGACGCCGCCGGTGAAGGTCTTGATCTGGGTCGCCTGCAGCTGCTTGCCGGTCTGCTGCGGCAGCACCTTGGCCCAGTAGCCCTCGAGCGAGAGCTCCACGGCCTTGCGTGCGCAGTCCGCGCTCCTGTTGGCGTCCGCGCCGCTGAGGCACTGCTCGTAGCGGTCGGTCGTCTGCTCCGGGCCGCCCGCGCCGGTGCCGAGACCGCCGGCCCCGCCACCGCCGGCCAGCTGCGTGATGACGAAGATGATGATCACGATGATGGTCGTGCCGATGCCACCGCCGGTGATGCCACCGATGGGGAGGTTGCCCATCCTGCCGCCACCACCGCCGCCGCGGACGTCGGTGACGCGGCCACCACTGATGTCGGCCTTCGGGTTGAAACGCACGCGCTCACCCTAGTGCCCCGTGTCCACAAGGGGCGGTCGCCGATGGCTGCCTGCGGGCCGTGGACCCGTACGCTTGATCAAGCCATGATCACCGCTCACCAGCTGGAAGTTCGCGCTGGGGCGAGGCTCCTCATGGCAGACGTCAGCTTCCGTGTCGCGGCGGGCGACAAGGTCGGGCTGGTCGGGCGCAACGGCGCCGGGAAGACCACCCTGACCAAGATCCTCGCGGGCGAGGGGCTGCCGGCCACCGGCCGGGTCGAGATGACCGGGGCGGTGGGGTACCTGCCGCAGGATCCGCGCACCGGCGATCTCGACATGCCCGTCCGCGAGCGGATCCTCTCCGCGCGCGGCCTCGACGACGTCGTACGCCGACTCCGGTCCGCCGAGCTGGAGATGGCCTCGTCCGACACCGCGGTGCGCGACCGGGGGATGCGGCGCTACTCGGCGGCCGACAGCGAGCTGCACGCCGGGGGTGGCTACGCCGCCGAGGCCGAGGCCGCCCAGATCGCGTCGTCGCTCGGCATCGCCGACCGGCTGATGACCCAGCCGCTGCGGACCCTCTCGGGCGGCCAGCGCCGGCGGGTGGAGCTGGCCCGGATCCTGTTCTCCGGCGCCGAGACGCTGCTGCTCGACGAGCCGACCAACCACCTGGATGCCGACTCGATCGTGTGGCTGCGGGAGTTCCTGCGGTCGTTCCGCGGCGGGCTCGTGGTGATCTCGCACGACACCGCGCTGCTGGACGCCACGGTCAACCGGGTCCTGCACCTCGACGCCAACCGCGCCGAGGTGGACGTCTACAACCTGGGCTGGTCGGCGTACCTCCTCCAGCGCGAGACCGACGAACGGCGCCGCAAGCGCGAGCGGATGAACACCGAGAACAAGGCCAAGACCCTCACCGACCAGGCCAACCGGATGCGGGCCAAGGCCACCAAGGCGCAGGCGGCCCAGTCGATGCTCAAGCGGGCCGAGAAGATGATGGCCGGCCTCGAGGGCGAGCGGCAGAGCGACAAGGTCGCCCGGATCAAGTTCCCGGCCCCGGCTGCCTGTGGCCGTACGCCGCTCACCGCGGCCGAGCTGTCGAAGTCGTACGGCTCCCTCGAGGTCTTCACCGACGTCGACCTGGCGATCGACAAGGGGAGCCGGGTGGTGATCCTCGGGCTCAACGGCGCCGGCAAGACCACGATGCTCCGGATCCTGGCCGGGGTCGACACCCCCGACACCGGCGAGGTCGTGGCGGGCCACGGTCTGAAGATCGGCTACTACGCCCAGGAGCACGAGACCCTCGACACCAGCCGCACGGTGCTCGAGAACATGCAGAGCGCCGCGCCCCAGCTGACCGACAGCGAGGCCCGCAGCGTGCTCGGGTCGTTCCTCTTCTCGGGCGACGACGCCCACAAGCCGGCCAAGGTGCTCTCGGGCGGCGAGAAGACGCGCCTGGCCCTCGCGTCGCTGGTGGTCTCGAGCGCCAACGTGCTGCTGCTCGACGAACCCACCAACAACCTCGACCCCGCCTCACGCGAGGAGGTGCTCGCCGCCATCCGCAGCTACGAGGGCGCCATCGTCCTCGTGACCCACGACGAGGGCGCCGTACGCGCCCTCGAGCCCGACCGGGTGCTCCTGCTCCCCGACGGCGACGAGGACCTCTGGAACGACGACTACGCCGACCTGGTCGCCCTCGCCTGACGGGGCCGTCGGTGCCACCACCTACGCTCGACGCATGAGCCTGAGTGCCGACGAGATCACCGCTGCGGGGCTGCACTTCGATGTCTCCGACGCGGTGGCGACGGTGACGCTGAGCCGGCCCGAGGTGCGCAACGCGCAGACGCCGGCGATGTGGCACGCGCTGGCGGCGATCGGCGAGCAGCTGCCCGAGACGACCCGGATCGTGGTCGTGAGGGGCGCGGGTCCGAGCTTCAGCGCCGGGCTCGACCGGGCGATGCTCGACCCCTCGACGGGTGACGTGGCGCGGCTGCTGCAGCTCGACGACGAGGCGATCAGCGAGGCGATCGACGGCTACCAGCAGGGGTTCACCTGGCTGCGTGACCCGCGGTTCGTGAGCGTCGCGGCGGTGCAGGGGCACGCCATCGGGGCGGGGTTCCAGCTGGCGCTCAGCTGCGACCTCCGGGTGGTGGCCGACGACGTCCAGTTCTCCATGAAGGAGCCGGCCCTGGGCCTGGTCCCCGACCTGACGGGAACAAAGCCGCTGGTGGAGGCGGTTGGCTACCAGCGAGCGCTGGAGATCTGCGCGACCACCCGGATGGTCGGGGCCGAGGAGGCCGTGAGCATCGGGCTGGCCCTGACCGCCGTACCGGCCGACCGGCTGGAGGCGACGGTCGCAGACCTCGCACAGGCGCTCACCGCGAACGTCGCGGGAGCGGTCGCGGAGACCAAGGCGCTGCTGCAGTCCGCGACGGAGCAGGACCCCGACACCCAGCGGCGGCTCGAGCGGGAGGCGCAGGTACGCCGGTTCCGTGAGCTCGCCCCCTTGATGCAGAACAGTTAGGACCAGCCACATGTCAGGAATGCACGGTGCCGGGGCCGGCGCGGCCTGGCGTCACCTGCGTTCCGACCGCTCCGTGGTCAACAACCGCATTGACCGGCGGACGGTGGGCCGGGTCTTCCGGTTCGCCGGCCCCCACAAGGCCCTGATCGCGGTGTTCCTGGTCATCACCGTCATCGATGCCGCCATGGTCGTGGTCATCCCGCTGCTGGTGCAGCGGATCGTCGACGACGGCATCCTCAAGGGCGACCGGGACCTGGTCACCTGGCTGGCGCTCGGCATGGCGGGTGTCGCGGTCTTCAGCGCCGTGCTCGCCGTCCTGGGCGGCTGGCTGTCGAGCCGGATCGGCGAGGGGCTGATCTTCGACCTCCGCACCAAGGTGTTCGGGCACGTGCAGCGCCAGTCCCTGGCGTTCTTCACCCGCACCCAGACCGGCGCGCTCGTCTCCCGGCTCAACAACGACGTCATCGGCGCCCAGCGCGCCTTCACGTCGACGCTGTCGAGCACGGTCGCCAACACCATCGCGGTGGTGGTCGTCGGCATCACGATGCTCGCGCTGAGCTGGCAGGTCACCCTGCTCTGCCTGGCCCTGTTCCCGCTGCTCTTCCTGGTCAGCCGGTTCGTCAGCGGACGGCTGGCGGGTCTGACCCGCCGCCAGATGGACGGCAACGCCGACCTCGGCAACGTCATGACCGAGCGGTTCAACGTCGGCGGCGCCATGCTGCTCAAGCTCTTCGGCCGCCGAGGCGAGGAGGACGCGCTCTTCGCGGACAAGGCGGCCGTCGTCCGCGACCTCGGGGTCCGGATCTCGCTCGTCACGCGCATCTTCGGCGCGGCGATGATGCTGGTGCCCGCCCTGGCCACCGCCCTCGTCTACGGCGTCGGCGGCCAGCTGGCGATCAGCAACACCCTCACCGTCGGCACGATGCTCGCGCTCGCCACCCTGCTGCTGCGGCTGCTCGGCCCGCTCCAGGGCCTCTCCAACGTCCGGATCGACGTGATGACCGCGCTGGTCAGCTTCGAGCGGGTCTTCGAGGTGCTCGACCTGCCGAGCCTGATCGAGGAGAAGCCTGACGCGGTCGCGCTCCCGGCCAATGCCTCGCGACTCGAGTTCGACCACGTCGCGTTCACCTACCCGCGCGCCGACGAGGTGTCACTCGCGTCGCTCGAGGCGGTCGCTCGCGTCGAGTCCCGCGACCACGTGCGCGTCCTCCACGACGTCTCGCTCGTGGCCGAGCCGGGCCAGATGATCGCTCTCGTGGGCCCGTCAGGCGCCGGCAAGACGACGATCACCCACCTGGTCGCTCGGCTCTACGACGCCGACTCCGGCGCCGTCCGGGTCGGCGGCGTCGACGTCCGCGACGTCACCCTCCAGTCCCTGGAGGACGTCGTCGGCTACGTCACGCAGGACGCCCACATGTTCCACGACACGATCCGGACCAACCTGCTCTACGCCAACCCGGGCGCCGGCGACCGAGAGGTGTGGGCGGCGCTCGAAGCCGCCCAGATCGCCACGCTGATCAGGGCGCTGCCCGACGGCCTCGACACCGTCGTCGGCGACCGCGGCTACCGGCTCTCGGGCGGCGAGCGGCAGCGGCTGGCGATCGCCCGGCTGCTGCTCAAGGCGCCCGCGATCGTGGTGCTCGACGAGGCCACCGCCCACCTCGACTCCGAGTCGGAGGCCGCCGTGCAGCGTGCCCTCGACGCGGCGCTGGAGGGCCGCACGTCGCTGGTCATCGCGCACCGGCTGTCGACGGTCCGCAACGCCGACCAGATCCTCGTCGTCGACGGCGGCCGGATCGTCCAGTCCGGCACCCACGCCCAGCTGCTCCACTCCGGCGGGCTCTACGCCGACCTCTACCGCACGCAGTTCATCGACGACGTGCCTGCGTAGGCGCCGCCCGCGTGGCGGTGCCTGGGCAACCGCTGTCCACAGACCCGCCGGGGTGGGCGGTGAGACAGGAACCGTTGTCCACGGGGACAGTGGTTGCCGGCCCACCGCCGCCCTGTGGAGAGCGGGTGCGCACCCACCGCCCCAATGGCAGCAGCTACTCCTCGGCCTCGTGGCCGAGGACGCGTTCGGTGAGCACGATGTCACCGCTCCAGTCGCAGGCTCCGCAGTAGCAGACGAAGACGCGGTCGCCGCCCAGCCAGTACTCGGTCGCGAGACCGCGCCCGCCCTCCGCGAGCCCGAGCGGCGCGGCGCAGGACGGGCAGAACTTCGGGGCGTCGCGGCGGTGCGACTCCGCGTCGGCCGGGAACCAGCCCCGGCCGACGTCCAGTCCGAACCCGGGATCCAGGGCCACGGAGACAGTCATACCTTCTGCCGGCTCTCCCAGGCGCTGATGTGCAGCTTCTTGAGGGCGTCCGCCTGCGGGCTGAAGCGGCTCGACGCCATGTCGATGAAGTCGAGGGCGAACTGCGGCCCGGCGTCGAACTTGTTCTTCTCGCACGGCAGGTCGATCCGGTCGTGCGACTCGCGGATGGTGCCGAGCGGGTCCTCGCCGTTCTCGACCTTGGACATCTCGGCCTTGAACATGCGGCGGAGCATCGTCACACCGACGTCGGAGCGACCCAGGTGCTCGACCGTGCGGTCCGTGATCTGCCCCTGCGTCACCCAGGCCATGATGTCCTGGCCCTCGACGTAGTCGGTTCGGTGCCGGCCGTCCTCGGTGAAGACCGGTATCTGGTAGTCGGGCACCACTGGCTGCTCTGGGAAGTCGATCCCCTCGGGCGCGTGCACGGAGTAGAGCATGAAACGCGTCGTGGTCCGGTCGATCGGGACCCGGATCTGCATCTGCTCGATGTTCGCCCCTCCGACCCGCATGTTGTAGGGGAAGACGAGCGGGTGGCCGACCGCCCAGTCGTCGTCCGCCTCGGAGGCACCCTCGACCACGCGGCGCTTGATGATGCCCCACTCGAAGGCGTCGAAGCCGACCTTGACGTGCTTCTTGGCGAACGACGCAGGCGCCTCGAAGCCCTGCTGCCGGCCCATGAACTGGAAGTAGCGGCCGTGCAGGAACTCCACGTGGTGCGGGTCGACCGCGTTCTCCATGATCTGGACGAAGTTGCAGGGCAGGTCGGCCCAGCCGATGTCGCGTACGCCGTCCATCACGAAGACGTCGAACTTCGGCAGCTCGGGAGCCGGCTGCGGACCGACGTACGCCCAGACGAGGCCACCCATCTCCTGCGCGGAGCCGGCCTTGACCCGCACCCGGTCGCGGAAGTTGGTCTCGTCCCGCTCGGCCGGCTGTTCGAGGCACTCGCCGTCCAGGCCGAACAGCCAGCCGTGGTAGGGGCAGCGGATGCCGTTGGACTCCACCACGCCGTAGGCCAGCGACGCCCGGCGGTGCGGGCACGCCTCGGGCACGATCCCGTAGCGGCCCGAGACCGTCTTGTAGACGGCCCAGTCCTCGCCCAGCAGCTTGGCGTGCTTGACGGGGAACTCCTCGAGCTCGCGGGTGAAGGCCACCGGATACCAGTAGCGGCGCAGCAGCTCGCCCATCGGCGTGCCCGGCGCGATGTCGGTCAGCTCGTCGTTCTGCTCAGCGGTCAGCACTGGGTGCTCCTCGTCGTGGGGGAGTGGTGGGAGAGGCGGGCGGATCAGTCGAGGATCGTCACCGTGCCGGCGTTGCCGTCGACGCGGATGCGCTGGCCGGTCTTGATGTTCTTGGTGCCGAACGCCGTGCCGGTGACGGCCGGCAGGCCGTACTCACGGCACACGATCGCGGCGTGGCTCATGATCCCGCCGACGTCGGTGACGGTCGCGCCGATCTTGCCGAACACCGGAGCCCAGGACGGAGCCGTCAGCGGGGCGACGAGGATCTCGCCGGGCTGGAGGTCGGTGATGCCGTCGGCCGACAGGATCACCCGCGCCGGTCCTTCCGCGATGCCGGGGGAGGCCGCGAAGCCGGACAGGACGCCGTCGGGGTTGTCGGAGCCACCCAGCCACGCCTTGACCGAGTCGGACGTGACACCCCAGAGCATCACGCTGAACGGCTCGGTGATGACCTCGGGCGGTACGCCGAGGGCCGGCGGCGCCGACCACGTGCGAAGCGCCTGCATGATGCCCTGGCGGCGCGGGATCTCGCGGCCCCAGTACTTCGGACCGCGCGCGGGCACGCCCACGGCCCAGCCATGGAAGTAGTCGAAGATCGCGTCCGGCACCTCGTGGCGACGGAGCAGGAAGATGTCGTCGGCGTTCGCCCAGAAGCCCTGGTCGGCCAGGAGCTGCCCGAGCTGGCGCATCTTGCCCCACACCTGCGACATGCCCCAGTGCTCGACGTAGAAGTTGTGGTTCTCGACGTACGGGAAGACCACCCGGGCCAGCCCCAGCTTCCCCTCGAAGGTCGCCTTCGCCTCGTCGTCGTCGATCAGCTCGACGTACTCAGCGACGATCCGGTCGCGCTCGGTCTCGACCGCCTCGGTGGGGCGGGCCAGCGACTCGCCGCGTCCCAGCTTGGCGACGTAGGACTCGATGAAGTTCATCGGGATGTCGGGGTACTCGGCCCAGATCTTGTCGGAGTGGTAGAAACCCGAGCCCGCCGAGAAGTTGAACCAGGGGTGGTGCGACTCCTCCCACTGCTCGAGCCACTTCTTGCCGTCGTCGTCGGCGCCCATGGCGGCGATCGTGTCGGCGGCGCTGCTGCTGATCCGGTCGCTCACGCCCAGGTCGACCCCGAGCTGGGCGAGCTTCTTCAGCTCGTCGTCGGGGCGGAACAGGTCGACGTCGATGCCGGCCACCATCTTGGCGATGGCCTGGTCCGGGATCGAGGGCCAGAGGCTCTTGCAGAAGCCGAAGAAGTCCAGGTACGCCGCGTAGCCGAGGTTCAGGAACTCGAAGTGGTGCGCCCAGAGCTTGCCGGTGAGCTGCACGAGCTTGTCGTACTCCGCCAGCATCAGCTGTCCGCTGCCGATGCCGCGCCCCTCGGTCAGGACGGCCATGTCCTCGCGGTGGGGCAGCGGCTGGAAGTCGATGGCCTCGAGCTCGTGGATGACGCCCTTGATCTTGTCCATCCAGGCGTCGTAGAGCGTGCCCCAGTTGGCGAAGTAGTAGCCCGCACGCTCGGTGAACTCGGGGACCCGCGACTCGATCTCGGCGGGGTCGGTCACGCCGACGGGGGAGAGGTACATGTGGCCGTTGAGGTAGCGGATGTCGACGCCCAGCGCCGGCGGGATCACGTAGTGCCGGGTCGTGTACTGGCTCAGGAACGTGATCGCGTAGTCGAGGACTGTTGCGTCCCAGGGCTCGATCACCTCGGGCGTGTGCACGCCGTCCATGAACCAGAACATGGAGTCCTCCATCTCCCGGCGGTCCTCGCTGAAGACGGTGGAGTAGCCGTAGAGCTCCTCCCAGCCCTCGGCTCCGGTGGGCGCGGGGATCTCGAACGGGCTCGGGAAACGGTCCGGCATGGCTGGCTCCTCTTTCTCGTCTGCTCTGTCTGCGGGTCAGTGCGTGTGCAGGTGAGGGATCTGGTTTCCCGAGGGGTTCAGCAGGTTGTGCACGATCGAGCTGTACGTGTCCTTGGCGACCTCGTCGACGACGACCTTCTTGCGGCTCCAGACCGTCTCCGGGCGCGACTGGAGCAGCACGACGTTCTCGTCCGCGGGGAGCGCCGGGTCGATGGCCCACTCGACGTCCTGCGGCTTGCCGTAGTGCCTCTCGGCGCGGCGGGCGAGGGCGGCGACGGCGCGGACCTCGTCGTCGGAGAGCGAGGGTGCCGTACGCCGCTCCTCGTCGACGTCGCGCTCGACCACGTGGTCCGTCTCGTCCAGGACGTGCTCGACCGTCTTGTCCGAGATGACGCGTGACGTGATCTCGCCCATCACCTTGTCGACGAGGAAGTTGTCGGGGGTGACCGAGCCGCTCACGACGGCCTCGCCGAGACCCCACGAGGCGTCGATCGCGACCTGGGAACGGTCGCCGTTGAGCGGGTTGAGCGTGAAGGCCACCCCGGACGTCCGGGGCATCACCATCTGCTGGACACCGACGCTCATCGCGGCGCCGTCCTCGCCGTAGCGCATCTGCCGGCGGTAGCAGATGGCCCGCTCGGTGTAGAGGCTCGCCCAGCAGCGGAGGACGTGCTCGCGCACGCTGTCGGCGGACCGGATCCACAGGTAGGTGTCGTGCTCGCCCGCGAAGCTGGCGTCGGGCTGGTCCTCGCACGTGGCCGAGGAGCGCACTGCGACGGGCAGGTCGGCCCCGCCGGACCGCTCGGAGAGCGTGGCGTACGCCGCGTCGAGCTGCTCGACCAGCCACTGCGGGAGCGGGGTGCCCGTGATCGTCCCCCGGGCCTCCGTCGCCACCCGGGCCAGCGCGACGCCGTCGTCGGGATCGAGCGCCTCGACCATCCGGGTGAGGGCCGCGTCCACGCGGGACTCGCTCAGCGCCCGGCGGTAGGCCTCGGCGGTGACCGCGAACCCGGGTGGCACGGGCAGGCCGGCCATCGTCATGATCCCCAGGCTCGTGTTCTTCCCTCCGAGCACGGGCTCGAGGGCGGGGTCGTGCCGGTCGAACCAGGCGATCTCCACAGCCGCATCTTGTGGCCACCGTCACGGGGAGGGGGGAGAATGTCCCGCGGAGCGGGACGTGACCGCCCGAGCCGCGAGGGGGCAGGGACCGTGAGCGCCGTGGAGCCGACCCGATCGCCGCTGCTCTCGTCGGTGCGCAACGCCGCGCGCGTGCTCCGGGCGTTCACCCACGCCGACCAGGAGCTCGGCGTGACCGAGCTGAGCCGCCGGCTGGGTCTCGGCAAGAGCACCACCCACCGGCTGGTGGCCACGCTGGAGGCGGAGCGCCTGCTGGAGCAGGACCCCGCGACCGGCAAGTACCGCCTCGGCCTGGCGCTCTACGAGCTCGGCACCACGGTCACCGAGCACGTCGACCTCCACCAGGCGTCACTGCCGGTGCTGACCACGCTGCGGCACCGCACCGGCGAGATGGTGCACGTGGCCGTCCTGGACGGACTCGAAGCGGTGTACGTCGAGCGGCTGGAGAGCCCCTACATGCTCCCGGTCTTCCGCCGGGTCGGTCACCGGCTCCCCGCGCACTGGACGAGCTCGGGCAAGGTCCTCCTCGCGGCCCTCCCGCGCCCCGAGCTGGAGCGGCGGCTCAAGGGCGCCCAGCTCGACGCCCGGACCAGCCACACCATCACCGACCACCACGCGCTGGTGCGCGAGCTCGAGGAGGTCGCGAAGAAGGGCTGGGCCTCGAACTTCGAGGAGGGCGAGCTGGGGGTCAGCTCGATCGGCGCACCGTTGCGGGGCGGCGACGGCAAGGTGATCGCCGCGGTGACCGTGGTGGGCAGCAGCGAGCGGATCCACTCGGAGTCGCTGCGCCGCTACCGGGCCGCCGTGCTCGAGGCCGCCGCGGTGATCAGTCGACGCCTCGGCTACCGCGGGCGGCTCCGCTAGTGACTCGTGTCGGGTCAGCGAAACCTTCGGGTCCAGCGCGGAGTTCTGAGGGTGTGGGTCTCTTCGACGACGTTCGTTCGCAGGTGCGCCGGTGATCAGCCGCCCGCACCAGGTTGAGTTCGAGAGGTTCGTTCGGGAGACCTCGAGCAGGCTGACGCGCACTGCGTTCCAGCTGTGTGGGGATCGCGGTGCCGCGGAGGACCTCGTGCAGGTCGCCCTGACCCGGACCGCGCGCCGGTGGCGGGTCGCTCGGGTGAACCCGGAGGCCTACGCGCGGCGAGTCGTGGTCAACCTGGTCCGCGACCGCTGGCGTGATCGATCGAGGCGACCGGCCGAGGTGTTCGTCGAGGTCGACGTGGCCGTCCCCGACGAACCGGACAGTCCGCAGGTCGACCGGCTCGTCACAGCGGTCGAGCAGCTGTCGTTCGACCAGCGGGCCGTCGTCGTACTGCGCTACATCGACGGGCTCTCGATCGAGGAGACCGCGGCAGCGCTGCGCTGCACGCCGCAAGCCGTCAAGTCCAGGGCACACCGGGGACTGGCTGCCTTGAGGTCCCGCCTGGAGCAGGAGGCCGCGGACAACGCGGCGGCGTCCGGCTCGACCACCATCATCTAGCGAGGAGAAGGACATGCTGACCGACGACGACCTGATCACCGACCTGTCCCGGCTGCGCGAGCGCAGCGACGGCATCGAGTACACGGGCGACGTGCCCCTCACCCGGCGTTCCGTCGCCGCGACGGTCGTCCCCGTCGCCGCCGTCGCCGCGGTGGCGACCCTGGGCACGGCCGCCGTGATCGGCGCCGGGGGTGACGGCTCCGGGGCCGGATCCACCGTGGGCAACGGCGCGGAGACCTCCGCCGGGGCGGGACCGTCGAGCCCCACCGCGGGAGGCGGCGGCACTGGCACGACGATCAAGCTGGTCAGCGCGAAGATCACGCTGGGCAGCAGGACCATCGCCTACCAGCACGCGGCCGGCGAGAACCCGTTCGCAGAGGGCTGGCAGCTCGCCGTCGACTTCGGCGCCTCCCTCCCTGCGGGTGCGACGAGGTTCGACCTCGGCGGCGGGGAGATCGCCTGGGTGGCGGACATACCGGACGCGGACGCCGGCGCGAGCGTGCTGATCGTGCAGGCCGGACCGAGCAACAGCTACATCGGCGCGCCCTCCAGCTGGAGCCGCGCTGACCTCGAGGAGTTCGTGAGGACCAGCCTGCACGGTCAGTAGAAGCTCCGGGTGGGCAGGCTGTCAGGGGACCAGCTGGATCTCCTCGACCTGCTGGATGTCGAAGGCGTCGGCGCTGGCCGCGTGCAGGATCACGATGTCGTGGCCGGCGCCGCCGTCCACCTTCAGCCCCACCCGTGGGATGCGGACGATGATCACGTCGTCCCCTCCGCCGGCGTCCGTGAAGTCCCGGCCCGAGACGTGCAGCGTGTCGTCGCCCGCCTGGCCGACGATGCTGTCGCGCCGGTCGTCGTCGTCGCTGTAGAGCACGTCGTTTCCGCGCCCACCATCGACGAGATCTCGTCCTTCACCGCCCCTGATGACGTCGTCCCCGGTGCCTCCCCTCAGCTGGTCGGGGGCACCGAGCCCGATGAGCCGGTCGTCACCACCGCCGCCGTACAGCTGGTCGGCGGTGTTGGTGCCGACGAAGCGGTCGTCAGCAGGGCCACCGTGGCGGATGTCCCCCGCTTCGGCAGGCGGCGACCAGCTGAGCAGGAGGACGACGGCGGCGAGCAGGATGCGGTTCATGCCGGGTCTGATGCTCGCAGGCACGATCTGGTTCGGGTAGGCCCCGCTCTAGTGGATCGAGCGGTGTCCGCCGGCGTCGAGGTGGAGCACGCCCCCGTGGAGCACGTCGGCCTCGGGGTCGAGCAGCATCGTGACGGCCCAGGCGATCTGGTCGGGGGTGGGGAGCCTGCCCAGCGACGTGCCCGCGGCGTACGACGCCCACTGGTCCTCGACGCTGATGCCCCGTTCCTCGGCGGCGCGCTCGACCAGCGCGTGCAGGCGCGGCGTGTCGGCCGGTCCGGGGCTGAGCGTGTGGGTGGTGATCCCTCGCGGGCCGTAGACGTCGCCGAGCTGGCGCATCAGGTTGAAGACGCCCGCGTTGATCGCGCCCGGACCGGCGCTCGACGGCTTCGGCTCGAAGCCGAGCGACCCCGCGAACATCACGATGCGCGAGCCCGGCACCAGCCGCGCGTCGACGGCACGGACCAGCCGCAGGATCCCACCGAGCTTGATGTCCGCACCGCGGGCCAGGTCGGACGGGGCGACGGTCTCGACCGAGCCGGCGATCGGCAGGCCGGCCGCGAAGACCGCCATCCGCACCGGCCCGCTCAGGGCGGCGCCGATGGTCTCGATGGCGCTGTCGTCGGCGATGTCGGCGACGCAGGGGGTCACGCCCGGGACCTCGCCGGCCAGCGAGGACAGGTCCGCCTCGTGCCGGCCGACCCCGAGGACGCGCTGACCGCGCTTGACCAGCCGCTCCGTCACCGCGCGGCCGAAGGCGCCCGTGGCGCCGACCACGACGCAGACCTCGTCGGTCACCTGGATCTTCCACCCTTCTGGCTGGCGTCGTAGTCCACCACCGCGAGCTCGAAGTACGCGCGGAGCTCGGGAAGGAGCGCCTGGTGGAGCGGATGCCCGAGGTAGTCCGCGAGCGCATCGGGGTCGGCGAGCTCGGTGTCCAGCAGGTAGTCCCAGCACAGCGGCCGGTCGTGCTCGTTCTCGGCCAGCAACCAGCCGTCCAGTCCCGGGATCTGGTCGCCCAGGGCGTCGAGCCGGGACGCGAGGTCCCGCTCGGTGGCCGCGTCGGCCGGGACGTCCGCGCGGCGCCGGAGCATCACGACGTGACGGACGGTCACGCGCTCGAGAGGGGATAGCCGCGGCCGGCGTAGTCGAAGCCCGCCAGCTCGTTGACCGGGACCGAGCGGTCTGCGGGCGCCGCGTAGTAGGCGCGGATCTCGGTGATCCTGAGCGAGCCGGGATCGAAGGCGTACCACTCGGCCCCGCGCAGGGCCGTGTCGCTCGCGTTCTTCCAGTGCGTCCACTCCATCACCGCCTCCGGCGAGTCATGGCTGACGATCAGCCGGTCGACGGTCCACTGCGAGCCGAGCGTGGCCACGCACTCCTGCCAGCCGCGCGCGATCGTCTCGGCCGACCGCCACGGCACACCCGCCAGGCCGGGCGGGAAGTAGTGGACCGCGTCAGGGGTGAAGCAGGCGACGAGCGCGTCGAAGTCCGCCGCGTTGCAGGCGTCGAAGTAGCGCCGCATCAGTGCCTCGTAGTCGGCCGGGGTGGGCCCCTCAGCCATCGGACTCGCGCTCGCGCTCGGCCTGGGCCGCTGCGCGGGCCTCGACGTCCTCGCGGCGCGCCACGTTGGCCGGGACACCGCCGATGCCCCACGCCTCGGGCGGGAACTGGGTGATGTAGGTCCGGACCCGGTCGATGGGGGTGTCGAGGGTCTCGGCCACGAGCTCGGCGAGCTTGCGGTGCAGCTCCTCGATCATCTCCGGCGGGCGGCCCTCCATGATGTCGACACGAACGAGCGGCATGACGGTTCCTCCCTGGTGGCGGGGCTAGCTGACGGCAGGTGCGAGGCCGAGGCGGCGCCGGGCCTCGGCGATGGCGGCGGGCCGGTCGTCGTACTGCACCTCGATGGTCTGCAGCCCGACGGCCCTGGCGCCGGCGACGTTCACGGGCAGGTCGTCGAGGTAGACGATCTCCTCGGCCGGTACGCCGGCCGCGGCCACGCCGTGCGCATAGGCCTCCGGAGCGGGCTTGAGGTCACCGGTCGACGAGGCGTCGACCACGATGTCGAAGTGCTCGAGCCACTCCTGGGCGTCGACCCACTCCTGGCCGTGGAAGTCGGTCATGTCGTTGGTGAGCGCCACCACCGGCAGGCCGGCCGCGCGGGCGTCGTCCATCAGCTCCAGCATCTCGCCGACGACGAACTCGACGTCCGCGTCGTGGTAGAGCCAGCTGATCAGCTGCCGCGTCGACCAGGCCTCGTGACCGAGCACGGCACCGACCTCACGGGCCCGCAGCGCCCAGTACTCGCGCTCGGTGATCTCGTGCCGCAGCATCGCCTGCCACCGGTCGTCGTCCGACCCGGCGATGCCTCGGTCGAGGTCCAGCTCGCGTGCGTTCCGCACGACCACTCCGCCGATGTCGAGCACCAGGGCGCGGGCGGACGGCATGCGGCCAGCCTGAGGCCGAGCATGTTCCCGCACAAGGACCGCCGTTCCGTGGGGCGGAACACCGCGTCCTGTTCCGCGGGACAGCCGTCCCGCACCGGGGCCCCGCGCTCCGACCATCGTGCGCATGCCACTTCTGGTCCGCTCCATGACCCACGAGTCCGCCGGCGTGCTCGCGGTCGAGCTGGTCGACCCGGACGGTCTCGAGCTCCCCGCCTGGGAGCCGGGCGCCCACCTGGACCTGCGACTGCCCGGCGGGCTCTCGCGGCAGTACTCGCTGTCCGGCGACCCGGCCGACCGCACCTGCTACCGCCTCGGTGTGCTGCGCGAGGAGGCCGGCCGCGGGGGCTCGGCGTACGTGCACGAGGCACTGCGCCCCGGGCACCACGTGGACGTCGGAGGCCCGCGCAACCACTTCCAGCTCGAGCCTGCGCCGGCGTACGTCTTCATCGCCGGCGGCATCGGCATCACCCCGATCCTGCCCATGCTCGCCGCGGCGACGGCGGCCGGCGCCTCGTGGACCCTCTTGTACGGCGGTCGCACCGCCGCGTCGATGGCCTTCACCGACGAGCTGGCGGCGTACGGCGATCGGGTCACGCTCTGGCCGCAGGACACCCACGGACTGCTCGACCTCGACGGCCTGCTCGGCACGCCGCTGCGCGGCACCCTCGTCTACTCCTGCGGACCGGAGCCGCTGCTCACCGCGGTCGAGCAGCGGATGACCGGCTGGCCGGTGGGCGCGCTGCACCTGGAGCGGTTCGCCGCCCCGGTGGTCGAACGTGACCTCGCGGACGAGCAGAGCGTCGAGGTCGTGCTCGCCGAGTCCGGGCGCAGCCTCTTCGTCCCGCCGCACCGCTCGGTGTTGGACGTGCTGCTCGAGGAGGGCGTGGACGTGCTGCACGACTGCCAGGAGGGGATCTGCGGCAGCTGCGAGGTGAAGGTGATCGAGGGCGAGGTCGACCATCGCGACCACGTGCTCACAGAGCCGGAACGCCTCGCCAATGGCTGCATGATGGTCTGCGTCTCCCGCGCGTGCGGGCAGAGGCTGGTCCTGGGTCTGTGATCCTGTTCCGCACGGCGGCACGCCGGCGTCCCGCAGAGAGGGACGATCTGGCAGCGGCCGGACACCGGTCGGAAGATCGCGCCCGTGGCCCGCATGAAGCCGATCCCAGTCGAGAACTGCACCGACCCCGACCTCGCCGAGGCGCTCGGGCACTTCACCAGGACGCTGGGCTTCGTTCCCAACAGCCTGCTGACCATGCAGCGCGTCCCGGCCATCGCCAAGGCGGTGATCCAGCTCAACCGGGCGGTCTTCGCCCCTGACGGCGAGGTCGACCTCGGACTCAAACGGCTGGTGGCCCACGTCGCCAGTACGGCCTCGGGCTGCCAGTACTGCAAGGCGCACACCACGGTCAGCGCGACCCGGCACGGCGTGAGCGACGAGAAGATGGCGGCGATCTACGACTACGCGTCCAGTCCGCTCTTCACGCCCGCGGAGCGGGTCGCGCTCGACTTCGCCATGGAGGCGGCATCGGTCCCCAATGCCGTCACGGACGAGTCCTACGCGGCGTTGTCAGAGCACTGGTCAGAGACGCAGATCGTCGAGCTGCTGGGCGTGGTCTGCATGTTCGGGGTCTTCAACCGGTGGAACGACTCGATGGCGACGCCTCTGGAGGAGCTTCCACTGGCCCGAGCAGAGGAGCTGCTGGGCGACCAGGGGTGGGAGGCCGGGAAGCACGCCGCTGGGTGACTACTCGACGCCCGGGACGATCCGGATGTCCCGCCTGGCGCCGTCGCCGAGGGCCTCGAGCGCCTCGGCGTACGCCGGGGTGTCGTGCGCCGCCCGGGCAGCGTCGACCGACGGGAACTCGATCAGCACCGTCCGGGTCCAGTACGCGGTCATGTGGCTCCCTGTCCATGGTTGGTGGCGTGTGCGCGCAGCCGCTCCGACCAGGAGAGCTGCGGCTCGATCGTGACCTCGGCGTAGAGCATGCCCTCGTCCTCGACCACCGAGTGCAGGGGGAGGTCGGTCTCGGACGCGGTGCGGCAGGCGCCGGTGGCGAGGTCGAACGTGTACCAGTGCCCGGGGCAGACGAGGCAGCCGTCCCGGATCACGCCCTCGATCAGCGGGTTCTGCTTGTGCGGGCACAGCGCGTCCATGACGACGAGCCGGTCGCCCAGGTCGATGACGAGGTACGCACGGTCCTCGTGCGTGACCGTCCAGCGCTCCCGGCCCCCGGGCTCGCCGAGCGGCACGCGGGTCAGTGGCACGCGAGCTCCACCGACCCGATCCGGTCGACCGTCGCGACCACGACGTCCCCGGCCGAGACCGGGACCGCGGCGGTCAGGCCGCCGGAGAGGATGACGTCGCCGGCGCGCAGACCCTCACCGGATCCGGCGAGCGAGCGGACCAGCCAGGCCACCGCGGCGGCCGGATGGCCGAGCGAGGCGGCGCCCGACGCGGTCGCGACGACGTCGCCGTTCTTCTCCAGCACGACACCCACCAGGCGCAGGTCGATGCCGGCGGGTGGGACCGGCGTGCCGACGACGTAGCGGCCGGCAGAGGCGTTGTCCGCCACGACGTCGGGCATCGTGAACTTGTAGTCGGTGTAGCGCGAGTCGAGCACCTCGATCCCGACCGCGACACCGGCCGTGGCGGCCAGCACCTCGGTCGCGGTGACGTGCGCACCGGTGAGGTCGTGGCCCATCACGAAGACGATCTCGGGCTCGCAGCGCGGGTTGATGTGCTCCGCCGTGTCGAGCGGCTCCCCGAGGTCGAGGACGTGGTCGGCGGCCAGGAAGCCGTAGATCGGGGAGTCGACCCCGACCTGCTGCTGCTTGGCCCGGCTGGTGACGCCGAGCTTCCAGCCGATCAGGTCGCCGCGGCCCTCCCGGAGCAGCCGCTGGACGGCGTACCCGGTCTCCAGGTCGAGGTCGGGAACGTCGTCGCTCAGCTGGGGGATCGCCGTCACCGATGTTCGGGCCTGGGTCAGCCGCTCCGCGAGCGCGCCCGGGTCAGCCATTCACTCCACCACCCTGATCGTGACCGGACCGAGCCGGTCGAAGTCGGCGCGGAAGACGTCACCCGCGGCCATGGGTACGGCGGCGTGCAGCGCCCCGGTCATCACGAGGTGTCCGGGCTCCAGCGCGATGCCGTTCTCGCCCAGCACGTTGGCCAGCCAGGCGACGACCGCCAGCGGGTCACCGAGGGCCGCCGCGCCCGCACCGGTGTCGACCAGCTCGCCGTTGCGGGTCAGCGTCATCCCGACCAGCCGGGTGTCCACCTCGGACAGCGGCACCAGCCGTGACGACACCGCGAAGGCGCCGTTGGAGGCCAGGTCGGCGACCGTGTCGGCGAGCTTGATGCGCCAGTCCTCGAACCGGGAGTCGACGATCTCCACGGACGCGCAGACCCCGGCGACGGCCCGGGCGGCGTCCGTGACCAGCACCCCCGGCCCCTGGAGGCGCTCGCCCATCACCGCGATGACCTCGGCCTCCATCTTGGGCTGGATCAGGGTGGACATCGAGACGCTGCCGCCGTCGACGTACGCCGTCGACCGGAGGATGGGCGCGAAGTCGGGGGAGTCGACGCCGATCATCTTCTGCATCGGCTTCGACGTGAGGCCGACCTTGTAGCCGACGATCGCGTCGCCGTCGGCCAGGATCAGCTGCACGAGCTCCTTCTGCACGGCGTAGCCGTCACTCATGCCAAGCGCCGGGTCGTCGTCGGTGAACGGCTTGATCTGCACGCGGTCGCGGCGCGCGTCGTAGAGCGCGCGGGCCTTGCCGGCGGCGTCGGTGATCGGCGGCATCGTGCGGGTCAGCCCTCTCGCAGGTGTCGGGTCTCGGGGGACCAGCCGAGCCGGCGCGAGGCGGCCTCGCCGGCCTCGACGACCACCTCGGCCAGCCGGCGCCTCTGCTGCGCGCCCATGCGGGCGGCCGGCCCGCCGATGCTGATCGCGGCGACCACCCGGCCCGCGGTGTCCCTGATGGGGGCGGCGATCGAGGCCACGCCGATCTCGCGCTCCTCGACGGCCTCGGACCAGCCGCGGGCCCGGATCCGGGCCAGCTCGGCGCGGAGCACCGCCGGGTCGGTGATCGACTTCGGCGTCATCTGGGCGAGCGGCGACGCCGCCGCCAGCACGGCGTCGAGCTCCGGCTCGGTGAGGTGCGCGAGGAGGGTCTTGCCGGAGGACGTCGTGTGCACCGGGACCCGGCGACCGGTCTCGTTGAAGAGCCGCAGCGTCTGCGAGCTCTCGAGCCGCTCGATGTAGACGACCTCATGGCCGTCGAGGACGCCGACCTGACAGCCCTCGTGGGTCTCCTCGCGCAGGGCGGCCAGCACCGGCCCGACCGCTCCGTGCAGGTCCATGTGTGACTGCACGACCTGGCCGAGCTCGAACATCGTCAGGCCCAAGCGGTAGGCACCGGTGGCGGGGTTGCGCTCGACCAGTCCTTCCTGGACCAGCGTGGTGAGCAGTCGGTGCACCGTGCTCTTGCCGAGGTCGAGGCGGCGGGCAAGCTCGGAGACGCCGATCTCCTTCTCGCGGGAGAGGAACGCCTTGAGCAGCCTCGCCGCGTTGCCGACCGAGGACAGGCCGCCGTCGCTCACGAGCTGCTCCCGGCCGGCATCCACTGGGTCCGGCCACCCACCGCAGTGAGCACTGCCTTCCGGATGGCCTCGGGGTCGGGGACCGCCGCCTCGCACGCCTCGCGCACGCCGTCGTCGTACGGCGAGATCGCGCGGGCCAGCAGCGCCTGGGCCTGGGGGAGCCCGGCGATCGACGCGCCGGCGAGCTCGTCGACCAGGGCCTCGCGGCCGCGGGCCCGGGCGCGGATCGTCTCGAAGTCCCGGGCGGCGGCCGAGTGCCCGTTGGCCAGCCCGGTGCCGACGTGGGTGGCCTGGTGCCCCGACAGCCCGGCGCCCGGCTGCGCGACCACGTGGTAGAGCACCGTCCCGACGCCGAGGGCGCGCTTGACCTCCTCGAACGCCGGAGCCTCGCGCTCCTCGAGCAGGCCGAGGTCGGGCAGCACCACGGGGTCGTAGAAGCGGAGCTCCCAGGCGACGCCGCCGTAGTCCGCAGCCAGGGCGACCTCCTGCCCGCGCGGCGGGCCGAGCGCCTCGGTGGTGGCAAGCAGGTGCAGGTTGCGAGCCGCGACCGCGGCCACGGTGATCCGGCCGGCGGTCATCAGCGGCATCCGGCCCTGGACGCCGGGGGAGAAGGTGGCGGCCTGGTCGACGTACGCGCGGTGGATCTCCTGCACGTAGCCGGCGACCGCGGCGCGCATCGCCTCCGGACCCGGATGAGTGTCCGCTTGTTCCGTCATATGGAACGCCCTTCCTTTACACGGAACGCTAGCCCTCCGTACGTTCGGGAGTCAAGAAGGTCCACCGACTACCCAGGAGGCCACGGTGGGAGTCCTCAGGCTCGCCCATGTCGATGTCCGGACGCCCGACCTGGAGCTGTCCACGGCGTATTACACCGAGGTCCTCGGGCTGCACGTCACCGAGCGCACCGACGACGCCGTCTACCTCAAGTGCTGGGACGAGGAGGACCACCACTCGCTGCGGCTGCGGGCCGACAGCCGGATCGGGATGGACCTGTTCTCGTTCCGCGTGGAGAAGGAGGACGACCTCCCCGAGCTCGAGACGCGGCTGGAGAAGGCCGGCTGCCACGTCGAGCGGGTCTCCCGCGGCGAAGCCGTCGGCCAGGGCGAGTCGATCCGGTTCGAGATCCCGTCCGGCCAGACCATGGAGCTGGTCTGGGAGCTCGAGAAGCTCGGCAACATCCTCGGGAAGCTGAACCCGTCGCCGGTGCCGCCGCCCGACCTGCCCGGCATCGCGCCTCCGCGCATGGACCACCTCCTGATCAACGCCGAGGAGGTCGGTGAGGCGCACAGCTTCTTCAAGGAGGTGCTGGGCTTCCGGATGACCGAGCAGGTGCTCGACGCGAACGGCCACCAGATGGGGGTCTGGATGGAGCGCTCGCACTCGCCCCACGACGTCGCGATCGTCAACGGCCCCAACGGGGCGCTACACCACTTCGCGTTCTGGCTCGACGACTGGGACCACGTCCGCAAGTCGGCCGACATCCTGGCCTACAACGGCGTCCAGATCGACCAGGGCCCGACCCGGCACGGGGTCACCCGCGGCAACACCATCTACTTCTTCGACCCGCTGGGCACCCGCAACGAGGTGTTCACCGGCGGCTACAGCCCGGACCCGGACTTCCCGGAGATCACGTGGACCGAGGACCAGTTCGGGCGCGGGCTCTTCTACTACGAGAACGTCGTGGCGCAGCGGTTCCTGCGCTTCCACACCTGAGCGAGCCAGAGACAAGGGAGACGCCGTGTCCGACCGCATCCTCCGCCTGCAGCACGTGCAGATCCGGGTCCCCGACCTCGAGCTCTGCACGGCGTACTACACCGAGGTGCTCGGCCTGATCGAGACCGCGCACGAGGAGAACCGGGTCTTCCTCAAGTGCTGGGACGAGCACGAGCACCACTCGGTCGTGCTGCGCCAGGCCCCGACGTACGGCCTCGACCACATGAGCTTCAAGGTCGCCGAGCTGGAGGACCTCGACCACTACACCGAGCGCGTCGAGGCGTGGGGCATCCCGGTGAAGCGGTACGGCGCCGGCGAGCTCGGCCCGGGCTGGGGCGACGCGATCCGGTTCGAGGCGCCGTCCGGCCACACCGTCGAGCTCGGGTTCGGGATGGAGAAGGTCGGCAACATGCTGCCGCTGTTCAACCCGCCGCCGCGGCCCGGCAACCTGGTCGGCATCGCGCCGCCCCGGCTCGACCACATCTTCATCATGGCCGAGGACGTGGACGAGGCCACCCGGTTCTACCGCGAGGTGCTCGACTTCCGGCTCACCGAGCAGATCATCGCCAACGACGGCCACCAGATCGCGACCTGGCTGGAGCGCTCGCACATCTCCCCACGACCTGGCGATGGTGACCGGGCCCAACGGCGCGCTGCACCACTTCGCGTTCTGGGTCGACGACTGGAACGCCGTGCGCGAGGCCGCGGACCTGCTCGCCTTCAACGGCGTGCACATCGACGTGGCCCCCACCCGGCACGGGGTCACCCGGGGCCACACCACCTACTTCTTCGACCCGGTCGGCAACCGCAACGAGGTGTTCACCGGCGGCTACTGGGTCGACCCGGACTTCGAGCCGATCACCTGGACCGAGGAGGAGATGGGCCGGGCGATGTTCTACTACGCCCGCGAGGTCAACGAGCGGTTCTTCACGGTGCACTCGTGACCACCCAACGACCGATGACGGACACGTTCCGGCGCACCGACCGGACCGATGCACCGCTCTACCTCGCCAGGTACACCGACCGACGCGCCCGCACCGCGGCGGACCCGGCCGACGGCGACGCGTCGGTGCCGCTCTACCTGCGGCGGTTCCGCGACCGCCAGGAGGAGACGCCGGCGCGCACCCGCTCGGTGCCGCTGGAGTTCGAGGGGGAGCGGTTCACCCCGGAGTACGCCGCGATCACGCGCAGCCACGAGATCGTCCCCGAGGAGCGCAGTCTCCGCGACACCTACACGACCGAGATCCGGATCATCCGGCACGGCATCACCCAGGGCTACTCGACCGACGCCGGGCTGACGCCGATGGGCGCCTGGCAGGCGCACCAGCGCGGCCAGGCGCTGGCGCGCACGCTGCGCGAGTGGCCGGAGATGCGGATCGTGTGCGCCCCGACCAACCGGGCCCGCCAGACCGCCGAGCAGATCCACCGCGGCCTGCTCGACGGCCTCGACCAGTACGGCGCGCGACGCGCGTGTCGCGCGCCGGAGTCCGTCGACGAGCTGAAGAACTTCCAGGTCTGGAGCCCCGACGGCGTCCGCGACATCACCGCGTCCTTCCGCAAGTACCAGGCCGAGATGGAGAAGCTGGAGCGGATGGCGGTCGGTGACCGGCCGCGCTGGCTGGTCGAGATCGACCGGTTCTACCGGACCCAGCTCGGGGGCGCCGACCCGATCCAGCTGTGGCTGACGATCCCGCTGATGTACTTCGAGTCGCCGCAGGCCTGCGTGCGCCGGTTCTGGATGGGGTTCAACCGGCTGATCGCCGAGTCCCCCGGCCAGCGGATCATCGCGGCCACGCACTCGGGCCCGATCCGGGCCTTCGCGACGTGGGCGCACGGCTACGACCCGGGCGAGCCGGTGAACACCGAAGAGGTCGTGGTCCGCGTGAAGCACGGCGGCCGGACCGCCACGGTGAGCTACCGCAACCGGGTCACCGAGGTGAACATCCCGCAGGAGGACGAGATCCCGAGGTGGGACGCATGAACTCCTCGAAGGGCAGGGCGACGGCGGCCATCATCGGCCCCGGCAACATCGGGACGGACCTGCTGGCCAAGCTCCAGAGGAGCGACTCGATCGAGGTGCAGTACGTCGTCGGCGTGGTCGAGTCCGACGGGCTCCAGCGCGCCCGGTCCATGGGCATCGACGCGTCCGCCGAGGGGCTGGACTGGCTGCTCTCCCGGGACGAGCTGCCCCAGATCGTCTTCGACGCAACGTCGGCCAAGGCGCACGCTGCCGCAGCGCCACGGCTGGAGGAGGCCGGGATCGTCGCCGTCGACCTCACGCCGGCCGCGGCCGGACCGCTGGTCTGCCCGCCGGTGAACTTCCGCGAGCACGTCGGCGCGATGAACATCAACATGATCAGCTGCGGAGCACAGGCCACCGTGCCGATCGTGCACGCGGTCTCGTCAGTCGTCCCGGTGGCGTACGCCGAGATCGTGGCCTCCGTCGCGTCCAAGTCGGCGGGCCCGGGCACCCGGGCCAACATCGACGAGTTCACGCACACCACGAGCCGGGCGGTCCGCGAGCTCGGCGGGGCCCCGCGGGGCAAGGCGATCATCGTGCTCAACCCCGTCGAGCCGCCGATGATCATGCGCGACACGATCTTCTGCGCCATCCCGCCCGACGCCGACCAGGACGCGATCACCACCTCGGTGCGGGCCCGGGTGGCTGAGGTCCAGGAGTACGTCCCCGGCTACACGCTCCGCGCCGAGCCGCAGTACGACGAGCCGCGGGCGAAGTGGGACGGCAACGGCCGGGTGACCGTGTTCATCGAGGTGCTCGGCGCCGGCGACTACCTGCCGACGTACGCCGGGAACCTCGACATCATGACCGCCGCGGCCGCCCGGGTCGGCGAGCTCGTGGCCACGACGAGGCTCGCAGGAGTGGGGGCGTGACCGGCACCGAGCGTCCTGTGAGGCTCACCGACACGACCCTGCGCGACGGCAGTCACGCGATGTCGCACGAGTTCACCGAGGCGCAGGTGCGCGCCACCGTGCACGCGCTGGATGGCGCCGGGGTCGAGGTGATCGAGGTCAGCCACGGAGACGGCATCGGCGGATCGTCGTTCAACTACGGCTTCTCCAAGGTGGAGGACATCACCCTGGTCCGCGCCGCCGCCGAGGAGGCGAAGCTGGCCAAGATCGCCGTCCTGCTGGTCCCGGGCATCGGCACGATGGACGACCTGCGCAACGCCCGCGAGGCCGGCGCCTCGGTGGCCCGGATCGCCACGCACTGCACCGAGGCGGACGTCTCGATCCAGCACTTCGGGCTGGCGCGGTCGCTGGGCATGGAGACGGTCGGTTTCCTGATGATGAGCCATCGGACCTCGCCCGAGGAGCTCGCGAAGCAGGGCCGGATCATGGTCGATGCCGGATGTGAGTGCGTCTATGCCGTCGACTCGGCCGGCGCTCTGGTGCTGACGGAGGCCAAGGCCCGGATCGCGGCACTGGTGGCAGCTGTCGGCCGCGAGGCGCAGGTCGGCTTCCACGGCCACCAGAACCTCTCCCTCGGCGTCGCCAACTCGGTGTTGGCCTTCGAGTCCGGCGCCCGTCAGATCGACGGCTCGCTGTGCGCCCTCGGCGCCGGGGCCGGCAACTCGCCCACCGAGGTGCTGGCGGCGACCTTCGACCACCTCGGCGTGGAGACCGGAGTCGATGTCGGCGGAGTGCTCGACGCGGCCGAGGAGGTCGTGCGGCCGTTCCTGCCGACGTGGCCCAAGGCGGACCGGACCGCGATCGTGCAGGGCTGGGCCGGCGTCTACTCGTCGTTCCTGCTGCACGCGCAGCACGCTGCCGAGCGCTACGGCGTGGCGGCCCACGAGATCCTCCAACGCGCCGGCGAGGCCGGTTATGTGGGCGGCCAGGAGGACATGTTGATCGACATCGCGCTCCAGCTCGCGCAAGAGCGTGACCTCGGAGCGGTGGGAGCCCGCTGAGATGGCTGAGGAGACGCTATGGAGCTGATCGCGCACCACATCGACGGCCAGGACGTCGCGTCCGAGTCGGGCGCGAAGTTCGACTCGGTCGATCCCTATACGCAGGCGGCGTACGCCGAGGTCGCGCTGGGCGGTCAGACCGAGGTCGACCTGGCGGTCGCGGCGGCCCGGCGTGCGTTCGATGAGGGGCCGTGGCCGCGGATGGGGTACGCCGAACGCGGCGCGCTGCTGCACCGGCTCGCGGACCTCGTGGTCGACCACGGCGAGGAGCTCGCCCTCGCGGACGTGATCGACATGGGCAAGCCGATCAGCGACGCCCGAACCAAGGACGTGCCGCGGACGGCTCAGAACCTCCGGTTCTTCGCCGACCACGCCCGGCTGGCGGTCGGGGAGACGTTTCCGATGGACAGCGGTCATCACGCGTACTCCCTCTTCCAGCCGGCCGGGGTCGTCGCCGCGATCTCGCCCTGGAACTTCCCGTTGATGCTCGAGTCGTGGAAGGTCGCGCCCGCGCTGGCCTGGGGCAACACGGTGGTGCTCAAGCCGGCCGAGGACACCCCGAAGTCGGCGACCCTGCTGGCCCGGCTGGCCACCGAGGCCGGGCTACCGCCCGGTGTCCTCAACGTCGTCCACGGCTTCGGGCCGGACTCGGCGGGCTCGGCGCTGACCCAGCACCGCGGCGTCGACCGGATCACGTTCACCGGCGAGTCCGCGACCGCGCGCGTGATCGGCCAGGCTGCGGCGGCCAACCTCACCCCGGTCAGCTTCGAGCTGGGCGGCAAGGGCGCCAACCTCGTCTTCGACGACGCCGACCTGGACAACGCCGTCGCGTGGTCGATCAAGGCGATCTTCAGCAACGCCGGGCAGGTCTGCCTGGCCGGCTCGCGGCTGTTCGTCCAGCGCGGCGTCTACGACGACTTCGTGGCCCGGTTCGTGGCCGCGGCGGAAGCCATGCGGATGGGCGACCCGAAGGAAGCCGCGACCGAGCTGGGTCCGCTGGCCTCGGAGGAGCACTGGAAGAAGGTGAGCGGCTATCTCGACGACGTCGCCGCCGGCACCGGCCGGATGCTGACAGGCGGTCCCGCAGAAGGTTGGTTCGTCCGCCCGACCGTGGTCGTCGACGCGCCGCTGGACTCCCGACTGGTCTGCGAGGAGGTGTTCGGGCCGTTGGCGACCATCCACCCGTTCGACACCGAGGACGAAGGGGTGCGGATCGCCAACGACTCGCCGTACGGCCTCAACGCCATGGTCTTCACCGAGAGCCTTTCCCGCGCGCACCGCGTCTCGGCCGCGCTGCGGGCCGGGACGGTCTGGGTGAACTGCTTCTTCATCCGAGACCTCCGCGCGCCGTTCGGCGGCGTGGGCGACTCCGGGCTGGGGCGCGAGGGTGGCACCTTCAGCCGGGAGTTCTTCACCGAGCCCAAGGCCGTGGTGATGCAGGTCTAACACCCTCGTGAGGGCGGATCGATGGCGGGGCGCTGCGCGCCCTCTGACAGGCTGCCCCCGTGGAGCAGCGCACCCTCGGCCGCACGGGCCGCCCCGTTTCCGTCGTCGGCCTCGGCACCTGGCAGCTCGGGGCGGACTGGGGTGACGTCTCCGAGTCGGACGCCCGTGACGTCCTCGAGGTCTCGGCCGAGCACGGAGTCACGTTCTTCGACACCGCGGATGCCTACGGGGACGGCCGCAGCGAGCGGATCCTCGGGCCGTTCCTCGCCGCCCACCCCGACGCCGGCCTCACCGTGGCGACCAAGATGGGCCGCCGCGTCGACCCGCTGGCCGAGAACTTCACCGCCGAGAACTTCCGCGGCTGGGTCGACCGCTCGCGGCACAACCTCGGCGCCGAACGGCTCGACCTGGTGCAGCTGCACTGCCCGCCGTCGACGGTGATCGAGGACGACGCGACCTACGACGCGCTCGACGCGCTGGTCGCGGACGGCTCGATCGCGGCCTACGGCTTCTCGGTCGAGACCTGTGACCAGGCGTTGGCCGCCATCGCGCGGCCGGGCGTGGCCTCGATCCAGATCATCCTCAACGCGATGCGGCTCAAGCCGCTCGACCAGGTGCTCCCGGCGGCGGCCCAGGCGGGGGTCGGCATCATCGCGCGGGTGCCGCTGGCCTCGGGCCTGCTGTCGGGCCGCTACGCCGCGTCGACCACGTTCGCTCCCGACGACCACCGCAGCTACAACCGCGACGGCAGCGCGTTCGACGTGGGGGAGACCTTCTCGGGAGTTCCGTGGGAGGCCGGCCTCGCCGCGGCCGAGGCCTTCTCGGAGCTGGTCGGGCGGCTGCCCGGTGCGCCCACGCCGGCGCAGGCCGCGCTGGCGTGGTGCTGGCAGCAGCCAGGAGTGACCACGGTGATCCCCGGCGCCCGCAACCGCGAGCAGGCGGTCGCCAACGCCGCAGCCGGGCTGGTGGCCCCGCTGGGCGCGGAGTTCCTCGACGGCGTCCGGGCGCTCTACGACGAGCGCATCCGGGGGCTGGTGCACGCCCGCTGGTGAGCCAGAGCCCGTCCTACTGGCGGGTGCGCTCGGCCTTCTCCCGCGCGATCTGGGCCTTGGCGGCCTCCGCCTGCAGCCGGGCCTTCGACTTCGGCCTGGGCTTCTTCTGGGCCGCTTCGGGCTCTTCTGGACCTAGCCGCTCGCCGCGCGGTCCGTTGCGCCACTCGTCGTAGAGCAGGTAGCAGAAGCCGAAGATCGCCAGCAGCCCGAAGAACCACCACTGCAGCCCGTAGAAGAAGTGCGGCCCGTTGTTGAGCTCGGGCAGCTCCACCGGCTCCAGCGCGGTCTCCGGCTCGGGGTCCTCGGACCTGAGCTCCACGAACCCGCCGTAGACCGGGTGCCCGATGGCCGGGCCGATCGCGTCGCTGCTGATCGCGCGGGCGGACAGGTCCGTGACCCGGGTGCTGTCGCCGCTGCCGTTGGCCCGGACGTACCCGGTCACGTCGACCTCGCCCTCGGGCGGGTCGGGGATGTCGTCGCGGTCCGCTCCGCTGGGGTCGGTCTCGAGCCAGCCCCGGTCGACGAGGAGCGCGGTGCCGTCGGCGGTGACCAGCGGTACGACGACGTCGACCCCCTGCACGCCGCCGCGGTTGCGGTAGCGGATCACGACCGTGCGGGACTCGTCGTAGGTCCCGGTCGCGCTGACCACCCGCCACTCGTCCTGCTCCGACGGATCGCCGTCCCGGCTCAGCACGTCGGCCACGGGCGCGACGTCGCGGTGCTCGTTGGCGCGCACCACGGCGTTCTCGGCCTTGCGGTCCTCCAGCCGGCGGAACTGCCACCCGCCCAGCCACCACGCGGCGTACGCCAGCGCCGCCACGACCAGCGCGAACACGATCCAGCGCCGGCTCAGCAGGAACCCGAACGAGCGCACCCAGCGAGGCTACCCAGCAGCCGACGAAACCTAGACTGGTCGCATGCAGCCTCTCGCAGACGCCTTCGGCCGGGTCGCCACCGACCTGCGCGTCAGCCTGACCGACCGCTGCAACCTGCGCTGCACCTACTGCATGCCCGAGGAGGGCCTCGACTGGCTCCCGCTGGAGTCGCAGCTCAGCGACGACGAGGTGGTCCGGCTGATCACGGTCGCGGTGGAGCGGCTGGGGGTGCGCGAGGTGCGGTTCACCGGCGGCGAGCCGCTGGTGCGGCGCGGGCTGGTCGACATCGTGCGGCGTACGGCGGCGCTCGAGCCGCGCCCCGAGACCTCGCTGACCACCAACGCGCTCGGGCTGGCCCGGACCGCGGCGCGCTCAAGGAGGCCGGCCTCGACCGGGTCAACGTCAGCCTCGACACGATCCGCTCCGACACGTTCCACGCGATCACCCGGCGCGACCGGTTCGCGGACGTGGTCGCCGGGCTCGAGGCCGCGCAGGCGGCCGGCCTCGGACCGGTGAAGGTCAACGCCGTGCTGCTGCGCGGCGTCAACGACGACCAGGCGCCCGAGCTGCTGGAGTGGTGCCTGGAGCGCGGCTACGCCCTGCGGTTCATCGAGCAGATGCCGCTCGACGCCCAGCACGGCTGGAGCCGCGACGAGATGGTCACCGCCGACGAGATCCTGGCGAGCGCTCGAGGAGCACTACGTGCTGCTGCCCGCCGAGGAGCCGCGCGGCAGCGCGCCCGCCGAGCTGTTCCTCGTCGACGGCGGCCCGGCGACGGTCGGCATCATCGCGTCGGTCACCCGGCCGTTCTGCGGCGCCTGCGACCGGGTCCGGCTCACCGCCGACGGCCAGGTCCGCAACTGCCTGTTCGCCCGCGAGGAGTCCGACCTGCGCACCGCGATGCGCGCCGGTGCGACCGACGCCGAGCTGGCCGAGCGCTGGGTCGACCGCGATGGCCAGCAAGAAGCCCGGCCACGGCATCGACGACCCGACCTTCCTCCAGCCCGACCGGCCGATGTCGGCCATCGGCGGCTAGGCAGCGGTCCACCGCCGGTCCAGACCGCTAGACGCTCTCGTCGGCCCCGTCGACGTGCTCGACGACCTCCTTGAGGAAGCCACGGGCGCCCAGGAAGTCCGACAGCGACCCCTTGTGGTCGGCGCACGCGAGCCACACCTTGCGACGCTCCGGGGTGTGCAGCTTGGGGTTGTTCCAGCGCAGCGCCCAGACGGCGGCAGCGGTGCAGCCCTTGGCTGAGCAGATGTCGGTCATCGGTCCCGGGCGTCTGAAATGTGAAAGTGGTGCCGGCCAACCACGGGGAGAGCTGTCCGGCACCACACCGCCCGAGCAAGCCCACGCGGCCCTTGAAGTGTTCCACGTCCGCGCCGGGAATCAAACCGACGCGGCCGAAGATTTCTCAGCGACCCTGGCCCCCGGCCCCGAGCTCGCGGCGCTCGGCGCCCCGGTCGACGAGCGCGAAGCCGTCGCCCTTGGTGGTGGCGGCGTTCGCCATCACCACGGCGACGTAGGGCAGCACGAGCGCGCCGACGATCAGGATCGGCCAGAGCCAGTGGATCCCGAGCAGCGAGGCCACGATCGCGCCGACGAAGCAGAGCGTGCGGATGGCCATCGAGAACAGGTATCGCTTCTGGCGCGTCGCGATGTCGTCGTTGCGGCTGGCCGCTGCCGAGGTGATGCGGACTGCCTCGGGTTCGCGGCTGCGCTCCCGGGCCATGCCTGCCACTGTACGCCGCGACCGGACGGGCCCCGACGTCGGTACAGTCGAGGAAACCCACCGCCCAACTCCAGGAGCGAGGCCCGCCATGACCAACCGCACCTACCGCGTCACCGAGATCGTCGGCACCTCCAACGAGGGGCTCGAGCAGGCGATCCACAACGGCGTGGAGCGGGCCGCCAAGACGCTGCGGCACTGCGACTGGTTCGAGGTCACCGAGGTCCGTGGCCAGATCAAGGACGGCAAGGTCGAGCACTTCCAGGTCGGGATCAAGGTCGGCTTCCGGCTCGAGGACGAGGAGTAGCCACGGCCCTCAGCCGACCAGATCGACGGGCTCGGGGTCGCGCTCAACGAAGCGGCGTGGCACGACCTGACGTCGACGAGCCCGCTGCGACCGTCGGTGTCCTGCTCACCGTGCTGGCCCGTGACGAGAGCGGCGCACGAGGCCGCCGACCCGCGGCGCACGCTGCGCCTGTCCGGGCTGCTCCCGGATCGTGGCTTCCTACCGCGCGGGCGCTCTGGGACGACCCGACGCCGCCGACGTCGCCGCTCGACCTCGTAGGCGCTGCGCGACGTGCTCGCGTCGTGGCGGCTGTCGCCGATCTACGGATGGGAGTTCGTGGACGCGTCGACCGGGCTCGATCGGACTGGCGGCACCGGCTCAGCCTCGATCTGCGCGCTAGCCGGCGCTGGTGGCCACCACCTGACCCTCTTCCAGGATCTCGGGCGAGACGCCACCTCGACCTGCGCATCTGGTTCTCCGAGCTGTCCGTGCTCGACGGCACCGGTGGCCCGACTCGACCTCGACGCCTTCATCGCCGGCGGGGTGCGCTGGTGGGACGCGATGTACGCCGGCGAGCCGGTCCGACCTCGCGCCCGGCATCGCCGTGGCCGCCGGCCCGCGTCGCGCCGCGCTGGTGGGACCGATTTCGGCGTACTTCGGGGTAGGCGCTAGCGTCGAGCGGGTGACCGACGAGAGCGAGACCCAGGCGAGGTCGGTGCTGGTCACCGGCGGCAACCGGGGGATCGGCCGGGCGATCGCGGAGGCGTTCGTGGCGCAGGGCGACAAGGTCGCCGTGACCACGCGCAACGGCGGCGCCCCCGACGGCACCCTCGACGTGCGCTGCGACGTCACCGACCCGGAGCAGGTGGAGGCGGCGTTCGCCCAGGTCGAGGAGGCGCACGGCCCGGTCGAGGTGCTGGTGGCCAACGCCGGCATCACCCACGACACGCTGCTGCTGCGGATGTCGGAGGAGGACTGGTCCTCGGTCATCGAGACCAACCTGACCGGCTCCTACCGGCTGGCCAAGCGGGCGGCGAAGGGGATGCTGCGGCTGCGCCGGGCCGGATCGTCTTCGTCTCGTCGGTGGTCGGGCTGCTCGGCTCGGCCGGCCAGGTCAACTACGCCGCGTCGAAGGCCGGCCTGGTCGGCATGGCCCGCTCGATCGCGCGCGAGCTCGGCTCCCGGTCGATCACGGCGAACGTCGTCGCGCCCGGGTTCGTCGAGACCGACATGACCGGCGTGCTCACCGACGAGCAGAAGGCGGCGATCAAGGCGCAGGTGCCGCTGCAGCGGTACGCGACGACGGACGAGGTGGCCGCCGCGGTGACGTGGCTGGCCGGCGACGGAGCGGCGTACGTCACCGGGGCGGTGATCCCGGTCGACGGCGGACTCGGAATGGGGCACTGATCGATGCGGCATTCTCGACGGCAAGCGGATCCTCGTCGCGGGCGTGACGATGGACAGCTCGATCGGCTTCGCGGCGGCGAAGTACGCCCAGGAGCAGGGCGCGACCGTCCTGATCTCCAACTTCGGCCGCGCGCTCGGCATCACCCGGCGGATCGCCAAGCGGCTGCCGACCGAGCCGCCGGTGCTCGAGCTCGACGTGACCAACGACGAGCACCTCGCCGGGCTCGCCGACGCGGTCCGCGAGCACGTCGACGGGCTGGACGGCGTCGTGCACTCGATCGCCTACGGCAACCCGGAGACGCTGCTGGGCGGCAAGTTCCTCACCGGCCCGTGGCCGGACGTCGCGCAGGCGGTCCAGGTCTCGGCGTACTCCCTGATGTCGCTGACCCAGGCCTGCCGGCCGCTGATGTCCTCCGGCGGGTCGGTGGTCGGGCTGACCTTCGACGCGACGGTCGCCTGGCCGGCGTACGACTGGATGGGCGTGGCCAAGGCCGGCCTGGAGTCGACCTCGCGCTACCTGGCCCGCGACCTCGGCGCCGACGGCATCCGGGTCAACCTGGTCTCCGCCGGCCCGCTGCGCACGCTGGCGGCCAAGGCGATCCCCGGGTTCAGCGACCTCGAGGACATGTGGAGCGACCCGCGCGCCGCTCGGCTGGGACAACGCCGACCACGAGCCGACCGCCAAGGCGATCTGCGCGCTGCTCTCGGACCTGTTCCCGGCGACCACCGGCGAGATCGTGCACGTGGACGGCGGCTTCCACGCGACGGGCGCCTGACCCCCCCCACGACCGGCGGATTGGTAGCGTCCCGGGCGTGGCTGACGAACCCGCGTCCCTGGTCGAGCTGCGGGTCCTCGAGGGCCCGAACCTCTACTTCCCGCGCGCCGCGATCAAGCTGACCCTCGACATCGGCGGGCTGGCGGCCGTTCCCGGAGGACACCGCGAGGCGGTTCGCGCAGCGGATCGGGCTGCGGAACGCCCGGCCCGGGCAGCCGGACACCGGCTTCCGGCAGCGGTTCGCGCTGCGGGCGGTGGGGCGGCTGGTGCGGGCGATCGCGACCGAGTCGGGCACCACCCGGCTCGCCGTGCGCGTGCGGCCGACCAGCGACCAGCACCAGATCGTCGTGGCCTTCCCGTGGCGGCACCGCACCCGCGCCCAGGTGATGGGTACGGCGGTCGCGGAGGTGCTCGACGCGGTCCCCGGCGGCGAGGTCGACACCGTGGTGACGCCGCGGCCGCGCGGGTGGCCGCGGCCGAGGGCGGCCCCGCGCCGCCCACGATCACCCCCCGGGTCCCCGTGGTCGCGGTGACCGGCACCAACGGCAAGACCACGACCTCGCGCATGATCGCGCACATCGCGCGCGCGGACGGCCGGCACGTCGGCTGGTCGAGCACCGACGGCATCTACGTCGACGGCGGCTGGTCGAGGCCGGGGACTACTCCGGCCCGTCCGGCGCGGGGCGGGTGCTGGCCCACCCGGAGGTGCAGCTCGCGGTCACCGAGACCGCGCGCGGCGGCATCCTCCTCAAGGGCATCGGCCTGACCCGCAACGACGTCTCGGTGGTCACCAACGTCACCGCCGACCACCTCGGGCTGCACGGCATCGACACCCTCGACCAGC
>CAVWYA010000004.1:0-130773 GCA_963759065.1 uncultured Actinomycetota bacterium | reverse complement strand
TCGCCTGGCAGGACGGGGCGCTGAGACCCCACGACGAGATTGAAGCCGAGACCTTAAGGCTCGCCGACGTCCTCGGCACGTGACAGTCGGCCCTCAGGCGTCGCCCGGTCGGCTCACCCAGCGGATCGCGTCGGGCAGCAGGACGCCCGCGTGGTTCGCGCTGTGCCCGCCGTCGCCGAGGACGAGGCGGAAGTCGTAGCCAGCCTCCGCCACCGCGGCCGCGACGCGCAGGTTCTCGGCCAGCCAGTTCCCCTCGGGCTCGTCCCAGCCGAGGTCGCGGTGGCCGGCCTGCATGAAGATGCGGAGCGGCTTGGGCGGCGTCCGCGGGATGAGGTCCGGGTAGGGGTTGCCGCCGGGCATCTGGGCGAAGCTGGACAGGCAGCAGATGACCTGTCGGAAGCTGTCCGGTCGCAGCCAGGCCGCGGTGAAGGCGGCGTTGCCGCCACTGCTGAAGCCGCAGATGGTCCGACGGTCGGGGTCGTCCGTGACCGCCCAGCGGCTCGTGACCTCGGGGAGGATCTCGTCGATCAGGAAGTCGGCGTAGCGGGCGTCGAACGCGTCGACTCGGCGTTCCGTTGCTCCCCTGGATCCACGAAGACGCCGATGGTCACGGGCACCTCGCCGCGGTGGATGAGGTTGTCCAGCACGACGCCAGCGCGCAGCTCGTCCGTCGGATCGAGGAAGCCCTCACCGTCCTGGAAGACCATCAGCGACGCGGGCTCCTCCGCGTCGTACTGCGCCGGGACGTAGACCCAGAACCTGCGCGACGTACCCGGGTAGGCGGTGCTCCGGTCCCACTCGAACTCGGTGACAGTGCCCGAGGGCACCTCCGCCTGGACGGTCGAGTCGGGACCGTGGAGATAGCCGACGTCCGACTGGTCGAGGGCGAGCGGGCTGAACGGGAGCTCCGTGGTCACGCTGGGACCGTACTCACGAAGACTCCGGGTCCGGGACGTCCCTGACGCGCCGGAAGGGTGACGCGAGCAGGATCAGCGCCGACAGTCCGAACACCGCGGCGGCGACGACGAGCGCGGGTCGGTTGCCGACCTGGACGGCGAGGAGCCCGCCCAGTGGTGCCGCGATGACGACGACGGCGCGGTTGAAGGAGCGCATCGTGGTGTTGGTGCGGGCCTGCAGGGGGTCGGGGGTGAGGGCCTGGCGGTAGCTCATCTCGTGGGAGTTGGCGAAGCCGATGGAGAAGCCGTGACCGGCCTGCCCGAGCGCGAGCACCGCCGCGGCCGTCCAGCCGGCGGTGCCGAGACCCGCCACTGCCATCAGCCCCACACCCGCCATCGACACGAGGTGGGCGGTGATGATCGCGCCGCCGGTGCCGAGGCGGCGACCGCCGGCGGTCGTCGTCATCGCACCGACGACGGCCCCGACCCCTGCCAGAGCCGTGGCGAGCCCGAACTGGAGGGCGTTGAGGTCGAGGCTGCGCAGCGCGAACGGCGCGATCACGGCGCCGAGGACGGCCTGCGCCGCGAACCAGACGTGGGTCGCGCCGGCCAGGGTGGCGAGACCGGAGCTCCGGTAGACCCAGCGGACGCCCTCGCGGATCTCGCGACGCAGGTTCGGGGTGGCGCTCGGCGTCGGTGCCGGCTCGTCCACGCGCAGGGAGGCCACCGCGACGGCGGAGAACACGTACGTCGCCGCGTCGACGAGGAACGCCAGGGGCGCTCCCACGATCCTGACCAGCAGTCCGGCGAGAGCCGGGCCGGCGGTCTGCGCCACGGCGTCCGCGCTGTCGATGCGCGCATGGGCACGCTGCAGGTGAGCACGCGGCACGATCCGCGGGAGGAAGGACTGCGACGCGGCATCGTTGACCAGTGAGGCGGTGCCGAAGACGGCCACGATCGCCAGCAGCAGGGGCATCGTGAGCACGTCCGCGGCCCAGGCCACGGGAATGGAGACGAGGAGCAGCGCCCGGAGGAGGTCGGTGGTGACCATGACCGGTCGTCGGCGGCGCCGGTCGACCAGGGCGCCGACCACCAGGCCGAGCAACAGGTAGGGCAGCCAGCGCGCCGAGTTCAGCCACCCGACGTCCTGCGCGTCTCCGTCCAGGGTGAGCACCACGACCGTCTGCAGGGCCAAGAGCGTCACGTAGGTGCCGAACGACGAGACCGCCTCCGCCCGCCAGAAGCGCGTGAAAGCGGCGGTCGGGAACCCCGTCGCCCGCTCCTGATCACTCACCGGGCCATCCTCGGTGATCGGAGGCTGGTGATGAGTTGCGGCGGCCGTTCCCGTCACACAGAGGACAGGACACGATGAGCCGGAAGGATGACGTGATGATCGGGAACACGCAGGCGGAGGAGCTGGGCGTGAGCGGGCTGAGCGAGGTCGACGAGGCGGCGTTCACGGCGCTGGCGGATCGGCACCGGCGCGAGCTGCACGTGCACTGCTACCGGATGCTCGGGTCGTTCGAGGACGCCGAGGACACCGTGCAGGAGACGTTCCTGCGTGCGTGGCGGCGCCGGGAGACCTTCGAGGGACGGTCGACGTTCCGCGCTTGGCTCTACAAGATCGCCACCAACGCCTGCCTGGACCTGCTGGCCAAGCGCCGCCCGGAGCCGGCCACCGGCGGCGAGGTGCGGTGGCTGCAGCCCTACCCGGACCGGCTGCTCGACGAGCTGCCCGCGGGCGGCGCGGAGGAGCCCGAGGCCGTCGCCGTCGCGCGGGAGACGATCGAGCTGGCCTACCTGGTCGCCGTGCAGCACCTCGCCCCGCGCCCGCGGGCCGTGCTCATCCTTCGGGACGTGCTCGGCTGGCCGGCCAAGGACGTCGCGGACCTGCTGGGCGACTCGGTCAACTCCGTCAACAGCGCGCTGCAGCGGGCACGGGCCGGCATGCGGGAGCACCTGCCCACCGAGCGGCAGGACTGGACCGGGGGCGAGGAGGACGCCGGCACCCGCGACCTCGTACGACGTTTCACCGACGCCAGCGTCGCCACCGACCTGGATGCGCTCGCCGCGATGCTCCGGGACGACGTCCGCTGCTCGATGCCGCCGACGCCGGGCCTGCACCTCGGCCGCGACGCGGTGGTCAACGACTGGGTCGAGGACGGCTTCGAGGGGATGACCGGCCTGCGCGGCGTACCGACGTTCGTCAACCGGCAGCCTGCCGTCGCCTTCTACCACTGGCGGGAGCAGGAGAGTGCCTACCTGCCGCTCACGCTGGACGTCCTGCGCTTCACCGGCGGCGCGATCACCGAGATCGTGACGTTCCACGACGACCAGTTCGCGCGGCTCGGGCTGCCGGAGAGACTGCCGGCGGACGGCACCGAGTAGTCCCGGTGCGGACCCTCGCGCTACCCGCTGGCGAGCGCATCGCGGTGGTCGCGGCCGAGTGGTACGACGCGTTCGGCGTCGTCACCCAGGGACGGGTGCAGCTCGAGCTGCGCGACGGCGAGCCCGGCCCGGTCCTCGGGCGCGACGCCGGGTTCTGGCTCCGCGGCACCGGCGTGCGCGCCCTGAGCAACCCCGGCCGTCGTACGGCGCGGGTACGCATCGTCACCCCAGCACATCAACTACCGACAACGGAGGAATGACATGAACAGCACCAGTGACACCCGGGTCGTCGCAGGCCCGGCCACAGACCAGACCAACACTCACCGAGCCCGCGGGCTCTTCCTCACCGGCGTCATCGGCACGCTGGCGGCGATGGTGGCCACCACCCTCGTCGCGGCGGTCGCCAAGGCCGCCGGCGTCGACTTCGAGGTCTCGGGCAGCAACGAGTCGATCCCGCTGTCCGGGATCGCCTTCGTGACCGGCGTCTTCTCGGGCGTGGGCACCCTCATTGCCGTCGCGCTCCTTCACTGGAGCGCGCGCCCGGCCGAGCGGTTCGTGTGGACCGCGGCCTCGCTGACCGCGGTTTCGCTGGTGCCGCCGATCCTCGCGGGGGCGAACGCCGGCACCTCCGCAGCCCTCGTCGTGCTGCACCTCGTCGCCGCGGCGGTGATGATCCCGAGCCTGGCGAGGAGCCTCAGCCGGCGGTGAGCTTCGGGCCGTACTTCCAGCCGTGCTTCACCACTCCGTCGGTGCGCGCGTCGTCGGCGTACCTCCGCGAGGCGGTGTAGACGTGGACGCCGTTGCCGACCTTCACCCAGTCGGGGTCGCCGAGGCAGCTCGCCGGGATGGTGAGCGTGAGCTTGCGGGCGGCACGGTCGAGCGTGGCCGTGCCGCAGTCCGGCTGGTTGGCGATGGGGTCGAGCAGGGTGAAGCGGCCCTTGTCCTTGCCGGGCTGGACGACCAGGGAGGCGCTCCACGACGCGTGGGGATCGTCGGCCGTGAGGAGGTACCAGCTGAACTCCTGGTGGCCGGTCGCGGCGAGGCTCCGGAACCTGGTCGTCACGACCAGGTCCGCGCCGTACGACGCGGAGTTGGTGACGATGTCACCGAGCCTGCGACCCGCCTCGGGCCTGCCGGGGAGGTCGTCGGAGAGCTTCGGACCGCTCAGCACGTCGCGCCTGGCGTCGCGGCCGTCCTCGGCCAGGGCGGCGGCCGGGCCCGCCGTGATGACCCCGGCGACGATGGCTGCGAGTCTCGTCAGGAGGCGCTTCGGGACCAGCATGCGGGTGAGGCTAGCGGTCCGCGACACCCCACCCTGCCCACCGACGTGAGACAGTCACAGTGATGACCGACATGTTGAGCGACGCTGACACCGAGATCCGAAGCGGCTCCGGTCGGGACGCCCTTGAGCGCTACGCACCTGACGCGGCCTCGACGTTCGCCACGCTGGTGTCGGTCCGGCCTTCCGGGGTCCACGACGAGCTCCTCGAAGCGCCCGCGGTCCGGGCGTTCGCGGAGCAGTTCAAGACGGATGTCGCCCAGGTGGACGACGGACTGCGCAAGGCGATCGGCGACGAGACCCGTGACCACCAGGTCTCCGTCGTACAGATGATCTGGATCGGTGACGCAGCGGCCCGCCTGACCGCCGTACTCGACCGGCTCTTCGGGCCGTCCGAGTGGCCCACGCCCCGCCGCTTCCCGGTGCGCGACGTCTGGGGCGCGATCGACGAGTTCATGCGGGCCGTCGCGCGGCACGCCGCCCTCGACCCGACCCTCACCGAGCTGGTGCGGCTGCGCGGCGCCCGCCAGCACGACTGCCGGCTGTGCCAGTCACGTCGTGCGGTGGCGGCGATCTCGGCGGGGGCCGACGAGGCGACGTTCAGCGCCGTGGACCACTACGAGGACAGCGACTTCTCCGACGCGACGAAGGCCGCGCTGGCCCTCACCGACGCGATCATCTGGACCCCGTCGGCGGTCCCGGACGAGGTCGTGGCCCGGGTCCGGGAGCACCTCACCGACGAGCAGGCGGTCGAGGTCGTGCTCGACGTGATCCGCAACGCGACCAACAAGATCGCGGTCGCGCTCGACGCCGACGCGGCCGAGGTGACCGAGGGCGTGCAGCTCTTCACCACGGACTCGGACGGCGTGCTGACCACTGTCTGAACCCGTCGTTGAGGAGGCTGCGGAGGCCGTTCCGCATAGCCTTGCCCCCGTGGGGTTCGTCGACACGCTCGACCGCACGCAGCGGAAGAGGTCCGTCCTCGGCTTTCCTGTGGCGACGTTCTTCAAGTTCATCGACGACCAAGGGCCCTACCTGGCGGCCATCATCAGCTTCTACGCGGTGCTCGCGGTGTTCCCCCTGCTGCTGCTCGCGGTGACGATCTTCGGCTGGATCCTGCAGGGCAACCCCGACTTCCAGGAGCGGGTCATCGACTCGGCCCTGGGCACCTTCCCGATCATCGGCGACGAGCTCGGCCGCCCCGACCGGCTGCAGGGGTCGACGACCAGCACCGTGGTCGGCATCATCGCCGCGACGTACGGCTCGCTCGGCCTGGGCCAGGCCCTCCAGAACGCGCTGAACGTCGCCTGGTCGGTGCCGCGCAACATGCGGCCGAACCCGATCCGGCTGCGGCTCAAGAGCCTCGCGCTCCTGATGCTCGGCGGCACCTCCGTGCTGGTCATCACCACCGTCTCGACCCTGGGCAGCGAGACCGAGGTGCTCGGGCCTCGGCTCGACACGACCCTGCGCTGGGCGGTGCGGCTGCTCACCGTGCTGCTGATCGGCATGCTGCTCACCGCCGTGTTCCGGCTGGCCGCCGCCCGCCGCCACCACCTCGGCCGCGCGGCCCCGGGCGCCTTCACGGTCGCGTTCCTCTGGGCGATCCTTCAGTACGCCGGCACGATCTACACGACCCGCGTGCTCGCGGAGACCCAGGGCATGAACGCCGCCTTCGGCGTGGTGCTCGGTCTGATCGGCATCATCTACGTCGCCGCGTTCATCGGCGTGCTCGGCATGGAGGTCAACGTCGTCCTGGCCCGCCGCCTGTGGCCCCGCTCGATCCGCTCGCTCTTCGTCGACCGCGGCGAGCTCACCGAGGCCGACCGTCGCGCCTACGCCAGCTATGTCCGCGCCCAGCAGCACAAGGGCGCCGAGAACGTCGAGGTCACATTCAAGGATCCGGACACCGGCGAGTTCCACACCGTCGAAGAACCGGGTCCGAAGGGCAAGATGCAGCGCTGAGTTCAACCGGCCGTAAGGGCGTCATTGCGATGGTGACCTCAGGGCGATGACGGCGTACGTCACTCCGGATCCGCCGCCTGTCGCGGTAGTTCCGACGGGATTGGCAGCAGGGTTTCGAGTGCCCTGCCCTGCCCTTCGGCGGCGAGCAAAGTGTGGCCTTGACGTGGTTCGCCGCGCGGGGCCCGATGTCCACCGAGGCGCGGCTACTGCCGTTTCAGCCCACTGACCGCCTCCTGCGTGTCTCGACCCATCTTGATGGCCGTGAGCTCAACCTGGCCATCGCGGACTACCTCGCCGGTTTCAAGGGCCAGACCAGAACACACTGCACCCGAGCAGCTCCGCGGCCTCGGTGGTGTTTGGCCCAGCCGTTCGGCTCTGGTGGCCACCGGTCCTGACCGGGACCCGATGCGCCCTTCGGGACACGCTGCGCAGCCCCGTCGATCAGCCAAGGACCTCACCGATCGGTACGTCCGATGCATTGTCACCGTGCTGGCCCCGGAGGATGGTGGGTTCTCCGGAGCAGACCAGGAGGCACGGGCATGACGAAGTGGATCGAACCAGAGGCGGCCGAGTACGACGAGCGGCGCGAGCTGTTCAACGCGATGATCGACAAGAAGCCGCGGATCATCGCGGTGTGCGAAGGCCCCGCTGATGTCAGGGAGGCTCTGGAGCGTGCCTCCCACGATCTTCTCCCGGTGGCTGTGCGCTCGGGTGGCCACTCCGTGGCCGGGCAGTCCAGCAACGACGACGGGCTGGTCATCGACGTGCGTCCCATGAAGGCCATCGACATCGATTCCGCGGCCCGACGGGCCAGGGTCGGTGGCGGGTGCACCTGGGCAGAGTTCGACGCGGCCGCGCAGGAGTTCGGCCTGGCTACCACCGGTGGCCGGGTGTCCACGACCGGCGTCTCCGGGCTGACCCTCGGCGGCGGCTCGGGTTGGCTGGAACGTCAGCACGGACTCAGCTGCGACAACCTCTTAGCAGTCGAGCTGGTGACCGCCGACGGCCGGGAGGTCCGCGCCGACGACACCCAGCACCAGGACCTGCTCTGGGCCAGCAAGGGAGGGGGCGGCAACTTCGGTGTTGTCACCGCGCTGGAGTTCCAGCTGCACCCGGTGGGTCCGATGATCATCGGTGGGCTGATGGCCTGGCCCGCTGCCCGCGGACCCGAGGTATCCCGGGCCTTCCGCGACTGGGCGGATAACGCTCCCGAGGAGCTCGGTACCGGCCTCGTGATGCTCAGCGGCCCGCCGGAGGAGTTCATCCCGCCGCACCTGCACGGCCAGCCCCTGATCGCGATCGCGGTCTGCTGGAACGGTGACGAGACGACCGGAGCGGACGTGGTCCAGATCATGCGCGACCTGTCTCCGGAGGTCGACCTGGTCGGCCCGATGCCTTACGCGGAGCTGCAGTCGATGATCGACGACCCGCCGGGGTTCCGGCAGTACTGGAGCGCCGACTACCACGACACCTTCCCCGACGACGCTCTCGACGTGTTCCTCGACGCGGGCGCACGCCGTGCGTCGCCGATGACCCAGCACCTGCTGATCCCGTGGGGCGGCGCGCTGGCGCGCGTCGACGCTGACACCACACCGTTGAGCCAGCGCTCGGCGCGTTGGGTGAGTCATCCATTCGCGACCTGGGAGGACCCTGCCGACGACGCGGCCAACATCGCCTGGGTGCGCGAGTACCGGCAGGCGAACGCCCCGTTCACGACCGGCGGCGTCTACCTCAACTTCATCGGCGACGAGGGTGACGAGCGCATCAAGGCGGCCTTCGGTGCAGAGAAGTACGAGCGACTGGCACAGATCAAGTCCGAGTACGACCCCGGCAACGTGTTCACCGGCAACCAGAACATCCGCCCCAAGGTGTCTGCCTGACCACCGCAGGCTGGCAATCCGAACGCGGAACCGACCCACACAGAGGAGAAGCTCATGTCCGACAAGCAGAACATCGACGCCCCGCACGAACGACGCCCGTTCCAGGACCACGGCCACATGGACGTGGTCACCTTCGGCGACTTCACCCTGGGCCGCGGCGTCTTCGAACCAGGCTGGCGCTGGTCCAACGACGTCAAGCCGATTGCCGGCACTGACTCCTGCCAGGTACACCACACCGGGTTCTGCCTCTCTGGACACATGACCGTCAAGCCCGACGACGGCGAGGAGATCACCATCGGCCCCGGCGACGTCATCGACCTAGACCCCGGTCATGACGCGTGGACCGTTGGCGACGAGCCCTGCGTGCTCATCGACACCGGTGTCGCGGCGTACGCCACGCCCATCTGACACCAACCACTCCCTCAGCGGGCGCCGCGGCCGCGACGAGGGTCCTGCTCACCCGGCTCCACCGACTTCATCGAGACCGCGAACGGTCCAATGGACGGCCGAATCCACTCAGGCCGGGGATGTTGGTCACCACCAACATGCGAGAGGGAGCGTGCAGTCGACGGCCGTGGCCCGAGCCGCGTCCATGGGTCACGGCTGCGACCTGGCAATCACGCCAGTGCCGACCGACCCATCCCGAATCCTCGGACCCGCTGCACAGCGCCGCCTCTGACTGTCAAGAAGCCGAGACCTAGGTGGCTAGCATCCGTCATCGGAGTGTCGATGACCGAGGCGCCCGAACCCAACACGCTGACCCTGCTCGCCCACGCCCACCTGCTGCTCAGCCGCCAGGTGATCGAGGAAGTTGCTGTCGGGGGACACCCGCTGAAGCCGTCACACAACGCGGTCTTCGGTCAGGTCGCCTCTGGAGGCAAGCGACTCACCGTGCTGGCCAGAACCGCGAACATGACCCCGCAGGCGATGGCCGAGATCGTCGACGAGCTCGAGGACCTCGGCTACGTCGAGCGGACGCCGGACCCGAGCGACCGACGCGCCAAGCTGATCAGGCTCACCGAGCAGGGCGACGCCCTAGCCGGGCTGGGGGACACCACCATCCGCCACATTGAGCAGCAGATCAGTGCCGACCTAGGCGAGGACGGACACCAGCAGCTTCGGGCGCTGCTGACCCGGCTGATCCCCGACCAGGAGCCAGGCCCCGCAACCGCAACATCCGACCTGTGAGAGCTTCCTCCAGATCACCCACCGTGCTGGTCGGCATCCGCGACCAGGACCGTCGCGAGGCACGGTCCGCCTCGTCCGCTCAGCACGACCGTCGAAGAGGCGCGTCCTTTCGCCGCGAGCAGGTCACCCTGCTGGCCGGCACCGCAGCCGAGGGCGCCTGAGCTCAGCTCCCGCGGGGAGGCCGGCCGGTCTCCCCGCGGAACCGGATCACTGCCTGCGTTCGGTTCGTGACCTGGAGCTTGGTGAGGATCGAGCTCACGTGGTTGCGGACCGTCACCGGCGCGATCATCAGGTGGTCGGCGACCTCGACGTTGGTCATCCCCTGGGCGACGAGCCCCATGACCTCGCGCTCGCGTGCTGACAGCTCGGGAAGCTCCGGATCGCTGGGCGCGAGCAGGCGTGCGGCGAGACCCGGTCCCAGGACTGCGTGGCCCTCGGCCACCGCACGCACGGCGGTCTGGAGGCTGTCGGAGCTCACTCCCTTGACCAGGTAGCCGGATGCGCCGGCCCGCACCGCGGCAAGAATCGTGGCGTCGCCCTCGGACATGGTGAGCACGAGGACGCGCACGCCGAGAGTGACAAGGTCGGGCAGGGTCGTCAGGCCGTCCATGACCGGCATCGCCAAATCGAGGACGACGACATCGGGCGCGTGCTGTGCGGCCAGGTCGAGCGCCTCGCGGCCGTTGCCGGCCTCGCCGACGACCTCAAAGTCGGTGGCGCGACCGAGCTCGAAGACCAGGCCCTCCCGGAACCACGGGTGGTCGTCGACGACGAGGACGCGGACCATCAGGTCTCCACCGCCTCGATCTCCTCAGTCGCTTCCGGCAGCGTGGCCCGGATGGTCACGCCGCCGCCGGAGGTGTCCACGCACTCGAAGGTCCCGCCGAGCTCCTCGGCGCGCTGCCGCATCGACCGCAGGCCCACACCCTGCGTCGACCCCGACATGCCACTGCCGTGGTCCACGACCTCCACGGTGAGTCCGCCCGGCGTCTCGCTGATCCGCACGTCGACCTCGTCCGCGGCACCGTGGCGCTGGGCGTTGACGACTGCCTCGGCAGCGATCCGGTACGCCGCCACCTCGACGGCGGGTGACAGGTGATCGGGGATGTCGCCGCTGAGCCTGACCTGGACGCCGAGCGCCCGGCCGGCCTCGACCACAGCCCCAGTGAGCCCCAGCTCGTCGAGCGCGGCGGGACGCAGGTCGCGGCTGATGCTGCGAGTCCGCACGAGGGCGGAGCGGGCCTGGTCCTCGAGCCGGACGAGCCGCGACCTGGCCAGGTCGGCGTCGGCACCGACCAGCTCCGGGAGCGATCCGAGCTGCATGGTCAAGCCGGCCAGGATCGGGCCGAGGTCGTCGTGCAGGTCGCGCCGCAGCTGGGAGCGCTCCTGCTCCCGCGTCTCGACGAGCGCGTGCCGGGCCTCGGCCAGGTCGGCGGCCAGGCAGACGACGCGGGCGGCTCGGGCGCCGTGCTCGGCGAGGTCGTGCAGCAGCACGCGGTCCGCGTCGCGGAGCGACCGACCCGGACCGAAGCCGACCTCCAGCAGGCCGCCGCCGTCGAGGAGCAGGCGCTCGACCGACGATCCCTGGACTTCCCCGCTCGTCTCCCGGCTTCCTCGGAACTCGGCAGTCACCCACTGCGCGCGCACCGACGCTCGCACGCTTCTGGCCAGACCCTCCAGCACTTCGGCCAGCTCGTCGGTGCCGGCGACCGAGGTCGACAGCCGGCGGAGCGCGCGCTGCGGTTCGCCGACGTCGCCGTACATCGCGCGTCGCAGGCCCCGCTGCAACAGCCTTCTCACGGGCAGGAGGGCGAGCGCGACACCCGCGGTGAGCAGCCCGGCCAGCTGGTCAGGCGCGCCGGCCCGGGACGTTGCGGCCACGATGCCCACGTACGCGACTAGGACGAGGACCGTGAGCACGCTGTAGACGAGCGCGTAAGACGCCGCGATCTCGATGCGGTCGAATCGACCGCGCAGGACCGCGCCCAGGATGGTGCCGCACAGGACCGCGGTGGCGGCGAGGTGGAACCAGACGCTGGCCTCGGGCCACACCAGGTCCGGCACGGTGACCAGGAGGACGAACACCAGCACGCCGGCCAGCACGCTGACCACCGGCGGTCGCTCACTGGCCGTCCTGACCCGTTGGAACACCGCAGCAATGCCGAGGAGGAACGGCAGGATGAGCATCAGCTCGAGGGCGTCGAGCGCCTCCACCCAACCGTCCGGGAGTACCGGGGCGAGACACCACAGGGCGATCACGACCAGCTGGGCGAACATCACGGCGATGACGACGGGACGCCAGCGCGGCGACGGCAATCGTCCGTCCGGGATCAACAGGACGAGCAGCAGCGTCACCGGGACGACGACCGCGCTGCCGCGGTCGCTCCACCACACCATCGCGTCCACCCCTGCGGTGCGATCCGACTCGAGCCACCCCAGCGAGACCGCGTTGGCGGCGAAGCAGGCCCCCACCGCCAGCATCAGCCAGCCCACCGGGTGGCGGGGCAGCTGAGCGGCGATGAGGGCTCCGGGCACACCGAAGGCGACCGGGAACAGCAGCGCGTCCCAGGGGACGTCGACGCCGGGTGTCACGACTGGAGTATCGCCGGATCCGGGACCGCAGTCAGGCGCGTCCGCCGAGCCACTGCTCGTGCGGCATCCGGATCACCGCCACGCCGAGCCAGACGAGCGCGGCCATCAGCAGCAGGTGCGGCTCGAACGGGCCGACGGGGGTGAGCATGAAGTCCCAGAGCAGAAACACGACCAGCAGCGCTGAGGGGACGCGGGGAAGACCTGAGCGCCAGCAGGCGATCGCGAGCAGCAGGATGCCGAAGAAGGAGCCGATCAAGTGCGGTGCCAGACTGCCGGCGATCATCCCCCAGTCCTTGATGAAGCCGTCCTCGATGAGCGTGACCCCAGCCTCGAGGCCAAGCGTCTCCGGCGTGATCACCTGGGCGATGTAGGTGCCGGCGAGCACGTTGCCGAAGCCCCACATCCCCCAGATGGTGAGCAGCGCCGCGACCACGGTGAGCTTGGGCGTGTGCCATCTGGTGATCTGCGCGAGGCCGAGGAAGCCCAGCAGCAGGAAGATGCTCGAGAGCATCGCCCCGAACCAGACAGCCTGGTAGACAGCGTGGTGCTCGAGGCCCCACGCCATCAGCTCCCGCTGCTCGCCGGCGCCCGCGGTGAGGTGGTCGACGTACTGGAGGCCGCCGTTGAGCAGGCCGGCAAGGACGAGGCACATGCCGACGCCCCGATGGATCGAACGGGACAGCGGCGGCTCGGTGATCGCCGCCCTCGGTGCACTGAGCGTTGTCTGAGTCATGGCTCCACGGTCCGCGAATGCCGCCGCGAACACATGGTGCACAAGTCCCAAATGTCGGGCGTGGGCTCTGGGTCCCACGATCACGGTGACGGTCGAGCGTCATCGGCGAGCTCCGATGAGTACGCGCCTGTGACCGAGGGCTGCAGATCGCTGGGCACTCGCAGGACTCGATCTAGAGCCCGAGAATGAGCACTGCGTCGGGCTCAGACGGCGAATCGCCAGCCAACAAGGTCTCTGAGAGGTACACCAGCGATGATGACAACCGCGTAGCCGCGTGTAACGCGATCGCGACCATCTGATTCCAGTGAGTGGTCACGAGTTCCGGTAGGCCGGCGGACAGTCTAGAAGTCGACGTCGCTAGGGGTGGTGGGGCGTCGTGCAGCGTCCTCAGGTGCTCGCACCGTGCCGACTCGGGGGGATGTTCTGGTTCAGGTGGAAGACGTTGTCGGGGTCGACGCTGTCCTTGAGTGCGGTCAGCCTGGCCAGCTTGGCGGGGGAGTACGCGCGCCTTACGCCGGCCGCGCCCTCGTCGCCGAGGACGTTGACGTAGGCGCCGCTCGCGAACGGCTCCAGACGGCCGGCGCTCTCCCGGGCCGTCGCCAACTGTGACTCGTCCTGGGCTGGGTCGGTCCAGCGGGCGGCGCCGACGTACTCGAAGGCGGTTCGGCGCTGGCTGAACGCCGTGGCCTCGTCAGGCACCTCCGCGATGGCACCGCCGTAAGCCTGCACGCTGGCGGCCACCGACGGGTCGTGCGCGAGGAGCGCCTCGAGCGCGGCGTCGGGCAGCTCGTGGAAGTAGTGGCCCTTCCAGTAGCGGCGGAGCTCGTGGCCCTCGATGGTGTCCTCGCGGCGCTGGAGGTCGACGTAGGACAGTTCCGCCACCCGCCGCGCCTCGGGCCGACCGAGCGCGTCAAGCTCGCGGGCGTATTCATGGCCTTCGTCCGGGTCTCCGACCCACACGAAGCCAAGGGCCACGACGCCGCCGAGCACTGTCGCGGCGTACGTGGCGCTGCGGGGCGCGGCCGCGGCGAGGTCGCGCCAGGTGGCCATCGCCGACGCCGCGTCCCCGACCGGGAAGTCGAGCTCGACGCTCAGTGCGCTGGTGCCGGTGTCGTGCAGCTGGAACTCGAACTCGGTCACCACCCCGAAGTTCCCGCCACCGCCACGCAGCCCCCAGAACAGCTCGGGGCTCTCGTCCGCCGACGCGCGCACGATGTCGCCTCCCGCAGTCACGACCTCGCAGGAGACCAGGTTGTCGCAGGACAGGCCGTGCTCGCGCGCGAGCCAGCCCATGCCTCCGCCCAGGGTGAGGCCACCGACGCCGGTGTGCGAGACATTGCCGGCCGTCGTGGCCAAGCCATGCGGCTGGGTCGCGGCGTCGAGCGCCCCGAGCAAGGCGCCGCCCTGGACCCACGCACGTCTGCGTTCCACGTCGACGCGCACCGCACCCATCGGGGTCAGGTCGATCATCAGCCCGCCCTCCGGCACCGCCAGTCCGACGACGCTGTGCCCACCGCAGCGGACCCCGATCTCCAGACCCTCGTCCCGGGCTCGCGCGATCGCGGCCACGACGTCGCGAGCGTCCCGGCAACGAGCGATCAGCGCGGGACGGCGGTCGACCATCGCGTTCCACACCCGGCGCGACTCGTCGTAACCCTCATCGGAAGCAACCAGGAACTCGGTCTCCGCCATGATCTCTCCCTCGTCGATCGGTTGACTGTTGTGGACTGACCCGAGACACGGCCGGAACTCAGCGCATTCGTGCCGATCGGACCGAGGCGAGCTCACGGGAGGCAGACCGCCGCGCCCTTGCGTCGTACGTCCTCCCGCCCAGCAGCACAAGGGCACCGAGAACGTCGAGGTCACCTTCAAGGGGAAGATGAAGCGGCTGAAACCTAGGTCTGACCGGGGCGCCATTGATCGCCGGTCCCAACTTGTTGCGGTCGCCCTCAGTCAGTTCTGCGGCGTCGGCCGCGTCGAGCCACCCATCAACGTGGTAGCCCAGATGACTCTCACACGGATGGATCAGCTGGCCTGATCGACGTACGCCACAACCCGGTTGAGCATCGAGGCCGCCTGCAGCAGCGCCAGCGGCGGCGGGGCGGGGTTGTCAGCGAGCTCGTAGAGCAAGGGTGACGCCTCAGGGTGGTTGAGTTGCTGGGCCGCTTGGGCGCAGGCGCGCGCGGCGTCGCGCACGGCACCGGGCTCGACGGTCCAGATCGCCTCGAACAGGCGTCGACGGTCCGCGACCGTCGACTGCCCGGGCAGCTCCCAGGCGGTCAGCATCGCCGGGTAGTCCGGCGCGTCGCAGACCACCACCCACTCGCGGCGCATCGGGGCGTCGTCGGGCAGATCCACCATCGTCGTCCGGGAGACCGGGTCGGGTTGTCCGGAGAACGCAGCGAACACCATGGTGGACCGGGCCACTCGAGCGAGCTCTGTCCAGCGGTCCTCCGCCGCGCGGTAGTAGTGCTCCTCCTGGAATCCACCGAAGATCCTCGGTCGCTCCGCCCGTGAGCAGCACTCGTCCTCCATCGCCCACGAGACCGCGAGGAGCGTGGACTTCTTCAGCCGCTGCGGCTGGAGGTGTGGGTGCAGGCGGCGCATGGCGGTGTAGACCGACGGTGCACCCGGCGGGGTGCCGGTGGCGGCGTCCGCGAGCGCGACACTGGCGATCGCCACCTCGAGGCGCATGCCGCTGTCGCGGCGCCGGACCACCTGGTCGACGAGCTCGACGTCGTGATCGTCGTAGCGCCGGTGGCCGCTGGTGCGTCGTCTCGGTTGCGGGAACCCGTGTCGCGACTCCCACATCCGCAGCGTTGCCGGCGCCACGCCCGTGCGCTGGGCCAGGTCGCCGATGGTCAGCGTGCCTGTCTCGACGGTATTCGTCCCGACGGGGGCTTGCGGAAGAGGGGCATCAGGGTTCACAGTGTGATCGTAAACCTAAACAAGCCGTTTAAGAAAGTGTTGAATTCTGCGAGCGGCAACTCCGACCAAAGGAACGCCATCATGAGCACTGACATCAGCACCGAGCAGGTCGTCGACTGGACAGACCTGGGCCGCGAGATGTGGTCCTTCCTGACCGGTCGCGAGGCCGCGATCAACTACTCCTTCATCGACATGGCGGTCGAGGTGCCGCGCGACACAGGACCTGAGGCGCCGCGTGCCACCTGGAAGCTGAACGGCACTCTTCAGATCACCACGAAGGACAACACCCCGGACAGCATCAAGGGCGACTCCTAGAGACATGTCCACCGACATCACGGTCGACGCGGCCCTCGAGTTCGCCCTGGACCTCCCCGGCGCCCCCACCATCCGCGGCTCGCTGACGGGCTCGGGCAAGCATCTCGAGGTACGGGTCAGCGATCCGGTCCTGTTCGCGGGGAGGTCCGATGCGTCGACCGTGCGAGGGCTCGCGGACGGGCTGGCCCGACACGGTGTCTTCCTGACCGTCGTGGGCCCGTCGGGTCCGCTGGTCACCCTGGGGGTGCCGCGCACTTCGTGGTGGCAGCGCCGGGTGACCGGATCACGACACATCCGCGTCGAACGCGGAGCAAGGCTGTGGTCGCTGGTCCGGGGCCGCGCACAGGCCCCGCCGGGTGGAGCCCTGCCGACGGCCGACCTGGCGCCCCCAGCCACGTTGTTCCCCCTCGTCCCCACGTTCCGCCGACGCGCACGCCAGCCGGTCACCACCACGCACGATCCCCACCGCGGGGGAAACCCCCGCCTGATCATGGCCCCCGCGGCGCATCCGGTGCCGGGTGACCGTCAGGAAGTGTTCGGGTTGCGCAACGACGTCACGACGATCGGCTCCGACGTCGCCTGCGACATCCGGCTGGCCGGGCTGGAGCCGTTCGAGGCCGAGGTGCGACATGACGCCGACGACGAGTTCGTGGTGGTGCGCCTTGGTCGCCCGGGCAACATCAGGGTGAACGGAGCAAGGGTCGACACCGCACTTCTGCGCACCGCCTCCCGGCTCAGCGTCGGCAAGTGGACCATGTCGTTCTACCGTGAGGAGTACGCCGACCACGGCCGCCCCTACGGCGGTCGGATCGGCGGCGAGCTCGGCCACCAGCGTCCACAGCCGCCCCGCGCCCAACGATCTGTGCGCTCCGACGAGCCCCAGTGACTTCGTCGGGACCCGTCCTGGTCGCGGGGGCCTCGGGCTTCGTCGGCCGACGCCTGTGCCCGGCCCTGATCGAGGCCGGAGACGACGTACGCGCCATGACCCGGAACCCGGGCTCCTACGCGGGGGCAGGTCAGGCGGTGTACGGCGACGTGCATTCCGCGCCCACTCTTCGCCGGGCCCTTGGGGGCTGCCGCGCCGCCTACTACCTGGTCCACTCGCTGGACTCCAAGGACTTCGAGAGGCTCGACGCCGAGGCGGCCCGCGCGTTCGGCCGGGCGGCCGCCGAGGCCGGGTTGGAGCAGGTCATCTACCTCGGCGGACTCGGCAGCGAGTCCGACCAGCTCTCCTCCCATCTGCGCAGTCGGCGCGAGGTCGAGGGTCTCCTCGGTGAGGGCGGAGTCCCAGTGACCGTGCTGCGGGCCGGGATCATCGTGGGCAGCGGCGGCATCTCGTGGGAGATGACCCGCCAGCTCGTCGACCACCTGCCCGTCATGGTCACGCCGAAGTGGGTGCGCACCCGGACCCAGCCGATTGCCGTCACCGATGTGGTGCGCTACCTCGTCGGCGTGCTCGACGAGCCGTCGGCCCTCGGCGAGGTCTTCGAGGTCGGCGGGCCCGAAGTCCTCGAGTACGTCGCGATGATGCGCCGCGTGGCCCGGATCAAGAAGAGGCCCGTGGCGATCGTGCCCATCCCGCTGCTCACCCCGGGGCTCTCGTCCCGATGGCTGGCCCTGATCACCAACGTCGACACCCAGACCGGACGGTCGCTGATCGACTCGATGAGCAACGAGGTCGTAGTGCGGGACGACAGCATCACCCGGTTGGTCCCTTTCGAGCCGATGGGCTATGACGACATGGTCCGCGTCGCGTTGGCCGAGCACGCCGCACAGCGAGCTCGATAGCCACCGGTGTCGGGGCGTTGCCATCGGCGACCACCGCGCCCATAGCTCCGTCCAGGCCGCGTTCGTCTCTGGGCATAGCGCGGCCCGCGCCGTCCTCGCGGACTTGAAGGTGAAGGCATGACTCGCCTGTTGTGCGCGAACGGACGTATGGCCCACACATCTCGATGCGCCAGAGGTGCGCGGGCTACAACCGCTTTCACGGTGTGTCTTCTCGCCGCGCATGAACCTCGGGACAGTCGAGCTGGTTCCGCTCCGACTCCCACAAGCAGGGGAAGGCTGCGATTGTTCAGGAGCCACGAGTTCATTCGCGTTTAGCGTGCTGACTGCGGGGGGCGGGAGGCACACGATGCTGGTGAGGACGGTCACTGGAGGCTTGGTGTGCTCGCTCCTCGCGCTGGCCGTGGTCGGCACTGAGAGAGGTGGCGACGCACGCCAGGCCAGGGGCGGCGCCCCGATTCAGGTCACGTCGCAGAGTGGGGGGCTCGAGACCGCGGCGGCGTCCCCGCCACCGGCCGATCCGGCGACCCGCCCCTGGTGGGTGGTGTCGGAGACCCAGGGCCAGGTCGGCGCTGTAGCGCTGCCAGTCGTGCAGGTCACGGACCTCGGCGACGTCGCCGGCGTCATCATCCCGGGACTGACTGCGCTGCGGTTCATCACCGAGACCGGTCCGATCGCCTACCGGAGCCCGGCGTTCTCCGGAGCGCAAGAAGTGCACGCGATGTACCTGCTGGAGCAGTGGTCAGGCTCGGGGTGGGTCATCGTGGTGCGCTCGGACGTCCTGGTCGGCGTCGTTGGAGCCGCGCAGAGCGGGGTGGCGTTCGTCCGCGCGGACCTGCGTCCGACCGTGGCGCGCGGCTACTGGCGCGTCAGATGGGTGTTCGGCTGGTACAGCTCCGCAGGCCTGGTCGCCAGCGCGCTCGTGACGCCCGACAGCACCGGGGACCACGTCTGCCTGACCACGGCGCGGCGGTGCGAGGTCGGACCCGGGTGGGTTGCGACATACGGCTATCTCGACAACACCTGATGCGGTCAGGTGCGCATCCGTGAACCCAGCCGCGCGAGGGTCTCGTCGTCGAGGCCAAGCCCGTCGCGCAGGTAGCCGTCCGTCGAGCCGTACGCCGCCTCGGCGGCGGCGTAGGCCTCGTTGAGGAAGTCCTCGCTCACCACCATCGCCACCTCGTAGACCGGGACCTTGTCCTCGCCGAGGTGCTCGCGGACCAGGCCGAGGTACTTCTCCCTGGTGGCGGTCGAGAACGAATTGGTGAGCAGGTAGTCCTCGAGGATCGTCGCGTCGTCGACGCCGGCGACGTGGAGCAGCAGCGCCGCGACCCAGCCGGTGCGGTCCTTGCCGGCCGCGCAGTGGAACAGCGTCGCCTGCTCGGCGTCCGCGATGTGCCGGAGGAGCTCGGCGTACGCCGCGCGGGCCTCGGGTGCCTCGACGAAGCTGCGGTAGACCCGGCGCATCACCGCATCGGCGGCCTCGCGCGAGGTGAGCTCCTCGAGCTGGACCATGGGGATCCCGCCGACCTCGACGTGGTGCCACTCCGCGCCCGGCACCTCGGCGTCGGGGTGGGCCTCGATCTCGTGGGTCGACCTCAGGTCATAGATGGCCGTGACCCCGAGCCGGGCGATCGTCGCCGCGTCGGCGTGGCTGAGCTGGAGCTCGTTGGAGCGGTAGACCACGCCGCGCCGCAGCGGTGTGCCGTCCGCGGCGACGTACGCCGTGTCCGGGCCGGTCACGTCGCGGAAGTTGTCGGCCGACGCGAGCCGGACCAGCTCTTCGCCGAACGGCTCGCCGTGCTGGGGTTCTGACACGCGCCCGAGCCTATTCAGCGCAAAGGCACGAACCGGTACCACCCGTGCTCGGTGACCTCCGGACCGGACGGCGTTCGCTCCACCAGGAGCATGGTGCCGCTGACCGGGATCACCATCCGCCCGTCCTCGGTCAGCTGGGCGACCAGCTCGTGGGGCAGCGTGCGCGGCTCCGCCGACACGAGCACCCGGTCGTACGGCGCCTCGGCCGGCCAGCCCAGGTGATCAGGGTCGGCCTGCTCGATCCGCGCCCACGGCCGGCCCAGGCGAGCCAGGTTGGTGCTCCCGAACTCGACCAGCGTCGGCTCGAGCTCGACACCCACGACCGCTCCGGTCGGACCGGTGAGGTGCGCGAGCAGCGCGGTCGACCAGCCGGAGCCGGCCCCGACGTCGAGGACACGGTCGCCCTCGCGGACCTTCAACAACCGCAGCATCGCGTCGACCGTCCGCGGCTGGGAGTTGGTCTGGCCGCGACCGATCTGGATCGGCCCGTCGTACGCCGCGCGACGGCGAGCCAGGCGCGGGAGGAAGCCGGCGCGCGGTGTCGCGGCGAACGCATCGGAGACCCGGTCCTCCACCCTCCCGAGTGTCGCACCACCCGAATGAGCCACAGACTGGCCAGCGCGACGTCCGGAAAACTTCCGCCGTGATCAAGCTCGAGCTGCTGATGGCGGTCGTGGTCTTCGCGGTCTGGATCTTCACCCTGGCCGACGTGGTCCAGGCCCGCAGGCAGGACATCCGCATCCTGCGGAGGTGGCCTGGGTCGTGATGGTGCTGCTCTTCCCGGTGCTCGGCAGCGCCGCCTGGTTCGTACTCGGCCGGCCGCAGGGAGCGCCGCGGCGGGCGCCGGGTGAGCGGGCGACGCAGCAGTTCCCGGAGTACGACCGGCCCGGCCGTTCGGCCGCCGCCGACCCGGAGAAGGACGAGGAGTTCCTCAGGCAGGTACGGGCCCGGGCGGAGGAGCAGCGGAAGCGCTACGAGGCCCAGAAGAAGCGCGATGAGGAGCGCGGGCAGCAGCGTCAGCAGCAGCGCGAGGAGGACGGCTCCGCGAGCGAGAGCTAGGGCGTACCGCGCCGGCGTACTCCGAGCCAGGTGAGCACCGCCAGGACCCGCCGGTGCTCCTCGCCGGTCTCGTGCAGGCCGAGCTTGTTCATGATGCTCGCGATGTGGGTCTCGACCGTGCGGTCGGTGAGGAAGAGCCGTCGGGCGATCCCGGCGTTGTTGCGGCCCTCGGCCATGAGCGAGAGCACCTCGCGCTCGCGCGGGGTGAGGAGGGCGAGCGGGTCGTGGTCGCGGCTGGGCCCGAGCAGGGTGGCGACGACCTCGGGGTCGAGTGCCGAGCCGCCCGCCGCCACCCGGCGCAGGGAGTCCATGAAGTCGTCGACCTCGAAGACCCGGTCCTTGAGCAGGTAGCCGAACCGGCCGCTGGCGACCAGTTCGACCGAGTGCCGGGTCTCGACGTGCTGGGAGAGCAGCACGATGGCGAGGTCGGGGTCGCGGCTGCGCAGCTCCCTGGCGGCGCGGGCGCCGTCGTCGGTGGAGTCGGGGGGCATCCGTACGTCGATGATCGCGAGGTCCGGCTTCTCACTCTCGACCACCTCGACCAGCGCGACGGCGTCCGCCGCCCGTCCCACGACCTCGTGGCCGGCGTCCTCGAGCAGCCGGGCCAGCCCCTCGCGGAACAGCGCCGAGTCCTCCCCGATCACGATGCGCACGGCAGCGCCACCTCCACCTCGGTGCCCCGGCCGACCGGGCTGGCCACGTGCAGCGAACCACCCAGCGCGGCGACCCGGTCCGCGAGTCCCGAGCGGAGCCCGAGCCGGGCGCCGCCGCAGCCGTCGTCGGTGATCCGGAGCAGCAGCTGGCCGTCGCGGCGTACGACGCGCAGCTCGATCCGCGTCGCCTCCGCGTGCTTGACCGCGTTGGCGATCGCCTCGCTGGCGACGTAGTACGCCGTGGTCGCGACGGAGTCGGGCAGCGGGCTGTCGTCGATGTCCATGTCGACGGTCATCGGCAGGCTGCGGACCAGGTTGGACAGCGCGGCCGGGAGTCCGTCGTCCAGGCTGCTCGGACGCAGGCCGTGCGCGATCTGGCGCAGCTCGGCGACCGCGGTACCGAGCTCGGCCACGCTCCCGTCGAGCAGCGCGTCGAGGTCGACGGTGCCGTCGTCGAGGTGGCGCTGGGCCAGCCGCAGCTGCATGCCCAGCGACACCAGCCGCTGCTGCGCGCCGTCGTGCAGGTCGCGCTCCATCCGGCGGCGTTCCTCGTAGCCGATCTCGACGAGCCGGGTCCGGCTGGACTGCGCGTCGCGCAGCGCCTGCGCCACCTCCGAGCGGAGCCGGACCACCTCGACCAGCGTGCTGCACCGATCGGCGACCTCGCGGAGCAGCTCGGGGGAGGCCGGGCCGGAGCCGGCCACGAGGACGCCGGTGGGCTCGTCGTCCTGACGAACCAGTACGCCGCCCGCCGGCACCGGCCGGCCGTCCGCGTCGCGGTAGGACTCGGAGCCCGGCGCGCGGAAGCCGACCTGCAGCCCGGGGTCGCGCAAGGCCTCGCGCAGCACCTGCTCGAGCTGCTCGGGCCGGGACCGCCCGGCACTCACGTCGCGGTGCAGGCCGTCGACGGCAGCCAACGCGGCGCGACGCAGCGGGTAGAGCCGGGCGTCGACCGCGCGGCGTACGACGCGCACGGCCGGCAGCAGGAGCAGCGCCGCCGTCGCGGTGCCGATCGCGACGCCGGTCTGGGAGTCGCGGCCGATCAGCACGCCGGCCACCGACGACACGGTCGCGTAGACGCCGAGGAGCAGCGCCGTGACCAGCCCCCACGTGACGGCGAGGCCGAGCGCCTTGTCCACGTCGTAGAGGTCGTGCCGGAGCACGGCGATCGCCGCCGCGATCGGAGTGGCCACCAGCGAGGCGAGCCCGACGCCCGCGCTGAACCACAGCGCCTCGCCCCAGATCGCGATCTCGAGCAGGCAGAGCAGGGGGTAGAGAGGCAGGCCGATCCCCGCCAGGGCGAGCCACTTGATCTGCTGGCGCTGGGTGCGCTCGGCGTGCCGGAACCGCAGCACGAGCGACACCGCGCAGGCGACGATGAGCACCAGCAGCACGACGAACGCGACCTCGGAGATCACCTCCCACCACACCGGCGGCGAGTCGAAGGGGCGGTCGAGGTCGTCCAGCGGGGCGCGGAACTTCTCGTCCGCGAGCGCCCCCTGGACCTGGGTGATCGTCGCCGTCACCACGATCGTCGTCGGCACCCACCGCCACCGCGGCGAGGGCACCCGGCCGTCCGGGAAGTGGAGCAGCAGCAGGCCGAACGTCGCCAGGATCCACCACGCGTTCTCGGCGCTGACCGCGACCAGCCACGCCCACTGCGAGGGGTCGTCGGTGGTCGCCAGCCACTGCAGCCAGATCTGCTTCGCGATGACCACTGCGACCGCGAGCGACAGCAGGCCAAGGAGTACGCCGACCACGGCGCCCTCGCGCCGGCGGGTGACGAGCACCGACAGCGCGGTGGCGCCGGGGACGATCAGTACGCCGACCGCGAGCGTCAGCCACGAGGTGCGGTCGGGCGCAGCGGTCAGGAAGGCGACCGCGACCACCAGCGCGAGGGCGGCCAGCACCGCGCACACGACGGCGGCGGGGCGGGCCCAGGACATGGCAGCACTGTAGGGACGGGGGGGCTCTGGGGGCTCCGTGCCAGCACGGGGCCGGATCCCCGAGGGCGCCACGATCCGCCGACCCCGGTGTGGTTTCTAGCGTCGAGCCATCGTCAACCGACCGCCTTCAGGAGGCTCGCATGACCACCACCTCACCCGTCCAGGCCGACGCCCGCACCACGGCCGACCAGACCTCGACGGCACGGATCCGCGTGGCCGCGGCCGCCCTCGCGGGGTCCGCCGCCACGATCGGAGTACTGCTCGCCACCAAGCCCTGGGGAGACCGGCTGGACAGCAGCTCCGACGAGGTCCTCGACTACGACCAGCTGCTCGAGGTCCGGGACGCGGCGTGGGCGAGCATGCTCGTCGACGGCTTCGCGTACGCCGTCATCGGGCTCACCCTCGGACTCGGTGTGCTGCACCTGGCTCGCGGTCGTGGACGTGTCGCAGCCCTGGTCGGTGCGGTCCTCACCACCGCCGGCGGCATCCTCTTCGCCATGGGTGCGGGCGCGTTCGCGACGTTCGCGTGGTTCGCCACGGCGCCCGGCCTCCCGGACGACGCCGGTCGATCCCTGGTCGACTACGCCAACGACCACATCGGCCACGTGATCGGTGCCGACATGGCGGGCTTCCTGGTCTTCACGCTCGGCAGCCTGGTGCTGTCGGCGGCCGTGGTCCGCGCTCGGGTCGTGCCGGCGCCGGCGGTGATCGTCTTCGTCCTCGCGACACTGGCTCAGTTCGCGATCCCCACGGGCAACGACGTACTCAACTACGTGCAGATCGGGACCATGGCGCTGCTCATCGGGTTCGCCGCCGTCGTGTGGCGTCGGGCCTAGGCCTTCTTGGGCGGGAGCGGGAAGAAGATCGAGGTCCGGGCGGCGTACTCCGGGAAGCCGGGGCGCTGCATCATCGTCTTCTCGAGCAGCTTGACCCCGGTGATCTGGTAGACGAAGTAGGTCATCGCCGCCGGGCAGAGCACGGTAGCGAGCCCGGCCACCCAGCCGGAGCCGAGCCCGGCCGCCAGCCACAGCCCCCACCAGATGCAGGCGTCGCCGAAGTAGTTGGGGTGCCGCGTGTAGCGCCAGAGCCCGCGGTCCATGACCGGCGGCCTGGTCTCCTTGGGTTCGTCCTTGTACGCCGCCAGCTGGCGGTCGCCGACCGCCTCGAAGAACAGCCCGATCGCCCACACGACCACGCCCGCGACGACGACCGGCCACCACTCGACGGTGAGCACGGCGCCGACCATCACCGGCCCGGCCACGAGCCACTGGACGACGCCCTGGACCAGGAAGACCCGGCGCACCAGGGTGCCCATGCCGATCTGGGACGGCGGGCCGCCGAGCATCTCGGCGTACCGAGGGTCCTCCTTGCCGCCGTGCTCGCCGACCGCGCGGCCGCGGATGTGCCAGGCCAGCCGGAGACCCCAGACGGCGACCATCGCGACGACGAGCCAGCGCCGCCAGTCGGTGCCCTCGTCGAGCGCGGTGCCGACGATCGCGGTGGCCAGCGCGATGAGCACGAACCCGGCGCCCCACGCGACGTCGACGACGGCGGCCTTGTCGAGCTGCTTCGCCCGGATCGCGGCAGCGGTCATCCCGGCGGCGGCAGCGAGCAGCCCGGCGAGGAGGGAGATGAGGATCGAGGACATGGGTGAGTCAGCCACCTCGGTGGTCGGTCGGAAGGATGGAGGGTGCGATCAGCCGAGCTTGGACCACGCCAGGTCGGCGGCATCCGCGATCCGCGAGGCGCTGCCGAAGCCACGGCGCGGTTCCACCACCAGGAGCATCACGGTGCGACCCACCCGGGTCAGCAGGGTGCGGCGCGAGGTGGTCAGGCCGCCGTGCTCGATGAAGGCGTCGAGCAGGCCGACCCGCTCGTCGCCGACCCGCCGGGGCTTCCACCCGCGGACCTTCATCGTCGCCTTGCCGCCCTCGCCGTCGGTCGTCGCGTGGCTCCCGTGGCAGGCCTCGATGAACGCCCGATAGTGCGCGAGCACCGCGCGCGCCTCGGCCGTGGTCTTCAGCTGGACGATGTTCTCGTCGAGGGCGAACGACGGCCCGCTCAGCGAGTAGTAGTAGCCCTCGATGCGGCTGGTGCCGCGGAAGTTGCGGTAGCGGTCGCAGTGCAGTGGCGAGGTCGTGAAGTCGGGGGCGTCGATCCCGAAGGCATAGACACCGCGCTTGCCGTCGTCGTGCCGGCCGCGCAGCTGGGGGTAGACCGTCTCCGCCTCGTCCAGCGTCAGCAGGCTGGTCTTGTCGAGCGGAGCGGCCAGGGCCGGACTCGGGACGGCGAGACCCAGCGACACCAGCAGGGCGGTGGCGAGGGCGGCGAGCCGTGCGAACATCGCCCTTTCCTACCACCGGTCCACCGGGCTCACCAGTCCCGCACGAGCGGCAGCGAGTGTCCGGAGCCGGGTCGGACCATCAGGATCTGGTCGACGCCCATCCGGCCGTCGCGGAAGGCCATCGAGCCGCCGACCAGGTAGAGCTCCCAGACGCGGACGACCTCCTCGCCCATCAGCCCGACGAGCCGGTCGCGGTTGCGGTGGAAGTTCTCCAGCCAGCCAGCCACGGTCAGCACGTAGTGCTCGCGGAGGCCGTGCACGTCTCGGACCTCGAGGCCGGCGCGCTCGAAGAAGGCCACCGTCTCGCCCACGGGGCGCATGTACATGTCGGGCGCGATGAAATGCTCGATGAACGGCCCGCCGCCCGGCCACCTGCCCGACCGCGACATCTGCTGCACGAGCACCCTGCCGCCGGGCTTCACCGACCGCTGGAGGACCGAGGCGTACGTCGGGTAGTTGTCCTGTCCTACGTGTTCGCCCATCTCGATCGAGCTCACGGCGTCGTACTCACCGGCGCTGTCGCGGTAGTCGCGGAGCTCGATCGTCACCCGGTCCTCGAGGCCGCGCTCCTTGATGCGTTGGTCGATGAAGGCCTTCTGCTCGGCCGCGATCGTGATGCCCGTGACCTGCGCGCCGAAGTGCTCGGCGGCGTGCAGCGACAGCGAGCCCCACCCGCAGCCGACGTCGAGCAGCGTCATGCCCGGCTCCAGGCCGAGCTTGCGGCAGATCAGCGACAGCTTGTCGAACTGCGCCTCCTCGAGCGGCTGCTCCGGTGAGGAGTGGTAGCCGCAGGAGTAGGCCATCTGCGGCTCGAGGATGAGCGAGTAGAACTCGTTGCTCAGGTCGTAGTGGAACGAGATCGCGCTGCGGTCGCGGAGCTTGCTGTGCAGGCGTCCGCGGAGCCTCGCCTGGGACACGGGAGCTGCCGGTGGGCGGCGCATCGCACCGATCCCCCAAAAGGTGCGGGCCGCGCCGAGCAGGCTCGGCACTGCCGGCCGCCCACCGGAGAGCCCCCGACCCCGGGCCACGGCAAACGCGTGGCTCAGGGCGTGGTCCAGGTCGCCGGGTACGTCGATCTCCCCGGTCACGTAGGCCTGGGCGGCCCCGAGCTCACCCGGGCGCCACAGGAGGCGGCGTACGGCGTCGGGCGAGTTGACGACGACCAGCGGTGCGTCGACGGGTCCGGCCACCGAGCCGTCCCACGCCTTCAGCCGCACCGGGAGGTCGCCCTTGATGAACGGCCGCAGGGCGTGCTCGAGCCGCGGCGCGATCCCGTCAGTCACGCGTGCCTCCGGTGTTCGAGTCCCAGCTTCGCGTTGCGAGGTTTCGAGACGGGCGCAGAGCGCCCTCCTCAACCACCGGGGTGGTCGCCACCACCGGTGCGGTCACGAGTCCCTCGTGAAGGTCAGCTGGTTGACGTCGATGTAGCCGGACGCGAAGCCCGCGCGCGAGTACTCCAGGTAGAAGTGCCACATCCGCATGAAGGTGTCGTCGAAGCCGAGGGTATGCACCCGCTCGGATGCGGCGAGGAACGTCTCGTCCCAGAGCCGCAGCGTCTCGGCGTACGACGCCCCCATCGACAGCGGCTCGGCCATCCGCAGGGTCGTGTGCTCGCGGGTGATCTCGTCGATCACGCGCACCGACGGCAGGAAGCCGCCGGGGAAGATGTACTTGTTGATCCACGTGTAGGTCTGGCGGGTCACCAGCATCCGGTCGTGCGGCATCGTGATCGCCTGGATGGCGACCCTGCCCCCGGGCGCGAGCACCCGGTCGATGGTCTCGAAGTAGGTCTGCCAGTACTGCCAGCCGACCGCCTCGACCATCTCCACCGAGACGACGGCGTCGTACTGGCCGGCCACCTCGCGGTAGTCGCAGAGCTCGACCGAGACCCGGTCGCTACAGCCGGCGGCCGCGATCCGCTCGTCGGCCAGCACCTTCTGCTCGGTCGACAGGGTGATCGTCGTGACCGTCGCGCCTCGACGCGCCGCGCGGACGGCGAGCTCGCCCCAGCCGGAGCCGATCTCGAGCACCCGACTCCCGTCGCGGACGCCGGCCTGGTCGAGCAGCCGCTCGATCTTCCGGCCCTGCGCGACCTCGAGGTCGGCGGGGGTCGGGGCTCCGCCGTCTTGCGGGGCGAGCTCGTCGTCGGTGAAGAGCGCCGAGGAGTAGCTCAGCGTCGGGTCGAGGAACTGCTGGAAGAGCTCGTTGGAAAGGTCGTAGTGGTGAGCGATGTTCTGCTGCGAGTTCTCCGCGCTGCTGATCTCGTCGGCCGGCGGCTTGCGGACGACCGCGCTTCGGAGCTTCTGGAGCGGCTCGGGGATGAGGTGCTGCATGCGCGCGGCCAGCACGGTCAGGAACCCGCCCAGGTCCTCGGCGTCCCAGGCGCCGGTGAGGTAGGCCTCGCCGAAGCCGATCAGCTGGTCGCGGCCCAGGCGCAGGAAGAACTCCTCGGGACGGGAGACCACCATGACCGGGCCACCGCGGCCGTAGGTCTGGTCGCCGACGTGGACGGTGACGTCGAGTCCGTGGACGGCGGTGCGGAAGAGGGTCCGAGCGACGCGCGCGGAGAAGCGGGCGCGGGGGCCCGTCGGGAGCTCGTCGAGCCCGGGCCAGTTCCTGGCACGGAGGTCGACCGCGAGCCGGGCGGACGTGGTCTGGGTCATCGCTCGGCGCCTTTCTGGGAGTGGGTGGGTCGGGGTTGGATAGGGAGCCGGCGCAGCCACAGCCAGATGCCGTGCATTCGGATCAGAAGCGCTCCGCGGATGGCGGCCGGTGCTGCCGACCGTGCGGTGAGGTCGGTACGGCGCCCGGACAGCGATGCGTGGAAGCCGGCACCGTCGTCGGTCGTGAGGTTGACGACGACGTCGAGCCGGTCGTCGTGCGGCACGGGGACGACGAGGTCGTAGGTGCCGTCGGTGCCGTGGAACGGCGAGACGTACATCGCCTTGGGCGTCGTCGCGCGGCCCTGCTCGTCGGGGTGGACGAGGTAGGCGTGCCGGTCGCCGTACGTGTTGTGCACCTCCACCACCGTCGCCGCGTGCCTCCCACTCGCGTCCCAGCACCAGTGCACCGAGATCGGGTTGAAGCAGTACCCGAACGCCCGGGCGTTGGCCGCCATCACCACCCGGCCGCCCCGGAGATCGATGCCGTGCTCGGCCAGGAGGGCCTCGACGTTGGCGCGGATGGTCACGTCCGGGTCGCCCAGGTGGTCGCGGCCCTCGAACCGCCCGAGCACGCCGTGGTCGGGCAGGTCGTCGAGGTCCACCAGCCAGGTCTGCGAACGGTGGGTGAAGCTGCGCTTGAACGGCGTACGCCGGGTGTGCCGGATCGTCGTCTCGTAGATCCCCGTCGCGACGTCGTCGGCGGGCGAGTGTGGCAGCACCTCGGGCCAGGTGAGGCCGAGCCGGGTCACGGCCCGGAGCCCGGACCGCGCCCCGTCCTCGTGGAACCCCCAGCCGTGGTAGGCGCCGGCGAAGCTGACGCGTTCCGTGTCGATGGCCGGCAGCAGCTCCTGGGCGGCGACGGACGTGGGGTTGTAGAGCGGGTGCTCGTACTCCATCCGGTCGATCACCTTCGCCGGGTCGACGTGCTCCTCACCGCCGAGCGTGACGAGGTAGCGCGTCTCGGTGTCGAGGCGCTGCAGCCGGGTCAGGTCGTAGGTCACGACGGCCGGTCCGGCGGTCGGGCGGCGGAAGTTCCACGACGCCCGGGCGTGCCGCGAGGGGGGCAGCACCGACTCGTCGGTGTGCAGGAGGGCGACGTTGTGCGAGTAGGGCATCGCGGTGAGCACGTCCCGCTGGTCGGTGGTCGGCTCGGCGAGCATCGCCAGCGCCTGGTCCGGGTGGGTGGCGATCACCACGGCGTCGAAGTGCTGCACCACGCCGTTGCCGTCGGTGACCTCGACACCGTCCGCGGTCTCGAGGACCGACGTCACCTTCACACCGGTGCGGACCTGCTGGAGTCGCGCGGCCACCGCGGCGACGTACCGCTGCGAGCCGCCGGTGACCGTCCGCCACTGCGGGCTGCCGAAGACGCCGAGCATCCCGTGGTGCTCCAGGAACGTGAACAGGTAGCGCGCCGGGTAGTCGAGCGCCACCTCGGGGTCGCACGACCAGACGGCCGCGACGAGCGGCTCCATGAAGTGCCGGGTGAAGTACGCCGTGAAGCGGCCGGCCGCCAGGAACTCGCGGAGCGTGGTGTCCGGTCCGGCGCCCGCGAGCACGCTCCGGGCCCGGCGGTGGAACTTCGGCACCTCGGTGAGCATCCGCAGGTAGCGCCGGTCGCGCAGGTTCGCCGCCGTCGGGAACACCCCTCTGCCGCCGAGCGCGCCCGCCCATTGCAGCCCGGTGCCGTCGTCGACGATCGACATCGACATCTCGGACTGCTGGGTCACCACGTCCAGCTCCGCGAAGAGCCGGAGCAGCACGGGATAGGTGCGCGGGTTGTGCACGATGAAGCCCGTATCAATGTGCAGCTCGATGGCGAGCTCGCGGTCGCCCTCGCTCCGGTGCTCGGTCACCATGTGCGTGTCCGCGTGCCCGCCGAGCCGGTCGTCGGCCTCGAAGAGGGTGACGTGGGCCGTGCGCGAGGCGACGTACGCCGCCGTCAGCCCGGCCACTCCCGAGCCGACGACCGCGATGCGCCGCGGTGTCGGTGTTGCTGTCATCGCAGGAACGTCCTAGGCCTCGAAGGCGAAGGAGGCGACGATGTCTCCGGTGGGCTCGGTGGGCTCGTCGTCGGCGTCCTCGATGCTGATCGCAGCGGCGGTGGCCGTGGCCGGGTCCCCGCTGAGCACCACTTCGTTGTCGGGCCCGCCGGGCATGATCCCGGCCGGGACCATCACGCCGTCGTGCTGCAGCCACAGTGCGTAGGCCTTGCCGTCGGGTGCGTCTGGCATGTTCTTGGTCTTCAGGACCGCCTTGTCCTGGCTCTCGGACCGGACCAGGGTCGCCGTCGCGCCACCGTCGAAGTTGACCGTGATGCGCTGGGCGTCGGACGCCGCGAGCACCTGCGCGTACTGACTGCGCTGAGGCTCGTCGTTCATCTGCTGCCAGACGATCCCCCCGGTCCCGATCGCCACGACCGCCGCAGCGGCCGCGAGAAACGGGAGGATTCGACCCCGCCGACGTGGCCCGAGGTGCGTGACCGTCGCGCCGACCGGCGGCGGCAGAGGCCGCACGCCGGCGATGTCCGCCAGGACGCGTTCGCGCAGCTGCGCGGACGGTGCGGTGACCGTGGTCTCGGCCAGGAGCGACGCCGCCTCCTGCAGCGAGTCGACCTCGCTGCTGCAGGCCGGGCACTCGGCCAGGTGCCGCTCGAACTGTGCGCGTTCGATGTCATCGAGCGCGTCGACCGCATAGGCCCCCGACAGCGCGTGGATGTCGCCGGTCATGAGCCCACCCCCATGGTGTCTCGTAGTCTGATGAGTCCGTCTCTGATGCGGGTCTTGGCCGTGCCGACCGGTAGCTCGAGCATGGTCGCCACCTCCGTGTGCGTGTAGCCGCCGAAGTAGGCCAGCTCCAGCGCCTCCCGCTGGACGGCGGTGAGGCTCGCGAGTGCCCCGCGCACCCGCTGCGCCTCGAGTGAGGCAGTCACCGCCTCGGCGGTGGAGTCGTGCTCCACCGGCTGGTTGCGCTGGTGGTACGTCGTGTCCCGCCTGGTCGAAGCCTCGGCCGACCGGACCCGGTCGACCGCCTTGCGGTGCACGATGGTCAGTAGCCACCCGAGCGGGCTGCCCTTCGCCGGGTCGAACCGGCCCGACGTCTTCCAGATCTCGAGGAACGCCTCCTGGGCGACCTCCTCGGCCTGCGCCGGGTCCCGAACCACCCGGACCGCCAGGCCGACCACGCGGCTGGACGTCGCGTCGTACAGCTGGGCGAACGACGCCTGGTCGCCCCGCCCGCAGGCTTTCAGCAGGTCTGCGAGGTCGGGTGCCGACGACACCCCTCCCTGGAGAGGGGCGTCGTCGGCGTTGCGTCCGATGTGATCCATCAGCGCGATCTTCTCGTCATTCGTCTCCGTCAGGAATGGCTCACTTGGTGGGCATCAGGACCGAGTCGATGACGTACACGGTCGCGTTCTTGGTCGGGATGTTGCCGCAGATCACGTTTGCGGTACCCCCGTCGACCGTCAGGCCAGCCTCGGTGTCGCCGTCGACGGCGACCATGTCACCGTTCAGGGTCTCGTGCTCACCCACGATCGCGGTCGGGTCGAGCTGCTCGCCCACGACGTGGTGCGACAGGATCGCGGTCAGCGTGGCCTGGTCGGCGAGGACGCTGTTGAGGTCGGCCTCGGGGATCTTGGCGAACGCGTCGTCGGTCGGTGCGAACACGGTCAGCGCCGGAGCGGCGTTCAGCGTGTCGGCCAGGCCGGGAACGGCCGTGACGGCCGCGACGAGGGTCTTGAGCAGCGGGTTGTTGCTGGCGGCGGTGGCGACCGGGTCGGTCACCATGCCGTTGAAGGAGCCCTTGCCGTCCGCCGGGATGGCGGAGCAGCCGGGACCGAAGGTCTCGGCGCCGGCGTCGGCGGCGGCCTCGGTGGTCTCCTCCACGGGAGCCGGGGCCGAAGAGCTGGTGTTGTCGCTGGCGCTGGAACCCGAGTCGCTGTCCGCGTCGTCGCCACAAGCGGCGAGACCGAGGGTGAGTGCGATCAGGGCGGCACCGCCGGCGGCGGTACGTCGGAGGGAGCTGCGGTTCATGGTGGAGCCTTCCGTAGGTGGGCTAACACCTCTTCTTCGGCGCAGGTGGCGGATCGGATTTGGTTTGGGTCTGGCGCCTTCGCTCGGTTCGTCGGGTCGGGTGGCCCGGCCTGCGGCCGGCCCCGGGCCGAAAGTTGTGCCGTGTCGCGGGCGGCTCCCAGCGTCGTCGGGTACGGCGACCGCGCCACGCCCCAAATCGACCCGGGGCTCGCCCGCAGTCCGGGCCTCCGCGCATCGCCCTCGCTTCGTCATCACTGTGGGTGGGGGGCGGGCTCGTCAGCGCTTCGCGCTTCCTCGCCCGCCTGTGACGTCACTTCTGGCCTTTCACATAGCGCTGACCCGCCACATTTGGCCCTCGAGATGGAACTGACCCGTCAGTTCTGGCCCAGAGCGCAGGGCCAGAAGTAACGGGTCAGCGTGTTCTGGAGGGCCAGAAGTGACGGGTCAGCGTTCAGGCGACCTTCACGATGAGCTGCTGGATGCCGCTGGAGCCCTCCGGGAAGGGGTCCATGCGGGCGGCGGACTGGGTCTCGCCGTTGCCGTCGATGACGCGGCTGGAGATGTTGTGGGATCCGGGCTCGGCGGTCCAGGGGAGGTACCACTGGCGCCAGTAGTCGTTGCCGGCGCTGGGGCCGAGCATGGCGTCCTGCCAGGCGCCGCCGTCGACCTGGACCTGCACCTTCGCGACGCCGCCGTTCTGCTGCGCCCAGGCGACGCCGCCGATGAACGTCTCGCCCGCGTCGATGTTCTCGAGGACCTTGGGGGTGTCGATCCGGCTGGAGATCTTGATCGGGGCGTCGGTGGCCCAGTCGCGCTCGGTCCAGTAGGAGTCCTTGTCGGCGTACGTCGTCAGCGTGATCCGCTCGATCCACTTGCAGGCGCTGATGAAGCCGTAGAGGCCGGGGACCACCATCCGGGCGGGGTAGCCGTGCTCGCGAGGCAGCGCCTCGCCGTTCATGCCCAGGGCGATCATGGCGTCGCGGCCGTCGGTGGCGAGCTCGTACGGCGTACCGATGGTCATGCCGTCGACGTCGGTGCTGAAGATCTGGTCGACGCCTGCCTTGACGCCGGCCATCTCGAGCAGGTCGGTCAGGCGTACGCCGATCCAGCGCGCGCCGCCCACGTAGGGGCCGCCGACGCTGTTGGAGACGCAGGTGAGCGTGATGTCGCGCTCGATGAGAGGCATCCCGAGCAGGTCGTCGAAGGTGAACTCGAGCTCCTTGTCGACCATCCCGTCGATCTTCAGCGTCCAGCCGTCGATCTCGACGATCGGGACGTCGAGCCGGGTGTCGACACGGTAGAAGTCGTCGTTGGGGATGCGCAGCGAGGTGATGCCCGGGTAGTCCGCCTCGATCCCGTTCGGGAACGCCGGCGCCGGGTCGGCAGGCTTCGGGAAGGCGATGTCGGTGAGCCGGCCGCGGTACTTGCCGATGAGGCGCCCCGTGCCGCCCATGACGGCCGCGGCCGCGGCGAGCACGCCGGCCCCGATCAGGACGCCTCGTCGTGTCGGGCTGCCCGTGTCGATCCTGTCTGTCGTGTCGGTGGTGTCGGTGGCGACCGTCGAATGGAGGCCGGTCGCCCAGCGGTCCAGCAGCCACAGGGCGCCGACGCCCGCCACCGCGGTGGCCAGGGACGGCACGATGTCGAGGGGCTCGGCCACCGGCCGGTTGAACGCGGTGTAGGCCGCGACGCCGACCAGCACCAGCTGGAGCGCTGCGCCCAGCACGAACCGGCGCCGGGCGAGCAGCCCCGCCACCGCCGCGAGCGCCAGCACCCCGCCCATGACGGAGCCGATGAGGACGCGCTTGTCGTTGGACCCGAAGTGCTCGATCGCCCACTCCTTCATCGGCGTGGGCGTCAGGTCGATGACCTGCGAGCCGACCGCGAGGACCGGGGACGAGGCTGGGTTCAGCAGCGAGGCCACGAGGTGACCGGCGGCGACGCCGACGAGGGTCGCGAGGACCCCGAACAGGGCGTACGCGATCCGGGTCCTCATGCCCCTTGTTCGGAGCGGAGGCCCACACGGATCGTTATTTGGGCGGCAGGCTTCCGGCGTACGCCGTGCCGACCGCGATCCAGCGCGACAACGCCTCGTCGTCGGACACCGCGTCGGTGCTGACGCGCAGCCAGCCGTCCATCTCCTTGCCGCGCATCTCCATCCGGGTGACGCCCGGCTCGCCGACCAGCCGCTCGGTGTCCGCCGGGTCGCAGCGCAGCATCAGCCCGCCCTTGCCGCTCGCGGCGACGGCCATGTGGCCGCCGACCAGGAAGGCCAGGCCGCCGAACATCTTCTGCTCCGTCACCGGCCGGTCGGGCAGCAGCCCGCGGATCCGCTCGGCGAGGTCCTCGTCGTACGCCATGCCGGGATCATGGCACCGGCCACGGACAGCCGGGGGGCTCAGCGCAGGACGAGCACTACGTAGGGGATCGCGGCGCCGGGCAGCGTGTAGCGCTCCACCTCCACGAAGCCCTGAGCCAGCGCGAACGCGAGCCCGTCCTCGTTCGACGCCAGCACCACTGTCTCGACGGACCGCTCGTCCGACCAGCTCCTGGCGACCGCGAGCCCGCGCTCGTAGAGGAGCGTCCCGATGCCCTGACGGCGGTACGCCGGCAGCACTCGCGCGATCACCATCGCGCCGGAGTCGTCCGTCGGCCGGCGCACCGTCGAGTTACCGACGACGGCGTCGTCGAGCCGGGCCAGCTCGAGCCGGTGCCGCCCGGACCGCTCGCGCACGTCGTCGAGCGACAGCGGGTCGGTCGGGATGATCTCGTTGTGGACGCGCCGCCAGTCGGCGACCGTCTGCTCGTCGGAGACCTCCTCGAAGCGCACCTCGTCCATGTGCGGCAGTCTTCCGTCTGTGACTGCGACGCCGACCGACACCCCGACCGAGCTCGTCCACCTCGAGACCGATGACGGACTGGCCACGATCACGCTGGACAGTCCGCACAACCGCAACGCGCTGTCGCGGCAGCTGGTGACCGAGCTGTTCGAGCGGCTCGAGTCGGCGGAGCAGGACGACGCCGTGAGGGTGGTCGTGATCCGGTCGAGTGGGCGGGTGTTCTGCTCGGGCGCCGACCTGTCCGAGGCCGCCACGGTCGGGATGGAGGAGGGCTCCCGGGCGATGGTGCGGATGCAGCGCCAGATCGTGACTATGGACAAGCCCGTCGTGGTCGAGGTCGGCGGGCCGGTGCGCGCCGGCGGCATCGGGATCGTCGCGGCCGCCGACATCGCGATCGCCGCCGAGGACGCCACCTTCGCGCTCACCGAGGTCAAGCTCGGGCTGGCCGCCGCGATCATCTCGCTGACGGTCCACCACCGGATGAACCCCCGCGCCGCGGCGCTGGCCACGCTGGGCGGCGAGGTGTTCAGCGGGACCGACGCGGCGGCGTACGGCCTCGTCACCAGCGCGGTGGCGGCGGACGTGCTCGCCGACGAGGTGGGCCGGGTCTGCGCGAGCCTCGCGACCGGTGCGGCTCAGGGGCTGCGCGAGTCGAAGCGGATCCTCAACCGCGACCTGGTCGAGCGGATCGACACCCGCGGCGAGGAGATGGCCGCACTCAGCGCGCGGCTGTTCGCCTCCGACGAGGCCAAGGCGGCGATGGCCGCCTTCCTGTCCCGAAAGCGCTAGCTGCCGAGCGCCACGGTCTCGACGGTCAGCACCCGGTTGTCGGTGATGATCGCCTCCGAGGTGGCGACGCACAGGCGGAACGTGTGGAGCCCTGCCGTCACGGCGACCATGCGGTTCAGGCTGACCGAGATGAAGTTGGCCGTGTGGCCGAACTGTCGGTTCTCGTAGCCGGTGCCCGCATCGAGGCACGCGCCGTCCACCTGGAACCAGACCACGAAGGGGGTGTTGCCGGTCCGGAAGGACGCCGCCGCGTCGACCTGGACGAAGCCGACGCCGGCAGGCACGGTGAGCGAGAGCGGACCGAGGATCTGGTTCGTGTCGCCGATCGGGACCGCGGCGGCGACGGTGTTCGCCGTCTGGACGACCCGGTCGAGGTACGCCGTCGGCGGCTGCCCGGCGAGGTTGTTGGCGCTGCCCGCGGTGGTCGCGGTCGTGGCGGTGATCGCAGTGGTCGCGTGCGAGACCGACAGCGTCGGGGCCGCCTTCTTGACCACCTTGCCGGCGATCGCCTTGACCCTGCCCTTGGTCAGCGCCGGTCCCGCGACAGCGCTGCCGACCGATCCCAGCACCAGGGCCAGCACGGCGACGACCATCACGGGCAGGGAGAAGAATCCGCGCAGGTTCATCCTGCAGCTCCTGTCGTTCCCCCGGGTTGGGTCCGCCGCCTGCCGACCGGGACACCGAATGCACGCGCGTAGGGCAAATTACCCGTCATCCGAATGGATGCATTGCGACGCGGTTTCGCGAGTTAGGCTTGGGGGCTCGCCCCTTCACGGGGTAGCCACGTGATCCACACCGGGATGGGCCGAGGGGAACGACTCGTTGAACGACAAGCCGGTCGAAACTGACCAGACTGATGGGGAGATCGAGGCCGAGCAGGCCTTCGTCGACCGGGTCTACATCCAGCTGGAGGAGTCTGCCCGCAACGCCCAGCAGCTGGCCCAGGAGGGCCAGAACCGCGGCAAGCTCGGCCACGAGGGCGGCCTGGTCGAGCGCGACGCGATGGTCTACCAGGCCGCGCGCCGGATCGCCCAGCTCGACGCCGCCCACGAGGGCCTGGTCTTCGGGCGGCTCGACATGCAGCACTCCGTCGACCGCGAGCCGCGCTACATCGGCCGGATCGGGCTGAGGGACGGGCGCCGCGACTCCCTGCTCATCGACTGGCGCGCACCGGCGGCCGCGGTGTTCTACCAGGCGACGGCGGCCGAGCCGCGCAAGGTCGTACGCCGCCGGGTGCTGCGCTCGACGGGCCCCAGGGTCGTCGGCGTGGAGGACGAGCTGCTCGACGCCGAGGCGCTCGCCCAGCTCGAGGCCGACGGCGTCGAGCTCCCGATCGTGGGCGAGGGCGCGCTGATGGCTCAGCTGTCCCGGGCCCGCGACCGCACCATGCACTCCATCGTCGCGACCATCCAGGCCGAGCAGGACCTCGCGATCCGCGCCCCGAGCCGCGGGGTCGTCTCGATCGGCGGCGGTCCAGGCACCGGCAAGACCGTGGTGGCGCTGCACCGCGTCGCCTACCTCCTCTACACCGACCGCCGCCGCTACGAGACCGGCGGCGTGCTCGTGGTCGGCCCCAGCGGCGTGTTCATGCGCTACATCGAGCGGGTGCTCCCCAGCCTCGGCGAGGCCGCGGTCGCGCTGCGGTCCCTGGGGGAGGTCGTCGACGGCCTGCGCGCCACCCGCCACGACGAGCCGGCCGTGGCCGACATCAAGGGCTCGGCCCGCATGGCGACGCTGCTGCGCCGGGCGGCACGGCTGCAGACCCCTGGCAGTCCCGACCAGTTCCGGACGTTCTGGCGCGACGACGTGCTGACCCTCGAGCGTGGCCAGCTCGGCCGGGTCCGCCGCCAGCTGATGTCGCAGGGCCGGCGCAACCGGCAGCTGCCCCGCGTCGCCGGCGCGTTGCTCGATGCGCTGTGGTCGCAGGTGCGCGGCGAGCGCGGCCTCGACCGCGGCCGCGAGGCGTTCGACGAGGACCTGCTCGGCGACGACGCCTTCCTCGACTTCGTGATCGGGTGGTGGCCGCCGCTCGACGCGCCCACCGTGCTCGGCTGGCTGCGCGACCCCGACCTGCTCGCCCAGGTCTCCGACGGCCTGCTCAGCCATGAGGAGCAGCGACTCCTGTCCAAGTCGTGGGGCAGCGGCGACGAGCGCGACCTGTCCGTCGAGGACGTGCCGCTCATCGACGAGCTGCGCTACGCGCTTGGCGACGTACCCCAGCGCACCGACGACGAGCGCGACCTCGACGAGACCTCGCTCCTCGAGGGCGGCGTCGACATGCAGGAGCTGCTGACCGCGTCCGACCGCGAGTACGCCCCGTCCGGTCGCGCGTGGGCGCCCCCGACGCACCGGCTCGAGGACGACCCGTTCTCCCACGTCCTGGTCGACGAAGGTCAGGACCTCACCCCGATGCAGTGGCGGATGGTCGGCCGGCGCGGCCGGACCGCGTCGTGGACGATCGTCGGCGACCCGGCGCAGTCGTCGTGGCCCGACCCCGACGAGTCCGCCGAGGCCCGCGCGACCGCGCTCGAGGGCAAGGAGCGGCACGACTTCCACCTCTCGACCAATTACCGCAACTCCTCCGAGATCTACGAGTACGCCGCGGCGTACGCCCAGCGCGTCGGGCTCGACGCCGACCTGCCGACCGCGGTCCGGTCGACAGGGGTCGAGCCCCGCGTGGTCACGGGGGTCAGCGACCTCGAGACCGCGACCCGGGAGGCCGTGCTCGACGTGGCCGGCCGGGTGTCCGGGACGGTCGGCGTGGTGGTGCCGGTCGCCCGCCGGTCCGAGGTCAACGCCTGGCTCGCGTCCTGGCCGGAGCTCGCCGCCGACGCGCCCGGTGCCCGCGCCGCCATCGACTCCACGGTGACGCCGTCGGGCGAGGACCGCGTGGTGGTGCTGACCGGCCTCGACACCAAGGGACTGGAGTTCGACGGCATCGTCGTCGTACGGCCTGAAGAGATCGAGGCGGAGTCGGTGACCGGCCGCTCCACGCTCTACGTCGTGCTCACCCGCGCGACCCAGCTGCTGACCACGATCTCCTGACCCGGCCACGTTTTCTGATGGTCCGGGTCGTCGTGGCACAGTTCTGCTCCGTGCGCCGCGCCCTCCCCCTCCTGCTCGCCGTGCTCTTCATGGCCACGGCGCTCTCGGTCGTCACCGGCTCGCCCGCGGACGCGACGCCGTCGGTCGACCAGCGGCTCAACCAGGCCGAGTGCGCGCTCACCGGCCGTGTCTTCATCCCCGGCCGCGGCTGCGCGCGGCACTACTGCGTCAAGGGCGCGACCATGTTCAAGGAGGGCCACGACGCCGAGCTCTGCCGGCTGAGCGGCCGCAATGGCGCCGAGTACGCGCGGCCGATCAACTCCCGCCGCTGCGAGGAGCTCGGCCGGGTCTGGGTCGGCGAGATCAACTCCTGCGCCTCCAACCCCAACCGCGCGCGGTACGTCGTACCCAACGCCCCGCAGTGCCGTGGCAACGGCCGGACCTACGTCAACCACGGCGAGGAGGAGGGGCGCTACGACGAGTGCCTCACCCCGGGCCGGGTCGCGAAGTACAACAAGATCGCCAAGCGGAAGAAGCAGTCGCTCAACGAGGTGGCCCTCGACCGCAACCGCTTCAACTGCTCCTACCGAGCCGGCTGGGTGATGCAGAACGGCCTCTGCGTGAAGCGCCCGGGCCCGGTGCCGGCCTCGCAGCTGGGCGGCTTCTACATGGTCGGTGACTCGGTGAGCTGGCGGGCCGACAACGAGCTCGCCGCGCGCCAGGGCAAGTGGATCCTCGACCTGCGCCCCGGCCGACGCCTCGACGAGCTGCCCGGCCGGCTGGAGTGGTTCCGCGCCAACCACGGCGACCCCGACCAGGTGATCATCCAGCTCGGCACCAACCGGCGACGCGGCTTCAACGAGAACGACTTCCGCACCACGATCCTGTCGATCCCCGCCAGCACCCCGGTGCTGTTCCTGCTGCCCTACCGCAAGTTCACCGGCGACAACTCCGGCCCGGTCGCGGCCACCAAGAGGTACGCGTCCTGGATGAAGACGCTCGCCCCGCAGCGCCCGCTGACCTGCCTTTCGGACTGGCCGAGGATCGCCGCGTCGCACATCGACTACCTGGTCGACGGCGAGCACCCGGACGCCCAGCACGAGGACTGGTACGCCAAGTACGTCGGCCGTGCGTGGAAGGACTGCGCCCGCCACCTCGGGTTGTAGGGCGCAGATCCACGGACGTCATACGGATGGTGCACCCGTCTGCTCTCTCCGTATGACGTCCCGCGCAGCACTCGTCCATGATCCTTGGGCTGTCCGAGCGCTTCGGCTGGCCGCATCTAGGCTTCGGCCATGACCGCCACACCTGATGCAAGGGCCGCGATCGCCGCGCTCCAGGGGCACGAGGCGTGGGCGATCATCCGGCGGTCGACCCGCGCGGGTGACCGCGACACCGTCGGGCTGGTCGGCGGCAAGCGGCGGGTGGTCGAGTCACTGCTCGACGTACCTCTCGAGTCCGGCGTGCCCGCCGAGGGGCACATCGCGGACCGGTTGCTGGCGGTGCCGTTCCGGCAGGTGCGCGAGCGCGGGTTCGAGGCGCACGACGACGGGACGCCGCTGGTGGTGGTCGACGTCGAGACCGAGCTGGAGTTCTCGGTCGAGGAGGTCGTCGCCGCGATCGACGACACCGGCGTGGAGTTCGCGGACCGCGGCGGGTTCGACATCGGCGACGAGGAGTACGCCAAGCTGGTCGACTCGATCATCGAGGACGAGATCGGGCAGGGCGAGGGCGCGAACCTGGTCATCAGCCGGCACTACCGGGCGACCGTCGCGGACTGGGGACCCGACAAGGCACTGACCGTGTTCAAGCGGCTGCTCGAGCGGGAGCGCGGCGCCTACTGGACCTTCCTCTTCTTCACCGGCGACCGCTACCTGGTCGGTGCCAGCCCTGAGCGGCACGTGACGATCCACAACGGCGACGTACGCATGAACCCGATCAGTGGCACCTTCCGGCTGCCGACCGAGCCGGGCGCCGACCTGACCCGCCAGCTCATGGACTTCCTCCACGACGAGAAGGAGATCTACGAGCTCTTCATGGTCGTCGACGAAGAGCTCAAGATGATGTGCGACATCTGCCACGAGGGCGGCCAGGTGCTCGGGCCGTTCCTCAAGCCGATGAGCCGGCTGATCCACACCGAGTACCTCCTCGCCGGCCGCACCGACCGCGACCCGCGCGAGGTCCTGCGCGACACGATGTACGCCGCCACGGTCACCGGCTCGCCGGTCGAGAACGCCTGCCGCCTCATCAAGCAGTACGAGACCGAGGGTCGCGGCTACTACGGCGCCGCGCTGGCGGTGCTCGGCCGTGACGCCCAGGGCGGCCCGGTCGTCGACAGCCCGATCGTCATCCGAACGGCGGACGTCGACCTCGAGGGCCGGCTCACCGTGACCGCGGGAGCGACGCTCGTGCGTGACTCCGACCCGGCCCACGAGGTGGCCGAGACGCACGCCAAGGCGGGCGGCATCCTGAGCGCCTTCGGGCTGGTGCCACTCGCCCCGACCCCGTCGGTGAACGTCGCCGAGCTGGTCAGCGACGAGGACGTGCTGCTCGCCCTCAACCAGCGCAACCGACGGCTGTCGTCGTTCTGGCTCACCGACCAGGCCGGCGCGCCGCCGGACCCTCGGCTGCGCGGCAAGAGCGTGGTCGTGCTCGACGGCGAGGACGACTTCGTCAACATGCTGCGCCACGTGCTCGGGGTGCTCGGGCTGACCAGCACGGTCGTCCGCTACGACGACTACGTCGAGGGCTGCCTCGACGGCTTCGACCTGGTGATCGTCGGCCCGGGGCCGGGCGACCCGCGCGACGACGGCGACGTGAAGATGCTCACCCTGCGCGCCGCCACCGCGTCATTGCTGGCCGCTGGCCGGCCGTTCCTCGCCGTCTGCCTCGGCCACCAAGCGCTCTGCCACGAGCTCGGGATCCCCCTCGCCTACAAGGACATCGTGTTCCAGGGCACCCAGTCGGCGGTCGAGATCGATGGGCGCACCGAGCGGGTCGGCTTCTACAACACCTTCGTCGGCCGGCTGGCGCCGGACACGGTGCTGCCCGACGGCGTACGCGTCGAGGCCGACCCCGAGACCGGCGACCTGCACGCTCTCTACGGGCCGCACTACCGGGGCATCCAGTTCCACACCGAGTCGATCCTCACCGAGCACGGCTACGACCTCGTGCACCGGCTGATGTCCGACCTGCTGCTCGACTGAGCCGGTCCGAACGCGCCCGGACTCGCCCGGAACGCGCCCCGAATTCGCCCGTTCGGGTGAGGCACGTCACTGGTCTGCACCGATTTCAGCGTGAGCGCTGGCGTTTCGGCTGCAGAACTCGCGAATGGGTGATCGAATAACACCAGGGCCCGATGGCGACTGCCCCCCAGCGCCATCGGGCCCGCTTACTTTGTCCGGGCCCTCAGCGCCCATTGATCAGCGATCAGATCAGCGATCGACGGCCAGCTCGCCGAGCTCGTTCCACTCGCTGCCCTCGAGGACCGTGTTGAGGATGCGCGGGGTCTCCTCGAGGTACGCCGGCAGCTCGGCCTGCGCCTGCTTGAAGTGGTCGGACTCCACATGCGTCCCGGCGGCATCGTCCTCGAACGCCTCGATGAGCACGTACTCCTGAGGGTCCTCGAGGTCGCGCGACCAGTCGAACCACAGGTTGCCCGGCTCGGCCCTGGTCGCCTCGGTGAACGAGCGGGTGATCTCCGGCCACGCGTCGGCGTGCTCGGCCAGGACCCGGAACCGGGCGGCGATGAAGATCATGCGATCACCCTGTCACGTCGTACAGCAGGTCCCCGGCGGCGACGGTTGCCTCGTCCGGTGCGGGGATCGAGCCCTTGGGCTGGTCCATCGCCACGACGGGTACGACGGGCGAGAGCCCCTCGGCGCGGGTGACCGAGACGTCCCACGTGACCATGGGGTCGCCGGCCGCGACGGTGCCACCCTCCACGGCGTGCAGCTCGAAGCCCCGCCCGTCGAGCCGCACGGTGTCGATGCCGAGGTGGACCAGGATGCCGACGCCGTCCGGTCCGAGCACGACGAACGCGTGCGGGTGGAGCTTGAGGAGCGTGCCAGCGATCGGCGACACCACGGTGACCGGTACGTCGTCCTCGGGCGGGTCGATGGCGAGGCCGGGGCCGACCATCTCGCCGGCGAACACCGGGTCCGGCACCTCGCTGAGCGCCAGCAGCCGCCCCCCGAGAGGCGCAAGGACAGAGGTCACATCAGGTCCTCGATGTCGTCGGCGAGGTTGTCCGCCTCCGGCCCGACGACGACCTGTACGACGCTCCCGGACTTGACCACGCCGTGGGCGCCGGCGGCCTTGAGGGCGGCCTCGTCGACCTTGCTCGCGTCCTCCACCTCGGTCCGCAGCCGGGTGATGCAGGCCTCGATCTCGACGATGTTCTCCGCGCCGCCGAGCCCGGCCAGGATCTGCTCTGCCTTGCTGCTCATGGGTCTCGCTTCCCGAGTGTGCTGGTGAGTGGAGCCTCTGCCCCTCTTGACACTGCCCCATCCTCAGGGGCAGGCTCAACTGGTACGTACCAGACCGTACCAATCAGCGGACCAGCCGTCGAGGGGTGACATGGGTGGGGAGTCTCGGGTGATCAACGACGGCCCGCGCCCCAAGCACGCCCAGCTCCGCGACGCGCTCGCCGAGCTGGCGGTGACCGAGGGGCCGGACGTCGCGATCCCCTCGGAGCGCGACCTGATGGCGGTGCACGGGGTCTCCCGGGCGACCGTGCGCAAGGCCATCGACGGCCTGGTCGCCGACGGGCTGCTCCAGCGCATCCACGGCAAGGGCACCTTCGTCGCGCGTCCCCGGCTGGAGAGCCGGCTGCACCTCGCGTCGTTCAGCCAGGACATGCGCCGCCGCGGCCTGGTGCCGTCCACCCGGCTGCTGGCCATCGAGCTGGACGAGCCGCCGGCCGACGTCGCCGCGGGGCTGCACCTCGATGTGGGCGCCCAGGGCTGGCGGGTCGACCGGGTCCGGCTCGCGGACGGACAGCCGATCGCCCACGAGCACGGCTGGTACCCCGAGCCACTCCTCCCCGGGCTGATCCGGCACGACCTCGGCGGCTCCCTCTACGAGGTGTTCCGCGACGAGTACGGACTCGGCATCGACGCGGCCGAGCAGACCCTGTGGGGCGAGGCAGCCGACGCGACGTACGCCGAGCTGCTCGACGCGCCGCTGCACACCCCACTCCTTGTCTTCCGGCGGGTATCCAGCTCGGCCGGGAAGCCGCTGGAGCACGTCGTCTCCCGCTATCGGGGCGACCGCTACCAGCTGCACATGTCACTGGGCCGCGACGGTGTCGGCACCAGCCTCTCGGAAGGAAGTTCGCAGTGAGCACAGCAGATGCCGCGCTAGGCGCGGGCACGACGGGGAAGCGGTTCAACCTCGCCCCGGTCCAGAAGTTCGGCCGGAGCCTCATGCTCCCGATCGCGGCGCTGCCGGTGGCGGCCCTGCTGCTTCGGCTCGGCGCGAAGGACCTGCTCGGAGAGGACGGGCTGGGCTGGGTGAAGGTGGCTTCGGTCATCGGGGCGGCTGGCGACGCGCTCTTCGCCAACCTTCCGCTCCTCTTCGCGATCGGCATCGCGATCGGCATGGCCAAGAAGGCCGACGGCTCCACCGCGCTCGCCGCGGTGGTCGGCTACCTGGTCTTCAAGGCCGTGGGCGACGCCATGTCGCCGTTCGTCCTCGGTCTGCCTGCGGAGGGCGAGGACCAGGAGCTGATCAACTTCGGCGTGCTCGGCGGCATCGTGATGGGCCTGGTCTCGGCGTTCCTCTGGCAGCGCTACCACCGGGTCAAGCTCCCGCCGTACCTCGCGTTCTTCGGTGGTCGCAGGTTCGTCCCGATCATCACCGCCTTCGCCGCGGTCGCGATCTCGGTGCTGATGAGCTTCGTCTACCAGTACTTCGACTCCGGCATCACCAACCTCGGCGAGTGGGTGACCGACAACGACGTCATCGGTGGCTTCGTCTACGGAACCCTCAACCGGCTGCTCATCCCGCTCGGTCTGCACCACATCCTCAACAACCCGCCGTGGTTCGTGTTCGGCTCCTACACGCCGGACGGTGGCACCGAGGTGCATGGCGACATCGCGCGCTTCCTGGCCGGTGACCCGACCGCCGGTGCGTTCATGACCGGCTTCTTTCCGATCATGATGTTCGCGCTGCCGGCCGCCGCCCTGGCGATCTGGCACGAGGCCCGGCCCGAGCACAAGAAGGCCGTCGGCGGGATCATGCTGTCCGCCGCGCTCTGCTCGTTCCTGACCGGGATCACCGAGCCGCTCGAGTTCGCGTTCATGTTCGTGGCATGGCCGCTCTACCTCCTGCACGCGGTGCTGACCGGCACGTCGCTGGCGCTCGTCAACGCGCTGGACATCAAGGACGGGTTCGGGTTCTCGGCCGGTCTCTTCGACTACCTGCTCAATTTCAACATCGCGACCAAGCCGCTGCTGCTGATCGTGATCGGGCTCGGCTACGCGGTCATCTACTACTTCTCGTTCCGCTTCGTGATCCGATGGTGGAACCTGAAGACGCCGGGACGCGAGGACGAAGGAGAGGAGTCTGCGGTGCTGGCCGACACCAGTGCCTGATACTCCAACCATGACGCTGCCGACCCCGCTGCCGCTCGGGGCGAGGGTGCTGACGGCCGGTGCGCTGGCGCTGCCGACCGGGATCGTGGTGGACGGCTGGGTCGTCATCGACGGCGAGCGGGTGCTCGCCGTCGGTGCCGGACCACCGCCCGAGCCACCGTGGTGGGAGCTGCCCGGACTCGTGGTGCCGGGGTTCGTCGACGTGCACGTGCACGGCGGTGGCGGAGCGTCGTTCGACGGGGGCGACCCGGATTCGGTCGCGACCGTCGTACGCACCCACGTCACGCACGGCACCACCACCATGGTCGCGAGCCTGGTCACCGACTCGGTGGACGGGTTGGCGGCGTCCTGCTCGTCCCTGGCCTCGGCGGCCGACGACGGCGTGGTCGCCGGGATCCATCTCGAGGGGCCGTGGCTGAGCCCGCGCCAGGCCGGGGCGCACGAGCCGTCGCTCCTGGTGCCGCCCACCCTCGAGGCCGTCGACCGGCTGGTCGAGGCGGCGGGCGGCCACCTGCGCATGGTCACGCTCGCGCCCGAGCTGCCCGGTGCTCTGGTCGCCATCCCCGAGCTCCTGGCGGCCGGGGTCGTGGTCGCGGTCGGGCACACGGATGCGACGTACGACGAGACGCGGGCCGCCCTCGGTGCCGGAGCCACCGCCGGCACGCACCTGTTCAACGCGATGCCGCCGCTGCACCACCGCGAACCCGGCCCGGTCGCCGCCCTGCTCGAGTCGTCGGCCTACCTCGAGCTCGTCGCCGACGGCGTGCACGTCCACCCGGCGGTGCTCGCGCTCGCCTGGCGAGCCGGGCGCACCGCGCTGGTCACCGATGCGATGGCGGCGGCCGGGGCGACCGACGGTGAGTACCGCCTCGGCTCGCTCACGGTCGTGGTCCGGGAGGGCGTCGCGCGGCTGCCCTCTACGGGGGTGATCGCAGCGTCGACCGCGACCCTGGCCTCCTCGCTGCGACTGGCCGTCCTCGAGGCCGGCGTACCGCTGCCCGACGCCCTCGCGGCTGTCACGTCGACACCGGCGGCGATGCTCGGCCTTGACGGGGTGGGCAGCCTCGAGCCCGGTTCGTACGCCGACCTCGTCGAGCTGTCCGACGACCTCGAGGTGAACAGAGTCATGCGTCGCGGCGGCTGGGTCCGCCTGTCTTGAGCGTGAAGCCGGACGTGGTGGTGGTCGACCACCACGACTCGTACACGTGGAACCTCGTCCACCTCGTCGCGTCGGTCACCGGGGTGCTGCCGACCGTCGTCCAGCACGACGAGGTCTCGCCCGAGGAGGTCCTCCGCCACTCGCACGTGGTGCTGTCGCCGGGGCCGGGCACGCCCGTGGACCACGTGGACTTCGCGGTCGGGCGCGAGGTGCTGCTGGCCGGGTCGCGGCCGGTGCTGGGTGTCTGCCTCGGCCTGCAGGGGATGGTGACGACGTACGGCGGCACGGTCGACCGGATCGCGCCGGCGCACGGCGTCGTCGAGCGGATCCGGCACGACGGGCAGGGTGTGTTCGAGGCCCTGCCGCAGCTGTTCGCCGCGGTGCGCTACCACTCGCTCGCGGCGCTGTCGCTCCCCGACGAGCTCGTCGTGACCGCCTCCGACGCCGGCGGCGACGTGGTGATGGGGGTGCGGCACGTGGCGCTGCCGCAGGAGGGTGTGCAGTTCCACCCCGAGTCGATCCTGTCCGAGCACGGCGCCGCGATGGTCGCGAACTTCCTGAAGTCTGAGGGAGGGTCGGCGTGACCGCGCTCGACGCGTTCCGCGAGGCGGCCGCGGCCCACCAGCGCTGCTTCTGGCTCGACGGCGGCGGCGCCCGCGAGTGGTCGGGGCACCAGTCGCTGATCGGCATCCTCGAGCCGGACGACGTCTCGCTCACCTACTCGGCCTCCTCCGGGGAGGTGACCCGGCACGTCGACGGCGAGTCGGAGGTCGTCGGGTCGGACGTGTTCGCAGTCCTGGAGGAGGAGCTCGCGGCCGGGTCCCACCGCGACCAGTGGTTCGGCTACTTCGGCTACGCCTGCCGGCCGGACCTCCCGGCGCTGACCGCGACGGGCGGCGTACCGGACGCCGTGTGGATGCGGCCGAGCCACGTACGGCTGTTCGATCACGGCCTGCCCCTACAAAACTCCTCCTTGTCGGCCGGAGTTCCATCCGGTCAGGGCCAGTTTCACCGGGTACCCGGTGAAACTGCCCCACCGCCCGACTACGCCGAAGCCTTCGCCCGCGTCCAGGAGCAGCTGCACGCGGGCAACAGCTACGAGGTCAACCTCACCTACCGGCTGGATGCGGAGAGCGGGCTCGACCCGGTCGCGGCGTACCTGCGGCTGCGGGAGCTCAACCCCGCGCCGTACGCCGGGTTTCTGCAGCACGACGTCGGACCCGCCGACGGGGGAGCGCGCGGGTGGCTGCTCAGCTCGTCGCCGGAGCGTTACGCGCTGATCACCAGGGACGACGAGGGTGACCGCACGATCGAGACCAAGCCGATCAAGGGCACCACCCCGCGCGGCGTCACGCCCGAGGAGGACGAGGAGCTGCGGCGCGCGCTCGCGACCGAGCCGCGCTACCGCGCGGAGAACCTGATGATCACCGACCTGCTCCGCAACGACCTGGCGATGGTCTGCGAGGTCGGCAGCGTCGAGGTGCCCGCGCTGCTGGCGGTGGAGTCGTACCCGACCGTGCACCAGCTGGTCTCGACGGTGCGTGGCCGGCTGCGCGACGACGTGACGACGGTCGGCGCCCTGCGCGCGCTGTTCCCGGCCGGCTCGATGACCGGGGCACCCAAGCTTCGCACCATGGAGGTGATCACCGACGTCGAGGACACCGCGCGTGGGGCGTACGCCGGCGCGTTCGGCTGGCTCGCCGCCGACGGCCGGGCCGACCTCGGCGTGATCATCCGGACGCTCACCACCACCGGCGACGGCACCTACCGGCTCGGCACCGGCGGCGGGATCACGGTGCACTCCGACGTCGAGAGCGAGTACGCCGAGTCGCGGTGGAAGGCCGAGCGGCTGCTGAGCGCGGTCAGCGCGCCTCCACAGCCCGCTTGATGAACTCCATGTTGGCGGCCTCCTCCCGGCGCATCAGCCTGACGACCACCGGGAAGAAGAGCCGGAGGAACCCGTGCGGCGTGGCGTCGAACCGGCTGGTGAATCGGGTGCCGCCCGACTCGGGCGTCAGGTCCACAGAGAAGTCGACGGACAGCGGGCCGCCGTTCACGAACCGCCAGTGTCGCGGGCGGTCGTACTCGCGACACTCGAGCGTGACCAGCCCGCTTTTGGTCCACTTGGCGCGGAACCTCGTGCCGACGCCGACCGGGCCGTCGGTGAGCTTCTCCATCACCCTGACCTTCGGGTTCCACTCCAGCTCGTTGCGGGGGTCGGAGAGGTAGTCGAAGACTTCCTCCGGGGGGCGCTGGATGAGCACGGAGCTCTCGATGACCGACATCCGTCCATGGTGGCTCCGGGCCCGGCTCCCGTCGAGCGCCCTGTCCCTGGTTGACGCTGCGTAATACCGTGGCAACTTGTGACCTCTAGCGTCGACGCGGTGACCGCCCCGCACGTCATCGTGCTCTTCGGCGCGACCGGCGACCTGGCCAAGCGCAAGCTGCTGCCGGGCCTGCTGCGGCTGACCCAGTCGGGGCTGCTCAAGGACGCCCGGATCGTCGGCACCTCGCTGGAGGACATGGACACCGCGGAGTTCGTCGCGCGCGGCCGGGACGCCTGTGCGGAGTTCGGCAAGGGCGAGCTGGACGACGGCAAGTGGGAGCGCTTCGCCGCGCTGCTCACCTACGTCCCGCAGAGCGAGGGACCGCACGCGCTGGCCGACGCTGTGCGCAAGGCCTCGGCGGAGGTCGGCGTCGAGGGCGACGTACGCCTCCTGCACTACCTCTCCGTGCCGCCCAAGGCGGCCCTGGACGTGGTCCACCAGCTCGACGAGGCCGGGCTGGTCGAACGCTCGCGGATCATCATGGAGAAGCCGTTCGGCACCGACCTCGCGTCCGCCGTGGCGCTCAACAACGAGGTGCACCAGATCTTCGACGAGTCGCAGATCTTCCGGATCGACCACTTCCTGGGCAAGGAGGCGGCGCAGAACATCCTGGCGTTCCGCTTCGCCAACGGGCTGTTCGAGCCGATCTGGAACCGCAACTTCATCCAGCACGTGCAGATCGACGTACCCGAGACGCTCGGGCTCGAGGGACGTACGTCGTTCTACGAGTCGACCGGCGCCTACCGCGACATGGTGGTCACCCACCTGATGCAGGTGCTCGCGTTCATGGCGATGGAGCCGCCGACCTCGCTGCTGCCGGGACCGATCAGCGACGAGAAGCTCAAGGTGTTCCGCTCGATGAAGCCGATCGAGCCGCACGACGTGGTGCGTGGCCAGTACGGCGGCTACCGCGGCAAGGAGGAGGTCGCGGAGTACTCCGACACCGAGACCTTCATCGCCCTGCGCATCGAGATCGACAACTGGCGCTGGGCCGGCGTCCCGTTCTTCCTGCGCACCGGCAAGAAGCTCGCCGAGGGTGCGCGCGTCATCTCGATCGCGTTCAAGGAGCCGCCGCTCTCGATGTTCCCCGCGGGGTCGAACGCCGGCATGCAGGGTCCCGACCACCTCACCTTCGACCTCGCCGACCAGTCGCGCATGTCGCTCTCGTTCTACGGCAAGCGCCCGGGTCCGGGCATGCAGCTCGAGAAGCTCTCGATGCAGTTCGCCACTCACGAGACCGGCTCATCGATCGACGTACTCGAGGCCTACGAGCGGCTCATCCTCGACGCCATGCGCGGCGACCACACCCTCTTCACGACGGCCGACGGCATCGAGACGCTGTGGGAGAAGTCGATCCCGCTCCTCCAGAACCCGCCGCCCGTCCGCGCGTACTCCCCGGGCTCATGGGGTCCGAACGCGATCCACCAGCTCGTCGCGCCCCACGCTTGGCGGCTGCCGTTCGAGCGGTCCTGGCGGGACCCGAACGCCGTCGGGCAGTAGGGCCTGACAGGGGAGCGGTGGCTGAGCAACCGCTGTCCACAAGAGCGGGCGGGGGAGCGGTGGGCTGGCAACCGCTGTCCACGGGGATGACGGTTGCTCCGCCACCGCCGCTGGGGGAGGTTGCTGGCTGACCGCCGTGGCGCGTCGGACGAGAGCGTCGGTGGGCTGGCAACCGCTGTCCACGGGGATGACCGTTGCTGCGCCACCGCCGCCTGGGGAGAACGGTTGCTGACCCACCGCTCCCAAGGACCGCCAGCGCGGCAAGGTCAGATGTTGAGCGTCTCCTCGCTGCGGGCCACCGCGGGCGGCTCGGCCGGCTTCGGCGACGACGCACCGGGCAGGCGGAACGTCATCCGGGTGCCGCCGGACGGGGAGGGTTCGGCTTCGACGGTGCCGGCGTGCCGCTCGGCCACCTGGGCGACGATCGAGAGGCCGAGGCCGGAGCCGGGCATCGCGCGCGAGACGTCGGAGCGGTAGAAGCGCTCGAAGATGTGCGGCAGGTCCGCCTCCGCGATGCCGGGGCCCTGGTCGTCGACGGTGATCGCTCCGGCGTCCAGCGCGACGGTGACGGTGCCGGACGGCGGGCTCCACTTGGCGGCGTTGTCGAGCAGGTTGGTCAGTGCCCGCTCCAGGGCGGCCGCGTCGCCCTCGACGTACCACGGGTCCGCGGAGACCACGAACGACAGCGAGGGCGCGCGGCGGCGGACCCGCGCCACCGCCTGGTCGAGCACCTCGTGGAGCTCGACGGTGCCGATCACCGCGGCGGGGGGTTCGTCCCGGGCCAGCTCGACGAGGTCGCCGACCAGGGTGGTCAGCTCCTCGAGCTGGGCGCGTACGTCGGTCAGCAGCTCGGCCCGGGCGTCGTCGGGCAGCGAGGCGCCGGCCTGGGTGAGCAGGTCGATGTTGGTGCGCAGTGAGGTGAGGGGCGTACGCAGCTCGTGGCCGGCGTCGGCGACGAGCCTGCGCTGCCGATCCCGCGACGCGGCGAGCGAGGCGAGCATCTGGTTGAACGCCGACGCGAGCCGCGCGATCTCGTCGTCGCCCTCGACCCGGATCGGCGCCAGTCGTTCGGTGCGCGCGATCTCCTCGGCGGCTTCCGTGAGCCGGCGGACCGGTCGCAGGCCGTTGCGGGCCACCGCCCAGCCGGCGACGCCGGCGGTGATGATGCCGGCGATCCCGAAGAGGAGCGTGACCAGGCCGAGCTTGGTGAGCACCTGCTCCTGGGGTTCCAACGACTGGGCCACGATGAGCGCCAGCCCCGGCACCCCGTCGACCGGTACGGCGACCACGCGGTAGTCGACACCGTCGGCGCGGACCGTCCGCAGGCTCTGCTTCGCATCCCCGGTGGCGACGGCGAGCTCGTGCGAGTCGAGCTTGATCACCTCTTGGGTGTCGTAGAAGTGCGACTCGCCGTCGTACTGGATGTAGCCGATGCGTACGTCGGAGGCGCCGGCGAAGAAAGCCGGTGCGGCCTCCTGCGGGATCTGGTTGAGCGAGTTCGCCGCCTTCTGAGCGCGGGCGACGAGCGAGTCGTCGAGCGAGGACTGCAGCTGCATCCGCACGGTCGCGTAGGCGCCGAGCGCGACGATCGCCACCGCCATGCCGACCGCCATGGTCGTGAGCAGGGTGACCCGGCTGGCCAGCGACCGCCGGTAGTGCCAGCGCCCGTTGGGGTCGAACCCGAGCGGAAGGACGGTCATGCTTTTTCGGGTCCCCGCGGAAGCACGCGCGCTTCGCGCGAAGCGCCGCGACCGAGTGGTTTCGTGGGGTGATCACGTTTCCTTCAGTACGTAGCCGACGCCCCGGACGGTGTGGATCAGCCGTGCCTCGGCCTCGGCCTCGGTCTTGCGCCGCAGGTAGCCGACGTAGACCTCGAGGGAGTTGGCCGTGGTCGGGAAGTCGTAGCCCCACACCTCCTCGAGGATGAAGCTGCGCTCGAGCACCCGACGCGGCCGGCGCAGGAACATCTCGAGCAGCGTGAACTCCGTCCGGGTCAGCACGATCTCCCGGTCACCACGGCGCACGTCGCGGGTCGCGAGGTCCATCGACAGGTCGGAGAACGACAGCACCTCGTCGGCCTCGCCGGCCGGCACGGTGGCCCGCCGCAGCAGCGCGCGCAGCCGGGCCAGCAGCTCCTGGAGCGCGAACGGCTTGGTGAGGTAGTCGTCCGCGCCGGCGTCCAATCCCTCGACCCGGTCGCCGACCGCGTCGCGCGCGGTGAGCACCAGGATCGGTACGTCGTTGCCCGCGGCCCGCAGCGCTCGCGTGGTCTCGATGCCGTCCAGCCGAGGCATCATCACGTCCATCACGACGACGTCGGGCGCCCCGGTCACCCCGGCGGCACTCAGCCCGGCCAGCGCCTCGGCGCCGTCGGCGGCGACCGCCACGTCGTAGCCGTTGAACTCGAGCGACCGGCGCAGCGACTCGCGCACGGCCTTGTCGTCGTCGACGACCAGGACGCGCTGCCTGCCGACGACACCGCCGGAAGCGTTGCCTGCAACGGGGCTGCTCACGCTCTTACTTTGCCAGCCGCGCCTGAGTCGGTGCTGAGAGCGCGCGGGTCAGGGCGGTGCCGGTACGCCGAGCGCTCTGGACCAGTGCGGCCGCGGACGAGGGGTCTGGCAGATTCCCGCCTATCCTGCAAGGCGTCCCGGTCGTGGTCGGCCGGTCTCTGGGGGGAGAAACATGGGGCGCCGTCGTGCTGCGATCACCGCAGCCCTCGCACTGATGTGCGGTCTCGCCGTCGTCGTACCGGCGGCCACCGCGTCCGGTGAGCACCGCGCGCCCGCAGCGGCCGGGACCGACGTCGGCGACCAGCTCTCGCGGAGCTCGAAGGACCACGAGCACCCGCCGGGCACGTTCCAGAACTCCATCCTGGAGGCGGCCCACGTCTCCGCGGAGGGCGGGGGCAGTGCTGCCGAGGAACCCGGCCCTGCCCACCGGCTTCGCCGACGTGAAGGTCATCAGCGGAGTCACCGAGGCGACCTCGGCCGACTTCGCGCCGGACGGCACCGCCTTCATCGCCCTCAAGACCGGCGTGATCAAGAGCTTCAACTACAACGGCAGCACGTGGACGCAGGCCAGCGTCAACTTCGCCGACCTCAGCACGCAGGTGAACAACTACCACGACCGCGGGCTGACCGGGATCGCCGTGGACCCGCAGTTCCCCACGCGGCCCTACGTCTACGTCAACTACACCTACAACAAGGACCCGCGCGACGGGCCCGGCGGTGTGGTGCCCAGGTGGGGCGTGCCCGGACAGGCGTACGACGTCTGCCCGGCCCCCGCCGACGAGACCGACCCGGCCATCCCCGGCTGCGTGGTCCAGGACCGGGTCACCCGGCTCACCGCGGTGAAGTCCGGCAGCAACTGGGTGATGCAGACCGAGAAGGAGCTGATGGTCGGCGGCTGCTACCAGTTCGGCAGCCACGCCTCGGGCGACGTGGCCGTCGGCCCGGACGGCAAGCTCTACGCGTCGTCCGGCGAGGGCGCGAGCTTCAACACCCTCGACTTCGGCCAGTACAGCAACCCGTGCGCCGACCCGGCCGACGAGGGTGGCTCGCTCCGGTCGCAGGACTTCCGCTCGGCGACCGACCCGCTCGGCGTCGACGGCAGCGTGTTCCGGATGGACCCGGACACCGGCTTCGTCCCGAGCCAGGCCACCGCCAACAGCTGGCTGGTCGCCTACGGGCAGCGCAACCCGTGGCGGCTCACCTTCCGGCCCAAGGCCGACGGGACCGGCCTGAGCAAGGAGCTGTGGTCGGGCGACGTCGGCGCCAGCAAGGCCGAGGAGGTCAACCGGATCGCCGACGTCACCACGGTGACGAGCCCGATCAACCGCGGCTGGCCCTGCTACGAGGGCAACTACGTCGAGTCGGCCAAGCAGCCCGGCTGGGACGACCTCAACCTGCCGCTCTGCGAGAACCTGTACGACGAGGGGCTGGGCGCCGTCCAGAAGCCGGTGTTCAGCTACCAGACCCGCGACGGTGGCCCGCTCGTCGCGGGCGAGGACTGCGCCCACGAGACCTCGTCGGTCTCCGGGGTGGCCTTCGGCACCGCGCAGAGCAACTACCCGGCGGCGTACAAGGGGGCGATGTTCTTCGCCGACTACGCCCGGTCGTGCGTGTGGTCCCTGGGCAAGAAGGCGGACGGCGAGCCCAACCCGGCCGACATCAAGAACTTCGTGGAGACCGCCGAGACACCGGTCGACCTGCTCACCGGTCCCGGCGGCGACCTCTACTACGTCGACTACGGCCTCAACGAGGACTACAGCGTCGGTGAGGGCGAGGCCGGCATCCACCGCATCGTCTACACCGGCAGCAACGGGACCCCGACCGCGCGGATCACCGCCAATCCGGCGTCCGGCCCCGCACCCCTCAACGTCAGCTTCAGCGGCGCCACCTCGACCGACCCCGACGGGGACGCCCTCACCTACCGCTGGGACCTCGACAACAACGGCACGTGGGACGCGACCGGGGTCACTGCGAACCACAGCTACCCGACCGGGACCCACACCGCGAAGCTCGAGGTGAACGACGGCCACGGCCACACCGCGACCGCCACCCAGCAGATCCAGGCCGGCAACAACGCGCCCGTCCTCGGTGCCGTCACGCCGACGGCGGCGCTGACCTGGGCGGTGGGCGACCAGATCGCGTTCAGCGCGAGTGCCACCGACGCGCAGCAGGGGACGATGCCGGCGTCGGCGTTCAGCTGGTCGGTCGCGATCGAGCACTGCCCGAGCGGGGTCTGCCACACCCACCCGTTCGACCAGCGGTCCGGCGTGGCGTCCGGCACGTTCACCGCGCCGCCGCACGAGTACCCCTCGCACTTGCTGGTGACCGTCACCGTGACCGACAGCGGAGGCCTCACCGACTCCCGGACGGTGGTGCTGCAGCCGAAGACGGTCAACGTCACCTTCGCGAGCTCGCCGGCCGGAGCCCAGGTGACCGTGGGCGAGACCGCCCACCTGACGCCGTACACCGAGACCTTCATCCAGGGCGCGCCGTTCACGGTCACCGCCGCGCCCACCACGGGCTCGGGCGCGAACGTCGCCGCCTTCACCAGCTGGTCCGACGGCGGGGCCCGGACCCACGTCATCACGGCGCCGACGACGCCGACCACCTACACCGCGACGTACACGCTCCCCGGCCAGAACACCCCGCCGACGGTCACCCGGGTGACGGCCTACCCGTCCGGCGGCTACCACGTCGGGCAGACGATCGGCTTCGACGCGGCGGCCACCGATCCGCAGCAGGCGCTGCCCGACTCGGCCTACTCCTTCACGATGGAGGGGCAGGCCTGCGACAGCGGCTGCCCGCGGGTCGTGCTGCGGACGTGGGCGGGCGTCAGGTCCGGCCAGTTCCTGGTGCCCGCCCTGCCCTACCCGTCACACCTCTACCTGGTCGCGACGGCGACCGACGCCCACGGCGCGACCGGCCGCAGCGAGCTCCGGATCGAGCCGCGGCCGGTGACGCTGACGGTCAAGGCGAACCACAAGCTGCGCGTCGACGGGTCCGCCACGCTGGTGATGGGGTCGACCGTCCGGCTGGTCGCGCCGAGATCGCAGAAGAGGAAGGGCGTGCGGTGGGTGTTCGTGCGCTGGTCCGACGGCGGCGCGCGCAAGCACGACGTGACCGTGTGGGGACCGTCGCTGACGGTGAAGGCCGTCTACCGCAAGGCGCGCTGACGGGTACGCCGGTCAGCTGACCCGGTCGCCGAGCAGGAGCCGCTCCGCGAGGTCGCAGGCTGCTGCCAGGTCGGGCTCCGGGTCCGGCGTCGCACCCACCCGTGCCCGCAGGGCCTCGATGCCGCTCCGGAGCGGTACGGGTGGGGGCCGCTCGCCGAGGGCCCGGACGGCGGCGGCGGCCCCGAGGATCGTCGCGACGTCGCCGGGCGGAGCGCCGGCCCGATCCACGACGGCGGCTGCCGCCTCCAACGCGTCGGCCAGCGGGTAGTGCACGCTCAGCTCCCGGCCGGACCGCACGGCGGCGCCGGCCATCCGGGCCGCCTCGTCCACGTCCCCACGGGCGAGCAGAGCCGACGCCAGCAGGGCGCGCACGAACGGGAGGTTGCGGCCGATGCCCAGCTCGGCAGCCTCGGCCTCAGCCGCCCTGCCGTGCTCGACCGCCGCGTCCAGGTCGCCGTCGCTCAGGGCGATGGCGGCGGCCGCGGCGAGCAGGTCGGCGTGGGCGATGCGGCGGTCCTCTCCCAGGAGCGCCCAGCTCCGGTCGAGGAAGTCGCGGGCCGTGTCGACCGCGCCGACGTCCCAGCAGTGCCGCGCCGCCACCGGCAGGTACACGGCCAGCTGTTCGGGAGGTGCCGAGGACTCGCACAGTGCGATCGCCTTCGTCACCAGGTCGGCGGTCGGCAGGGTCGCCCCGCTGGGCCAGGATCGCGCCGAGGTTGAGGGCCATCCGGACTCGCGCCACCACGCCCGCGGTCGTCGCGGCGTCCGGAGCGGTCTCGGCCAGCTCGAGCGCCCGCCGGGCCAGTCGTCTCGGCCTCGCGCGTCCGGTCGAGGTCGTCGAGGGTGCCGGCGAGGAAGATCATCGCGCGCATGGCGAAGGGCTCGTCGCGCTCGGTGAGCCCGGTCAGGGAGGACTCCAGCTCCACCACGGCGCTGGCGCTGTCGCCGGCCCAGTAGCTGAGGTAGCCGAGGGCGAACCGCGCGTACGACGACCACTCACCCAACGTCTCGCCCTCGGCCGCGAGCAGCCGCCCCAACCAGAAGCGCCCCTCGCTGATGCTGGTCATCGCCCAGTAGCGGTGCAGCCGGAAGGCGACCTCGAGCGCCGTGCCGAGGTCGAGGTCGCCGTCGACGCCGGCGGCCAGCAATGAGCGCACGCTGTCCAGCACGGCCGTGACCTGCTCGGCGAAGGGGCCCGGCGGTGCGCCGGGGTCGTCCGGCAGGAGGCCGCGCACCGTCGCGGCCAGGCGGCGGTAGGTCACCTCGGCTTCGCCCGACGCTTCGAGCCGCGTCGGCGGCCACCCGGCGCAGGTCGTCGTCCTGGGCGTAGAGGAGTCGAGGGCCACCCCGTTGGACGGTGACCAGTCCACGGTCCGCCAGCTCCGCGAGGATGCGGACGACTCGCAGCGGGGGGACCAGGTCGTCCACCACGACGCCCCGGATGGTCGTGAGGCTGGCCGGTCCGTCGAGCACCGCGAGACGCCGGAAGACGGCGGCTTCGTCGTCGTCCAGCAGGGCACAGCCGGCCTCGGCCACCTGGCGCAGCTCGTCGTCACCGGCGAGCGCCACGTCGTCGAGCTGGTCGAGCACATCGCCCGGCGGCAGGCTGGCCAGCTGGGCCGCCACCAGCTCGAGCGCGAGCGGCAGCCCGGCGCAGCGCCGGCACAGAGCGGCCAGCGCGGTCGCGTGGTCCTCGTCCACCACGAGCTGACCGCCGCGCTCGCGCACCCGGTCCATGACCAGGCGCACCGCCAGGCTGTGGGTGAGCGTCTCCGGACGACCGTCGACAGGCGCCGCGAACGCCGCCACCCGATGCACGCGCTCGCCCTCCAGTCCGAGCCGTCGCCAGCCCGTGGCCAGCACCGACAGCTCGGGCGCCCCGTCGCGCAGGGCAGCGACGAGCGAGGCCACACCGTCGTTGGCCGCGTCGAAGCCGTCGAGGACCAGGAGCGCGCGCCCGCGCGGTGCCACGAACGCCGTGATGGCGCCGGCGTGGTCGTCACCGGGACCCGCCAGCCCCAGCTGAAGTGCCACCGTCGGCGCCACGAGGGGGTCGTCGGTGACGGTGCCGAGCGGCACCCACCACACTCCACCGGGGAAGCCGTCGGTGCGCGTCGCCACCTCCGCGGCCAGCCGGGACTTGCCCACGCCGCTGCGGCCGACGAGCGTGGCCAGTCCGGGTTCGTTCAGCAAGCGCGTGGCCTCGCCCAGGTCGGACTCGCGGCCGACGAACGACGTGTCCGCCACCGGCACCCGAGCCCGGGCGGTGGCGTCGGCGACGCCGAGCGTGTCGAGATAGACCGCGACGGTCTCGTCGCTCGGGTCGACGCCGAGCTCGTGGGCCAGCACCGTGCGGCAGTGGTCGAACGCGACGACGGCGGCGCTGCGATCCGCGGCCGCCCCGAGGGCCCGCAGCAGGGCCCGGTGCGACCGCTCGACGAGCTCGTGCGCTGCGACCGCCTGCCGCGCGACGGAGACCGCCTCGGCGTGCCGGCCCTGGCGGCTGGAGGCCGAGGACACCAGCTCGGCCACCCGCAGTCCCAGCTCGTCGACGTCCGCGCGTCCGGTCGTCAGCCAGGCGGCCTCGATGCCCGGCGCGAGCTGCTCGCCGGTGAGGCCGGTGTACGGGCGCAGCAGGTCGAGGAGCGAGCGGTCGCGCCCCTGCTCGAGGAGCTCGGTCGCGGTCGCGACGTCGCGTCGCAGCACCTCGAGGTCGAGCTCGACTGCGGGTCCGAGCCTGTAGCCGGCGGCCCCCGTCTCGACGAACGCCGGGTCGCCGGCGGCCTCGCGCAGCTGGGCCACGATGCCGCGCAGCGCCACCCGCCACGTGGGCGGCAGCTCCGACTCCCAGACCTGCTCCGCGAGCCGCTCGGCCGGCACCGGGCCGCCGGCCAGGCCCAGGGTCGCGAGGGCGCGCCGGGAGCGCGGCGCGCCAACGGTGACCCACCCCGAATCGGTACCGATCGCGACCTCACCGAGCAGCCGGACCTGCATTCCCGAACTTTACTGTCGGCGGCCTCCTGCTTTCCCGCCTGCACGGAGCATTGACACGGTTAGAGTCATTGCCTCGTCGGTCGAGACATGGGGAGCTCTGACATGGAACGCCGCACCTTGGGGGTCGCGCTCGGGACCGTGGCGCTGGTCGCCTCGTCGCTCGGGCTGAGCCAGCACGACAGCGCCGCATCTCCGTCTGCGTCCGCGTCCACCGGCGAGCGGCCGGCCGCGCAGGCCACCACCGCGTCCAGGGCGACCATGCAGACCGGGTTCACCGACGTCACCGCGATCGGCGGCCTCTCCGAGCCGGTGTCCGTCGCGTTCGCCGGCGACGGCACGGCGTTCATCGCCCTCAAGACCGGCGTCATCAAGTCGTTCGACTACGACGCCAAGAAGGACGTGTTCGAGCCGGCCGCGTCGTCGACCGACTTCGCCGACCTGTCCGTCGCGGTCAACAACTACGGCGACCGCGGGATGACCGGCATCGCGGTCGACCCGCAGTTCCCCACGCGGCCGTTCGTCTACGTCAACTACACCTACAACCGCGACCCCAACGACAACCCGCCGATCGTGCCCAAGTGGGGTGTGCCCGGCCAGCAGTACGACGACTGCCCGGCCGAGGCCAGCATCACCCCGCCGGTGGTCACCGGCTGCACGGTGATGGACAGGGTGTCCCGGCTCACCGCCCAGAAGACCGCGCTCGGCTGGCAGATGGTGCCCAACAGCGAGCTCCCGCTGGTCACCGACGGCTGCGCGCAGTTCTCCAGCCACTCCTCCGGCGACGTGGTGTTCGGGCCCGACGGTCTGCTCTACGCGTCCGCCGGCGACGGCGCCAGCTTCCGGGGCCAGGACTTCGGCCAGGCCAACAACCCGTGCGGCGACCCGGCCGACGAGGGCGGCTCGCTGCGCGCCCAGGACCAGCGTCACGGCGCCGACCCGCTGGGCATCGACGGCACGATCTTCCGGCTGCATCCCGACGTCCCGCTCACCCCGACCCAGGCGACGGCCGGCAGCTGGCTGGTGGCGATGGGCCAGCGCAACCCGTGGCGGCTCACCTTCCGCCAGGGCAGGGAGCAGCTCTGGAGCGTGGACGTCGGCTCCAGCAACTGGGAGGAGATCAACTACCTCGTCGACGCTCCCAAGACCGCACTGACCAACCGCGGCTGGCCCTGCTACGAGGGCACCACCGGGACCTCCCTGCGCAACGCGGCATGGGACGCGCTCGACAAGCCGATCTGCGAGGAGCTCTACGCCGAGGGGACCGGCGCGGTCGCCGCGCCGTTCTTCAGCTACCGCACCCGCACGGGCGCCACCCCGCTCACACCGGGTGAGAGCTGCCCGGTCGTCTCCTCGTCGATGTCGGGCCTCGCCTTCAGCCAGCTCGGGACCAGGTGGCCGAAGGCCTACCAGGACGTGCTGTTCTTCTCCGACTTCCTGCGCGGCTGCATCTGGCGGCTCGAGAAGGGCGCCGACGGCCAGCCCGACCCGGCGTCGGTCCGGGTCTTCGCCCAGGGCGCGGGGTCACCGGTCGACCTGACCACCGGCCCGGGCGGCGACCTCTACTACGTCGACTACGGGATCGTGAACGGCGACGTGGTCCCGGGCGCGGGCGGTGTGCACCGCATCGAGTACACCGGCGCCGCCCACCTCACCCTCAAGTCGTCGCCCAAGAAGGTGAAGATCAAGGTCAACGGCCACAAGCACCGCGCGCCGTTCCGCACCGACCTCGCCGAAGGGCACCAAGCTGAAGCTGAAGGCGCCGAGGTTCTTCAAGTCCAAGGGCGTCCGCTACGTCTTCGTGAAGTGGGTCGGCCGGGGGATCGGCCGCGACGAGGGCAAGCTCAAGCAGAAGCTCAGGGTGCGCACCAAGCCGATCCGCGTGAAGGCCGTCTACGAGCGGCTCGGTCGCTGACTCGTCAGGAGTAGCGCGCGGCCGCCTCGGAGGCTCGGGTGCCGTAGCCGCCGCCGAAGAGGGCGGCGTGCACCAGCAGCGGGAAGAGCTGGTGCAGCGCGACCCGGTCCTCCCAGCCCTCGGCGAGCGGGGTGTGCTCCTGGTAGGCCTCGAGCACCCGCGGCAGGTGCGGCATCCCGAACAGCGCCAGCATGGCCAGGTCGAGCTCGCGGTGCCCGCCGTACGCCGCGGGGTCGATCAGCCAGACCTTGCTCTCCTGGCCCCACAGCACGTTGCCGTTCCACAGGTCGCCGTGGAGGCGGGCCGGCGGCTCGTCGGGCAGCAGCGCGGTGAGCTTGCCGATCACCCGCTCCACCAGGGTGGCCTCGGCCTCGCCCACCGCCCCGCGGTCGCGGGCCAGCTTGAGGTAGGGCAGCACCCGGCGCACCGCGTAGAACTCCGCCCAAGTGGCGCACGGGGTGTTGGGCAGGGGCAGCTTGCTGATGAAGCCGTCGGCCTCGCCGCCGAACGACGCCGCGCCGGCCGCATGGGTGGTGGCCAGCGCGAGGCCGAAGCCGTTGGCGGCGTCGGGGGAGGCCTTGCCCGGCTCGATCCAGCGCAGGATCAGGCACTCGTCGTCCACCCCGAGCACCTCAGGCACGTGCACCCCGCCGTCGGCGCCGGCCTCGCCGAGCCAGCGCAGGCCGTGGGCCTCGGCCGCGAAGAAGCCGGGCGGCGGGTGAGCGTGGGTCTTCATGATCGCGGTGGTGCCGTCGGACAGGCGCAGCTTGGTCGCCGCCGACGTGTCGCCGCCGGCCAGCGGTGCCGTGGCCACGACGGCTGAGCCGAGGAGCTCCTCGGCGTGCTTGGCGATGACGGGCTGGCGGGTCACGTCGGTGAGCTCTGCCTGCTGCTGGAGGGCGGACACCAGGCTGGCGCACGTGCGTTCGACCATCGCCAGCACCTCCTCGAATCCTTGCGCCCCACCGTAGTACGGGTCCGGCACCTCGCCGCCCGGATCGACGGGGTCGAAGTCACGGAAGAGCCGGACCCGACCCTCCTCGGTCTCTGCGTCGGCCACGCCCGCGACGCGGCGTACCTCCGCGAGGTTGGCGGAGTCCATCGCCAGGACCAGGTCGTTGCGCTCCAACCACGGCGGCGCGAACTGTTGCGCCCGGTGTCCGCTCGGGTCGTAGTCGTTGGCGCGCAGGATCGCGGCCGCGCGCTCGTCCATCGGCTGGCCGAGGTGCCAGTCGCCGGTGCCGCAGCTCGTCACCGTGACCCGGCCGGCCAGCCCGGCGTCGTCGACCCGCTGCGCGAGCACCACGTCGGCGATGGGAGAGCGGCAGATGTTGCCCAGGCAGACGAACGCGATCGCGTAGCGACCGGGCGTGCGTGGTGCAGGCAGGTCGGGGGTTATTTGGACTCCCCGATCACGCCGTCGACGATCCACGTGACCACCGTGATCACGATGGCGCCGCCGACCGCCGGCCAGAAGCCGGTGACGTGGAAGTCGATGCCCACCTTGTCGGCCAACCAGCTCGTGAGCTTGAGCATCGCGGCGTTGATGACCAGCAGGAACAGCCCGAGCGTGATCACGATGAACGGGATCGACAGGATCGTGAGGATCGGCTTCACGAACGACGTGACGACGCCGAGCAGCAGGGCCACCAGCAGCAGCGGCACCAGCTTGTCCTCGATCTCCTTCTGGCCGTGGATCGGCCCGTCGAAGTAGATGCCGTCGATGAGGAGCGTCGCTGCCGCCACCGCCAGGGCAGTGGTCACGAGCCAGGTCAGGAACCGCATCACGCGGCTGAGTCTGTCAGGTCAACTCGAGAGCCTCGCTGATGTCCTCCTGGGCATCGGCGAGGTGCTGCACGAGGAAGTCGTACGCCGCGTCGAGGTCGTCGCCCTCGAGGAGCCGCACCAGCGCGGCGTGGGAGTCCGCCTGGTCGTGGGCGTTGCGCCGGATCCGGTCGACCTGGGCGAGCGCGAGCTTGAGCTCGACGACGAGGTTCTCCTGCATGGCGACCAGCCGCGGTGAGCCGGTGAGGCCGACCAGGGAGACATGGAAGGCGAGGTGTCGCTCGTTGAGCTCCTGGTAGGAGCCGCCCGCCTCGATGGCCTTGATGTAGGCGTCGAGCGTGGCGCGCACCAGCGCCCGCTGCTCGTCGGTCGCCCGGCCCCAGCTGCGGATGCCGGCGCCCTCGAGCACCAGCCGGGCCGCGCACACGTCGCGCACGGAGTCGGCCTGCGGGCTCGCCACCGAGACCCCGCGGTTGGGCTCGCGGGTGGCCAGCCCCTCGGCGACCAGGACGGTGAGGGCCTCGCGCACGGTCGGCCTCGAGACGCCCAGCGAGGCGGCGAGCGCCACCTCGCGCAGCGGCGTACCCGACTCCAGCTCGCCGTCGAAGACGGCCCGGCGCAGCTCGTCGGCGACGCGGTCGACGGTCGAGGCGTGCTCCAGGCGGAGGGTGCCGAACGGCCCCTCGTCCTGCCGAGCCTCGTGCCGGACGTCGGTCATGGGTCGCTCCTGTTTCTCGGCTTGCCGGGGTTGGCCCCGTACGTCACACTAGTGAATGTCAGATTGTCTGACAATCTTGCTGTCGTCTGAGGAGGGGACATGTCGCTGGCCTGGGGCCGTCACTACGTCATGGTCGAGCCGAGCCACTTCCGGATCGAGTACGTCATCAACCCCTTCATGGATCCGAACGCGCAGCCCGACCGCGACCTGGCGATGGCCCAGTGGCGCACCCTCGTCGCGACCATCGAGCGGCTCGGCGGCACCGTCGACGTGATCCCGCAGCGGCCGGAGGCGCCCGACATGGTCTACGCGATGAACCTCGGCCTCGCCGTGGCGCGGCGCCGCGGTGACGGCGGCCTCGAGCGCCACGTCGTGATGTCCCACATGCGCTACCCGCAGCGGCGCATGGAGAGCGCGTCCGCGCAGCCGTGGTTCTCCGACCACGGCTACACCACGTCCTACGTCGGCCGGCACGGCGTCGGCGCGCACCTCGAGGCGGGTGACGTCTTCCCGTTCGGCGATGCGCTGATCGCCGGCTTCGGCCCGCGCACCGAGGAGCTCGCGCTCAAGCACCTGGCTCCCGACCTGGGTGTCCGCGTCCGCGGGCTGCGGATCACCCACCCGGGCATGTACCACCTCGACCTGGCCTTCTGCCCGCTCGACGACCGGCGCGCGATCGTGTGCCCGGAGGCCTTCGACGAGTCGTCGGCGGAGGCGCTGATGAGCCTGGTCCCGGAACCGCTGGTGCTGAGCGAGGAGGAGGCGCTGACCACCTTCGCCGCGAACTCGATCGTGGTCCCGTCCGACACCGGCGGCCCGGCCACAGTCGTGATGCCCGCCGCTCCCGACCACGTCCGCGACCAGCTGGAGCACTGGGGCTTCGACGTCGAGCTCGTCGACGTGTCGGAGTTCCACAAGGCCGGTGGCTCGATCCGCTGCCTGACCAACCCCGTGGACATCCAGGTCGGCCGCGACCTGCCCGAGGTCCCCGGCGGCGCCGTCGTACTGCCGCACGTCTGAGCTACTTCGGTGCGGACACCGCCGACTCATGATCCTTCGCGGTCGAGCGACCGAAGCGCCGGATCAGCAGGAAGCAGACCAGCGCGACGGCCCACGACATCAGGCTGAGCAGCAGCTGTGACCGGGTGTCGTCGGTGAGGAGCATCTGCAGCAGGATCCCGAGGATGCCGAGGATCGCCACGACGGTGAGCACCGGGTAGGCCCACATCTTCACGACCAGCTCGTCGTCCGGCGTACGCCTGCGCAGCACCAGCTGACTGAGCGCGATGAGCAGGTAGACGAAGAGGATCACGGCGCCCGAGGAGTTCAGCAGGAACAGGAACACGGTGTCCGGTGAGACGTAGGCGGCGATCACGCAGAGGAAGCCGACGACGGTCGAGGCCAGGATCGCCCAGACCGGCACCCCGCGGCTGCTGAGGTGGGTGAGCGCGCGCGGGGCCTCCTTGCGGTCGGCGAGCACGAACACCATCCGCGAGGCGGTGTAGAGCCCCGAGTTGAGGCAGGACAGCACCGCGGTGAGGACGACGGCGTTCATGATGTGGTCGGCGTACGGGATGCCCATCTCGCTGAATGCCGCGACGTACGGCGAGTCACCGATGTCGTTGTCGTCCCACGGGACGATGAGCACGATCAGCACCATCGACCCGACGAAGAACGTCGCCACCCGCAGGATGACCGACTGGGTGGCCTTCGCGATGGCCCGCTCGGGGTCGCTCGACTCGGCTGCGGCGACGGTGGCGATCTCGGCGCCGACCATCGAGAAGACGACCACGACGATGCTCGAGAACACCGCGCTCACGCCGTTCGGGAAGAAGCCGCCCTGGCTGGTCATCAGGCTGACGTCGAAGCTCTTGTCGGGCCACAGGCCGATCACGAAGAGGGAGCCGAGCACCAGGAAGGCGACGATGGCCACGACCTTGATGCCGGCGAACCAGTACTCGAACTCGCCGTACGAGCGCACCGAGATCAGGTTGGTCCCCGTCATCAGCAGCATCAGGACGAGGGAGACCAGCCACAGCGGCAGGTCGACCCAGAACCGGATGATCTCGGCGCCGGCCACGGCCTCGAAGCCGACGACTATCACCCAGAAGTACCAGTACAGCCACGCGACCGAGAAGCCCGCCCAGTCGCCGAGGGCGCTGCGCGCGTAGTCGGAGAAGGATCCGGTGGAGGGGTGGGCAGTGGCCATCTCGCCGAGCATCCGCATCACCAGGATGATCAGCAGCCCGGTGATCGCGTAGGAGAGGAAGGCCGACGGTCCGGTCTCGCCGATGACCGCGCCCGAGCCGACGAACAGCCCGGCGCCGATGACCCCGCCGATCGCGATCATGGTCAGGTGGCGCTGCTTGAGGCCGCGCTGGAGCGTCTGACCGGACTGCTCGTCCTGCTGGGGTTCCTCGGTGGTGCTCATCCCAGAGCAGTGCCCACAATGCCGGCATCAACCACCCCGTACCGTCCGGGGCATGTTCCCGTACGGCGGCGTGGGCTTCATGCTCGTGCTCATCGTGGCCGCCGGGGTGGTCGTCGCGGGAGTCGCAGCGGCGCTGGCCCGGCGGTTCGGCTGGCCGTGGTCGCTGCTGGCCGGGCTGCTGCTCTGGTCGGTCGCGGTGATCGCCGTGCTCACCCTGATCCCGGCCAACGGCGCCCCGGGGGTCGTCTCCGCCGAGGGCCGGCTGACCACGTGCTCGTGGGACATCGGAGGCCCCGCGCCCGACGGGTTCTGGATCTTCCCCGGCGGCCAGCGCCTGCTCAACGCCGTGGTGTTCGTCCCCTCGGGCGCCCTTCTGGTGCTGGTCGCGGCGCGGTGGAAGTCGGCCTGGCTCACGGTGCCCGTGGGGCTGGCCGCGCTAGCGGGCTACTCCACCCTGATCGAGCTCACCCAGCTGGCGGCGGCCCGGATCGACCGGGCCTGCGACGTCACCGACATCATCGACAATGTCATCGGCGCCGGGGTCGGGGCGCTGGTGGGCATTGTCGCGCTGCCGCTCGTACGGCCGTGGCGGTGGCGATGAGTTCGTGGCGCCGGATCGGTCGGTACTGACCATGCGCACCCTCGCGATCACCCAGAACATGTCAGCCGACGGCTCGCCCGAGTTCCTGGGGGACTGGTTCGACCCGACCGCGCACGCGCACGACCTCAACGAGGAGGTCATGCGTCAGAGCGAGGCCGAGGACGTGCTGCTGCTCGGCCGGCAGACCTTCGAGGACTTCCGCAGCTTCTGGCCGAAGCAGACCGACGACCAGACGGGGATCACCGAGCACCTGAACCGCGTGCACAAGGTCGTGGTGTCGAGCACGCTCGGTGACCCCGAGTGGGAGAACTCGACCGTGCTCGGCGCCGACTGGGTGGAGCGTGTTCGGGAGCTCAAGGAGGAGGACGGCGGCGACATCGTCGTCACCGGCAGCATCACCCTGGTGCCGGCGGTCATCGAGGCGGGGCTGGTCGACGAGTACCGGCTCTTCACCTTCCCCGCGGTCCAGGGCCGTGGGCGCCGGCTCTTCCCGGACGGCTTCGAGACGAGCCTCGAGCTGCGGGACAGCCGGGCGTTCTCCAACGGCGTGGTGCTGACGGTCTACGCGCCTGCCTGAAGCAGCCACCGCACCGGGTGGTCCGGATCGGAGTCGTAGCGGCACTCCAGGCCAGTGTGCACCCGGTCGTTGAGGTGCCTGCCCAGCCACGGGTCGGCCTCGGCGATCCGGGCCAGGGCCGCGACGATCGCCTTGCGGACCGCCACCCGCGCCCGCTCCTCGGTCGACCCGCTGGTACGGCGCCGTCCGGCGAGCCCGGTCGCGGCGCCGAGCTGGTCGAGCAGCCAGGCCCGCTCCTCGTCGTCGGCTGAGTCGCCGGCGTCGAGCTCGTCGAGCCGGGCGCGGTAGGACCGGCGTGCCTCGTCGTCGAGGAGCTCCAACCCGGGCTGCTCCACCACTTCGCCGCCCACCAGCGTGCTGGCCGGGACGTCCCGGTCGGGCTCGCTGAGCAGCCGGTGCAGGTGCACGAGGCCCCGCATCCGCGGCAGCACGAAGGTCGCTCCCTCGCGACCGACCAGCCACAGCCCACCGGGTTGCTCGTGCAGGTGCAGCACCCGTCCGTCCGACGGCTGCGGCCGGGCGCCGAGCGAGGCGACGAGACGGTCGCGCCACCAGCCGGCGCCGATCCGGTCGTACGTCGCGAGGGCCGCGGCCCGGTGCCGGTTCGAGGCGTCTTCATCGCCGAGCAGGGCGAAGCCGCGAGCCAGGGTGTCGTCGGTGACCCCGTGCCACATCACCGCGCCGGCGTTGACGACCGACCGGCCGCCGTACGGCGCGAGGAGGGCCACCACCTCGGCGACGACCTCGCGGTTGCCCACGGCCACGGCACCCTCGAGCACGCACTGCATGGTCAGGAGCCAGTCCGCGTTCCGCGGGAGCGACGCCAGGGTCTGGCCCTGGAAGACGCTCACGGTCTCCTGCACCTTGTCCAGGCGGTCGGCGCCCAGCCACATGACGGTGGACTCGGCGCGCACCACCGTGGCCCCGTGCTCGAGGGCGTAGCTCTCGTAGCCGACCCCCTCGACATGCGCGGCCTCCCGGTCGCCGACCATCCAGGCCAGGTAGCCGGCCATCGCGTGCAGGACCCCCTCGGCGTCCGGGATGACCGCGGCCCGGGCGGCGTCCTCGGCCTGCCGGAGCAGCTCCGGGCCGACGTCGAAGTTCCGGCGCAGCATCTCCAGGGGCAGCCTCCGGGAGACAGCGAAGAAGCGGGCTCGTGCGGACTCCTCGCCGAGCACCTCGATGGCGCGCATGCACCGGTGCATCCGGTGCAGGTCGAGCACCTCCCACGCGACCGTCAGCCCCCAGAGCTGCGCCTGGAGGCGCGCGTCAGGATCGCGCAGGTGTGCGGCCGTGTCATCGAGCCGGACCGCCCAGTCCCGCCGGCGGGCCAGCTCGTCCGGTCCCCAGTGCGAGGCCAGCGCCGCGTCGAGCGCGTCGGCGATGAGCAGCGGGTCGTCCAGGCCGTCCGCGAGGTCCAGCGCCTCGAGCGCGAACGGCCGGGCCCGGACCGGCTCCTCGGCGTACGACCAGCAGCGCGCCAGCGCCGCCGCGAGCCGGGCGCGCGACGCGGGTTCCGTCGTCGCTTCGTACGCCGCGTGCAACCGCACCGGCAGCAGCCCGGGCGTCAGGTTGTAGACCTGGCCACGGGCCAGGCCCAGCACCGCGGCAACGCGGACGTCGAGGTCGCCCTCGGCCTCGGCGAGGTCGGCGGCGCGGCCGAAGAAGGCCATCGCGGCCTCGCCGTCGCCACCGGTCCAGGCCTCCTCGGCCCGGACCAGCAGCGACGCCGCGGAGGTGGGTTCGCTCGCCATCGACGCGAGGCTATGCCCGGATCAGCCGCACCTGCTCGGCGTACTGACGCTGGACCGCCTCGTCCCAGTCGCCGGTGCAGTAGATCGCCAGCTCGCTGATCCACCCGTCGGTGACGATGCAGTGCATCTGCTCGCGGCAGTACCACCGCTGGCCTTCGGCCTCCCAACGCTCCTCGAACTGGAGCAGGAATCCGCGCGACGTGCGGTCGAGCGCCTCCACCCGGACCTCCCCGAGCTGGGGGTGGTTGTCCTCGCGGAGGCGGAAGGTGGCGTCCGGTCCCTCGGACTGCACCCGCCAGTGCGGCAGGGTCAGGTCGGCGAACACGTCCTCGGCGAACATGCCGTCGGGCCGGACGCCGGTCTCGAGCCAGGTGACGACCAGCTGGGCGAGGTCGGCCATGCCGCCCTCGAGGACGTGGGCTTCGTGGGCGGCGGTCACGAGCCCGCTTCCGCCATCGCCTCGATGTTGCGGCCGATCGTGTCCATCACCGGCTGGAGGTCCTTGGTCACGCTGAACTCGACCAGCGACGTGCCTGCCGCGATCAGTGGCTGGTGCCCGGGCGGGGCGACGTACGCGTCACCCTCGACGTAGGTCTCCTCGTGGTCGGGCCAGCGGAAGGTGATCTGTCCGGCGGTGACGTAGCCGAGGTGCAGGCAGGTGCAGGCGTCGCCGGGCAGTCCGCGGAAGTACGGCGCCACGTCGAGGTCCTGCTTGAACGTCTCGAACGAGACGGTGTGGTCGTCGAGCTCGGCGTACCGGCCCTCGACCACGTCGAGGTCGATGCCGACCGGGGTGGTCGAGCGGGATGCACTGGGCATGGGTCCTCCTCAGGTGGAATGTGCTGTCACCTGGGAGGCGTGAGGTCTCGCGTCACTTTGTGACGCGGGCTCTGACGAGGGTCAGGCCGCGGTGGCGATCCGGCGGCGTACGACGTCGAGGGCCTCGAGGTCGAACTCTGCCGCGAGACGGGCCACGCGGGCGTCGTCGCCGTCGGCGACGGCCAGGTTGATGGCCTCGACGTAGTGGTCGTGCAGGTGGGTGAGGGTGTCGGAGGTGGTGCTCATGGTTGAAGTATGAATCAAGAATTGGATCGTTCCAAGGGAAGGCGATGGTGACGTTGGGCACCTCCGATCCGGCCCGCTCCGGGGCCCGGACATAGGTTGACTCGGTGACCGCTCCCCAGCCTCGCCCCAACGTCGCGGCGATCCCCGCCTACGTCGCCGGCAAGCCGCCCTCGGTGCGCCCCGGGATGACGTCGTACAAGCTCTCCTCGAACGAGAATCCCTACCCGCCGCTGCCCGGCGTCGTCGAGGCCGCGCACCGGGCGGTCGACGTGATGAACCGCTATCCCGACATGGGCAGCGCGGGGCTCTACGACGCGCTCGCGGCCCGGCTGCGGGTGCCGGTCGGCGACCTTGCTGCGGCCACCGGCTCGGTGGCGCTGATCTACCAGCTGCTCAACGCGTTCTGCGAGCCGGCCGACGAGGTGGTGCACGCCTGGCGGTCGTTCGAGGCCTACCCGATCGCGATCGCCGCGGCCGCCGCGACCTCGGTGGCCGTCCCGGTGACCGAGGACGGCCGGCACGACCTCGACGCGATGCTCGCCTCGATCGGCCCGCGCACCCGCTGCGTCATGGTCTGCACCCCCAACAACCCGACCGGTCCCGCCGTCACCCAGAGCGAGCTCGACGGCTTCCTCGCGCGGGTGCCCGACGAGGTGCTCGTCGTCGTCGACGAGGCGTACGTCGAGTTCGTCCGGATGGACGACAAGGTCGACGGGATCTCCACCTATCGCGCCCATCCCAACGTCGTGCTGTTCCGGACCTTCTCCAAGGCCTACGGCCTGGCCGGCTTCCGGGTCGGGTACGCCGTCGCGCAGGAGCCCATCGCGGCTGCGCTGCGCGCGGTGTCGCTGCCGTTCGGCGTCTCGGGCGTCGCGCAGGCCGCGGCCATCGCGTCCCTCGACGCCGAGCCGGCGCTCTTCGAGCGGGTCGACGCCCTGGTCGTCGAGCGCGACCGGGTGCAGGCCGGCCTGCGCGAAGCCGGCTGGGACGTCCCCGAGGCGCAGGGCAACTTCGTCTGGTTCGCGCTGGGTGAGCGGACCACCGAGTTCGCGGCCGCGGCCGACGACCTGGGCATCGTCGTCCGCCCGTTCGCCGGCGAGGGCGCGCGGGTGTCGATCGGCGAGGACGAGGCCAACGACCGGCTGCTGGAGCTGGCGCGGACCTTCCCGCACTGACCGCTGGTCAGGCCTCCGCCGGCCGTCCCGTCAGGGCGGCGGTCACCCCGAGCCCGAGGTAGATGGCGCCGCTGACCCGGTTGAGCCGTCGACGCCGGACCGGGCTGCGCAGCCAGCCCCCGAGGGTGCCGGCGAGCAGCGCGCAGGCGCCGTCGCTCAGCACCGCGAGCAGCGTGAAGACCGTGCCGAGCAGCAGCGTCTGCACGACGACGTGGCCCCGGCCCGGGTCGACGAACTGCGGCAGGAACGCCAGGAAGAAGACCGCGATCTTCGGGTTCAGCAGCTGCACGAGCAGCCCGTCGAGGAACAGCCGGGACCGGCGGGCCGGCGCCGCGGTCGCCGTGTCGCCCACGGGCTCGAGCAGCTTCCGGACGCCGAGGTGGACGAGGTAGGCCGCACCGGCGTACTTCACGACCGTGAAGCCGAGCTCGGACGCCGCGACCAGCCCGGTCAGCCCGGCCGCAGCGGCGACGGCGTACGCGAACGTCCCGGTCTCGACGCCGAGCATGCAGACGACACCCGCGCGGCGGCCCTGGTCGATGCTGCGCGTGACGAGGAACAGCACCGCCGGGCCGGGGATCAAGAGCAGGGCCAGGCTGGCGCCGACGAACAGCAGGAGCGTCGAGGCGTCGGGCATGGCGTCATCCTGATCGCCCTTGATCTGGAGCGCACTCCATTACCTACGTTGACTGACATGGAGACACGAGCACTCGGATCGCAAGGACTCACGGTGTCGGCCCAGGGCCTCGGCTGCATGGGGATGAGCCAGTCGTACGGCGAGGCGGACGACGCCACCTCGATCGCGACGCTGCACCGCGCGCTCGAGCTCGGCGTGACGTTCTGGGACACCGCGAACGTGTACGGCGCGGCCGGGCGCGACGGCTTCGGCGCCAACGAGACGCTGCTCGCGCAGGTGCTGGCCGAGCACCGCGACGAGGTCACCCTCGCCACCAAGATGGGCATCGGAGACATCAACACCTCCGAGCCCGCGACCAGCGGACGGCGGTTCACGCTGAGCGCCACGCCGGACGAGGTGCGGCGCCGCTGCGACGAGTCGCTGGCCAGGCTCGGCACCGACCACATCGACCTCTACTACCTGCACCGCGTCGACCCGGACACGCCGGTCGAGGAGTCGATCGGTGCGATGGCCGAGCTCGTGGAGGCCGGCAAGGTCCGCCATGTCGGCGTCTCGGAGGTGACCGCCGCGGAGCTCGAGCGCGCGCACGCGACGTACCCGATCACGGCGCTGCAGAGCGAGTGGTCGCTGTGGACGCGCGGCCTCGAGGCCGACGTGGTGCCGACCGCCCGTCGGCTCGGCATCGGGCTGGTGGCGTTCTCACCTCTCGGTCGCGGGTTCCTCACCGGGGCGCTGGCCGGGCACACGTATGGGACGGGCGACGTCCGCGGGACGCTGGCGCGGTTCACCGGCGACAACCGCACCACCAACGAGACCGTCGTCGACGAGGTGGCCGCCGTGGCCGCGGCGCACGACGCGCTGCCGGCGCAGGTCGCGCTGGCGTGGGTGCTCGCGCAGGGCTCCGACGTCGTGCCGATCCCCGGCACCAAGCGGGTCGAGTACCTCGAGCAGAACGTCGGCGCCCTCGACGTCGCGCTCACCGAGGACGAGCTGGCCCGGCTGGACGAGCTGGCGGACATGGTGGCCGGACCGCGCTGAGCGGCCTCCGCCACGGCGCGTAGAGAAGGTGGGGATCAGGGCGCCGCGCACAGCGCGAACGGCAGCTTCGGCACAGGGAGCACGGGCGCGAACGGGGTGACGAACCACGGCCGCCATTCAGGGTGCGTCGGATCGAAGGACACGGTCAGGCTGACCGTGTCCCCGCCCGCAACGTCGAGCGAGAACGTGTGCGGCCCGGGCGCCGTGCTGTCGTAGGACCACGCGGTCACGCCGTTGCGCGCGACCAGCGCGGAGTAGGGACCCCGGTCGGAGTGGCTCAGGTCCTGCGAGATCCCGGCCTGGATCCGTCCGCACCCCTCCGGCACCGTGAGCGCGATGGTGTTGGTGGGGCTCATCGCCGCCGAGGTCGCGGGCGCGTTCAGGAGGAAGCCGTAGACGACGTTGCCTTGCGTCTCGGAGCCGGTCTTGACCGGGAAGGCGGCGACGGGGCGCTGGGTGTAGGAGTCGACGGTCCAGCCCTTGGTGGCGCTCCGAACCCAGGCGTTCCCTTGCGCGACCACTCGAAGCCGGAGCCCCTGCTTGCTGACCAGGCCCGGGAAGCGGCTGTCCAGGTTGATGTCTAACGACTTCCCGTCGACGATCACGGACGCGAGGTCGCCCGTTCCCTGCCACTTCCCGGACGTCGGGTCCCGGTACTGCAGCTCGAGGGGCAGATCGCGGAGGAAGCGGCTCAGCCGGCCCGCCGTGACGTCGGTGGTCTCGTAGGCGACGATCTGGGACGCGGTGTCGAACAGCGCGATCGTGCCGTCGCGCTTGACGATCCGCGCCGTCCGGCCGGCAACGCACGCGTCCTTGCCGGGACGCGACACGCAGACGCGGTAGTGACCGCCGGCACGGTCCGTCATCGTCGCCAGGCGGAACGTCCCGCTGCCAGAGGCGCGAGCAGACTTCTGGGTGGCCCAGAGCTGGTGCTCGTTGAACCGGTCCTGCAGGTAGACCCGCGCGCCGCGAGGCGCGTGCCCGGTGGCGGTGACCCGGTAGTCGCCGCTACCGAGCAGCGCGATCGTCGTGTGCACGCGGGTCGGACCGGCGGCCTCGGCGGGCGAGGCGGTGACCAGGCCGGCGGCCGCAGCGGCGACGGCGGTCAGAACGGCAAGGAGGGAGCGGAGCTGCATCGGTGTCCTCCGGTTGTCAACGTTGACCTAGTCAAGCGTAAGACGGCGCCTCCGAGGGATCGGTTGGGTGCGGCCTCCGGTCGATCTCGCGCCACCTCGGGTCGACCGCCGGCAGCATCGTCACCACGAAGTACGCCGCCCCGCAGGCGAGCATCGCCACGCTGAGGCCGACCCCTCCGACAAGGAAGCCGCCGACCAGGCCGCCGAGCGGCATCAGCGCGAAGCAGCACGCGGTCGACAGCGAGCTGACCCGGCCGATCAGGTGCTCGGGCACCCGCTCGTAGATCACCGCGCCGAGGATCGGGTTGAGGAACCCCGACGCGAAGCCGGCGCCGACGCAGAACGCGAGGATCCCCCAGAGCGGTGTGTCCACGGCCATGATCACGAACCGGGGGAAGCCGGTGACCAGGAAGCAGACGAGATAGGTGGCGTAGCGCGGCAGCCGGTCGCCGTACGCCGCGGCCACGAGCGAGCCGAGAGCCGAGGCGCCGGCGAACGTGGCGAAGAGAGCACCGACCGCGGCGGCACCGCCGTGCTCCAGTCCCCACACCGGGACCAGCACCGCCGACCACGCGATGTCGATCAGGTTGGTCAGCGAGACCATCACCGTGATGCCGACCAGCACCCGGTCGCCGCGGAGGAACCGCCAGCCCTCCCGCAGCTGCTCGAGGTACGGCGCCGGGTCGGCCTCCTCCTCGGAGGGCGTCGGCTTGGTCCGGGCCGGGATCGCCCAGGCCAGCAGGAGTGCGGAGACGCCGAACGACGCGGCGTCCACGATCAGCGCGTTGGCCGGCCCGATCACCGCGACCAGGCCGCCGGCGACGGCGGCGCCGAGCATCGACGCGGTCCGCTCGACCGTCGAGCTGAGCCCGGTGACCCGTTCCATCGGCACGCCGGCCGTGGTCGCGAGGGTCGGAGTCATGGAGTGCTTCGCGGCGTCACCCGGGCCGCGGAGCGCCCCGGCGATCGCGACGAGCCCGAGGAACCCGGGGAAGGAGAGCAGCCCGGCGTCGTGGAGCAACGGGATCGCACCGACCACGCCGAGCGAGGCCCAGTCGCAGGTGATCGCGACGCGGCGGGCGCCGACCCGGTCGATGATCGGCCCGCCCAGCACCTTGAGGACGACCAGCGGCAGCATCTCCGCGACGGCGACGAGTCCGGTCTTCTCCGGGCTGCCGGTCGTCGTGAGGACGAAGAACGGCAGCGCGATCATGGAGACCCGGGTGCCCATCAGCGAGATGCCCTCGGCGCCGAGCCACCCGTAGAGCGCGCGCCTCACGACGTACCGCCGAACTGGCCGCCCGGGCGCGGGAACGACTGGAACATGATCGTGTACGGCACGCCGGCTTCGTCGTCGGCGGGGAGCTGCTCCGCCTTCTCGAACTCCTCGATCAGGTCCGACACGACGTTGATCAGGCGCTCCGCCTGCTCCGGGTTGAGGCGGCAGCGCCAGTCGGAGACCGTCCAGGCGTTCCGCCACTCGTCCGGCATCGTCGTGCGCTCCTCGACGGCCTCCTGGAGCATCTGCGTGTAGAGCACGACCACGGTCTGCAGGTAGGCGTCGAGCGCGTCCCTGTCCGCCGGATCGGGGTACTCCTCGAGGCCGGTCCGGGTCGACGCGTGCGCCGCCCGCCACCAGCGCTCCCGGCCGTTGCCCCGGGTCTCGTCGTCGACGATGAACCCGTGCTGGGCCAGCTGGCGCAGGTGGTACGACGTCGCGCCGGTGTTGAGGCCGAGCCGCTGCGCCAGCGCGGTCGCGGTGGTGGCCCCCTCGGTGCGCAGGATGCCGAGCATCCGCAACCGGACCGGGTGGGTCAGCGCCCGCAGCTGCTGCGGCGTCGGAGTGATCGAGCTGTTGTCCACGGGACCACGCTACGACTGCAAAGAACTATTTGCAAACACTTCTTTGCAATCAAGGGTGGTCAGCGTTGTGCCTTCCTCGACCACCGGTGGTTCGGAGCTCGTTCTGCGAGCGTCTCGAAACCAGGTGGGCCCGGGGCTGGGACCCGACCACCGCTCATCGAGCTTGTCGAGATGTCCGCGGGGTCGGCTCCCAGCCCTCGTTGCGGCGGGTCAGGGTCGCGGGTCCTCCGGGGGCGTGATCTCGGGCCCGCCCGGGTCCTCGCCCGGCCCGGGAGGCGGGTCGGGTGTCGGGATCGGGACGGGGTCCCCGCTCGGGACGATGTCGGGATTCGGGTCCGGCTCCTGCGGTGTCGTCATTCCATCCAGTACCCGGCTTGGCGTGTATCGCAGATGAACAGGAGATCTTGACGTAAATTGACGCGACCGCTCGGGCGGCACCTCGTAATTCCTCGTCCACCCAGAAAAAGGTGCTTCTTCATGCATTCACGTCCAATCCGTCTTGCGGCCAAGCTGGCGGCAACAGCGCTCGTGGGGTCCGTCGTGGCCCTCACCGCGCCTCCTGCCCACGCGGCACCCGTCTACATCGACGCGGAGACCAACGTCACCGGCAACGGGTTCGCCCACGATGACGCCGCCTGCACCGAGAGCGGTGTGTCGGAGATCGGGGTGCCGGCCGCGCTCCCCGTGGTCGAGAACGGCCCCGCCGTCACAGCCACGACCTCCGCGACGGTGACCAACACCGCCGCAGACCCCACCGACGTCATGACGTCCGTCGCGGCGCTGACCGGCACGGGTTCCGCGTCGTCGGCCGGCGGCTCGGTCAAGGCGATCGACTTCTCCGCCTCGGGCCAGCTCAGCATCACGAGCACCAAGCCCGTCTCGGCCTGCTCCACCCACACCGGCGCGCAGGTCGACCTGAACACGCAGTTCACCGTCACCCAGCCCGGCTTCCTCAACGTCACGATGAAGCGCAAGGGTGGCCTCTACGCCGAGTTCTACCTCGAGATGGTGTCGCCGACGAACAGCCCCTACTACGACACCTACGGTGAGGGCCTCAACGTCACCCACAACGCGAAGATCTACCTGCCGGCCGGTGTCTACGACACCTACAGCTCGGCGAGCGTGGGCACCGGCACCAGCAGCGCGCGGGTCCAGGCCGGAACGGCCACGATCCACGCGACGTACACCGCCGCGGGCTCGCAGACGGTCGCGCCGACCGGCAAGGCCGCCAAGTACGTCACCCTGGGTGCCCGCACCTGCGCGACCCACGCGGTGAACACCAACGTCACCTCCGCCAAGAAGGCGGCCAAGAAGATCAAGGTCGTCAAGTTCTTCGTCAACGACGCTCTCGTCAAGTCGGTCAAGAAGCCCGCCAAGGGTGCGGCCGTGGCCCTCCCCGTGGCCGACGACCAGGCCGCGGAGGTCACCGCCGAGGTGACGCTCCTGTCGAAGAAGAAGAAGGGCAAGAAGGCCAAGCCCGGCAAGGTCTACGAGGTGAGCGCCGCTTACGAGGCGTGCACGTCCTGATCTGATCAACCAGGGCTGACCCGTCACCGACAGGTCGAGCCACGCGAGGGGCTCGGTGCATCGCACCGGGCCCCTCGTGCTGTTCACCGTTCAACCACTCGGGTACCTCCCGTCCGTGAACGAGGACGACAGCCAGGACACCGGCGGCGAGTTCCAGCGGGACACGGACTACGTCCCCGACCGGATCACCGCCGACGGCCGCACGCCGAAGTACGGGCCGACCGACGTCCCGCTCTGGCCGGTCGAGCCCGGCCGCTACCGGCTGGTCGCGGCGCGGGCCTGTCCGTGGGCCAGTCGGGCGATCATCGTGCGCGAGCTGCTCGGACTCCAGGACGTGATCTCACTCGGACTCTGCGGGCCGACCCACGACCTGCGCAGCTGGACCTTCGACCTCGACCCGGACGGGCGTGACCCGGTGCTGGGGATCGAGCGGCTCCAGCAGGCCTTCTTCGCGAGGTTCCCGGCGTACGAGAAGGGCATCACCGTGCCCGCGATGGTCGACGTCCCGACGGGGCAGGTCGTGACCAACGACTTCCCCTGGATGACCCACGACCTGTTCCACGAGTGGCGTGACCATCACCGGCCGGACGCACCGGACCTGTGGCCCGAGGAGGTGCGCGACGAGATGGACGAGGTGATGGAGCGGGTCTACACCGAGGTCAACAACGGTGTGTACCGCTGCGGCTTCGCCAGCTCGCAGGAGGCGTACGACGCGGCGTACGACCGGCTGTGGGAGTCGCTCGACTGGCTCGAGGAACGGCTGACCCAGCGGCGCTACCTGATGGGCGAGGCGGTCACCGAGGCCGACGTTCGGCTGTTCACGACGCTGGTCCGCTTCGACGCGGTCTACCACAGCCACTTCAAGTGCAACCGCCAGAAGCTGACCGAGCTGCCGGCGCTCTGGGGCTACGCCCGCGACCTGTTCCAGACGTCCGGGTTCGGCGACACCGTGGACTTCGACCAGATCAAGCGGCACTACTTCGTGGTCCACGGCGGCCTGAACCCGACCGGGATCGTGCCGCGCGGTCCCGACGTCACCGGGTGGACGACGCCGCACGGTCGCGGCTGACGTCGAGCACCGGACCCACCCGCATCAAGGCGCCTAGCCTTGGCTCCATGGGACACGACCACGGGCACGCCGCTGGTCGGGCCGAGGACCGGGGCCGGCTGCGGATCGTGCTGGCGGTCACCGGCTGCGTGCTGGTGCTCGAGGTCGTCGGCTGGTGGGTCACCGGGTCCCTGGCCCTGCTCGCGGACGCCGGGCACATGGCCACCGACACCGCGGCGGTCGTGCTGGCCCTCGGGGCGTCGTACGTCGCGACGAAGAAGGGCGGGCCGCGCTCGACGTTCGGCCTGCACCGTGCCGAGGTGCTCGCGGCGCTGGTCAACGCCGTGGTGCTGCTCGTGGTCTGCGGCTACCTGCTGTACGCCGGCATCAGCCGGCTCTCGTCGCCCGAGCACGTCGACGCCGGGCCGATGGTGGCGTTCGCAGCGGTCGGGCTGGTCGCGAACGCCGTCTCGATGGCGGTGCTGTCCCGTGCCGAGCGCTCCTCGCTCAACATGCGGGGCGCGATCAACGAGGTGGTGGCCGACCTGCTCGGGTCGGTGCTCGCCGTGGTCGCCGGGATCGTCATCTGGACGACCGGCTACGCCCGTGCCGACTCCATTGCGACGCTGCTCATTGCGGCGCTCATCCTCCCGCGGGCCTTCGCGCTCGCCCGCGACGCGACCGTCGTCCTGCTCGAGATCGCGCCGAAGGGCATCGACCTCGAGGACGTGCGGACCCACCTGCTCGGCGTACCCGGTGTGACCGACGTGCACGACCTGCACGCCTGGACGATCACCAGCGGCATCCCGTCACTCTCCGCGCACGTCACCGTGACCGACGCCTGCCTCGCCGAGCGCGGCGTCGGCGCCACGCTCGACGAGCTCAGCAAGTGCGTCGCCGACCACTTCGACGTGCACCACGCGACGTTCCAGGTCGAGCCGGTCACCCACCGCGAGCACGAGGACCTCGGAGAGGTCCACTAGCCCTCAGGCGACGGCCGGGACCGCTCGGGTCGACCGCAGGCCGAGCACCGCGGCGGACAGGCAGGCGAGCGCGGTGATCAGCGAGAACCACGGGAAGACCGCGGCCAGCCCCCACTCGGTCGCCGCCCAGCCCGCGAGGATGGTCGGCACGGCCATCGCGGTGTAGGCGAGCACGTAGAACGCCGACATCACCTCGCCGCGGTGCGCGGCCGGGACGACCTGGCCGAGGTGGCGCAGCGAGCCGCCGAACGCGAGCCCGAAGCTCAGCCCCATGGCCACGGCGGCCAGCACCACGAGCGAGGCGTGCCCCGCGTCCAGGGCGACGACGCTGACCAGCAGCGCGACCGCGGTCCCGAAGTTGCCGGACACCGCGGCCCGGCGCGGGGCCAGCCGGCCGCCCATCCACTGGCTCACCGCGGCAGCGCCGGCCATCGCCGCCACCACCACGCCGCCGAACACCAGGCTGTGGATGTGTGTGCGCTCCCCGGCGAAGCTCGGGAACAGCGACAGGTAGATGCCCAGGACCGACCAGGCGGCCATGACCCCGATCACCGCGAACCGGAAGTCCGCACCGACCTGGGTGGGCACCGCGGGGCGGGCGACGCGGAACGGCCGCGTGCCACGCGCCTGGTGCGTCTCGCTCATCGCGAGCACGCCCAGCAGCAGGGCGAGGACGACCCCGGCCACCACCGCGTACGGCGTCACCGTCGGGTGCGGCCCGAACTGCGCCAGCAGCGCGGCGCCCAGGATGGTCACCCCCATGCCGACGTTGAACATGATCCCGGTCAGGTGACCGGTCCGGGCGCCGCGCTCGGGCCGCAGGTCGAGCAGCGCAGCGCTGCCGACCACGACCGCGGTGCCGACGGAGAGGCCGTGGATGAACCGGCCGACGAACAGCGCGGGCAGTCCGGCCGCGGTCATGAAGACGACGAGCCCGCCGAGCATGCCGAGGGCCGCGCCGACCAGGAGCGGCTTGCGGCCGAAGCGGTCCGACGCCTGGCCGGCCAGCAGTACGGCACCGAGCGCCCCGATGGCGTAGACCGCGAAGACGAGGGTGGTGGTGATGGGGGCCAGGCCCCAGCGCTCGGCGTACAGCCCGTAGAGCGGAGCGGGCGCACCGGAGACGCCGAGCGACGCGGCCAGCAGGGCGATGAGCAGCGGGTAGGCCCAGGTCTGCTCGGTGGTGGGACGGACGCCCGGGACAGGGCCCGCGGTGATGGTCACGGCTTCCTCCTGCATGCTAAGTTCGAAGAGCATCGAACTTGTGTCACAGTACGCCGAGTTCGATGATGGTCGAACTCAATGACCGGTGATCCGGGCCACACGGCCCTGGAGGAGGGGAGTCCGCGGTGGAGTCGGTCCCGACGATCAGCCCGATGGGCACTCTGCGCGACGTGCTGGAGGCGCTGTCCGACCCGGTCCGTCTCGAGATGGTGCGCCGGATGGCCGACGCCGACGCTCCCGTCGCCTGCTCCGACCTCTACGACTCGGTCAGCAAGTCCACGGCCAGCCACCACTTCAAGGTGCTGCGCGAGGCCGGCCTGACCGAGCGGCTCACCCTCGGCGGCCAGACCCACCAGAAGCTGCGCGCCACCGACCTCGAGGAGTCGTTCCCGGGTGTCGTGGCCTCGATCGTCGCGGCGTCGGGCCCATCCACCGGGCGCTAGCTGAGCTGCCGACGGTCGCCTCGTCGCCCCTTCTGTGGCGTGTTCTGTTGCGTGATGTGTCTGCTGATGCGTGATACGCAACGAGGAGGGCTGGACGGGACGGTTTCCGGGCCTAGGATGAAGGTTCCCTCGCAACCGTCCGGAGCCTTTTGATGACGACCGCGCCCACGACCGACAGGACCGCGCTGGTCCGCGCCATCGCGGCGCACCACGTCGACGAGCGCGGGCCACTGATGCCGGTCCTCCACGAGGTCGCGGAGGAGCTCGGGCACATCGCGCGCGAGGACGTCGAGGCGATCGCGGACGTGCTGAACCTGTCGGTCGCCGAGGTGCACGGGGTGGTCAGCTTCTACCACGACTTCCGCACCGAGCCGGCTCCCGCGCACAGGGTCGCGGTCTGCCGCGGCGAGGCCTGTCAGTCGGTCGGGGCCGAGGCCCTCTACGACGCCACGCGGGCCCGGGCCGGCAGCCTCGGCGCCGACGTCGAGGTCGCCGAGGTGTTCTGCCTGGGCAACTGTGCGCTCGGGCCGTCGGGCACGGTCGATGGCCGGCTCCACGGGCGGCTGTCGGCGCAGCGGCTCGACGCGCTCACGGAGGACTGGCGTTGACCTCACTTCCCGGCCGGGTGTTCGTCCCCGGTGACGCCGCCGCGGTCTCCGTCGGCGCCGACGAGGTGGCGGCGGCGTTCGAGGCCGCCGGTGCCACGGTCGTCCGCAACGGGTCGCGCGGCCTGCTCTGGCTCGAGCCGCTGGTCGAGGTGGAGACCGAGGCGGGCCGGGTCGGCTACGCCAACGTGGCCCCCGACGGCGTGGCCGCCGTGCTCGCGGGCGAGGCCGCCGACATCGGGGTCGTCGATGACCACCCCTGGCTGACCTCGCAGCACCGCGTGAGCTTCGCCCGGGTCGGTGTGGTCGACCCGGCGTCCATCACCGACTACGAGGCGCACGGCGGGTGGGCCGGTCTCCGCCGGGCGCTGTCGCTGTCCCGGGCCGAGGTGGTCCAGGAGGTCACCGACTCCGGACTCCGCGGTCGTGGTGGCGCGGGCTTCCCGGCCGGCATCAAGTGGAAGACCGTCCTCGAGGCCGAGTCGGACCTGAAGTTCGTGGCCTGCAACTTCGACGAGGGCGACTCCGGCACGTTCGCCGACCGGATGGTCGCCGAGGGCGACCCGTTCACGCTGATCGAGGGGATGACCATCGCGGCCCACGCGGTGGGGGCCAGCGAGGGCTACGTCTACATTCGCTCGGAGTACCCCCACGCCATCGCCGCCCTGCGGCGCGCCATCGAGGCGGCGTACACCCACGGCTACCTCGGCCAGGACGTCCTCGGGTCCGGACTAGCCTTCGACCTGCACGTCCGGGTCGGTGCCGGTGCCTACATCTGCGGCGAGGAGTCCTCGATGCTCGAGAGCCTCGAGGGCCGCCGCGGCGAGGTGCGGGCCAAGCCGCCGATCCCGGCGATCAAGGGCCTCTGGGGCCGGCCGACCGCGGTCAACAACGTGCTCACGCTCTGCGCCGTCCCGATGGTCCTGGCCGACGGCGGCGCGGCGTACGCCGGGCTGGGCACCGGCCGGTCGCGGGGCACGCAGGTCTTCCAGCTCGCCGGCAACATCAAGCAGGGCGGCATCGTCGAGCTCCCGTTCGGCGTGAGCCTGCGCGAGCTGATCGAGGAGTACGGCGGCGGCTCCCTTTCGGGCCGTCCGGTCCGTGCCGCCCAGGTCGGCGGCCCGCTCGGCGCCTACGTGCCGGCGTCCGGCTTCGACGTCCCGATGGACTACGAGGCGCTCGCGGAGTCCGGCGCGATGCTCGGGCACGGCGGCATCGTGGTCTTCGACGAGACCGTCGACATGGCGCGGATGGCGCGCTTCGCGATGGAGTTCTGCTCGATCGAGTCGTGCGGCAAGTGCACGCCGTGCCGGGTCGGGTCGACCCGGGGCGTCGAGACCATCGACCGGATCATCGCGGCCAGAGGTCAGGGGAGCGAGGTCGCCGTCGACCTGGTGCTGCTCGACGACCTGTGCGACACCATGACCAAGGGATCGCTGTGCGCGATGGGCGGGCTGACCCCGATGCCCGTGCAGAGCGCGATCAAGCACTTCCCGGAGGACTTCCACCCGCAGGACGTCGAGCAGGGAGCATCGGCATGACCCTCACTGATCACGGCATGGACAACCAGAGCATCTGGGACCCCGAGCTCGACTTCGGCACCCCGGCGGTCCGAGACGTCGACGTCGAGCAGGTGTCGGTGACGATCGACGGCCATGAGGTGCGGGTCCCCGCCGGTACGTCGGTGCTGCGCGCCGCGACCGAGGCCGGCGTGGCGATCCCCAAGCTGTGCGCGACCGACTCGCTCAAGGCGTTCGGCTCCTGCCGGATGTGCCTGGTCGAGGTCGACGGCGCCAAGGGCGTCCCCGCCTCGTGCACGACGCCGTGCGCCGACGGCATGGTCGTGAGCACCCAGACCGAGACGGTGCGCGAGCTGCGCCGCAACGTCATGGAGCTCTACCTCTCCGACCACCCCGTCGACTGCGACGGCTGCGCGCGAGGCAACTGCGAGATCCAGTCGGTGGCCGCGACGGTGGGCTCCGCGGAGGTGCGCTACGGGCGGCCGGAGTCGCGTGACCAGGTCGCCAACCCGCTGCCGGTCGACGAGAGCAACCCCTACTTCGCGTTCGACGACTCCTCGTGCATCGTCTGCTCGCGCTGTGTGCGTGCCTGCTCCGACATCCAGGGCACCTTCGCGCTCACCGTCGAGGGTCGCGGCTTCGACTCGAAGATCAGCGCCGGCGGCACCGACTTCCTCTCCTCCGAGTGCGTCTCGTGCGGTGCCTGCGTGCAGGCCTGCCCGACGTCCGCGCTCCAGGAGCACTCGGTCGTCCAGCTCGGGATGCCGACCCGCTCGGTCGAGACCACCTGCGCCTACTGCGGCGTCGGCTGCTCCTTCCGCGCCGAGGTCCAGGGCGACGGAGACGACGCCCAGGTCGTGCGGATGATCCCGTCGAAGGACGGCGGCGCCAACGAGGGCCACAGCTGCGTCAAGGGCCGGTTCGCCTACGGGTACGCCGCGCACAAGGACCGGCAGCTGGCGCCGATGGTGCGCGACTCGATCGACGACGAGTGGCGCAAGGTCTCGTGGGACGAGGCGATCGCCAAGGTGGCCACGGGGTTCCAGGCCCTCCAGGCCGAGCACGGCGTCGGCGCGATCGGCGGCATCTCGTCCAGCCGGTGCACCAACGAAGAGGTCTACGTCGTCCAGAAGATGGTGCGGGCGGCGTTCGGCAACAACAACATCGACACGTGCGCGCGGGTCTGCCACTCGCCCACGGGCTACGGCCTCAAGCAGACCTTCGGGACGTCCGCCGGCACCCAGGACTTCCGCTCCGTGGAGCAGGCCGACGTGATCCTGCTGATCGGCGCCAACCCGACCGACGCCCACCCCGTCTTCGCCTCGCGCATGAAGAGGCGGCTGCGCGAGGGCGCCCGGCTGATCGTGGCCGACCCCCGCCGGATCGACCTGGTGCGCAGCCCGCACGTCGAGGCGGCGTTCCACCTGCCCGTGCTGCCGGGCTCCAACGTCGCCTTCGTCAACGCGATGGCCCACGTGATCGTCACCGAGGGGCTCCACGACGAGGAGTTCGTCCGCGAGCGCTGCGAGGACGCCGACGCCTACCTCGCGTTCATCGCCGACCCGGCCAACTCACCGGAGGCGATGGCCGACGCGACCGGCATCGACCCCGACGACCTGCGCGCCGCCGCCCGGCTCTTCGGCGCAGGCCCCAACTCCGCGATCTACTACGGCCTCGGCGTCACCGAGCACTCCCAGGGCTCGACGATGGTGATGGGCATGGCCAACCTGGCCATGGTCACCGGCAACATCGGCCGCGAGGGCGTGGGCGTCAACCCGCTTCGCGGCCAGAACAACGTCCAGGGCTCGTGCGACATGGGCTCGTTCCCCCACGAGTTCCCGGGCTACCGGCACGTCTCGCAGGACGACGTACGCGGCATCTACGAGGAGCTGTGGGGCCGCACCCTCGACCCCGAGCCGGGGCTGCGGATCCCCAACATGTTCGACGCCGCGCTGGCCGGCGACCTTCCGCGGCCTCTACGTCCAGGGCGAGGACATCGCCCAGTCCGACCCCAACACCCAGCACGTCGAGGCCGCCCTCCGGGCGATGGACCTCGTCGTCGTCCAGGACCTGTTCCTCAACGAGACCGCCCGGTTCGCCCACGTCTTCCTGCCCGGCACGTCGTTCCTGGAGAAGGACGGCACGTTCACCAACGCCGAGCGCCGGATCAACCGGGTCCGCCCGGTCTTCTCCTCGAAGGTCGGCATGGACGAGTGGGAGATCACCTGCGCGATCGGCCAGGCCATGGGCTACGACATGTCCTACGCCGCCGCGTCGGAGATCATGGACGAGATCGCGGCCACCACCCCGACGTTCGCCGGCGTCTCCTTCGCGCGGCTCGACGAGCTCGGCTCGATGCAGTGGCCGGTCTACGACACCACCTCGACCGGCACCCCGACCATGCACGTGGGCGAGTTCGTGCGCGGCAAGGGCAGGCTGGTCGAGACGCGTGTTCGTGCCGACGACCGAGCGGTCGACCCGCAAGTTCCCGCTGATCCTCACCACCGGCCGGATCCTCAGCCAGTACAACGTCGGCGCCCAGACGCGCCGGACCGCCAACAACACCTGGCACCCCGAGGACGTCCTCGAGATCCACCCCGCCGACGCCGAGGTGCGCGGCATCTCCACCGGCGACCTGGTCGACCTCTCCAGCCGGGTCGGCTCGACGACCCTGCGCGCCCAGGTGTCGGAGCGGATGCCGGCCGGCGTCGTCTACACGACGTTCCACCACCCGGTGACCGGCGCCAACGTGGTGACCACCGAGAACTCCGACTGGGCCACCAACTGCCCGGAGTACAAGGTCACCGCCGTCCAGGTCGGCGTCGCCAACGCCCGCGGCGACCACGCCGTTGCCGAGGCCCGCGAGCCCGCCGAGACCCACGCATGAGGTCCCTGCGGTGAACGTTGCTCCCGAGGCACGGATGGGCAACGACATCGCCCGCCAGTTCGCCCACCTGCCCGACCACGAGGCCGCCGAGGCGGTGGCCCGGCACATCGAGACCTTCTGGGACCCCACCATGCGCCGCAACCTCGAGGCCCTCGCCGCCGCCCAGGACGACTCCCTCGACCCGCTCCTCGTCGACGCCGCCGGCAGCCTGGCGCGGCACGCCACCCGGTCCGAGCCCGACGCCCAGCCGTAGGTCCTGAGCTAGGCCGTGTTCCAGGGCTGGGCCGCCCGTCGTTCCTCACTGAGGATCCGGCGCACCATCGGCGCGAAGTACGTAAGCGGCTCGGAGTCGTAGTCGGGGTCGAAGGAGCACTGGTCGTAGTTCTCGCAGAAGTCGACCGTGGCCTGGTAGTGGGGGTGGTCCCGCCACCGCTCCCGCTCGTCGGGGTCCAGCCCGACGTGGTGGAAGTAGTAGACGCCCTGGAACACGCCGTGGTGCTTGACGATCCAGTAGTTCTTCTCGCTCACGTAGGGGCGCAGCACGGCGGCCGCGACCTCCGAGTGGTTCGCCGGGGCGAGGTAGTCACCGATGTCGTGCAGGAGCACGCAGACGACGGTCTCCTCGTCCTCGCCGGCGCGGAGTGCGCGGGTGGCGGCCTGCAGGCTGTGCTCGAGGCGGGTCACCTGGTAGCCGGCGGAGTCGGCCATCGTCTCGAGCCAGCCCAGGACCCGGTCCGGGAAGCCGAGCATCTCCTCGGCCTCGAGCGTGTCGAGGAGCGCGTAGTCCTCGGCCGTCCCGTCCTTCATCTGGGTGAACGACACCGTCGCCTCGCTCACGAGCGCTGTCCGTTCGACGCGAGGGGGATGTGGTGTCCGGTCAGGACCCGGTGCCTGGCCATGAGGTCGTCGTACTCCATGTAGACATCCTGCAGGTGCCGCCCGCCGCTGTCCGGGTCGAACGCGAGCCGGCCGTGCATCACCCGGTGGCCGTGCACCGTGATCAGGTCGCCGGTGCCGGCGCGGAACGCGACCTTGTAGCGGTCGCCGTCGATCATCCGGCCGAGCTTCCGGTACGCCGCGTAGAACCGGCCCACCTCGTCGAAGGGCGCCGCCACGGGCTGGGCGAGCTGGTTGGAGAACCGGAACGTCGCCACCTCGCCCGCACCGTCGAGCCGGACCAGCGGCGCGGTCGCGAAGGTGTCCTCGGTGTCGCTGAACAGCTGGAACGTCACCGGGACCCGGACGAGCAGGTCGAAGGCCTCGGGGTCCTCGCGGCGCAGGTCGGCGAGCACCGCCCAGCCGTCGGTGACCGTGCTCTCCCCGCCCGACGCCTCGTTCACCACGAAGTGCAGGAGCTGGATGCTCGGGGGCCAGTGGTAGCTCGGGAGGTCGGTGTGCGGCTTGAGCTCGGCGGCCGTGTGGGCGACGTTGTACCCGGCCGGGTCGTGGCGGACGTTGTGGATCCGTTCGAACGCCGTCTCGCGCACGTGGCCGATGGCCTGGGCGAAGCGCTCGACCTCTCCGTGCACCGCGGGCGTGTGCCGCACGACGGCCACGCCGTAGTCGCGCACCGCCTCGAGGTAGGCGAGCTGGCCCTCGGTCGTGCCCACCACGGCGTCGTGCTCGAAGCTGGGCGGTGACCCCAGCGAGCGGTCCCAGAGGACGGGCTCGGGCCGCGCCCGCCGCGGAGCTCCCGACGAGTAGTCGTGCGCGACCAGCCACTCCAGCGAGTAGCGGGACGAGTGGCCGTCGTTCCAGTCCACGACCAGGAAGCCGTCGTCGACCCGCGCCCCCGCAGGAGCGATGTCGTCGGCGATCGTCGCCGTGAAGAGCGCCCGCTCCCCCGACTGCGCCACCCGGCAGTCCGCGCAGGCGCAGTTGTCGCGCAGCCACACGTGATGGAACGCCAGCGAGGGCACGCCCAGGACGAGGTGGTCGTCGTGCACCACGACGGAGATCGCGGTGTCGCCGGTCGGTCGGGTGGGCGGTGCGGTCGACATGACACCCAGTCTTGGACAGGCCATGGTCAGCGACAAGAGACATTTTCGCTCACCATGACCGGCAAAATGTGTGGCATGAGCCCAGTACGCCCCGATCCGGTCCCTCCGCTGCTCGGCGTACGCGCCTTCGAGGCCAGCGCCCGGCACCTCAGCTTCGTCGCCGCCGCCGACGAGCTGCACCTCTCCCCGTCCGCGATCAGCCAGCGGGTGCGCCTGCTGGAGCGACACCTCGACACGCAGCTGTTCGAGCGGCGGCCGCGCAGCCTCCGGCTGACCAGTGCGGGCGAGGCGTACCTGCCCGCGGTCCGCGACCTGTTCCACGACCTGGTCGCCGCGACCAGCGGGATCTTCGCCGGCTCCACGCGCACCAGCCTCGCCATCCGGGTGCAGGCGTCCTACGCCGTCACCTGGCTCGCCCCCCGCATCCACCGGTTCCGGGCCGAGCTGCCGAACGTCGACCTGCACGTCGAGACCGCGATCTGGTCGGACTCGTTGCCACCCAGCGAGTTCGACCTGGACATCCGCCAGGGCAACGGGGCCTGGCCGGGCTACCGGGCCACCAAGCTGCACGACGACAGCGCCGTGGCCATCTGCGGGCCGGGCTACCTCCAGCGCTGGACCGACCACCACGCGGCGGATCTGGCCGGCCGCTCCCGGGTCCAGGTCGTCGGCTTCGACGACCTGTGGCGGCGCTTCTTCCCGGCCGACGTCGCCTCGGACCCGCTCCTGACCGGACCGCCCGGGGTCATCACCGTGGACACCTCGGTCGCGGCCCTCGCCATCGTGGCCGACAGCGACCTGTGGACCATCGTGCCCGAGCGGTTCGCACGAGAGGCCGTGCGCTCGGGGCGGGTCCACCAGCTGCCGGGCCCCGTCGTCGTCATGAGGCAGGCCCACTACCTGCTCCGACGCGACACCTCCGAGCCGGTCACGGGAGAGAGCATCGCCTTCGAACGGTGGCTGCGGGCCGAGGACGCTGCGGATCCCGCCCTGGCGCCGAGCTGAGCTCACGATGTGGATCCGGGACCTGACACTGCGGGTCCCTGTCTCGTCGTACCGACATCGGACCCGCCACACCTGAGGAGCAGAGACGTGAGCCACGACGGCCAGGGCCTGGACGCGGTCATGAGCGAACGGCGTCAGCTGATCAATCTCGCCTACCGGCTGCTCGGCTCGCTGGCCGATGCCGAGGACGCCGTGCAGGAGACCTACGCCCGGTGGTACGCCATGTCGCCCGAGGAGCAGGAGGCCATCGAGTCCCCGGGCGCGTGGCTGACCACGGTCGCCAGCCGGGTCTGTCTCGACGTGCTCAGGTCCGCGCGGGTGCGCCGGGAGCGCTACGTGGGCGAGTGGGTGCCCGAGCCGGTGCCGGAGCCGGCCGAGTGGATCGGCGGACGAGCCGGCGGGGCCGGCCCCGCGGATCCCGCCGACCGGGTCACCCTCGACGAGTCGGTCAACATGGCGTTTCTCGTCGTGCTGGAGTCGATGACCCCGGCCGAGCGGGTCTCCTTCATCCTCCACGACGTGTTCCGCTACCCGTTTGCGGAGGTGGCCGAGATCGTCGGTCGTACGCCGGCTGCCTGCCGTCAGCTGGCCTCGTCGGCCCGCCGCCGGCTGCGTGACGCCGAGGCGCCCGCCCCTCCCGATCCCCAGCAGGCCGGCCTCGTACGAGCGTTCATGGAGGCCTGGCAGCAGGGTGACATCGACGGCCTCCTGGCGGTGCTCGCCCCGGACGCCACGGCCACCGGGGACGGCGGCGGACAGGTCCGGGCGCTCCTCGAGCCTCTCACCGGCGCCACCGACATCGCCGACTTCTACGCCACCGTTGCGCAGGGCGAGCGCACGGTGCTGGAGCGGACCGTCAACGGCCAGCCCGGTCTGGTGATCCAGCAGGACGGCGTGACCATGGCGGTGATGGCCTTCCACGTCGTCGGCGACCGGATCGCACACATCTGGTCGGTGCTCAACCCCGACAAGCTCCGCGCCTGGACCCCATCCGAAGGGAGCAGCCCGCGATGACCACACAGACCTCGGGCCACCACGCCCTCCGCGCGATGTACGGCGGCCTCGCCCTGACCGTCGCGGCCACCGTCGCGCCGTACGTCGACCGTGCGACGAGCCACGTCCTGGCCGACCACGTCCGGGACGGATACCCCGCCTACACCCAGCACCAGGTCGACACCGCCGTCACCAGCTGGCTGGCGATCCTCACCGTCGTCGGCGGGCTCGGCGTGCTCAGCTGGGTCGGGGTCATCTGGGCCGTGCGGGCCGGGAAGCCGTGGGCGCGAGGGACGGCGATGGCGTTGTTCGCGCTCGGGACCTCCCTCGCGCTGACCGCGCTGCTGGTCAGGGACACCTCGGGCGACGTCGGTCTCGCACCTCTGCTCGGCTGGGTGGGAGTGCTCCCCTGCGCCGCGGGCCTGCTGGCGGTCGTCGCGCTCTGGCGGAGCGGACGCCCAGCGCTAGGCGGGCAGCAGCGCGAGGAAGCGTCGACGTCGCGCCTCGGTCGTCGCGAACGAGGTGACGAGGCGGACCATCTCCTCGTCGCCGCGCTCCTGCCAGGTGTGGAACGTCGCCCCGCCGGCGCGCAGCCGCGTCCGCGGTCGCCTTCGGCAGCGACCGGGAAGACCTCGTTGGCGGTCGACGGCCACTCGAGCCGGGCCGAGCCGTGCTGCGGTCAGCCCGGCCGCCAGGCGGGCCGCCATGGCGTTGGCGTGCGCTCGCGGTCGCCAGCCAGGCGCCGTCGGCGAAGTAGCGCCTCGAACTGGGCCGCGATGAAGCGCTGCTTGCTGAGCCCGTGCCCGGCTCGCTGGCGGAGGTGGATCAGGTCGGGGTAGCGCCGCGGGGTCGAAGACGACGATCGCCTCGGCCGCCCAGCAGCCGTTCTTGGTGCCGCCGAAGCTCATCAGGTCGACGCCGGCCCGCCAGGTGAGGTCGGCCGGCGAGTCGCCGGTGGCCGCGACCGCGTTGGCGAAGCGGGCGCCGTCGATGTGCACCGCCGCCCCGTGCGCCTTGGCGATGGCGGCGAGCTCCGCGACCTCCGCGGCGGCGTAGGCGGTGCCGAACTCGGTGGCGTTGGTGAGGGACAGGGCGGCCAGCGGGCCCGCGCTGGTCCGTCGGGCAGCAGCGCCGCCAGCGTCTCGCTGCAGCGCGGCGGCGGTCATCCGCGCGTCGGCGGTGGCGACCGGCACCAGCTTCATCCCGGTGAAGAACTCCGGACCGTTGAACTCGTCGGTGTAGATGTGGGCCTGGTCGCTGCAGAGCACGAACCCGCTCGGCCGGGCGGTGGCCTGGAGGCACAGCAGGTTCGCGGCGGTGCCGCTGGCGACGAAGAAGACCGCGACCTCGCGCTCGAAGACGTCGCAGAACAGCCGGGTGACCCGCGCGGTCAGCGCGTCGTCGCCGTAGGCGGGGCGTAGCCGGCGTTGGCCCGGCCGAGCGCCTCCGTCGACGGCGGGTGTCGCACCGGACCAGTTGTCGCTGGCAAAGTCATCGTCACCGGCTCCGGTCACGCGCCGTGCAGTCCGTCGGCGATGGCGTATAATCCTCTCATTGTCAACATTATACACACCTCTCGCGCCCAAGGAGTTCCCGTGGCTGACTCGGGTCAACTGGCCCCCCTGCGGCTGGAGAGCACGCCCGTCCTCGTGGCGGACCGGCTGCGCGAGGGCATCCTCGACGGCACCTTCCCGCCGCGCACCCAGCTCTCCGAGGTCGCCCTCTCGCAGCAGCTCTCGGTCAGCCGCGGACCCATCCGCGAGGCGATGCAGCGCCTGCTCCAGGAGGGCCTGCTGCGCGGCGAGCGCAACCGCGGCGTCTTCGTCGTCGACCTCGGGGCCGAGCGACGTCCGCGACATCTACCTGGCGCGCTCGGCCGTCGAGCGCACGGCGGCCGCGCTCGTCGCTGCCGAGCGGCACCGACGAGGACTTCGACGTCCTGCAGTCGATGGTCGACAAGCTCGCCGCGGCGGTCGACAGCAACTGGGTCGAGCTGACCCAGCTGGACCTGCAGTTCCACCTCGCGCTGGTGGCGGCCGCGGCGCAGTCCGCGGCTCGACCGGATGTTCCGGACCCTGGTGGCCGAGTCCCAGCTCTGCATCGCCCGGCTCGAGCCGTTCTATCCCGGGCGCGAGGAGGTCGTGCGCGAGCACCAGGAGATCATCGACGCCATCCGGGCCCGGGACCTCGGCGAGGTCGACCGCCTGGTGGCCGCGCACATGGACATCTCCGCGGCCCGGCTCGCCAGCGCAGACGCAGGCTCCGCCGACGAGTAGACGCCTCGAGTAGCCGCACGCGCGTGCCTCGAAGCGGCCGAGGGTCGCCTCGTCGATGGCGTCCAGGTCGAGCTCCATGCCGAGCCCGGGCCCGTCGGGCGCGCGGACCATGCCGTCCTCGACGACGATCGGCGTCGTGGTGCCGAACTCCCACGGCTCGATCGGGAACGGCTGCTCGTAGTAGCCGCCGAGGCCCAGCCCGAGGATCAGGTGCAGGTCGATCGCCTGGGTCACGGTGGTGCCGTAGCTGCAGAGCTCGACGTCGAGGCCGAACGGCCCGGGCCAGCGCCGCCAGGTCGCGGACGTGGCCGACGCCGCCCTCCATGGTCTGGGTCCGGACCGCGGACCAGGGTGCGACCTGCAGCACGCTCGCGAACTCGCGCAGGTCGTCGATCAGCCCGCCGGCGGGGACGACCGGCGTGTGGATCGACCGGGTCAGGTCGCGGTAGCCGTCGATGTCGCGGTCGGGCAGCGGCGCCTCGAACCAGCGGATGTCGCAGGTCGTCCAGCGCGCGCCCGACCAGCGCGCGCCCCGCGACGGTCGTAGACCGACTCGGCGTCGACGATCAGCTCGAGGTCCGGGAAAGGCGCGCGCGGACCTGCGCTCACGCAGCACGATGTCGGCGGCCGGGTCGCCGGAGACGTGCAGCTTCGCGGCCGGGTAGCCGGCCGCGCTGACCTGGCCGACCAGGGCCAGCAGGGCGCTCGGGTCGCCCTCGAAGGGCAGCGACGCGTACGCCGCGCACCTCGTCGCGGGCGCCGCCGAGCAGCTGGTGCAGCGGCAGGCCGGCGTGTCGCGCCCACCAGGTCCCAGCACGCGACCTCGACCGCCGCGCACCGGCACCGTCCGCGACGCCGACGGCAGCCGCGACGCGGCCAGCGCGGCGATCGCCGACGGCTGGAGCGGGTCGCGGCCGATCAGCGCCGGCACCATCGGCCGCAGCGCCTCGAGCGGGCCGAGGTCGAAGGCCCCGAACGAGTCCGACTCGACCGCGCCGATCCCGACCGCGCCGGTCGTCGTCGGTGACGAGCACGAAGGTCACCGTCGTGAACACCGCGGGCAGGGCGTCGGTGAACTGGACCTCCGGCATCGGCGGTCCGGTGGCGATGACGTCGACCCTGGTGATCGCGAGGCATCCGCTCGCTGATCGCTATCGTCTGATCGCCAGATTGTCGACACGACAGGAGACGGCGCGATGGCGACCAGGCGGCGCGCACGGACCGACACCGTCCGCGACGACGATCTACGTGGACGGCCGGTGGGTGCCGTCGGCGGGCGCCGGCGCGATCCCCGTCATCGACCCGACGACGGCGCGGCCGATGGGCTCGGTGCCGCGCGGCGCCGCCGCGGACGTCGACGCCGCGGTGGCGGCCGCGACGGCGCGTTCACGGCCTGGTCCGAGGCTCCCGCCGGCCGAGCGCGGCCGGCTACCTCGCCGGCGATCGCCGACGGCCTCGAGCAGCGGTCCGCCGAGCTCGCCGAGCTGATCGCCCTCGAGGTGGGCATGCCGGAGGACCAGTGCGCGGACGACCAGATCCCGGTCGAGGACTTCCGGATCAACGCCGAGCTCGCCACGACCTACCCGTTCGAGGAGCGAGCCGCACGGCGCGCTGGTGCTGCGCGAGCCGGTCGGGGTCGTCGCCGCGATCACGCCCTGGAACTACCCGCTCAGCCAGATCGCGGCCAAGGTCGCCCCGGCCCTCGCGGCCGGCTGCACCGTGGTGGTCAAGCCGTCGGAGGTCGCCCCGCTCAACGCCTTCGTGCTCGCCGAGATCGTGGACGAGGTCGGGCTCCCGCCCGGGCGTCTTCAACCTGGTCAGCGGCGACGGCCCGACGGTCGGCGAGCCGCTGGTCGCCCACCCGGACGTCGACATGGTCTCGTTCACCGGGTCGACCCGGGCCGGCCGCCGGATCGGCGCGCTCGCCATGCAGCGGGTCGCCCGGGTGACCCTGGAGCTCGGCGGCAAGTCACCGCTGGTGATCCTCGACGACGCCGACCTCGAGGAGGCCGTGACCTACGGCGTGCACGACTGCTTCGCCAACTCCGGGCAGACGTGCAACGCGCTGACCCGGATGCTGGTGCCGCGCGCGGTGGCTCGCCGAGGCCGCCGCGATCGCGGCCCGGGTCGCCGACGGCATGGTCGTCGGCGACCCGCTCGCCGACGGGCACGCAGCTCGGGCCGCTGGTCTCCGAGGCCCAGCGCGATCGGGTGCGTGGCCTACATCCGGCGCGGCGTCGCCGAGGGCGCCACGCTTGGTCGCGGGCGGCGCCGACGCGCCGGCCGGGGCGGGCGACGGGCTACTTCGTCCGGCCCGACGGTCTTCGCCGACGTCACCAACGACATGGCGATCGCGCGCGAGGAGATCTTCGGTCCGGTGCTGGCGATCATCGCCGTACGACGACGAGGCGGACGCGGTCCGGATCGCCAACGACACCGACTACGGGCTGTGGGCCGGTGTCTGGTCCGCGAGCGCAGCGAGCGCGCCCACCGGGTCGCGCCGCCGGATCCGCGCGGGCGGCGTCAGCATCAACGGCGCCGAGGGGATCGGGCTGGACGCCGTTCGGGGGCTACAAGCAGTCCGGGCTCGGACGCGAGATGGGGCCGCTTCGGCCTCGGCGAGTACCTCGAGGTCAAGGCGCTCGTCGACTGAGCCGACGCGGCTCAGTCGGGCAGGTCGACGAGCGTCGGGACCCGCGGCCGGAACGACCGGCCGCCGCGCGCCTGCTTGCCGACCAGCTCGTTGGCGAACAGCCACTCGCTCCCGGGGCAGCGGCTGCAGGTCCGTGACCTCGAGGAACGACTGCGGCCCGACGCCCTCGTCGTCGTCGTCGTCGTCGACGTCGTCGTCGTCGTCGGCTCGTCCTGATCGTCGTCGCTCGTCGGACCTGCCGTCGCGGGTCGGCGGGCGGCGCAGGCGCCGGGACGGCGTGCTCCGTCGGTCCAGGTGGCGGGAGCCCGTCGGGCCAGGGCGACCCCGGCTCGTAGGGCACGCGCCGCACGAAGGTGGCGCGCCAGGTCGCGGCGGCACCTCGGCGTCGCCCGCGTCGGTCGCCATCACGATCACCGGCATGCCGGCGGCGGCGGCGTCGAGGTCGCCCGGCCCGCCGGCCGGCAGGACCACGGCGCTCGGCCGGCGACGCTCGGCCGCCGACTCGAGGTGGCGCAGCGGGATCGCCATCAGCAGCGCTCGCTCGTCCGACACGTGACTCCTCCCGCGGTGACCGGGATATCCCATCACACTGCGGGTTGACCGACGACAGTCATATTCGTAGATTGTCAACAGTCCACATCATCGCCCACCGCGGGGCAGCGGTGGCGAAGGAGGATCCCGCATGGCAACCAACGATCCGGACCTCGAGGTCCGCGCAGACGGAGTCGGGCGCCGCGGCGAGGTCGGCCGCCGCAGGCTTCGTCCGGACGGGCGTGATCGGCGCCGCGATGGGCAGCGCCGCCGTCATGCAGGCCGACCGGGCCGCCGGGGCCGCGACCATGGCGCGGCGCACCTCGACGCGTCAAGGCGCGCGGCGGCCGGCCTGGTCAAGGCCGGCCCCGAGCTCGGCCTGCCGCCTGGCTTCAGCTACCACACGTTCGGCGCGTTCGGCTCCGCGATGAGCGACGGCTTCATCACCCCGCCGATCCACGACGGCATGGCCTGCTTCGACATGGGCAACGGCCGGCTGCGGATCGTGCGCAACCACGAGCTCGGGCGAGGGCAACGACATCCCGGCCGGCACCGTGATCGGCGACCCGCAGACCGCCTACGACCGCAAGGCGCCCGGGCGGCACCGTGACCCTCGAGGTCGACGCCGACACCGGCGAGCTGATCGCGGACTGGGTCAGCCTGAACGGCACCGACACCAACTGCGCCGGCATCCCGACGCCGTGGGGCACCTGGCTCACCTGCGAGGAGACCACCATCGGCGTCAAGGCCGGGCTACAAGAAGCCGCACGGCTACGTGTTCGAGGTCGACCCGGCGAACAACGCGCGCCGTCCGGACCCAGCCCGTACAAGAAGCTGGGCCGGTTCCTCCACGAGGCCGGCGCGGTCGACCCCGAGACCGGCGTCGTCTACATGACCGAGGACGAGGGCCCCGACGGCTTCTACCGCTTCGTGCCCGACGAGCCCGGCGACCTGCGCAAGGGCGTCCTGCAGATGCTGCGGGTCAAGGGCAAGCCGACGCTACAACACCATCACCGGCCAGACCGTGGGCGCGGTGCTCGACAGCGACTGGGTCACCATCGACGACCCGGACCCGAGCAACGCCGAGGACGACGCGTCGGCGGTCTTCAAGCAGGGCCGGGCCAAGGGCGGCGCGAAGTTCCTCGGCGGCGAGGGCTGCACGCATGCGCGACGACTCGGTCGTCTTCGGCTCCAGCGACGGCGGCGACGCCGGGCTGCGGCCAGGTCTGGCAGTACACGCCGCGCACGAACATCGGCAAGCTCAACGAGCGCGGCGACCTCGTGCTGCTGTTCGAGTCGCGAGAACAAGGGCCAGCTCGACGGCCCCGACAACATGTGCACCAGCCCGGGCGGCGCGATCGTCATCGCCGAGGACGGCAACCTGACGAGCAACTTCGTCCGGGCGCTGCTGCCCGAACGGCACGCTGATCAACGTCGCCGAGAACCTCGTCGCCGTGCAGAAGCACTACATCGAGGCGTCGGGCAAGCTCTACGACCCGACGGTCCCCGACGACGGCGCGTCGGCCGGCGACGGGGTCGGGTTCTCGCGAGTTCGCCGGGCCGTGCTTCAGCCCGGACGGCAAGTGGCTGTTCGTCAACATCCAGGTGCCGGGCATCACGTGCGCGATCACCGGCGACTGGGCCAGCCTCGGGCTGTGAGCCGCCAGCTGCACTGCTCGTGTCGTGATCGCCGAGACCGAGGACGAGTGATGACCGCGAGAGACATCGAGATCGTCGGCGTCAGCAAGGCCTTCGGCGAGAACACCGTGGTCGACGACCTCGACCTCACCATCGGCGACGGCGAGTTCTTCTCCCTGCTCGGACCCAGCGGCTGCGGCAAGACCACGACGCTGCGGATGGTCGCCGGGTTCGAGCGGCCGACGACGGGCTCGATCCTGCTCGGCGGCACCGACATCACCCACCAGGCGCCGGCGAAGCGCCCGCTCAACATGGTCTTCCAGGACTACGCGCTGTTCCCGCACCTGACGGTGGCCGACAACGTCGCGTTCGGGCTCAAGGTCAAGCGGCTCGGCAAGGAGGAGCGCACCGAGCGGGTGGCCGGCGCGCTCGACGACCATGCAGCTCGACCGGCCTGTCCGAGCGCCGGCCGGCCCAGCTCTCCGGTGGCCAGCGCCAGCGGGTCGCGCTGGCCCGGGCGCTGGTCAACCGGCCGCACGCGCTCCTGCTCGACGAGCCGCTCGGCGCCCTCGACCTCAAGCTGCGCAAGGAGATGCAGGCCGAGCTGAAGGAGGTCCACCGGGCCACCGGCACGACGTTCCTCTACGTCACGCACGACCAGGAGGAGGCGCTGACCATGTCCGACCGCATCGCGGTGATGCGGGACGGCCGGGTCGAGCAGCTGGCCGACCCGCGCACCCTGTACGAGAAGCCGTCGACCGCGTTCGTCGCCGACTTCATCGGCACCTCGAACCTCCTCGTGCTCGACCAGCCGGCCACGGTCGAGTCCCTGCTCGTCGTCGGCGCTCGGCGAGGGCGAGCGGCTGACCGCGACCATGCACGACGCCGGTCGACGGCGTCGCGCGTGCAGATCACGGTCCGCCCCGAGCGGATCGCCCTGCACACCGACCTCGACGCGAGCGTCCCCGAGACCCACTCGCAAGTCCGCGGCCGGACGCTCGACGTCGTCTACTGCGGCTCGACCACGCACGTCACGGTGGCGATCGCGACCGGCGAGCGGCTCGTCGTCCACCTGCTCAGCGACAACGCCGCCCTGCGCGGGGTCGAGCGCGGCACCGACGTCCTGCTCTCGTGGGCGCCGGACGGCGCGCACGTCATCGGCCCGGTACACCCGCCGACAGCGACATCGACAGACGACGAAGGACTAGGACCATGACGACGACCAGGACTCTCCGGCGGGCGACCGCCGGTGTTGCGGTGCTCTCGGCGGGCCTGACGCTGGCGGCCTGCGGCTCGGACGGCGGCTCGGACGCGGGCGGGACGGGCGGCGGCGGTGTCCGGCGAGCTGCGCACCTTCACCTACGCCGACACCGTGCACGAGTCCAAGATCGTGCAACTTCAAGAAGGAGTACCCCGACGTCGAGCTCGCGCACGGCCACCTTCGAGAGCAACGACGAGGCGGCCGCGAAGATCAAGGCCGGCTTCCACGACCGACGTGATCGAGGTCTGCCTCGACGAGCAGGGCCCGCTGGTCGACGCGGGGATGCTCGCGCCGATCGACACCTCGAGGCTCGAGCACTGGGACGACCTCGACCCGACGTTCCGCGACGCCGCCGGCGTCGCGACCGAGCGGCGACGTCACGATGGTGCCGACCCAGGCCGGCGCCGTCGGGCCTGATCTACGACAAGGACGAGTTCCCCGACGGCGTCGACTCCTGGGCCGACCTGTTCGACCCCGAGTACGCCGGCCGGGTCGCCCTGGACGGCGGCTACTGGCTGACCCCGTTCGCGATCATGGCCCTGGCCAACGGCAGCACCGACCCGATGGACGCAGGACGACGACGAGGTCGCCGAGATCCGCGACCAGCTGATCGACCTGCGCGACGACGGCCACTTCCGGGCCTTCGCCCGGTCCGACGCCGACATGGGCAACCTGTTCAAGTCCGGCGAGATCGTGCTCTCCGACGGCGGTCGCGGCACGCCGCAGGACATCGTCAAGGGCGGCGGCAACGTCGGCTGGGCGGCGCCCGAGGAGGGCGCGCTCTCGTGGGTGTGCGGGCTGAGCATCAGCTCGGAGGCCGAGAACATCGACGCGGCCTACGCCTTCATCAACGACGCACTCCTCGCCCGAGACGCAGGCGCTGTTCGGCAACAACGGCTTCGTGATGATCAACCCCAAGGCCGTCCCGTTGGTCGACGAGGAGTTCACCGAGAGCTCCGACCCGACGGATCCTGGAGGGCGCGCACCCCGAGGTCGCGCCCGAGAACGCCGACCTGTGGCGCAAGTACTGGCAGGAGGTGAAGGCCGGGTGACCTACCGGCTCAGGATCGGCGACGTCCTGGCGCTCGGGCTCGTCTCGGTCGTCCTGGTCGTGCTGGTCGGGCCGATCGTGCTGCTGACGGTCTTCTCGTTCAACGACTCGACGATCATCTCGCTGCCGTTCGAGGGCTTCACCCTCGAGTGGTACCGGACGGCGCTGGCCGACCCGGCCGTCCAGGACTCGCTGCGCAACTCGATCATCGTCGCCTCGATCGTGGCGCCGGCCTGCGTCGTCCTCGGGCACCGGCGACCGCCTGGGGCATCACCCGGTTCCGGTTCCGGGGCCGCGGGCTTCTGGTCCGGCCTGGTCGGCGCGACCCTGGTCGTGCCGTGGCTGGTCATCGGCGTGAGCGGGCTGGTGTTCTTCGTCTACCTCGAGATCGAGCTGTCGCTGATGACGGTGACGCTGATGCACATCGCGGTCACGTTCCCGCTGGTCACCGCGCTGGTCTCGGCGCGGCTGGTGCGCTTCGAGCGGTCGCAGGAGGAGGCGGCCATCGACCTCGGCGCCTCGCAGCTCCAGCTGATGACCAAGGTCGTGCTCCCGCAGCTCACGCCCGCGCTCGCGGCGTCGCTGATCTTCGCGTTCGCCTGGTCGTTCAACAACTTCGAGATCAGCTTCTACAACGGCGGCTACGAGGAGACCTTCCCGGTCTGGGTGTACGCCGTGCTCCGGCGCTCCTACAACCTGCCGGTCGTGAACGCGATCGCCACGCTGGTCTCGGCGGTCCAGGTCGTCGCCGTCTACGGGCTCTACCTGCTGATCCGCTGGCTCGGCAAGCGCCGCGGCAGCGGCGACGACCTCACCTCGCTGGTGGCGGGAGGCCGCGGATGAGCCTCGCCGGCGACGAGCACGCCCTGGCACGCGGTCGACAGCTCGCCGCGAACGACGTCGAGCGCCGGCGGAGCCGGGCGGCGGTGGCTCCCGGCGGCCTACCTGACCGCGCCGATGCTGGTGCTGCTCGTGCTCTTCGTCGTCCCGATGGTGATCCTGTTCCTGATCAGCATCGGCCTGGGCGTCGCCAACCAGGAGTCGGTGTGGACGCTCGACCACTACACAGCCCTGTTCACCGACCCGCTCTACCGCGACGTCGCGGTGACCACGATCTTCATCGCCACCATCGCGATGGTCGCCCAGCTCGTCGTCGGCGTGCCGCTGGCCTACGTCATGGCGTTCAAGGCCGGCCGCTTCGAGCTGCCGATGGTGCTCGGCCTGGTCGTCCTCGACGGGCTCAACCCGGTCGTCCGCATCTACGCCTGGCGGATGCTGCTGGGCCGCAACGGGATCATCAACGGCTCGCTGGAGTTCCTGGGCATCATCGACAAGCCGATCGACGCGCTGCTGTTCAACGACGCGCGGTCATCGTCGTGCTCTCGACGAGCTGGATCACCTACACGGTGATCCCGATCTACGCGTCGATGAAGGCGATCGACGCCAACCTCTTCCAGGCTGCCGCCGACCTCGGCGCCGGCTGGTGGACGATCCTGCGGCGGATCCTCCTGCCGCTGGCGGCGCCCGGGATCTTCGTCGCCGTGCTGCTGGTCTACATCCCGCTGTTCACCGACTTCGCGACGCCGACCATGGTCGGCGGCACCAGCGGCTACATGCTCGGCCAGGCGGTCAACGACCTGATCCTGGCCCGCGGCGACCTCGCCGCCGGTGCGGCGATGAGCTTCATCCTGCTGGTCTGCTCGGGGATCGTGGCCGCCCTCGCCTTCCGGCTGTCCCGGATCAACCGCCTGGAGTCCTGACCGCGGCGTTGCAGCGCGGGACGTCTAGACCCGTTTCGAGGAACCGCCTGCTCTCGTCCGACCTGACGTCCCAGCGCGTCAGCGACTGACTGGCAGCCGCACACGCGACGCACCTGGTCGGCGGCCGGCCTCGCGACCAGCCGATCCGACACCGATGGGCCCTCCGCATCGTTCGCAGGTGCCGTAGGTGCCGTCAGCCAGACCGCGTCACGGCGGCCTCGATCTCCGCCATGCGCAGTCGCGTCGTGCCGCATCAGGGCGTCGACCTGCGACCGCTCGAAGGCGATCGTGGCCCCCTCCAGGATCGTGCTCGTCGTCGGCGTTGGTGTCGCGCGAAGCGGCCACCACGGCGTCGAAGTCGTCGGTCAGGCTCGCCAGCCGCCTGAGCATCTGTGCGCGCTCGGCGTCGAGCAGCCCGCGGACGTCATCCACCGTGTCGATCCTGTCACCGACCACCCCCGGCGGCCGCCCGTCGAACCTCCGAGGACCGACATCACATGCCGGGCGGGTAGAGAGTCGGGAACCTCTGTGCGCTTGTGACAGCGCACGCAGCCGACATACCTCTGGCCGTGCTCGTCGTGCTGAGGTCCCCACGTGTGCCAGCCGAAACGGCACCGAAGCGGCTTGAGAGCCATCGCTCCAGCGTCCTCGGGTGCCCCCCGTGCCGCAAGAGAACGACGCCGGCGTCGACCCGCAGTCGGCCGGACCGGTCGAGCGGGCCCTAGGAGCAGTCGCCGCCGGAAGGGTCGCACGGACCCCAGCCCGCCACCGGCTCGCTCCATCTGCGGTGGTTGGGAGCCAGGTCCTCGTCGGTGCCCTTGGCGAGACGGACCGCGGCTCGCCACGAGCCGGACTCGAGGGCCGGGGGGTTGGGGGTCTTCAGGCACCACCAGAGGTCCATGAAGATGCCCACGCTCCGGGTCCGGCCGATCCTGATCTGGTCGAACACCGGCGGCCCGCCCTCGGACCCACCGCAGCGCACCTTCTGACCGCCGTGGCCCCAGCCGCCGCCCAGGCGGAACTCCTGGACCTTCTTGAGGTACTTCCCGCCCGCGTTCGGTGGCTTGCGCAGCTGCAGCTCGTAGTGGCCGTCGGGCTTCGAGTCGCCGTTGATGTCGAACCAGACGGTCAGCACGTGACCCGCGCGGAAGCCGTGCGGCACCTTCACGCGCACCGCCTGCTCGGAGTCCCAGTACCAGCTGGCCTCCAGCTTGACCTGCGAGATGTCGACGATCGGGTCCGACGTCCGGCCGTCGTGGACGGTGACCGTCTCCGGCAGGGCCCGCTGGGCGCCGTCAGCGGGTGACAGAGCTGCGGCGAGCAGCACCACGCACATCGCCGGGACCAGCAGGACGACACGACGAAGACCCGACATGCGCAGCAACCTCCGCGAGCTCGACTGGGGGACCGACGATATCGCTGGAGAGTCCTAGCGGTTGACGTAGAAGAGCCGCTTGTTCACGAACTCCTCGATGCCGAGCGGGCCGAGCTCGCGGCCGAAGCCGGAGCGCTTGGTGCCGCCGAACGGCATGTCGGCCGCCTCGCTCGCGGCGGCGTTGACGTTGGTCATGCCGACGTCGAGGTGCGCGGCGACCGCGACGGCGCGCTCCTCGTCGGTGCTCCACACCGAGCCGCCGAGGCCGTAGTCGACCGCGTTGGCGAGCTCGACGGCCTCCTCGTCGTTCGAGACCTTGTAGACCACGGCGACCGGACCGAACAGCTCCTCGTGGTAGGCGCGCATCTCCGGGGTGACGCCGGTGAGCACGGCCGGGCGCGAAGAACGCGCCCGGCCCGTCGAGCAGGGTGCCGCCGGTGTGCAGCGTCGCGCCCTTGTCGACCGCGTCCTGCACCTGCTCGAGCAGCCCCTCGGCGGCCCGCCGCGACACCATCGGCGAGTACTCGTCCGGCTCGCTGCCGCCGTCGAGCCGCGGCGTCATCGCGGCCGCGCGCTTGGTCGAGGCCGGAGACGAAGTCGTCGAAGATGTCGTCCATCACGATCATCCGCTTGTTGGAGTTGCAGGCCTGGCCGACGTTCTCGATCCGGAACGCCCAGGCCGTCTCGGCGGCTCCGTCGACGTCGGCGGTGTCGAGCACGATGTAGGGGTCCGAGCCGCCGAGCTCGAGCACGACCTTCTTGAGGTTGCGGCCGGCCTCCGCGGCGACGGCCGCACCGGCGCGCTCGGAGCCGGTGAGCGAGACGCCGTGCGACGCGCGGGTCCGCGATCATCGTCGGCGACCTGCTCGTGGGTGGCGAAGACGTTGACGTAGACGCCGTCGGGCACGCCGGCGTCGCGCATGATGTCGGCGATCGCCAGGGCGGAGGTCGGGCAGTTCTCGGCGTGCTTGAGGACCATCGTGTTGCCGACGATCAGGTTCGGCGCCGCGAAGCGGGCGACCTGGTAGAAGGGGTAGTTCCACGGCATCACGCCGACGATCGTGCCGACCGCGCGGTACTCCACCCGCGCGTTGTCGCTGCCGGGCACCGGCCGGGGCGCGATGAGGCCGGGGCCGTTGTCGGCGTAGTAGCTGAAGATGTCGGCGCAGAACTCGGCCTCGCCCGGCGGCCTCGCCGACGGACTTGCCCATCTCCGCGGGCGATGCATCGCGCGAGGTCGCCGGCGCGCTCGGCGAAGAGCTCGCCGACCTTCTTCGCGATCGCGACCCGCTCCTCGATGGGCCGCTCGCGCCACTCGGCGAACGCGCCGCGGCGGCGGCCAGCGCCTGCTCGACCTCGGCGTCGGTCGCGAACGGGAAGGTCTCGCCGACCTCGCCGGTGGCGGGGTCGGTCACCTGGTACGTCGGCTGGGTCATGGTCGTCTCCTCTCTCGTGCTGTGCTGCTCGTGCTCGTTCATGCTCGGGCCTCGCCCAAGGCTGGTCGGCGACCAGTCCGCGCCGTCGTCGTGGCCGGCGAACCGCTGCGGCCGACATCGCGGCGACGTCGGGGTCCGGCGGACGCGCCCTCGGCCAGGTCGGCCAGGATCTCGCCGATGGCCGGCGAGTACTTGAAGCCCTTGCCGGAGTCGCCGCACGCCACCACGACCGACCCGACCCGGTCGACCACGAACCAGCCGTCGGGGGAGTCCGTCCAGCAGCAGACGAGCTCGTCGACGACCTCGCGGCCCGGCGACGGCAGGACGCGCGTCGGCCCGCGCGACGATGGCCTCGGTCGCGGCCGGGTCGGGCGTGCGGTCGCAGGTCGCCCGGGCACGAGCTCGCGCAGCGGGCCGTCGATGCCGATCTTGTAGCCGACGCCCGGGCGTCGGCATCGCGTAGATGCCGGGGCCGTGGTCGCCCGGCCCGTCGAAGAGGCACGGCGACGCGTCGTCGGCGTGCGCGTCACCCGGACGGCCGAGATGCACCACCTGCTCGAGGAACGGCCGCAGCGGCACCTCGAGACCGATGCCGGGCAGCAGCGCGGGCGTGCCGGGCCCGGCACACACGACGGCGGCGTCGGCGTCCAGCGACGCGTGCCGTCGGCCAGGGCGACGACGGCGCCGGCGGACGTCGTCCGCACCGACGTCACCTCCGCGCCGAACAGCAGTGCGCCGCCGTCCTGCTGCGAACAGCCGGACGTAGCCGGCGATGGCGTCCGCCGCGAGCAGCGCCCCGGCCTCGGGGAACCACAGCGCGTCGCGCTCGTCGGGCCGCAGCCCGGGGAAGAAGCTCGGCCGACCGAGCCGGCGGGGACCTCGGTGTGCTCGACCCCCTCGGCCGCGGACCGCGTCGGCGATCTGCGCCAGCGGGCCGCGGGCGCGTCGCGCCAGACCAGCCCCGTGCTGGTGTGCAGCGACCGGCCGAGCCGGGCCTCGAGCCTCTCGCAGCGCCGCGAGCGACGCGGCGCCCGAGCCGGATCGCCGCCGGTCGGGGTCGGCGACCCGCCACAGCCGGGTGGGCCCGCTCGAGGACGACCACGGGTTCCCGGGCCCGTAGCGGTCGACGCACGTGACCTCGGTGCCCGCGGTCGGCGAGCTCGGCGGCGGCGGGCAGCCCCCACGCGCCGGCTCCGACGACCACCGACCCGCATGCGCGCGACCGTATCGCGACGATACGCAGAGTGTCGACAGCAGATTGTTGACAATCCGGCGAGTGCTCCCTAGCGTCTCGGCTGTGAGCGGACGAGCGTCGTACGACGCCGTGGTGGTCGGTGCCGGTCACAACGGGCTGGTCGCCGCCTTCTACCTCGCGCGCGCCGGCCAGAAGGTGCTGGTCGTCGAGCGGCGCGAGATCGTCGGCGGCGCGTGCGTCACCGAGGAGTTCGCGCCCGGCTACCGCGCCTCGACCGGCGCCTACATCCTGAGCATGCTGCGGCCCGCGATCTGGACCGACCTGCGGCTGCGCGAGCGGGGCGTGGTCACCGACGACGCCGGCCCGTCGCTGAACCTGTTCCCCGACGGGGCCGACCTGCTGCTCGACGACGACCCGGAGCAGGCGGCCGCAGGCCGTCCGCCGCTTCTCGCCGGCCGACGCCGCAGGCGCTGCCCGAGGTCGAGGACCAGCTGCTGCGGCTGGCCGCGCCTGCTGGTGCCGACCTTCGACCTGACGGCGTTCAACGTCGGCCACCTGCGTCGCCGGGACGGCGCGCACGCTGGTCGTCGCTGCTGCGCAACACCGTGCGCAGCCGCAAGGACCTCGACGAGGCGCTGTTCCTGCTCACGACGTCCGCCGACCACTACCTGACGCGAGCGGTTCGAGTCGCCGTACGTCCGCGCCGCGCTGGGCTGGCACTCGATCAACGACAGCCTCGCCGGCCCCAGCACGCTCGGCACCGCCTACGTGCTGCTGCACGACCACGTCTCCCACGAGCCGGGCGGCGGACTGCGGCGCTGGGGCTTCGTCCGCGGCGGCATGGGCAAGGTCACCGAGCCGCGATGGCGGAGGCGGCCCGCGAGGCCGGGGCCGAGATCCGCACCGGCGTCGGGGTGGACCAGATCCTCACGCGCGGCTCGGGCGAGGACGTCGACGGTCACCGGCGTGCTGCTCGCCGACGGCACCAGGTCGCCGCCGGCATGGTGCTGTCGGGCGCCGACCCCAAGCACACCTTCGAGTCGCTGTGCGACCCGGCCGACCTGCCCGGCCGACTTCCTCCGGGCGGTGCGCAACATCCGCACCGACGGCACGAGCATCAAGATCAACCTCGCGCTCGACCGGCTCCCGGCGGCCGTGGGCCAGCCGGGCTCGGGCCCGCAGCCCTACCACCACGGCGTCCTCGAGCTCGGCCCGACGCTCGACGTCCTGGACCTCCAGCAGGCCCAGGCCCGCGCCGGCGTCCCGGCCACCGGCGCGCACATCGAGATGTGCTTCCCGACCGTGCACGACCCGTCCCTGGCCCCGGAGGGCAAGCACGTCGCCACCGTCGACATCAACTCCCAGCCCTACACGCTGGCCGAGGGCGACTGGGACTCGATCAAGGACGGCGTCGCCGACCGGGTCCTCGGCGAGCTCGACGGCTACTTCCCCGGGCTCTCGTCGTCGGTGCTGCACCGGCAGGTGCTCTCGCCGCTCGACCTCGAGCGGATGCTCGGGCTCACCGGCGGCCACGCGCTGCACGGCGAGATGGCGCCCGACCAGCTGTTCATGAACCGCCCCGTGCGGGGCTACGCCGACTACCGGACGCCGATCGCGGGGCTCTACCTGTGCGGGGCGGGGACCCACCCGGGGGGCGGCGTCAGCGGCGCGAACGGACGCAACTGCGCCACCGAGGCGCTGCGCGACCTCCGCCGGGGGTCCGCAGTGGCTGCGCAGCGCGACCGACAGAAGAGCGATGACCGATGACCGAGCTGTGGCCACGGGTGAGCACCGCCGCTGCCCGGGCCCGAGCAGCCAGCGCTGTTCGACCGGATGGACAAGGTCGCCGCCGCACCGATGCAGGACCACGACGAGGCGCCGTTCGTCGAGGTCCGCAAGGAGGGCTCGCTGATCGTCGACGCCGACGACAACGTGTTCTCCGACCTCGTCTCCGGCTGGGGCGCCGCGCCGTTCGGCACGACGCACGAACGCCGTCACCGACGCGGTCATCGACGGCGCAGAAGCCGCTACGGGATGGAGATCTTCGACTACGTCCAGAGCGACGTCGCCGTCGAGTTCGCCGAGAAGCTGGTGGCGATCGCCCCGCCCGGGATCACCCGCGCGATGGCGTCGCTGAGCGGGACCCTCGCGGTCGAGACCGGGGTCAAGCTGGCCCGCGAGTCCACGGGGCGGCCGATGATCCTGGTCTTCCACGGGCAGTACCACGGCGAGGCGACCTACCTGACCGCGAGCGTGTCCTCCGACCTCGCCGAGGTGAACAGCACCAACTCGTCGTACGTCGGCGGGCTGGTCTTCGCGCCGTACCCGCAACAGTTCCGCGCGCCGTTCCACCGCGGCCCCGGGCCCTACGACGACACCCTCTACATGGACTTCATCGAGGAGTGGCTCCTCGTGCACCAGGTCGAGCCGGAGCAGATCGCCGGCGTGCTGATCGAGCCGGTGCTCGGGCGAGGGCGGCATCCACATCCCGTCCGCGGCGTTCTGGGAGCGGCTGTCGGCCGCCTGCCGGCGCTGGGGCTGGAAGCTGATCCTCGACGAGGTGCAGACGGGCATGGGCCGCTGCGGCAAGGTCTTCGCCTCCGAGTACTGGGACCTGCGTCCCGACATCGTGCTGCTCGGCAAGGGCATCACCGCCGGCGGTCAGCCGATCGCCGCGGTGCTGGGCACCGAGGAGGTCATGGGCGACGACCGACGTCCACGGCGGTGGCACCTTCGCCTGGACCCCGGCGGCGTGCGCCGGAGCCTCGGCCGGGATCGACATCCTCACCAACGGCGAGACCCTGCCCCACGTCATCGCCCTCGAGGAGACGGCCCGGCGGATCCTGACGCCGCTGGTGGACGAGGTCCCCCAGGTCGGCGACGTCCGGATGCTCGGCGCCTTCATCGGCATCGAGTTCGTCGCCGACAAGGAGTCGATCCGGCCGGCGCCCGAGTTCCACCGCGTGGTCCACCAGGAGTCGGTCGAGCGCGGCGTCCTGGGGATCACCCAGCTCGGCAAGTGGGTCTACCGGATGCAGCCGGCCCTCAACATGCCGCTGGACCTGTTCGAGTGGTCCTGCGAGACGGTCGCCGACGTCATCCGGGAGGTGGCGGCGGACCCGCCGGCCGAGCCGGCCAGCATCCTCGACCGCGTGCAGCCCGAGGGCGGCACCCGCCGGCGATGAGCGACCGAGCCGTCAGGCTTGCGATGAACCACTGGTCCGACGCAGCGACTCGATGAGACGCCGGCGGCATCGACGCAGGCGCGTCCCGCGCGTGACCGGCGCCGCTGCCCGGGCCGCTCTCGCGGCCGAGCTCGAGGCTCAGCGCGAGGTCTTCTACGCCGGGCAGACGCACGGCGCCTACCCGTTCGTGACCGCGCGCAAGTCCGGGTGGCTGGTCGAGGACCTCGACGGCAACGTGTTCGTCGACCTGGTGAGCTCGTCGGCGTCGGTGCCGTTCGGCGCCGGCCGCGCGGACCTCGTCGAGGCGGCCGCCGAGCAGCTGCTCGCGTTCGGCAACGAGGACAGCCACGCGCGTCACGAACCCGCTGATGTCGCGGCTCGCCCGGCGGCTGATCGACGTGACGCCGGCCAGCCTGACCCGGGTCGACCTGGCCCTCAACGGCACCGAGGCCGTCGAGTCGGCGGTCCGGTTCATGCGCCGCGCCACCGGCCGCCCGCTGATCCTCGGCTTCTACGGCGGCTACCACGGCGAGTCCACCACGACGGCCGAGCCTCGGTGCCGAGCACCACGAGATCAGCATCAGGGCGTCCGCGGGCCTGGGTGGCGGCTTCGTGCACGCGCCGTACCCCCACCCGTACCGGACGCCGTTCGCCCCGCCGCGTCCGGGCGGCTCGGGCGACAGCACCATCGACTTCATCCGCGACCAGATGCTGTTCCACGCCATCGACCCGGCGGGAGGTGGCGGGCGTGGTGATCGAGCCGGTGCTCGGCTCCGGCGGCGTCGTCGTGCCGCCGGCCGGGTTCTGGACCGCGCTGCGAGCGCTCTGCGACGAGTACGGCTGGCTGCTCTGCCTCGACGAGGTCAAGACCGGGTTCGGCCGGACCGGCCGGCTGTTCGCCGCCGAGCTCTGGGACCTCCAGCCCGACCTGATGTGCCTCGGCAAGGCGATGGGCGGCGGCGTGATGCCGATCGGCGCGGTGCTCGGCACGGAGGCCGTGCTCGGCACGCTTCGACGACGTGTCGACGGGCAGCACGTGGGCCTGGCTGCCGGCGGCCTGCGCGGTCGCGCTGCAGGTCGCTCGACGTGTTCGAGGACGGAGGGCGTGCTCGACAACGTCCGGGCGCTGCACGACGTCGCCGTCGAGGTGCTCGCCCCGCTGGTGGACCGCTACGAGCAGGTCGGGGACGTGCGCGTCCAGGGCTGCTTCATCGGCATCGAGCTGGTCGACGGACAAGGCGTCGCAGGGCCGCGCGCCGACCTGCAGGAGGCGCTCGCCGACGCGCCATCCTGCGGCGCGGGATCCTGGTCGACTCGAGCACGACCACCATCAACGTCCAGCCGTCGCTGGTGATGGACCCGGCGGCGCTGCGGTCCGCGCTCGGCCTGGTCTGCGACGCCGTCGACGAGGTGCTCGGAGCGCGGGCGATGAGCTCGCGTCTCGACGACGAGCTCGACGCCGTCCTCGCGCGCCCAGCGCGAGGCCGGCACCTTCAAGCGGTTCCGGGTCCTCGACGCCCCGCAGGGCCCGCGCACCCGGCTGCGTCCGGGGCCGAGGTGGTGGTCGCCTCCTCCAACGACTACCTCGGCCTGGCCGACGACCCCGCCGTGGTCGAGGCCGGGCATCGAGGGCCTGCGCCGGTACGGCGCCGGCACCGCGTCGGTCCGCTTCATCAGCGGCACCTTCACCGCGCACCTGGAGCTGGAGCAGGCGCTCGCCGACTGCGTGGGCACGGCGGCCGCGACGACGTACGTCTCGTGCTGGAACGCGAACGCCGCCGTGATCGGCACCCTCGGCCGACCGCGACACGGTGATCTTCTCCGACGAGCTCAACCACGCCTCGATCATCGACGCCTGCCGGGCCGCCCAGGCCCGCGCGCGGGTCGTCTACCCGCACGGCGACGTGGCGGCGCTGGACCAGCGGCTGGCCGAGCACGCCGACGCGACGCGCAAGGTCGTCGTGACCGACGGCGTCTTCAGCATGGAGGGCGACCTCGCGCCGCTGCCGGCTGGTCGAGGTCGTCCGGCGGCACGACGCCGTGCTCGTCCTCGACGACTCGCACGGCCATCGGCGTGATGGGCGCGACCGGGCGCGGGACGGCCGAGCACTTCGGGCTGCACGGCGAGGTCGACGTCGTCACCGGCACCCTCGGCAAGGCGCTCGGCGGCGCGGCCGGCGGCTTCGTCGCGGGAGCCGGCAGCTCTGCGAGCTGCTGGAGCAGCAGGCCCGGCCGGGGCTGTTCTCCAACGCCCTGCCGCCCACCGTCGCGTGCAGCGCCCTGGCGGCGCTGCGCCGGCTCGACGGCGACCCCGGCCTGGTGCGCCGGCTGCACGAGGTGGCCGACCAGATGCGCAGCGGGCTGCCGCGCGCGGGCTGTCACCGCTGCCGTCCGAGAGCGGCATCGTCGCCGTGCTGGTGGGGGAGACGGACCGGGCGATCGCGATCAGCGAGCGCCTCGAGCGCGAGCTTCCAGCTGCTGGTGACCGGCTTCGGCCACCCGGTCGTGCCCGAGGGCACCGCGCGGATCCGGCTGCAGGCCAGCGCCGCCATGGACGACGCCACGGTCGCCCGGATCGTCGACGCGGTGGCGACCGCGGTGGCAGGGCCGGCTGAGCTCAGCCCCGCGGCGCCTCTTCGCGTCGCGCAGCACCTCGCGCGCGGCGTTGCGGCCGTTGGCGCCGGTGACCCCGCCGCCGGGGTGCGTGCCCGCGCCACACATGTAGAGGCCGCTGCAGCGGCGTGCGGTACTTCGCCCAGCCGCGGACCGGCCGCATGAACAGCAGCTGGTGCGGCGCCATGTCGCCGTGCAGGGCGTGCCCGCCGGTGAGCCCCATCACCCGCTCCATGTCGAGCGGGCTCAGCACCTGCCGGTGCTCGACGAGGCCGGACAGCCCGGGGAAGTAGCTGCTCCAGCTGGGCGACCACCTGGTCGGCGCGCGTGTCCTTGATGTCGTCCCACGTGCCCTCGCGCAGGTGGAACGGCTGCGAGTTCACGTCGATGGTCGCGACGTGCTTGCCCTCGGGTGCGAGCGACGGGTCGTGCACGGTCGGGAAGCACATCTCGACGTGGGAGCCCTCGACCGCGATGCCGTACGCCGCCTGGGCCTGCTGCAGGTCCATCTCGGCGATGAACGGGTTCATCTCGACGATGCCCGGCGTGGTACGGCTGGACGCCGTCGTGCGGCTGCCCCTTGGCGTGCGGGCAGCGCGGACAGGCCGAGGTTGATCTTGATGCTCGTGCCCATGCAGTTGTAGGCCTCGACGTCGCGGACGAAGTCCTCGGGGAGGTTCGCGTCGGCGCAGAGGCCGCAGGAAGGTGCGCTTGGGGTCGGCGTTGGACAGCACCCGCGTCGGCGAGGATCTCCTCGCCGCTGACGCAGCCGCACGCCGACGGCGCGGTCGCCCTTGGTCAGGACCGACTCGACCTCGGCGTCGCAGCGGACCGTCGGCGCCGGCCTCGCGGGCCGCGTCGGCCATCCGCTCGGTGAGCACGCCCATGCCGCCGCGCACGAAGCCCCACTGGCGGACGCCGGCGTCGCCGGTGTCGCTGGCGTGGTCGTGCAGGAGGACGAACGCCGTCCCGGGGGTCGACGGGCCCGGCGACGCTGTCGTTGATCGCGTGCCAGCCGAGGGCGGCGCGCACGTGCTCGCTGTCGAACCGCTCGTCGAGCACCTGCGCGGCGCTGGAGGTGAACAGCTCGACCAGCTCGTTGAGGTGCTTGCGGTTCTTGCGCCGCCAGCCGGCCCATCGTGGCCATGGTGCGGAGGTCGTCGAAGCCCGCGCACGCGCGGGTCGGGCGCGGTCATGTCGAAGATCGGGAGCACCGCCTTCACGACCTCGCCGAGCTCGTCCTCGAACGCCGGCAGGGCGCGGGCGTCGTGCGCCGAGAAGCGCTTGGTCTCCTCGATGTTGGCGTCCATGTCGTCGCCGAGCAGGTAGCTCGCGCCGTCGGGGTAGAGGTTGAGGCTGGGGCCGGCCTCGTCGACGACGATGCCGCGCTCGACCAGCTTCATGTCCGTCCAGATCGCCGGCCGCAGCATCGACAGGACGTAGGCGCCGGTCGACGCGCGGTAGCCCGGCGCGAACTCCTCGGTGTTGCAGGCGCCGCCGACGAACGGGCGGCGCTCGAGGATCAGCGTGCTGCAGCCCGGCCCGGGCCAGGTAGAAGCCCGCGACGAGGCCGTTGTGGCCGCCGCCGATGATGACGGCGTCCCAGGTCTGCCGGTCGTCATACGACGTAGACCTTGCGCAGCGTCGAGCGGATCTCCCACACGGTCGACTCGCCGGCGTTCAGCCGGACCAGCGACCCGGGCCCGAGCTCGACGACCTCGCCGCTCTGCGAACGTGATCGTGCCCTCGCCGGACAGGACGACGAACGCCTCGTCCTTCTCGACGTCCTTGACGGTGCCCGGGCGTGATCTCCCAGATGCCGACCTCGGACGTCGCCGACCGTCGTGACGCCGACGCTCGGCGGTCGTCGGGCGTCCCGTCGAGCACGTCGCCGGGCTCGAGGTCGTAGGGCTCGAGCGGTCGCGCCGAGCGCGATGTCGATGCCGGCTCGTCGGTCATCGCGGCATCACGGCGCCCTCGCAGGCCGGGGCGACGTGCTCGGCGTAGAAGGCGAGGTAGCCGCGGGTGACCGTGGGCGGCCGGGGCACGTGCCGGGCGCGGCGCTCGGCCAGCACGTCCTCGGCCACGTCGCAGGTCGAGGCGTGCGCTGGTCGCAGGTCGATCACGATCCGGTCGCCGTCCTCGACGAGCGCGATCGGGCCGCCGTCCTTGGCCTCCGGGCCGACGTACCCGATGGCGGGCCCGTGGGTGGCGCCGGAGAACCGGCCGTCGGTGATCAGCGCGACGGTCTCGGAGAGACCCATGCCGACCACGGCGGAGGTCGCGCCGAGCATCTCGCGCATGCCCGGCCCGCCGCGCGGGCCCTCGTTGCGGATGATGATCGCGGTGCCGGCCTCGATCGAGCCGGCCAGCGTCGCCTCGATCGCCGACTCCTCGTCCTCGAAGACCCGGGCGGTCCCGGTGAAGCTCCACATCGACGGCGCCACCCCGGACGCCTTCACCACGGCGCCGTCGGGCGCCAGCGACCCGCGCAGGATGAAGATCGCGCCCTCCGGGCGCGAGCGGGTCGCTGCGCGCTGTGCAGCAGCTCCGGGTTGAGGTTCTCCGCCGCGGCCGCGATGTCGCCCGTGCGTCTTCCCGGACACGGTGATCGTCGACCCGTCGATCGAGGTCGCCCAGCTCGCGCAGCACGGCGGGTACGCCGCCGGCCGCGCCCAGCTCGGTGACGCCCCACGGGCCGCTCGGGCGCCAGCTTGGCGAGCGTCGGCGTCGTACCGGCCGATGGCGTCGATGAAGTCGAAGTCGAGCTTGATGCCCGCCTCCTTCGCCATCGCGATGAAGTGCAGGACCAGGTTGGTCGAGCCCGAGACGGCGAGCGAGACGCGCAGGGCGTTCTCGAACGCGGCCTGGGTCAGGATCTGGCTCGGCCGGACGTCCTCGCGGATCAGCTCGACGGCGCGCATGCCGGTGTACTTCGCGGCCCGGAGCTGGAAGTTGGTGCCGGCCGGCAGCGTGCCCGTGCCGGGCAGCGACATGCCGAGGGCCTCGGTGTAGATGCCGGCGGTGTTGCCGGACGTCAGCGTCGCTCCGGCGCCGGGCCCGGGGAACAGCTCGTCCTCCCAGTGCTTGCAGCGTGGCCTCGTCGATCTCGCCGCGGACGACCTCGCCGACGCCGTCGTAGACGGTCTCGAGGAACAGCTTCTTGCCGCGGTGCAGGCCGTGCTCGGTCGGCGCCGGCGTAGAGCAGGATGGACGGGAGGTCGAGGCGGGCGGCGGCCATCACCATGCCGGGCGTCGGCTTGTCGCCGCCGGTGAGCAGCACCAGCCCGTCGACGCCGTGGCCCTCGGCCATCAGCTCGATCGAGTCGGCGACCACGTCGCGGCTGGGCAGGACGTAGCGCATGCTGCGCGCGGCGAACGCCTCGCTGTCGGTGACGTGGAAGGTGTTGAACTCCAGCGGCGTGCCGCCGGCCATCCGCACGCCGGCCTTGACCGCGTCGACGACCTGCCGCAGGTGCGAGTTCTCGGGCGAGAAGTCCTGGTAGGTGTTGGCGATCAGCACCAGCGGCTGGGCGAGCTCCTCGTCGGTGAAGCCGGCGCCCTTGATCCAGGCCCGCTGGAGGGAGCGGTCGAGGCCCGCGAACTGCTCGGTGCTTCTCATCTGCCGCCTTCGTTCCTTCTCGTCCGGGTCGGGGACGTCACCGATGCTCGTGGCAGCAGCCTTTCGACACTGGACCGATTGTCAACAATCTGCAATCCGATCCACAGCGCTAGCCGACGACCTCGGCGACCCGCTCGACCTGCGCCGCCGTGATCGACCAGCGGCGGGCGGATCTTGAGCACGTCGACCGGGGGCCGGTCGTGCCGATCAGGACGCCGTCCTCGCGGGCCCGGTCGAGCACCGCGACCACCTCGGCGGGGGCGGTCGCCCGCGAGGTCGACGCCCACGAGCAGCCCCGGCCGCGGACCTCGCGGACGGCGGGGCAGCCGGCGGTGGCCTCGCGCAGCCGGGCGCGCAGCAGCTCGCCCATCGCGTGCGGCATGGGCGACCAGGTCCTCGTCCTCGATGACGTCGAGGACCGCCAGGGCGGCCACCGCCGCGACCGGGCTGCCGGCGAAGGTGCTGAAGAACTCCGCCTGGTCCCCGAGCGCCTCGACGTAGCTGCTGCGGGTGATGACCGCGGCGATCGGGTAGCCGTTGCCCATCGGCTTGCCGAGCGTGACCACGTCGGGGTCCAGGCCGGCCTCGACGAACGACCACAGGTGGTCGCCGGCCCGGCCGAACCCGGCCTGCACCTCGTCGGCGACCACCAGCGCGCCGGCGGCGTGGGCCGCGGCGCTGAGGTCGCGGTGGTAGTCCGCGGCCCGGGGTCGAGGATGCCGTCGCTGGTGTACAGTCGCCTCGACGATGACCAGCGCCGGCTCGTGCCCGGCGCCCTGAGCCGCGCGACCGCGCTCGTCGAACGAGGCCGCGTCCGGGCTCGCCTCGCGGGTGCCGCGAACCGCTCGACGTGGCCGGGCGCCCAGCCGCCGCGCCACTCCTCGGGCGAGAGCGCGGTCGTCGCGGTCGTCACGCCGTGGTAGGCGAACTCGGTGACCAGGCCGCCGTCGCGACCGGTGGCCGTGGTGGCCAGCCGCCAGGCGAGGTCGACCGCCTCGCTGCCGGAGTTGACCAGCAGCACGGTGTCGAGACCGGGCGGCATGGTGGCCACCAGTCGCTCGGAGAGCTCGATGGCGCGCGGGTGCAGGTAGCGCAGGTTGGTGCTGAGGACGCGGGCCTGGTCGGCGATCGCGCCGCTGACCCGCGGGTGCGCGTGCCCGACGACCGGCACGTTGTTGTAGGCGTCGATGTAGGTCGTGCCGTCGCTGTCGGTCATCGTCGCGCCGCTGCCCGCTGACCAGGTGCAGCGGCCGGCTGTAGGTCAGCGGCGCCAGCGCCGTCGCCGAACACCGCCGCCGCGGCGCCGGGCCAGGTCGTCGGTGTCCGGCGGCGGGGCCGGGCCGCCGAGCCGGCGGGTGACCCCCTCGGGGCCGAGCTCCTCGAACTGGCGCAGCAGGCTAGCGAGATGTCGTCCCAGTTCTGGATGTACGCCGCGTTGTCGGGGTGGTCGGCGGCGCGCCAGTGCGAGATGCAGAGGGTCATCGCGGCCCGGAGCGCGATCGTGTCGCCGAGCGCGGCCGAGCTCCTCGGGCTCCAGCGGCGTCACCGACCGGTAGCCGTCGAGGAACAGCCGCAGCATCCGGAACAGCCGTCGCCCTGCAGGGTCGAGGCGAACGAGCCGAACGCCGCGGCGATGTCGAAGACGAGCGTCGAGTGGGTGAGGTCGCCGAGGTCGAGCACGCCGATCGACGTCCTCGCCGTCGACGAGCAGGTTCTCGAGCGTGAGGTCGCCGTGCACGACCTGGGCGCGCAGGCCGCCCCAGAGTCGGCGCGACCCGCTCCTCGAAGCCGTCGAACGCCGCGCTCGACCAGGCCGCGGGTCGCCGGGGTCGGTGACGCTCCCCATCAGCTCGCGGGTCCTCGCGCGCTCCTCGACGTGCCAGAGCACGCGACGTCCCGCGGCCGGGTGGAAGAAGCCGCGCAGGGCTCGCGCCGTACGCGCGGTCATGGCGCCGTACTGGACGGCGGTGCTGCGGCGCGATGTCGAGCCCGCTGAGCTCGGCCTGCCCGGGCAGCCGGTCGTAGGCGCGGAGGAAGTGCGACGGCCCGGTCTCCGGGTGCTCGACGACCGCGTGCCGCGCGTCCGCTGCCGCGCGACGGCCAGCGGAGTGCTGAGCGGGAGCCCCGGGTCGGCGGCGACCGCCCAGACGCGCCGCGGCCTCCTCCAGGTCGATGTTGGACGGGCTCTCGGACTCGTTGGACAGCTTGACCACGAGCTGCCGGTCGTCGTCGCCGAACATCACGACCTGGTCGCGCTCGGAGTTGAGCCTGCGCAGCACGGCGCCGATGACGCCGTAGCGCGTCCGCCACGAGCCGCGGCGATCTCGTCGTCGGAGAACCGGGGGGCGGCGGTGGAGAGGACCGCGGTCGTCCGCCGCGGCGCTCATTCGCCGCGCTCGAGCAGCTTGCGCGAGGAGCTCGCCGGCTTCCTCCGAGTGCTCGGTCACCAGGCGGACCGCCTCGGTCCGACGTCGCCGGCGCGGATCGCCTCGACCACCGGGCGGTGCTGGTCGGCGACGTGCGCCGATCGACGGCATCACCTTCTCGTCGAGGCGCAGCAGCCCGCGCAGCACCGGCACGTGCCGGCGGAACGTCTCGAGCAGCCGCACGTTGCCGGACAGCAGGCAGAGCTGCTCGTGGAACGCCAGGTCGGCCCGGGCGACGGCGGTCGGGTCGCCGGTGGCGGCGGCCGCGCTGATCGCCTCGACCGCCTCGCTCGAGCTGGGCGACCCGCTCGGGATCCTGCGCCAGGCACAGCTGCCGGGCCGCGGCGCCCTCGATCGCGGCGCGGAGGCCGTAGATGTCGCGCACGTCCTGGGCGGTGATGCTGACGACGAAGGTTCCGCGCCGGGGCTCCTCGTTGAGCAGCCCCTCGGCGCGCAGCATCTTGAACGCCTCGCGCACCGGTCCCCGCGAGATCTGCAGCTCCTCGGCGATCTTCGCCTCGACCAGGTGCTGGCCCTGGCGGTAGCCGCCGATCAGCACCTGCTCGCGGATCCGGTCGGCCGCGTTCTCGGCGAGGGACCGTCCGGTGTCGATGGGCGGCAGCAGCATCGTCGCCTCGGGGCCGGACATGGCTGCCATGACTCGCACCCTAGCCCATTGTCAACGACTGACTGTAGACAATCTGCAACGCAGGTCACTGCTGCATCCTCGGATCGTGCGTGGGGTCGGCGTACATGCGCGGGCAGCCGTCGTCGATCGGCGTCGGGGCGCAGCTCGTAGTGCCAGGGCTCGTTGCCGTAGATCTGGCACAGCCCGTACGCGGCGCCGTGCTCGGACAGCCACGCCGTCGGCATCGGAGGGCCCGATGTCGACCGCGTCCCCCGACACGTGGGCGGACGTGCTCCGGGCGTGGCGACCCACCGGGCCGCCTCCTCCTCCGAGCCGTACTTCGACGACCGCCTCGCGGAGCAGCTGCTCCTGGTACTCCGCGGAGCGCCAGCCGCTGTTGACGTAGAACTCGACGCCGTCGTCGGCGGCATCCGTCGCCGCCCGGCGCAGGGCGCCGAGCAGAGCGGGGTCGAGGTTGGCCACGGCCGGGACGCTCGTCGTCGAAGACCGTCACGCCGTCGGGGACGGACGCCGTCGGCCTCGCCGAGCGCACCGTCGGCTGACGTCGCGAGCGGGTCGTCGACGCGAAGGCCGTCGACGGGTGGGGCAGGCGCCGACGGGGACGAGGACGCCGGCGACCGGCAGCCGAGGGTCGCCGATGATCGCCGCGACGACGACGAGCAGGCCGAGCGACGACGGATCCGGGAGTCGACGGGCTGTCGCGTGCGCGCTGGTCGCCGGTAGGTCATGCCGCCAGTCAAGGCAGCGCGGTGTTGCCAGCGCGTATGCGGTTTTCGATATGCCGACGATATGCGCCGGCTCGTAGCATCGGAGCGATGCGTGTGCTGATCGTCGAGGACGAGCCCTACATGGCGGAGGCCATCCGCGACGGGCTGCGCCTGGAGGCGATCGCGGCCGACATCGCCGGCGACGGCGACACCGCCCTGGAGCTGCTGAGCATCAACGCCTACGACATCGCCGTCCTCGACCGCGACATCCCCGGGCCCTCCGGCGACGAGATCGCCGAGCGCATCGTCGCCTCCGGCAGCGGCATGCCGATCCTGATGCTCACCGCGGCCGACCGGCTCGACGACAAGGCCTCCGGGTTCGAGCTCGGCGCCGACGACTACCTCACCAAGCCGTTCGAGCTCCGGGAGCTCGTGCTCCGGCTCCGGGCGCTCGACCGCCGGCGCGCGCCACAACCGGCCGCCGGTGCGGGAGATCGCCGGCCTGCGGCTGGATCCGTTCCGCCGCGAGGTCTACCGCGACGGCCGCTACGTCGCGCTGACCCGGAAGCAGTTCGCCGTGCTCGAGGTCCTCGTCGCCGCCGAAGGCGGTGTCGTCAGCGCCGAGGAGCTCCTGGAGCGGGCGTGGGACGAGAACGCCGACCCGTTCACCAACGCCGTGCGCATCACCGTCTCGGCGCTGCGCAAGCGGCTCGGCGAGCCCTGGATCATCGCCACCGTGCCCGGCGTCGGCTACCGCATCGACACCGCACCGGAGACCGGGCGCGAGGGCGGCGACCGTGGATAGGGCGCCCGGGCTGAGCGTTCGCCTCAAGCTCACCCTCAGCTACGCCGGCTTCCTCATGCTCGCCGGTGCCCTGCTGCTCGCGGTCGTGTGGGTGTTCCTGCTGCGCTACGTGCCCGACGGCGTCGATCACCGACCCGGCGGTGGTCTGCGCTGCCCAACCGCTCCGACCTCGCTGCGCGCCTTCGTCCCGAAGGCGGCCGCGGCGCTGGCGTTCCTGCTGGTGTTCGGCCTCGCTGGGCGGCTGGCTCCTCGCCGGCCGCATGCTCGCCCCGCTGACCCGCATCACCGACGCCACCCGCATGGCCGGCGAGCGGATCGCTCTCCCACCGGATCCGAGCTGGACGGGCCGCAAGGACGAGTTCCGCGAGCTCGCCGACGCCTTCGACGCCATGCTCGCGCGGCTCGAGGCGCACGTCGCCGAGCAGCAGCGGTTCGCCGCCAACGCCTCCCACGAGCTGCGCACCCCGCTGGCGATCACGCAGACCCTGCTCGACGTCGCCCGCAACGACCCGAACCGCGACACCGGCGAGCTCGTCGAGCGCCTCCACGCCGTCAACACCCGGGCGATCGACCTCACCGAGGCGCTGCTCCTGCTCAGCCGCGCCGACCAGCGGTCCTTCACCCGGGAGCACGTCGACCTGTCCCTCATCGCGGAGGAGGCCACCGAGACGCTCCTCCCCCTCGCCGAGGAGCGCGGCGTCACCATCGAGACCTCCGGCGACGTCACCCCGACCATCGGCTCGCACGCGCTCCTGCTGCAGCTGACGACGAACCTCGTGCACAACGCGATCGTCCACAACCTGCCCGAGCACGGCACCGTGTGGGTCACGACCAGCGTTCACGCCCAGGACGCGTGGTGCTCACCGTCGAGAACACCGGCGAGCAGCTCACCCCGCAGCTGGTCTCCACGCTCGTCGAGCCGTTCCAGCGCGGCACCGAACGCATCCGCACCGACCACGCAGGTGTCGGCCTCGGCCTGGCGATCGTCAAGAGCATCACCCAGGCGCACGACGGAACCCTCACCCTCACCCCCCGCCCCGACGGGCGGGCTCCGCGTCACGGTGCGCCTGCCCGCCGCTCCCACGCAGAGGCTCACGTAGCCGCCTGGGCCCGGTCGGACGTCATACGTCCGGAGCAAGCGTCTGCTCTCACCGCATGATGTCCCGGGCGCACGTTGGACGGCGGGCGGGTGGGCCATGAGTTCCGGGTACCGGGACGGTCATGGATGGCATGCAGAAAAGTGAGATCGCCGAGGTCCTGAACCGCCCCCTGAGCCAGGAGCTGCTCAACCGGCCGTTCATGCGTCTGGCGTACGTGGGCAAGGACGGCACGCAACGCGTGATCCCGATTGCGTTCGTGTGGAACGGCGCCGAGGTCGTCGTCGTCACGCCGCCGAACGCGCCGAAGCTCGTGAGCCTGCGCGCCAACCCGGCGGTGGCCCTGACGATCGACACCGAGGAGTTCCTGCCGAAGATCCTGTTGATCCGCGGCCAGCCGACCTCGACCACGTCCAAGGCATCCCCGACGAGTACCTCCAGGCCAACGCCGTGCCGGCCGACCAGTTCGACGCGTGGGAGAAGGAGATCCGTACGCTTGACACGGACGGGATGGTCCGCGTCGTGATCACCCCGACCTGGGCGAAGCTGATCGACTTCGAGAACACCCTGCCGACCGCGGTCGAGGAGCTGTCGACGCCCGGGAGGCCCGCCAGCGCGGCTGAAGGATCGCGACCATGTCGCCTCGAGACGAACGACCCGGCATACGGACTGACCACCCCGGAACGACGGCCTGGCCAAGAGCCGTCGCCACGAGTGGATGGCCCCGGGTGCCCCGCCATCCGACAACCACGCGAACGCCCTCCGCGGACCACACCGCGGAGGGCGTTCTGATCCGACCGGCATGCGGCGTGGTCCCTGGTCACCCATTGCTTGGGTGTCGTCCGGCCACCCGAGCGAGGCGGACTACCCACGATGCTAGGAAATTGAGGGGCAGGGCAACACCACCCGAAGGCAGACGAACTCGCCGCGTTACCTGCGGCCGCAGTCGGGTACTTCCGCTGCACCATGGCGTCGGGTACGACGCGATGACAGGCGCCGCTCCGCCTGGTACTCGTCCGCTGAGCGGCGCCAACCAAGTGCTCGCCGGCGGTTCGGCGCTGGCCCGCCGCGCCCGAGTCGGGCCCTAGCGTGTGTCGCCGCCGAGTCACGGGCGAGAAGGACTATGAAGTAGGCGTGGCTTCCGCCCAGGTCAGGTGTAGCGCAGTCGGCGCAGCGCTCGTTGCAGCTCTTTCGCTCACCTCGTGCGGCGGCGGTCAGGACCAGGCAGCCACAGCAGTGGCAGAGGACTTCACTCGTGCGCTGACCGGCGCCAACGGCGACGCCGCGTGTGCGCTCTTGACGCCGTCGACACGTGACGAGCTGGAGCAGTCGAGCGGCAAGGCGTGCGAGGAGGCTGTTCTCGAGGAGTCCGTGACCGACGCCGGCCCCTGGCTGACGTCAACGCCTACGGGACGATGGCCCAGGTCCGCTTCGCCCGGGACACCGTGTTCCTGACTCGGTTCGAGTCCGGCTGGAGGGTGCTGGCGGCGGCGTGCAGGCCCCCGGCCTCGCCCGGCCCATACGAGTGTGACGTTCAGGGCGGTTGAGATGCGCGTGATGTTCCTCCTGTACCTGACCGTCATCGGCGGAGGCCTCGTCTACCTGCTGGCCGTCGGGCTGCGGCACGGTTAGGGGGCTGGAGTGCGTGCCTTCGTCAGGAACAACGGTTTGAGCCTGTTCTTCGGCGTGATCTTCCTGGCGTCCCTCATCGGCCAGGCGCTCGCGGGGTGGCAGCAGTTCAACGCCATCCAGGTCGCCGAGGGGTTGGGGCGCGTGTCTCTGCCCCACTACGTCACGTCAGCCGACTTTGCCGTGGACGTCGCCGAGAACTGGCAGAGCGAGTTCCTGCAGTTCTGGCTCTACCTCACCGCCACCGTCTGGCTGCTGCAGCAGGGTTCACCGGAGTCCAAGGAGCTGGACAAGGCGGGTCGCGAGTCCGACAAGGACCAGAAGGTGGGCACGTACGCCGACCCGGACTCGCCGCCGTGGGCCAAGGCCGGTGGTTGGCGAACCGGCGTGTACTCGTCCTCCCTGGCCATCGTGATGGGCACGATCTTCCTGCTCTCCTGGCTGGCCCAGTCGATCGGCGGTTGGGCCGCGTTCAACGAGGACCGACTCCGGCAGCTCCAGGACCCGATCGGCTACACGAGCTATCTCGGCAACGCCGACTTCTGGGCCCGAACGCTGCAGAACTGGCAGAGCGAGTTCCTGGCTGTCGGGACGATGGCCGTGCTTGCCATCTACCTGCGCCAGCGAGGGTCGTCGCAGAGTAAGCCCGTCGGCGAGCCCCACGCCGCGACTGGCATCGACGGATAGCTCCGCGGCCCGAGGTGCAGTGCTTGGGCTCAGAACGGGTCGCCGGTCGGCGGGCGCAGGGCCCACGTGTTGTCACCGACCTGCACCAGGCCGTTGTGGATTGCCCACAGCTGCGCTTCGGGTCGGCGGTGCGCGCCGATCTTGCGGTAGGCGCTTCGGATGTAGGTCTTGACCGTGTTGATGCTGACGTACAGCTCGGTGGCGATCTGCTGGTTGGAGTAGCCGGACGCGATCATCCCGATGACCTCGAGCTCGCGCGGCGTGAGTGCTAGACCCTCGCCGCGACGCTGACCGGGGACCGCGGCGTCCTTGATCGCTTCGAGCAGCCGCTCTGCCGACACGTCCTCCGGGACGATTTCGTGGATGCCAAGGACGCGGGCGCTCGCTGCGAGGTCGTCGCGATCGTTGCGGGTGAGCCCCACGACGGAGGCCCCACTGGCCAGGAGATGGCCGAGGTCGTCGTCGCCTGGTGCCAGTCCGGCCAGGTCGTAGACCACGACAAGGTCCCTGTCGCCCAAGTGGCCGTCCTGGGACGCCGTGTCCACGACGACCGCTCTGCCGGGGTCACGGCTCAGCAGGCAGACCAGTCCGGCGCGGACGAGTGGATAGCGGCTGACCACCGCGACGCGGACAGGCTCAGGAGTCGTCATCGCCATGGGTCTCCTCGCCGGACGGGTCGTCGGACGACCAACCGCAGCTCCTGCAGTCCCAGAGCGCTGTGGCGAACGCAGGAAACTCCCCCGGCGTGCGGCGCTCCACTATTCGCGGCCACACCCGACGACCGCACGTCGGGCACTTGCGCATGAACCAGACGTACCCCGATCAAGCAGCGCGCATGTCCCGCCTCGACGGCACGTTCGCTGTCGAAGCTGTAGCGCGTCATCGTGAGGCCGAAGGCCACGCCTATCTCCTGGCGACTGACGATCGCGTCGTCGCACCTCGACCGGCCCGGTTCGATGTGACGGCGTAGCTCACATCCATACGGGTGTAGGTCGTCCGATCGAGCAGATGAGAGGCTTGACCGCCGTTGAAAGGCAGCGGCGCGGCCCTCTCTTGTGGATGAGACCCCGATGGAGAAGGCAGACCACGACAGCTGGTCCATCAATCCGCCACACCGCGATACACGACGGTGTCGCTGGGTCCTCGCACCCGCCGTCGTGGCCGACTCATGCGGTGACGACCTCGCCAGCTCGTTCGTGATCGCGCGTACCGCCAAGCGGGTACGAGCCTTGGTGGCACACGTCATCGCACGGACCTGACCGATCGACGCCCGGACGTCACCCGACGCCCGCCGACTTGGGGCAGAGGACGCAGATCGGGGGTACCGGAGTGCATGACCACGTCCCCGCAAGAACCCAACAACGACCCCACGGTCGACCCGAGCACCGACCCGAGCACCGACCCGAGCACCGAGAACCCCGGCGGTGAGCCCACCGAGCCCACTGATGGCGACAGCGAAACGGACGCCGGCGCAGACAGCTGACTCGACGCTCATCGGGTGCCGGATTCTTCGGATCTGCCCAGTCGGGTCCGACGGCCACGAGAAATTGCAGTCGAGGGTCAGATGGATCAGCGAGTGATCGAACTCATCCAGGCCGCTGTCGACGAGACCATGCAGGCCTACACCGACGACGCTGACCTCGACGTCGAGCAGCGGCTGCGCTCGGCGCTGGAACAACGCGGCGTCGACCCCACCAGCGACGAGTGGCTCGCCGATCAGTCGGACTTGATACGTGCGCGCCGCCCCGTTCGGACGGTCGGTCCCACGTCCGAGGGCGACGATTCCGCTGGGCGCTGACGCGGATCCGCGGCTACCAGCTGTTCGCTCATCCGGTGCTGCCTGCGTGGTCATCACGGCTGTGGGTCGCATCGTCGAGGAACCGGTCGGCGGTCACCGGGATGGACCGGACCCGGACCCCGGTGGCGTGGTGGGCGGCGTTGGCGACGGCTGCGGGAGTGCCGACGATGCCGATCTCGCCGATGCCGCGTGAGCCCATCGGGCGTGAGGACCGTGTCCTCCTCGTCGAGCCACTCGGCCTCGACGCCGAGGACGTCGGCGTGCGAGGCGACGTGGTAGCTCGCGAGGTCCTGGGTCACCACGTGGCCGAAGCGCGGGTCGCGGTAGGACTCCTCGAAGAGGCCGGCCGAGAGCCCCATGACCAGGCCGCCGAGGAACTGGGAGCGGGCGGTCATCGGGTTGATCACTCGGCCCACGGAGTAGACGCCGAGCAGCCGCGGCACCCGCAGCTCGCCAGTCCACCGGTGGACCCGCACCTCGGCGAAGACCGCACCGAAGGAGTGCGTGGCGTACTCGCTCGGTCGCGCGGGTCGTCCGCGGCGGAGGCGGTGGTGCGACAGGCCGGGATCGGGGTGGTCGCCGTGGTCGGCGCGGAAGCGCTGGGCCGCCGCCACGATCGCCGAGCCCCACGAGCTGGTGCCCGACGACCCGCCCGCCACCGAGGCCGGCGGCAGCGAGGAGTCGGCGATCTGCAGCCGGACGCAGGCCGGCGTCGACCTCGAGGGCGTCGGCGGCGATCTGCTGCAGCGCGGTGCGGGCGCCGGTGCCGATGTCGACCGCGCCGATCGCCACCTCGTAGTGGCCCGCCGTCCTGGGAGGTGACCCGGGCGCTGTTGCCGGGCATCCGCATCGCCGGGTACGTCGCGGCGGCGACGCCGGTGCCGACCCACCAGTCGCCCTCGGCGGTCGACCGCGGCTCGGCCGGACGGTCGGCCCAGCCGAACCGCTCGGCGCCCGCGCTCGAGGCACTCCACCAGCCGCCGGCTGCTGAACGGCTTGCCGGTCTCCGGGTCGACCTCCGGCTCGTTGCGGACGCGCAGCTCGATCGGGTCGATCGCCGCACGCCTCGGCGAGCTCGTCCATCGCGACCTCGTGGGCGAACATGCCGGGCATCTCCCCCGGCGCCCGCATCCACGACGGCACGGCGACGTCGAGCGGGACCAGCCGGTGGCCGGTGCGACGGTTCTCGGCGGCGTACATCATCCGGGTGGGCGCAGCCGGTCTGCTCGCCGTACTCCTTCCAGCGCGAGGTCTGCTCGAGCACCTGGTGGTCGATGGCGACCAGCCGGCCGTCGCGGTGGGCGCCGAGGCGGAACGTCGAGAGCGTCCTGGTCCGGTAGCCGGTGAGCGCGAACATCTGCTGCCGGGTCACCGCCAGCCGGACCGGCGCCGTCGCCCGGAGTTCGCGACGGCGGCCAGCACCGCCGCCATCTCCGGCGCGTGCGGCAGCCCCTTGCTGCCGAAGCCGCCGCCGACGTACGGCGCGAGCACCCGCAGCCGCTCCTGCTCCAGGCCCGAGCAGCGGCGCCAGCGTCTGGGCGACCGGAGTGCACGCCCTGCGTCGAGTCGGCCGAGCGTCAGGGTGCGCGCCGTCCCAGTGCGCGACCAGCGGCGTGCGGCTCCATCGGGTTGTTGTGCTCGTAGGCGGTCTCGTAGGTCTGCTCGACCACCACCGCCGCCGCCGCCAGCGCGGCGTCGACGTCGCCCTCGTCGGTGGCGGCCGGCATGTCGGGGTTCACGGTCTCGGGCTGCGTAGGACTCCGAGTCGGCGCGCAGCTCCGCCTCGTGCGGCTCCTCGGCGTACGACACCTCGACCAGGCGCGGCGCCCTCGCGGGCCGCCTCGATGGTCTCGGCCAGCACGACCGCGACGATCTGGCCGCGGAAGTCGACCCGGTCGTCCTGCAGCACCATCAGCTCGCGGTCCGGCTCGTCGTCGCCGCTCGTGCAGCCGCGGCGCGTTGGTGTGGTCGAGGACCGCCACCACGCCGGCGTGCGCCAGGGCCGCGGCCGGCGTCGACGCGCGGTCACGCGGCCGCGGGCCACCGTGCGACTGCACCAGCCACAGCGTGCAGCGGGTCCTGGTCGAACGGCGGCGTCGCGGTGCTCCACGGCGTACGTCGCGCGGCCGGTGACCTTCGCCGGGCCGTCGACCCGGTCGTGCGCGGCTGCCCATGGACCGCGCGGCGATCGGGCCGTGGTCTGCTGCTCCACCGAGTCGGCGCTCATCGGCGTCCCCTCCGCCAGCGCTCGCAGCACGTGCTGCGGTGGCGTCGCGGACCATCGGCACCTTGTAGGCGCTGCCCTCGTCGGTCCTGGCGTCGCGCCAGCTCCTCGTCGAGCGCCGCGCGCACGGCCTCCTCGGTCGAGCGCGCTGGCCGCGCAGCGCCTCCTCGGCCCGGTGGCCCGCCACGGCTTGTGCGCGACCCCGCCCCACGCGATGCGCACGTCGCGGACCACGTCGCCGTCGAGCTCCAGGGCCGCCGGCCACCGAGACCAGCGCGAAGGCGTACGACGCCCGGTCCCGCGCCTTGTAGTAGGTCGAGCGCCGGGCCGCCGCGCTCGCCGGCAGCTCGACCGCGGTGATCAGCTCGCCGTGCGCGAGCATGGTGTCCTGGTCGGGCCGGTCGCCCGGCAGCCGGTGCAGCTCGGTCAGCGGCACCCGCCGCTCGCCCGTCCGGTCCGAGCACCACGACGACCGCGTCGACGGCGGCCAGCGCCACCGCGAGGTCCGAGGGGTGCACGGCGACGCAGGCGTCGCTGGCGCCGAGGATCGCGTTGTAGCGCGAGTAGCCGCCGATCGCCGAGCAGCCGCTGCCGGGCTCGCGCTTGTTGCACGGGGTCGTGACGTCCTGGAAGTAGACGCAGCGCGTGCGCTGCAGCAGGTTGCCGCCGGTCGTCGCCTGGTGCCGCAGCTGGCCCGAGGCGCCGCTCAGCAGCGCCCGAGCCACGACCGGCCAGCCGGCGCGGACGGCCGGGTGGGCGGCCAGGTCGCTGTTGCGGACGTTGGCGCCGATGCGCAGCCCGCCCTCCGATCTCCTCGACCTGGTCCATCGGCAGCCGGCTGACGTCGACCAGCAGCCGCGGCCGAGCGACGCCGAGCTTGAGGTGGTCGACCAGGTTGGTGCCGCCGCCGAGGAACCGGGCCTCCGGGTCGTCGGTGACCAGGGCGACGGCGCTCGGCGGCGTCCTCGGCGCGGCAGGTAGTCGAACTCCCTCACGAGCGCCTGCTCCGCGCTGCCTGCCGGACCGCGGCGAGGATGCCGACGTAGGCGCCGCAGCGGCACAGGTTCCCGCTCATCCGCTCGCGGATCTCGTCGTCGTCCAGCTCCGGCGCCGCGGTCAGGTCCTCGGTCACGTGGCTGGCGTGGCCCTGCGCCACCTCGTCGAGCACCCCGACCGCCGAGCAGACCTGGCCGGGCGTGCAGTAGCCGCACTGGTAGCCGTCGTGGTCCAGGAACGCCTGCTGCACCGGGTGCAGGCCGTCGTCGGCGCAGCCCGCTCGCGGTGACGATCTCGGCGCCGTCGTAGGCCACGGCCAGGGCCAGGCAGGTCAGGTGCCGGCGGCCGTCGAGCAGCACCGTGCACGAACCGCACTGCCCGTGGTCGCACCCCTTCTTCGGCGCGGTGACGTCCGAGCCGCTCGCGCAGCAGGTCGAGCAGCGTGGTCCGGGTGTCCACCGTCGACCGTGGTGCTCCTCGCCGTCGACCGACAGCCGGATGGTCGTCTCCATCCGGTGCGTGTACCCGGAGGGACAGGTTGGATGCGCACTGGCGTCCGAGACGCGGCCCGAACCGTGAACCCACCCGGGCGTCCTGTCGGATCTACGAGGGCTGTCGCGTCGACACATGACGCTTGGCGCATCGGATACCGCGTGGCATGGCCGCAGCTGAGAGTTCGGACGAGCCCGACGTCATGGAGATTCTCCAGGAACTGGATGACTTCCTCGTGTGCAGGGTCTGCGGCGCGCTCGTTGCCCGCAGCGGTGCATACCCACGAGCCCACTGGGACTGGCACGAGGCCTCGAACGGCGCATGATCCTCTCGGTGTGGTGAGGGTTGGCCCTCGGGTTCCGATCCCAGGACGCTCGGTCTCCGGCCTGGCCACGGGCAACGAACCGTCGAGGGATCCAGAGCCACGTCCAAGATCGACACGAGCTGCCTTCTCCTCATCGTGCCCCATCAGAGTCCGCTCAGGCGCAGCTCACGATCTTTCAGCCAAGGGCCCGCAGGATCCCTGAGTCCAGAGGCGGCTGCGAGCCGCGTTGTGTCGGCTGGGCCGGGCCGGGCCTCACGTCCGACGCGCCGCAAACGACGCAGGCGCTTGGCAACGTCACTCAAAGTGGGCTTGACAGGAAACACCGGACAGCGCCAACGTCGATCAAGAGTTCCCTCTCGAAGGGTCCGGACCATGTCGAACCTCACTGGACCGAGCAGGCGGCTTCCCACAGCTCTGGTGGTGGCGGTCGCCCTCCTGTCTCCCGTCGTCGTCGGTGACGAGGTGGCTGCCGAAACCCGCTGGGCGGATCCCGCGAGACACGTGTCCGGCCCCGCATGGCAGCCCTGCGGCGACGACCTGGTCGGCTACGACTGCGCGACGTTCACCGTGCCGCTCGACTACGACCGACCGTCGCACGGCACGACAGAGCTGGCGCTGGCCCGGTTCCCTGCCACCGACATCGAGCACCGCATCGGGACCGTCTTCGTCAATCCCGGCGGCCCGGGCGGCTCGGGCGTCGGCATGGTCCTCGGCGGGTTCGGGGACTTCCTCGGCACCCAGCTCGACGGCCGCTTCGACGTCGTCGGCTTCGACCCGCGCGGGGTCGGCTGCTTCGGACCCGCTGCACTGCTTCGACACCGAGGACGACCTCGACGCATATCTGTCCGAGCTCCCCGTGTTCCCGTACCGGCAGGGCCAGTACCGCCCCTTCTTCCGCGCCTTTGCTGGCCTGGGACCCGAGTGCCTCGACGACCGCCAGCGGGTCGCCGCCCACATGAACACTGCGGACGTCGCGCGGGACATGGACCTGCTGCGACAGGCGGTCGGCGACCGCAAGCTGACCTACCTCGGGTTCTCCTACGGCAGCTACCTCGGCAACACCTACGCGAACCTGTTCCCCGGCAAGGTGCGGGCGCTGGTCATCGACGGCGTTCTCGACCCGCGGCTGTGGTCCAGCGGCTGGCAGATCCAGTCCGACCGGGTCGCGACGCAGGCAGGAGTTCGACGAGTTCCTGCGCCTGTGCGACGAAGCCGGCAGCGAGTGCGCGTTCTGGACCGACGAGGGCTCGGCGACCGCTGGGAGCGGCTGGCCCAGCGCCTCGAGCAGGATCCGCTGGAGTTCCCCGACGGCACCCTGTACACCTACGACTTCCTGATCGCCGACGCGACCGGCGCGATGTACTCGCCCGAGGTCGTGGGGCGGGCCCGACGGCGCCGCGGCGCTCTTCGACTTCCTCGCCGACGCCGTCCTCGGCGACGACGCCGCGGCCGCCGCCGGCTGCGGCGAGGCTGCACAGCGGGCTGGTCAGATCTGCTCAGTGCACCCGCCGATGAGGCCGACTACGACAACGGGCTCGACGCCTACTTCGGCAACCAGTGCGCCGACACGCAGTACCCGCGCGCGTTCCCGGACTGGCTCGCGATCGACAGCTACGCGCGAGCCGGGTCGCGCTTCGGGCCACTGTGGTGGTGGTTCAACGCCGGCTGCGCCCACTGGCCGGTCAACGCTGACCGCTACGTCGGGCCCTGGAGGGCACGTACGTCGGCGCCGGTGCTCGTCGTCGGCAACTACTTCGACGGCGTCACCGACTACGCGGGCGCCGTGGCCAGTGACAAGCTGCTCCGGAACAGCCGCCTGCTGAGCTACGCCGGCTGGGGACACACCGCCTACGGCCGCAGCGACTGCGTCACCGACTACGTCAACGGCTACCTGCTGACCGGCGCGCTGCCGCCGGCGGGGACGGTCTGCCCGGCCAACCCGAACCCGTTCCTCAGCGTCGCCGGGCTGCAGTCGCAGACGGCGGCCCCGCTGGTGGGACTGCCGCCGGCGTGGCT
>CAVWYA010000003.1:0-122227 GCA_963759065.1 uncultured Actinomycetota bacterium | reverse complement strand
TGGCCACCAAGATCGGTGTGGGTGAGTCGACCCGGTTCCTGGTCAAGCACAAGGGCACCTTCGCCCGGCTCGCCGCACCCGGTGGCTTCACCGGCGAGAAGTTCCTGGAGAAGGTCGCACCGACACTCGCGCCGCCCGAGATGCTGGTCGAGGGCCTGCACGTCTTCACCTTCAACCAGGTGGCCGCCACCGAGGAGTGGCGCCGCCGGCTGCTCGACCGGCTCAGCGCGAAGGTCTGACCTTCCACCAGCCCCTTGATCGGTCTCAGGGCGGGCTCAGCAGTTGCTCGAGGGCGGCCTCGAGACGACCGTCGCCGGTCTCGACGACGGTGAGGGGGAGGCCGATCTTCTGGGCCGCCTCCTCGGCGAGGGCCCGCAGGGCGTCGTCGGGCTCCTGGGCCAGCCACACCACCCGCGTGTAGTGCTTGAAGTAGTCGTCCCGCAGCTCCGGGTATCTGTCTAGGCCGAGCTCGCGCACGACGGTGCGGTCGAAGGAGCGCACGAGGAAGTCGGTGAGCAGGTAGGTCCCGGGCTGCTCGTCGAGGAACGACGCCAGCCGGGACTCTCCGGCGAACAGGTCGTAGCAGTGCAGGCCGGGGAGCCGGCGCAGCCCGAGCTCCGAGCAGACCGCGTCGAGGGCGCCGTAGGTGCCGCAGTCGGCGTACGCCACGGCGACGGTCCCGTGGCGCAGCGACAGCGCGGTGGCCAGGCCGCGCACCTCGTCGGCGATGAGGTGGGGCTGGTTGTGCAGCAGCGGAGGCAGGGGATGTACGGCGACCGACCAGCCGCGGCGCTCGACGATCTCGGCGGCGGGCTGGGCCAGCGCACCGCAGGCGATCAGCCCGATGTCGGCCGTCCTAGAAGGAGAGCTGCTCGACGAACTTGTCGTTGAACTCGGAGCGGTCCGAGAGCTCGACATACGTCACCTCCTCCAGCAGCGCGAGGGCCCCGGCTCGCTCGCGGATCGACAGCAGGGCCATCTTCGCTCCCTCGCCGGCCACGTTGCCCGCGGCGACGATGCGCAGCACCGGCAGCTTCGGCACCAGCCCTATGCGGATCGCGGACGCGGCGGAGAGATAGCTCCCGAAGGAGCCGGCCAGCAGCACCTGCTGGACGTCGCCGTGCTCGAGCCCGAGCTCTTCCAGCAGCAGCGTCCAGCCGGTCGAGATGGCCGCCTTGGCGAACTGGAGCTCGCGCACGTCACGCTGGCTGAGCACCACGCACTCGGCCGGGTCGGCGTCGGGCGTCGGGCGGTGGAGGACGAAGACCCGCTCCTCGCCGCGGTCGGAGGAGAGCGTTGTGAGACGCTCAGCGAGGCCCGGAGTGATCTCCTTGGCGACCTCGTCGGTGACGAACCGGCCACTCGCGTCGAGCAGGCCGACCTTCACCAGCTCGGCCACGATGTCGACCAGGCCCGAGCCGCAGAGGCCCTTGGGGGCGATGTCGCCGATCACTCCGAGCACGACCTCGCCCTCGGGGTCGAGCTTCACCACCTCGATGGCGCCGTCGTCGGCGCGCATGCCGCACCGGATCGCACCGCCCTCGAAGGCCGGACCGGCGGGCGCCGCCGTCGACACGATCTGGTCGCCGTTGCTCAGCACGATCTCGCAGTTGGTGCCGACGTCGATGAACAGCCGCGTGCGGGTGTCGCGGTCCATTCCCGAGGCGAGCATGCCGGCCACGATGTCGCCGCCGACATAGGCACCCAGCGCGGGGAAGAGCATCGCGCGGGCGCGGGGATGCAGGGGCAGGCCGAGGTCGGCGGCCAGCACGGTCGGCGGCTGGGCGACGCTCATGATGAACGGTGCGACACCGAGCGGCTCGGGGTCGATGCCCAGGGCCAGGGCGGTCATCGTGGCGTTGCCCGCGATCGCGACCTCGTAGACGTGGGCGGGGTCGACCCCACCCTCGCGGCAGACCTGGTGGGCGAGCGAGGCCAGCGTCTCGCAGGCAGCGACCCGCAACCGCTCGGCCGCGTCGGGGTCCATCATCGTGGCGCTGATCCGGCTGATCACGTCGCCGCCGTAGGGCTGTTGCTTGTTGAGCATCGAGGCCACCGCGACCGGGGTGCCGGTGACGAGGTCGAGCAGGGTCGCGACGACGGTGGTGGTGCCGAGGTCGTAGGCGATCGCGTAGCGGAGCGCCGTCGTGTCGCCCGGCTCGATCTCGATGAGCTCCTCGTCGACGATGACGGCGGTGACCTTGAAGCTCGCCTCGCGCAGCACCTTGGGCAGCCGGCGCAGCACGTAGAGGTCGGCGCGCGGCTCGAGGTCGTCGATCGCGGCGAGCACCCGGGCCAGGTCGGTCACCTGGTCCTCGAGGGTGGGCTCGGTGAGCTCGACGTACCGCTTCTGCACCGCCGGCCGCAGGATGACCTGCCGGCCGACGCCCACGGTCGCGGCCTTGGGCCGGGTCGTGAGCGGGGGTACGACGACCGCGTGGTCGCGGGTGGCCCGGGCCAGGCAGGCGAGCCGCCAGCCGCCCTCGAGCTGGTCCTTGCTGAAGGTCCGCTCGTCGTGCCGCGTGACCGGCGTCGCCGGGGTCAGCTGCACCTTGCACTTGTGGCAGGTGCCGTGGCCGCCGCAGGTGGAGTCGATCGCGATGCCGTTCCACGACGCGGAGTCGAAGACGGTCACGCCCGGGGGCACCCGGACCTTGCGCTGGGCCGGTGGCGCCTCCTTGTCCTCGACCGTGAACGACAGGTCGACGCGGCCGGTGCCGTCGTGCTCGACGACCCCGCCACCGGAGCTGGCGATCAGCCCCTCGCGGCGGAGTGCGACCGGGTCGAACTCCTCTGCTGAGTCACTCATGGGAGTCACTCATGGGAGTCACTCATGGGAGTCACTCATGCTGTTGCCGGGTGGTCATGCCGTGGCGGCAGCGGCCTTGGCGCGGTGGGCGGCGATCCAGGCCATGCCCCAGTCGTCGTGGTTGAGGAAGACGTCGGCCGCCTTCACCGCCTCGACGATCTGCGGGGTGCGGGTGTCCATGATCGCGCTGGTCAGCCCGGCGGTCATGGCCATCGGCAGCCAGGCCGCGCCGAGCGTGTGCCGGTCGGGCATCCCGAACGACACGTTGGACGCGCCGCAGGTCATGTTGAGGCCGTGCTGGTCGCGGATCTGCCGCATCGCCTCCATGCTCACCAGCGAGTTGCCGGTGTCGGCGCCGATCGGCATGGCCAGCGGGTCGATCACGATGTCGGCCTTGGCGATGCCGTACTCCTCGGTCGCCACGCGGACGATCTTGGCGACCAGGTCGAGCCGCTTCTCCCACTCCATCGGGATCTCGTCGTGGTCGTTGGGCAGCGCGATCACCGCGGCGTCGTACTTCTTGACCAGCGGGAGGATCGCGGCCATCCGGTCGTCCTCGGCCGTGATCGAGTTGACCAGGGCACGGCCCTGGTAGACCGACAATCCGGCTTCGAGCGCCTCGACCACCGAGGAGTCGATGCAGATCGGCAGGTCGGTGAGCGACTGCACCAGCTGGATCGCCTTGGCCAGCAGCTCGGGCTCGTCGGTCAGCGGCACCCCCATGTTGACGTCGAGGACGTCCGCGCCGCCCTCGACCTGGGCCTTGACGTCGCGCTCGATGGCTGAGAAGTCACCGGCTCGCAGCTGCTCCTGGAAGATCCGGCGGCCGGTCGGGTTGATCCGCTCGCCGATCAGCGTGAACCGGTGGCCGTGCCCCATGACGATCTCGGTGCCCTTGCCGCGGAGGACGGTCTCCAGCATGTCTGTCATGCAGGGACCTTGGCGCGGCGCTGGTTCATCAGGTCCTTGGCGCGCTTGACGCACGCGGAGGCGTCGGCGGCGTAGCCGTCCGCACCCACCGCGTCGGCGTACTCCTGGGTGACGGGCGCCCCGCCGACCATGACGGAGACCTTGTCGCGCAGGCCGGCCTTCTCGAGCGCGTTCATGTTCGCCTTGAACATCGGCATGGTCGTGGTGAGGAACGCGGAGAAGCCGACGATGTCGGGCTCGTGCTCGATGATCGCGTCGACGAACTTCTCCGGAGCGACCTGGACACCGAGGTCGATCACCTCGAAGCCGGCGCCCTCGAGCATGATGTTGACGAGGTTCTTGCCGATGTCGTGGACGTCGCCCTTCACCGTCCCCATCAGGAACTTGCCGATCGTCTCGATCCCGCCCTCGATCAGCAAGGGGCGCAGCCGCTCCATCGCGCCGGCCATCGCGCGGCCGGCGATCAGCATCTCCGGCACGAAGAAGTCGCCGCGCTCGAACCTCGCGCCGACCTCCTCGAGCGACGGGATGAGAGCGTCGAAGAGCAGGGTCTGCGGCTCCATGCCGAGAGCCAGACCCTCCTCGGTGAGCTCCAGCACGCGCGGGGCGTTGCCGACGAGTGTCTCGTCGTACAGCCCCTTCAGTACGTCGTCGGGGGTGGTCATGCTGCGCCCTCCTCATGGGTCTTGCCGTGGAGCAGATCGGTCAGCTCCGTGGCGTGGTCCTTCAACAGTGGCCCGAGCTCCTCGAAGCGTTGTTCCAGCCGCGAGGTCGGTCCCGAGACGCCGAGCGCCGCGATGATGCGGCCTCTCGGTCCGAACACGGGCACGGCGATGCCGGACAGGCCGACCTCGAGCTCGTCGACGGTGACCGCCCACCCGCGCTTGCGCGCCCGCGCGGCGTCGGCCCGGACCGCGGGCATGTCCATCAGAGAGGCGGGGGTACGCCGCTCGAGGGGCACGCGAGGCGCGACGACGTCCCAGGCCAGGAACACCTTGCCGAGCGAGGAGCAGTGGGCCGGCACGTCGATCTGCGTCCAGTCGCGGGTGCCGAGGATGAACTGGGAGTCGACCTGGGCCACCTGCACCACCCGGTCGCCGCGCGCCACGCTGAGGTTGACGGTCTCGTGCGTCTGCTCGCCGATCGTCGCCAGCACCGCCCCGGCCACCCGGACCAGGTCCTCGCCCGGGTCGTGGCGAGCGGCGTACAGCCAGAACAGGCTGCCGGCGACGTAGCTGCCGGCGTCGTCCCGCTCCAGCAGCTGGGACCGCTCGAGGGCGGTGAGCATCCGCGAGGTCGTGGACTTCGGCAGGTCGCAGGCCTCCTGGAGGTCCGCGAACGACAGCGGCTCCTCGGCCTGCACCACGGTGGCGACCAGCAGCGCAGCGCGGTCTACCGCCTGTGTCCCGCTGGCTGATCCGTTGCTCACCGGTGCTCCTCCATTGACCTCATGCGAAACGTTCCACATGATGGAACCACAGTTCCACATGATGAGGCTAGGATCCCGATGCCGAGCCGGTCAAGTCATAGGAGGGCCCCATGTTCGTCAACCGCATGCCGCGCTACGAGATCCTCTCGGAGGACGCGATGGCGACCCTGGAAACGGGCTGGCGCCGGCTGATGACCGAGATCGGCGTCGAGTTCATGGACGAGCGGGCGCTCGACCTGTTCCGCCAGGCCGGCCAGAAGGTCGAGGGCAACGCTGTCTTCCTCGACCCCGACTTCGTGCTCGAGCAGGTCGCCAAGGCGCCGAGCGAGTTCGACCTCCAGGCCCGCAACCCCGCCAACTCGGTGCACATCGGCGGCGACTCGATGGCGTTCGGCGCCGTCTACGGACCGCCGTTCGTCCGTGATGGCGACGTACGCCGCGACGGCACGATGGAGGACTTCCGCAACTTCAGCCGGCTCGCGCAGAGCTTCGCCGTCCTCGACTCGGCCGGCGGCGTGGTCAACGAGCCCAACGACACCCCGCTCGACAGCCGGCACCTCGACATGGTCTACGCGCTGCAGACGCTGACCGACAAGATCTACATGGGCAACGTCGTCTCCGGGGTCAACGCTGCGGACACGATCCGGATGACCGAGATTCTTTTCGGCTCGAGGGAGTCGATCGAGGAGACGCCGGCGATCATCTCGCTGATCAACTGCAACTCGCCGCTGCGCTGGGACGACCGGATGCTCGAGTCGCAGTTCGAGTACTCCGCCGCGGCCCAGCCCGTCGTCCTGACGCCGTTCATCCTGATGGGCGCCATGTCACCGGTGACGATCCCGGCCGCGCTCGTCCAGCAGATCACCGAGGCGCTGTCCGGCATCGCGCTCTCGCAGCTGATCCGGCCGGGCACACCCGTGGTCTTCGGGTCCTTCCTCTCCAACATCGACATGCAGTCGGGCTCGCCCACCTTCGGTACGCCGGAGTCCGGGATCGGCCTCCTCTGCACCGGTCAGATCGCACGGCACTTCAACCTGCCCTTCCGCACCGGCGGCGGCCTGACCTCGTCGCAGGTGCCCGACGCGCAGGCCGGCTACGAGGCGTTGATGACGCTGATGCCGACGTTCCTCGCCGGCGCCAACTGGGTCATGCACTCCGCCGGCTGGCTGGAGGGCGGCCTGGTCGCGGGCTTCGAGAAGTTCGTGATCGACGCGCAGATCGTCGAGATGCTCCAGCACGAGTTCACGCCGCTGGAGATCGACGAGGCGTCGATGGCGTTCGACGCGCACCAGGAGGTCGGCCACGGCGGCCACTTCCTCGGAGCGATGCACACCATGGAGCGGTTCCGTACCTGCTTCTACCGGCCGTTCCTCAACTCGTCCGACAACTACGAGCGGTGGATGCGCAACGGCGCCAAGGACACCGCCACCCGCGCCGGCGAGATCTACAAGAAGAGGCTCGAGGAGTACGAGCCGCCGCCACTGGACGATGCGATTCGCCAGGAGCTGGAGGAGTACGTCGTCCGCCGCCGCGCCGAGCTGGGGGACTGACCGTGACCGGTAACTCGGTGCCCAACGAGCCCGTCGGCGACTACGTGCTCACCCTGTCGTGCGAGGACCGGCCCGGGATCGTGCACGCCGTCACGTCGTTCCTGATGCAGCACGGCGGCAACATCATGGAGAGCCAGCAGTTCGGCGACCAGCAGGCCGGCCGGTTCTTCATGCGGATCGACTTCGAGATCTCCGACCCCGTGTCGGCGGACGGGCTGCGCGATGGGTTCGCGGCCACCGCGGCCGAGTTCGAGATGGACTTCGAGCTGTGGTCGGCGTCGGCGCCGTACCGCACGCTGATCATGGTCTCCAAGCAGCTGCACTGCCTCAACGACCTGCTGTTCCGGCACAGCACCGGTGACCTGCAGATCGACGTCGTGGGCGTCGTCTCCAACCACCTCGATGCCGAGCCGCTGGTCAAGGCACACGGCCTGCAGTTCCACCACGTGCCCGTCACTCCCGAGACGAAGGCCGACGCCGAGGCCCAGCTGATGCAGCTGGTCGACGACCACGGCGTGCACCTGGTCGTGCTGGCCCGCTACATGCAGATCCTCTCCGACGGGCTGTGCCGGCGGCTGAGCGGACGGGCCATCAACATCCACCACTCGTTCCTGCCGAGCTTCAAGGGCGCGAAGCCCTACCACGCGGCCTTCGAGCGGGGCGTCAAGCTGGTCGGTGCCACCGCCCACTACGTCACCCACGACCTCGACGAGGGGCCGATCATCGAGCAGGACGTCACCCGCGTCGACCACACGCACTCTCCGGAGCAGCTGGTCGCCGCCGGTCGCGACGTCGAGGCGGCGGTGCTGGCCCGGGCGGTGCGCTGGCACTCGCAGACGCGGGTGCTGCTGCACGGCAACCGGACAGTCGTCTTCCGCTAGGAGCAGCCTCCTGAGCCGCCCGCCGCTCTGACAACTTTTCCGAACGCCTGCGGGCCCCGCCGTGGTCGCGGATGATTTCCGCGGTGAGCACCTTCGCGACCACGGTCTGGGTCGACCTGCGCCCGGACGGACCGGTCGCCCGCGTCGCCGAGGGGCTGGAGAGCTTCCGCGACCCGGAGAACGTCCTGGGCGCACCGGCGGAACGCGTGTGGGTCGACGTGGAGAGCGACTGGGTGCGGCTGACGACGTACCTCAGCCACGCCATCGAGCTGGTCGACCCGATCACCGCGCTGCTGGAGTCAGCGGGGGAGGCGCGGGCGGCGATCGCGGAGGACAACGACGAGTACGGCGCGTGCTGGGTGGTGCTCGCCGTCGAGGGCGGGGTCGCCCGGACCGTGCATCGCCGCTACGTCCTCAACGCCGACCCGCGCAGCCGACGCGACGTCAAGCATGCGCTGCATGACTTCGTCCAGGGCGGCGAGCTGAAGGACCCGCGCGCCGCCGACGTCGCGGGCGCGAAGGCGGCGGTCGAGGCCGCGCTGCTGTTCGACGTCGAGCTCGGCCCCGTCATCAATGCCGAGACCGGCTCCGTCACCGCTTTCGAAGGGCTGGGCGTCGTGGGCGGACCCTTCCCCTGGCTGGAGCCGATGGGGCTCACCTGGCCAGGGCCGGAGGCGGGCCGGGCGTTCGCCTCCTGAGCCCCGGATGCGTCAGCCCGTCGCGACCGTCTGCGTGACCGACTGGACCGTCACGGTCTCCTGCGACGGCATCAGGATCCAGAGGATCGGGTAGATCAGGATCTGGCTGCCCGGGATGACCATGAGCAGCAGGACGAAGAGAAGCCGTGCCGTCCACGGTGCGATGCCGAAGCGCTCGCCCAGGCCCGCGCACACGCCGCCGAGGAGGCGGCCCTGCTGCGGTCGGACGAGGCCGTGGCCGGCGAAGCTCTGGTGGATGTCGTTCATGAGTTGCCGCACTTCCTTCGGGTGGCGAAGGTGATTTCCCTCGTGCCTCCAGCGTGCCCGCTCGCGAGGGCGCGGACCATCGGGTGAAGCCCTGCCTCGGCCCTGAACCCGGTCACAACGGGCAGTCAGGGTCCGCCTCAGGGTCACCTCCCGGGCGCGACTGTCGACCTCGTGTGGGGCGGTTACGACCGTCCGGCCGGCGTTCCTGGGGTGGGGTACGGTGCGGCCATGCCGGCGGTCACAGACACCGAGGTCGGCGCGTCAGCGTCCGTGCAGTCGGTCGACCGCGCGCTCACGATCCTCGAGATGCTGGCCCGCGAGGGCGAGGCGGGCGTCACCGAGATCGCCGCGGACCTCGGGGTGCACAAGTCGACGGCGTTCCGGCTGCTGGCGACGCTCGAGTCGCACCGTCTGGTCGAGCAGGACGGCGACCGCGGGCGCTACCGGCTCGGCGTGGGCAACCTCCGGCTGGCCGGCGCCACCACGGCGAGGCTCGACCTGGTCACCGAAGCCCGGCCGGTCTGCCGGCAGCTCGCGGCCGACACCGGCGAGACCGTCAACATCACGGTCCGGAGCGAGACCAGTGCGCTCTACCTCGACCAGGTCGCGGGCAGCAGCGCGCTGCAGAGCCACAACTGGGTGGGGCAGCACATCCCGCTGCACGCGACCAGCAACGGCAAGGTCCTGCTGAGCGAGCTCTCCGACGCCGACCGCAAGTCCGCGCTGCGCGAGCTCCCGCGGTTCACCGACAAGACCGTGACCAAGCGGGCGGAGCTGAAGGACGAGCTCGAGCAGGTCCGCGAGGCCGGGTACGCCGTGGCCGTGGACGAGCTCGAGACCGGCCTCACGGCGGCGGCGGCACCGATCCGCAACGCCCACGGCGACGTCATCGCGTCCATGAGTATCTCGGGCCCGACCTTCCGGCTCACCGAGGAGCGGCTCGAAGAGGCGATCCCTCTCCTGGTCGCGGCGGCCACGGAGGTCTCGCACCGGCTGGGATGGGGGCAGCGCATCTGACCCGAGAGGGCCATTGCCCATGGCACGGACGGGTCACGACCTCGGTGTGACCGTTGACACAGCGAGCAGGAGACCTATTCTGCGAAGGCAGTGAACGTTGCGAACTCCGCAACGGGTTGCGCAAGACGCAACAACCAAGGCGTGGCCGACCTGCGAGGGGGACGACCGGTGCCAGACCTCTACGTCGACGGATCGTGGGTCAGCGCGCTCGCCGGCGGCCGCCGGACGATCGTCTGCCCGGCCGACGGCCGGGTCGTCGCCGAGATCGACGAGGCCGGCCCCGACGACACCGCCGCCGCGATCGCCGCGGCCCACCGCGCCTTCCACGACGGTCCCTGGCCCGGCACCTCGGCGCGCGAGCGCGGCGACCTCCTCCTCCGCACCGCCGACCTGCTCGAACGCGACACCGACGCGGTCGCCGAGGCCGAGTCGGCCGACACCGGCAAGCGCCTGGTCGAGAGCAAGTACGACGTCGCCGACGTGGTCTCGGTGTTCCGTCACTACGGCCGGATCGCCGCCGAGGACTCCGGCCGCATGGTCGACACCGGCAACCCCGACGTGGTCAGCCGGATCGTGCACGAGCCCCTGGGCGTGTGCGGCCTCATCGCACCGTGGAACTACCCGCTGCTGCAGGCCAGCTGGAAGGTCGCGCCCTGCCTGGCCGCCGGCAACACCTTCGTGCTCAAGCCGAGCGAGCTGACGCCGCACACGAGCATCCACCTGATGCGGCTGCTCGAGGAGGCCGGGCTGCCGGCCGGCGTCGGCAACCTGGTGCTCGGTGCCGGCCCGGAGGCGGGCGCCCTGCTCGCCGAGGACCCGCGGGTCGACCTCGTCTCCTTCACCGGCGGCCTGCAGACCGGCCGCCGCATCATGGCCGCGGCCGCGGCCACGGTGAAGAAGGTGGCGCTGGAGCTCGGCGGCAAGAACCCCAACATCGTCTTCGCCGACGCCGACCTCGAGGTGGCGCTCGACTACGCGCTCACGGCCGTCTTCCTGCACTCCGGCCAGGTCTGCTCGGCCGGTGCCCGGCTGCTCGTGCAGGAGGAGATCCACGACGACTTCGTCGCCGCGCTGGTCGACCGGGCCGACACCATCCGGCTGGGCGGGCCGCACGACCAGAAGGCCGAGAGCGGCCCGCTGATCAGCGCCGCGCACCGCGACAAGGTGGCGGCGTACGTCGCGGCCGGCGTCGCCGAGGGCGCGGTGCTCCGCTGCGGTGGCGCGGCGCCCGTCGACCCGGAGCTCGGGAGCGGCTTCTACTACCTGCCGACCGTCCTCGACGGCTGCACGAGCGCGATGTCGGTGACCCAGGAGGAGTCGTTCGGGCCGGTGCTCACCGTCGAGACCTTCGCCGGCGAGGACGACGCAGTCGCGATCGCCAACGACAGCATCTTCGGGCTGGCCGGGGCCGTCTGGACCCAGGACGCCGGCAAGGCCGAGCGCGTCGCCGCCCGGCTGCGGATGGGCACGGTCTGGATCAACGACTACCACCCCTACGTCCCGCAGGCGGAGTGGGGCGGCTACAAGCAGTCCGGCATCGGCCGCGAGCTCGGCCAGGCCGGCCTGGAGGAGTACCGCGAGACCAAGCACGTCTGGCACAACGTCCGCCCCGCCGAGCAGCGCTGGTTCCAGGGCTAGGGGGTCGGCAGGGATGACCAGGGACCGGTACGACGTCGTCATCGTGGGTGGTGGGTCGGCCGGGTGCGCGCTCGCCAACCGGCTCTCGGCGGACAGCGGCACCAGCGTCCTGGTCCTCGAGGCCGGGCACTCGGACTGGAAGATCGACCCCTTCATCCACATGCCCGCGGCGCTGCCCTTCCCGATCGGCAGCCGCCTCTACGACTGGCGCTACGAGACCGATCCCGAGCCGGACATGGGCGGCCGCAGGGTGTTCCACGCGCGCGGCAAGGTGCTCGGTGGCTCCTCGAGCATCAACGGGATGATCTTCCAGCGCGGCAACCCGATGGACTACGAGCGCTGGGCCGCCGAGCCGGGGATGAAGGAGTGGGACTTCGCCCACTGCCTGCCCTACTTCAAGCGCATGGAGACCTGCCTGGCCGGCGCCGACGACTGGCGCGGCGGCGACGGACCCCTGGTCCTGGAGCGCGGGCCGGCCGCGAACCCGCTCTTCGCGGCGTTCTTCGCGGCGGCCCAGGAGGCTGGCTACCCGCTCACCGACGACGTCAACGGCTACCGGCAGGAGGGGTTCGCCCGCTTCGACCGCAACCTGCACCGCGGCCGCCGCCTCTCGGCTGCCCGGGCCTACCTGCACCCGGTGCGGCACCGCAAGAACCTCGACGTCGAGACGCTCGCGATGGTCACCAAGGTGCGGTTCCAGGGCAAGCGGGCCGTGGGCGTCGACTACACGCGCGGCGGCCGGCTCCGGCGTAGCGTCGACGCCGGCGAGGTCATCCTGTGCGGAGGCGCGATCAACACCCCGCAGCTGCTGCAGCTCTCCGGCGTCGGTGACGAGTCTCTGCTCGGTGGCCTCGGCATCGACGTCGTGCACCACTCGCCCGGAGTCGGCGAGAACCTGCAGGACCACCTCGAGGTCTACATCCAGTACGCCTCGAAGCAGCCGGTCTCGATCGCACCCGGCCTGAAGTGGAACAAGCGGCCCGGCATCGCCTACAACTGGCTCTTCCACCGGCGCGGTCTCGGGGCGACCAACCACTTCGAGGGTGGCGGCTTCGTGCGCGGCAACGGCGACGTCGACTACCCGAACCTGATGTTCCACTTCCTCCCCGTCGCGATCCGCTACGACGGCTCGTCGCCGACCAAGGGCCACGGCTACCAGGTCCACGTCGGCCCGATGTACGCCGACACCCGCGGCTGGGTGCGCATCAAGTCGACCGACCCCAAGGTCCACCCGTCGATGCGGTTCAACTACCTGTCCACCGAGACCGACCGGCGCGAGTGGGTCGAGGCGATCCGGGTGGCCCGCGACATCCTCAACCAGCCCGCGTTCGCGCCGTACAACGACGGCGAGCTCTCGCCCGGGAGCGCGGTCGAGACCGACGAGCAGATCCTCGAGTGGGTCCGCGAAGACGCCGAGACCGCGCTGCACCCGTCGTGCACCGCGGCGATGGGCGTCGAGGAGGGGTCGGTCGTCGACCCGGCCTCGATGCGGGTGCACGGCCTCGAGGGCCTGCGGGTCGTCGACGCCTCGGTCTTCCCCTACGTCACCAACGGCAACATCTACGCGCCCGTGATGATGGTCGCCGAGAAGGCGGCCGACCTCATTGCGGGCAACACCCCCCTTGCTCCCGCCGACGTGCCTTGGTACCGACACGGCGTGAGCCCCCTCTACCCACCCCGCGACCCGCGCAACGACCAGACGCTGCGCACGACGGAGGAGTCAGCATGACCGCCATCACCGATCCGGAGCCCGCCACCCGAGTGCCGCCGAGCGGCGACGCAGCGCTGTCGGTGCGGAACCTCTGGAAGATCTTCGGCAAGGGTTCGGACCGCGATCATCGGTACGTCGGACGCGGACCTGAGCCGCGCCGACCTCAAGGAGAAGACCGGCTGCGTGGTCGGCATCAAGGACGTCTCCTTCGACGTGGCGCCGGGCGAGGTGTTCGTCGTCATGGGCCTCTCGGGCTCCGGCAAGTCCACGCTGATCCGGATGCTCACCAGGCTCATCGACCCGACCTCGGGCGAGGTGATCATGGGCGGCAAGGACGTCGTCAAGGCCAGCGACTCCGAGCTCCGCGAGCTGCGCCGCACCCACACGTCGATGGTCTTCCAGCACTTCGGCCTGCTGCCGCACCGGCAGGTGATCGACAACGTCGCCTACGGTCTCGAGGTCCGCGGCATCGGCAAGAAGGAGCGCCGGGAGAAGGCGCAGGAGATCGTCGAGCTGGTGGGGCTCAAGGGCTACGAGAAGTCCTACCCCGACCAGCTCTCCGGCGGCATGCAGCAGCGCGTCGGCCTGGCCCGGGCGCTGGCCAACGACCCGGCGATGCTGCTCTTCGACGAGCCGTTCTCGGCCCTCGACCCGCTGATCCGGCGCGACATGCAGAACGAGGTCATCCGGCTGCACCAGGAGCTCGGCAAGACCATGGTCTTCATCACCCACGACCTCTCCGAGGCGCTCAAGCTCGGCGACCGGATCCTCATCCTGCGCGACGGCGCGATCATCCAGATCGGTACGCCGGACGAGGTCGTGGCCCGCCCGGCCGACGACTACGTCAAGGACTTCGTCTCCGAGGTGCCCAAGTCGCACGTGCTGACCCTGAAGTGGGTGATGCGCGAGCCCCGGGCCGGCGAGTCGCTCGAGGGTCCCGCGCTGCCGGTCACCACCATCGTGCGCCAGGCGGCGCGAGCGGCGATCGCCTCGGAGCACCCGATCCGGGTGATGGACGGCGACACGATGGTCGGCGTCGTCGACGAGGAAGACATCATGCGGGTCGTCGTGGCCGAGGAGGAGGTGTGACCGCCACGGTCACGGCACCCCCGGCTCCGAAGCCGGTCGAGCCCGGCGCCGCACCGCCGGTCGCCGAGCGCGAGAGCGTCAGCCGCTGGATCCCGGCGGCAGCGGTCGTCGCGGTGTGGATCGTGATCTGGTACTTCACCGACGGCACCGACACCCTCGCCATCCCCGGCGTCGCGCGCACCGACCTGCACGACCAGCTTCACCGAGTTCCAGAACGACCTGCTCGCCGGCCGCGACACCAACCCGCTCATGCAGTTCACCAACTCGATCGCCGAGGCGCTGCGCAACGCCGTCGACTGGCTGCAGCGGATGATCGTGCGGCCCAACCTCCCGCGCCCGGTGCCGGAGATCGGCTGGCTGGGCGTCACGGCCCTGGCGACCTACGTCGGCCTGGCCGTGGCCAACTGGCGGATCGCCCTGCTGGTGCTGGGCTCGTTCCTCTCCTTCGGCGTCTTCGGCTACTGGGAGGACTCGCTCGACCTGCTCATCATCACCGGCATCGCGGTGGCGCTCACGGTCGTGATCGGGATGCCGCTCGCCGTGCTGATCGGCACCAGCCAGCGCGCCAACCAGGTCATCACGGTCTTCCTCGACTTCATGCAGACGATGCCGACGTTCGTCTACCTGCTGCCGATCGTGCTGTTCTTCGGCATCGGCCCCAGCGCCGCGGTCGTCTCCACCCTGATCTACGCGCTGCCGCCGATCATCCGGATCGCGGGCTTCGGCATCCGCGAGGTGTCGACGACGACCATCGAGGCCACCGACTCGGCCGGCCAGACCTACTGGCAGCGGCTGCTCAAGGTGCAGCTCCCGATGGCCCGCAAGACGATCATCGTCGGGCTCAACCAGACGACCCTGGCGGCGCTCTCGATGGCCACGCTGGCGGCGTTCGTCGACGGTCCCGGCCTCGGCAAGCCCGTGCTCGCCGGCCTGCGGATCAACGACGTCGGCACGGCGTTCGTGCCCGGCGCGCTCATCGTGGTGATGGCGGTCATGCTCGACCGGACCACGACCGCGGCCAGTGAGCGGGCCGAGAAGGTCGCGCGCGGCGGGGGCGGCGACCCGCGGCTCCGGCGCATCCTCCTGATCGGCGGCGGGTGTGGCGACCCTCGTCGCGATCTACCTCTCGCGCACCTACAGGGGCCTGGCGGAGTTCCCGGAGTACACCATCGGCGACAAGGTCGCGACGGCCGTCAGCGACGCCGTCGACTGGTTCACCGACACCTTCGGCGGTGTCACCGGCGGCTTCAAGGACGCGATCACCAACGGCTTCCTCAACCCGATGCAGTCGCTGCTCGCCGAGTCGCCGTGGTACGCTCGCCTTCGCCGGCGATCTCCGCGCTGGCCTTCGTCTTCGGTGGCCTCCGCGCCCTGGTGAGCACGGTGATCTGCCTGGCCGGCATCTGGTACTTCGACCTGTGGCACGACGCGATGGTCACGCTGAACATGACGCTGGTCGCCGACCGTGCTGGTGATGATCCTGGCGCTGGTCTTCGGCGTCTGGATGGCCCGCGACCGCCGGGTCGACCTCGGCATCCGGCCGCTGCTGGACGCCGGTCAGACCATCCCGCCGTTCGTCTACCTGATCCCCGTGCTCGCGCTCTTCGGTCCGTCGCGCTTCACCGCGATCGTCGCGGGCATCGTCTACGCCGCGCCGGCCGCCATCAAGCTGGTGGCCGACGGCGTCAAGGCGGTGTCCCCGACCACGATCGAGGCGGGTCGGTCCACCGGCCAGACCGCGTGGCAGGAGATCACCAAGGTCCAGCTGCCGATGGCCAAGGGCTCGCTGGTGCTGGCCACCAACCAGGGGCTGCTCTACGTGCTCGCCATGACCGTCATCGGCGGCCTGGTCGGCGCCGGCGCCCTCGGCTACGACGTCGTCTACGGCTTCTCGCGCAGCGAGGCCTGGGGCAAGGGCCTGGCCGCCGGCATCACCATCGTGCTGCTCGGCGTGATGCTCGACCGGATCACCCGCGCCGCCGCCGACCTACGCCGCGACGACGGACCCGGGATCCGCCGCGCCTTCAACATCCGGCTCCCGATCGGGCCGCCGCGGTGAGCCCGCAGACCACCAGATGTTTCACACCAAAGATTTCACACCAAAGATGAGGAGACGCACGATGAGAACTACCCGTAGCCGGGGTGCACGACTGGGGGTCATCGCCGCCGTCGCCACCCTTGTTCTCTCCGCCTGTGGCGGAGGGTCGATCGACGACGAGACCAAGGCCAACGAGGACAAGGCGGGCGACGCCGGTGGCGAGTGCGGCGACCTCAACATGGCCGTCAACCCGTGGGTCGGCTACGAGGCCAGCGCCTACGTCGTCGGCGTAGTCGCCGCAGCAGGAGCTCGGCTGCACGGTCAACTACAAGGAGCTGAAGGAGGACGTCTCCTGGCAGGGCTTCGGCACCGGCGAGGTCGACGTCGTCATCGAGGACTGGGGCCACCCCGACCTCGAGAAGAAGTTCTTCGACGGCGAGGGCGACGGCACCGCGACGGACTTCGGTCCGCAGGGCAACGTCGGCATCATCGGCTGGTTCGTCCCGCCGTGGCTCGCCGAGGAGCACCCGGACATCCTCGACTACAACAACCTCAACCAGTACGCCAAGGAGTTCGCGACGTCGGAGTCCGGCGGCAAGGGCCAGTTCCTAGGCGCCGACCCGTCGTACGTGCAGTTCGACGAGGCGATCGTGGCCAACCTCGACCTGGACTTCCAGGTCGTCTTCTCCGGCTCCGAGGCCGCCAGCATCGAGGCGTTCCGCAAGGCCGAGGAGAACAAGGAGTGGGTCATCGGCTACTGGTACGAGCCGCAGTACTTCAACGCCGAGGTGGCGATGCAGAGGGTCGCGCTGCCGCCGTACGAGGAAGGCTGCCAGGACGACCCGCAGACCGTCGCCTGCGACTACCCGGAGACCGAGCTGAAGAAGATCGTCAGCACCGAGTGGGCCGACTCCGACTCCACCGCGGTCAGCCTGGTCCAGAACTTCAGCTGGACCAACGAGGACCAGAACGTCGTCGCGGGCTACATCGCCGCCGACGGCCTGAGCCCTGAGGAGGCCGCCGCCAAGTGGGTCGCCGACAACCCCGACAAGGTCGAGGCCTGGCTCAGCTGAGCCGGTGACGGGTCCGGGGCGGCGTCACGTCGCCCCGGACCGGTCAGATCGCACATCCCTCGGGAAGGAAGAGCCGCATGACGGACATTCAGGAACGGACCGGTGACGTCGACGACGTCCCCCGTGGGAGTGGTCCCCCCATCGACACGACGGTGTTCGGCATCGCTGCCGTCATCGCCCTGGTGTTCGTGGCCGCCGGCGCGATCTGGCCCGACGGCTTCCTGGAGAACACCGGCAAGGCCCTCACGTGGGTCACCGACAACTTCGGCTGGCTGTTCGTTCTGACCAGCGCGGGCTTCGTGCTGTTCTCGGCCTATCTGGCCGCGACCCGGTACGGCAACATCAAGCTCGGCCCGGACGACTCGGAGCCGGAGTTCTCGACGTTCTCGTGGGTGTCGATGATGTTCGCGACCGGCATGGGCATCGGCCTGATGTTCTGGGGCGTCGCGGAGCCGCTCACGCACCTCAACGCCCCGCCGCTCGGCGTGGGCGAGCCGGGTTCGTCGGACGCCGCGGAGTCTGCGATGCAGTACGCGTTCTTCCACTGGGGCTTCCACCCGTGGTCGATGTACGCCGTCATCGGCCTGGCGATCGGCTACTTCGCCTACCGCAAGGGCTACGGCAGCCTGATCTCGGCGACCTTCCGCCCGCTGCTCGGCGACAAGGTGAGCGAGAGCCCTCAGGGCAAGGCGATCGACGTGGTCGCGATCTTCGCGACCCTGTTCGGCTCGGCGACCTCGCTGGGCCTCGGCGCCCTGCAGATCACGGGCGGCATCGACGACGTCTTCGACAAGGGCGCCGGCAGCAAGACGCTCGCGGTCGCGGTGATCGCGGTCCTGACCCTCTGCTTCGTGGCCTCTGCGGTCTCCGGCGTCGAGAAGGGCATCAAGTTCCTCTCCAACGCCAACGCGGTGGCTGCGGCACTGCTGGTCTTCTTCCTGTTCGTCGTCGGCCCGACCGTCTTCATCATGGGCACGCTCACGACCAGCATGGGCGACTACCTCACCCACCTCCCGGCGATGTCGTTCAACACCGGCGTCTACAACTCCGACGCCAGCTCGTGGCTGGGTGGCTGGACGATCTTCTACTGGGCGTGGTGGATCAGCTGGACGCCCTTCGTCGGCATGTTCATCGCGCGCATCTCCAAGGGGCGCACGATCCGGCAGTTCGTGGTCTACGTGGTCCTCGTCCCGAGCCTGGTGTCGTTCGTCTGGTTCTCGATCCTGGGCGGCACCGCGATCGACCTGCAGCTCAACCAGGGCTGGGACCCGCCGACGACGGACTCGGGAGGTATCGCCCTCGAGGCGGCGCTGTTCGACACCCTCCGGGAGTTCCCGCTGGGAGGGGTGATGGTGGTCCTGGCGGTGTTCCTGGTGGCGATCTTCTTCGTCACCGGTGCCGACGCGGCCTCGATCGTCATGGGCATGCTCAGCCAACGCGGCACCGAGGAGCCCCAGCGCTGGCTGGTCGTGTTCTGGGGTGTCGCCACGGGCGCCGTCGCCGCGGTCCTCCTGTGGGCGGGAGGCCTGAGCGCGCTCCAGACCCTGGTCATCCTGGTGGCCGCGCCGTTCATGCTGGTCCTGATCGGCATGTGCGTCTCGCTGATGAAGGCCCTGCGTGCAGAGCCCTTCGAGTCGACGCTCCCCTCCCGGGTGCGCCGCGCCGTCGAGCACGCCAACCGTTTCCCCGACGGTCCCTGATCGTCGACGCGGTCCGTGGTGTCGGTCAGCACTTGACCGGCACCGCGGGCCGAGTCACACTCATACTGTTCCTTATAGCGCATCACTGTGCATAATACGCAACAACGTTACCTCTAGGAGTTCCCGTGGCAGACGTCCCCACCTCGGCCCGCTGCGTCGTCATCGGCGCCGGCATCGTCGGGAACAGCCTGGTCCACCACCTGGCCGAGCTCGGCTGGACCGACATCGTCCAGATCGACAAGGGGCCGCTGCCCAACCCGGGCGGCTCGACCGGCCACGCGTCGAACTTCATCTTCCTGACCGACCACTCCCGCGAGATCACCGACCTCACGCTCGACTCGGTCGCGCAGTACCGCGAGATGGGCGTCCTCGTCGAGCCCGGCGGGTTCGAGGTGGCCCGGACCGAGGAGCGCATGGAGGAGCTGCGGCGCCGGATGTCGTCGGCGAAGGCCTGGGGGATCGAGGGCGAGCTGGTCAGCCCCGAGTTCGTCCAGGAGAAGGTGCCGTTCCTCGACAAGGACCAGATCATCGGGGCCTTCTGGCAGCCGAAGGTCGGTGTGGTCGACTCGCTGCGCGCCGGCACCATCATGCGCGAGCGCGCGCTCGCGAAGGGCGTGCTCACCGTCGTACCGAACGTCGAGGTGACCGACCTCGAGGTCGTGGACGGTCCCAACGGATCGAGCAGAGTCAAGAGCGTCGTGACCTCAGGCGGCACCATCGAGGCCGAGACCGTCGTCATCGCCTGCGGCGTCTGGAGCCCGAAGATCGCCGACATGGCCGGGGTGAGCCTGCCGCTGACCCCCGCCGTCCACCAGATGATCAGCGTCGGCCCGTGCCCGCAGCTGTCCGAGACCGAGGGCGAGATCACCTTCCCGATCGTCCGCGACATGGACACGTTCTGCTACGAGCGCCAGCACGGCGCGGACATGGAGGTCGGCTCCTACGCGCACCGCGCGATCCTGATGGAGCCGGAGGACATCCCCTCGATCGAGCAGTCCAAGCTGAGCCCGACCGAGCTGCCCTTCACCTCCGACGACTTCGACCTGCAGCTCGAGCAGGCCTACGAGCTGATGCCCGACCTGCTCGGCGCCGAGGGCGCCGAGATCCGCTACGCCATCAACGGGCTGCTCTCGCTCACCGCCGACGGGCTCCCGATCCTGGGCGAGAGCGACGTCGCCGGCCTCTGGACCGCCGCTGCGGTCTGGATCAAGGAGGGCCCCGGCGTGGGCCGCGCGGTCGCCGAGTGGATGACGCAGGGCTGGAGCGAGATCGACGTCAGCCACAGCGACATCGCCCGCTTCCACGAGCACCAGAAGCGCCGCGAGCACACCCGGCTGCGCACCACCGAGTCCTTCATCAAGACCTACGGCATCATCCACCCGGGCGAGCAGTACGAGTCGGACCGCAACCAGCGGCTCTCCCCGATGCACGACTCCCAGCAGAAGCTCGGCGCGTTCTTCTTCGAGACCGCCGGCTGGGAGCGGCCGCACTGGTACGAGTCCAACTCCGGGCTGCTCGAGCAGTACGGCGACGCCGTGATGCCGCGTGAGCACGAGTGGGACTCGCGCTGGTGGAGCCCGATCATCAACGCCGAGCACCTGCGGATGCGCGAGGCCGCCGGGGTCGTCGACCTCACGGCGTTCCAGGTCTTCGACATCGAGGGTCCTGCTGGTTCGGGGAGCGCCCTGGCGAGCGTCCAGCGCACCTGCGTAGCGCAGTGCGACGTGGCGGTGGGCAAGGTCATCTACACCCCGGTGCTGGACGCCAACGGCGGCTTCCGCTCCGACCTCACCGTGATGCGGCTCGGCGACGACCACTTCCGGGTGGTCACCGGCGGCGCGCACGGGCCGGCCGACCGGAAGTGGTTCCGCGATCACCTGGTCGACGGCGCCACCCTCACCGAGAAGACCGACGACGTGTCCACCATCGGCCTGTGGGGCCCGAAGGCGCGCGACATCCTCGCCTCGCTCACCGACTCCGACGTCTCCGACGAGGGCTTCGGCTTCCTCACCTGCCGCGAGATCACCGCGGCCGGGGTGACGGTCCTGGCCTCGCGGATCTCCTACGTGGGTGAGCTCGGCTGGGAGCTGTACGTCGCGATGGACGACGCAGCCACCCTGTGGGAGGCGCTGCTCGACACCGGCGACAGCCACGGCACGGTGCCGGTCGGCATCGGTGTCTACGGCACCACCGGCCGCATCGAGAAGGGCTACCGCGCCTACGGCTACGAGCTCGACGGCGAGCGCACCATCGTCGAGGCGGCGATGCAGCGGCCCAAGGTCAAGGCCGCCGACTTCACGGGCAAGGAGAAGTACCTCGCGCAGCGTGAGGCTCTGTCATCTTCTGGCCCGAAGACGGTGCTGTGCACGCTCACCGTCGAGGACCACACCTCGGCGTCCGGAGCGAAGCGCTACATGCTCGGCGGCGAGCCGATCCTCACCCGCGACGGCGGCACCCTCACCGACGGCCACGGACACCACCCCTACGTGACCACCGCCGGCTCGGCGCCGTCGCTGGGCAAGCACGTGCTGCTCGCCTACCTCCCGCCCGAGGCCGCGGTCATCGGCAACGAGCTCGCCGTCTCCTACATGGAGGAGCTCTACCCGGTCGTCGTCGGCTCGGTCGACGCGACGCCGCTGCTCGACCCGACCAACGACAGGATGAAGTGACGATGTCCAACGTCCTGGTCTGCATCAAGCGGGTGCCGGACTCGTCCTCGCAGGTCGTCCTCACCGACGACGCGCAGGCGGTCGACGGCCGGTTCGCCGGCTTCACCATGAGCCCGCACGAGGAGTGCGCGGTCGAGCTCGCCGTCCAGGTGACGGCGGCGACGGGTGGCCAGGCCGCGGTGTTCACCCTCGGCGACGCCGAGGCGGTCGAGCAGCTGCGCTCCGCGCTGGCCGTCGGTGCCTCCGCTGCCACGCTGGTCGAGGCCGACGCCTCGACGTTCGGCCCGGCCGACATCGCGCGCGAGATCGCAGCGGTGGTCCGTGCCCACGAGGCGGAGGGCACCGGCCACGACCTGGTGCTTCTCGGCAACGACGCCGCCGACAGTGGCGACTTCCAGGTCGGGATCCGGCTCGCCTACGAGCTCCAGCGCCCGGTCGTCAACGGCGCGAAGGTGGTCACGGTCGCCGATGGTGTCGTGACGGCCAAGGTCGAGGGGCCTGAGGGCGTCGAGACCTACCAGGTGCCGCTGCCCGCCGTCGTGACGATCCGGGAGGGCGGTGTCGAGCCGCGCTACCCGAGCGTCCCGGGGCGGATGAAGGCGAAGAAGGTGCCGGTCGAGGAGCGCACGCCCTCGGCGGAGCCGACCGGTCCGAAGCGCGTGAAGCTCACCCTGCCGCCGCCGGTGCCGAGCAACGTGCAGATCCTCGGTGAGGGCGCCGCGGCGGCGCCCGCCGTGGTCGACCTGTTCGAGGAGCTGGGGGTGCTGGCGCGATGATCCTGACCCTGGTCGAGAAGAACCTCGACGGCTCGGCCGTCGAGGTGTCGCTGGAGGCGCTCACCTTCGCCCGCTCACTGTCCGCCGCAGGAGGCGGCGTGCCGGTCGACGCGGTCATCGTGGCCAGCGGAGGGCAGAGCATCTCCGACGAGCTGCGCAAGGAGCTCGCGGCGTACGGCGTCAGGAACGTCTACGACGTCGGGGGTGACGCCCTGGCGGCGTACTCGGGCGCCGGCTGGGCCTCGGCGATCCTGACGGTGCGCGAGCAGAGCAAGGCCGTGGTCGTGATGGCCGCCGGCACCGACCGCGGCAACGAGCTGATGGCCCACGTGGCGGCCCGGGCCGGCGTTGCGATGGCCGCGAACGTGCTGTCGTTCCACGGGCTCGCGCCGTTCGTGGTCACCCGCCAGGTCGTCGGCGGCGCGGCTCTGGAGGAGATGCTGCTCGACCAGCGGCCGGCGGTGTTCTCGGTGGCCGGCCACGCGGTCGAGGCCTCGCCCGCCGACGTTCCCGGACCTGCAGACGTCGTCGAGCTCATGCCCGAGGTCGCCGCGGTCGACCTCGTGGCCCAGGTGGTCAGCACCGAGCAGCTCGAGGCCGACGAGTCCGGCTCGCTCAAGTCGGCTCGTGTCGTCGTCGGCGCCGGTCGCGGCGCGGGTGGGCCGGACGGGTTCAAGGACCTCCTCGAGCTGACCGACATGCTCGGGGCGACGCTGGGTGTCTCCCGGGTGGTGACCAGCGCGGGCTGGCGTCCGCACCACGAGCAGGTCGGCCAGACCGGGAGCCGGATCTCGCCGGAGCTCTACATCCCGTGCGGCATCAGCGGCGCCATCCAGCACTGGGCCGGCTGCTCGTCGGCCAAGAACATCCTCGCGATCAACACCGACGCCGAGGCGCCGATGGTGACCCGGGCGACGTACGCCGTCATCGGTGACCTCCACGAGGTCGTGCCCGCCATCAACGAGGAGATCCGGCGCCGGAAGGGTTGAACCCCGCCTACCCTTGTCGCAGGGAGGGCTGATGACAGGGGTGCGACGCGCGCTGACGGCGACCGCTGCGGTCGCGGTGCTGGCGCTCTGCGCGGCGTGCTCGGGCGACGCCCGGTCCGCTGACCCCACGCCCTCCTCCAGCGCCACGCCCGGCGCCTCGGGCACGACCGCGGCCCCGACGATCGAGTCGAGCCACTCGGTCCCGCCGCCCGGGCCGCGACAGCCGGGTGTCCTCGCGCCCGCCGACATCCTGGTCGTGGGCGCCGCCGCGCTGGACCCCGCCCTGGTCGAGGCGGTCACGCAGCTGAAGAAGGTCACAGCCATGCAGTTCTCGCTCGCCAACCCGGTGATCGAGAACGAGGAGCTGACCGTGGCCGCGGTCGACCCAGCCGCCTACCGGAGCTTCACGCCGCTGAAGTACGCCGACTTCCAGGACGCCTGGGACCGCGTCGCGGGCGGTGAGCTCGCCCTCAAGGAGCGGCTCAAGGACAAGCTCACCACCGACCCCAACGGCTACCTCCGGCTCGGTGGCGCCACCGACGCCCCCTCCGTGCACGTCGGCGCCTACGTCCAGCAGCAGCCGCTGATCGACGCGGTCGTGAACCCGACGTGGGTGCCGACCCTCGGCATGACCGCCGACAACGCGCTGCTGGTCCGCACGGGCCCGCGGGCCCCGTCGAAGGTGGCGAAGAAGCTGGAGAAGCTCTTCGGCGACTCGGCCTCGGTCACGCTCGTCGACAAGGCGACCCGCATCGGCCTGCAGCCGGGTGCCGCCCAGATCGCGGTGGTGACCGGCACCGTCGCGGACGCGGTCGGTGTCTACCGCTACACGGTCCTCGGCGGCGGACGCATCGCGCCCGACGCCGACTGGGCGCGGACGCACATCGCGACCGAGGTGGTGCCGCTCCTGGGCTCGGTCACCTGCAACAAGGTGCTCTTCCCGCAGCTCAAGCAGGCGCTGCGGGACATCATCGACCGCGGCCTCGCCGACAAGATCCACCCCGGGCAGTTCGCGGGCTGCTACTACCCGCGGTTCATCGCCGGGACGTCGACGCTGTCCAACCACGCCTTCGGGCTGGCCCTCGACATCAACGCGGTCGAGAACCAGCGCGGCACGGTCGGCCTGATCGACCGCGGAGTCGTGGCGATCTTCCAGAGGTGGGGCTTCACGTGGGGCGGTGACTGGCGCTACACCGACCCCATGCACTTCGAGCTCAACAGCATCGTCACGCCCACGCCCGAGTCGGCGAAGAAGTAGGTCGACTGGCTATTTACCCTCGTGAGCTCCGTTGTCCACGTTTCGCCCTGAGCCTGCATCCCACCAGCACTCAGGGCAGCCGGCAGGCATTGGTCCCGCCCGGCAGGTGGTAGCGGTAGCGCGCCACCAGTCCGTAGACCCAGGCGGCCAGCGGTCGTACCGGCGGCAGGTCGATGAACCGGCCCAGGACCCGGTAGCCCACACCCCGGCAGGACCGGAGCGCTGCCGCGATTCCACGCGCCCCGCGGCTCGGCGTACGGCCGTCCTCGACCCAGTACGCCGCGGTGCTGACCTCCTGCTCGGTCAGGCCGACCGCGGCCAGGTCGAGCGACTGCCAGGGCCGCACCTCGCAGTCGCTGCGCCGGCCCAGGAACTCCGCCGACCGCGTGCAGAAGCCGCAGTCGGCGTCGTAGACCATCGTGCCGGGCACGCCTCCAGCCTAGGTCGGCTGCATCGCTGGTCGAGGAGGGCGCTCTGCGCCCGTCTCGAAAACGGGTGACCCGGGCCTGGGACTGGACCACCGCTCATCGAGCCTGTCGAGATGTCCGCCGCATCGGCTCCTGGCTGCGTCGCAGCACACGTTGCGGTCAGCCCAGGAGCCGGCTGGCGCTCTCGCCGTCGACCAGCAGGTCTCCGACCATCGTCCGCCAGTAGAGCACCCGCTGGCCGTCGCGGCGGGACTCCAGGAGGCCCGCGCCGGCCAGGACCGAGAGGTGCTCGCTCACGGTGCTGAGCGAGAGGCCGAGCGACCGGGCGATGGTGGTCGTCGAGCGGGGTACGTCGAGCGACTCGAGGATCAGCGCACGGGAACGGCCGATCAGGTCGGGCAGTGCCGCCGGTGTCTCGCGTCCCGCCCGCTGCCACACCCGGCCGGCCCCGCGCGCGCCGTACGACACGACGGGCGGGACGGTCTCCCGGGTGTCCAGTGCCAGCCACGGCCAGCGGAACACCGAGGGCATGAACCAGATGCCCTGGCCGCACGACTTCAGCGTCGACTGGCCCTCTCCCAGGGCGACCCTGAGCCGGCCTGCCTCGAAGCTGAGCCCGCGGTGCAGCTGCGGCATGGTCGCGGCGAGCCCGCCGGTCGCCAGCGCCGTCTGGTGGTGCGCGATGTCGGCGCGCTGGATGGCGTCGACGCGGTCCCACAGGGGCTCGAGCACCGCGGTCCACCAGCCCTGCAGCGCCTCGGCGGTTCGGTCGAGGTACTCCTGCGGCGACATCCCGGCGGCGGGGGAGTCGGGGGCGAGGACGCGCAGCTGCTCGAGATCGGCCTCCGCGACGGAGTGGTCGGTGTGGCGCAGGGCGTCGAGCTGCTCGAGCGGGTGGCCGGGGCGGGCCGTCGGCGCGGGCGCCCACACGTCCGGCAGCCAGTCGGCGTCGCGGGCCAGGGTGAGCAGGTGCTCGAGGTCGAAGTCTGGCCGCTTCGGCACCAGGCGGCGCAGCTTCTGGTGGAGCAGGTGGTGGCGGAGGAACACGAAGGCGTGGATGCTGGCGGTCGTCTCCCAGACGGCGTCCGTCGTGAACCGCACCTTGGCAAGGTCTGCGATGTCGACCTCGATCTCGATCACGAGGAACAGTCTGCGGCCGAAAGGTGCCCCAGCAGAAGGTTCGGCCCCCGCCGAAGGGCTTCCCGGCCGGTCGAGTTGCGGTGTCGGTAGCCTCGGCGTCCATGCGCGCGGTCCAGGTCGTCGAGGTCACCGGTCCCGAGCACCTGCAGGTGCGCGAGGTCCCCGAGCCGACGCCGGGACCGGACGACGTCCTGGTCGAGGTGCACGCGATCGGGGTCTCGTTCCCCGACCTGCTGCTCAGCCGCGGCGAGTACCAGATCAAGCCGGAGCCGCCGTTCTCCCTCGGGGTCGACTTCGCGGGCACGGTCGTTTCCGGGCCGGGCTTCGAGCCCGGGCAGCGGGTGGCGGGGGTCGGTCCCTACGGCAACGCCGCCGAGCTGACCGCGTGCCACAAGGACTCGGTCTTCCCGCTGCCCGACGTGCTGTCGTACGACGAGGGCGCCGCGCTGCCGATGAACTACCTCACCGCGCAGTTCGCGCTCGCCGAGCGCGGCCAGCTGCGAGCGGGCGAGACCGTGCTGGTGCACGGTGCCGCGGGCGGCGTGGGGACGGCGACCATCCAGGTCGCCAAGGGGTACGGCGCGCGCACGATCGCGGTGGTCAGCACCGACGAGAAGGGCGAGGTCGCGCGGGCGGCCGGAGCCGACGAGGTGGTCCTGCTCGACGGGTTCAAGGACGCCGTCGCCGCGCTGACCGGTGGCCGCGGGGTCGACGTCGTGCTGGACGTCGTGGGCGGCGACTCGTTCACCGACTCGCTGCGGTCGCTCGGCACGCAGGGCCGGCTGCTCGTGGTCGGTTTCGCGTCCGGCCAGGGCATCCCCGAGGTGAAGGTCAACCGGCTGCTGCTCAACAACATCGACGTGCGCGGCGTGGGCTGGGGCGCCTACGCGATGGGCCGGCCCGGCTACATGCAGGAGCAGTGGCGGGCGCTGGTCCCGATGATCGAGTCGGGTGTGATCAGGCCGCCGGTCGGGGCGACGTACGCCCTCGAGGACTTCGGGCAGGCGCTGTTCGACATGGACCAGCGCAAGGCAATGGGCAAGCTGGTCGTGCGGGTCCGCTAGGCACTCACGCCCGCGGTCCCGCGACCGACCGGTCGCGGGACCACGTGCGTGCCCCTGGTCGCTACTTCACGGTGATCCGGACGCTGCCCGCGGCGTACTGCTTCCTGCTGGCGAGGGCGTTGAACTTCCCCTTCTTGAGCTTGTCGAAGGTCACGGTGCACACGCCCTTCTTGTTGGTCGTGCACGACTTGCTCTTCACCTTGACCTTGGCGCCCTTGACGGCGTCGCCCGCGTCGGTGACGGTGAACTTCAGGGTGACCTTGTGCCCCGCCTTCAGGCTCTTCGGGCTGGCCTTGACCGTCAGGCCTGCTTGCACCTGCTGGTGCCACATGGCGGTCTCGGTGTTGATGACGAGGTCGCCGCGGCCGGTGCTGCCCTCGATGCCGATCTGGTAGGGCGAGGTGCCCTTGGGCGGCTTGACCTTCTGGACGGCGCCGAACTTGCTGGCCGACCCGTTGGTGCGGACGACCCGAATGCCGAAGTCGTCGTCCCGCCAGGCGAGCCACAGCCGGCCTCCGGGGGCGGTGGACATCGCCAGGTGGTCGGCGCCCTTCGACCCGGGCACCTTGCGCACCGTGCCCGTCCCGAGCCGCCAGAGCGCGAAGCCCTGCTTGTTGAGCTCGCCCCTCGGGTAGGCGAGGTAGACGCCGCCGTCGGGCCGGGTCACCATCGCCATGCCCTGGTCGTTGCCGGTGACGCCGCCCGGTGCCTGCACGACCGGTCCGAGCGTCGGGTACAGCTGGCGGACCAGGGTGCCCTGGGCGCCCGGCACGCCGCCGTTGGAGTACCACGCGGCGTACACGGCCCCGGTGCCGTCGGTGGCCAGCGTCATGTCGTAGGCGCAGCAGGCGGGGGTGGCGAAGGACTGCACCGGGCCGGCGCCGACCTGGTAGAAGATCTGGCTGTTGAAGGGGTACGCCGTGACGAGGGTGCCGTCGGCGAGGGTGGTGACACCGGTGCCCGAGCTGACGTAGCCCGTCACCTCGGCGACCGCCGGTGCGGTGTTCGGCGCCAGCGTCCAGCTGGCACCCAGCCCGTCGCTGGACGCGTAGTAGACGTAGCCCTCGTTGTAGGGGTCGCCGGTGACCGTGGTGTGGTGGCCACCGAAGACCAGCCTCATCCCACCGCCGGGGCCCGTGACCAGGTCGGGGTCGGCCGTGGTCCCCGACCAGCTCGGGATCGCGGTGTGCCGGCCCGTCAGGGCGCCTGCGGCCGAGACGTGGGCGACGTCGATGGAGTCCGTGCTGCTGGTGCTGTTCACGATCGTGACGTGCAGCGTGCCGTCGGCGGTGCGGTGGAGACTGGGCTCGATGATGTTGGTGATGCTTCCTGCCGAGATGGGGGTCCAGTTCCCCGGTGGTCCGGCGTGGCCGGGTGCGGCGATGCCGACGACTCCGGTCAGGAGGGCGGCACCGGCTATCAGGACGGAGGAGCGACGAGGGCGCATGAGGAGCTCTTCTCTCTGGGTCGGGTCTTGTCCCGAACAAGCAGACCGCCCGCCCGTAATGGCGGCGTAACGGTCCGTAGGGTTGGCCGCATGTTCGACCCGGCGCACCGGCAGACGTCCTACCGAGTGCGGTTCGACTGGGGCCCGACCGGAGCGCAGGCGATCGCGGAGGGCGCGGACGTCGCGGTGGTCATCGACGTCATGTCCTTCACGACCACGCTGTGCGTCGCGGTCGAGCGCGGCATGACCGTGCTGCCGTTCCGCTGGAGGGACGAGCGTGCTGCGGCGTACGCCGAGGAGCGCTCCGCCACCCTCGCCGTCGGCCGGCTCGAAGCGCGGGCGCTCCCGGAGGGCGCCGGTGTGAGCCTGTCGCCGGCCGCGATGGCGCGGGTGTCCGGCGTCGACCGGATCGTCCTCCCGTCACCGAACGGCTCGTCGATCTCCTTCGGTCTCGCGGAGAGCGGCGCCGCGGTGGCCGGCGCCTGCCTGCGCAACCGCAGGGCCGTCGCGGACTGGATCGCCGCGCGCGGCGGAACCGTCGCGGTGGTCGCCGCCGGCGAGCGCTGGCCCGACGGCTCGCTCCGACCGGCCAGCGAGGACCTCTGGGGCGCCGGCGCCGTCCTGGCGCTCCTGCCGCGGGACGACCTGTCCCAGGAGGCGCGCCTGGCGGCGGACGCGTTCCTGGCCGTCGAGGCGTCGCTGGCCGACGCGGTGCACGGCTGTGCCAGCGGCGTCGAGCTGACCGCGGCCGGCTTCCCCGAGGACGTCGACGTCGCCGCCGAGCTCGACGTCAGTGACGTCGTACCGGTGCTCTCGGACGGGGAGTTCGCCCCCGCTTAGGGGCTAGGGCTAGGGCTAGGGCCGGAGCGCGGAGAGCGGGTGGATCGCCACGTCGCCGGCGAGCGCCCCACCGAGCGACTCGAACGCCTTCGCCACGTGAGGTGTCGTCATGTGCGCATCGAGGTCCTCCTGGCTCCGCCAGGACTCGATCGTCACGTAGACGCCGGGCTGCGCCGACGACTCGAAGGCGTCGTAGGAGATGCAGCCCTCCTCCGCCAGCGTCGCGGCGACCAGCTCGCCGAGCCCGGCGCGAACGGCGTCGGCGGCTTCCGGCTTGGTCGGGATGGTGGCCACCACGCGCAGTTCGCTCATGGCTCGAACCTAGCCACGCGTGCCCGAGTGGTCCGTCAGTGCGGGACCGGCAGCCAGAGCTCGACCACGTCGTGTCGCTGGTAGAACTCGATCAGCGTACGGCTCCGGTCGGCCTCACCGAGCGCCTCCAGCTCGTCGAAGCCCGGTCCGATCCTTGAGTAGAGGTCGGGCGGATCACCGAGGAGCCGGCCCCGTCGATAGTCGCCCGCAGCGAGCTCGCCCACCTGCAGACCCAGCGCAGCCGGATCGTCGCCGGGTCGGATCGGGGTGCACGTCGAGTAGGTGGCACGGACGACGTCGGCGGCGCCGTACATCTTCCGGCCGCGCAGCCCGACGATGGTCTCGAACCGCGGCCAGAGCGCCTGGATGGCAGGCAGCTCGTCGGCGCAGGTGAGAAGCATGACCGGGACAGCCGTTCGGGTGATGAGAGCGGGTGGCCTGGCGAAGAGGGTCACCGACGCAGTCGAGCACGAGGGTCCGACAACCGGGTGGGACGACGGCAGCCGGTCACCCTTGACGCGCGATCTGCACCCGTCCGGCGGATGGGGATCACGTGCTTGGGCCAGATCGAGGACCACCAACTAATGTCTGGGACGTGAGCATCCTGGACGACGCCCGCGAGGGCATGGACCCCGACGTCCGGCCGCAGGACGACCTGTTCGGCCACGTGAACGGCCGCTGGCTGGAAGAGACCGACATCCCGTCTGACCGGTCGAGCTGGGGGCCGTTCGTGCAGCTGGCCGACGTGGCCGAGGAGCAGGTCCACGCGATCATCGAGGACCTCGCCAAGGTCGCCATGGACACCGACGAGGCGAGCGAGCTGAACGCCGACGCGCAGAAGATCGGCGACATGTTCGCGTCGTTCATGGACACCGAGCGGATCGACCGGCTCGGCACGCGGCCGATCAAGCCCCTGGTCGACGCGGTCGCCGCGCTGCGCGACGTGCGCGACATGGCGGCGTTCCTCGGCGAGTTCGAGCGGCTCGGCGGCCACGGGCTGTTCGGCTCCTACGTCAACACCGACGACCGCAACTCCGACCGCTACCTGTTCCACCTCGTGCAGGGTGGGCTGGGGCTGCCGGACGAGTCCTACTACCGCGACGAGAAGTTCGCTGCGATCCGCGAGGCGTACGTCGCCTACCTCGCGACGGTGCTGCGGCTCATCGACGGCGGCGAGGGACACGACCCGGACGCCGGAGCGCGCACGGTGCTCGAGATCGACACCAAGCTGGCGGCCGGCCACTGGGAGCGCTCCGAGACCCGCGACGTCCAGAAGACCTACAACCTCAAGACCTACGCCGAGCTCCACGACCTCTGCCCCGCCTTCGACTGGGGCGTCTACGTCACCAACCTCAGTGCCTCCGCGCACGAGGCCGACGAGCTCCTCGCCGAGATCTGCGTCCGGCAGCCGTCGTACTTCGAGCACCTCTCGAGCGTGCTCGGCGAGGTCGCGATCGAGGACTGGCGGACCTGGCTGCTCACCCGGGTGCTGCGCTCCTCGGCGCCGTACCTCACCGACGACTTCGTCGAGGCCAACTTCGACTTCTACGGCCGCACCCTCAACGGCACCCCCGAGCTGCGGGCCCGGTGGAAGCGCGGGGTGGGCCTGGTCGAGGGCTCGATCGGCGAGGCGGTCGGCAAGGAGTACGTCGCCCGGCACTTCCCGCCGTCCTCCAAGCAGCAGATGGACGAGCTCGTGGCGAACCTGCTCGCGGCCTATCGCGTGTCGATCGGCCAGCTCGACTGGATGACCGAGGAGACGAAGGGCCGGGCCTACGAGAAGCTCGACACGTTCCGCCCCAAGATCGGCTACCCGGAGAAGTTCCGCGACTACTCCGCGCTGCGGATCCGACCCGACGACCTGCTGGGCAACGTCGCAGCCTCCGCGGCGTTCGAGACCGACCGCCAGCTCGGCAAGATCGGGTCGCCGGTCGACCGTGACGAGTGGTTCATGCTGCCGCAGACGGTCAACGCCTACTACAACCCCGGCACCAACGAGATCTGCTTCCCGGCCGGCATCCTGCAGAAGCCGTTCTTCAGCCCCGAGGCGGAGGCGGCGGAGAACTACGGCGGCATCGGTGCGGTCATCGGCCACGAGATCGGCCACGGCTTCGACGACCAGGGCGCGCAGTACGACGGCGCCGGCAACCTCAACGACTGGTGGACGGCCGACGACAAGTCGGCCTTCGAGGTGAAGTCGAAGGCACTGATCGAGCAGTACGACGGCTTCGCCCCGCGCGACCTCCCCGACGAGCACGTCAACGGGTCGCTCACCGTCGGCGAGAACATCGGAGACCTCGGCGGCCTGACGATCGGCCACCGGGCCTACCTGATCTCGAAGGGTGGGTCCGCCGACACCGAGGAGCGGCAGCGGCTGTTCATGAACTGGGCCTACTGCTGGCGCACCAAGCGGCGCCTCGAGCAGGCGCAGCAGTACCTCACCATCGACCCGCACAGCCCGCCTGAGTTCCGCGCCAACATCGTGCGCAACCTCGACGAGTTCCACGAGGTCTTCGGCACCGTCGAGGGCGACGGGCTATGGGTCGACCCGGAGCAGCGCGTCCGGATCTGGTAGCGCCCCGCCGGACCCGATGGCCGGGTCCGACGGGTGGTGATCCTCGGTCTTGTGTCAGCTCACTTCGAGTGGAGCGTGCTGCTGGAGGGCCTGAGGACGGGCAGTGTCGCGCAGGCGTACTGCAGCGTGACGTCATCCACGCTGTCGACGCCCGTGGACCAGGCCACGGCCTGCATGGTGTCGGCGGCGATGAAGTTGTGCGAGACCTGGAGTGCCTCGTTGTGATCGGACCAGAACGCGAAGGCGCTGATGACCAGCTGACCGTCCGGGCAGTCGCCCTCCGCAACGAGGTCGTCGGTGTTGGCAGGGACGTCCGCCACGACCACCTCGTACCACTTGAAGTCGTCGAAGCCGGGGCCGGGCGCGCCCGCCGCGCCAGCGGCACCCTTCGGTCCCGCGGGGCCCACCAGCGCGGACGTCGCCCCGGGGCTGAAGTCAGCGGCGAGGAGCGTCTGGTCCTTGATGTCGGACGTGCTCACGGAGTTGTTCTTGATGTCCTTGCCGGTGATCTTCTTCGCCGCGACCGCACCGCTGGAGGCGGCGATGACGAGGGCGATCACGAGCAGGGCGACACCGGGAATGGTTCTTGGAAGGAATTTCATAGGATGAACTCTTAGGCCCTTTCCTTTCAGTTGTCATCACCGATGGGCGCAAATTCTGTGGCCGTCGATGTCGCGTCAGCCGCTCGTGAGTGCGCAGACGGCCTGCAGGTCCAGCTGATCGGTGGACCCCGACCGGTTGTGACGCCAGGCCGAAGGCGCCCGTGGCGTGGTCGGCGATCCCCGGCTTCACCATTTCGTGCGCGCACCGTAGGCCTGCCGTACGCCGAGCACATGCGTGAAGTTGCTACGTCAGGGCGGCCGCGCCCGTACCCTGCGGCATGACCAGCGAGCGGGACCGGGTCCGCGAGCTCGCCACTTCCTCGCTGCTCGATGCCGTGGTCGCCCGCCGGCTCCCCAGCTGGCAGGAGGGCGGCCGAGCCACCAGCGACCCGGACTGGGACGGCGGTCTGCAGGTACTCGCCCTGGTCCTCGCGCTGCGCTGGCAGGACGGGAGCCGGCTCGCCGGCGACCTGCCCGCCGTCCCGGCGGAGGACGGGGACGCCTGGTGGCTGCGCCGCGCAGCGACCTTGTGGGCGGCCTCCGGCGACCCCGGCCCGCAACGCCCGCTCGGTGACGACGTGGCCGGCGGGCCGTCGATGCGGACCGCTCTCGGCCGACTCGCCGGGCATCTCATGGTCGAGGCGGTGCTGGCCCACGCCCGGCTGGATCTGGCGATCGAGCTCGCCGTCCGCTACGACGCCGCGCTGTGCGAGCCGCTGGTCCTCTGCGGAGAACGTCACCCGTTCGGAGCGCTCGCCGGGGTGTGCCGAGCCCGGGTGCTCGCCTTCCGCGGTGACGTAGCAGCGGCGAGTGAGGTCCTGCAGTCGCTTCCCCCGACGTCCGAGGGAACGATGCAGGCGCTGGTCGCGGGCACCACGGCCCTGGTGCGGGGCAACGACGCCGAGCCGGCGATGGTGCGGAGGGCGGTCGCGGACGTGGACCGGTACGCCGCCGAGCCGGACGACCTGCTGGGTGTCGGCGCCCAGCTCCTCGCGTCGTTCGGGGAGATCGCCCTTTCCGACGTCGCCGCCGCGGCCCGCCGGGTGCTCGTCGCGGGTGGCGACGCCGACCTGGGCCGGCTCAACATGACCGACCGGGCGCTGGGGCTGGAGATGCTGGTGGCCCTCGCCGTGGCGGACGGCGACCTCGACGCGGCCGAGGCCTGGGCGGACCGGGTGGTGCCGCTGCTCGTCTCGCCGATCGCAGACGCGACGGCGGCTCGGGCCCTCAGCCGGGTGGCGCTGCTCGCCGGAAGGGTCGAGGAGGCGATCGCCTGGGGCGAGCGGGCCGTCGCCCGGGCCCGCGAGACGCAGCGCCTGATCGAGTACGCCGAGGGCGAGATCGTGCTCAACCGGGCCCGGCTCGAGCACCCCGGCACGTCTGGCGCTGAGGCGGCGAGGGCGCTCAGCGCGATGGTCGCCGAGGCCGAGCGTCGAGGTCACGGCGTGGCCCGTCGCGCCGCGGCGCGGGAGCTCAAGGTTGCCGGCCGGCGGCTGCCTCCCGTGGCAGGGAGCGGCTTCGCCGGGCTGACCGCTCGGGAGACGGAGGTGGCCCAGCTGGTGGCGGCCGGCGCGAGCAGCGCCGACGTGGCGTCGACCCTGCACCTGAGCCAGCACACCGTCCACGCGCACATCGCCAGGGTGCTCACCGCGTTCGCGGTCCCGACCCGGTCCGCGTTGCCGGCCGCCATGGCGGCCGACCCGGTGAGCCGGATGGCCGGGCCGGGCCGCCCCGACCTGACCGGGCGTCAACGCGAGGTGGCCGCGCTGGTGGCGCGCGGTCTGCCCAACGAGGGCGTGGCCGCGGAGCTGGGGATCAGCCTGCGCACCGTCGAGAGGCACGTCAGCGACATCCTCCAGCGCTGGCGGCTGCGCAGCCGGACGGCATTGGCCACGGCGTGGCTCGAGCTCTCCTGAGTCAGGTCGGCAGGCAGCCGAGAAGGGCGGCCTCGTCGTCGGTGTGCGGGTCCGGAGCCAGGACGATCGACATCGTCCGGACGACGTTGCGGTGGACGCCGAACCGGTTGTTGGCCGGGTCGTCGCTGCCACCCAGCGTGAGCACACCGGCGTTGTCCGCGGCCGAGGCCGGCTCGGCGAACACGTAGAGCTGCGCACCCTGGCGGCTGTCGCCGCCGTAGTCGGTCATCCCGGTGACCTCCACCTCGACGACCGGCACCTCGACGCCGAACGGCACGGAGTCGCTGGCCGCGGCATCGAGCCCTGCGTCGGTCAGGCAGCCGACCAGGTCGTCGGGCGTGATGCCGTCGGTGACGGTCAGGCCCTCGTCAGCGGCGGCCGAGGACGACGGTGAGGAGGAGCTCGACGTCGTGGGGTCCGGGTCGGCCGACTTCCCGTCGTCCGAGTCTCCACCGCAGCCACCGGCGAGGGTGACGAAGAGGACGGCGAAGACGGACGTCAGCAGGGTGCGCATGGGGAGAGTCTGCTGGTCCGGCTGTCCCGGCGCCGAGGGTCCGCTGTCCCGAGCCCGTCCCTGCCGTCGGTCAGCCGTAGGTCAGCCGTCGGTCAGCCGTCGGTCAGCCGTCGTACGGCGGCGCGACGCCCCAGCCCCACCGAGGCACGGGCGCGTGCTCGGCGACACCCGCCGAGTCCGGCCGGGAGTTGTGCATCGCGAGCCTGGTGCCCCACTCGAGGTAGCCGATGATCGCCGCCCGGAACTCCGGGTCGGCGGGCAGCTGGGCGTCGTCCGCGGCGAGGCTCATGGTGGACGCGAACCGGTGCCGCTGCTCGGCGGTGATGCGCAGGTTCAGGTGGTGGGCGAGCATCGCCTCGTAGCCGCCGTGCTCGTCGCTGTAGGTGGTCGGCCCGCCGAGCACCTCGCACCACCACGCGGCGACGTGGTCGCGGTGGACCTCGGAGACACCACCCGGGAAGAACGTCGTCAGCAGCTCGTCGCGCTCGACGCGGTCGTAGAACGCGTCGATGAGGCGGCGCACGGCATCGGCGCCCCCGGCCCAGTCGTACAGCGTCGGCAGTCCCGGCTCGTCCACACCCACGGCGCCATCCTCCCTCGTGCGTTGGTTGTCTCGGTTGGTGCAATTGTGTAACTATGTAAGCATGATTACAGATGAGGCACGAGAGCGTGTCGCCGGCTGGTTCGCCGGCCGGCTCCCCGCGGACTGGCAGTCGGCCCCCGCGGACATCACCATCGACCGCGAGGAGATCACGGTCCGGCTCACCATCCCCGACGTCGAGCTCGACGCCGACGCCACCGACATCACGCGGGCCGAGGCGCGCACCGGCCGCGCGAAGGCGTTCCGCGAGGAGACCCGGGGCCAGCGCATGGAGATCGCCCGGGAGGCCGAGCACCGCTACGACGCCAAGGTGTCGTGGGGGGTGAACGTCGGCCAGGGGGACGACCAGCACAGGGAGCTCTGGACCCACGTCGCCGCCCCGGTCATGACCCGTCTGCGCCAGCCGCAGCGGCTGGTCCTGGACACCCTGGTCGACGCCGGCGTCGCACGTTCGCGCGCCGACGCCCTGGCGTGGTGCGTCCGGCTGGTCGGCCAGCACGAGGAGGACTGGCTCAGCGAGCTGCGTGAGGCCATGCAGTCGGTCTCCGACGTGCGGAGCAAGGGCCCGGCTGCCTGAACTGCCGGTCGCTCAGTCGGTCAGCACGAACTCGTCGCCGCGGGTCACCGGGACGACCGAACCGTCGGCGTGGACGCCGTCGATCTGCACCTCGGGGCTGCCCACCACGATGTCGACGTGGGTGTTGGCCTGGTTGAGCCCGGAGTCGATGCGCTGCTCGGTCGACAGCTCGAGGGCGCCGCTGAAAGCCGCCGGGTAGCCCATGCCCCAGGCGATGTGGGAGCCGACGTTCTCGTCGTACAGCATGTCCTTGTAGACCAGCCCCGTGGTGGCCACGCGGGAGTCGGAGTCGACGATGGCGACCTCCCCGAGGTGGCGCGACCGGGGGATCAGCTCGAACTGCTTCTGCACCTCCGCCTCGCCGCGGGACGCGCTCACGCCGGTGATCGTGCCGTCCCGCACCTCGAGCTCGAGGTCCTCCACGATGGCGCCCATCGTCGACAGGAAGAAGGGCGCGGTCGTCCGCAGGGTGCCCTCGGCGCGACGCCAGTCGGGTGAGAAGAAGACCTCCTCGGTGGGCATGTTGGGCACGAACTCCACGCCGTCCTGGTTCTCCGAGGAGCCGCCGACCCAGCGCGACTCGGGGGCCAGCCCGATCGTGACGTCGGTGCCGGGGCCGCGGTAGCGCACCCGGTCGAACGAGTGCCGGTTGAGCACGGCCGCGCGGGCGGCGAGCTTGGCGATGTGGTCGCGCCAGGCCTGCTCGGGGTCGGCCTCGTCGAGGCGCATCGCGACGGCCACGGCGTCCCACAGCGCGGCCACGTCGGCCACTCCCACGCTGGCCGCCCAGCCGGGCGTCGGCGCACCCACCACCGTCCAGGCCACCTGGTTGGTGGTGATGATCGGCATCGCCTCCTGGATCAGGCTGATCGGCGCGGACTTCGCGAGCCGCTCCGGGTCGAGGCCGTCCATCAGCGTGGGGAACGGGTTGCCGGTGAGGCTGATCAGGGCCGGACGGGTCTCCCGCCAGGCGCGCACCTTGTCGAGCTCGTCGGGGCGGCTCGAACCGAGCCGGTCCTCCGGGGCGTGCTCGACGGCAGCCCGCTGCAGGTGTGGGTCGGAGTAGTCGATGCTGACCCGGCTCGCGCCGACCCTGTAGGCCTCCTCGGCCAGCGCCCGGGCCGCGTCGGCCTGCTCGGGCAGGCAGTTGATGACGACCTCCTGGCCGGGCTGGACGTTGACGCCCACCCGGACGACGAGGCGTGCGTACTTGTCCAGCAGGTGGTCGAACGGCTCCGACATCGCGCCCCCTCGCCCGAGATCAATCGGTGCGTCAACACTACTTTGTCACCGGACCAGACGGGATGCGCTGCGGTCGGGGCCCGTGCCTGTGGAGGAGCGGCGCGGGCGGTCGGTGACCGCTGGTAGACAGTGAGCATGTCCGCCACCACCGTGACCGGCGTACGCCGGGACGCCGAGCAGCACCTGCGCGCGCTCGTCGGCCGCGACGACGCGGTCCTGCTCGACGACCAGTGGCGGGCGATCGAGGCCCTGGCGGTCGGGCACCAACGCGCGCTCGTCGTGCAGCGCACGGGGTGGGGCAAGTCCGCGGTCTACTTCATCGCGACGCTGCTGCTCCGGGCCGAGGGCGCCGGACCGACGGTGATCGTGAGCCCGCTGCTGGCGCTGATGCGCAACCAGATCGCCGCCGCCGAGCGGGCCGGCATCCGCGCGGTGACCATCAACTCCACCAACACCGAGTCCTGGGAGCCTGTCCACGACGCGATCCGGGCAGGCGAGGTCGATGTGCTGCTGGTCAGCCCCGAGCGCCTCAACAACCCCGGGTTCCGCGACGAGGTGCTGCCCCGGCTGGCGGCGACCTGTGGCCTCCTCGTCGTCGACGAGGCGCACTGCATCTCCGACTGGGGCCACGACTTCCGGCCCGACTACCGGCGGATCCGCACCCTGCTGGCCGACCTCCCCGAGGGCATCCCGGTGCTCGCCACGACCGCGACCGCCAATGCGCGGGTCACCGACGACGTCGCCGAGCAGCTCGGCACCGACGTGCTCGTGCTCCGCGGATCGCTCGACCGCGAGTCGCTGCGGCTCGGCGTGGTCCGCCTCAAGACCGCGGAGCAACGGCTGGCCTGGCTGGCCGACCACCTCGCCGAGCAGCCGGGTGTCGGCATCGTCTACTGCCTGACGGTGGCGGCCACCCAGGAGATCGCCGGCTACCTCCGCTCCCGCGGCCACAACGTGGCGGCCTACTCCGGCCAGACCGAGACCACCGAGCGCGGCATCCTCGAGGAGGACCTCGCGGCCGGCCGGGTCAAGGCGCTGATCGCCACGAGCGCGCTCGGGATGGGGTTCGACTCGACGCTCGGCTTCGTGGTCAACATGGGTGCACCGCAGTCGCCGGTCGCCTACTACCAGCAGGTCGGCCGGGCCGGCCGCGGCACCGACGAGGCCACCGTGGTGCTGCTGCCCGCCACCGAGGACCGCGACATCTGGGCCTACTTCGCCTCGCTGGCGTTCCCGCGCGAGGAGCTGGTGCGCCAGACGCTCGAGACGCTGGCGACCGAGGGCAAGCTGGCGACGCCCGCGCTCGAGACCCGGGTCGAGCTCAGCCGCAACCGGCTCGAGACCATGCTCAAGGTGCTCGACGTCGACGGTGCGGTCCGCCGGGTGCGTGGGGGCTGGGAGGCCACCGGCGAGCCGTGGTCCTACGACGCCGAGCGCTACGAGCGGGTCCGCGAGGCAAGGGAGCGCGAGCAGCGCGCGATGCTCGACTACCTCGACACCGGCGGCTGCCGGATGCGCTTCTTGCGCGAACAGCTCGACGACCCCGAGGCTGCCGACTGCGGCCGCTGCGACAACTGCGGCGGCCTGAGCCTCGACGCGTCCGTGTCCGACGCGGCGATCGAGGAGGCCGGCACGGCCCTGTCGCGCCCGGGCGTGCCGATCGAGCCGCGCAAGATGTGGCCGACCGCGCTGGCCACGATGGGCATCGACCTCAAGGGCAAGATCTCCGAGCCCGCCGAGGAGGGCCGCGCGATCGCGCGGCTCACCGACCTCGGCCACGGGCAGGCGCTGCGAGCCCTGTTCCGTCCGGACACGCCGGACGGCCCGGTGCCGGCACCCTTGGTGCAGGCCGTGCTCACCCTGCTCGACGACTGGCGCCCCGAGGTCGACGCGATCGTGGTCGTGGAGTCCACGACCAGGCCGACCCTGACCGAGGACCTCGCCCAAGGGCTGTCCCGCCGGCTCCAGGTGCCGGTGGTCGGGCGCTGGGCGATCGTCGACCCCGACGTCGCGCCGGGCCGGGGCGCGGTCAACTCCGCCCAGCGGGTCGCCGCGGTGGGGCGCCGCTCGTCGCTCGAGGCCGACGTACCCGAGGGTGCCCGGATCCTCCTCGTCGACGACCAGGTCGTCACCGGCTGGACCCTCACCCTCGCCGCCCGCGCGCTCCGGGCCGCCGGCGCGTCCGCGGTGCTGCCCCTCACCCTGGCGGTCCAGAGCTGACGGGTACTTTCGCCAGCATGACCAAGGTGGCGGTCCTCGGGACCGGGAAGATGGGCGCCGGCATGGCGCGGCAGCTCGTGCAGCACGGCCACACCGTGACCGTCTGGAACCGCAACCGCGACCGGGCGGCCCCACTCGCCGAGGACGGCGCGACCGTGGCCGACGAAGCATCGGAGGCCGTGCGCGGTGCCGACGTGGTCGTGGTGGTGCTCTTCGACGCCGACTCGGTCGTCGACGTGCTCCGCGCCTCCGGACCCGGAATGACCGAGCGGACCGTCGTCGTCCAGACCTCGACGGTCGGGCTCGACATCGACCGGGTGGCCGAGGAGGCCGGCCGGCTCGGCGTCCGGCTGCTCGACGCGCCCGTGCTCGGCACCCGTCAGCCCGCCGAGCAGGGCACGCTGACCGTCCTGGCCTCGGGAGACCCGGCGGTGCGCGAGGTCGCCGACCCCGTGCTCGACGCCATCGGGGCGCGCACCGTGTGGGCCGGTGACGAGGTCGGCGCGGCGAGCAGGCTCAAGCTCGTGTGCAACGCGTTCACGGGCGCGCAGACGGTCGGGACCGCCCAGTCGCTCGCCCTGGCCGAGGGCCTCGGGCTCGACCCGCAGCTGTTCCTCGATGCCATCGCCGGCGGCGCGTCCGACTCGCCGCTGGCCCGGGCCAAGGGCGCGATGATGATCAGCGGTGACTACCCGCCGGCGTTCGACATCGAGGGGATGCGCAAGGACCTCGCGCTGATCCTCGCCGGCGCCGAGGAGGCCGGCATCGCGACCGAGCTGGCGCGTGCCCTGCTGACCATCACCGAGCGCGCCGAGGAGCGTGGCCACGGCGGCGACGACATGGCGGCGGTGCGCACGGCTTTCTAGCCGGTCGCCCCACGTTCGTACGCCGCCCGGTGGAGGGCCCGCATCTCGTCCTCGAGCTCGGGCGCCGGGCCGTCCACCGGCACGTGCGGAGCGACCGCGTTGATCGGCAGCACGTTGACGACCAGCTCCGTGGCGCCCCAGGCCTGACGCCAGGAGAGCAGCTGGGCGGACGACACGGCGTACACGATCCGCCCGAGCCCCATCCAGCCGTGCGCGGCCGAGCACATGGGGCAGTGCTCGCCGGAGGTGTAGACCGTGCAGCCGGCCCGGACCTCCGGGGTGAGCGAGGCCGACCACTGCGCGACCGCGAGCTCCGGGTGCTGGGTCTCGTCGCCGGCGCCGTCGTGGTTGCGGCCGGTCCACAGCACCGTGCCGTCCGCGTCGACCAAAATTGTCCCGAACGGCCCGTCCCCGGCCTCGAAGGCCTCGTGGGCCAGCGCCACGCACTCGCGTAGGTGGACCAGGTCCTGCTCCGAGATCGCCATGCCGCCAGCCTGCCACGACAGGACTGATAGCATTCGTGCTATGGCCACGCACGGCAACGACCTGGTCCGGGAGGCGCGGAAGCGAGCCGGACTGACCCAGCGCGCACTGGCCGACCGGGCCGGTACGACGCAGAGCGCCATCGCGCGGCTGGAGTCCGGGCGGACCCGGCCGGCGTTCGACGACGTCCTGCGGCTGGTGCGGCTCTGCGGGATGGACCTCGACATCATGCTGGTCGAGCGCGACACGGCTGACTGGATGCAGGCCAGGGAGGCCTTGAAGGTTCCGGCCGAAGATCGGCTGGAACGCTCGATCCGGTTCGCTCGGCGGGTGAGGCGGCTCCAGGAGGAAGGGCGGGCCAGTGCCTGAGTTCGAACCCGAACGCATCCTCGAGGTGCTCGCCGCTCACGAGGTGGACTACGTGCTCATCGGAGGTCTGGCAGCCGCGCGGCACGGATCACCCTTCGCGACCCAGGACGTCGACATCACGCCCGAGGTACGCGTCGACAACATGGACCGGCTGTCATCGGCACTCCGAGAGCTGCGCGCGCGGATCCGGACCGAGGGCGTCGATGGCGGGCTGCCTTTCGACCACGACGGCACCTCCCTGTCCGCCGCCGGGGTCTGGAACCTGACCACCCGATATGGAGACCTCGACATCTCTCTCCGACCCACGGGGACGGATGGCTACCCGGATCTCTCACGGGGAGCGGAGGTCGTCACAGCGTTCGGCGTCCACGTCCGCCTCGCAGCTCTCGAGGACATCATCCGGAGCAAGCAGGCGGCCAACCGTCCCAAGGACCAGCGCGTCCTCCCGACCCTGCGCGAGATCTTGGCCAATCGCGACCTCGACACGAAATAGAACACGTTCTAGTCTCCGGGGATGGCGCGACCTCTCCGAGTCATCCAGTGGACCACCGGCAACATCGGGCGCCGGTCACTGCACGCGATCATCGGCCGGGACGACCTGGAGCTCGTCGGCGTCTACGCCCATGGCGCGGACAAGGTCGGCAGGGACGCGGCCGAGCTCTGCGGCTGGCCCGAGCCGACCGGTGTCCTGGCCACGAACGACGTCGAGGCGCTGCTCGGGCTGCGGCCGGACGCCTGCTGCTACAACCCGCTGTGGCCCAGCGTCGACGAGCTGGTCGAGCTGCTGGGCGCCGGCGTCAACGTCTGCACGAGCGCCGCCTGGATCACCGGTGGCAAACAGAGCGACGCGGACCGGGCCCGCATCGTCGACGCCTGCGAGCGCGGGCAGTCGACCATCTTCGGCTCGGGGGCGCACCCGGGTTTGACCAACCTCGTCGCCATGGCGCTGAGCGGCTCGTGCGAGCACGTCGACTCGGTGGTGATCACGGAGTCGGTCGACTGCTCGACGTACGAGTCGGCGGAGACGCAGACCGCCATGGGCTTCTCGCAGCCGCCGGACACGCCCGGGCTGGCCGAGCACGTGCGACGGGAGAGCGAGGTGTTCGCCGAGTCCGCCGCGATGATGGCCAACGCGATGGGCGTCGTGCTCGACCGGATGAGCTTCGACGTCGAGTTCACGGCGGCCACGGGCGACAGCGACCTGGGCTTCATGACGATCCCGGACGGGACCGTCGGCGGCGTGATGGGCCATCACCGCGGCTGGCTGGGCGACAAGAACGTCGTCAGCGTCGGCTTCAACTGGGTGATGGGCCAGCACACGGTGCCGCCCAAGCCACTCGCCCATGGCCACGTGATCCAGGTCTTCGGACTGCCGAACATGCGCACGGTCCTGCACTGCCTCCCGCCGGAGGACTGGACCGAGCCGGGCTTCATGGGGCTCGGGATGATCTACACGGCGATGCCGGTGACCAACGCGGTGCCGTACGTCGTCGCGGCCCGGCCGGGCATCGTCACCCTGGCCGACCTGCCGCCGGTCACGGGGCGGATCTGTCTACCCTCGTGAGCTTCGGCCCCGGATCCACGACGACGCTCGCTCCGCTTCGCGGGCTTCGCAGTCGTCGCGGCCACCGGGGCCGATCACGAGGCGCGCTCGCTCCGCTCGCGAAACACCCTAAGAGCTGGAGATCGCCTTGACCGCCTCGACGAGGCTTGAGTCTTCCGGAATGACGCCCGGGCTGAATCGCGCCACCACGGCGCCGTCCGCCGCGATGAGGAACTTCTCGAAGTTCCAGGTCACGTCGCCGGTCTCGCCCTTCTCGTTGGGCGTGTTCACCAGCTCCTCGTAGACCCCGTGGCGCTCGTCGCCGTTCACGTCGATCTTCTCGGTCATCGGGAACGTCACGCCGTACGTCGCGGAGCAGAACTCAGCGATCTCCTCGGAGCTCCCGGGCTCCTGGCCGTAGAACTGGTTGCACGGCAGGCCGATCACCGTGAAGGCGTCGTCGCCGTACTCCTCGTGCAGCTGCTCGAGCCCGGCGTACTGCGGGGTGAGGCCGCACCTGCTCGCGACGTTGACCAGCAAGGCGGCCCGGCCGGCGGTGATCTCGCCGAGGGTGGTCTGGGCTCCGTCAAGACGGGCGATCTTCGCGTCGAGGATGCTCACCTCACGATCGTAGGCGCGCGATCCATGTCGGCAGCGGCGGCTAGTTTCGACATGTGAGCTTCGTCCCCGTCACCGGCACGGCGACGTTCCACGCCGCCGAGCCTCCTCGCGACGGGGTCGTCGAGTTCACCGACGAGCGGCGCACCGTCGCACTGCCGATCCGGGCCGCGCTCCCGGTGCTCACCAAGGCGCACACCCGCGACGACCTGCATCCCAGTGTCGGGTTGCTGTCCGGGGCGGCGCTGCTCGGGCTGCGGCTGGTCGCGGCCGGGCAGATCGAGCCGGCAGGTGACGAGCCGAGCTGGCGGATGGGGCCGTTGGCGGCCGACGACGAGGACCGCGTCGTGCGGCTGGCCGCAGCGCGTGCCCACGACGGGCTCGCGGCCGAGGCGGCCGAGGACGTCGTCCGTGCCCTGCTCGACGCCGTGGCCGACGCCATGCCGAGGGCGGCGCCCACTGCCGACCGGCGGCCTCCGGTGGCCCGGCCGCAGTTCGAGGAGCGCCTGCGCGAACGGCTCCGGCGCTACGCCGAGCCGCGGCCGGAGCTGCCGCAGCTGGTGCGGATCTCGCTGCGGGTCGAGGCCGACGAGGAGGAGCTGGTCGATGGCTCGGTGCGCCTGGTGCTCCAGGTCCACGACGAGCAGAACCCCCTCCACCTCTGCGACGCCGCGGTGCTGTGGACCGCCGACGGACACGAGCACGGCTTCGGCGACCGGGCGCGGACCCATGCGGCCATCGCCCTCCGCGGCGCGGCGGAAGCGTGGCCCGTGCTCGACCGCCTGCTCGAGCTGCGGGTCCCCGACCAGATCACGCTGGACGGCGTCGAGCTCGCCAGCCTGCTCGAGCACGGCGTCGCCGCCCTGGTCGGCCGGGGCGTCGACGTCCTCTGGCCGCGGAGCCTGGGCCGCGAGCTCACCGCGAGCACCGTGCTCGACCGGTCGCGGCCGATGTCGGAGCGCGAGGCGCAGCTCCGGACCGGCATCTTCGGCGAGGGCGAGCTGTTCAGCTTCCGCTGGCAGCTGGCCGTGCACGGCGACCCCCTCACCGAGGAGGAGATGGACCAGCTCGCCGCCAGCGCCTCGCCCATGCTGCGGCTGCGTGGCAACTGGACCGTCATCGACCCGGCGATCGCCCGCAAGGCGCGCAAGCGGGTGCTCCGCACGGCCACGCCGGCCGAGGCGATCGCCGCGGCGCTGACCGGCACGGTCCAGCTCGGCACCGCGGAGCAGCCGGTCGAGGAGCAGGTCATCCTCGGTGCGTCGCTGCTCAAGGTCCGCGAGCGGCTGCTCCACGCCGCCGAGCAGGAGCCCGTCGAGGTGCCCACCGGGCTGGCCGGCACGCTCCGCGACTACCAGCGACAGGGACTGACCTGGCTGGCCGAGCTCACCTCCCACGGCCTCGGCGCCTGTCTCGCCGACGACATGGGACTGGGCAAGACGATCACCCTCATCGCGCTGCACCTGCACCGGGTCGAGCGCGGCCACGAGGGCCCGGTCCTCGTGGTCTGCCCAGCCAGCCTCATGGGCAACTGGGAGCAGGAGCTCGCCCGGTTCGCCCCCGGCGTCGACGTACGCCGGTTCCACGGAGGCAGCCGGTCGCTCGCAGGGCTGACGCAGGGTTTCGTGCTCACGACCTACGGCACCATGCGGGTCAGCCACGAGGAGCTCGCCGACGTCGGCTGGGACCTCGTCGTCGCCGACGAGGCGCAGCACATCAAGAACGCGCGCTCGTCGACGGCCAAGGCGCTCCGCAAGATCCCCAGCACGGTCCGGGTCGGGCTCACCGGCACCCCGATGGAGAACAACCTCACCGAGCTCTGGTCGATCCTCGACTGGGTGATCCCCGGGCTGCTCGGGAGCCGGCAGGCGTTCCGCCGCGTCTGGGCCTCGCCGATCGAGGCGGGGGTGCACGAGGCGAAGACCCGGCAGTTCGCGGACCTCATCGGGCCGTTCCTGCTGCGCCGCCGCAAGTCCGACCCCGGCATCGCCCCGGAGCTGCCGGACAAGACCGAGACCGACCATCCGCTGCACCTGACCCGGGAGCAGGTGGTCCTCTACGAGTCGTTCGTCCGCGACACGATGGCCCGGATCGAGCGCGCCAGCCCCGACGACCAGGTCACCCGTCGCGGCCTGGTGCTCGCACTCCTCACCGGGCTCAAGCAGATCTGCAACCACCCGGCTCACTTCCTCAAGGAGTCGGGAGTGGTGCGGCTGACCGGCCGCTCCCAGAAGCTCGACCTGGTCGACGAGCTGCTCGGCACCGTGCTCGCGGAGGACGGCGCGGCGCTCGTCTTCACTCAATACGTCGCGATGGGCCGGTTGCTCGAGGCGCACCTGTCGAAGGCCGGCATCCCGCACCAGTTCCTCCACGGCGGCACGCCCATCCGCGAGCGCGAGGCCATGGTGGCTCGGTTCCAGCAGGGCGAGGCGCCGGTCTTCCTGCTCTCGCTCAAGGCCGGCGGCACCGGGCTCAACCTCACCGCGGCCGACCACGTCATCCACTTCGACCGCTGGTGGAACCCCGCCGTCGAGGAGCAGGCCACCGACCGCGCCTACCGCATCGGCCAGACCCGCCCGGTCCAGGTGCACCGGCTGATCACCCAGGGCACCATCGAGGAGCGGGTCGCCCAGCTGCTCCAGCGCAAGCGCGCCCTCGCCGACGCGGTGCTCGGCGGTGGGGAGGCCGCGCTCACCGAGCTCGACGACGACGAGCTGCGCGACCTCGTCGAGCTGCGCCATCGGGACGCCCGCAGCCTCGGCCTGGACCGATGACCCCATGACCACGGTCGTCCATCCCCGCACCCCGCCTCGACGCGGCGCCGCCCGGGCCACCCGCTGGTGGGCGAAGGCCTGGGTCCGCGCGGTCGAGGAGGCGTCGTACTCCTCGGCCGACCTGACCGCCGCCCGCACCATCTCGCGATCGGGCCGGATCGGCCAGATCAGCGTCGAGCCGGGCCGGTTCGTGGCTGCGGTCGAGGACGAGAACGGCCTGTGGGCGGTCCTCGGGACGGTGCCGGTGCTCGACCCGGACGCCAGTGACACGCTCGTCGAGATCGTGGCCGCCGAGTCCGGCCGGGTGGCCGCCCTGCTGGCCGGCGACCTGCCGCACACACTGGTCGAGCACGCCGAGGAGGCCGGGGTCGAGCTGCTGCCCTTCGGCAGCGAGCTCGGCTCGACCTGCACCTGTCAGGCCTGGACCGACCCGTGCCCCCACGCGCTGGCGGTGATGTACCAGCTCGCCTGGCTGGTCGAGGACGACCCGTTCGTGCTGCTGCACCTGCGCGGCGTGGCCCGCGACGACCTGCTGGCCCGGCTGCACCAGCGGACCGCACCGGCCGACGAAGGCGAGGTCGAGGACGATCCCGACCTCGACGTGGCCGCCGACGCGGCGCTGCGGGCGGCCGCCATGCTCGCCGAGCTCGGGACCGGAAGCGTCAGGCCGGCTGCATCTCCCCCGACAGCTCTGAGAGACGGAAGGGCTCCGTCAGCCCCGTGAGACCGCAGACCCGCCGGAAGGCCGTGCTGGTCGCCACGAAGCCGACACTCCCGCCGACAGCCCTCGGTGCGTTGTGCAGGTGGACGAAGGTGCCCAGCCCCACGGCATCGATGAAGGTGAGCCGGGCCAGGTCGACGGTGAACCGGGTGCAGCCCTGTGCCAGAGCGTCATCGACCTGCCGGCGCACCTGGAGTGCGGTGACCGAGTCCAGCTCGCCTGAGACCTCGAGGTGGGCGTGGCCGGCCCGGATGGTGGTCGACGCGGAGATTCACCCCAACAGGCGTGGGGGCAGGGCGCCCACGCGGGTCTCAGTAGTCGTAGATCCGGCAGATCCGGTCGGTCAGGATCCGCCAGGTCGCCTCGTCGAGCACGCCGTCCGTGGTGGGGATGCCGGACTGCTCGTGCTGGATCTCGGTGACGCGAGCCACCGTGGCGTCGTCGTACCTGCCGGTGATGCTGGTGCGCCGGAACTTCTTGGGGTCGTAGTCATTGAGCATCGACTGCAGGGCCCGGATCCACACCGTCTGCTCCGGCGTGAACTCGGTCATGCCCGGTCTGAGGTCGTCTGGAGCCGCGCTGGCCGGCATCGCGCACGGGCACTTCACGAGGGTCTGGTTGCCGGAGCGGAGGACGGTGACGAAGTCGGCCCGGTGCTCCGGAGTCATCCGCAGCTCGCACGGCTCCTGGAGCGTCTCGTACGGACCGAGATAGACGGCGTACGCCGGGGTCGCGGCGTCCTCCGGACCGAGCACCGTCTCGCACGAGCCGTCGCTGCTCAGGTAGCGGACCGCGTCGCGGCCGTTGTCGGCGACCGCGGTGCCCAGCGGCGCCGCGCCGTTGCCGTAGCCGACCACCAGCAGCGACTTGCCGGAGCAGTCCTGGTCGACCAGCTCGATGCCGAGGTGGAGCGGGTCGCTGGCCGCGGGCGGCTTGTCGTCGTCCGCGGGTACGACGATCGCGGTGGCGACGCCGCCGCCGATCCCGAGCACCGCGGCGAGCAAGGGAGCCACCACCCGCGCACGCATCCGGGCAGCCTAGAAGGTGCCCAGCGCCGCGACGGCCATCCGCGTCAGCAGCTCGCGCATCCGGGCGTCGGGGAGCAGCGCGCTGTGCGGGGTCGAGTTGATCAGGCCGAACGCCGCGTGCGCCATCGCCCGGGCGCTCTCCGGGCGCAGCCCGGCGTGGACCTCGCGGAGCCGGTCGGCCCAGAGGTCGACGTACTCCAGCTGCAGTCGGCGTACCTGCTCCCGAGCGTCGTCGGGCAGCGACTCCCAGTCGCGGTCCTGGACGACGATGAGCGGCCGGTCCCGGAGGGCGAAGTCGACGTGCCACTCGACCAGCGCGACCACGGCGGCGCGGGCGTCGGACGCGGCCCCGGCCCGCTCGCGACCGACGGCGAGGAGCCGCTCGCTGATCGACACCAGCATCTCGGCGAGCACGGCGTCCTTGGAGGCGAAGTGCTTGTAGAGCGCCGGCCCCGAGATCCCGCAGGCCGCGCCGATGTCGGCCACGCTCACGCCGTGGAAGCCGCGCGCGGCGAACAGCTCCGCCGCGGTCGTGAGGATCTGCTCGCGACGCGGGAGCTGCTCGGTCGCCATGGGACGAGGTTAGCGTCCGCTAACCCGGCGAGCGTGTCAGGCGGGTGGCTGCTCCGCGGCCGCGACCTGCGCGCGGACGTCGTCCATGTCGAGACCCTTGACGGCCGTGATCAGCTCCTCGAGCGCCGGCGCGGGGAGCGCACCGGACTGGCGGAAGACCATGATCCCGTCGCGGAAGGCCATCAGCGTCGGGATGGCGGTCACCTGGGCGGCCTGCGCGAGCGACTGCTCGGCCTCCGTGTCGATGCTGCCGAACACCACGTCGTTGTGCCGCTCGGACGCCGCCTCGTAGACCGGGGCGAACTGCCGGCACGGGCCGCACCACGACGCCCAGAAGTCGACCAGCACGATGTCGCTGCCGGTCACCGTCTCCTCGAAGGACTCCGCCGTCAGGGGTACTGCGCTCATGTGGGTGCAAACGCCAGACCCCGCCGAACTTGTTCCGCTGGCCCCGCAGGTTAATGATCGCTAACCTAGCGAGGTGGCTGAGGACATGCGGGCGCTCGTCGCCGACCTGCGGGAGCGGCTGGCGGTCGTACGCCGGGGCGGCTCGGACTCGGCCCGCGAGAAGCACACCGCTCGCGGCAAGCTGCTGGTCCGCGACCGGGTGGACGGGCTCCTCGACCCGGGCAGCCCGTTCCTCGAGCTGAGTCCCCTGGCCGCGACCGGGATGTACGACGACGCCGTGCCGAGCGCAGGCATCGTGACCGGCATCGGCAGGGTCAGCGGTCGAGAGACCGTCATCGTGGCCAACGACGCGACGGTCAAGGGCGGCACCTACTACCCGATGACGGTCAAGAAGCACCTGCGCGCGCAGGCCGTCGCCGCCGACAACCGGCTGCCGTGCGTCTACCTCGTCGACTCGGGCGGCGCGTTCCTGCCGATGCAGGACGACGTGTTCCCCGACAGGGAGCACTTCGGCCGGATCTTCTTCAACCAGGCCAACCTCTCGGCCAGGGGCATCCCCCAGATCGCCAGCGTGATGGGGTCGTGCACCGCCGGTGGCGCCTACGTGCCGGCCATGTCGGACGAGTCGGTCATCGTCCGCAACCAGGGCACGATCTTCCTCGGCGGCCCGCCGCTGGTGAAGGCCGCGACCGGCGAGGTCGTCACCGCGGAGGAGCTCGGCGGCGGCGACGTGCACGCCCGCACGAGCGGGGTGGTCGACCACCTGGCCGACGACGACGCGCACGCCCTCGCCATCGTGCGCTCGATCATCGACACCCTCCCCGACGCTGACCCGCCCGGACAGTACGGGCGGGTCAGCGAGGTGGAGGAGCCGCACGAGGACCCCGCGGGGCTCTACGACGTGGTGCCGACCGACACCCGGACGCCGTACGACGTCCGCGAGGTGATCCGCCGGGTCGTGGACGGCAGCCGGTTCCACGAGTTCAAGCGGCTCTACGCCGAGACGCTGGTCTGCGGCTTCGCCCGGATCTGGGGCCACGAGGTCGGGATCGTCGCCAACAACGGGATCCTGTTCAGCGAGTCGGCGCTCAAGGGCGCGCACTTCATCGAGCTCTGCAACCAGCGCCGGATCCCGCTGGTGTTCCTCCAGAACATCACCGGCTTCATGGTCGGCCGGGAGTACGAGAACAAGGGGATCGCCCGCGACGGCGCCAAGCTGGTCACCGCGGTCGCGTGCTCGGTGGTCCCCAAGTTCACCGTGGTCATCGGCGGCTCGTTCGGCGCCGGCAACTACGGCATGTGCGGCCGCGCGTACGACCCGCGGTTCCTCTGGATGTGGCCCAACGCCCGGATCTCGGTGATGGGCGGCGAGCAGGCCGCGGCCGTCCTCGCCGAGGTGCGCCGGCCCGACGACCCGGAGCCGGTCGAGGAGTTCAAGGAGCGGATCCGGGGGCAGTACGACGCCCAGGGCTCGCCGTACTACTCGACCGCCCGGCTCTGGGACGACGGGGTCATCGATCCGGTCGACACCCGCCGCGTCCTCGGCATGGGCCTGGCCGCGGCCGCCCACGCCCCGATCCCGGCGCCGTCGTACGGCGTCTTCCGGATGTGATGGGCCCGATGTCCAACATGTTCACGACGGTCCTCATCGCCAACCGGGGCGAGATCGCGCTGCGGGTGATGCGCACCTGCGAGCGGCTCGGCATCGCCACCGTGGCCGTGCACACGGACATCGACGCGACCGCGCCACACGTGCGCGCGGCGGACGAGGCCGTGCGGGTCGAGAGCTACCTCGACATCGACGCGGTGGTCGACGCCGCGAAGCAGACCGGCGCGCAGGCGGTGCACCCCGGCTACGGCTTCCTCTCCGAGCGCGCGGCCTTCGCCGAGGCGCTCGAGCAGGCGGGCATCGCGCTGGTCGGCCCGTCCGCCAAGGTGATGGAGCAGATGGGCCGCAAGGACGCCGCCCGCGAGATCGCGGTGGCCGCCGGCGTGCCGGTGGTGCCGCGCATGGAGGACGCTGGCCAAGAATGGGATGGCCCGGTGCTCGTGAAGGCGGCCGCCGGTGGCGGCGGCAAGGGCATGCGGGTGGTGCGCTCGCAGGGCGAGCTCGACGAGGCGGTCGCCTCGGCGAAGCGCGAAGCGGCGTCGGCGTTCGGCGACGACACCATGCTGATCGAGAAGTACGTCGAGCACGGCCGCCACATCGAGGTCCAGGTCATCGCCGACACCCACGGCACCGTGCGGCACCTCTTCGAGCGGGACTGCTCGACGCAGCGCCGGCACCAGAAGGTGCTCGAAGAGGCGCCGGCACCGACCATCGACCAGGTCACCCGCGAGCGGGTGACCAGCGCCGCGGTCGACCTGGCCGCGCACGTCGGCTACGTCAACGCCGGCACCGTCGAGTTCCTGCTCGATACCGACACCGGCGAGGTCTACTTCCTCGAGATGAACACCCGGCTCCAGGTCGAGCACCCGGTCACCGAGCTCGTGTGCGGTGGGATCGACCTCGTCGAGCACCAGCTGCGCGTGGCCGCGGGCGAGCCGCTCTCGATCGGTGACGTCCAGCTGACCGGCCACGCCATCGAGGCCCGCGTCTACGCCGAGGACTCCTTCGGCGGCTTCCTCCCGCAGGCCGGCACCGCGACGTACGTGCAGTGGCCGGACGGCGTGCGCGTCGACCAGGCCCTCGAGTCCGGCCAGGTCGTGTCCACGTCGTACGACCCGATGCTCGGCAAGGTGATCGCCCACGGGCCGGACCGTGAGAGCGCCCGGCAGGCGCTGGTGGCCGCGCTCGACGACACCGCGATCCTCGGGCTGACCACCAACGCCGGCTTCCTCCGGACCCTGGTCGCGAGCGACGAGTTCCGCGACGCGACGATCGACACGGCCTGGCTGGATCACCACGACGTGCCCGCCCCCGACCCGGGGCCGGCCCGCGAGCTCGCGGCCTGGGAGGTGTTCCTCCGCGACCGCGAGGACACCGGGCCGTTCGCGTCCGACGGGTTCCGGCTCGGCTCCGACCCGGCGCCGGTCGTGGTCGAGCTCGACGAGCCCGTCACCCTCACCGTGCCGCCGGCCCGACGTGCGGTCGCCGTGGTCCGCCACGACCGCGTCGAGGTGGTCCACCACGGCCAGCGGTTCGTCTTCGACCGGCCCGACGTCATGGGCGACCACGCGGCCGCGGTCGCCGACGGTGCACTGACCGCACCGATGCCGGGCACGGTCCTCGACGTCCGGGTCGCCGAGGGCGACGCGGTCGAGGAGGGCCAGGTTCTCGGCGTGCTGGAGGCGATGAAGATGGAGCTGAGCCTGAAGGCGCCGTTCGCCGGAGCCGTCACGACGGTGGGCGCGACCGCCGGGGAACAGGTGAAGCTCGGCGACGTGTTGTTCGTCGTGGAGGGTCCGGATGACGCTGCCTGAGAAGGTCACGATCTACGAGGTCGGCCCGCGCGACGGCCTGCAGAACGAGAAGTCGATGGTCCCCGTCGACGTCAAGGAGCAGTTCGTACGCCGCCTGCTCGCGGCCGGGCTCCCGGTCGTCGAGGCGACGTCGTTCGTGCACCCGAAGTGGGTCCCGCAACTGGCGGACGCCGAGGAGCTGATGACCCGTCTCGGTGCGGACGGCAAGGAGCTCCCCGTCCTCGTGCCCAACGAGCGCGGCCTGGATCGGGCGCTCGAGCTCGGGCTGAGGCACATCGCGATCTTCGGCTCCGCGACCGAGACCTTCGCGCAGAAGAACCTCAACCGCAGCCTCGACGAGCAGTTCGCGATGTTCGAGCCGACCGTCAAACGGGCCCGCGACGCCGGGCTCGACGTCCGCGCGTACGTCTCGATGTGCTTCGGCGACCCGTGGGAGGGCGCGGTCCCGGTCGAGCAGGTCGTGTCGGTCGGCAAGCGGCTGTTCGACCTCGGCGCCGGCCAGCTGAGCCTGGGCGACACCATCGGCGTCGGCACCGCAGGCCAGGTGACCGCGCTCATCGACGCGTTCGTCGCCGCGGGCATGGCGAAGGACGACCTCGCCCTGCACTTCCACGACACCTACGGCCAGGCCCTGGCCAACACCTACTCCGCGCTCCAGTCCGGCATCACGACGTACGACGCGAGCGCCGGCGGCCTCGGCGGATGCCCCTACGCGAAGAGCGCCACCGGCAACCTCGCGACCGAGGACCTGGTCTGGATGCTCAACGGACTCGGCATCGAGCACGGCGTCGACCTCGACTCCCTGGTGGCCACCAGCGCGTGGATGGCCGGCGAGCTGGGCCGCCCGTCGCCGTCGGCCGTGGTCCGCGCGCTGTCACAATCGGAGGCATGAGCCGCCGCGTCTACCTCCACGTGGGCGCGCCCAAGACCGGCACGACGTACGTGCAGGACCGGCTCGCCCTCAACGCGGCGTCCCTGCGCAAGCACGGCTACCGCTATCCGACCGGCCCGCACGCCGACATGTTCCTGGCGGCGCTGGACCTCCTCGACCGGCCGTGGGGCGGGATGCGGCCGCAGGCGGCGGGCGAGTGGGAGGCGCTCGTACGCCGCGCGCGCCGGACTCGCGACACCGTCGTCCTGAGTCACGAGATCCTGGCCGGCGCCAAGCCCGCGGAGGCGCAGCGTGCGCTGAGTGACCTGTCCTTCGCGGAGGTGCACGTCGTCTACAGCGCGCGCGACCTGGCCCGGCAGGTGGCGGCCGAGTGGCAGGAGCAGCTCAAGCACCAGCGGAAGGTGTCGTTCGAGACGTTCCTGCGGCAGATCCAGGAGACCGACCAGAGCAAGGCGACGCGCTGGTTCTGGCGGGTGCAGGGGCTGCCCGGCGTCCTGGAGCGCTGGGGCGGTGCGCTGCCGCCCGCGCAGGTCCACGTCGTGACCGTCCCCCGGCCGGGTGGCCCCGCGGACGAGCTGTGGCGGCGGGTCTGCATCGCGCTCGGGATCGACCCGGCCTGGGCGCCCGCGGACGGCGGCCGCCGCAATCCGTCGATCGGTGCCGCGGAGAGCACCCTGCTGCGCCGGGTCAACGCGCGGCTCAAGGCCGCCGGGCTGCCGTCGGACCAGTACCGCGCGCTGGTCCGCCAGCTGGTCGTGCACGAGACCCTCGCCGCCCGCACCGACATGGTGCCGGTGACGCTGCCGCCGGAGGCGTACGACTGGGCCGAGGAGGTCGCGCAGGGCTGGATCGACTGGGTCAAGGCCGCCGGGGTCGACGTCGTGGGCGACCTCGAGGAGCTGCGCCCGGTCCGGCCGGCTCCGGACGCCGTCTGGCAGGACCCCGACGAGCCGCGGGCGCGCGACGTCAACGCCGCCGCCGTGGACGCCATCGTGGCGCTCACCCTCGAGGCCGCGCGGCGGCCCGACCCCGACGACACGCTCGGCTCGCGGGCCGCGAAGCTGGCGCGGTACCTGCGTCGATGAGTACCGCCTTGGACACAGGTCGAGCCCGCGCCTGGGCGTGGATCGCCCACCTGCGCGAGGGCGGTACGACGCCATGGCGCGACTGGTCGTCGTTCGACGCCGACGACGAGGGTCGCTACCTGCCCGGTGCCCAGCAGCTCGAGCTGCTGCGCCGCGTCAACCTGGCCGGCCGCCCGTCGCCGGCGCTGGTCGAGCGGGTGCTGGCCGCCTCCGCCCCGGGCCGCGGCCGGCCCGACCTCGAGCTGGTGGGGGTCGACGAGACGCGTCGCTTCGGACCGCCGGCGGTCGACCCCGCCGAGCTGTCCGACGACGAGCTGCTGAGGGTGGCGGCCGGGCTGCTGGCGCTGGAACTCGTCGAGCGTCGCGAAAGTGCTGTCCCGAGCCTGGAGCCACAGCACGTTCGCGTCACTCGACGGCTCCGGACACGCTACGAGCTGGCCGGGGACCCGTGGCTGGCGGCGGCCTACACCGACCAGCTCGTGGCCGACGGCCGCCCGCCCGGCGGTGGGGGCCGGTCGGTGCACGTACTCGGGGCCGACCTGGTCACGATGCTCGCGCACACCTGGACCGCTGGCGCGTTCGGCACCGGCGCACCGACCTGGCCGGACTTCCTGGCCCGGCTGCGGGCCCGGCGGCGGCTGCCCCGCCGGGTGGACCTGCCCGGCGTGGTCGAGCGGTTCCGCGCACGGCCGCACACCGGCCGGGTCGGCGTGGTGCTCGACCTCGGCGAGCTGCCCCGGCTGATCGGCGTACGCCGCCTCGGACCGGTGCCCGACCCGCCCGAGCACGCCACGGAGCTGGCCCGCCAGGTCGGCGGTGCGCTCAGCCTGCACGTGCTCCCCGCGAAGCAGGCGACGCTGCTGTCGACGGCATTTCGGCCGCGGCTCGCCGGAGCCGTCGGCTCGCTGCCCGACGTACCGCCCGAGCACCGCGACTGGGTCGAGGACGCCGCCTTCGGCCTGCGGCAGCGCCTGCTCCGCGCTCGTTACCCTGTGGTGGGGGATCCGGACGGGCTGCTGCCCAGCTGGTCGGACCGCTCGCCCGGCTCGGTCCTGGGTCTCGCGATCGAGCTGCTCCTGGAGGTGGAGAGATGAGCCGCAAGGTGCTCCTCCACGTCGGTACGCCGAAGACCGGCACGTCGTACCTCCAGGACGTGCTGTTCCGCAACCGCGAGGTGCTCGCGGCCGCCGGCATCGCCTACCCGGCCGACCGGCACGACAGCCACTTCCTCGCCGCGCTAGACCTCATGCAGCTGCCGTGGGGTGGCCTCCAGTCCGATGCCATCGGCGCGTGGGACGACCTCGCCGCGCAGGTGCGCGAGGCGCTGTCAGCGGGGGCGGGCACGGCGGTCATCAGCCACGAGATCCTGGCCACCGCCTCGCGGGCGCAGATCGGCCGGGCGCTCGAGTCGCTGGGTCGCGACACCGAGGTCCACCTGGTGCTGTCGGTCCGCGACCTGGTCCGCCAGATCCCTGCGGAGTGGCAGGAGAACGTCAAGCACCGTGCCCAGCTGAGCTACGGCGCGTTCCTCGACCAGATCCAGGACCCCGAGCGGGCCAGCCGGATCGGGGCATGGTTCTGGGGGGTGCAGGAGGTCCCCGAGATCCTCGACCGCTGGGGCCAGGAGCTGCCGCCGGAGCAGGTGCACCTCGTCACGGTGCCGCCGCCCGGTGGCGCGCCCGAGCTGCTCTGGAAGAGGTTCAGCCAGGCGTTCGGTCTCGACGGGATCGACCTCGACCTCGAGGGGGAGCGGCACAACCCCTCGCTCGGCGTACCCGAGACCACGCTCCTGCGCCGCATCAACCGCAAGGCGAACGCCGAGCTGGCCCCGGGCGACTACCGGCCCCTCGTCCGCGAGCTCCTCGCGCACCAGACCCTCTCCCGGCGCACGAGCTCGCCGCGACTGGCCCTGCCGCCGGACCTGCACCCGTGGGTCCAGGAGCTGTCGGCGTCCTGGATCGCCGAGATCGAGGCCCGTGGGTACGACGTGATCGGCGACCTCGGCGATCTCGTGGGGGCGCCGCCGGTGGCGGACTACGCCGACCCGGACCGGCCGCGGGAGCGCCAGGTCGCGGCGGCCGGCGTCGACGCGATCACCGCGCTGCTGCTCGAGAACGCCCGGCTCGGGCACGAGGCGGAGCGGCTGCAGTCCGAGCTGTCCGACGTGCGCGGCGCGCTCGAGCGGGCGCACGCGACCCCGTCGTACCGGTTCCGCCGAGCCCTCGTGGTGCGGCTGGAGAACAGCGGTCCCGGCCGCGCGCTGCTGGGGCTCTACCGGCGGGCGCGGGGCAGGAGCTCGCGGTCGGCGTAGCGGCCGACCTTCCACGTCGTGTAGGCGTCCGCGCCCAGTCCGACGAAGCCGCCCGCGATCGGGATCCGGCGGCCGACCGTGATGGCGAGCCGTTTGCCGGCCACCTTGGTGATCAGCTCGGCGGCGACCTCGGAGGAGATGACGAGGTCGAGGTCGGGGTCGTGCAGCGGCGCGGTGGCGAGCGCCATGGGCGGTGCCGGCAGCTTGCGCTTCTTGATCAGTGAGTTGACGACGTCCTCGCCGATCATCGTGGTGAGGATCGCGTTGCGGACCCGCGGGTCGTCGAGGTCGTAGCCGCGCAGGTGCGCGATGCCGGCGATCATCCGGCACTGGATCAGGGCCAGCCCGGTGATGTTGGTCGGGATGGTCAGCGCGACGGTGACCAGTCCGCCGACGTTGGTGAGGAACCCCTGCGCCGCGGCGTAGCGGACGTGGTTCTCGATCACCTCGTGGACGGCCTTCTCGACGTCGCCCTTCTGCTCCCGGAGCTGGGCGTCGGCCGCCTTGCTGGCCGGCGGCAGCGGCCCGACACCGACGATCGCGCGGTGCAGGGCCTCGCGGACGAACGACGACGTCAGCCCGGGAGCGAGCTCGCCGATCCGCGGCGCGAGCTGCTTGCTCACCACCCCGGCTGCCTTGCTGGTCACGCCCACAATGGAATCCTACGGACGTGCCGGTCGAGCCGCCTCCCTCACCGTGGGTCTTCCCCGACCCGCGGGACGCCGAGGACGACCTGGTCGGCGTCGGCGCGGACCTCGCGCCGGGGACGCTGCTCGCGGCTTATCGGTCGGGCATCTTCCCCATGCCGGAGAACGGCGCCCGCCCGCCGATGCACTGGTTCTCGCCCGTCGCCCGCGGGATCGTGCCGCTCGACGGGCTGATCGTCTCCCGGTCGCTGCGCCGCTCCTGCCGGGACTTCGAGGTCCGGGTCGACACCGCCTTCGACGAGGTGGTGGCCCGCTGCGGCGACCCGGCGCGCGACGCCGGGTGGATCACCCGTGACATCGCCGCGGCGTACGGCGAGCTGCACCGGCTGGGCTGGGCGCACTCGGTCGAGGCGTGGCAGGACGGCGAGCTGGCGGGCGGCCTGTACGGCGTGTGCATCGGCGGCCTGTTCGCGGGCGAGTCGATGTTCCACCGGGTCCGCGACGCGTCGAAGGTGGCGCTGGTCGGGCTGGTCTCGCTGTTGACCGCCGACGGCGTGAACGGGCGGCTGCTGGACGTGCAGTGGGTGACGCCGCACCTGGCGACCCTCGGCGCGGTCTCGGTCCCGCGGACGGCGTACCTCGGGCGGCTCGAGCGCGCCCTGAACCTGCCGCTGCCACGGTGGGAGGACGCACCACGAGGGTCGGGCCACCCCTGGGCCGACGGCACCGACGGCTGACCCCGACCTCCGTCCGGTCGCCCCTGCCGTGCGAGGCTGGGGAGCCGACCGAACCGAACCCCGGGGAGAACACATGAAGCTCGGACTGCTCGCTGCCAGTCTCGTCCTCGTCGCAGGCGGGGCGGTCGGCTGCGGGAGCGACGACGGCAGCGGCAGCGACGGGGCCAGCGGTGGTGGTGGCGGCGGCGATGCGGCATCGACGGAAGAGTTCTGTGGGGCCTTCAAGGCCTTCGCGGACGATCTCAGCTCCTTGACCGGCGACGAGGGAAACCTCGGTGAGATCCTCAAGAAGGCGGCCCAGCGGATCGAGGACGTCGGCACGCCCGACGGGATCCCCGACGATGCCAAGGACGGTCTCCAGCTGACCCTCGACGCGATCGCGGATCTTCCGGACGACGCGTCGGCCACGGACCTAGACGGTCTCGAGGAGAAGTTCTCCGAGGAGGACCAGAAGAAGACCGACGCCTTCAGCGACTACCTCGAGAAGACCTGCCCCGAGCTCGGGGGCGACGGCAGCTCCAGCGACTCCGGTGGCGCCTCCAGCGACGCCCCCAGCGAGGACGCGAGTGAATCCGGTGACGGCAGCTGATGCGGCTGGGACTGCTGGCCGCCGGCCTCGCGCTCGTCGCCGGTGGAGTGGCCGGGTGCGGTGACGACGGCGGTGGCGGCGGAGGTGGGAGCGACGATGCGCCCTCGGCCAAGGAGTTCTGCGGGGCCCTCGAGGACTTCCAGGACGACTTCGCCGACGCCGACCCGACCAAGGACCTGAAGGCCTACATCCAGGCCCTCAAGGACGCCGCCGACAAGCTCGACGACGTCGGTACGCCAGAGGACATCCCGGCCGACGCGCAGGACGGCTTCGACTTCTACGTCGAGAAGATCACCAACCTCGCCGACGACGCGACGGCCGACGAGCTCGCCGGAATCGGCGACGTCAGCGACGCGGAGCAGAAGAAGCTCGACGCGCTGGACGACTACGTCGACAAGACCTGCCCGGACCTGAGCGAGCAGACAGAGGACTCCGAGAGTCCCTAGATGACCAGCGGCGGCTGGCCGGTGTCGCTCACCAGGGCGCGGCCGGCCGCCTCCCACTCGAGCAGTCCGCCGTCGAGGTTGACCACGTCGCGGCCCTGCTGGGACAGCCACATCACCACCCGCGCCGAGCGGGCGCCCACCTTGCACACCACCAGGGTCTGACCCTCGGGCACCTCGTCCAGGCGGCTCGTCAGCTCGCTCATCGGGATGTGGATCGAGCCCTCGATGTGGCCGTACTGCCACTCCACGGGCTCGCGCACGTCGACCACGGCGAGCCCGTCGGGCAGCGGGTCGGGCACGCCGGAGATCGCGACAGTGGGGACGCCGTTCATCGGGCTCCTGGGTTCTCGGTGGCTACTTGAGCAGCTTGCTCATGCGGCGGTCGGCGAGTGGCTTGCCGCCGGTCTGGCAGGTGGCGCAGTACTGCAGGCTGGAGTCGGCGAACGACACCTCGCGGACGGTGTCGCCGCAGACCGGGCAGGGCTGGCCGGTGCGGCCGTGCACGGCCATGTTGGACTTCTTCTCGCCCTTGAGCTCGCTCATCGCCAACCCCCGGGAGCGGTCGACCGCGTCGCCGAGGGTGACCCGGATGGCGTCGTACAGCACGACGAGCTCGGTGTCGTCCTCGCCCTCGAGCAGCGCAGCCGCGGGACGGAACGGCGACATCCGCGCGGCGTGCAGGATCTCGTCGGAGTAGGCGTTGCCGATGCCGGCGATGGTGCCCTGGTGGCGCAGCACGCCCTTGAGCTGCTTGCGGCCCTCGGCGGCGAGGATCTCCCGGAACTTCTCCAGGGTGAAGTCGTCGGTGAGCGGGTCGGGGCCGAGCGTCGCGATCCCGGGGACGTCCTGCGGGTCGCGGACCAGGTAGATGGCCAGCCGCTTCTTGGTGCCGGCCTCGGTGATGTCGAGCCCCGACTGGTCCTCGAGGACCACCCGAGCGGCGAGCGGGTTCTTGCCGCCGGGCCGGGGCGGCAGGGTCGGCACCTCGTCCTTCCAGCGGATCCAGCCGCCGCGCGCCAGGTGGGCCACGAGGTGCAGCCCGCCGACGGTGATGTCCAGGAACTTCCCGTGCCGGCCCACGTCCTCGACCAGCAGTCCCTCCAGCGCCCGCAGGGGCGGATCGAAGGTCTTGAGCGCGCTGAACGCCGCGATGTGGACGGTGGCGATGGCGTGACCGTCCAGCCGGCCCTTGAGGTCGAGGGCCAGGGCTTCCACCTCGGGCAGCTCGGGCACGGTCGAAAGTCTAGGTGGCCCCGGGGGCGGGGGTAGTCCGTGAACGAACGGCCCCGGATTCGCGGAACCAGGGGCCGTTCAATCACGGACTATCTCCCCGGCGAACTCGTGACAGGTTGTGGACGACGGAGCATGATGGCGAGATGAGCGCCGCCCGGCCGCTTCCGGAGCTGGGGTCGATCTTCCTCGACGCCCGCGGAAGTGAGCGCGCGCTCCGGGTGTCCTGGCACTCCGAGGCCGACCTCGTGGTGCTCTCACTCTGGCGCGACAACGTGTGCGCGGCGTCGTTCCGCCTCGCGATCGACGAGGTCCCGGACCTGATCGAGCTGCTGCAGGTCGGCGTCCAGCGCGCGTACCGCCACGCGCCCACCCGCGAGCCCGCCTGATCCCGATTCGTCTGCGGGTTGACCTGTCTTCTGAGGCTTGGCCTCGCAGACGAATCGTCGGGGGGGGGCGCGCCGCGCGGCGAAATCTAAGGAATCCGCTAGACGGCGCCATACCGTCGTAGCCATGGATCCCGTCCGGAACCCCTACGCGCCCGGCGCCGGGCAGCGGCCGCCCGAGCTCGCCGGCCGAGACGACCAGGTGCGGGCCTTCGACGTGGTGCTCGAGCGGATCGCGCGGCGGCGTCCGGAGCGCTCGCTGGTCCTGACCGGACTGCGCGGGGTCGGCAAGACCGTGCTGCTCAACGCGCTGCGCGGCCAGGCGGTGCGCAAGGGCTGGGGGACCGGCAAGCTCGAGGCGCGGCCCGACCAGTCGCTGCGCCGGCCGCTGTCCAGCGCGCTGCACCAGGCGGTCCGCGAGCTCGGGCACCCCGATGCGGACCACGTGCTCGGCGTGATCCGGTCCTTCGCCGAGCGGCAGGCCGGACCGGACGCGAAGCTGAGGGACCGCTGGAGCCCGGGCATCGACGTACCCGCCGTGCGCGGCCGGGCCGACTCCGGCGACATCGAGATCGACCTGGTCGAGCTGATGAACGACGTCGGCGGGCTGGCCGCCGACCTCGGCAAGGGTGTGGCGGTCTTCGTCGACGAGATGCAGGACGTCGGCCCCGACGACGTCTCGGCGCTGTGCGCCGCCTGCCACGAGGTGAGCCAGTCCGGGCTGCCCGTGATCGTGGTCGGCGCCGGGCTCCCGCACCTGCCCGCGGTGCTCAGCGCGAGCAAGTCCTACTCCGAGCGGCTGTTCTCCTACCAGCGCATCGACCGGCTCTCCCGCGAGGAGGCCGACCGCGCGCTGGGGGCGCCCGCCGCCGAGGAGGACGCGGCCTACGACGACGACGCGCTGGCCGCGCTGTACGCCGCTACCGGCGGCTACCCCTACTTCATCCAGGCCTACGGCAAGTCGGTGTGGGACCTCGCGCCGCGTTCTCCGATCACCGCGGCGGACGTCGCGGTCGCCGCGCCGGAGGCGGAGCGCGAGCTCGCGGTCGGCTTCTTCGGCAGCCGCTACGAGCGCGCGACGCCGGGGGAGCGCGACTACCTCAGGGCGATGGCGGACGCCGCCGGACCGGAGGACCCGGACGACCCGGTGGGCTCGGTCGCGACCGCCGAGGTCGCCGGCGTACTCGGCAAGAAGCCGCAGTCGCTGTCACCCGCGCGCGACTCGCTGCTCAAGAAGGGGCTGATCTACTCCGGGGAGCGCGGCCGGATCGCCTTCACGGTGCCGCACTTCGGGCGCTACCTGCGCCAGCACGTCTGAGGCGCGACCTCCGGATGGCGGGCAGGACGCGGTCGTGGTGGGGCTGGGGCAACGTCGAGGACGCGGTCGCCGGTGACGAGCTCCGGCAGCTCACCGACCGGGTCTCGTCGATGCTCCCGGGCGCGGACCTGGAGCCGCACGAGGCGCCACCGGTCGAGTCGTTCGGGCTGGCTCCGAGCCGGGTCCGGCCGCCCGAGCCGCTCGGCGCACTGACGTCCGACGAGCCGATGGACCGACTGGCGCACGGCCACGGCCGGGCCTTCCGCGACGTCGTACGCGCCCTCCTCGGACGGCTCGACCACGTCCCTGACCTGGTCGTCCGGCCCACCAGCGAGGCGGACGTCGCCCGGATCCTCGACTGGTGCAGCGACGCCCGGATCGCGGTCGTCCCGTTCGGTGGAGGCTCGTCGGTGGTCGGCGGCGTCGAGCCCCGCGTCGGCGACGAGTACGCCGGAGCGGTCAGCCTCGACCTCGGCTCGATGAACCGCGTGCTGGAGATCGACGCGACCAGCCGGGCAGCGCTGGTGCAGGCGGGCGTGCTCGGGCCGCACCTGGAGGAGCAGCTCAGGCCGAGCGGGCACACCCTGCGGTTCTTCCCGCAGAGCTTCGAGTTCTCGACGCTCGGCGGCTGGCTCGCGACCAGGGCGGGCGGCCACTTCGCCACCGTGCTCACCCACATCGACGACCTGACGGAGTCGCTGCGTGTCGTCACCCCCGCCGGCCTGGTCGAGTCCCGCCGCCTTCCCGGGTCCGGCGCCGGCCCGTCACCGGACCGGATGTTCCTGGGCTCCGAGGGGACGCTCGGCGTGATCACGCAGGCGTGGATGCGGCTGCAGGACCGACCCCGCTGGCGGGCGGCTGCGTCGGTGGCGTTCGCGGACTACGAGGACGGCGTGAGTGCAGTGCGCGCCCTCTCCCAGTCGGGGCTGCACCCCGCGAACTGCCGGCTGCTGGACCCGGTCGAGGGCGCGATCAACGCCGGCTCGGACACGGCGGTGCTCATCCTCGGCTTCGAGTCCGCCGACCATCCCCTCGGCGCGTGCATGGAGCGCGCCGTCGAGCTGTGCCGTGACCACGGCGGGACAATGCCCGAGCCCGCCCGCCACACCGATGAGACCGACGAGTCCGCCGGCGGCGGGGCGGGCGACCGGTGGCGGTCGGCGTTCCTGCGGATGCCCTACCAGCGCGACGCGCTCGCGGCGCGCGGGATGATCGTCGAGACCTTCGAGACCGCGTGCACCTGGGACCGCTTCACCGAGCTCCGTGCCGAGGTCACGACCGCCGCCACGGAGGCGATGCGGCAGGTCGGAGCCGAAGGCGTGGTGACGTGCCGGTTCACCCACGTCTACCCCGACGGCCCGGCGCCGTACTTCGGGATCTACGCCGCGGGCCGCTGGGGCCGGACCGTCGAGCAGTGGGACGAGATCAAGGCCGCCGTCTCCGAGGCGATCTTGGGCTCGGGAGGGACCATCACGCACCACCACGCCGTCGGTCGCGACCACCGACCGTGGTACGACCGCCAGAGACCGGACCTCTTCGCCGAGGCTCTGCGCGCGGGCAAGTCGGTGCTCGACCCGGCCGGCATCCTCAACCCCGGAGTGCTCGTCGACCCGGCGTAGTCACTCGGGCGCGCCGTCCGCGGCGTACTGGAGCGTCTGCAGGATCCAGAACGCCGTGAACGCGGCGAGCAGCAGCGCCTCGACGACGAAGACCCAATGGGCGAAGGGCTCCGAGCCGCTGGCGGCCTTGATCACGAACAGGGCGAGTGCGCCCCCGATCACCCACCCCATGACGTAGGCGACCCAACGGTAGGCCGCCTTGTAGGTCTTGGCCTGGCCCATCGTGAGGGTGCCGCCGGCTGCGACGAAGTCGTCCACCTTGGCCGCGTTGACGAGCGCGACCGCGACGATCAGGCCGAACATAGGGACCGCGGTGCCGTAGTGGGCGTAGCCGAGGAACGAGTCGCGGCCGAGCGCGAACCACAGTGCGAACCCGACCAGGCCCGCGGCGGAGACGCCGATCGCGAGGAGGTCACCTCGCTCACGCCTGTCGCGCCGGATCGTGCGCGCGGCGAACAGGACCGCCACCACGCCCACGACGAGCAGCGCCTCGACGTTGTTGACGACGCCGGGCACGAACTCCTCCGGCGCGCAGCGGGTGGCGCCACCACACGCGGCGCGGTCCTCCAGCGGCGTGGGGCAGAGCGCGACGACAGGTGCGCACATCCCGGCCAGGTTGAGCATCAGGTCCTCCCGCGGCCGGTCGCGGCCCTTGATCGCGATCAGGCAGACGCCCATCGCGCACAGGGTCCCGACGAAGACGCTGCGCACCGGCGTGTAGTAGTAGGCGCTGATCGAGCCCAGCCACTCCGTGTCGCCGAAGGCCAGTTCGATGACCAGCGACGCGCCGAGGAAGAGGGCGAGGGCGACCAGGCCCACCCGCAGGTAGAGGTAGGTCTTGGTGGTGGATTCGCTGTGCCCGGCCACGGGTTCGTCGTATCACGAGGCGACGACAGGGTGTCGGCGACGGCCGCGGGTTTCGGGCGAGCCTGGACCTGGGTATGGGTAGGACATGAGCCAGGAACGCGCGCTGGTCCTGTCCGTCGGTTCTTTCGTCCTCTGTGCCGGGTTCATCCTGATCCTGTTCGCGATGGTCGACATCGAGCTCGCCCTGAGCATCGGGCCGCTCATCGCGGTCGCCATCGCGTCGGTCTGGGTCTACAGAGACGCCCGCAGCGGGGATCGCTAGCGCCACCGCCGGTCCACAGCCGGTCCACCGCCAGTCCCGGCGCGTTCGTCGCGCCTCCCCGCCGGAAGGTGCGAGTCGCGCCCACAATGGGCTCATGGCCCCGGCGCTGCCCCAGGTGGTCGCGCATCGCGGCGCGAGCTACGAGAACGCCGAGCACACCCTCGGTGCCTACGTGAAGGCGCTCGACGCGGGAGCGGAGGGCCTGGAGTGCGACGTCCGGCTCACCGCCGACGGACACCTCGTCTGCGTGCACGACCGCGACCTGCGCCGCACCGCGTCGAGGCGTGGCCTGGTGTCGACGTCGAACCTGGAGGACCTCGAGGCGCTCGACTTCGCGTCGTGGAAGAGTCCGTGGGCCGAGCTCGACGACGAGGCGCCGGACCGGGACCGGAGCCTGGACAGCGTCCTCACCCTGCGCAAGCTCCTCGAGATGGTCGCCGACTACGACCGCCGGGTGGAGGTGGCGATCGAGACCAAGCACCCGACGCGGTACGGCGGCCTGGTCGAGAAGCGGGTCTACGAGATGCTGCGCGACTTCGGCTGGGTCGGGCCCGACCTCCCCGAGCCGAACCCGGTCCGGGTGATGAGCTTCAGCCACACGGCGCTCCAGCGGATGCGGAGGCTGGCGCCGCACGTGCAGCTGGTGCAGCTGATCGACAAGGCGCCCTATTGGCCCGTGCTCCGCCGGATGATGGGAGCGGACTGGCTGGTCGGTCCTGGCATCGGCCTGCTCAAGGAGCACCCGCGGCTGGCGGAACGGATCGCCGAGTCCGGCCACGACATGCACGTCTGGACCGTCAACACCGAGGCGGACCTGCGGCGCTGCCAGGAGCTCGAGGCCAAGGCGGTCATCACCGACCGCCCGGCGTACGTGCTGGAGCTGCTCGGCAAGTAAGTTGCGCGCCATGGCGAAGAAGTCGCGGACCAAGGCCCGAGAGACCCAGGCGACCCAGCCCGGGGAGGTCGGCCCGCGCCAGCCGTGCCCGTGCGGCTCCGGCAGGCGCTACAAGGCCTGCCACGGAGCGGCGGGCGGCGCCGGCGGCGTGTACGTCGGCCGGCCCTTCGAAGGGCTGCCCTCGGAGTGCGACATCGTCGCGATGCGCGAGCTGGTGCCCAGCGCGACGGCGCCGCTGAGCGTCAAGGGGACCGACAAGCCGGTCACCCTCTGCTCGCTCCTGCCCATGGCGGCGCCGGCGATGGTCCGCGACAGCGGACAGCTGTGGCTGGGGTTGCAGGTCCAGCACAACTTCGGCGACCCGTCCCGCGACCTCGGGGCGGTGCTGCAGCTCGCGATCGACTCCGACGAGCCGGGCGTGCTCGGGCTGACCGCCCCGCCGGGTGACGGCCCTCGCCTGCAGGACCTGGTCACGAGCACGTCGCTCGACGTCACGGTCCACGACGGCTTCGAGTTCTGGGTCTCCGATGTCGACGACAAAGATGAGCTCGCGGCCGCGCTCGAGCAGGCGAACGCCGCGGCCAACCCGACCGCCCGGCTGACGCAGGTCGAGGCGGCGTACTGGACCGACGTGGGCACCAAGGAGCACCTGCGCTGGGTGATGCCGGAGCCGGAGGACGAGCTGCTCGACGCACTGGCCCGCCTGCACGTCGCCGGCAAGGACGTCATCGTCGAGGGCGCCCGGCTGGTGGGCATGTTCCGCGCGCACGGCCTGCTGGCCCCGGTGTGGGACCTCCCCGTCGGCACCGGCCCGGAGGCGCTCGAGGACCCCGCGTCGACGTTCGCGACGGACCTCGCCGCCGCGCTGGCGGACGGCTCCGACCTCGACCCCGACCAGCGGGCCGCCCGCTCCGGCCTCGCGAACCGGCAGGTCACGATCCGCTAGGAGCGGGCCCCAGAGCAGAGGAGAGCCCGAGGACGCGGTAGCAGCGCGTCCTCGGGCTGGATCTCACAGCGAGACGTGAGTCCTGTACCCATCGTTCGCGCCGATCAGTCCGTCCGACGGAGCACCCAGGACTGGAGCCGCGAGTAGCCCTTCACCGACGTACGGCGCATCCTGCGGAACGAGAAGCCCGCCTGCTCGTGCTCCTCGCGCTCCTGGTCCTCGGTGTCGCCGGTCAGCGCGTCGTGCGCACCCTGGTCGACGAGCACCGAGCCTGGCCGGGCGATCGAGGTGAGCCGCGATGCGACGTTGACGGTGGGGCCGAAGACGTCGCCCAGGCGGGAGACCACGTCGCCGTACGCCACGCCCGCGCGTACCTCCGGGAACCCGTCGTCCGGATCCGAGCCGCGGGCGGTCATGATGAGCGCAGCGTCCGCCGCCTGCGCCACGTCCTCGGCGACGAAGAGCACCTCGTCGCCGATGTTCTTGATCACCCGGCCGCCGTGGTCGACGACGAGCCCGGAGCACTCGGCCTCGAAGTACTCCAGCCACTCCACCAGCTCGGTCTCGTCGAGCTCCTTGCTGCGCGACGTGAAGCCGACGATGTCGACGAACGCCACCGCCAGCTTCGACGTGTCCGACCCGGCCGAGTCGCTGGCCATCAGCCGCACGCCGGCGCTGGCGAGGTGCCGGCGCCACACGTAGTCCTGCAGGGCCTCGACGCGCGGCAGCACCTCCGACGCGAGGTCGGTGACCTGCTGCACGGGGTCCGGGCTCTCGAGCGCGATGTCGGTGAGCAGCCGGGTCTGCCACTCGGCCAGCCGGGCGAAGCTGCGCCCCCACGTGCGGACCAGGGCGGCCTGCCGGTCGGGGCTGAGGATGCCGAGCTTCACCAGGTCGTGGGTGTACTCGAGCGCCTGTACGTCGGCCCGGGTGAAGGCCACCGCGTCGTCCGGCTGGTGCGCGAAGCCGAGCAGGCGCCACAGCTCCGTGGCCACCTCGAGAGGCACACCGGCCTGCTCGCACACCTCGAGCCGGGTCAGCGACGGGGTGTCGCCGAGCAGGTAGCGCTCGACCGTGTCGAGGGCCTCGGAGAGATCGACGTCGTCCTTGTCCGTCACCTCACGATTGTGACGGGAACCGCTCGGCCGCGGTCTTCTCGAGCGCTTCGTGGAACGACGGCATCTCGACCGCCAGCCGGTCCAGCTGCTCCTTGGTGAAGTGGATCAGCTCGAGCGGGGAGAGGGCGACGATGGTCGCCGTACGCAGCGAGTGGTTCACGATCGCCGCCTCGCCGACGATGTCGCCGGGGCCGAGCTGGGCGACCTCGTTGCCGTGGGAGCGCACCGAGACCTTGCCGTTCAGGATCACGTAGGCCTTGTCGGCACCCGTCGACTCGGAGATCGGCGCCCAGCCCTCGGGCAGGGTCACGCGGGTGCCGGACGCGCTGATGCGGGCGATCTCCTCGGGCGCGAACATCGAGAAGAAGGTGTCTGCCATGGCCAGCCTTTCGGGGTCGGGTCCTCCCGGCATGATCCTTCGGAACCGGCCGGGGCTACCAAGGCAACGACCGAACCTCGTCGAGGGCACGGTGCAGGCAGGGCCCTGGCTAGGCGAGCGACTCCCGCGAGATCGGGCAGCTCATGCAGCGCGGGCCGCCCCGCCCGGAGCCCAGCTCGGAGCCGGCGATCCGGACGACCTCGATGCCGGCGTCCTCGAGCCGGTCGTTGGTCTCGTCGTTGCGCTCGTAGGCGACGGCGACCCGCGGTGCGAGGGCCAGGGTGTTGTTGCCGTCGTCCCACTGCTCGCGCTCGGCCGTGACCGGGTCGAGGCCGGTGTCGATCTGGTGCATGCGGTCGATCCCCATGGCCGCGGCCGCGGCGACCAGGAACGGCTCGGCCTTGCCGACGTCGAGGATCAGGTTGCCGTCCGACTCGGTGTCGCCCGTGGGCTTGACCGTGTAGGCGATCAGCGAGTCGGCCATGTTGGGGTAGACGACCATCTTGTCGACGTCGACGAGGGTGCAGATCGTGTCGAGGTGCATGGTCGCGCGCTCCTGGGCGATCGGTACGGCGAGCACCGTGTGCGCGAGGTCTGCCTGGAAGCACTGGCGGGCCAGCCGCTCGGCGCCGGCCGGTGTCGTGCGCTCCCCGACCCCGACCGCGATGACGCCCGGGGCGAGCAGCAGGACGTCTCCGCCCTCGACGTGCTCGAGGTGGGCGCCGTGCATCCGCGGGGTGCCGACGAACCGCGGGTGCCGGCTGTAGATCAGCTCGGTCAGCTCGGTCTCGCGCTTGCGGGCGGGCATCGCCAGCGACGTGATCGCCACCCGGTCGCGCACCCAGACCGACGAGTCGCGGGTGAAGAGCAGGTTGGGCAGCGGGTCGATGAGGAAGTCGTCGAAGGCCAGCAGCGAGGTCACGAGGCCGAAGCCGCCACGCACCTCGTCGTTGCGGATGCCGGCGGTGAGGTACGTCGTGAGCTCGGCGGGACTCGAGTCGCGCAGCAGCCCCTCGAGGTAGCCGCTCATCGTGTCGCCGAGGTCGAGGTCGCGCAGCGCCTCCTCGATCGACGCCGCGCGGGCGTCCTCCTGCTCGAGCGTCTCGGTGAGCAGGTCGGTCAGGTAGAGCACCTCGACGCCGCGGTCACGCAGCTCGGCCGCGAACGCGTCGTGCTCGTCCTGTGCCCGGGCCACCCACGGGATGCCGTCGAACAGCAGCTTGTCGTTGTTGCGGGGGGTGAGCCGCTTCAGCTCGGGACCGGGGCGGTGCAGCATGACGGTCCGCAGCCGGCCGACCTCGCTGTCCGCGCCGTGGGGGGCCTGCTCCGTCATGGCGGCCACACTAGTCAGCGGAGCAGTTCGGTGAGCGTCAGAGCGGCCAGGAGCAGGCAGACACCGGCCCCGACGTAGTGCAGGACGTGCAGGGAGACGAAGCGCATCAGCGTCCGGCCGGCCAGGACCGCGAGCCCGCTGACCAGCAGCAACGCACCCAGCGCACCCACGAAGACGCTGCCCGGTGCCTCGTAGCGGGCCACCAGCGAGATGGTGAGCAGCTGGGACAGGTCGCCCCACTCGGCCGCGAACAGCACGAGGAACGACGCCAGGACGGCCCGGAAGCCGGTGACGTTCTTGGCGCCCTCGGCGAACTCCTCGCCGGAGTCCTGCTGGTGGCTGCGCCCCTCGCGGACCAGGATCACCGCGCCCACCAGGAACATCGCCAGCGCCACCGAGTGCACGACGTCCTCGGGCAGGAACGACGCCGCGTGGCCGAGCAGCACGGCCACCGTGGTCTGTACGGCGAACGCCGCGCCGACCCCGAGCCAGACCAGGATGGGGCGGTACTTGGTCGCGAGCACCAGCGTCGCGAGGAAGGTCTTGTCGGGCAGCTCCACCACGAAGATGGCGCCGAAGGTCAGGGCGAGTGCGGCGAGGTCCATCAGGAGCCCAGCCTTCCAGCCACCGCCGCGCGGCTGTCCTCCAGGTGGTTGCGGCACAGGAGCTGCGCGGTCTCGAGGTCCCGCCGGCGGAGGGCCCGGGCGATGCCCTCGTGGCTCCGCTGCATCTCGGCGGCGTCCTCGTGCTGGGTGAGCAGCCAGCGCATCCGCCCGGCCACCGGCTCCATCACCGCGGACAGGACGGAGCCGGCGAGCTGGGTGAGGACGGTGTGAAACTCGGCGTTGAGCGCCCGGGCAGCGGCCGGGTCGGGACGTCGTACGGCGGCGCGGGCGCGCGCCACCACGTCGTCGAGGCGGTCCAGGTCCTCGTCGGTGGCCACGGCCACGATCCGCTGGCAGATCAGGTCCTCCAGGGCCCCACGGACCTCGAAGAGCGCCTCGACGTCGTCGGCCGCGAGGCGGCCGACCACCATCCCTCGGGTCGGCCGCTCCTCGACGAGTCCCTCGTGGGCGAGCTCGCGCAGCGCCTCGCGGATCGGGACCCGGGACACGTGGAGCCGCTCCGCCAGCTGGCGCTCGACCAGGCGGTCGCCGGGGCGCACCTCGCCGTCGATGACCAGGGCCCGGAGCCGTTCGCGGACGCTCTCGCGGACCGAGTCACGTGGTGCCTCGTCGGCCAACCCGAGCTCCTTGGAGTTTGGTATACCATCGCGGCATAACCAGTTTGGTATACCGTTTCCAGACTAGCGGAGTTCCCCATGCGCCTGACCGCCCGCAGCACGCTCGGTGCGGCGACGCTCACCGTCGGACTCGTTGCCGGCGCCTGCTCGTCCGAGCCTGCCCCGCCCGCCGGCGCGGAGTCGACTCCGTCCACAGCCCCCACGGCGACACCGGAGCAGCCAGCCGTGACCCCCTCGGAAGCGTCGGCCTCGCCCGACCCGGCCGCGCCCGCCGAGCAGGCCGAGCAGGCCGAGCAGGCCGAGCTGGCTGAGCTGGCCGAGCTGGACCGCAGCCTGATCGCGGCCGCATGGGACAACGACCTCGAGCGCGCCCGTCGCTTGGTATCCCAGGGTGCCGACGTCAACGCGCAGGACGGCACCCGGCAGAGCGCCTTCCTGATCGCGACCAGCGAGGGGTACGACGACCTGCTGGAGCTGACGCTCGGGCACGGCGCCGACGTCGATGCGCGGGACAGCTTCGACGGCACCGGGCTGATCCGGGCCGCCGAGCGCGGGCACTGGTCCGTCGTCGGCCGGCTGGTCCGGGCCGGCGTACCGCTCGACCACGTGAACAACCTCGGCTGGACCGCGCTGCACGAGGCGACCACGCTGGGCGACGGCAGCGAGAGGTACATCGACACCGCGCGGGTCCTGGTGGCCGCCGGGGTCGACGTGACGGTCCGGGCCGGGCGCGACGGGCGCACCGCAGCGGAGATGGCGGCGGACCGCGGCTACGAGTTCGCTGGGCTCCTGGGCGATGCTGCCTCCGTGACGGAGGCGGACCGGCAGGGCGCCGACCAGAGGCTGCTGGCGGCCGCCGCTGAGGGCCGGCCCGACGACGTCGCCCTCGCCCTCCGGGCCGGGGCGCGGATCGAGGCGCGCGACGAGCACCACCGCACCCCGCTGCTGCTCGCCGCGACCTACGACCACGTGGACGTCGCCCGGCTGCTCGTGGCCATGGGTGCCGACCCCGACGCGCTCGACGACCGCCACGACACCCCGTGGCTGGTCACGGGGTTGACCGGCAGCGTGCCGATGCTCGAGGAGCTCCTGCCCGCGCATCCGGACCTGACCATTCGCAACCGGTTCGGTGGGATCTCCGTGATCCCCGCGAGCGAGCGCGGCCACGTGGACTACGTGCACCGCGTCGTGCAGACCGGGATCGACGTCAACCACGTCAACGACCTCGGCTGGACCGCCATGCTTGAAGCCGTGATCCTCGGCGACGGTTCGGAGCGCTACCAGGAGATCGTGCGGATCCTGCTCGGCGCAGGCGCGGACCCGTCGATCGCGGACCAGGACGGCGTCACGGCGCTGGAGCACGCCGAGGCGCTGGGTCAGTCAGAGGTGGCCGGCATCCTGCGCCGCTGACCGCGCCGCGGCCTGAGCCTCGCCCAGCACCTCGCGCACCGGACGCCCGAGCAGGTGCGCGGCGCGCGCCACGTCGTCATACTCCGGCTGCGCGGTGACCACCACGCCGTCGAGGCGAGCCAGCTTCACGCTGATCTCGACACCTGCGACCGTGACCGCCGCGGTCTCGCGGGGGAGGGCGTGACGCGCGACGGGGTACTCGCGGATGCCGATCGTGGTCGTCTCGCGGAAGACGGTCGCCCGCACCTCGGCCGCCAGCTCGGGCGTGACCAGGGCGCGGAAGGTGTGCGCCGGCCGGCCCTTCTTCATCAGGATCGGGGTCAGCCACGCGTCCAGGGCACCTGCCGCCAGGACGGCGGTGATCACGTCGGGCCACACGCGCGGGTCGAGGTCGTCGACGTTGGTCTCCAGGACCAGCAGGTCGTCCTGGCCGTTGGCGACCGCTGCGGGGCTGCCGACCAGGAGCCGCAGCACGTTGGCGTGGCCCTCGGGATCCCGACCTCCCGCCCCGACGCCGACCGACGAGGTGGTCATCGGGGGCTGGGGGCCGTACGACGTGGCCAGCGTGGTGAGCAGGGCGGCGCCGGTCGGCGTGCACAGCTCGGTGGCCGGTGCGCCCACCGGGCCGGCGTACGACGGCACACCGGTGAGCAGCGCGGCGACGGCGGGCGGCGGCACCGGCAGGGTGCCGTGGGCGCCGCGGACGCTGCCCGACCCCACCGCGACCGGGGTGACGACGACCTCGGCGGCCGCCAGGTGCACGAACCCCGCACTGACCCCGACCACGTCGGCGATCGCGTCGAGCGCGCCCACCTCGTGGAAGTGCACGTCGAGCGGGTCGTGGCCGTGCACCGCTCCCTCGGCGATCGCGAGCCGTTCGAAGACCTGGAGCGCGAGGTCTCGCACCCCGTCGTAGAGCGGCGCCTCGAGCAGGAGGGTCCGGACGTCGCGCCAGGACCGGTGGTGCTCCGAGTCGTCGACCTCGACGTGCACACGGGTGGCCGCGAACCCGTTGCGGGTGACCGTCTCGACCCGCAGCGACACGGGTTCGGGCGACACGGCGTCGACCGCCGCCTGGATCAGCTCGACCGGCACACCCGCGCCGACCAGCGCACCGAGGAGCATGTCGCCGCTGGCGCCGGAGGAGGCGTCGATCCACATCGTCGTGGCGCGTGGGGTCGTCATCGGGCCGCTCGCGCCACCCGCGCCGCGAACACGCCGGCGCCGTAGCCGTTGTCGATGTTGACGACCGTCACACCGGGCGCGCAGGAGTTGAGCATCGCGAGCAGCGCCGCCAGCCCGCCGAACGACGCGCCGTAGCCGACGCTGGTCGGCACCGCGACGATCGGTACGCCGGTCAGCCCGCCGACGACGGACGGCAGCGCGCCTTCCATGCCGGCCACGACGACCAGGCAGTCGGCCGCCTCGAGGCGGTCGCGTACCGCCAGCAGCCGGTGCAGCCCGGCCACACCGACGTCCTCGATCAGCTCGACGCCCGAACCGTGCACCCGGATCGACAGCGCGGCCTCGGCCGCGACCGGCGCGTCGCTGGTGCCGGCCGAGACCACCGCGACGGTGCCCCGCGGCTCCGGGAACGGGCCCAGCGTCACCGCCCGCGCGACCGCGTCGATGTCGGCCTCCGGGAGCGAGGTCGCCACCTGGGCGAGCGCTTCCTCGGACAGGCGGGTGGCGAGCACGGCCCGCTCGGGGTGCTTCTCGTGCAGCGTGCGCAGGATCGCGATGACCTGGCCCGGGGTCTTGCCCTGGCCGAAGATGACCTCGGCGTCGCCGGTGCGCTGCGCCCGGTCGACGTCGACGCGCGCGAATCCGAGGTCCTCCGTGCGAGGGTCGTTCTCCACCAGAGCAGGCTAGTCGCGTGCGCGGGCTGGGGTGTTGGCTGGTCCCATGACGACAGTCGACCACTACGCACAGGGCACACCGAGCTACGTCGAGCTGACGACGCCCGACCAGGCCGCGGCGAAGGCGTTCTACGGGCCGTTGTTCGGCTGGGAGTTCGAGGACGTCGACATGGGTGAGGACGGTGTGTACGTCGCCGTGTCGGCGCAGGGCGACTCGATCGCCGGGATCAGTGGGCAGATGCCGGAGCAAGGCGGGCACCCGGCGTTCTGGGGCGTCTATCTGGCCGTGGACGACATAGACGCGACGGCCGCCAAAGTGGTGCAGGCGGGCGGCAAGGTCGAGGCGGAGCCGTTCGACGTCATGGAGCTCGGGCGGATGGCGAGCATCCAGGACCCGACGGGCGTCCGGGTGAACCTCTGGCAGGCCGGCCGGTCCATCGGCACGGTGCGGGTCAACGAGCCCGGCTGCCCCATCTGGCACGAGCTCATCACACCGGACCTGCCGACGGCGACGCGGTTCTACAGCGACGTACTCGGCGTTGAGTGGCAGTCGATGCCGATGGAGACCGGCGACGACTACACCTGCCTCACGGTGGAGGGCCGACCGGTGGCGGGGGCGTTCCCGCCGCCGATGGACGGTATCCCGCCGCACTGGGAGGTCTACTTCAACGTCGACGACACCGACGCCACCACCGAGCGGGTCGTCGAGCTCGGCGGCAGCGTACTCCAGTCACCCTGGGACGTCCCGGGTGTGGGCCGGCTGGCGATGGTGATGGGCCCGGCCCGGGCCGTGTTCGGGCTGATGCAGAACCCCCCGGACGACGGCAGCTAGAACGAGCAACCTGCGGCCTGACCGCAGGAAACTGTCGCTGCCCGGCTGGAACTCCATCCGGTCAGGGACAGTTCCACCGGGTACCCGGTGAAACCGCCGGCGGCGCGAGCCGTCAGCCGTGGTCCTCGCGGAACGAGTCCGCGCGGTAGACGCCGAGGATCTTCACGTCGGTGGTGAAGAACCGCAGTTCCTCGAGGGCCCGCGCCACTCCGGGGTCGGAGGGGTGGCCGTCGACCTCCGCCAGGAATTGCGTCGCGGTGAACCAGCCGTCGACCATGTAGCTCTCGAGCTTGGTCATGTTGACGCCGTTGGTCGCGAAGCCGCCGAGCGCCTTGTAGAGCGCGGCGGGCAGGTTGCGCACGTTGAAGATGAACGACGTCACGACCGGCCCGTTGCCGGGCGGGGCCTGGACCAGCTCACGTGAGAGCACGACGAAGCGGGTCGTGTTGTGGTCCTCGTCCTCGACGTCCTCGGCCAGCACCTCGAGGCCGTAGATCTCGGCGGCCAGCGGAGGCGAGATCGCGGCCTGGGTCGGGTCGCCCGCCTCGACGATCTCGCGGGCGGCGCCGGCGGTGTCGCCGGAGATCACCGGGGTCAGGTTGTGCGCGCGGATGATCTTGCGGCACTGGCCGAGGGCGTGGACGTGGCTGTGCACGGTGCTGATCTGGTCGAGCCGCGCACCGGGGATTCCCAGCAGCTGGAACCGGATCCGCAGGAAGTGCTCCGCGACGATGTGCAGCCCGGAGTCCGGCAGGAAGTGATGGATGTCGGCGACCCGGCCGGCGATCGAGTTGTCGATCGGGATCATCGCCAGGTCGGCCTCGCCACCCTCGACCGCCGCGAAGACATCCTCGAACGACGCGCACGCCAGCGCCTCCAGTTCCGGGTAGTGCTCGCGGCACACCTGGTGGGAGTTGGCGCCCGGCTCGCCCTGATAGGCGATCCGCTCGGGGCGGCGCGGGGGTTCGGTCACCGCTGCATCGTAGTTTGGGAGACGTGCTCCTGATCGTGGTGCCCACGGCGCTGATCTCGGTCGCGGCGCTCGTCGCGGGCGTCGTCGCGCTCCGGCGTACGTCGCCCCGCACGGGCGACCTCGACGGTGTGCCCGAGGACGTCGTCGGGCTGCGACAGGAGGTGGCCGCGCTGAGGGCGGAGGCCAGGGGCTCGCTGCGCCATGTGGGTCTCGTCCGCTACGACGCCTTCGCCGACGCGGGTGGCCGCCTGTCCTGGTCGCTGGCCCTGGTGGACGACAGCGGGAACGGCGTGGTGCTGACCGCCATCCACGGCCGGAGCGAGGCACGCAGCTATGCCAAGAGCCTCGCGGGCTGGACCTGCGAGCAACCGATGTCACCGGAGGAGGAGGACGCCGTGTCGTCCGCGAAGCCGTGAACCGAGAATGGGACCGCCTGGCCGACGAGCTCGGCATCCAGGCGGTCGCCGACGGGGAACCGACCCGTTGGTACGACGAGCTCTGGTCGGCCGCCGGGCGGGGCGAGGTGGCGCTGCCGTGGGACCACACCGACCCGCACCCGGTGCTCGCCGACTGGGTGGCCGACCAGGGTCCCGGCGAGGGGCGGCGCGCGGTGGTCGTCGGGTGCGGGCTGGGCGCCGACTCCGAGCACCTGGCCCGGCACGGCTGGCGGACCACCGCGTTCGACATCTCGCCGGCTGCGGTGGCCGCCGTCCGCGACCGCTACCCGGACTCACCGGTCGACTACCGCGAGGGCAACCTCCTCGACCTCACGGGCGACTCGGCCGACCTGCGGGAGGCGTTCGACCTCGTGGTCGAGATCTACACGCTGCAGGCGCTGCACCCGTCGCTGCGCGACCGCGCGGTCGCCGGCGTCCACGGACTGATGGCGCCCGGGGCCACGGCGCTCGTCGTACAGGTCGTGCGGCGCGACGACGAGCCCCTCACCCCGGAGCCGCCCTGGACGCTGACGCGCGCCGAGATCGAGGCGGTCGCGGGTGACGGCGTCGAGCTCGAGTCGCTCGACGAGGTGCTGCCGACGGGCCGGGTGAACCCGCTCTGGCGGCTGGTGATCGTGACGCCCTAGTCCCCGGTGACGAACCGCTGCAGCAGCAGCACCAGCCGCTTCACCTGGCGCTCACCGAGGTGGCCCAGCCGGTGGGCCTGCACGGCCTCGGCCTGCGTCCTCGCCTGTGCCAGCACCTCGGCCGCTCCCGGTAGGAGGTGCAGGACCTGGGTGCGGCGATCCCACTCCAGCCGCCGGCGCTCGACCAGGCCGCGGTCCTCCAGCTGGTCCACCAGCTGCACCACGCTCGCCCCGCTGACGCCCAGCCGCCTGCCGACCTCGCCCTGAGGGACCGGGCCGAGCGTCGTCAGTGCGGTCAGGAGGCCGAACTGCGCGGGCGCGATGTCCAAAGGTGCGAGCAGCTCGGACAACGCGCGGTGCATCCGCAGGTGCACCCGGGTGATCAGGAAGCCCAGGCTGTCCATCAGCGGCTCGGGGGTGTCGGGAGCCAGGTCTCCGGAGAGCATCCCGAGCAGCAGACCGAGCAGCTCCTCACGCTCGCTGAGCGAGAAACCTGGCGTGAGCGCCTCCTCGAGGTCCTCGGCGTGCCGACGCCACCGCCGGGCGGCTGCGGCACCCTCGGGGGTGCGGGTCAGGAGGTAGGACCTCCGGTCGTCGGGGTTGCGGACCCGCTCGACCAGCCCCTGGTCGGCGAGCTCGGCGGCCACCTTGACCATGGTGGTGCGGCTGACATCGATGGTGTCCGCGATGGACTGCTGGGAGCGGGTGGCCCCGCCGGCCAGCGTGAGGAGTGCGGCGTAGGCGTGCATGTCCACCCCGGGCGGCAGCACCCGGTCCAGGTTCACCGTCACCCGGGCCCCGGCCCGCCACATCAGGTGGCCCGGCTGGTCCTCGAGCCCCGGCAGCAGCTCGCGGCTGTCCGTGGCGTCCGGCAGCCCCACTCGTCCACCTCCTGATCATTAACCGCTTGACGAATTCCGCGGCGGAAGTATCGTACACAAGGTAATCGTTAGGTTATTGATGATTCGGCAATTGATGAATGTCAAGGATGAATGAGAGGCCCCGGCTCATGACCGAGCAGACCGCCACCGCCCCGACGTCCGCGAGCCCGACCGGCCGCGACCCGAAGTGGTGGACCCTGGCCGCGGTCTGCCTGGGCGTCTTCATCCTGCTGCTCGACATCACGATCGTGAACGTCGCGCTCGCAGACATCCAGGGCGAGCTCGGCGCGAGCCTGTCCGACCTGCAGTGGGTGATCGACGCCTACGCGCTCAGCCTCGCAGCCCTGCTGCTCACCGCCGGCTCCCTCGCCGACCTCTACGGCCGCCGCAAGGTCTTCCTGATCGGCACGGCGTTGTTCATGGCCGGCTCGATCGCCTGCGGGGCCGCACAGGACATCTTCGTCCTCCAGCTATCGCGCGCCTTCCAGGGCATCGGCGGAGCGGCCATGTTCGCCACCGCGCTGGCGCTCATCGCCTCGGCGTTCCAGGGCCGCGACCGCGGCGTCGCGTTCGGCGTGTTCGGCGCGACGACAGGTGTGGCCGTGGCGGTCGGCCCGGTGCTGGGCGGCGTGCTCACCAGCGGTCTCTCGTGGCGGTGGATCTTCTTCGTCAACGTCCCGATCTGCCTGCTCGCGATCCTGATCGCAGCCACCCGGGTCCGGGAGTCCCAGGACCCGCGCGCCGGCCGCCCGGACTGGTTCGGCTTCGGCACCTTCAGCCTGGCGCTGGGTGGGCTGGTCTACGGCCTCATCCGGGCCGGCCAGACCTCATGGGACGACGGTCGCGTGGTCGCCTGCCTCGTGGCGGCGGTGGTCCTGCTCGCGGTGTTCGTGTTCAGCCAGGTGGTCCAGGACGACCCGATGTTCGACCTCGGGCTGCTCCGCAAGCCGACCTTCACCGGCGGGCTGATCGCCGCCTTCGGCGTCTCCGCCTCGGTGTTCTCGCTGCTCACCTACCTGGTGATCTACGTCCAGAACGTCCTCGGCTACTCGGCGGTCGGCGCCGGAGTCCGGTTCCTCTTCCTCTCCGGTGCCGCGTTCGTCGCTGCGGCGGTGGCCGGCCGGCTCACCGAGAACGTCCCCGCCAAGTGGCTGATCGCTCCGGGCTTCGTCGTACTCGGCGTGGGGCTGCTGCTCATCCACGGCATCGAGGTCGACTCCTCGTGGACCCACCTGATCCCCGGTCTGCTCGTCAGCGGCGTGGGTGTCGGCATGATCAACACCCCGCTCGCCTCCACCGCGGTCGGCGTGGTCACGGTGGACCGCTCGGGCATGGCCTCCGGCATCAACTCCACGTTCCGGCAGGTCGGCGTGGCCACCGGCATCGCGGTCCTGGGCACGATCTTCGCCCACCAGGTGGCCGACGGAGTCCGCAGTGGCCTGGCCGGAACGCCCGCCGCCGACCAGTCCGACCGCATCGCCGGTGCCGTCACGGGCGGCCAGACGGACGCGGTGATCCAGTCCGCACCGGCGGGCATGCGCGACCAGCTGGCCACCGTCGCGACGTCGAGCTTCGTCGACGCCCTCAACCACATCACCGTGATCGCCATGGTGCTGGCGTTCGCCGCCGCGGCCTGCAGCTTCGTGCTGATCCGCCAGCAGGACTTCGTCGAGCAGGGCGGTCCCCCGGCCGGCGAATGATCGGCGACGCATCGGTCCACCGGATCTCGGGATAGTCCCAGACGTTCTGGCCTCTCGTACGGCGTGTCGGAGGCCAGACCGTCAGGGACTATCGGGGCACGCGGACGAGCACGCGGCCGTGGATGCACTCCATGTGCAGCTCGCGGCCGGGGCCGATCGAGTCGCCGTCGAGCTGGCGCGGCGTGTCCGCACTCGCGCGTACGACGACCGTGCGGCCGGTCATCCGGTCGACCAGCTCGTCGGTCCGCGTCCGCTTGGCCAGCACGCGGAACGCCAGCGGGATCCAGGACAGGAACCGCCGCGGGTGCAGCATGACGACGTCGAGCAGGCCGTCGTCGATCGACGCGTCCGGGAGCAGCGGCATGCCGGCCTGCAGGTAGCCGACGTTGCCGACCACGATGGTGCGCGCCCGGTGCGTGGTGAACTCGCCGCCGTCTACAGAGATCTCGATCCGCACCGCGGGGAACATCAGCGACTTCAGCGCCGACAGCACGTAGGCGATCCAGCCGACCTTGGCCTTGATGTCCTCGTTGACGCCTTCCATGATCGCGGCGTCGAACCCCATCCCGGCCATGACCATGAAGTGGGTGCCTTCCTCGACGCCGTCGCCGCTCACCTTGACCATGTCGATGGCACGGTCCTGGCCGGTCAGCGCGATGTCGATCGCCGCGCGCAGGAACAACGGGATGTCGAGGTTGCGGGCCAGCAGGTTGCCCGTGCCGGCCGGGATGATCCCGATCGGGATCCCGGTGCCGGCGAGCTCGGCGCAGACCTCGCGCACCGTGCCGTCGCCGCCGCAGACGAGGACCAGGTCGGAGCCGGCGACGGCCGCCGCCTCCGCCATCCCGGTCCCTGGGTCCTCGATGGTCGTGTAGTGCCACACCGGCAGCGACCAGCCGACCTCGGCGGCCATGGTGTTCACGATCCGGCGGAACTCCTCGATGTCCTCGACCTTCGACGGGTTGAGGATGACGGCCAGCACACGGTCCGAGGGGTACGGCGTTGCGAGGTCCGGCAGCAACGCCGCATGACTGCGCGGCAACGGGCTGTAGACGGCCAGCCCCAGGGCCACCATCCCCATCCCGAGGAAGAACCCGCCGACCACGTCGGACGGGAAGTGCCGGCCGAGGAGGACGCGGTCGAGGCAGACCACGACGATCATCAGGCCGAGGAGCACGTAGAACAGCCGGCGCATGTTGCCCCGGCGTACGAGCATCACGACGAGCACGATGAGGATCCCGCCGAACGCCGTGACCGAGGCAGAGTGGCCCGACGGGAACGACTTCGACGACAGCAGCGACTGCTCGACCTGCCACTCCGGGCGGGCCCGGCCGACCAGCAGCTTGACCACGGAGTAGACCACCGTCGTCGTAACCATGACGCCGACGGTGTACGCCGCGGCGCGGCGATGGCCACGAAGGAACATGAGTGCGGTGACCGTCAGGGTCATGATCGCGATGCCGACCGTCGCGAAGATGACCTCGACGACCCGCAGCGGCCCGATCAGCCAGCCCGAGTCGACGGCGTACTCGGCGGCCGGTGAGCCGCGCTGGTCGAACTGGGTGATCGGGCCCCAGCCCTGGATGACCGCCACCATCACCGACACGAACAGCAGGAAGGACAGCAATGCCCAGCCCAGGAGCACGAGGCGGGGGCGGTCGAGCACGGGCAGAAGTATGACTGGGCGCCACTGGTACCTGTGCATCTCGGGTGAAGCCCGCCCGCGCTGCCGACTAGCCTTGCCACCGTGATCGACCCCCGCATCCTCCGTGACCAGCCCGACCGCGTGCGTGCCGCCCAGGCCAAGCGCGGGCTGTCCGACGCGGTGGTCGACGAGGCGCTGGCGGCCGACGAGCAGCGGCGCCGGGCGATCGGCGAGTTCGAGGCCAAGCGGGCCGAGCAGAAGACGCTCGGCAAGCAGATCCCGCAGGCCCAGGGCGACGAGAAGCAGGCGCTGCTGGCCCGCACCAAGGACCTCGCGGCCGAGGTGAAGGCCGCCGAGGCCGCGCAGACCGAGGCCGAGGAGGCCTGGCAGGCCGCGATCCTGTCGATCCCCAACCTCGCGCACGAGCAGGCGCCGGCCGGCGGTGAGGACGACTTCACGGTCATCGAGACGATCGGCACCCCGCGCGACTTCGCCGCCGAGGGCTTCGAGCCGCGCGACCACGTCGAGCTGGGCCGGATCCTCGGCGCCATCGACATCGAGCGGGGCACCAAGGTGTCGGGCTCGCGCTTCTACTTCCTCACCGGGGTCGGTGCGCAGCTGGAGCTGGCGCTGGTCAACCTCGCGATGGAGCAGGCACGGGCGGCCGGGTTCGTCCAGGTCGCCGCGCCCTCGCTGGTCCGGCCGCGCGCGATGGAGGGCACCGGCTTCCTCGGCCAGGCCGCCGACGACGTCTACCGGATCGAGGGCGAGGACCTCTACCTCGTCGGCACGTCGGAGGTCCCGATGGCGGCCTTCCACTCCGACGAGATCCTCGACGTCGGCTCGCTGCCGCTGCGCTACGCGGCGTTCAGCCCGTGCTTCCGCAAGGAGGCGGGCTCGCACGGCAGGGACACCCGCGGGATCTGGCGGGTGCACTGGTTCGACAAGGTCGAGATGTTCGTCTGCACCAGCCTCGAGGACTCCGACGCCGAGCACCAGCGGCTGCTGGAGTGGGAGAAGGAGTTCCTCGACAAGCTCGAGCTCTCCTACCGCGTCATCGACACCGCTGCCGGTGACCTCGGGCTCTCGGCGGCCCGGAAGTTCGACTGCGAGGCCTGGATCCCCAGCCGCAACGGCTACGGCGAGCTGACGTCGACGTCGAACTGCACCGAGTTCCAGAGCCGCCGGCTCGACATCCGCGGCCGCTTCCCGGAGGGAACCCGGCCGGTGGCGACCCTCAACGGGACGCTGTGCGCGAGCACCCGCGCCATCGTGGCCATCCTCGAGACGCACCAGAACGCCGACGGCTCGGTCACCGTGCCCCAGGCACTCCGGCCGTTCATGGGCGGCCTCGAGGTACTCAAGCCGGTGCATGAATAGGGCCTGGGTCCCGCGTCTGGTCGCGCTCGACATCGACGGGACGCTGCTCAAGTGGATCGAGGGCGCCGGGACGACGTACGAGGAGATCGCGCCCGCGGTCGGTGACGCCGTACGCCGGGCGCGTGACGCCGGCTGCCACGTGGTCCTCGCGAGCGGCCGGTCGCCGCACGGCATGGTCCCGGTCGCCGACCTGCTGGACCTGCACCTCGACGATGCCGAGCCGCTGTGGGTCGTGGCCAGCAACGGCGCCGTCGTCTTCCGCTACCCACCGCTCGAAGTGGTGATGGAGGAGACCTTCGACGCGGCGCCCGCGGTCCAGGCGGTCCTGGAGCGACACCCGACCGCGCTCGTGGCGGTCGAGGAGCGCGGTGTCGGCTACCGGGTCACCAAGGAGTTCCCGGTGGGCGAGCTGTCCGGCGACATGATCGTCGCCGACGTCGAGGATCTCGTCTCGGCACCGGTCAGCCGGGTGATCATCCGCGACCCCGACGCCACGGCGGAGGACTTCGTCACGCTCGCCAAGGAGCTCGGCCTGCACGGCACCGACTACGTCGTCGGCTGGACCGCGTGGCTCGACCTCGCGCCGGTGGGTGTCTCCAAGGCCTCCGGCCTCGCCCATGTCGCGGAGCGGCTCGGTGTCGAAGCCGTCGACGTGCTGGCCATCGGCGACGGGCGCAACGACATCGAGATGCTGCAGTGGGCCGGCCGCGGCGTGGCCATGGGCCAGGCGGTCCAGCAGGTCCTCGACGCCGCCGACGACGTCACCGCCACGGTCGCCGACGACGGCGCCGCCCGAGAGCTGGAGAGGTACTTCTGATGGTCCTGCCCGACGAGCTGGCGACCGAGCGGCTGCGGCTGCCGCTCTGGACGGCGGACGACGTGGCTGCGATCCGGGGCGGCAGCCGGTCACCGTGGTGGCACCCGCAGTTTCCGCGCGAGGACGACGTCGACGCGTCCACCTTGTGGCGCGACGGTGACGAGTGGTCGAGCAGGTCCATCACCGTCGCGGATGAGGTCCTCGGCTCGATCGGGTTCTTCGGGCCGCCGCAGCCCGCCTCCGACGGCACGCCCGAGGTCGAGATCGGCTACGGGCTGGTCGAGGACGCCCGCGGCCGTGGCTACGCGACCGAGGCGGTCACGGCGATGGTCGCCGCCGCCGAGACGGCAGGTGCTCGCGTGCGGGCCAGCGTCCTCCCCGGCAACGAGGCCAGCATCCGCGTGCTCGCGAAGTGCGGCTTCACCGAGCTCCGGGGCAGCAGCGAGGACGGCGAGCTCGTGATGGCCCGCCCGCGGGGGTGACCCGGCCGAGGCTGGTCGCCACCGACCTCGACGGGACCCTGGTCGACTCCGGCGGGCACCTGTCCGAGCGGACCCGCGAGGTCCTCGGCCAGCTCGAGGAGCTCGACGTCCCCGTCGTCTTCGTGACCGCCCGGCCCCTGCGCTGGATGACCGAGCTGTGGCCCCTGGTCGGCCGGCACGGCATCGGCATCGTGTCCAACGGCGCCATCGTCTACGACGTGGCCGCGGGCGAGATCCACGAGGTCGAGGGCATCGAGGTCGAGGCCGGGCTGGCCCTGGTCGCGGCGATCCGCGAGGCACTGCCCACCGCGGCCTTCGCGTTCGAGCTCGAGTCGGGCTTCGCCCACGAGCCGGCGTACGACGAGCCGCACCACATCCCGGACGGCAGCCCGTCCGGGCCGGCCGCGGAGGTGCTGTCGTCGGCCGCCGTGAAGGTGCTGGTCAAGTCGCCCGGGACCGATCCCGCCACGCTCCGCGACGTGGTCGCGACGGCCGTGGGTGAGAGCGCCACACCGACGTGGTCGGTCGACGGGCTGGTCGAGATCAGCGCCGCCGGGGTGACCAAGGCGGCCGCGCTCTCCCGGGTCTGTGAGCGCCTGGGTGTGGCCGCGGAGGACGTGGTCGCCTTCGGCGACATGCCCAACGACCTGCCGATGCTCGCGTGGGCCGGCACGTCCTACGCCATGGCCAACGCGCATCCGACGGTGCTCGACGCCGTCGACCACGTCGCCCGTACCAACGACGAGGACGGGGTGGCCGAGGCGCTGGCTGGCATCTTCGGCCTGCCCCGCTAGGGTTTCGTGGTGCCCCAGCGCCTGATGACGACCCTGCTCGGGGCGCTGCTGGCGGCCCTCGTGGCGCTCGGAGCAGGCGGCCCGGCCCACGCGGCCAAGCCGCCCAAGAACGTGCCCACCTGCCAGCCCGTGTCGGTCGACCAAAGCTCCAAGGCGGCCATGGCGGTGTTCAGCGGCGTCGTCACCGACTCCCAGCGCAGCCCGCGGCCCGACGGCCAGCCGGGCGCCATCTACACCCAGACCGTCACGGTCGACCTCGTCTACCAGGGCAACGTCAGCACGGAGACGGTGACCGTCGAGACCGACCGCGACCGGGCCGCGTGCAGCCTGGGCGCCCTCGCCACGGACGTCGAGTACATGTTCTTCGTCACCGGCACCGGCCAGCCCTGGGTCGCCGTCGGCACCAGCGGCACCCGGATCAGCAACGCGTCGGTCGTCGCGAAGGTGGTGGAGCTCCTCGGTGAGGGCCAGCCGCCGATCGCGCCGCCACCGGAGACGGCGGTCTTCAGTCCCGTCGACACGAGCGAGCCACAGTCGCTGTCCCGGTCGGCCGCTCCCGGCGGGGCGCTGGTGCTGGTCGGGCTGCTGGGTCTCATCGTCGTGCGGGGCGTGAGCCGGCGTACGCGCTGAGTCGAGCTAGAGGTACATCCCGCCGGAGTCGCCGGGCTGCTGGGGCTGCTGCTGGTCGCTGCCGTCCTCAGGCGGACCGCCGGGCCCCATCGGCAGACCGCGGCGCATCTGCTCGAACTGCGCCCGCGCCGCCATCTGCTGCGCGTAGATGGCGGTCTGGATGCCGTGGAACAGCCCCTCGAGCCACCCGACCAGCTGGGCCTGGGCGATGCGCAGCTCGCCCTCGGAAGGGGTCTGGTCGTCCGAGAACGGCAGCGCGAGCCGCTCCAGCTCCTCCACCAGCTCCGGCGCCAGGCCCTCCTCGAGCTCGCGGACGGAGGCCTTGTGGATCTCCTTCAGCCGGTTGCGGCTGGCCTCGTCGAGCGGCGCCGACTTCACCTCCTCGAGCAGCTGCCGGATCATGCTGCCGATCCGCATCACCTTGGCCGGCTGCTCCACCTGGTCGGTGATCGAGCGCTCCTCGGAACCCTCGGACTGGGCCGCGAGCGCGAGGGCGGACTCGGGCACGGCACCGATCGGCTGTCCGTCCGGTCCGACGATCACGACCTGGCGCTCGCCCTCCTGGGCGACCTCCGGGCCACCGTCCTGCGGCTGACCGGACCCCGTGGGCTGCTGATCGCTCATGCCACCACGGTAGCCAGAGCGCCTCAGCCGACGACGAGCAGGATCTTCCCGGTGTGCGAGCCGGACTCCATCAGCTCGTGCGCGCGGCGTACGTCGTCGAGCGGGACCGTGGTCTCCACGATCTCGCGGACCGAGCCGTCGGCGACCAGCGGCCAGACGTGCTCGACGACGGACGCGCAGATCGCGGCCTTCTCCTCGGTCGGGCGGGCCCGCAGCGTCGTGGCGACGATCGCCCCCCGCTTGCGCATCAGCGCGCTGAGGTCGATCTCGCCCCGGGTGCCGCCCTGCATGCCGATCACCGCCAGCCGGCCCTCCGTGGCGAGGGCCGCGACGTTCCGTTCGAGGTACGACGCGCCCATGTTGTCGAGGATGACGTCCGCACCGGCGCCGCCGGTGTGCTCCTTGACCACCTCGACGAAGTCCTCCTCGCCGTAGTCGATGGCCACCTCGGCTCCGAGGCCGACGCAGAACGCGCGCTTCTCGGCGGTGCCTGCGGTGGTGAACACCCGCGCCCCGAGCTGGTGCGCGAGCTGGATCGCGAAGCTGCCGATGCCGCCGGCGCCGCCGTGCACGAGCAGCACCTCGTCACGCTGCAACGCGGCGATCATGAAGACGTTCGACCAGACCGTGCACGCGACCTCGGGCAGGGCGGCCGCCGCGACCAGGTCGACGCCGCCCGGCACCGGCATCAGCTGTCCGGCGGGCACCGCGACGTGGGTCGCGTAGGCGCCGGAGGAGAGCAGCGCGCAGGCCCGGTCACCGACGGCCCAGCCCTCGACGCCGTCCCCGAGCGCCGCGACGGTGCCGCTGCACTCCATGCCGAGCACGTCGGACGCTCCGGGCGGCGGGGGATAGAAGCCCTGTCGCTGCAGCAGGTCGGCGCGGTTGAGCCCGGCCGCGGCGACCTCGAGCACCACCTCGCCCTGTCCGGGCTCGGGGTCGGGCAGCTCGTGCACGGCGAGGACCTCGGGACCGCCTGTCCCGTCCGCAAGGACCGCGCGCATCAGAGCGTCTCAGACCTCTTCGTCGACGAGCTCGTCGGCCCGGTCGTCGACGTACTCCTCGCCGGTGTGGTCCACGGAGCGGTCGTCGGGGATCGGGTCGTTGACGTCGTCCGGGTCGGGGGCATCCGCGGGCCGGTCCCACCCCTCGGCGAGCACCTGGGCTCGTGCGGCGAGTGCCTCGATCCGGTCGGGGTCGGCACCGTGGGCCGCGGCGGCGAAGCCGAGGAGGTAGGCGGTTACCGGTGCGGCCAGCCGCTCCACGTTGTGGGCGGCGACTTTGGTGAGGTCTCCGAGCAGTCCCTCGTCGATCTCCACGTCCTCGAGATCGAGGACGTCGCTCAGCTCGTCGATCCAGTCGTGGAGGTTCACGGCCTCAGACTTACGCGCCGATCCGCGTCTCGCAAGGGCAATCCGGCATCAGGTGAGGTCCCGGATGTCGGCCCAGGTGTCGATGTCACGGTGCTCGCGGCCCTCGGCCGGCACCTCGACGAGGTCGAGGGGGGCCAGGAGCCGGTGCAGCGCCAGGTTGTGCTGCTCCTCGATGCTCGGTCGTACGCCGTCGAGCCGGGCCAGATCGAGCACCATCGCGAGCTGGCGGCGGCCGTCCGGACCGACGAGGACCGCGCCGTCGTGGTCGTCGGCGGCCTCCCGGAGGCGCTGGAAGCTCTGCGCGGTGAGGAACGGCATGTCGCAGGCCAGCACGGCGAGCGTCGCGCGGGGGTCGAGCAGCGCGTCGCGCCCGGTGAGCAGCGCCGCCACCGGCCCTCCGTGCCGCGGGTCCTCGCGGGTGAACGTCACCGGCCGGTGGGTCGGCACCGGGTCGCCGACCACGACGACCTCGGCCGCGTCGACCAGCGCATCCAGCGCCCAGGTGAGCAGCGTGCGGCCGTGCAGCTCGAGGGAGGCCTTGTCGGCACCGTCGAGCCGGGCGGCCACGCCGCCGGCCAGCACCACCGCGCTGAACGCCGAGCCGATCCCCATGGCCTCAGTGTGACTGGCAGGCTGGTCTGCATGAGCATGCTGTCGGTCACAGTCGTCCAGGCCGCGTCCGGGCTCGACCCGGCCGTCAACCGCGCGCAGCTGCACGACGTGGTCCCTTCCGACAGCGACCTCGTCGTGCTCCCGGAGGCGTTCGCCCGCGACTTCGGCGAGGCCGGGTCCGACGTCAGCCCGTACGCCGAGGCGCTCGACGGCGCGTTCGCGACCGAGCTGGCCGCGGTCGCCGCCGAGCACAACACCACGGTGGTGGCCGGGATGTTCGAGGCCTCCGAGGACCCCGCGCGCCCCTACAACACGCTCCTGGCCCGCGGCGCCGTCACCGCGTCGTACCGGAAGATCCATCTCTACGACTCCTTCGGCTACAAGGAGTCCGACGCGCTGCGCGCCGGCCCGCTCTCGCCGGTCGTGGTCGACGTCGCCGGGCTCGGGGTCGGGCTGATGACCTGCTACGACCTCCGCTTCCCGGAGCTGGCCCGGCTGCTCGTCGACCACGGCGCCGAGGTTCTGGTCGTCCCCGCCGCCTGGGTGGCCGGGCCCCGCAAGGTCGAGCACTGGCGCACGCTCGTGCGGGCCAGGGCCATCGAGAACACCGTCTTCGTGGTCGCGGCCGCCCAGCCGGGACCGCGCTACAGCGGGCACTCGCTGGTCGTGGACCCGCTCGGCGACGTCCTGGCCGAAGCCGGCGAGGGACGCCGAGGTGCTCCGGGCCACGCTCGACCGCAGCGTGCTGGAGGAGGCCCGCCGCACCAACCCCTCGCTCGCCAACAGAAGGCTCTAAGGCGCGCGGCCCACGCCGGGGCGCCCTTTCGTCTTCTCTGTAACCTGTCCTGTCGTGCCACGGACCGCCCCTCGACGACGCGCCACGCGCCACGGGCGGGCCAAGGACCGGGCCGTCGAGCCGGCGCCGGTCGCGACGGTTCCCGCGGATCCGGCCCCTGCCGAGAAGCCTCGCGCGGCGGTCGTCCCGCCCGCCGGCCTCGAACCCAGCGTGACCGTGCCCGACGACGCACCGCTCCAGAACCGGCTGTTCGTGGCTCTGTGGCTGCTGGTCGTCGCCGGCGGTACGGCGGCGCTGGTCGCGGCGCTCATCCCGGCAGGACCCGCCTACCTGGACGGCGTCGGAGCGGTGGCCGTCGTGACGGCGTACACCTGGGGGCTCGCGGCACGCACGGGAGGCCGCCCCGTCGTGTTCGGAGCCCTGACCCTGGTGCTCGGCACCGGGGTGCTGCTGCTCGACCAGGACTACCTGCGCACCGGCGCCGCCGTGATGACGTGTGTCGTCTCGGCCGTGCTGGCGGTGATGGCGACCACGCCCGCGGTGCAGTTCGTGCGCGCGGCCCGCGAGTGCGTGGTCGCCGTGCTGATCGCCGCGATCGGTGCGATGGCCACCATCGGCTTCGACCCGGTGGTCTCGGTGGTGCGGTTCGAGTACGCCACCCTGGGCCTCGCGATCGCCGGCGCGTTCGCGGTCGTCCAGCGGCTGGGTGCCGGACTGCACGGCCTGGGTCGCCGGGGCCTGGTCGTCGTGGCGATCGGGGGCGTGCTCCTCGCGGTCACCCTCCTGTACGCCGAGATGCTGCGCCGCTACGGCTCGCAGGACCTGGTCGACCACCTGCTCGGTGGCGTCCGCTGGAGCCGCGACCACCTCGGCGCCTTCCCGCGCCCGATCGAGACGGTCCTCGGGGTCCCTGCCCTGGCCTGGGGCTGTCACATGCGCGCCCGCAGGCGCCAGGGCTGGTGGCTGTGCGCCTTCGGTGTCGCCGCGACCGCTCCCGTCGCCAACGCCCTGGTGAACCCCGCGATCTCGCTGCTCGAGTGCGGTCTCTCGGTGGTCTACGGGCTCGTCGTCGGCCTGGTGATCGGCTACGTGATCATCCGCGCCGACCTCGCCCTCACCGGCTCGCGCGGGCAGGGCGGCCGGCGGCTCGAGGAGGCGGGCGCGGTCCGGCCGGAGCCGCCCCGCACGGCGGCCCTGCTCTAGCAGGTCTAGGTTCTTCGCATGGCCAGGGAACGCGTGTCCGAGATCGTGGCGGAGATGGTGGCCAACGTGATGAGCGTGGCCGTGGAACCCGGCGACAAGGTCGCTGCGGGCGACGTGGTGATCCTCCTCGAGTCGATGAAGATGGAGATCCCGGTCATGGCCGAGGCCGACGGAACCGTCAGGGCCGTGAAGATCGCCCCCGCCGACGTCGTCCAGGAGGGCGACGTGCTGATGGAGATCGTCCTCAGCGACTGACGTCCGCCCGGCGGTGCCTGACAGAACTCACCACAGCAGAGGGGGCGGGATTCGAACCCGCGGCTGACATCTCTGCCAGCGACCGCTTTCAAGGCGGTTCCGATCGGCCACTCCGGCACCCCTCCGTGCCCGCCGGCGTACCGACGGCACCCGCACAGCCTAGGGAACAGGGGTCAGGTCAGGAGCGGGGCTACTCCGAGCCGCCCAGCTCGAGCTCGACCTCGTCGTAGACCAGGTCGTTGACGCGCTGCACGTGTCGCTGGATGTCCATGACCAGCCGCTTGAGCTCGATGCGGGTCGCTTCGACGTCCGGGGTCTCCAGGATCTGGGGGCCGAGGGTGCTGAGTCGGGACAGCAGCGTGTTGCGCTCGCGGAACGCCGAGCCGCCCCGGGCCGCCAGCCAGCCGTCGTCCGAACCGGCAGCCTCGCCCACCAGCGCGTCGCGGACGCCGGCCATCCGTTGGCGGACCATCCAGCGCCAGTTGCCGAGCGGGATTCCGGTGCGGCGTGGCGCGTCGAGCGCCTGGTCCAGGGACTGGAGGGCAGCGGGCAGGCCGGGCGGCACGGTCGGCATAGCGGCCTCCTCGGGCCGGGGAGTTCGAGTGTGACCCAGCTCACTGGTCCTCACAACCCTGCGTTTGGGTGCTGAGACCGTCACCTGTTCAATCAACGGTGTGAGTGCGCCCGTCGACTACCGGTTGGCACCGACCTTCGTCGCCCGGCTGCTCGGCCTGGTCCTCGTCGGGCTCGCCCTGCTGCTCTTCGCCGGTACGGCGGTGGTCGCGCTGGCCGGCCTGCCGGCGGACCTCTTGGTCGCCGTGGTGCTCGTCGGCGTGCTCGCCACCGCCGGCCTTGCCTGGTGGCTGACGAGCCGGGCGTGGGTGGTCCGCTGCACGGACGACGGCTACCGGGTCCGGCTCGTCCGGGGCGCCGGCGTGAAGGAGGAACGGTGGAGCCAGGTCGAGGACGCGGTCACGGCGTACCGCCGCGACGTCGCCTGCCTCGAGCTGCGGCTCCGGGACGGCCGGACGACCACGATCCCGGTCGGGGCGCTCGCCGTGGACAAGGACGAGTTCGTGCGCGAGCTCCAGGGCCGACTGCAACGGGGGCACGGGCTGCGGCCCTTGTGAACCTCGGTTTCGACCTCGCCCGGACGTCCTTGTAGCCTGCTCCGCGGAGGCGTCGCCTAGTCCGGTCTATGGCGCCCGCCTGCTAAGCGGGTTTGGGTCAACAGCCCATCGCGGGTTCAAATCCCGCCGCCTCCGCTGCGCGTCGCCACGGCGACGGACGGCTCCCACCCGGCCGGGTGGGAGCCGTCAAATATTTCTGACATTTCTTGCATCCGGTGGGCCGACGGGCCGCAATTGCGGCCCCTGGGGGCGCCGACGCCGTCTTCGCGGGCTCGAAACCTCTCGGATGCGTCAGGAAGTGCCTGTCGACTTTGATGCAATCGAGGGGTTCGCACCGCTGGTTTCACGCTGTCACAGGCGTCTCAGATGTCTCACGAGGCTCTGTTACCCAATTGCGGGCATGCCCAATTGCGGGCTGGTCAAGCACGATCCAACTGCATGTTTTTGCAATGCAATTTTGTGAGGCATCAACTGGCTCACGCCTTGCCTGACCCTGCCGACAGACTACCGGAGGCGGGCCATTCCGTGGGCTCCCATAACGAGCAAGGTGGGGAAACAATGAAGAACTTCGTGCGCAGGATCGCCGTCGTGATCGGCGCCGCGGCACTGTCCGCTGGCCTGATCGGCGCCACCGCTGTACCGGCCCACGCTGACGACGACTCGATCGTCCAGCAGAGCCGCGACACGCAGTGGGGCGGCTGACCGCACCTCAAGCTTGAGACGAGGACCCGACTTCCCCCCACTTGTCTGGTCCTAGCGCCTACCCCCCAGGCCCGTCTCAACAGCACGAGGGCAGTGACCGCAAGGTCGCTGCCCTCGTGACATTTCCTCGGGCGCACACGGAACGCCCGTAGGAGGCGCCGGCGGGGTGGGTGGGTCTCTTGGCCCGGCTCACTCCGCCGGACTGTCACGTCGGGTCAGTCCGTAGGGTCCTCGACGATCTCCTCCTGGCCGGAGACACCCATCCGGCCCATCATGTAGCCGAGCTGGAACCGCGTCTGCGCGTCGTAGTCGGCCTTCAGGTCGGCCACGTAGCCGGCGTACGTGCGCGGGCTGACGCCGAGCCGCTTGGCGCTCACCGGGTCGCTGTGCCCCTCGATGAGCATCCGCATGGTCATGGCGCGCTGCTCGGCGGCGATGTCCTTGAGCAGCGAGGTGTCGCGGTTGGTGAACGGCCGCCCGCGTTCCCAGGAGCGCTCGAAGATGTCGACCAGGTAGGCCACGACGGCGGGCTCACGGACGACGACGGCGACGGCGACCTCGTCGCGGTTGGGGATCACGGCCACCCGCCGGTCCACCACGATCATCCGCTTGAAGAACTCGTCGAGGGTGCGCACCTCGGCACCTCGCGCGGTCACCGCGGCGACGTACTTGTGGGTGACCGAGCTGCGCCGCGCGCTGTGCTGGTAGAGGGTCCGCATCATGATGCCGCGCTCGAGGACGCCGATGTCGCGCAGCGCCGCCTTGGCGAGGAACCGCGGGTCCCTCCCGGCCTCCGGCTGCGCGGTCAGGAGCTCCTCCTCGCACTCGGTCAGCAGCTGGTCGAGGACGCTGTTGATGAGCTCGACGCTGCGCAGGTAGGTGAAGGGGCCGCGGGCCGAGGACTGCGGCGCCTGGCGCCAGCTCTGGGAGAGGTTGCTGAACGCCGAGGACCACTGCGACGACTCCGACAGGAGCTTGGCGGCCTCCTGGCTCAGCGGGGAGACGACGCGGGACTGGACGCTGGTCGGATCCTCAGGTGCCCAGCCGTCCTGCTCGCTGTCGAAGATGAGCAGACCCATGTCGACGAGAAGGTCGAACGCCCTGCGCAGCTCGCCGTCCTCCGCGATGCGGTAATCGGACGCCGCGATCTGGCCCTTTTCGCAGACCTCTTCGTAGAGCTTGGTGGCGTCGTCCTCGAAGAGGGAGCGCTCGACCGGTCCGTAGCCAGGCATGACCACCCACCTCTCGACGGCCGCAGTTCACGCAACGTCGATGATCCCACACCAAGGGTCGGTGCGGAGGGGGCCCGGCCCGCTGTTTAGCTGCTGGGCGACTGCGCGGGCGTCGTACGGGGCGAGGACACGGGCGGGGTGTCGATCACCGGGACCCGGCCCGCGGGCGCGAGCTCCGGGGTCGTCCGCGGCGACGAGACGGGCGGGGTGTTGATGACCGGGAGCCGGGCGTGCAGCCCGGTGGACACGGCGGCGCGGCGGAAGGCGTCGGCCGACTCGTCGACCAGGCCCGCCTGAGCGGCCAGGGTGCCGATCTCGAACCAGACCTGGGCGGCCTCGCGGTCGGCGCCGACACCGGTGAGGGTGCTGATCGCCTTGCGGTACCACTCCTGGGCGCCTTCGCGGTCACCGCTGCTCCAGGCGACCTGGCCGAGCAGGGTCATGGCGTCCACGCTGATCAGGGGCAGCTCGTCGGCGCAGGTGACGAGCACGGCCAGACCGCGCTCGTGAGCGGCCTCGACGTCGCCCGCGAGGTAGAGCGCCTGCGCGTTGACGAACTCGTGGCGGGCCCGGTCCGCGGGGGAGGTCGCACTCCAGTCCAGCTCGGCCTCGGCCAGCCGCAGCTGCTCCTGGGCGTCCTGGAGGCGGGGCGGGTCGGCCTGCAGCATGATGGCGACCACCTGGGTGCGGAGCCGACCGAGGTCGCGGACCCGCTCGGTGCTCTCGAGCAGGTGCAGCGCTCGCTTGGCCATGGACAGCGCCTCGGTGATCTCGCCGGCCTCGGCCCGGATCATGCTGGCGTTCCAGTACGCCGAGGCGCGGGCCACCGGCGAAGTGAGCCGCTCGGACTCGGCGATGGCCTGGTCGCACAGCTCGGCGGCCTCGGCGGCGCGGCCGGCCATGAACAGCGCAGCGGCCAGCGTCACCGAGAGGCGGATGCCCTCCTCGGTGGCGACGTCCGCCGCGGTCAGCGTGCTGAGCTGGGTCTGCGCGCAGGCGATGGCTCGCTCCAGCTGACCCTCCTCCCGCCAGATCCGGCACAGGGCGGTGGCGCTCTTGAGGCGGGTGGTGGCGTCGGGCGCGTCGTTGAGGAGCCGCTGCAGGGCGGACACGGCGCCGTGGTCGCCCAAGGCGTCCAGGGCCGCCGCCTCGACGTACCGCGCGCGGATGATGCCGCCGTTGAGGCTCACCAGCCCGGGGGAGCCCAGCGCCTCCCGCGCCAGCTCGAGGGCGGTCTCGGCCTCGCCACCGACCAGCGAGAGCTCCGCGTGGTCGAGCTGCAGCTCCAGCCGACCGGCGTCCTCCCAGCCCTGGCCGTAGGCGAGGTACTCGACGGTCACGCCCAGTCGGGTCGCGAGGATCTGGAGCAGGTCGGTGCCGGCGCGGCGCTGGCCGCTCTCGATGCGCGACAGGTAGGCCACCGAGGCGTCGGGGCCGGCCAGCTCGGGCTGCGTGAGGCCCGCGGCGACGCGCGCCGCCTTGATCCGTCCGCCGAGCAGCACGGGGTCGAGCGCGGTCAACTGCTGGGCCAAATCAGGCGACATGAGGTCCATCTTGCCGCGAATTGCCTCAAAAGGAGTCAAGTCACCCAATTTGGGGACGCGAGTGACGGGTGGGACTTGGTTGCCTAGTCCTGACTCACAGGCGGGAATGCCCCGCCTCCCCTGACGCGAGGAGTCAAGTCAATGAAGAACAAGTCTGTCCGTCTCGTCCTGGTCAGCGTTGTCGCTGTCCTGAGCGTGTTCGGTCTGAGCCAGTCGCCTGCGGAAGCCGGTAAGGGTGCCCAGCACTCTCGCATCACCGGCGGATGGTGCTGCTGAACCACTAGCTGAGCCAACGGGGATTCAGGGCCGGGTCATGGGCACTCGGCCCCCTGTGGCATGCCCAAGTGGTATGGACATTAGAGACAATTGCCAGAACTTGCCATACAGTCGTCAACGCAGCCTCGGCGCAGACCTGTCTCAGTACAGGCCCCCCACCGCGCACGAGACTTGTCAGGAAATGTCCTGGCGCCGGGAGCCCCCCACATGCACTCCCGGCGCTGGGCATCCTGACTTCACCGCTCCGGATGGCACCCCCACGCCAAGCCCTCAGGGCGCCGGACTTGACGAGACCCGGGTCGACTAACTCGACCCGGGTCTCGATGCGTCTGGGGCGTCTGGGGCGAGGTCAGACTCCGAGCCGCGCCTTGAGGCCGTCGAGCTCGGTCCAGAGCACGGTCGGCAGCTGGTCGCCGAACTTCTCGAACCACTCCTGGATCTGCGGGATCTCGGCCTTCCACTCCTCGGGGTCGACCACGAGGGCGGCCGTGAGGGCCTCCTCCGTCAGGTCCAGACCATCCACGTCGAGCGAGCCGGGCGCGGGCACGTGTCCGATCGGCGTCTCGACCGCGGCCGCCTGGCCGTCGATCCGCTCCACGACCCACTTGAGGACGCGGCTGTTCTCGCCGAAGCCGGGCCAGAGGAAGCCGCCCTCACTGCCGTCATCGTTCTGGCCGCGGCGGAACCAGTTGACGTAGAAGATGCGAGGCAGCTTGGCCTCGTCGTTCTCCTTGCCCATGTTGATCCAGTGACCGAAGTAGTCGCCGGCGTGATAGCCGATGAAGGGCAGCATCGCCATGGGGTCGCGACGCACTACGCCGACCTGGCCAACCGCCGCCGCGGTGGTCTCGCTCGACAGGGTGGCGCCGAGGAAGGTGCCGTGGGTCCAGTCGCGGGCCTCGAACACCAGCGGAACGGTGGTCTTGCGCCGGCCGCCGAAGAGGATCGCGTCGATCGGTACGCCGCGCGGGTCGTCGTACTCAGCGGCGAGGATGTCGCACTGCTTGATCGGCGTGCAGTAGCGGCTGTTCGGGTGGCTGGACAGCTCCTCGCTGTCCGGGGTCCACGGCTCGCCCTTCCACGAGGTGGCGTGGGCGGGCGGGTTCTCGAGCCCCTCCCACCAGATGTCGCCGTCCTCGGTGAGCGCGACGTTGGTGAAGACCGAGTTGCCCTTGTTGATGGTCTTCATCGCGTTGGGGTTGGTGTGCTCGTTGGTGCCCGGAGCGACCCCGAAGAAGCCGTACTCGGGGTTGACTGCCCAGAGCCGGCCGTCCTCGCCGATCTTCATCCAGGCGATGTCGTCGCCGAGGGTCTCGACCTTCCAGCCGGGGATGGTCGGCTCGAGCATGGCGAGGTTGGTCTTGCCGCAAGCGCTGGGGAACGCGGCCGCGACGTACTTCCTGCTGCCCTCGGGGCTGGTCAGCTTGAGGATGAGCATGTGCTCGGCGAGCCAGCCCTCGTCGCGGGCCATCACGCTGGCGATCCGCAGCGCGTAGCACTTCTTGCCGAGCAGCGCGTTGCCGCCGTAGCCGGACCCGTAGGACCAGATCGCGCGCTCCTCGGGGAACTGCACGATGTACTTGGTGTCGTTGCAGGGCCAGGAGACGTCGTCCTCGCCCTCGGCCAGCGGGTGGCCGACGGAGTGGAGGGCCGGCACGAACTCGGCGTTCAGCTCGGTCATCCGGTCGAGCACGTGGCTGCCCATGCGGGCCATCACGCGCATGCTCGCGGTGACGTACGCCGAGTCGGTGAGCTCGATGCCGAACATCGGCTTCTCGGCGTCGAGGTGGCCCATCACGAACGGGATGACGTAGAGGGTGCGCCCGACCATGCAGCCGTCGTACAGCTTGCGCATGGTCGCCTTCATCTCGTCGGGCGCCATCCAGTTGTTGGTGGGGCCGCAGTCCTTCTCGTCGACCGAGCAGATGTAGGTGCGGTCCTCCACCCGCGCGACGTCGGTCGGGTCGCTGGCGGCGTGGAACGAGTTGGGCTTGATCGCGGGGTCGAGCCGCGTGAAGGTGCCCGTCGACACGAGCGCCTCGGTGAGCTCGGTCCACTCCTCGTCGGAGCCCGTGCACCAGTGGATCCGGTCCGGCCTGGTCATCGCGGCGACCTCGTTGACGAAGTCGAGGATGCCCTGGTGCGTGGTCGGAGCGGCGCTGTCGCCGGGGGAGGTGTCGCTGGGTGCGTCCTGCGTGGCGGTCATGATGTCCTTTGGCGAAGTCGCGAAGGTGTATCGCGCGGCATCGTTGTCGGCGACTGCTGTTCCATCCCCGGGTCGGACCACAAATCACGAAGACTGGGGAGGCCCGGAATGAGGTGGACGGTACCTGTCGTCCGGAGCCCGTACATATTGGATCGGTCCAAGCGCTGGCCCGGATCACACTCCGCCGACGACACCTGAGTCGGCTCTCTCCACCGGTTCGCACGCAGCGATTCGGAGGCGCCCGCGCGCTTCGCTATCCTCGTCCAGTCCTGCGGACGGGTCACCCACCCGCTCGAGGCCAGGCGCCCGTAGCTCAACGGATAGAGCATCTGACTACGGATCAGAAGGTTGGGGGTTCGAATCCCTCCGGGCGCGCAGAGGTCTTCGCAGGTCAGCGACGGTTTCCCCGACTGATCGTGGTCCGCGGCCGGTCACCGTCCCATTAGCTGTCCCAATTACCGCGCTTACCGCGCTTACCGCGCCGCCGGCCTGTCGGGGCCGCCGCGGGGGCGGGGCGGCTGGAGCGGTCCCTTCATGGATGCCTTTCGGTGCGGCCGCCGGGGGCGCGAGCACGGGCCATGACCAGCGCCAAGAGAGGCCCCCGAGGCGGGGCACCCAACGCGAACGCCGACCCGGGGTGTGGGAGGTCCAGATCCCGCTGGCTCACGACCCGGTCACCGGTCACCCGCCACCGGTCACCTGCCACCGTCGGTCACCGTGCATGGCACCAGCGCCGACGCCACCCGGGTCCGGACCCGGAAGCCCTCGACCGTGATCGGCTACCGGTCCACGGTCAAGGCCCGCCTGGACGACGCGGTCGCGGGTCTGCGGGTGATGGCGTTGAGCCCTCGCGCGGTCCGCGGTGGGCTGGGCGTGGGACGAACGGATCCTGGAGGTCCACCCGGTGCGGTTCATGCGGGGCCCGGCCCGGGTGCCGTCTCGTCGACCGCTACCCGACAGCGAGGTCCGCGCGCTGTGGCGACTGCTCTCACCACCTGCTGGGAGGCAGCGCGGTCGCGGCGGGCGGAGTCGTCGGCGCAGGTGTGCACCGCTTGACGGCGGATACTCGCGAACAGAGGTCCGGCAAAGAGATCGCCGAGACGGAGGGTCCGCTGCACTTCGACGGGCGATCCCTACCCTCACGCTCCGAGCGTGTGAAGTTGCACCTTGCCCCTGATGGCCGCTCGATGCCGGCCTGACCGGGCGACTGGTCTGGACCAGTGGACTGCGGGTTCGTAACCAGTCTCCGGAAATGCCATGGCCGGACTGCCGACCGACGTACGTTCACGGGGCTCTTGTGACCAGTGTGACCGAGAGAAACGGGCGAACGAATGCGCGAACGGGGACGGGCGGAGACACGCCCTCTCGTCTGGACCGCGTCGTGCACCCACGTAACGCGGACCACTCCCGCGGCGTTCTCCTTCCGCCGGTTCACGAGCATCCCCCACCTCCGTTCCCCCACGTCGTTCCCGCCGTACGACGGCTCAGCTGAGCAGACAGGCAATCCCATGGCTCCCTCCCCCTCGCCGTCGCTCCAGCACCCCCGCATCGGCAGGTCATGGCGACGCTGGCGCTACCCGGTGGTCGCCCTCGCCGTGTCGGCGGTCTTGGTGGTGAGCCCGCTGAACGTCCAAGCGGTGGCGGACGACCGGGTGCCGAGTGCGGATCCCACGGCGGAGGCGACGGCAGACCCGACGACCACCTCCGAGCCGACTCCCAGCACCGACCCGACGTCGGAGCCGACTCGAGCTCCGAGCCGTCGACGAGCCCCGACCCCGAGACCCCCGCGTCTGAGACGCCCGCGGAGCAGGCCAGCGACCCGGGACCGAGCGACGCTGCTGATGAGCCGTCCGACGAGCCGAGCGACGAGCCCGCGGACGCTGGATCGGCGTCGACCGACGATCCCGGAGCGCCTACGAAGCACGGTCGTCCTGGCGGGCAGGACCTGTTCGCGACCGGAGGCAGCGGCACCTACAAGGGGTCGATCGACTGGTTCGAGTGGGGGACGGACGGCACGGCCATCCCCGCCGCAGGGCTGACCAAGACCACGACGCGCACGGTGGCGGGCGGCACGCTCGCCACGACGTGCACGATCAGCGGCCTGTCCGGTGCGCTCAGCGCCTACCGACCCGGCAACTGGACGGGCGACGGGCTCGACGACCTCTACAACGTGGGTGGGACCGGCACGAACAACCAGCTCATCGTCGGGCTCTCCAACACCGTGCAGGGCACGACGGTGACCTTCTCGTTCGCTTGCTCCACGACCCTCGACGGCAACCCGGTCCCGCTGGCCGGTCTCGTCATGGCCGACGCCGAGCAGAGCGGCTCCAACGAGTACGTCGAGGCGACCATCCCGGCGGGCGGCGACTGGCGGATCATCGACCGGATCAGGACGGGCACCTGCTCCGCCGACACCGCGGTGACCCGCACCGGCCAGACCCTGCGGATGACCGGACCTCCCATTCCCTGCGGCACCGGTCCCGACGCTGTCGCCTTCATGGACGACGTCTTCTCGGCGAACGTGGTCATGAAGGGTGGCGGGAAGTCCGCCATCGCACTCGGCGTGATGCTGTTCAGCGACTTCGGCGACGCGCCTGCGACGTACGGCGACGCCGGCGCGCTCTACTCGCCGGGCTTCACCGGCGGCACCGTGCCCGCGGGGGCGAGCAACGTCTTCGGCGCCACACTCAACACTCCGACCCAGCCGACCACCCGGCTCGGCGCCATTGTCGACTCCGAGGCGACCACGCAGCCGAGCGCCGGCGCGACCAGCGACGGCGCCGACGAGGACGCCGTCGGCGCGCTCGGGACCGTGACCGTGGCTCCCGGAGCGACGTACACCCAGTCCGTCGCCTGCACCGGCCCCGGCACCGTCGCCGGCTGGATCGACTGGAACCGCGACGGCGCCTTCCAGACCGGCGAGCGTTCCGGCGCGGTCGACTGCACCGGCACCAGCGTCGCACTGTCGTGGACGGTGCCCGCCGACCTCAAGGGCGGGGCGAGCTTCCTGCGCCTGCGCATCGGTCCCAACGCCGCCTCCGTCGCGGGCCCCACCGGAGTCACGACGGCCGGCGAGGTCGAGGACCACGCTCTGGTGATCTCGGCCACCGACTTCGGCGACGCCCCCGCCTCCTACGGCACCACGGTCGCCGGGACCGGCGCCAGCCATGTCCTGACCGGATACAACCCGGCTGCCGGAACTGCCGCCCCGATGCTCGGCACCAGGGTGGACGACGAGACCGACGGCGCGCCGTCCGCAAACGCCGACGGCGACGACGCGGCGTCCACCGACGACGAGGACGGCGTCGCCTTCTACACCGACGTCTCGGTGTCCGGCCGGCTCGAGACGGTCTACGTCACGTCGTCCGCCGCGGGCTTCCTCAACGGCTGGATCGACTTCGACCGCAACGGCACCTTCGACACGACCGAGCGCATCTTCGCCGACCGGCCGGTCACCGCGAGCGCCAACAAGCTCACCTACACCGTGCCCTCCGGCGCGGCCGTGGTGCCCGGGCAGAGCTACGCCCGCTTCCGCCTGACCAGCGCGGCCGGTCAGGCCACGTCGCCCACCGGTCCGGCGCCCAACGGCGAAGTGGAGGACTATCCCCGCACGCTCGTCGACGCACAGCAGCTGGCCCTGAGCCAGTGTCCCGCCGGTTCCCAGCCGCAGGCCGTCAGCATCATCCAGAACCCGTCCTTCGAGACCCGCACCCAGGACTTCGCCTACAACGGCAGTGCTCGCACCATCAACTTCGCCAAGAACTGGTACGACTCGCACCCGACCGGTGGCCAGTACTTCCTGTTCCGACCCGACTTCGACTCGGGTCCGGCAGAGAGCACGACGTGGCCATGGCGTGCTGGCGCAGACGGCTACGGCTTCCTCGGGGGGCACACCAGCACCAGCAGCAGCCCCGCGACCAATGACGCCGGTGAGGGCGCGGCCAACACCCTGACCGCGCCCCTCGCTGCCGGCACGACCTACGTGGGCTTCTTCTCCATGGGCGCCGGAGCCAACCAGCGCAACGGGTCGGCTTACATGCGCTTCTTCGGCGTGAGCAACAAGGAAGTCGGGTCGATCGGCGGGACCGGGATCGCCGTGCCGACGGCGGCCAACGAGGAGAAGCTGTACGACACCTCGGTCGTCGCCCCCACGCCGGCGGGCAAGCGTCAGCAGTGGGCGTTGCAGACCTTCACCCTGAAGCCCAACCAGTCGTGGCCGTACCTGCGGGTCGAGGCGCGCAACGCCATTCCGGCCAACAACGTCACTACCGGCGGGCAGGCGTTCGTCTTCTTCGACGACTTCCACCTCTTCTCATGCAGCCCCGTGCCCACCGACTTCGGCGACGCGCCCAACTCATACGGGACAGCCGTCGCCGACGACGGCCCGCGTCACCTCATCACGGGCTACGACGCGGCGGCGCACACCTCGACCCTCATGATCGGCGCGACGATCGACGACGAGTCCGAAGGCGTGCCCGGCGCGTCGGCGAACGGCGACGACACGGCCGGCGTCGACGACGAGGACGTCACCTCCGTCGCCATGCAGCCAGGCGTCACGACGGCCTCGACGACGGTTCCGGTCACCAACACCACCGGCTCGGCCGCCACGCTCTACGGCTGGATCGACGCCAACGGCAACGGCACCTTCCAGGCCACCGAAGCCGCGACCGTGGCGGTGCCGAACGGCGCGTCCAGCGCCACGCTGAGCTGGACCGGCCTGACCGCGACCGTTGACGGAGCACAGCCCGTGGTCCGGCTCCGGCTCACGTCGGCGACCCTCAACGACACCGTCGGCACGGCCGCTCTCGACGAGCGATCGCAGGGTGCAGCGCCCGACGGTGAGGTCGAGGACCTGCAGGCCGTCGTGGGGACCGTGCTGCCCAGCGAGTGCGCGAACCCGTTCACGGAGAACTTCGGGACGGGAGCTGGCTATGGGCCGGCACTCCCCGCCGGTCAGACGACCTACATCCACGCGGCCAGCGCCCTCTTCGGCCCCGGCAGGTACGCCGTGATGCCCGACCCCGGTCCTGCCAACCCGAACTGGATCAGCGGCCCCGACCACACGCCGGGTGACACCAACGGGCGCATGATGGTCGTCAACGCATCCGTGGGCCCCGACAAGTTCTTCCAGAAGACGTTCACTGGTCTCACCGCTGGGAGGACGTACACGTTCTCCTCGTGGATCACCAACATCGCGGCGGGCGCACTGCTGCCGCGTGTCGAGTTCCGTGTGATCGACCAGGCGACAGGCGCTGTGCTCACGTCGGCCGACACAGGGAGCATCCCTGCACTGACCGGACCGGCACTCGAGTGGAAGCGCTACGAGCTCACCTTCACGGCGTCTGCGCCGACGGTGCGGCTGGAGATGGTCAACACCGCTCCGGGTGGTTCGGGCAACGACCTGGCGATCGACGACATCTCGACCGGTGCGCTGTGCGAGCACGGAGACGCACCTGACAGCTACGGCACCCTGCTGGCTTCGAACGGTCCGGTCCACGGCCGTGGCACGCCGCACCTCGGCGCCACGGCGGACTACGAGGGCGACGGTCAGCCGACCGCTGCCGCCGACGGCGACGACGCCGCCGGCACCGACGACGAGGACGGGGTCACCTTCAACCCGGCCCTCGGCTACCCGAACCCGACCATCCGCACCGGCACCGACCCGGTGACATTGCTGCCGGTGCAGAACACTGTCCGCGTCAATGCCTCGACGGCGGGCTTCGCCAGCGCCTGGGTCGACTGGAACGAGGACGGCGACTTCGCCGATGCGGGTGAGCGGGTGACTGATGCCCAGGCGGTCACCGCAGGCAACAACGACCTCGCCTTCGCGGGTGCCGCGAACCCGGCTGACATCCGCACCTACGTGAGGGTGCGCTACAGCACCGACGCGGCGTCCATCCACACGCCGACCGGTGCCGCGCCGGACGGCGAGGTCGAGGACTACCAGGTCCTGGTGGAGCGACTGGTCATTCCGGCGACCTGTGATCCGATCACAGACCCGTACTACGCACTCACCGCCACATCGATCACCGATCACCTGAACGTGAACCTCCTCAACGAGACTGCTCGCTACCCGGGAGTCACGGTGGTGGAGGGCGTGGCCGTAGACATGCTCGCGGCCGTGACAGCTGGTCGTCTCGGCAGCACTGGCTTCAGTCTCAACGGCGACGACCCGTCCTGGATCCTTGCGAGCACCATCGCGAGCGTCAGGCTTTCGTTTGTGGTGGCGGGCACCACTACGCCCGTAAGTGTCAACAGCGCGTTGCTGGTCAACGACATGGACCGGTTGGAGGTCGCCGCATTCCAGAAGGTGGAGCTCGAGGGAAGCGCGATCCCGGCCGGTAGCAAGGTCGTCGTCACCCAGGACACGGATCGCTACCTCTTCAGCGGCACCGTTACGGGCACCAGTGACCCACGAAGCCGCTTCCAGGTCTGGTTCAGGGGTAAGAGCGTCCTCAACACCGACTGGCGGGGTTCCGGGTTCGCGGTGGACGGCAACGGCACCCTGCCGCCTTCCTGCGACGACTATGGCGACGCCCCCGACACCTACAAGACGCTGTTCGACTCGGACGGGCCGCACCACAGGGTCAATCAGAGCGTTCGTCTGGGCGCGAAAGTGGAGATCGACGGTGAGGGCCAGCCCACGGCCGCGGCCGATGGGGATGACACCGATCTGGTCGACGACGAGGACGGCGTCACGTTCAACCCGGCCCTCGGCTACCCCAACCCGACCATCCGTACTGGCCCGGACCCGATCACGCTCGCCCCGGTGGTCAACCACGTCACCGTCAACGCGTCGGCGGCCGGCTTCGTCAGCGTCTGGGTGGACTGGAACGAGGACGGCGACTTCGCCGACGCCGGCGAGCGGGTTGCCGACGCGCAGCCGGTGACCGCTGGCAACAACGACGTGACCTTCAGCCAGCTCGTCAACCCGCCGGACATCCGCACGTATGTGCGGGTTCGCTACGGCACCGATGCGGCCTCCATCCACACCCCGACCGGTGCCGCGCCGGACGGCGAGGTCGAGGACTACCAGGTACTGGTCGAGCGACTGATCAGCCCGGCGGCCTGCAGCCCGGTCACGGACCCCTACTACGCGATGACGTTCAACTCGGTCACCGACAAGACCGGTGCCGGCGCAGCCGGGACCACCGCCCGCTACCCGAACGTCTCCGTGGTCAAGGGCGAGGCCGTCGACATGATCGCGACGACCGGCAGTCCCGGCGCCACCATCAACGCCAACGGGTTCTTCGTCTTGGGTGATGACGCCGCCTGGAACCTCAACGGGAGCGGGTCCAACGTCCAGATCAGCTACGCATGGGTGAAGGCCGGCACCACGACGCCGGTAGCGATGAACAGCGTGTGGACCATCGGCGACATGGACAGCGGCGAGCGCACCGACTACATCCCGGACACCCAGGTCGCCGGCTACGCGGTCACACCTGGGAGCAAGGTCTCGGTCAGCCAGACCGGCGGTCGCGTGATCTTCGTTGGGACGGTGAACGGCAGCAACGACGTCACCCAGCGCTACCAGGTCTGGTTCCAGGGCAAATCCAGCGTGGTCGCCCAGTGGCGAGGGTTCGGCAGCTCCGGGTTCGTCCTCGACGGCGACGGGGACACCCCGGTCCCGAAGTCGTGTGACGACTACGGCGACGCGCCGGACAGCTACAAGACGCTCCTGGCCTCCGACGGCCCGCACCACACCGTCACCCCGGGCCTGAGCCTGGGCGCCGACTCCGAGTTCGACGCCGACGGCCAGCCGACGGCGGGCGCGGACGGCGACGACCTGAACCGCAACGACGACGAGGACGGCGTCGCCGCCCCCATCACCCAGTCCGCGGGTCAGGCCACGACGGTCCAGGTCTCGGCCACCAACAGCACCGCGACCGCGGCGACGCTGGCCGGCTGGATCGACCTCAACAGGAACGGCACCTTCGACCCCGCTGAGCGGGTGACCGTGGCGGTGCCGGCGAGCAGCGGGACGGCGACGTACCCAGTCACCTTCCCGGTCTCCTCGACCAACTCCGACACCTATGCGCGGTTCCGGCTGTTCCCGGGGAGCGTCGCGAGCCCGCTCCCGACGGGCGCCGCAACGGCGGGCGAGGTCGAGGACTACGCCGTGACCGGCAACCTTCCCGTGGTCACATGCGCGACCGACGCCGCCCTGTTCAACACCGCCTACAACGGTGCGGGCGGCAAGACCGCGGTCGGGCTCCCGGACCGCAACTGGCAGGTCGCGGCCGGTAACAGCAGCGGCCCGGCCAGTGCCGGGGCCTATATCCCCGCTTGGGTCGTGGCCGGCAACCCGGCGTGGTACCAGGGCACGTTCGGCAACGCTTCCTGGATCTCCTACTACGCCAACTCGACGCAGCCCGCTGGTTCCGTCGACCTCTACTTCCGCTACACCTTCCGCATCGACCCCGAGGTGTCGCTCACCGGCTTCGTCCTGCCCATGGAGTTCTTCGCCGACAACTCGGTGCCGGACGTCTGGGTCAACGGCGTGTCGCAGGACCCCTTCGAGACGAGCCTGCCGCAGAGCGCGGGCGCGCCGTACACCTATGCCGGGTTCCTCCAGGCCAACAAGGCCGCCACCTCGCTCAGCCACGGCTTCCAGACCGGCCTCAACACCATCGTGGTGCGGGTGGCCAGCAACTCTCCTGCGGCCGGCTTCATGGCCCAGATCAACGCGCAGGCGCTGTGCACCGATCGTGGCGACGCCCCGGACACCTACGGCACCACCGGCGTGACCGGCGCCAGCCACGGGCTGCCCGGCTACGACGCCGCCGCGCACACCGCAAACCTCATGATCGGGTCGCTGATCGACGCCGAGGGCGACGGCGCCCCGGGCGCTGCGGCGAACGGTGACGACACCGCCGGTGTCGACGACGAGGACGGTGTTGCGCCGATCAGCGTGACCAAGGGCTCGGCGCCCAGCATCGACGTGAAGGTCACCAACACGACCGCGGCCCCGGCCACGCTGGCGGGCTGGGTCGACCTCGACAAGTCGGGCACGTTCGACGCCAACGAGCGGGCCGTCGCCACGGTGGCGCCAGCGACCCTCAACGGGACGGTGACGCTGACGTTTGCGGGCGCCGTGACGACCACGCAGGACACCTATGCCCGTTTCCGGCTGTTCCCGGGCGTCGTCGCCAGTCCGCCGCCGAGCGGGCAGGCGACCGGTGGTGAGGTCGAGGACTACGCGGTCACCACGCTGAACCCGACCTTGTCCGTGACCAAGACGTCGGACGCGACGGCGAGCAGCAAGCCCGGCGACGTCGTGCACTACACGGTCAAGCTCACCAACACCGGGTCCGGCGCTTTCACCGTGGCCAACCCGGCGCGGATGTTGGACGACCTGACCGGGGTCCTGGACGATGCGACCTACAACGCTGACGCCGCTGCGGATGTGGGCGCGACGCCGTCGTATGCCGCGCCGCGGATCGCGTGGTCCGGCCCGCTGGCCGCGGGTCAGACGGTGACGGTGACCTACTCGGTGACGCTGAAGGGTGGCGGTGACGGGACGGTCCGCAACGTGGCGTTCGCACCTCCAGGGACCAACCCCAACCCGCCGACGCCGGACTGCACCACGCCCGGTGGGGTGCCGTGCGCGGCGGTCGAGACGCTGCTGCCGAAGCTGACGATCACCAAGACGGCCAACCGCACGGCGCTGCCCGCGGTCGGCCAGACGATCGTCTACACGGTCACGGTCGGCAACGCCGGTCCGGGTGACTTCACGGCGGCGCACCTGGCGACGTTCAGCGATGACCTGAGTGCGGTGCTCGACGACGCCACGATGAACGTGGCTGCTATCACCGCGTCGCGTGGGACGGCGACGTTCACCTCGCCGAACCTGGCGTGGAGCGGCACCCTGCCCGCTGGTCAGTCGGCCACGATCACCTACACGCTGACCTACACCGGTGCCGGTGACCACCAGCTCGACAACTCTGCGTGCGTCCCGGTGTCCGAGGCGCTGGACCCGGCGGACACGTGTCGGTCGGTGTCGGTGCCCGGCTCGGGGCTGCGTCACGACAAGAGCGTCGACCCGGCGTCCGGGACCGCGGTGCAGGTCGGCCAGGTGCTGACCTACACGCTGACCTTCGAGAACGTCGGCCCGGTGCCCGCGACGGTGGACAGCAGCGACGACCTCTCGGACGTGCTGGACGACGCGCAGCTGGTCGGGGCGCCGATCGCTGGGGCAGGTCTGACCGCGACCGTGAACGGCAACCAGCTCGACGTGACCGGCACCGTCCCGGCGGGTGCGACCAGGACCGTGACCTACCAGGTGCAGGTGCGGCCGTGGGCGGCCCAGGGCGACCACGTGCTGGCCAACGCGCTGGCGTGTGAGTCCGGGGAGCCGGCCGGGTGCGCACCCGAGACGACCACCAACCCGGTGGCCCACCTGGTGATCACCAAGTCCTCGAACCGCACGGTGGACAGCGAGCCGGGCGACACGATCACCTACACGGTCACCGGGCTCAACGACGGTCCCGGTGACTTCACCGCGGCCGACCAGGCCCCGGTGGTCGACGACCTGACCGGCGTGCTGGACGACGCGACCTACGGCAACGACGCGGCCGCGGACCGTGGTGCCGCGCCGACGTACGCCGCGCCGCGGATCACCTGGGTCGGTGCGCTGGCCCATGGCGACACGGTGACGATCACCTACACCGTGGTGCTCAAGGGCGGCGGCGACGGGCACGTGCGCAACGTGGCGTGGCAGCCGGTCGACCCGAACAACCCGGGCCCGCCGCCGGACTGCGCGGTCTCGCCGCGGCCGTGTGACACCGAGGTCTTCGACCTGCCCAAGCTGACGATCAAGAAGACCTCCAACCGGGCCCAGCTCCCGGCCGCCGGCCAGAAGATCACCTACACGGTGACCGTCACCAACCCCGGCCCCGGCGACTACACCGCTGCCCACCCGGCGACGTTCTCCGACGACCTCACTGATGTGCTCGACGACGCGACGTTCGACGCCGGCTCGATCACCGCCACCACCGGTGCGGCCACCCTCGAACGGCACCTCGCTCGACTGGAGCGGTGTCCTGGCGGCAGGTCAGTCCGCCACCGTCACCTACACGCTGACCTACCAGGCCAGCGGCAACCTCGTCGTGGACAACCACGCCTGCGTCCCGCTGACCGAGGCCAACGACCCCGCCGACGCGTGCCGCACCGTGCACACGCCCGGCTCAGGGCTGCGGCACTTCAAGTCCGTCGACCCGGCCAACGGCACGCCGGTGACCGAGGGCCAGGTCCTCACCTACACGCTGACCTTCGAGAACGTCGGCCCGGCCGCGGCCACGGTCAACACCTTCGACGACCTCTCCGACGTCGCCGACGACGCCGTGCTCGACACCGCGTCGATCACCGCCGACGCAGGTCTCGTCGCGACCCCCAACGCCGCCGGCGACCGGATCGACATCACCGGCACGGTCCCGACCGGCGGCACGCTCACCGTCACCTACCAGGTCACGGTCAAGGCCTACGCCGACCAGGGCGACCACGTCGTCACCAACGCGCTCGCCTGCGAGCCGGGCGACCCGCAGCCCTGCGACCCGACGTCCACGAGCAACCCGGTGCGCCACCTCACGCTGACCAAGACCTCCGACGCCACCGTCGACAACAAGCCCGGCGACACCGTGAGCTACACCGTCCGCCTGGTCAACGACGGCGCCGGCGACTACACCGCGCTCGACCCGGCGTCCCTGGTCGACGACCTGACCGGCGTGCTCGACGACGCGACCTTCAACGGCGTCGCGCACTCGAGCGCCGGCCCGGACCCGACCTACCTCGCACCGCGCATCACCTGGGTCGGCCCACTGGCCTCGGGCGACGAGGTGCGGGTCACCTACGAGGTCGTCCTCAAGGGCGGCGGCGACGGACACGTCCGCAACGTCGCCTGGGCGCCGGCCGACCCCAGCACCCCCGGACCGACGCCGGACTGCGCCACCTCTCCGCGGCCCTGCGACACAGTGACGTCCGACCTGCCCAAGCTCACCGTGGCCAAGTCCGCGGACCGGGCCGACCTCCCGGCGACGGGGCAGACGGTGACCTACACGGTGGTGGTGACCAACCAGGGTCCGGGCGACTACACGGCCGCGCACCCGGCGACGTTCTCCGACGACCTGTCCGAGGTCCTCGACGACGCGACGCTCGTCGGAGTCGCCCACGGCCACGGTCGGAGCGGCGTCGGTCACCGGCACGACGCTGTCGTGGTCCGGCGTCCTGGCGGCGGGCGAGTCGGCGACGATCACCTACACGTTCACCTACCGGGCCACCGGCGACCACGTGCTCGACAACACCGCGTGCGTCCCGGCCTCCGAGGCCCAGGTGCCGGCCGCGGCGTGTGACACGGTGTCGGTGCCGGGCTCGGGGCTGGTGCACCGCAAGTCGGTGAGCCCGGCTTCGGGGACGGCGGTCGAGGTCGGTGACGTGCTGACCTACACGCTGACCTTCGACAACACCGCCGGTCAGACCGCAGCGACGGTGGATGCCACTGATGACCTGTCCGATGTGTTGGACGACGCGACCCTTGTCGCTGGCTCGATCACCGCTGGCGCGGGGCTGGTCGCGAACCTGGCGGGCACCGACCTCGTGGTGACGGGGACGGTCCCGGCGGGGGCGACGCGGACGGTGACCTACCAGGTCACGGTCAGGCCGTACGCCGCGCAGGGCGACCACGTCATCACCAACGCGCTCGCCTGTGAGCCGGGGGAGCCGACGCCGTGCGCCCCGGAGACCACCACCAACCCGGTTCGGCACATCGTGCTGACCAAGGTGAAGACCTCGCCGGTCGCCCCGGACACCGGTGACACGGTGACCTACACCCTGACCGTGACCAACGACGGTGCCGGTGACTGGACCGCGGCCGACCCGGCCTCGGTGGTCGACGACCTGAGCGGTGTCCTGGACGACGCGACGTGGGACAACACCGCGACCGCCACGGCGGGCACGGTGTCCTTCACCGGCGCCGCAGCTGACCTGGTCCGGCGCGCTGGCGCACGGTGCGACGGTGACGATCACCTACACGGTCACGGTGACCAACCTGGGTGACCACGTGCATGTCCAACACCGCGTCGGTGCCGGGTTGCCAGCTGGCCGAGTGCACGCCGCCGCCCGTGCGTGACCCCGCTGCCGCACGTGGTGCCGACGAAGACGTCGGCCCCGGCGGGCGGTCAGCCGGTGCAGCCCGGTGACGTGGTCACCTACACGCTGTCGTGGACCAACGACGGGCAGGCGCGTGGTGTGGTGGACAGCACCGACGACCTGTCCGGTGTCCTCGACGACGCCGTGGTGGTCACCGAGCCGACCAGCTCCGACCCGGCCGTGACGGCGACCCGCACCGGCGCGTCCCTGCGCGTGGTCGGACCGATCGCCGCCGGCGCCACGGTGACCGTGACCTACCAGGTCAAGGTCAAGCCGTCGGGCCAGCACGGTGACAACCACCTGGCCAACGTGCTCGCCCAGGACACCCCGCAGGTGACCTGCCCGCCGTTCCCCTGCACACCGGTGGCACCGCCCGCCACCACCCACGCGGTCGGCGACCTCGACGACTGGAAGACCGTCGACCCGGCCACCGGGACCCCGGTCAAGGCCGGCAACCGGCTCACCTACACGCTGCACTTCGCCAGCGTCGGGACCGGCCCGGTCACCGTCGCCCGGGAGGACGACCTGTCCGGTGTCCTCGACGACGCCACCCTGGTCGGTGCACCGGTCTCCTCGACACCCGGCGCTGACCGTCACCGGTCCGACGGCCGGGCGGATCGCGGTCGCTGGCACCCTGCCCGCGGGCACGCAGGCCACGGTGACCTACACCGTGCAGGTCAACCACGACGGCCAGCGCGGCGACGACCGGCTCGGCAACTTCCTGGTCGACCCCGGCCAGCCGGCCCCGAAGTCGTGCACGGCCGACATGAGCCGCGCCGACGCGCACCCCGACTGCACCCTCAACCAGGTGGTGCCGCTCGAGTTCGACCTCACCCTGGACAAGAAGGTCCTCTCCAGCACGACCGTCGAGCCCGGTGACACGGTGCGCTACAGCCTCCGGGTCGCCAACCGCGGCCCCGACACCGCACCCGCCCCGATCGTGCTCCGCGACCCGCTACCCGCCGGGCTCGAGCTGCTCTCGGCGCACGGCAAGGGCTGGGACTGCACGGTCAAGAAGCAGTCCGACCTCGTGATCTGCGACCGCGACGACGACCTGAGCGCAGGCAAGAAGGCGCCGCCGGTCTACGTCGTGGCCAAGGTCGCCGGCGGCGCCTCAGGACGCATTGTCAACAAGGCCAAGGTCAAGGCCGCGGGCGACACCGCACCGGCCAACAACCACGACACCGCCCCCATCACCGTCGCCACCCTCCCCGACCTCCCGCACACCGGCTTCCGGCTGGCAGGCGACGCCCTGTCCCGACTCTGGTGAGACCTGACCTGGCCCAGATGGGCTACGTCGTCTAGCCCGACCAGGTCATCTCCCCAGGCGCACGGGTCGTCTAGACCTGAAACGCCTTCGCGCTGTGAATCGCCGGGTTAGCGTCGTGTTGCTCTTGTGACTGCTGTGCAGAAAGAAGGACGGGGACATGCACGCACGCGCTTCCGGTCGTCCGTCGACGTCCAGCGGCTTGCACCGACCTCCGGCTGGTCAAGACCTCCCGGCAGCTCCTCGTGACCCGGGTCACGGCTGCCGCGTTTCCTCGTCACACCTGCGCGCCGTGAACGCCCCCCCGAACTCTTGGTCGCCACCCCATCGACCTTCCCCCCGCTGAGAAGAAGGCACCCGTGACTCCCTCCCCCGAGCACTCGCCTCGCCACCTGGTCGCCCGTCCGCGGCGCGGCTGGCTCTACCCGCTCGTAGCCACCGCGGTGTCGGCCGCGTTGATGCTCGGCCCTCTGGCGCCCCAGACCGTCGCGGTCGACGAGGTGCCGGGTGCAGACCCCACCACCGGTGCCACTGCCACGGCCGACCCCACGACGAACGGCGATCCCGGCAGCGACCCCGCCGGTGATCCCACTGGCGACCCGACGCCAGACGCTCCCCCTCGGACCAGCCGAGCGACGTGCCTGATGACGGTCCCGGGTCGGACGAGCCACCCGCCACGCCCGCGAGCCCGTCGACCGACGACTCCGAGACCGATGAGCCCGAAGCGGACGAGGTCACGCCGGCCGGACGGCCCGGCGGTACGGATGCCCCCGGCGACCCGGTTGGCTGCGGCTACGGCACCACCGGCAAGTTCGCCAGCACCATCTGCTGGCTCGACATGACGTCCTACAGCGACACCCAGGCCCGCACCGCGGCCGGCCAGGACATGACGGTGGGCCTCCCCGGCAACTACACCCTCAGCTACAACATCAAGACCGAGACCGTCGCTGGGCGCAACACCGCCGCGGTGGACGCGGTGACCACGCCCATCGAGAAGCAGGTCGACGGGAACTCGAGATTCGCATTCGGGTCCGAGGCGTACCGCGACATCCCGGGCAAGCCCTCGCTCTACAGCCGGGCAAACGGCGCGGTTGGGCTCGACGTCACCCTGAGCAGCATCAGCCTGAAGGACCCGTCCAACAACCCGGTGACGTCGTACGCGTTCGTGGCCACCGACACCGAGGACAATGTGGCCGTGGCCACCGAATCCCTGCGGTGGACCTCCGACAAGACGCTCAACCTGCTCGAGACCCTTTACCCGACGAGCACCAAAGGCTGCCGGCCTGCGGGAATCACCGGTCTCGGCACAACCACGGTCACGTGCGTGGGGGCTGGAGGGGCATCGTCCTTCGTCGAGAAGTCGACCTCCATCCTCGTGTCGGCGGACGCGCCCAGCACCTTCGCCCTCCGGTGGCAGACCAGCGCCCGCTCGGGCATCGCCTTCGGCGTCCAGACCTCGTCGATCGAGGTCATCAAGAAGGTCGACGGCCGCACTGACAAGACCGACTCCTTCGACGTTTCTCTGACCTCACCCGACGGCAGCAGCCTCCGGAGCGCGAGGACCGATGCCGCCAACTCCGCGACCACCGGCGCCGTCGTGGTGATCCCACCCAACAACAACGCGCCGTTCACGCTGACCGACGCGGCTACGCCCGGCTCGACCACGGACATGTCCAACTACACCCACCTGTGGAGCTGCACCCGCAACGGCGCCCCTGATCCCACGCTGCCTTCCGGCGAGCACACCTCGATCAGCGTGCCGGCCGGTGTCGGTGACCAGGTGGTCTGCACCGTGACCAACCGCGCGAAGACCTTCGACGGCGGTGACGCCCCGGCGACGTTCGGGACCACGCTGGCCACCAACGGGCCCCGGCACAGTATCTCCGACTACGACGCCACCAACCACAGCTCGAGCCTGATGATCGGTGCCCAGGTCGACACCGAGCTCGACGGCGTCCCGTCAGCGGTGGCTGACGGCGACGACACCGCCGGCACCGACGACGAGGACGGGCTCACCAAGCTGACCATCGCTCCGGGAGCGACCGCCGCGACCGCCAACCTTTCCGTGGTGAACTCGACCGGCTCGGCCGCGACGCTCTACGGCTGGATCGACACCAACGGCAACGGGACCTTCCAGGCCAGCGAGGCGACGACGGCCAACGTCCCGGCCGGCGCCCCGAGCGCCACGCTCAGCTGGACCGGTCTGCCGGCCGCCGGCTCGGCGACGAAGCCCGTGCTCAGGCTGCGACTGACGTCCGCCACCCTCGTCGACAACGCGACAACGGGCGCTCTCGACGAGCGGTCGCAGGGTGGGGCACCTGACGGCGAGGTCGAGGACCACCCTGTCCAGGTGACCCCGCCACTGACCAGCTGCACGGCGACGCAGGTGCGTGCCACGCAGCGCTACTGGTTCTTCGGAAACGCAGCCGCCCTCGACTTCGGCCCCTCCTTCGACACGCCGCAGAAGGTCACCGGAGTCGGCACGACGCCGGAGGGGTCGACGGTCGTCACCGACACCTCGGGCAACCTCCAGTTCTGGTCGAACGCCGACACGATCTACAACCGCAACGGCCAGCCGATGCTCAACGGGACCGGCCTGACGGGCAGTTTCTCCGCCACCCAGACGGTGTCGGCCTTCCCGGCGCCGGGGCGCCCTGGGTTCTACTTCGTGGTCACCACCAGCTCCAACCACACGGCAGGCCAGCTCCGCTACAGCGAGGTGGACATGTCGCTGGACGGCGGCCTCGGCGGCGTGGTCACGGGCCGCAAGAACCTCAACCTCGGCGCGGCGACGGCGTTCGAGGACATCCAGGCCGTTCCGAACGCCGACGGCACCGGCTACTGGGTGATCACCTCGACGGCTGGCACCGGCAACGTCCTGGCCTACGCCTTCGACGGCAACGGCCCCGTCACCGGTACGCCCGTCGTCACGCCGCTGCCGAACGTGTTGGCAGGGACCGCTGGCTACCACCGCATCCAGGTCAGCCCGGACGGGTCACAGCTGCTGCTGATGAGCGGCGACGTCGCCGTGGACCGGATGTGGCTCCTCGACTTCGACGGCGCCACCGGCCGCATGTACCCCCGGGTGATGTGGACCGGCGGCGGGACCGGCAACCGTGCCTACGGCGCGGACTTCTCGCCGTCCGGCAAGTACGTCTACGTGTCGTACATCGACGGCGGCCAGCTGCTCCGGTGGGACATCGCGTCCTACACCACGCAGGCCCAGCTCGAGGCGCACCCCGAGCTCGTGATCGACGGCAGCGGGTCGGGCGGGCAGGTCCGTCGTTCGCCTGACGGCCGCATGATCTGGGTGAACGACGACTCCATCAGCAGCCTGACGGTGCTCAAGACTCCCGACGACCCGGCCGGTGCCGGCCTGGTCACGGCGGGCATCTCCATCGCGCCGGCCACCACCACCTTCGGGCTGCCCGAGTTCGTGACCGGCTGCCCCGCGCCCAACTTCCTGGACTACGGCGACGCTCCTGCGTCCTACGGCACGCTGGTCGCCGCCGACGGCCCGCGGCACAGCCTCGCGGGCTACGACGGATCGGCGCACACCTCGTCGCTGATGCTGGGCACCCACGTCGACGACGAGCTCAACGGCGTCCCGACCGCGAGCGCCGACGGTGACGACACCGCCGGCACCGCCGACGAGGACGGCGTCCCAGCCGCCATCACCCAGAGCAACGGTGCCATGACGCCCGTGCAGGTGACCATCACCAACAGCTCGACGACGCCTGCGACGCTCGCGGGTTGGATCGACGGCAACGCCAACGGCGTGTTCGACGCGGCGGAGCGCGTGACCGCCACGGTGCCGGCCGGCAGCGGCACAGCCACCTACAGCCTGACGTTCCCGGCCCCAACGCTCAACACCGAAACCTCTGCCCGCTTCCGGGTCTTCAGCGGCGCGGTGGCCAACCCGCTGCCGACCGGCGCGGCGGCTGGGGGCGAGGTCGAGGACTACACCGTGGCGCCGGGGGCGCCTGTCGTCACCTGCGCCACCGACCCGGCCATCTTCAACACTGCCTACAACGGCAGCGGTGGCTCGCTGCCCGTCGGCAGCCGCGACACCCGCTGGCAGTCCGGCATCGGCAACGCCACCGGGCCGGCCAGTGTCACCAGCTGGATCCCGGCCTACGTCGTTGCCCGTGTCGGCTCTTGGGCCGCGAGCCCCTACGGCGACGCCGACTGGATCTCCCACTACGCCAACACCAACCAGGGCGCGTCGAACGTCGACGACTACTTCCGCTACCGCTTCACCATCGACCCCAACGTGGACCTCAGCAGCTTCTCGCTGCCCATGGACTTCTACGTCGACAACTCCGTCCAGGAGGTCTGGGTCAACGGCACGCCCCAGAGCGGGCCGGGCACCGGGCTGCCGCAGTCGACGAACACCTACCTCTACGTCGGCTACATCGCTGCCAACCGGGCACGCACGGTGCTCTCCAACGGGTTCAAGCACGGCGCCAACACCATCGTGGTGCGGGTGGCCAGCGGGTCGCCGAGCGTCGGCTTCATGGCCCAGCTCAGCCCGACGCCGCTCTGCGCCGACCGCGGCGACGCGCCGGACAGCTTCGGCACCACGACGTCCGTCGGTGCGAGCCACGGCGAGCCCGGCTACGACGCCGTCAACCACACGGCGCCCCTGATGCTCGGCGCGCACGTCGACACCGAGCCCAACGGAGTCCCGGCCCCCGGTGCCGACGGCGACGACAACTCCGGTCTCGACGACGAGGACGCCGGCACGGTCCAGCTGACGACCGGCGCCACCACCGCTGCCGTCACCGTCCCCGTGACGAACAGCACCGGCAAGTCGGCCAACCTCTACGGGTGGATCGACGCCAACGGCAACGGCACGTTCCAGGCGAGCGAAGCAGTGGCGGCCGTCGTCGCGAACGGCGACACCGACGCGACCCTCTCTTGGAGCGGGCTCACCGCGATCGGTGCCACCCCGCCCGTAGTCCGGCTCCGCCTCACCACCGCGACGCTGACCGACACTGCGGGCACGGCGACGCTCGACGAGCGCTCCCAGGGCGGCGCGCCCGACGGCGAGGTCGAGGACTCTGTGGCCACGATCGTCCCGCCGGCAGTCTGCGACGGGTCGGCGTACCCGGTCGTCGCCGCGAACAATTCTCCGACCTGTTCCGGGTCAGCCCGGACGGCACCACGATCAGCCACGTCGCCGACATCGCGTACGACCTCAACGCCATCGGCTACAACCAGGCCGACGGCTTCCTCTACGGCTGGCGCCGCGCGACGGCGTCGTCGCCGTTCAACCAGCTGGCGCGGATCAACCCGACCACGGGCGCCGTCGCGCTGCTCGGCGCGGTGACGGGCACCCCTGCCTCCGGGTGGAGCGCGCTCGCTGCGATGAGCGGCAACGTGATGTACCTCAACGCCGGGAACTCGCTCTACACCGTCGACGTCGGCACCAAGACCGTCACGTCCACCAAGGCCGTCGTCGGCGGCTGGCCGAGCCCGACCCCGGCCGACATTGCCTTCAACCCGCTGGACGGGCTGCTCTACGGCTACGTGCCCGTCAGCGCGACCACGGGCCGGGTCGTGAAGATCGACCCGGCGACCGGCGTCACCACCTCCACCGACTTCCCCCAGCCGGCAGCGGCCAACAGCAGCTGGGGCGGCCAGTGGATGGACGGCAGCGGCCGGCTCTACGGCCTGTCCAACACCGACCAGACCCTCTGGCGGATCGACGGCGTCGGCACAGCCACGCCCACGATCGCCAAGGTGGTCCAGGGCAGCGGCGTCAGCGCCGGCGGTGACGCGGCGTCCTGCACCCCGCCCGACCTGCTCAAGGACGTCTCGCCGGGCACGGTGGTGCCGGGTGGCACGGTGACCTACACCTACACGGTCAGCAACCCGACCCTCGCCACGCTCAGCGGCGTGGGCGTGCTCGACGTGCTGCCCAACGACTCCGCCGGCCGCACCTTCACCGGGTTGGTGACGGTCTCGGGAGGCGGGCTGCCCGTCATCAACTGGAACTACACCCTCGGCAACACCAACCGCCTCAACGACACCCTCACGCTCACGGGCCTGAGCATCCCCCGCGGTGGGCGCGCCGTGGTCACCGTGCAGGCCAAGGTCTCACCGACCGCTGCCAGCGCGACGGTGATCAACCAGGCAAGCTGACCGGCCTCCCAGGCGGTTTTGCCAAGACCCTCTCGGACTACCCGTCGACCGGTGCGATCGACGACCCGACGCCGCTCGTCGTCCAGGCCTTCGACCGGGGCGACGCACCGGCATCGTTCACCACGACCCATGCCCAGAACGGCCCGTCCCACTCCCTCGTCGGCTACGACGCGGCCGCGCACACCTCCTCGCTGATGCTCGGCGCCCTGGTGGACGACGACGCGACGGCGTGCCAGCAGCCACGGCCCACGGTGACGACACGGCCGGCGTGGACGACGAGGACGCACTCACCAGCCTGTCGATCGCACCTGGCGGGACCACCGCGACGGCGAATGTGTCGGTGGTCAACACCACAGGTGCTGCGGCGGCCCTCTACGGGTTCGTCGACACCAACGGCAACGGCACCTACCAGACCTCCGAGGCCGCCACCGTCAACGTGCCCAACGGCGCCACCTCGGCGACGCTGAGCTGGACCGGCCTGCCTCCGGCCGTGGATGGCAGCCAGCCCGTGGTCCGCCTTCGCCTCACCTCGGCCACTCTGACCGACAACATAGTGACGCTGAACTTCGACGATCGCTCGCAGGGGCCGGCCCCGGACGGCGAGGTCGAGGACTCGCTGGCCACGGTCGCCGGGGTGCTGCCCAACGACTGCAGCAACCCCCTCATCGAGACCTTCGGCGCGGGCGCCGGCCGGGCCTCGCTGCCGGCTGGCCAGACGACCTACCTCTACGCGGCCACTGGCGCGGTCAACGACGGCTCCTACGCACTGGTGCCCGGCGTCGACACGACGTATGGCTCCTGGTGGCACACGGGCGCGGACCACACACCCGGCGACACCAACGGACGGGCCATGCTCGTCAACGCCGACTTCGTCGCGGGCAAGTTCTTCTCGAAGTCCTTCACCGGGCTCCAGATCGGCAGCAAGTACGACTTCAGCGCCTGGATCACCAACGCCAACAGCGCCGGCTCGGCGATACTGCCCAACGTCAAGTTCCGCGTCGTCGACCCGGTCTCGGGCACCGTGCTGGCGACGATCGACACCGGCAACCTCCCGAACCAGGCGAGCCTGATCTGGACCCGCTACGCGCTGTCCTTCACCGCCACCCAGCCCACGGTCCGGCTCGAGCTGGTCAACAACGCACCTGGCGGCGGCGGCAACGACCTCGCCCTCGACGACGTGGGCATCGGCCCCGTGTGTGAGTACGGCGACGCGCCGAACAGCTATGGCACCCTGCTCGCCTCGGGCGGACCGGTCCACGCCAAGGGCGCCCCGCACCTGGGCGCCACGGTCGACTACGAGGGCGACGGCATCCCGAGCGCCGCAGCCGACGGTGATGACACCACCGGCACGCCGGACAACAAGGACGGCGTCAACTTCAACACCGCTCTCGGCTACCCGAACCCCACGATCCTGTCCGGCTCCGACCCGGTCACGCTCCTCGCTCCGGTGAACCACCTGACGGTCAACGCCTCGACCACCGGCTTCGCCAGCGCGTGGGTGGACTGGAACGGGGACGGCAATTCGGCGAGGATGCCGGCGAGCGCGTCGCCGATGCCGTGCCGGTGACGTAGGGCGCCAACGACCTGACCTTCAGCAGTGCCACGAACCCGCCGGACATCCGGACCTACGTGCGGGTCCGCTTCAGCCCGACGCGGCATCGATCCACGAGCCGACCGGAGCTGCCCCGGACGGCGAGGTCGAGGACTACCGGGTGCTCGTCGAGCGCTTGATCGTCCCCGCCGCCTGCTTCCCGGTGAGTGACCCCTACTACGCGATGACGTTCAAGTGTCCGTCAGGCAACATCGACGCCGACAACTACCGGCTTCCCGGGTCTCGGTGGCCGCACGAGGCGAAGCCGTCGCATGGATCCTGTTCCGCCGTGGGCGGCGGGCTCAATGTCGTGAACGTGGCGGCTGGCAACGCCGGGCTGGGTTGCCTCCTCGGAGACCCCTCGTGGCACCACAACTGCGATTTAGCTACACACCTTTGTGTGATTTAAGGTCCGGCACCACCACCCCTGTGCCGTTCAGCAGCGTCTGGACGTTCCGAGACTTCGACGCCTCCGAGCGAGCAAGGTCTCAGCCCTCCCAGCAAGTTCACCGGCTACGCGGTCACGCCGGGCAGCCAGGTCCAGGTCGTCACCCAGAACAACCCGACCTGGCTCGACTTCCGCGGCACGGTGAGCGGGGCAACGACGACATGACGCAGCCGCTTCCAGGTCTGGTTCCAGAACCAGACCACGTTCGACGCCGATCCTGGTCCCGGCTTCCCCAGAGACTCCGGGTTCGGCCCCCCCCCTCGACGGTGACAACGACCTGCCGCTTCGAGGCGTCGTGCGACGACTACGGCGACGCCCCCGACACCTACAAGACGCTCCTGGCCTCGGACGGTCCGCGGCACCCGGCGTCACGGGCGACCTCCGTCTCGGTGCGACCTCGGAGTTCGACGGCGACGGCCGCCGAAGGCCGCCGCCGCGGCGACGACGCCACCGCACCGACGACGAGGACGCTGTCGAGCGACTACCACGAGACCGCCGGGCAGGCACGACTGTTGCGTCTCCGCGACCAACACAACCGGCGGCGCGGCCACGCTGGCCGGCTGGGTCGACCTGAACAACAACGGCACCTTCGAGGCGGGCGAGGGCCAGACCATCGCCGTCCGGCCGCTTCGGGCACGGCGACGTACCCGCTGATCTTCCCAGCCCACGGCCTCGGGGAACAGCTATGCCCGCTTCCGGCTGTTCCCGGGCACGGTGGCCGACCCACTCCCGACGGGTCGCCGCAACGGCCGGCGAGGTCAAGGACTACCGGTCACCTTCATCCAGGGCCCCCGATCCTTGGCAGCTGCGCCAACTCCTTCACCTTCGACGGCGGCAACGACGGATGGCGTGTCGCCACGGTCACGGGTGCCGACGGGAAGACGGTCGTGCTGGCGCCGGCCCCCGTGGGCTGGGCCGCGACCGCCGGCAACCCGGGCGGCGGGCTGATCTCGGACGACCTCGACAGCAACTTCACCGAGGTCTGGACGCCGCCGCTGGTTGCGAGCGGCCACGCGACCGACTACACGTCCTACGTCAGCAAGACGATCTCGTTCGACTACAAGAACAACACCGGCATTGGCTTCAACGTCTATCTGGGCGTCGTGGGCACGAACGGCCAGGTGTACTGGTTCAGCTTCCGGCCCCAGATCATCAACTCGAAGGCCTGGAACCGGGTAAGGGTGCCCCTCGACGCGACCAAGTGGCTCACCGGATGGAGTGTCACGACCGGACCGCTCACCACGTCTCCGGCGCCCACCCAGGCCGAGTTCCTGGCGGCTCTCGGCAGCGTCGAGCGGTTCACCATCTCGATCGAGGGCCGGAACGGGACCGACCGGACGCAGATCGACAACTCCGGCCAGGCCTGCGACGACTTCGGCGACGCCCCCTCGAGCTACGGCACCGATTTCGGCGGCGAGCAGCCCAGCCACCGGCCGGACGCCGCTGGCCCCGCACTTGTCTGGGCGCCACGGTCGACGTCGAGGACGCGCCAGCCCCCTGCGCCGGCGCCACCGGTGACGACACGACGGGCACCGACGACGAGGACGGTGTCGGACCGATCGCGTCACCACGGGTGCGGCACCGAGCGTCCCCGTGACCGTCACCAACGCCACCGCCGGCCCCGCCACGCTGGCCGGCTGGGTCGACCTCGACAAGTCAGGGACCTTCGACGCCAACGAGCGGGCGGTCGGCACGGTGGCGCCAGGGACCACCGGCGGCACCGTGACGCTGACCTTCGCCGGTATCGTCACGACGACGCAGTCGACCTACGCGCGCTTCCGCATCTACCCCGGCATCGTGACGAACCCGTTGCCCATCGGGCCAGGTGGAGGGCGGCGAGGTCGAGGACCACCCGGTCACCACCCCCAGGTTCCCTCGTTGGCAGTCGCCAAGAGCTCCAACGCGACGGCGAGCTCCAAGCCCGGCGACAACGATCACCTACACGGTGACACTGGACCAACACCGGCAGAACGGTGCCTACACCGCCGCCAACCCGGCCCGCCTGGTCGACGACCTCACTGGCGTGCTCGACGACGCGACCTACAACGCCGACGCCGCTGCGGATGTGGGCGCGACGCCGTC
>CAVWYA010000002.1:0-87158 GCA_963759065.1 uncultured Actinomycetota bacterium | reverse complement strand
GAGCTGTTCAAGCCCTTCGTCATGAAGCGGCTGGTCGACCTCTCCCACGCCCAGAACATCAAGTCCGCCAAGCGGATGGTGGAGCGGGCGACCTCCGGTCTCTCGCGCTACGCGATGGTCTGGGACGTGCTCGAAGAGGTCATCATGGAGCACCCGGTGCTGCTCAACCGCGCACCGACGCTGCACCGCCTCGGCATCCAGGCCTTCGAGCCGCAGCTGATCGAGGGCAAGGCCATCCAGATCCACCCGCTCGTCTGCGGCGCGTTCAACGCCGACTTCGACGGTGACCAGATGGCCGTGCACCTGCCGCTCTCCGCGGAGGCGCAGGCCGAGGCCCGGATCCTGATGCTGTCGACCAACAACATCCTCAAGCCGTCCGACGGCCGTCCGGTGACCATGCCCTCCCAGGACATGATCATCGGCCTGTTCTGGCTGACGACCGACCGCGAGGGTGAGCTCGGCGAGGGCCGCGCGTTCTCGTCGCCGGCCGAGGCGATCATGGCCTTCGACAAGGGCGAGATCTCGCTGCAGAGCAAGGTGAAGATCAAGCTCTCCGACGTCGTCCCGCCGCTGGGCGAGGGCGGCGAGGACTGGGAGGACGGTCAGTCGCTCATCCTCGAGACCACGCTGGGCCGCTCGATCTTCAACGACACCCTGCCCTCCGACTACCCCTACGTGAACTACGAAGTGGGCAAGAAGGCGCTGGGCGCGATCGTCAACGACCTGGCCGAGCGCTACACCAAGGTCGAGGTCGCGGCGTCGCTCGACGCCCTCAAGGACACCGGCTTCCACTGGGCCACCCGGTGCGGTGTCACGGTCTCCATCGAGGACGTCGTCACGCCGGCCAACAAGGCCGAGATCCTGTCGAGCTTCGAGAAGCAGGCCGCCAACATCCAGAAGCAGTTCGAGCGCGGCCTGATCACCGACGACGAGCGCCGTCAGGAGCTCATCGAGATCTGGACCGACGCGTCCAGCAAGGTCGGTGACGCGATGGAGGCGAACTTCGACCGGTCGAACCCCATCTTCATGATGGTCGACTCCGGTGCCTCCGGAAACATGAACCAGATCCGTCAGGTGGCCGCCATGCGTGGCCTCGTGGCGAACCCGAAGGGCGAGATCATCCCGCGCCCGATCAAGTCCAACTTCCGTGAGGGCCTCACGGTGCTGGAGTACTTCATCGCGACCCACGGTGCCCGCAAGGGTCTGGCCGACACCGCGCTCCGTACGGCGGACTCCGGCTACCTGACGCGTCGCCTCGTGGACGTCTCCCAGGACGTCATCATCCGCGAGGACGACTGCGGCACCGAGCGGGGCCTGGTCAAGCGGATCGGGGTCAAGCGGGAGGACGGCACCGTCCGCAAGGACGACAACGCCGAGACCGCGGCGTACGCCCGGTCCGCAGCCGTCGAGATCACCCACCCCGAGACCGGCGACGTGCTGGCCGACAGCGGGTGAGGACCTCGGCGACGTCAAGATCGGCGAGCTCGTGGCCGCCGGTGTCGAGGAGCTGTCGGTCCGCTCCGTGCTGACCTGCGACGCCAAGACCGGTACCTGCGCCAAGTGCTACGGCCGTTCGCTGGCCACCGGCAAGCTGGTCGACATCGGAGAGGCCGTCGGCATCATCGCGGCCCAGTCGATCGGTGAGCCCGGCACCCAGCTGACGATGCGTACCTTCCACACCGGTGGCGTCGCCTCGGCGGACGACATCACGCAGGGTCTGCCCCGCGTGGTGGAGCTCTTCGAGGCCCGCTCGCCCAAGGGCGTCTCGCCGATCAGCGAGGTGGCCGGCCGGGTCGAGATCGAGGAGACCGACAAGGCGCGCGTCGTCAAGATCACTCCCGACGACGGCTCCGACGTGCAGGAGTACCCCGTCAGCCGGCGCTCGCGCCTCCGGGTCGCCGACGGCGACTCGATCGAGGTCGGCGACCAGCTGGTCGTCGGTACGCCGGACCCCAAGGAGGTCCTGCGCATCCTCGGTGTCCGCAAGACCCAGCAGCACCTGGTCGACGAGGTCCAGGCCGTCTACCGCTCGCAGGGCGTGGCGATCCACGACAAGCACATCGAGATCATCGTGCGGCAGATGCTGCGCCGGATCACGGTGCTCGAGTCGGGTGACACCCACCTGCTGCCCTCCGACCTCGTGGACCGCGTGCGGTTCGAGGAGGAGAACCGGCGTGTGGTCTCCGAGGGCGGCAAGCCGGCCTCGGGGCGTCCGGAGCTCATGGGCATCACCAAGGCCTCGCTCGCGACCGAGTCGTGGCTGTCCGCGGCCTCCTTCCAGGAGACCACCCGCGTCCTCACCGACGCGGCGATCCACGGACGGTCCGACGCGCTGCGCGGTCTGAAGGAGAACGTCATCATCGGCAAGCTGATCCCGGCGGGTACCGGCCTCGAGCGGTACCGCAACATCCGGGTGGAGCCCACCGAGGAGGCCCGCGCCGCGGCGTACTCCGTCACGGGTTACGACTCCTACGACTACGAGTTCGCCGGTGCTGGCGGGCAGGCAGTCGCCCTGGAGGACTTCGACTTCGGGTCCTACCAGAACTAGCGCCCTTGGGCCGAGCTTGCTCGGACCAAGACACAGGCGCAAAGGTTGAGGAGCGTCGACACGGACCGCGCGCCAGCGCGGGCCGTGTGACGCGCCGAAGCCACCACAGCCGGGGCTGGAACCTGACCGAGGTCGGGTCCCAGCCCCGGCTTGCTTGGTTTCGAGACAGGCGCTAGCGCGCCTTCCTCAACCAGCGTGGGCGCTAGCGCGCCTTCCTCAACCAGCGGAGCGACGGCGAGCCAGGAGGGTCGAGTCGTCGATCTCGAAGGTGCGGCCCTCGCGGGTGACCGTGCGCGGGCGCTGCTCGACGACGACCGCCTCGAAGCCCTCCGGGAGGGCGGGTACGAGCTCAGCGGCCAGGAACATCGCCTTGCGCTGCTTCTCCGGGTGGTTGGCAAACATGTGCTCCGACGGCGCGTGGGCCACGACCAGGAGATGGCCGCCAGGCGCGACGGCGGTGGCGAGCCGACGCACGATGTCCGCCATCTCGCCCTCCTGCGGGTGCAGGAAGTGCGTGGTGACGAGGTCCCAGGTGCGGCCGCCGGCGTCGAAGGTGCGGGCGTCGACCTGCCACCAGTCGGTGCGTTCGGCGAGACCGGCCTCCTCGGCGTGGCGAGCGGCCCGGGCCAGCCCGTTGGCCGAGAAGTCGGCGCCCGTCACCTGCCAGCCCTGCTGCGCCAACCAGATCACGTCACCGCCCTCGCCGCAGCCGACGTCGAGCGCGGTGCCCGGAGCGAGCCTCGACGCTTCGGCGACCAGCTGTGCGTTCGGGTTCCCGCTCCAGACCTGCCCGGCGCCGGCGTACCGCTCTTCCCAGCCGCGCGGCTCGAACAGGGCCTCGGCCTCTTCCTCTGAGTGCATGCACCGAGCGTGCCAGTTCAGGCCGACCTGAAGTCAAGAGCCCGACCCGCTGGGGGATTCTCAGCCGAAACTCAGCCCGGCCCACAACTGAGGGGCCCTGTGGAGGGTCACACTTGATGACGGACGAACGCTAGTCCACAGAGGAGTGAACGATGGAGCGCTGGATGAGGGTGCCCTTCTGGAGCGGGGTGGCGACCGTGGTCGCCGGGACCTTGATGGGGGGCGTGATGATGATGGCGCCGGACGGGACCGCGGCCGTCGCGCAGGGCGAGGCGCCCCGCTCGGCCACGGCGGAGTGCACCAAGGCGAACCTGAGCGCGAAGTACAAGGGTGGTGACGCCGCGACGAGCCACTACTTCGGGCGGATCGTCCTCACGAACACGTCCGACGAGATCTGCTTCGTGAAGGGGTACGGCGGACTCTCGTACGTCGGTGGCGGCAACGGCACCCAGGTCGGCGCGCCGGCCGACCGCACCCCGGGTCCGACGCCGAGGACCGTGCTGGAGCCCGGCGACAAGGTGCGCAGCGCGATCGTCGAGACCTCGACCGGGCCGTTCTCGAACAAGCAGTGCCGGCCGGCCAAGGTGGACGGCTTCCGGGTCTATGTGCCGGACGAGACCCGCGCGATCTTCATCGCGCACCCGACCACCGGATGCTCCAACCCCAAGATCCACCTGCTGACGCACAAGGCCTATCGCTAGACCGTCGCTGGGCCCGTCGCTGGGCCTGTCGATGAGTCCGGGCAGCGGCGGCGGTCCACCTCCACATGAGTGAAGACGCCGCCGCTCCTGACCTGGATCAGCAGGCCCGCGACATCCTGGACCGGATCCGGTTCATCGTCCTCGGCACGATCGACGAGGACGGGCGGACCCGGACCTCGCCGGTCTACTTCGTCTCGCACGGCTACGAGGACTTCTACTGGGTCTCCAACCCGACGAGCCACCACTCGAACAACCTGGCGCGGGACAATCGGCTCAGCGGGGTGGTCTTCGACTCGACGGTGTCGCCCGGCCCCGACACCGGAGCCGTCTATGTGACTGGCAGCGCGCGCGAGGTCCCGGCGGAGGAGCTCGAGCAGCACCTGCCGCACGCGTTCGAGCCGGGCCGGGGCGCGCGCGCCTTCTCGGCCGAGGAGCTGACCGGCGACGCGGACCTTCGGCTGTGGGTGCTGCACGCCGACAGCTGGGACCTCCACATCCGGGGTGGGCACCCCACGCTCGGGACCGGGACGGACCGGCGGCAGCCCGTCGATCCACGTCGCAGGAAGGGTGAGTGACCCGCGGCGCACGTTCGGGTACACGTGTCACATGACTGAGTCGCAGCCCGAGACACCGGGGAAGCACGCTGCTCCTGATGACGACCCCCACAGCGACCCGCCGCCGGCGGCCGGTGAGGGCGGCGAGCACGCCGCCGACGAGCCTTCGGAGGACGGGGACGGGGAGCCTGCCTCCGGCGGCACCCGCCAGCCGGGCGCCGACCCCGCCGACGATGAGCAGATCGAGGACGAGCGGCAGCGCCGCCTCGACCCCGACAACCGACCCGATGACGTCGAGGTCGACAACACTCAGCGCGACTTCGACGTCGAGAAGGGGATGTTCAAGGACTCGGATGGGTACGACGACGCCGAGGAGAAGTTCCCGCCCTTGGGCTCCCAGGGAGCCTGACCGGATTCACCCCGGTGCCCGGTCCCCTGAGACAATGAAGGAGTGACCAGCCCGCCCCTGCACGCCGACGTCCTCGTGGTCGGCGCCGGTCCCGCAGGGTCGGCCGCGGCCGCTTGGGCGGCGCGTGGCGGCGCCGAGGTGGTGCTGGCCGACGCGGCGGTCTTCCCGCGCGACAAGACCTGCGGTGACGGACTGACCCCACGCGCCGTCGGCGAGCTGCAGCGGCTCGGCCTGGACGACTGGTTGCGTGCCCACACGGTCAACCAGGGGTTGCGCGCGCACGGGTTCGGACAGACGCTCCTGCTGCCCTGGCCGGGCGGCACCCTCCCCGACTGGGGGTCCGCGGTGGCTCGCACCGAGCTCGACGACCACCTCCGGACCACGGCCATCAAGGCCGGAGCGACCGCGATCGACGGCGCCCGCGCGGTCGACGTACGCCGCGAGGGTGACCGGGTGGCCGGCGTGGTGTTCAAGACCGACGACGGACCACGCGAGATCAGCTGCCGGCACCTCGTGGTGGCCGACGGCGTCCGCTCTCCGCTGGGCAAGGTGCTCGGGCGGGAGTGGCACCGCGACACGGTCTATGGCGTCGCGGGCCGGTCGTACGTCGCGAGCGGCCAGAGCGACGATCCCTGGATCAGCTCCCACCTCGAGCTCCGCGACGAGGCCGGGAAGGTGCTGTCCGGCTACGGCTGGATCTTCCCGCTGGGCACGGGCGAGGTGAACATCGGAGTCGGCACGCTCGCGACCAGCAAGCGGCCCGCCGACCTCGCGGTCAAGCCGCTGATGTCGCAGTACGCCGAGCTGCGCCGCGAGGAGTTCGAGCTCGCCGGCGAGCTCCGGATGCCGACGTCCGCGCTGCTGCCGATGGGCGGCGCGGTGAGCAACGTGGCAGGTCCCAACTGGGCACTGATCGGCGACGCGGCCGCCTGCGTGAACCCGCTCAACGGCGAGGGCATCGACTACGGACTCGAGACCGGGCGACTCGTCGCCGACCTGATGGCGGACGGCGCCGACCTCGGCACCGCCTGGCCGGCGCTGCTGAGCGAGCACTACGGCGAGTCCTTCTCCATCGCCCGCCGCCTGGCCGGACTCGTGACCGTGCCGGGGCTGCTCAAGACGCTCGGCCCGGCCGGAATGCGGTCCGACTGGCTGATGACCCTGGCCCTGCGGTGGATGGGCAACCTGGTCACCGACGAGGACCGCGACCGGGCCGCCCGGGTGTGGCGCTGGGCGGGTCGCCGGTCGATCGCCCGCGACGCGCGCCCGCCGTTCGCCTGAGCGTGAGCGGCGACCGTTTCTACCGCGGCGTGATCGGTGGCGGGCGGCGGCTGCTGCGGGCGCTCGCGCTGACGGTCCGAGCGGACGGCCAGCAGCACGTGCCGGTCTCCGGGCCCGTGGTGCTGGCCAGCAACCACGTGTCGTTCCCCGACTTCGTCTTCGTCCAGGCCGCCCTGCTGCGCCAGCACGGCGGCAACGACCGGCTGGTGCGGTTCATGTGCCGCCACGACATCTGGGACACCCGGGTCGGGTGGGCGATGGACCGGATGCGGCACATCCCGGTCGACCGGGCGGCGCCGGCGGCCGCCTACCTCAAGGCCCGGCGGCTGCTCGGCGACGGCGAGATCGTCTGCGTCTTCCCCGAGGGGGGCATCTCCGCGGCGTACGTCGTCCGCGCGCTGATGCCCGGCGCCGTCGCGCTCGCGCGGGAGACCGGCGCCGCGCTGGTGCCGGTGCACGTCTGGGGCGGCCAGCGACTGTGGGGCCAGAGGCGGGCCCTGGACGCGCCGTTCCCCAGGCCGCAGCTCACCAGGGGCAGGCTGGTCGACGTCCGGTTCGGGGCGCCGATGCGGGTGCCGCCGGACGCCGACCTGCGCGCGACCACGCTGGAGCTGGGCCGCCGGCTGCAGGCCGGCCTCGAGGAGCTCCAGCGGCTCCCCGAGCACCGGCCGCGGCCGGGGGAGTGGGCACCGTGGTACCCGGCGCACCTCGGCGGCGATGCCGTCGAGAGGTCTGCGTCGTTCGCGCTCGACGGCATGCCCCGAGCGGCCGTGGCTCCCGAGTGGGGTCCGGGTCATCCGACCAGGACCTCGGCCAACCGCACCACCCCTCCGGACGAGCGTAGGGGCCGCGGTTGGGGAGGGGCTACGGCTTAGGTTGGGGTGGTGGCTGAGCGACGGCAGGTGCGGAGGGTGCAGCGGGTGGCGGCGTACGCCGTCATCCTGCGCGACGACCACATCCTGCTCAGCCGACTGGCCAAGCGGCTGACCAGCAAGGAGCTGTGGACGCTCCCGGGCGGGGGGCTCGAGCACGGTGAGGACCCGCGCGACGCGGTGGTCCGCGAGGTGCACGAGGAGACCGGTCTGCACGTGGTCATCGACGAGACCGCGCACGTCTACTCCTACCACCAGCGCAACACCTGGCGGCAGGGCCGGCGCGCGGACGCGCACGCGTTGCGGATCGTCTACGACGGCTGGGTGCCGCTCGACAGCCCGGAGCCGCACGTGGTCGAGGTCGACGGCTCGACGATGGACGCCGCGTGGAAGCCGGTGGACGCCGTGCTCGACGGCTCCGTGCCGGTGGTGAGCCTGGTGACCGAGGTGCTGGCCGAGCACCGGCCCTTCCAGCTGCAGCGGGTGGCGGCGTACGCCCTGGTCGTGCGGGACGGTGCCGCCGGCCAGGAGGTCCTGCTCACCCGCAACTCCTCACGCGGGCCCCACCCGGGCTGGTGGACGCTCCCCGGCGGAGGCATCGACCACGGTGAGGAGGCGCGCGACGCGCTGGTCCGCGAGGTCCGGGAGGAGACGAGCCTCGAGTGCACCCCGGGTGAGGTGCTCGACGTCGGCTCGACCCACTTCGAGGGGACCGCGCCATCGGGTCGCCGCGAGGACTTCCACGCGCTGCAGCTGGTCTTCGACGCGACTGTCTCCGCGGGCGAACCGGCCGTCCAGGAGGTCGACGGCACCACCGACACCGCCGCGTGGGTGCCGGTGTCGACGCTCGGTGACGAGCCCTACCGAATCCGTGGCGTGGTCCGGTCGGCGCTCGCAGCGCGCGAGCGTAGGTTTCAAGCGTGAGCGAGACGGTCTTCACGTACGCCGCGCCGGCGCTCAAGTTCGGTGCCGGCGCGTCGGCCGAGGTGGGCCACGACCTCGCGACCTTCGGTGCCCGCCGGGTCCTCCTCGTCACCGATCCGGGTGTGATGGAGACCGGCCACCCGACGCGGATCGCCGAGCAGATCTGGCAGCACGGCATCGAGACCGTCATCTTCGACCGGGCCAGGGTCGAGCCGACCGACGAGTCGATGGACGACGCCATCGCCTTCGCCCGCGACGCGGAGTCGACGGGTCGCCGGTTCGACGCCGTTGTCGCGGTCGGCGGCGGCTCGTCGATCGACACCGCGAAGGCGGTCAACCTGCTGCTCACCAACCCCGGCGAGCTCATGGACTACATCAACGCGCCGGTCGGCAAGGCACTCCCACCCGAGGTCCCGCTGCTGCCCCTGGTCGCCATCCCGACCACGACGGGCACCGGCAGCGAGAGCACCACGATCTGCGTGCTCGACGTGCTGGCGCTCAAGGTGAAGACCGGGATCAGCCACGTCGCCCTCCGTCCGAAGCTGGCGATCGTCGACCCTCGGCTCACCGTGACCCAGCCGACGATGGTCACCGCCGCGTCGGGGATGGACATCCTCTGCCACGCGCTGGAGAGCTACACCGCGCGCTGGTACGCCGACTTCGACGCCAAGGAGCCCGAGGACCGGGTGCCCTACTGCGGCGCCAACCCGATCGCGGACATGTGGTCGGAGAAGGCGATGAGCCTGCTGGCCGGCGCCTTCCGGACAGCCGTGGCGAACGGCGACGACTCCGAGGCCCGCGAGCAGATGGCGCTGGCCGCGACCTTCGCCGGGCTGGGCTTCGGCAACGCCGGGGTGCACATCCCGCACGCCAACGCCTACCCGATCGCGGGCCGGGTCCGCGACTACGTGCCCGACGGCTACCCCGAGGGTGAGCCGATCGTTCCTCACGGCATGGCGGTCTCGCTGACCGCGCCGGCGGCGTTCCGGTTCACCTTCGACGCCGCGCCCGAGCGACACCTGCGCGCGGCCCGGATCCTCGACCCCGACGCGAGCGGCGACGGCCCGGAGCTCCTGTCGGGCGTCGTCACCGCGTTGATGCGCGACATCGGCATCCCGAACGGCCTGGCCGAGGTGGGCTACGGCGCCGCGGACGTCGACGACCTCGTCGCCGGCGCTACGCAGCAGCAGCGCCTGCTGGCCACGTCACCCAAGGCGCCCACGGACGAGGACCTGGCCGAGGTGTTCGTCGCCTCGATGGAACACTGGTGAGGTGACCGCAGCCCCGGCAGATCTCGTTGCCGAGCTGCGGAAGCGAGGGGTCTCCGACGTCGACGACTCCGTCCTCACCCGGGCGCTCTACTCGTCGGACGCCTCCCTCTACCGGGTCGTCCCGCAGGTGGTCGTCCGGCCGCGCGCTCCCGACGAGCTGGACGCGATCCGCGACGTCGCCGAGGCGACCGGCGTACCGATCACCATGCGCGGAGCCGGTACGTCGATCGCCGGCAACGCCGTCGGCCCCGGCATCGTCGTCGACACCCTGAAGCACCTCAACCGCGTGGTCTCGATCGACCCGGCTGCGCGCACCGCCGTCGTCCAGCCCGGCGTCGTCCACGCCGACCTGCAGCGTGCGGCAGCGCCGTACGGCCTCCGCTTCGGGCCCGACCCGTCGACACACACTCGTTGCACGATCGGCGGGATGATCGGCAACAACGCCTGCGGCTCGCGCGCGCTCGGCTACGGCCGCACCTCCGACAACGTCGTGGGGCTGGACGCCTTGTGGGGCCCGGGAGCAGAGGACGTAGGAGGCCGGCTCGGAGCGCTGGTCGACCAGCACCTGGCCCAGGTGCGCACCGCGTTCGGCCGGTTCTCGCGGCAGGTCAGCGGCTACTCGCTCGAGCACCTGCTTCCGGAGAACGAGCGCAGCGTGGACCGGTTCCTGGTCGGCTCCGAGGGCACGCTGGCCGTGGTCCGCGAGGCCACCGTGCGGCTGGTCGAGGACGAGGCCGAGCGGCTCCTCGTCGTCCTCGGCTACCCGTCGATGGTCGAGGCCGCCGACGCCGTACCCGCACTGCTGGCCGCGGCCGGCGACGCGATGGTGGCCTGCGAGGGACTGGACGCCCGGATCGTCGACCTGGTGAAGGCCCGCGGCGGCGCGGTCCCCGAGCTGCCCGGCGGGGCCGGCTGGCTCTTCGTCGAGCTGGTGGGTCCGGAGGCGCCGGGTCTCGTGAGCCGGCTCGTCGCGGAAGCCGGCGCCCTCGGCGACCGCCAGGTCATCGATCCGGCCGAGGCCGCCGCGCTGTGGCGGATCCGCGAGGACGGCGCGGGCCTCGCCGCCCGCAGCCTGAAGACACCGGCGTACTCCGGGTGGGAGGACACCGCGGTCCCGCCGGAACGACTCGGCGCCTGGCTGCGCGACTTCGACGAGCTGCTGCGCGAGCACGGGCTGGACGGCGTACCGTACGGCCACTTCGGCGACGGCTGCGTGCACGTGCGGATCGACTTCCCGTTCGTGCCCGGCAGACCCGGGTCGGCGAAGCCCTTCCGTGACTTCCTCACCGCCTGCGCGCTCCGGCTCCGTGACCACGGAGGCTCTCTGTCCGGGGAGCACGGCGACGGCCGGGCCCGCTCGGAGCTGCTCCCGCTGATGTACGACGCGGAGTCGCTCCGGCTGTTCGCAGCGGTCAAGGAGATCTGCGATCCGCGCAACCTGCTCAACCCCGGCAACCTCGTGCACCCCGCGCCCCTCGACGCCGACCTGCGGCCGACCCGGTCCCGGCTCCCGGTGACGTCGGTGCTGCGGCTGCCGCACGACGGCGGCCAGCTCGGCAACGCCGTGCACCGCTGCACCGGGGTCGGCAAGTGCGTCGCGCCCGCGACGAACGGCGTCATGTGCCCGTCGTACCTCGCCACCCGTGACGAGAAGGACTCCACCCGCGGGCGCTCCCGGGTGCTCCAGGAGGCGATCGACGGCTCGCTGGTGCAGGGCTTCGCGGACCCGGCCGTCGCCGAGGCGCTCGACCTCTGTCTCGCCTGCAAGGGCTGCGCCTCCGACTGCCCGACCGGCGTGGACATGGCGACGTACAAGGCCGAGGCGCTGTACCAGAAGCACGACGTGCAGGGCGTACGCCGTCCGCGCAGCCACCGGCTCCTCGGCAGGCTGCCGGACTGGGCCGACCGCGCCGCTCCGTTCGCGCCGCTGGCCAACCGCATGATGCGGCTCGGCCCGGTCGCCCGGCTGGCCCGGGCGACGGCCGGCATCGACCAGCGACGGTCGATCCCGGCGTTCGCGCGCCGGACGATGCGGAAGTCGGCGCCCACCGGCCCACTCGACGGCAGAGCGCCGGACGTGTGGATCTGGGCGGACTCGTTCACGGACCACTTCTTCCCGGGCAACGGGCACGCCGCGATCCGCTACCTCGAGTCGGTCGGCCTCACCGCCCGGGTGATCCCCGACGACGCCTGCTGCGGCCTGACCCTGATCTCGACCGGGCAGCTCGACCGCGCCCGCACGCTCCTGGAGCGGACGGTGGCCACGCTCACGCCGTACGTCGAGTCCGGGGTGCCCGTGATCGGGCTGGAGCCGTCGTGCCTGGCCACGCTGCGCAGTGACGCCGCCGAGCTGGCCGGCGCCACGGTGGAGGTGCTGAGCCTCGCCGAGCTGATCACCGACCGCGACCTGCCGGTCCCGGACCTCACCGGGGTCGAGGTGGTCGCCCAGCCGCACTGCCATCACCACGCCGTGCTCGGCTGGACCGCCGACCAGCGGCTGCTCGAGCGCGCCGGCGCGACCGTCACCCGGGTCGCGGGCTGCTGCGGCCTGGCCGGCAACTTCGGCATGGAGAAGGGGCACTACGAGGTCTCGGTCGCGGTGGCCGAGACCCACCTGCTGCCCGCCGTACGGGCGCAGCCCGGGGCGGTCGTCCTCGCCGACGGCATGTCCTGCCGGGTCCAGCTCGACGACCTGGCCGGCGTACCGACCCTGCACCTGGCCGAGCTGCTGGCTCAGGCCTTGGTGTAGCGGCCGTCGAACGCGGCGGTCCACGTCTCGCCGTCGTCCTTGGACGTCTCCCACAGCTGTCGAACGCCGTCTCCTGCGACCGTCCACGTGATCCTCTGCTGTGCGTCCGCATCGATGCCGAGCAGCACCATCGCGTCGTCCTCGACGCCGCCGTCGAGCAGGAGGATGCCGCCCGTCGAGTCGATCCAGGTCTGGTGCCAGCAACCCCGCTCGGGGTCCCACGAGTTGAGGCTGTGCCCCACCACGCCGCCGTCGCCGCGCCAGTGCTCGGCCAGCGCGCCGGTGTCGAAGGGTGCGGTGATCGAGTTGCGCCCGACGTGCTTGCCGTCGGGGTCGTGCACCTCCCACTCACCGAGCCAGAAGTCGAACGCGTGCGCGGGGTCGTCCATGCTCCGACAGTGGCGGTTCGCCGGGCGCTGGACCAGCCCTGCGCGCAACTCGTGACCGGTCCGCGACCGACCCGTGACCACGTCCCTAGACTCGTGGAGTGAACCCCCGCTATCGCCGCCTGGTGATTTCCCTGGCGCTCGTGGGGCTGCTGCTGATCGTCGTCCTCGCCGCGGTGCTCTGATGGCCGAGAACCTCCTCCGCGCGCTCGCGCAGGTCCGGACCCGGCTGCTCGACCCGGACACGCTGGTCCGCGCGGTCGCCTCGGGTCGGCAGAAGGCGAACGCGCCGAAGTGGCGCCGGGTCGAGCTGCGGTACGTCGACCTCAAGGCCGGTCGGCACCTCCAGCTCACGGCCTACGACGACACCCAGGCGTACACGTCGAACCACCTCGTCGGCGACGGCGCCCGGGACGCCGTCGACGACCTGCTGGACGAGCCGTTCGGCAACTGGCACCTCGAGACGACGAGCGAGACCGTGCAGCTGCGGGTGACCCGCAAGGGCGACGCGCTGGTGCACACGAGCGCGCGGACCGCGTCGACCGAGCCCGATCGCGGCCACGACCGGGACAAGGATCGACTGCTTGCGGAGGACGACCCACTGTTCCGCGCCCTGGGGCTCGCGGACGCCGACGGTCGGCTGAAGCCAAGCCGCCGCGACAAGTACCGCCAGGTCGAGGAGTTCCTGCGGCTGCTCGACACCGCGGTGACCGAGGCGATCGACAAGGGCCAGCTGCGGCGGCCGACCGCCGACGCGCCGCTCCGCGTCGCGGACCTCGGCTGCGGCAACGCCTACCTGACCTTCGCGGCCGAGCGCTACCTCGCGGGCGTCCGCGGCCTGCCGGTCCACCTGGTCGGCGTCGACGTCAAGGAGCAGTCCCGGGAGCACAACGAGAAGCTGGCCGGGGAGCTCGGCCTCGACGCGACGTTCGTGGTCGGCAGCATCGGCGGTGTCAGCCTCGACCCGGCGCCGGAGGTCGTACTGGCCCTGCACGCCTGCGACACCGCGACCGACGAGGCGCTGGCCCGCGCAGTCGAGTGGGAGGCCTCGCTCGTGCTGGCCGCTCCGTGTTGCCACCACGACGTGGCCGCGCAGCTCCGCAAGGCCCCGACCCCGGCGCCGTACGCCATGCTCACCCGGCACGGCATCCTCCGCGAGCGCCTCGCGGACACCTTGACCGACGCGCTACGGGCCACGCTGATGCGGCTGCAGGGCTACCGCGTCGACGTCGTGCAGTTCGTCGAGAGCAAGCACACGCCGCGCAACACCCTGCTCCGCGCCACCCGCACCGGAGCGCCGGTCAAGGGCGGGTCGCTGCGGCGGGAGTACGACGACCTGGTCGCGGCCTGGGGCATCCATCCCAAGCTGGCCGAGCTCCTCGACGGCGCAGATGCCTGAGCGGGTCCTGGCCGGGCTGCTCGTCGTACCGTTCCTGCTCGGCGCGGCCGCCGCGCCCACGGACGAGGCGCAGGTCGCGTTCTCGTTCCGGGACGACGCCATCATCGAGTCGAGCGGCCTCGCGGTCGTCGACGGCCTGGTCGTGACCACCAACGACTCCGGCGACACCGGCCGCGTGTTCTCGGTCGACCCGCGCACCGGCAAGACCGTCGGCGTGACGGAGTGGTCCGACGACGCGACCGACGTGGAGGCCCTCGCCCCGGACGGCCAGGCCGCGGTCTGGGTCGGCGACATCGGCGACAACACCGAGTCCCGCGACTCCGTTCAGGTGGCCTACGTCCCCATCGGCAGCGACGCCGGCGACCCGGAGGTCTACGACCTCACCTATCCCGACGGCGCCCACGACGCCGAGACGCTGATGAGGGACCCCACCACCGGCAGGCTGCTCGTGGCCACCAAGGGCGTGCTCGGCGGCGTGCTGTTCGAGGTACCGGAGTCCGGTGAGGGCCGAATGCGTGCGCTCGGCGAGGTGCTGCCGCTGGCCACGGACGGCGCGTTCCTGGCCGACGGCAAGCACTTCGTGGTCCGCAACTACGCCGTCGCCGCGGTCTACGCCTATCCCTCGATGGAGAAGGTCGAGCAGTTCGACCTGCCGGTCCAGGAGCAGGGCGAGGGCATCGCGGTCGATAGCGACGGCAGCCTGCTGGTCAGCTCGGAGGGGCTGCGCTCCAAGGTGCTGCGGGTGTCGCTGCCGGCCGGTCCCGCCGCGCCGTCCCCGAGCGCGTCCCCGTCGACCCGCACCGAGTCGCGCGAGGACACCGAGCTGCCCGAGACCACCGAGACCCAGCGGTCGGCCTGGCCGTGGTTCCTCGGTGGCCTGATCGGGCTCGGCTGCATCCTGGTGCTGGCCAGGTCGCTCGGTCGCCGATAGTCCCTGAGGGACTATCCACCTTCGGGTGCGTTGGCGGCGGAGTGATGTGGGCACTGTCCCGCCATGCCTCGCCTGCGCCGCACCGCTCCCGACCAGCCCGGCTGGTCGCGCCGCCGCGTCGGCAAGGGTTTCTCGTACGTCGACCAGAAGGGGCGGCGGCTGTCCGCTGACGATGCGCAGCGCGCCCGGGACCTGGTGATCCCGCCCGCCTGGGAAGACGTCTGGATCACGCCCTACGAGAACGGCCACCTGCAGGCGGTCGGGACCGACGACGCCGGCCGGCGGCAGTACCTCTACCACCCGCTGTGGCGGGAGCGCCGCGACGCCGAGAAGTTCGACCGCATGCTGCTCTTCGGCAAGGCGCTCGCCAAGGCCCGCCAGCAGGTGCTGCTCGACCTGGGCATGGAGGGGATGCCGCTGGAGCGCGCCTGCGCGGCGGCCGTCCGGCTGCTCGACCTCGGCTACTTCCGGATCGGCAACGACGTGTACGCCGACGAGAACGGCTCGTTCGGACTGACCACGCTGGAGCGACGGCATGTCCGCAAGCACCAGCAGGCACTGGTGTTCGCGTTCACGGGCAAGTCCGGGGTCGAGCACGAGATCCGCATCGACGACACGGTGGTCATCGAGGCGATCGAGATCATGCGTCGCCGGCGGGGCGGGGATGACGACCGGCTCCTGTCCTACAAGAACGGCCGGTCCTGGCGTTCCCTCCTGCCCGACCTCGTCAACGACTACGTCCGCACCACGACCGGGCTCGAGTCGACCGCCAAGGACTTCCGCACCTGGCACGCCACCGTCCTGGCTGCAGCCGCGCTGGCGGAGACGCCCGAGGCGGGCGGGACGAAGGCCTCGCGCAAGCGCGCCATCGCCGGTGCGATGAAGGAGGTGGCGACGTTCCTCGGGAACACACCCACCCTGGCGCGCACGTCGTACGTCGACCCGCGCGTGGTGGACTGCTACGAGCGTGGCAGGACCATCGAGCGGGCCACCCGACGCAGCTACGACACCACCGACGAGCGTCAGGCCGCCCTTGAGCGCGCCACCCTGAAGCTGCTGCGGGAGTACGAATGAGGGTCGCGGTCGTGCAGGGCGACATCACCCGGCAGGACGTCGACGCGGTCGTCAACGCCGCCAACAACGCGATGCGCGGCGGCGGCGGCGTCGACGGGGCGATCCACCGGGCCGGCGGTCGCGCGATCCTGGAGGACTGCATCGCGCGGTTCCCGGACGGGCTGGCGACCGGCGACGCCGGCTGGACCACGGCGGGCGAGCTGCCCGCGCGCTGGGTGATCCACGTGGTCGGGCCCAACCGGCACGCCGGCCAGACCGACCGGTCGCTGCTCACCGCCTGCTACGCCCGGGCCCTCGAGGTGGCCGACGAGCTCGGAGCCCGCACGGTCGCGTTCCCGCTGGTCAGCGCCGGTGTCTACGGCTGGCCGAAGGGCGACGCGATCGCGGCGCCCCTCGAGGTGTTCCGCACTGCGGACTCCGCGGTCGAGGAGGCGCGGCTGGTCGCCTTCGACCGCGCGACGTACGAACAGATCCAGGCGCAGCTGGACTGAGTCACAGCTGCCGACGAGGCGTCACCAGACTCGCTTGGGCCGCTCACTCGACGAGCCGGCCTCGGCCGAGCCGGGCCTGGCACACATCGACCAGGTCAGCGGGGTCGCCGCGCCAGGCCGGGCTGAAGTCGAGCGCGGCCATCTCCGGCAGGCTCTCGGCGCACGGAATCTTCTTGGTGTATCCCTGGGCGCCGCGCATCCCGGTCATCTCGTTGGCCAGCCGGTAGCAACGGATCCCGTTGTCGATGTCTCGCCAGCCGACACGGGGTCTCATCGTCCCCAGGTCAGCCGGGAGCTTCGTCGACTCGCTGATGGTCACGCCCCGGAGCTGCTCGCGCTCGAGCTCAGCCACCTGCGACAGGTTGGCCCCGCTCAGGTCCGCGCCGGTCAGGTCGGTGCCGGCCAGGTTCGCCGCCCCTAGCTGCGCATCCTTCAGGTTCGCGCACGTGAGGAAGGCCGAGTTGAGCTTGCTCGATGCGGCGGTCAGGTCCAGGCCGCTCAGGTCGGCGCGGCGGAGGTCCACGGCTGCGGCCAGGACCGGGACAGTCGGGTGCAGGCCGCTCAGGGCCGCCCCGTGCAGGTCCGCGCCGCCGATGTCGATGGTCTGGTCGTTCTCCGCCACCGCGGCCACCCTCCTGAGGTGGTTCATGGCCCGGGGCACGATGACCGGCTGCGCGTCCCAGTAGGCCGAGAGACCGACGCGACCGGACTCGACGCTCTCGTCCACGATGAACGCGGTCAGGGTCTGGGTCGCGTTGCTCAGCCCGTCCCGCCAGGCGTCCTTGGTCGGGTAGTTGCGGCGATTCAGCGTGTAGGTGACCAGCCGGCGCATCGAGCTGTCCTGCACTGCCGCGGAGGGGCTGCTCAGCCCCTCCACGATCTGGCGGTACTCGTCACGTTGCAGGCTGAGCTGGTACCTCCGGGCGTCCTCGCTCCGCTGGCCCTCCTGCTTCTCCAGTGTCTGCTGGAACTGCTCGGCGGCATCCTGCTGCTCCTGCTGCTGACCGTCCAGGGTCCGGATGATCCCCACCGCCGTCACGACCAAGCCGGCCAGCGTCAGGAACGCCGCGACGTAGACCGAGATGAGCTGGCTCCGGTGGTGTCGATCGCGCTGGTCGAGCTCCCGCTGCCGGTGCTCGGACTCGGACGCGGTTTCGCTCGCCGCGGTCGGAACCGTCGCGTGCTCGCTCATGCTGCACCACCAGCGCCTTCCGTACCCTCCCTGCGTCCCCCCTGCGCCAGAACTTCCCTGACGTAGCCCACTCTGTGACGATCGCGGCGCTCCGGCAACGACCCGGACTGACTAAACGCACTAGCCCACTCGGGCGGGTCCCGCGATCGTCGGGTGGGGTGAACAATGACGAAGCCCCTGTCGGACCGAGGCCGCTGAGGACGCGCCCAGGCCTCTGAGTCAGAGCCGCTCGATGACCCAGTCGATGCACGCAGTGAGCGCTGCGACGTCGGAGGGGTCGATCGCGGGGTACATCGCGATGCGGAGCTGGTTGCGGCCCAGCTTGCGGTAGGGCTCGGTGTCGACGATGCCGTTGGCGCGCAGGGTGGCCGCGATGGCGTCGGCGTCGATGCCCTCGTTGAAGTCGATGGTCCCGATGACCAGGGAGCGGTGGTCGGGGTCGGCGACATATGGGAACGCCGCGTCGGACTTCTCGGCCCAGCCGTAGAGCGTGTCCGAGGACTGCGTGGTCCGCTCGACCATGCCCTTGAGGCCGCCCTGGCCGTTCATCCAGTCGAGCTGCTCGGCCATGAGGAAGAGGGTGGCGACCGAGGGCGTGTTGTAGGTCTGGTTGAGCCGGGACTGGTCGATCGCGATCTTGAGGTCGAAGAACGCCGGGATGTGCCGTCCGGAGGCGGCGATCCGCTCGGCGCGCTCGATGGCGGCGGGGGAGAAGGTCGCGACGTAGAGGCCGCCGTCGGAGGCGAACGACTTCTGCGGTGCGAAGTAGTAGACGTCCGTCTCGGTCAGGTCGACGGGGAGGCCGCCGGCACCCGAGGTCGCGTCGATCAGCACCAGCGAGCCCTCGTCGGCACCCGCGGGCCGGACCACGGGCGCCATCACCGCGGTGGAGGTCTCGTTGTGCGCCCAGGCGTAGACGTCGATGCCGGCCTCGGCCGCCGCCACCGGCCGCGACCCTGGATCGCTGGCGATCACCGAGGGATCGTCGAGCCACGGAGCCGCCTTCACCGCCGTCGCGAACTTGCTGGAGAACTCGCCGAAGGTGAGGTGCTGGCTCTTCTGCTCGATCAGCCCGAACGTGGCGACGTCCCAGAAGGCCGTGGCGCCGCCGTTGCCGAGGACCACCTCGTAGCCGTCTGGCATCGAGAACAGCTCGGCCAGCCCCTCCCGCACCCGGGCGACCACGTTGCGGACCGTCGCCTGCCGGTGCGACGTACCCATCAGGGACGAGCCGGTGGCCGCCAGCGCGTCGAGGTGGGAGGGCTGGATCTTGGAGGGTCCGGCCCCGAACCGCCCGTCGGCGGGCAGCAGGTCGGAGGGGATCCTCAGCTCGTCGGTCACGCCTCCTATTCTGGCAGCCGCTCACCCCGACACACCTCAGGAGTCCACATGGGCCCAGGGCGCTCCGCGCGCGACCCCGAAGGGCTGCGGCGTGTGCTCGTGCTGGCCGGGGTCCTGGTCGGCCTGGCCGGCATCGCCGTGGCGGCATGGGGACTGATGGTCGACGGCTGGGGCCTCGTGGTCGGCCCGGTCCTCGTCGTCTTCGCCGTCATCTGCGTGGTGGTCTCCCGCGACGACGGCCGCGGCCGGTTCTGCCCGGAGTGCGTGGCCCGCAACCCGGAGGACGCCGAGGTCTGCGAGAACTGCGGGCACGCACTTGCCTGAGCTCGGGCCCGAGATCGACATCGTCCGCGTCGACTACGGGCACCCCGACGCGATGCTGCTCATCGCCGAGGTCCAGGCCGAGTACGTCGTCCGCTACGGCGGACCCGACAGCACCCCGCTCGACCCGCTGATGTTCCAGCCACCGCTCGGCAGCTTCTTCGTCGGCTACCTCGAGCACGACGGCGAGCCGCGACCGGTGGCCTCCGGCGCGTGGCGGGCCCACGACGACGTCGAGGCGTTCGGCACCCGGCGTACGGCCGAGGTCAAGCGGATGTACGTCGCTCCGCGGGCGCGTGGGACAGGGCTCGCGCGCACCATGCTGGCGCACCTCGAGCGGACCGCTTCCGAGTCCGGTGCCGAGGCGATGATCCTCGAGACCGGCGCCGCACAGCCCGAGGCGATGGCGCTCTACGAGTCCTCCGGCTACACGCCGATCGCGTCGTTCGGCTACTACCGGGACGAGCCGCTGAACCGCTGCTACGGCAAGTTGTTGGTGCACTAGCGTGTGACGGTGGGCATTTTCGGTGGTTCGAAGGACCCGTCGGCACAGGACCAGGTCGACCTCGCTGCGGTCAACGACCGACTGGCCAGGCTCGAGTCCGCGCTGGCATCACTGCAGGGCCAGGTCGCGGCGCTGACCACGGGCGCGGTCGCGGCCGGTGGCCCGGTGCCCTACGCCGGGAACCCCAACGACGCCACTGCTGGCGCGCTGCCCGCGGACGGAGCCTGGCTGCAGGAGGTCAGGTCGCTCAAGCAGAACGGCAAGCTCATCAACGCGATCAAGCTCTATCGCGAGCACACGAACGTCGGCCTCAAGGAGGCCAAGGACGCCGTCGAGGGGATGATCTGAGCTTGCTCCTTCCCATGGAGGTGGCGCAGGGCGTCGCCGACGGGTCGGTGTCGCTCGCGTTCCGGCGCTGGCGCAAGCAGGACGTGGTGCCCGGGCAGGTGTTCACCACCTCGTCGGGTCTCGTGCGCGTCGACGCGGTCACCGTCGTCGAAGCCGAGGCGATCACCGACGAGGAGGCCGTGCTCGCGGGCTGGCCCGACGCCGAACGGCTCCGACGCAAGCTGGCGCCCGAGGGCGAGACCTACCGCGTCGCTCTGTCGTACGCCGGACCGGACCCGCGGGTCGCGCTGCGGTCCTCGGCTGAGCTGACCCCCGACGACGTCGCGGACCTGGACGCGCGACTCGAGCGGCTGGACCGTGCCGCCGCCCACGGACCGTGGACGCTGCACTACCTCGAGCTGATCCGACAGCACCCGCAGCGCCGGGCTCCGGACCTGGCCGAGCTGGTCGGCCGGGAGACGGCGCCGTTCAAGCTCGACGTACGCAAGCTGAAGAACCTCGGGCTCACGGTCTCGTTCTCCGTCGGCTACGAGGTCTCGCCGCGCGGGCTGGCCTACCTGGCGGCGAGCACGCGTCGCCGGTCGGGATAGTCCCTGACGTTCTGACCGACGACACGCCGGCGGGCTGGCGGCGGGCTGGTCAGAACGTCTGGGCCATCGCGACCACGGGTGCTCGCACGGTTGTAATTCACCCCGTTCGCCCCCCGCGGCTCGCGCCGTCGTCATACGGTCCCCGCCATGCGCGCGCTCCTCGTCGCGGCGGCCCTGTCCCTGTGCATCGCTGCTGCGTGCCTCGTCGGTCCGGCCGCCGTGGCCTCGGTCGACGGTGGTGGCCTGCCCGTCGAGGACTACGCGTCATACGACCCGCAGACCACCTGCACCAAGAAGCCCCGCGCCGGCACCGTCGTCCTCGGTCAGTGGCTGGTCGCGACGTACGGCGGCGCCGGCGGCGCGGTGAACCGGCCCTGCTCGGGCTCCGGGTCGTCCGAGCACAAGGACGGCCGCGCGGTCGACTGGGTCCTGGACGCCGACAACCCTGCCGACCGCAGGATCGCCAGGACCTTCCTCGCCGCGGCCTTCGCGACCGACGCGGAGGGCAACCCGGCGGCGCTGGCCCGCCGGATGGGGATCATGTACGTCATCTGGAGCGACCACTTCTACCCGGCCTACCACCGGTTCGCGCCGGAGAAGTACCTCTCGTCCTCGTGCCGCTCCAAGCGCAAGTGCTCGAAGACGCTCCGACACCGCGACCACATCCACATCTCGCTGTCGAAGGCCGGCGCCAAGGGGCTGACCAGCTTCTACGCCGACCTGCTGCCGGCCGCCGGCGTGTGAGTCCGAGCTTCTCAAAATCACTTCGGCGCGCGCTGGGACAGGATGGGCGCCGTGGACCGCGACCAGCTGCTCGACCTGCTGACTGCGATGCCGCACGCCGTCGAGGAGTACCCGTTCGGCGACGAGGTGGCCGTCTTCAAGGTCGGCGGCAAGATGTTCGCCCTGGTGATGCTGGAGGGTGAGCCGGGGTTCGTGAACCTCAAGTGCGACCCGGTCCGGGCCCTTGAGCTCAGGGAGCAGCACACCGCGGTGCGACCGGGCTACCACGCGAACAAGAAGCACTGGAACTCCGTCGACCTCGACGGGTCGGTCAGCAACGAGGAGCTGACCGAGCTGGTCGAGCACTCCTACGAGCTGGTGGTCAGCGCCCTGCCCAGGTCCGTGAGGCCTCCCGTCTGAATCGGCTGCTCCGCTCCCGGCCCGCTGAGACCGAGGCCGCTCGCGCAGTGCGGAACCGGGTGACGCAGGCGACCGCGTCGTCGCAGGTCGCGTGGTTGAGCCCGATCAGTGCCTTCCACCATGGGAGCCTCAGCTCGATCCCGCAGACCCGGCACCAGGTCCTCCGAGAGGTGCTCATGCCCTGCCCAACTGGAGGCCGACGGACGGTGTTACGGGCCCGGAGAGGGAATCACCCCTTGGGGTGGAAGGGCAGGTCAGGAGGCCCGAGCCGCTCGCTTGGCCTGCAGCCTGCGCTGCTTGGCCACGAACCGGATCGACGACCAGGCGACGAACGACGGCGACAGCCGGCCGATCCGCCACGCGATCCGCGCGGTCCGCGGCGTGACGAGCAGCGGCTTGTTGCCGGCCACGGCCTCGAGGACCTGGGTGGCGAGCACGTCGGGGTCGAGCGGGCGGCGTACGCCCTGGCCCTTGAGGAAGTAGTCGCGACCGTGGAACCGCCCCACCGCGCCCTTGTCGAGGATCGGGGTGTCCACTGCGGACGGGCACACCGCGGTGACGCCGACCCCGAACGCCGCGGCCTCCGAGCGCAGCGCCAGCGAGAGGCCGACGACGGCGTGCTTGGTCATGACGTACGACGTGAGGAGGCCGGCCGCCATCAGCCCGCCCATCGAGGCGGTGTTGACGATGTGCCCGCTGCGTTGGGTGACCATCAGCGGGTAGGCCGCGTGCACGCCGTGCACGACACCGCGGATGTTGACGTCGATGATCGAGTCCCAGTGGTCGAGCGTGAGCTCCTGGCTCTCGCCGCCGATGCTGATGCCGGCGTTGTTGAACATCAGGTCCAGTGACCCGTGGTCCGCGGCTACCGCCGAGACGAGCGCTGCGACGTCCGCCGCCGAGGTGACGTCGAGCCGGACGGCCCGGGCGGTGCCCGGTCCGGTCACCGACGCCACGGTCTTCTCCGCTGCGTCGCGGTCGAGGTCAGTGCACACCACCTCGGCGCCGGCGGCGACCAGCGCACGCGACAGCGCCGCCCCGATCCCGGACCCGGCGCCGGTGATGATCGCGGAGCGACCCGCGAACCGGTCGCCCGGACCTACTCGGACCACTCGGCCTTCCAGCCGTCGACGTCCGTCGCGGGCCGCGCGGGCGGGCCGGTGTAGATCGCCGAGGGGCGGATCAGCCGGCCGGTCTTCTTCTGCTCGAGGATGTGCGCCGACCAGCCACCGGTGCGGGCACACGTGAACATCGAGGTGAACATCTTGGCGGGCACCTCGGCGAAGTCGAGGACGATGGCCGCCCAGAACTCGACGTTCGTCTCCAGCACCCGGTCGGGGCGGCGGGCGCGCAGCTCGGCGAGGGCGGCCTTCTCCAGCGCCTCGGCCACCTCGTAGCGCGGCGCGTCGAGCTCGCGCGCGGTCCGGCGCAGCACCCGCGCCCGCGGGTCCTCGGCCCGGTAGACCCGGTGGCCGAAGCCCATCAGCCGCTCGCCGTTGTCGAGCAGGCCCTTCACGTAGGCGTCCGCGTCGCCGGACTTCTCGACCTCCTCGATCATGGTCAGGACCCGGGCGGGGGCACCGCCGTGCAGCGGCCCGCTCATCGCGCCGATGGCCCCGGAGAACGCCGCCGCGACGTCGGCTCCGGTGGAGGTGATGACGCGCGCGGTGAACGTCGAGGCGTTCATGCCGTGCTCGGCCGCGGAGGACCAGTAGGCGTCGATCGCCTTGACGTGCTTGGGGTCCGGCTCGCCCTTCCAGCGGATCAGGAACCGCTCGGCCAGCGAGTTCCCCTGGTCGACCTCGCGCTGCGGCACGATCGGCAGCCCGAGGCCGCGGGCCGCCTGGGCGGCGTACGACAGCACCATCACCGCGACCCGGGACAGGTCCAGGCGGGCCTGCTCCTCGGTGATGTCGTAGGTCTGGCGCATCCCGAGCGTCGGCGCGAGCATCGCGACGGCCGCCTGGACGTCCGCCCGGACGTCACCGGTGTGGGTCGGGATGTTGTAGGGCTCGGCCGGCGGGAGCCCCGGCTGGTAGGCGCCGTCGATCAGCAGCCCCCAGACGTTCTCGAACGGCACCCGCCCGACGATCTCCTCGATGTCGACGCCGCGGTAGCGCAGCGCCGACCCCTCCTTGTCGGGCTCGGCGATCTCGGTCCGGAACGCGATGACGCCCTCGAGACCCTCGTGTACCTCCACCGCGGATGCGTCATCGGCCATGTCGCGCATTGTGCCGTACCTACTGCGAGACGCGAGGGGGCCCGTATGTTGAGCGTCCATGGACCTCGGCAAGCTCCTCGGAGCGCTCGACGGTGACGAGATCAAGGACGTCGTCGAGCTGGTGCGCAAGAACCGCGGGCTGCTCGAGCAGCTCGGCAAGCTGCCCGAGCTGTTCGCCTCGTTCGCGGACGGCCTCGACTCGGCCGGCGACCAGGCCCGCGCGGCCGGGCTCGCCCTCGTGGGACCCGACGGCGACGACGGCGTGCGCGGCAAGCTGCTCCAGGTCGCGGAGTCGATGGGCGACCTCGCGGGCTCGCTCGGCAAGGGCGTCGGGCTGATCGGTGACGCGGCCGACGGCATCGGCAAGGTGCCGCTGATGGACTCGCCCGCCAAGCGGCTGACCGGTGCCGCCGACGAGCTGGGCTCGGCCATCGACAACGTCAAGGACCTCGCGGCCTCGATGGACGTGATCGCCGACTCGCTGGCCAAGGTCGGTACGGCGCTGGCCAGGCTCGGCGACCACCTCGCCGACTCCGGCGGCCAGGCGCGCGGGTTCCTGCACTCATGAGCGACCCGGACGCCCTCGACTCGGTGGCCGCCGCCCGCGAGGACTACACCCGTGGTGGGCTGGTCGAGTCCGACCTGCTGCCCGACCCGATCGCGATGTTCCGCCGTTGGTACGACGAGGCGCACGCGGCCGGGCTGCACGAGCCGAACGCCATGGTGGTCGCGAGCGTCTCCGCGGACTTCGCCCCGAGCGCGCGGCTGGTGCTGCTCAAGGGCGTCTCCGACGCCGGCTTCGTCTTCTTCACCAACACCGGCTCCCGCAAGGGCGGTGAGCTCGCCGGCAACCCGCGGATCGCGCTGCTCTTCCCCTGGCACCCGCTCGAGCGCCAGGTCCGGGTCGACGGCACCGCCTCCCTGCTCCCGCGGGCCGACGTCGACGCCTACTTCGCGGTCCGCCCGCGCGGCTCCCAGCTCGGCGCGTGGGCCTCGCACCAGTCGAGCGTCGTGTCCGGCCGCGAGGAGCTGCTCGCGGCGTACGACGACGCGGAGCGGCACTACGCCGACGGCGACGTCCCGACGCCCACCGAGTGGGGCGGCTACCTGGTGCACCCGGAGTCGGTGGAGTTCTGGCAGGGCCGGCCCGGCCGGATGCACGACCGCCTGGTCTATCGGCGCAGCGTCGACAGTGGGGCGGACGGCTGGCGCACGGAGCGGTTGGCTCCCTGACCAGCGCATATGGCCCACAAGGACCATGGGCCGACGGGGCCGGGTCGACATAACCTCGACGTTTGTGACCAAGCACCTGTTCCGGGGCAACCCGCGCCTCCTCATCGGGGCCCTGCCGTGGGCGGCCGCCGTCGTCGTCCTCAAGGCGCTCGCGCACGCTCTGGACGTCGAGGTGCTGAACCTCAGCCCGCTGCTGGCCGGCGCGATCGCGGCCGAGGTGTTCATCCTGGGGTTCCTGCTCACCGGCACCGCGGGTGACTTCAAGGAGGCCGAGAGGCTGCCCGGCGAGGTGGCGGCGAGCCTCGAGACGATGGCCGACGAGTGCCTGATCACCTACGAAGACCTCAAGCTGCCCGAGGCGCGGACCGCTCTGCAGCAGCTGATCGAGATCAGCAGGTCGATCCGGATGTGGCTGATGCAGGACCGTGGGTTCGACGACGTGATGTCCGACATCCGCGCCCTCAACGGACCGTTCCGTGTCATGGCGCCGGCGATCCAGGCCGGCTTCACCACCCGGCTGAAGTCGGAGCAGGCCTCGGTCCGCAGGACGGTGATCCGAATGGACACGATGCGGCGCACGTCGTACGTCGCGGCCGGCTACCTGATCGCCGAGGTCACCGCGGTCCTGCTGGTCGTCGTGCTGGTCCTCACCGACATGGTCGACCTGGCGCCGACGCTCTGCCTCATCGGGCTGATCTCCTACCTGCTCTTCTACCTGGTCGGCCTGATCCGCGACCTGGACAACCCGTTCGAGTACCGCGACGGCAAGCCCGGCGCTGCCGACGTGAACCTCGACGTGCTGGAGCGCAACGAGGACCGGCTCCGGGCCCTCGTCGGCGCGCTGGACCCGGCACCGACCGCCGCCGAGCTGGTCTCGGCCGACGAGGCCGCGGAGCCGCCGGTCTGATCGGCGCGTCCCACGATCGTGGTCCGTGGCGATCGGTACATGGGGACCCTGGGGAGGGAGCCGATCGTCACGGATCACCCGTGGTCCCGTTGCTGCTCGCGAGCGTCCTCGTGCTGGCCGGCTGCGGTGGCGACGACGACTCCGGCGCCGCCGACCAGCCCACCGCCTCGAGCGAGACCTCGAGCGAGACCTCGAGCGACGCCGGTGTGTCGGGGGACTACGACACCGCGGTCGAGCTGCTCGACAGCACGTGCGACGGCATCGAGGTGGCCGACAACGTGACCACGGTCGAGCAGGACGGCGACTCCGTCACCCTCGTCCACGCCAGCATCAGCTACGTCGGTCCGCTGCGCGACGACGGCAGCTTCGCCACCGCGACGACCGCGGTGACGGTGGGCGCTGACACCCACTCGCTCGCGGTCGCCGGGACCTTCGGCGGCGACGGCTTCGAGGCGCAGGTGACCGCCGAGGTGACCGGCGGCCAGACGTGCGGCTACACGGTGAGCTGGGGAGGAACGCGCAGGTAGGTCGCGCCGGGTGCCGTCGCTGCGGTGGTCTCGGCTGCGCGGTTGCGACCTCGTCCCTCGGTCGCACGCGCGCTCGACCTGCGCCGTTCCTGATTGCCGGCCCTCGTTCCTCGGGCCGCCAATAACGGCTTGTGAGTGAGCGCTCACTCACTTACTCTTTCCCGGTGTCACCCACCGAAGTACGCCGTGAGCGCGCGCGACCGATGTCCCCGGAGGAGCGTCTCGACCGGCTGGTCGACACGACGCTCAACCTGCTGCGCGAGCACGGTCGGGCCGTCACCACCCGCCAGATCGCCGAGGCGGCCGGGGTCGCCGAGGGCACCATCTTCCGGGTCGTCGAGTCGAAGGAGGAGCTCGTCGAGCTCGCCATCACCCGGGCCTTCGAGCCCGGGGCCCTGGCCGACCGGATCCTGGAGATCGACCCCGACCAGCCACTCGAGGCCCGGCTGCTCATCCTGGCCTCGATCCTCCAGCAGCGGTTCCGGGCCACCTTCGAGCTCATGAAGAAGGTCGGCATGGTGCGTCCCGCCGACCACGTGCACGACAGCCCCGAGGCGGTGGCCGTCCGCGAGCGGATGCAGGCCCACCTCGAGGCGGTCGTGGGTGCCGACGCGTCACGCCTGTCGGTGCCGGCCCGCGACCTCGTGCACCGACTCCGGCTGCTCACCTTCGCGGGCAGCCACCCGCACATCTCCGACGGCGCGATCCTCACCCCGGACGAGATCGTCTTCACCCTCCTGCACGGGCTGCTCCTCCCCGAGGACAGGCTCGAGAAGGGCACGGACTCCTGATGCTGCTCCGGCTCCTGCGCACCCACCTGGCGCCGTACAAGCCGTGGCTCGCCGCGATCGTGGTGCTGCAGTTCACCGCGACCGTCGCGATGCTCTACCTGCCCAGCCTCAACGCCGACATCATCGACAGGGGAGTGGCCGTCGGTGACACCGACTACATCCTCCACGTCGGCATGATCATGCTCGGCGTCTCGCTGCTCCAGATCCTCTGCTCGGTGGTCGCGGTCGCCTGTGCGTCGCGCACCGCCATGTCGTTCGGCCGCGACGTGCGCGCCGCGGTCTTCCACCGGGTCGGGGCGTTCTCGGGCCGGGAGGTCGCCCAGTTCGGCGCCCCTTCGCTGATCACCCGCAACACCAACGACGTCCAGCAGGTGCAGATGCTCGCGCTGCTCACCTGCTCGCTGGCGGTGCAGGTGCCGATCATGATGGTCGGCGGGATCGTGATGGCGATGCGCGAGGACCTCGGTCTGTCGTGGCTGCTGGCGATCGTGGTGCCGGCGCTGTTCCTCTCCGTCGGGTTCGTGGTCTCGCAGATGGTGCCGAGCTTCCGCGAGGTGCAGTCGCGCATCGACGACGTCAACCGGATCATGCGCGAGCAGATCGGCGGCATCCGCGTCGTGCGGGCCTTCGTCCGCGAGCCGCGGGAGCGGCAGCGGTTCGCCGAGGCCAACGACGGCCTGACCGAGGTGTCGGTCCGCGCCGGCCGCTGGATGGCCACCATGTTCCCGCTCGTGATGCTCGTCGTGAACATCTCCAGCGTCGCGGTGATCTGGTACGGCGGCCACCGCGTCAACGAGGGCGAGATGCAGGTGGGCGCGCTGACCGCGTTCCTCAGCTACCTGATGCAGATCCTCATGAGCGTGATGATGGGGACGTTCATGCTGATGCAGATCCCGCGCTCGGCGGTGTGCGCCGACCGCATCAGCGAGGTGCTGGACACCCGGCCCAGCGTCGTACCTCCCCATGACGGAGTCACGGAGCTCACCCGCCGGGGCGAGCTCGACCTGGCCGACGTCTCGTTCACCTACCCGGGCGCCGAGCAGCCGGTGCTCTGCGACATCGGCTTCAGTGCCCGCCCGGGTCAGACCGTCGCGATCATCGGCTCCACCGGCGCCGGCAAGTCCACGCTGGTCAACCTGGTGCCGAGGCTGTTCGACGCGACCTCCGGCACGGTGCGGGTCGACGGCGTCGACGTCCGCGACATCGACCCTGAGCTGCTGTGGTCGCGGATCGGGCTGGTGCCGCAGCGCGCCTTCCTGTTCAGCGGCACGGTCCGCAGCAACCTGCTGCACGGCAAGCCGGACGCCACCGACGACGAGCTCTGGCGCGCGTTGGAGATCGCGCAGGGTCGCGACTTCGTCGAGCGGATGCCCGAGGGGCTGGACGCCCCGATCGTCCAAGGCGGCACCAACGTCTCGGGCGGCCAGCGGCAGCGGCTCGCGATCGCCCGCGCGCTCGTACGCCGTCCCGAGATCTATCTGTTCGACGACGCGTTCTCCGCGCTCGACCTCGCGACCGACGCCCGGCTGCGCGCAGCGTTGCGGCCCGAGACCCGGGACTCGACCGTCGTCGTGGTCGCCCAGCGGGTCTCCACGATCCGCGACGCCGACCTGATCCTCGTGATGGAGGACGGTCGAGTGGTCGGCCGCGGCACCCACACCGAGCTGCTCGAGAGCAACGAGACCTACCAGGAGATCGTCGCCTCGCAGCTGACCGCCGAGGAGGCAGCGTGAGCACCGACCAGAAGGCCGCCGCCCCGCCCCCCAAGGGCGGCACGGCCATGAAGCAGACCGAGCGGATCGAGGCGCCGATGGGCGGCCCGGGACGCGGACCGATGGGCGGCGGACAGGTCGGCCAGAAGGCGATGACCTTCGGCCCCTCGGCCAAGCGGCTGATCCGCAGGATGGCACCGGAGCGCAACCGCGCCTACGCCGTCATCGCCCTCTGCGTGGCCAGCGTGTTCCTGCTCGCCTACGGCCCGCGGCTGCTCGGCCACGCGACCGACGAGATCTTCGGTGCCTACCTGGCCCAGCAGGCGGTCGACTTCGGGGCGGTCCGCACGATCCTGCTGCAGGTCCTGGCCGTCTACACGATCGGGTCGGCCCTCTCGTGGGGCCAGGGCTACCTGCTCAACGACGTCGTGCAGAGCACCGTCCGGCGGATGCGCTCCGACGTCGAGGACAAGGTCAACACGCTGCCGCTGGAGTACTTCGACAAGCAGCCGCGCGGCGAGCTGATGAGCCGGGTCACCAACGACATCGACAACATCAGCCAGACCCTGCAGCAGACGATGAGCCAGCTGCTGACCTCGCTGCTGACCGTGGTCGCGGTGCTGGCGATGATGCTGTGGATCTCGCCGCTGCTGGCGCTCATCGCGCTGGTGTCGGTCCCGCTGTCGATGTTCGTCACCGCGCGGATCATGAAGCGGTCGCAGGGCCAGTTCATCGCCCAGTGGCGCCGCACCGGCAAGCTCAACGCGCACATCGAGGAGTCCTTCTCCGGCCACGCGCTGGTCACCGTCTTCGGTCGCCGCGCCGAGGTGGAGAAGGCCTTCGCGGCGGAGAACGACGAGCTCTACGAGGCGTCGTTCAAGGCGCAGTTCGTGAGCGGGCTGATCATGCCCGTGATGATGTTCATCGGGAACCTCAACTACGTCGTGGTCGCGGTGGTCGGCGGCCTGCGGGTCGCGCACGGGACGCTCACGCTCGGCGAGGTGCAGGCGTTCATCCAGTACTCGCGGCAGTTCATGCAGCCGCTCACCCAGGTGGCGTCGATGATGAACCTGCTGCAGTCCGGCGTCGCCTCGGCCGAGCGGGTCTTCGAGCTCCTCGACGCCGACGAGCAGGTCCCCGACAGCACCACGGTCTTCCCGTCCGTCGGGCGTGGTGAGGTCCGCTTCGAGCACGTGTCGTTCAGCTACGACCCGGCGGAGCCGCTCATCGAAGACCTGTCGCTGGTCGCCAGCCCGGGCCAGACCGTCGCGATCGTGGGGCCGACCGGGGCCGGGAAGACCACACTGGTCAACCTCGTGATGCGCTTCTACGAGCTCGACGGCGGGCGGATCACGCTCGACGGCACGGACATCACCGGCATGCCCCGCGCAGCGCTGCGGGGCCGGATCGGCATGGTGCTCCAGGACACCTGGCTGTTCAAGGGCACCATCCGCGACAACATCCTCTACGGGCGCCCCGACGCGACCGAGGACGAGCTGCTCGAGGCCGCCCGGGCGACCTTCGTCGACCGGTTCGTGCACTCGCTGCCCGACGGCTACGACACCCTGGTCGACGAGGACGGCGGCAACCTGTCCGCCGGCGAGCGGCAGCTGCTCACCATCGCGCGCGCCTTCCTGGCCGACCCGGCGCTGCTGATCCTCGACGAGGCCACCTCGTCGGTGGACACGCGCACCGAGCTGCTGCTCCAGCACGCGATGGCGGCGCTGCGCACCGACCGGACGTCGTTCGTCATCGCGCACCGGCTCTCCACCATCCGCGACGCCGACCTGATCCTGGTGATGGAGGAGGGGAAGATAGTCGAGCAGGGCAACCACGAAACGCTGCTGGCGAGTGGTGGCGCCTACGCGCGGCTCTACCAGTCGCAGTTCGCCGCCGCCGTGGCCTGAACGTAACCTCGGCAGGGTGGCGGACCCGGACGACCTCTGGGACGAGCGCGGCCGACCTCGGCCGCGCCAGCTTCTCTTCGACGTCCTCGCCGCCGGAGGGTTCACCTTCCTGGCGCTCCTTCCGGCGACCCAGCAGTCGACGTACGCGATCGTCGGCACCGTTGCGATGGGGCTGGCCCTCGCCCTGCGCCGCCTCTCCTGGCCGGCGATGGCAGCGCTGGCCGCGGCCACCGGTGCCTGCCAGCTCATCGGCGGCGAGCTGGTGCTGCTGGCCGACCTGGGCTTCGCCGGTGTGTTCTTCGTGCTCGGTGCGCACCCCCGGACCTGGGTACGCCGGTTCGGCCTGGCGGGCGTGGTAGTGGCCGCGGCGGTGCTGGCGACGGCGGTCGGCACCGGCGCGATGGGCGACGCGGCCACCGGTGCCTCGACCCTGTTCGCGGTCGTCGGATCTGCCGCCCTGGCGGCCCTGGTCGCCGGTGGCGGCTGGGCGGCGGGCTACGTCCGCTGGCAGAGCCGGGCCCGGATCACCGCCCAGGTGCGGGCCGGTCTCGAGCAGGAACGCGCCCGGATCGCCGCAGACATGCACGACCTGGTCGCCCACACCTGGGCGGTCGTGGCCGCCCAGGCCGACGGCGCCCGATATGCGCTCGACGGTCCCGACGGTGACCGCTTGGCCGCGGACGCGCTCGACGTCATCGCCGAGACGGCGCGCGGCTCGATCGGCGACCTGCGCAACCTCCTCGCTGAACTCCGGTACGAGCAACCGGAGGAGCCGCGCGGGCAGGCCGCCCACGATGCGCTGCTCGACAGGATGCGTGCCTCCGGGATGACGCTGGTCGTGACCGCTCACGGTGAGCCGTCGGAGTCCGGCCTGGTCGCGGTCACCGCGCAGCGACTCCTGTCCGAGGCGCTCACCAACGCGCTGAAGCACGGCGACCTGAGCCGCCCGGTCGAGCTCGAGGAGGACTGGCGCGACGGCTACCGTCTCGTCGTGTGCAACCGGGTGCCCCACCTCGCGCCGGGTGCGCCGCGGCCGCTCGGCACCGGCCACGGTGTGGCGGGGATGCGCGAGCGCGCCGATCTGGCCGGGGGACGCCTCGTCGTGGTCGCCGAGGGCGATGTCTGGACCGTCACCGCCACCCTGCCGAGGCGCGGCGCATGACCGTCCGCGTGGCGCTGGTCGACGACCAGGCGATGTTCCGCGCCGGGATCGCCATGGTCCTCGACAGCCAGCCGGACCTCGAGGTGGTCGGTCAGGCCGAGGACGGCGACGAGGTGCTGGCACTGGTGCAGCGGGTGCAGCCCGACGTGGTCGTCATGGACGTGCGGATGTCCCGCGTCGACGGAGTGACCGCGACGCGGCGGCTGCACGAGGCCCTCGGCGAGGCCGCGCCGCGGGTGCTGGTGCTCACCACCTTCGACTTCGACGAGGCCGCCGTCTCGGCGATCGAGGCGGGCGCCAGCGGGTTCGTGCTCAAGGACGCGCGTCCCGAGCTCCTCCTGGCCGCGGTCCGTGCGGTCGCGGACGGCAACCAGGTCGTCGCGGCCGGCGCCACCCGGACGCTGCTGGAGCGGTTCCGCACCGCGCGGTCCACCCCCGGCCGGGAGTACGACGACCTCACGCCGCGTGAGCGGGAGATCCTCCTGCGAGCCGCCGGCGGGCTGTCGAACGCCGAGATCGCGGCCGTCGAGCACCTCGCCGAGGCGACGGTGAAGACCCACGTCTCCCGGATCCTGGCCAAGCTCGGCCTGCGCGACCGGGTGCAGCTCGTCGTCTACGCCTACGAGCACGGGCTGCTCTGACGTACATCCTCCGATGTAGGCAGGACCCCGCTCGCGGCCGATGTGCCGCGCCGATCGCGTCCCTAGCGTCGAGGGCATGGACTCCCTCCTCTCGTTCCACTCGGTCAGCAAGGCGTACGGCGACGGCGCCGGCTCGGTGCTGGCCCTCGACAACGTGACCGTGGTCGTGCCCAAAGGTGGCTTCACCGCCGTCATGGGCCCGTCCGGCTCGGGCAAGTCGACGTTCATGAACGTGGCCGCCGGGCTCGACGACGCCACGTCGGGTGAGGTGCTGCTCTCCGGGGAGCCGCTGCACCTGCTCGACGACACTGCCCGCACGGTGCTGCGGCGCACACACGTCGGCTTCGTCTTCCAGTCGTTCAACCTGGTCCCGACCCTCGACGTGCGCGAGAACGTGCTGCTGCCCTTCGAGCTCGCCGGCCGCCGACTCACCGCCGACGAGAGCGCCTGGGTCGACCACCTCATCGGCGTGCTCGGCCTCGCGGCGCGCGTCACCCACCGTCCGGGTGAGCTGTCCGGCGGGCAGCAGCAGCGGGTGGCGATCGCGCGGGCTCTGGCTCCGCGGCCGGCCGTGGTGCTGGCCGACGAGCCGACGGGGAACCTCGACTCCCGCAGCTCGCGGGAAGTGCTGGGGCTGCTCCGCACGGCGGCCCGCGAGTACGGCCAGACCATCGTGATGGTCAGCCACGACCCGGTCGCGGCGTCGTACGCCGACCGGATCCTGGTGCTCGCCGACGGCCGACTCGTCGGCGACCACGAGGCCATGGCGGCCCAGGAGATCGCCGAGCTGCTCATCGGCTTCGAGGTCGGCGCGGCATGAACACACGGAGCGAGCTCGTCCTCGGTGCCCGTCGTGAGCTCGGCACCGTCGTGCTGGTGGCGGCGATGTGCGGCTTCTACGCCGCCGCGCTCTTGGTCGGCAGTGACCTGCTCAGGGTGAACTCGGAACAGGCCGGCGACATCACCGCGGTCGGTGTCATCCTCGGCGTGGTCGCATCGGTCTTCATCGCGGTCGCGGTCTACGTCTCCACCGTCGTCATCGTCAACGGCATCGACACGGTGATCGCCGGGCGGCTGCGCCAGATCGCCTTGCTGCGGTTGCTGGGTGCCGATGCCGCATCACTGCGCCGGGCCGTGGTTCGCGGCACCACGGTCGTGGCCTCTGCCGGCGTGGTCGTGGGCGTGCTGGTCGGCGTCCTGGTCGGGGACCTCACCCGCGTGGTCCTGGTGGAGACGGGGCGAGTGCCCGAGGGCGACTACGCGTGGTTCCCCGTGCTCGCGCTGCCCGCGGCCGTCGTGATCTCGCTCGCCGCGGCGGCTGCCTCGTGGGTCGGCTCGCGGGCCGTGCTCCGCGCCACCCCGGCCCAGGCCCTGTCGGGTGCGGCTGCCCCGGCGCCGGACACGGCCCGGGCGGGCCGGCTGCGCCGCTTCGTGACCGCCGCGCTCATCGGGTCGGGTGCGCTCATCCTCTTCGCCGCTGCCGCACTGGGGGAGGACGGCACCGCGTTCGGCTTCCTCGCCGCCGCCCTGGGCGCGATGGTCTCGGGCACCGGGATCCTCGTCGGCGCCCGACTCGTCGTACCGGCGCTCGTCGCCTCGGTCAGCCGGCTGCTCGGCACCGACCCACCCAGCAGGGTGGCTGCCCGCAACGCCGTGCGCGACCCCGGCCGCACCACCCGCTCCACCATGGGGCTGGTCGTCGGCGTGACCCTGGTGACGACGTTCGCCGCTGGCTTCGCGGCGCTGCGGACCGCGGCCGGCACGTGGGACCAGACGGCGGCCCAGGCCGTGCAGACCGACCGGATCCTCCGCGACATCTCGGTGATCATGATCTGCGTCGTGGTCGTCTCCTCGGCGATCGCCGCGGTCGGCTTCGTCAGCACCATGTCGCTCGGCGTCATCCAGCGCACCCGCGAGATCGGGCTCCTGCGGGCGCTCGGCTTCACCGGCCGCCAGGTCCGCACGATGATCACCAAGGAGTCGGTGGCGCTGTCGGCCACCGCCGTGATCTTCGGGATGGCCCTCGGTCTCGCCTACGGCGCACTGGGAGCCCAGGCGCTGGTCGGCTTCCAGAACGATGGGTTCGTGTGGGGGGTCCCCGGGCCGATCCTGGCCGGCATCGCCGTCTGCGGCGTGCTGCTGGTCATGGCGGCGTCGTGGGTGCCGTCGTCACGGGCGGTGGCCGTCGCCCCGGTCGAGGCACTGCGGGCCACCTGATAACTCGTTGATCGGACGCGGCCGCCGACCTACTCTCGTCGTACACGGGAAAGGAGGTGGTCCGAAGAATGAATTCTTTGAGGACGCGTGAGGTGGCTGCCCGCTAGCAGCCCCAGCAACACGGGAAGTTGGCCCAGAATCGAGCCAATCGACCCGAGCTGCTGGCGAATTCACCGCAGCTACCGGCCCGCAGGCGAACCGGGAACGTCCCCCGGTGCGGCCCCTCCACAGGGGCCACGCCTGCGGGTTGCTGCTTTCTAGGCGGTCCGCCCGAGCCTGCTGCCCGTGCTGACGAAGTCCACCACCCGCTCGACCACGGCCGGGTCCCGCAGGATCTTGCGATGCCCGAGGCCCTGGGTGGTGACCAGCGGCGCGTGGATCGACTCGGCGAAGTCGACCACGTCGGCGTACGGCGTCTGCCGGTCGTCGCGATCGGTGACCACCAGCGTCGGCAGCGCCTCGACGTGCCGAGCCTGGACGCGGGCGTCGAACTCGGTCACGCCCACCCCGACGAACTCGTCGACCGCGTCGTCGAACGCGGCCCGGACCCGAGGACCGAAGCCGAGCGCCCGCTGGAACCCGTCGAACAGCGACGCGGCCTCGACCATGGGAGCGATGAACACCAGGCGCTGGGTCCCGAGCCAGCCGTAGCGCAGTGCGAGGTACGTCGAGATCGTGCCCATCGAGTGCGCGACGACCGCCTCGGCCGGGCCGAAGCGGCAGAAGACCGCGTCCAGCGCCTTGGCGAACTCCACGCCGTTGGTTCGTCCCGGTCCGGCCGGTCCGTGGTCGGAGTCGCCGTGAGCCGGTGCGTCGAACATGACCACGCGGTGCCCGGCCTCCACGAGCGGCGCAACCATCGCACCGAACTGGGTGCCACGACCGCCCCAGCCGTGCATCAGGTAGACGGTCCCGGCTTCACCGTCGCCCCAGACGAGGCCACGGACCGCGTGGCCCTGCGCCTCGACCTCGAACGGACGGCTCCGCTCCGGGACCGGGAAGTCGGCCATCCGCGGAGGTGCCGTGAACCACAGGTCGCGGGCGGCCCGGCCGGCTCGGGTGGGCGTCATCGGGCCGACGTAGCGGTAGGAGCCGCGGACAGTGGCATTCCTGATACGAACGATCGTGCTTTTATCGAGAGCTGACATGGCGGGTGAACTCCTTCGGTGGATGAGGAAGAGGGTGGTGGCTAGGCGGCGCTGGACTCGAGCAGCTGGTCGAGGGCGCGCCTGGTGTGCTCGAGTGCCCTGGGGTCGCGCATCAGTCGCGCGGCGTGGTGGTAGCCGAGCATCAGGCCCTGGAGCGTGAACGCCAGCTGCTCGGTGTCGAGGTCGGCCTTGAAGTCACCGTCGGTGACGGCCGTGCCGGCCACCGTGGCGACGAACTCCAACCAGTCCTGCTGGCTGCGCAGGACGGCGTCGCGCATGGCGCCCGGCTGGTCGTCGAACTCGGCCGACGCGGTGACGAAGATGCAGCCGCCCTGCAGTGCCTGGGTCTCCCAGTCGAGCCACCGGTCGAAGAGGGCCCGGACCCGCGTCTCGCCTCGCGGCGCGGCCAGGGTCGGCCGGATGACAAGGTCGGTGAACCGCTCGCGCGCCCAGTCGAGCGTCTCGAGCTGCAGGGCCTCCTTGGACCTGAAGTGCGCGAACAGCCCGCTCTTGCTCATGCCCGTGTGCTCGGCGAGCTGGCCGATGGTGAGGCCGGTGAACCCCACCTCGGACGCGATCGCGACCGCGGCGTCGAGGATCGCCGCCTTCGTCTCCTCACCCTTCGTCACACTGTCATAATCGCACGGTCGTGCTTTTCGCGCAACCGTGAGCCCGGTCTCATTGGTTGACAATGGTCAACCTTCGGGAATACGGTTGACCACGACAACCTTATGGATGACGTGAGCATCGACCGACAGGATCCAGTGACCAACCCCTCCACCGTTCCCGCCGCCGTTCCTTCCGCGGCCGCCGACGGGTCCCCTGTCGAGCTGTCCGGACAGATGTCCCACCGCGAGGTGCTCGAGGCGCTGTCCGGCCTGCTGCTCGCGATGTTCGTCGCGATGCTGTCGAGCACCGTCGTCACCAACGCGCTGCCGCGGATCGTCAGCGACCTGCACGGCAGCCAGACCGGCTACACGTGGGTCGTGGTGGCGACCCTGCTCGCCATGACCGCGACCACCCCGATCTGGGGCAAGCTCGCCGACCTGTTCAGCAAGAAGCTGCTCGTCCAGTCCGCGCTGGTGATCTACACGGTCGGCTCGCTGATCGCGGCGCTGTCCCCGAACATGCAGGTCCTGATCGGTGCCCGCGTGGTCCAGGGGCTCGGCGTCGGCGGCCTCACCGCGCTGGTGCAGGTCGTCATCGCCTCGATGGTCAGCCCGCGCGAGCGCGGCCGCTACTCCGGCTACATCGGCGCGACGTTCGCCCTGGCCACCGTCTCCGGGCCGCTCATCGGTGGGCTGATCGTCGACTCCCCACTGGGCTGGCGCGGCACGTTCTTCGTGGGCCTGCCGATCGCGGTCGCGGCGTTCGTGGTGCTCCAGGCCAAGCTGCACCTGCCGGTGGTGAAGCGCTCGGTCCAGATCGACTACCTCGGCGCCACGCTCATCGTGGGCGGCGTCAGCATCCTGCTCGTGTGGGTCTCGCTCGCCGGGCAGCAGTTCGACTGGATCTCCGGCGCGAGCGCGGGCATGGTCGTCGGCGGCCTCGCGGTCATCGCCGCGGCCCTGTACGTCGAGGCGAAGGTCGCGGCCGAGCCGATCATCCCGCTGCGCCTCTTCAAGGACCGCACCACGTCGCTGGCCACCGCCGCGTCCGTCCTCATCGGCGTCTCGATGTTCGGTGCGACGGTCTACCTGAGCGAGTACTTCCAGAACGCCCGCGGCATGTCACCGACCGAGGCCGGCCTGATGTCGGTCTCCATGGTCGGCGGCCTGCTGGTCTCGAGCATCGTGACCGGGCGGATCATCAGCAACACCGGCCTGTGGAAGCGCTACCTCGTCGGGGGCATGATGCTCGTGGTCGTGGGGATCTCCCTGCTCGGCACCATCGACGCCACCACCCCGCTGGTGGAGGTCGGCGCGTTCATGGCCGTGCTCGGACTCGGGCTCGGCGCCACCATGCAGAACCTCGTCCTCGCGGTCCAGAACAACACCGCCCAGGCGGACATGGGTGCCGCCAGCTCGGTCGTCTCGTTCTTCCGCTCGATGGGCGGCTCGATCGGCGTGTCCGCGCTCGGGGCCCTGCTCAGCCACCAGGTCACCCAGAAGGTCACCGACGGCCTGGCCGCGCTCGGCATCGAGGGTGGCCACAGCACCGGCTCGATCCCCGACCTCGACACGCTGCCGGCGCCGGTCCGCTCGCTCTACGAGGGCGCCTTCGGCGAGGCCACCGGTCACCTGTTCCTGGTCGCGGCGCCCTTCGCGCTGCTCGCCTTCGTCTGCATCCTGTTCATCCGCGAGGTGCCGCTGCGCACCACGCTGGACCGCGAGCCGGACCACATGCCGGAGCACGACGCTTCCGCGATCGGCAACAATGACCCCGTGCAGGTTGAGGGCAGGGTCGGGGCGGGCGTCCGATGACGAGTCGCGCCGAGTCCCTGCGCCAGCTCGAGCGCGAGGTCGGAGTGATGATCCGGCGGATCCGGCGGGTCATCGGCGACCGCGCCAGATCGGTCCACGAGGACCTCCAGCCGGCGTCGTACCTCATGCTGTCCTGGCTCGCCGACGAGGGGCCGGTGCGAGCGTCGTCGATGGTCGACCACTTCGGCATCGACAAGGGCGCGGTGAGCCGTCAGCTCCAGCACCTCGCCGACCTCGGCCTCGCCGAGCGGACGCCCGACCCGGCCGACGGCCGGGCCACGCTGGTCGCCGCGAGCCCGGAGGCCATCCGTCGGCTCGAGGACGTCGCCGCGCACCGCCGCAAGTGGCTCGACGAGCGGCTCGGGGACTGGAGCACCGAGGAGCTCGAGACGTTCGTCACGGGCCTCGAGCGCTACAACGTCGCGCTGAACGCCTGATTGTCCACCCCGCGAGCTTCGGCCCCGAGACCTTCAGCGAGGGTTGACGAGCCAGGCGGCGGTGTCCGCCGGCAGCAGGCGGCCCTCGAGCTCCCCGCTCGCCACCACTACGTCGCCGGCCGGCAGCTCCACCGCGTCCGTGCCGGCATTGAGCACCACGGTCAGGTCGCCCCGGGTGAAGACGAGCAGGTCGGCACCCGCGTCCAGCAGCTCCACGCCCTCGGTGGCGTCCGCCGCGTGCTTGCGGCGGGCGGCCAGCGCGGCCTGGTAGAACGCCAGCGTCGAGTCCGGGTCCTGCTCCTGGGCGGCGACCGACCGGTCGGCCCAGTCGAGCGGCTGGGGGAGCCACGGCTGCCCGGTGCCCGCGCCGAAGCCGTACGGCGGCGCGTCTCCCGACCACGGGATCGGGACCCGGCAGCCGTCCCGCGTGTCGCGCTGGGTACGCCGCCAGGCCGGGTCCTGACGGGCCTCGACCGGGACGTCGACGTTCTCGAGGCCGAGCTCCTCGCCCTGGTAGAGGTACGCCGACCCGGGCAGGGCCAGCATCGCCAGGGTCGCGGCTCGGGCGCGTGCGAGGCCGGCCGGCCCGCCGCCGTACCGCGTCACGTGGCGGACCACGTCGTGGTTGCTGAGCACCCAGGTGGGCGCCGCATCGACCTCGGCGAGCTCCTCGAACGTGCTGCGGATGACGTGCCTGAACGCCTTGGCCGACCAGGGTGCGAGCAGCCAGGAGAAGTTGAAGGCCTGGCTCATCTCGTCGGCCCGGACGAACCGGGCCATCGACTCGGGGGTCTGGGTCCAGGCCTCGGCGACGGTCATCCGGTCACCGGGGTAGTCGGCGAGCACCTTGTGCCAGCGGCGGTAGACGTCGTGCAGCTCGGGCTGGTCCCACATCGGCTCGTCCCGCAGCACGGGCTCGCCCGTCGAGAACGTCTCGTACAGCTCGGCGCCGCTCCCCGGCTCCTCGCCGTCGGGGACGACCTGGTCCCGCAGCGTCGCCTCCTTGAGCAGGCCGTGCGCCACGTCGACCCGGAAGCCGTCGGCCCCGCGATCCAGCCAGAACCTCAGCACGTCCTCGAACATGTCGCCGACCTCGGGGTTGCGCCAGTCGAGGTCGGGCTGGGTGCTGTCGAAGAGGTGCAGGTACCACTGGCCGTCGGGCACCCGCGTCCACGCCCGGCCGCCGAAGACCGAGCGCCAGTTGTTGGGCGGCTCGTCGCCGTTCGGCCCGCGGCCTTCGCGGAACAGGTAGCGCGCCCGCTCGGGTGATCCCGGCTCGCCGGCGAGCGCGGCCTGGAACCACACGTGGTCGCTGGAGGTGTGGTTGGGGACCAGGTCGACGACCACCCGCAGGTCCAGCTCGTGCGCGGCGGCCAGCAGCGCATCGGCGTCGGACAGCGTCCCGAACAGCGGCTCGACGTCGGTGTAGTCCGCGACGTCGTACCCGTGGTCGTGCTGCGGCGAGGTGTAGAACGGCGTCAGCCAGAGCGCGTCCACCCCCAGGTCGTGCAGGTAGGGGAGCCGCTCGGTGATGCCGGGGAGGTCGCCGATGCCGTCGCCGTTGCTGTCGGCGAAGCTGCGGACGTAGACCTGGTAGGTCACGGCGTGCCGCCACCAGGGCGCGCTTGGATCGTTCAAAGCCACCCGAACAGCCTATCGGCAGGTCTGGCGCCCGATTCGTCTGCGGCTCGCAGCGGGGGACTCCACGTCAACCCGCAGACGAATCGTCAGTTGAAGGCAGCGGGATCCACGGTGATCCAGACGTGCTCGGCGGTGGCCACCAGTCGCCCGGCGTCGTCGTACAGGCTCGCGGCCGTCATCCGCCGACGCCCGACCTCTTCCCGGGCCTCGCCGACGACCACGTGCTCCATGCCGATCACCGGCAGGGCGTTGATCCGAGCGACCATCGTGCCGAGCACCATCGGCCGCTCGCCGACGTCGGCGGCCCAGGCGCTGGCGCAGTCGAGGGCCGCCCACGTGACCGCGTGGCCGGCCTCGCGCGTCGCGTCGGTGTACTCGTGCCAGTCCGCCGCCACGCTGGGATGGGGCGTCCAGGTCGCCGCGGCCCGGCCCTCGCCGACCAGGCCCGGGAAGATCCGCAGGCCGTCGCCGGGCTCGCGGCCGGTGCCGCAGGAGAAGCAGGTGGGGAAGGGGTGCGAGGTCAGGCCGGGGTACGCCGCCTCGGCGGCCCGCGCCGTCTCGACGTCCACCGCGGCGACGGGTGTCAGGTCCGCGCCTGCGGGACCCGCGCGCATGATCTCGGCTCCGTCGAGCGAGGCGACCAGGACGCCCTGGTCCTCGGTGACGGTCATCGCGGTGTCGAGCGGGGGAGGCGCGCTCAACCGCACCGCGACGGGGCGCCCGTCGTCGACGGCGAGGGCGGCCAGTGCGCCCGCCGAGTAGCCGCCGTTCCCGGACCGGGCCGGACCCCGGAAGCGGGCCCCGATCACGAGCTCGGTGTCCAGGGCACCGTCGGTCATGCCGACACGGTACGCCGTGACCTCAGCACCGCAACAACACCGACCAGGGCGACGAGCACGAGGAGTGTGACGTTGTGGCCGAGCTTCTCGGCGTCGGTGACGTGGCCGATCGGGTCGGTCCAGAACGCCCCGATCGCGAAGGCGCTCAACGCGCCGACCGCGACCGCGGCGGCGTGCGCGCGGTCCCAGCCGGGCCGGCCCGAGAGCCACCAGATCACGATGGCGGCCGTCGCGTAGGTCGTCAGCAGGACGTCGGTCCCCAGAGGGGAGGGCGGCAGGGTCTGCGAGACGAGCCCGACCGCGAACGCGACCGGCGCGACCAGCCAGGGGCTCGGTGTCGCTCCCGCACGCTGGGTGCGTGGACGACGCCCGGTCGCCAGGGCGCCCGCGATGAGCAACGCGGCCGCGGTGCCCGCCCCCACCAGCTGCCCAGGGGAGGCGATGGCGCTGCCCTCCGTGGACAGCATGTCGGCGTACACGAGGGCGCAGGCGCCGAGGTAGAGCAGTGTCGCGACCACGATCATCGGCCGCCCCAGCCAGGGCTCCCGCGCCCGACGCCGGACCAGACCCTCGACCAGGGCGATCGGCCCGGCCATGCTCGCGATGACGTGGTTGGAGACGAACGAGACCGCCAGGAAGATGCTCAGCCCGATCGGCGCGACGTAGGTCGGGTCGGCGATGTCGTGCCAGTAGGGGATGTCGCGGTAGTCGCGGCTGAACATCGACTGGTCGACCAGCCCGGCCTCGACCACGCCGAAGGCCGCGGCCAGCAGCACGATCCCCGGCCAGCCGAGCCCGCGTCGCCGGGCGACCTCGCGGATGAGTAGCGCAGGACAGCCGTAGAGCGGAGTGAAGATGATCAGGTTGCCGACGAGCGTGCCGGGGTGGCCGGTGGAGTCGTCGTAGCCCCAGAGGTACTCCGCGCAGACCGGCGCCAGGACGGCCAGGGTGAGTACCGGGAGCCAGCGCGTGCGCATGCCATCGACGTTAGGAAGGGCATCACGCGGTCGGAACCGACGGCGGTCGACGGCCCGCTGACCAAAGTCAGCGGATGGCCTCCCACCTGTTCAGGGCCTCCTGCCGTTCCTCCTTGTGGTCCACGATCGGGGCCGGGTAGCCGACCAGGTCGCGGACGTCGGGGTCCGGGTCGTGCGGGTCGGGCACCTGCTCCGGGTCGCGGAGCTCCTCGACCCACTGCCGGACGTAGCGGCCGCCGGGGTCGAACTTCCGGCTCTGGCTGGTCGGGTTGAAGACCCGGAAGTACGGCGCCGCGTCGGTGCCGCAGCCCGCGGTCCACTGCCAGCCGTGCTGGTTGGACGCGAGGTCGCCGTCGACCAGCCAGTGCATGAAGTGCCGCGCGCCGTGCTGCCACTCGAGGTGCAGGTCCTTGACCAGGAAGCTGGCCACGATCATCCGGACCCGGTTGTGCATCCAGCCGGTGGCGCGGAGCTGGCGCATCCCGGCGTCCACCACCGGGAAGCCGGTGCGACCCTCCTGCCAGGCCTCGAGCTGCTGCCCGGGACGGTCGTAGGCCATCCGGGCGTACTCCTCCCGGAGGTAGTCCCGCGCCGTCCCCGGCCGGGCGAACAGCACGTCGGCGTAGAACTCCCGCCAGGCCAGCTCCTTGCGGTACGTCGCGGCGCTGGCGCTCCGTCTCCGCGACAGCGCGGCCAGCATGGTGCGCGGGTGGATCTCGCCCCACTTGAGGTGCACCGACATGTGCGAGGTCCCGTTGACCCCGGGCTTGTCCCGGTCGTCGTCGTAGCCGTCGATGCGGTCGAGGAAGTCCTCCCAGCGTCGCGACGCCGCCCGCTCACCCGCCTCGGGCAGGGTGAGGCCGGACGGCAGCTCGGGCTCGGGGATCTCGGTGGTGTCCTGGTCGAGGGCCAGCCAGCTCGCGCCGGTCGGCGGGTCGACCGGGCCGCGCCAGCCGTGGTCGAACCACGCCTTGCTGAACGGCGTGTAGACCTTGTAGGGCTCGCCCGAGCCGTTAGTCACCCGGCCCGGTGCCACGGCGTACGGCGACCCGGTGCGGACCAGCTCGATGCCGGCGTCGGCGAGGGCCTCCTCGACCTCGAGGTCCCGCTGGTGGCCGTAGGGGCCGAAGTCCGCCGCGACGTGGACCCGCTCGGCGCCGACCTCCTTCGCGGCCAGCACCACCCGGCGTACGGGTTGCCCGCGCACCACGCTGAGTCCCGCCTGCCGCTGCCGCAGCTGGGCGTCGAGGGAGCGCAGCGAGGCGCCCAGGTACGCGCGGCGCGACGGCCCGGCCGGACCCCAGAGGGCCGGGTCGAGCACGAACAGCGGCAGCACCGGGCCGTCCGCGGCGGCCTCGAGGAGTGCGGGGTTGTCGCCGAGGCGCAGGTCGCGCCGGAACCACATCAGGCTCGTCGGCATGCCACCAGTCTCCCTCCGGGGTCCGTGGCGCCCTCGGTACCCGCGCGTAAGACAGAATGGACAGGTGAGCGACCTCATCGACACCACGGAGATGTATCTCCGGACCGTCTACGAGCTGGTCGAGGAGGGCATCGTCCCGCTCCGTGCCCGGATCGCCGAGCGGCTGCACCAGAGCGGCCCCACCGTCTCGCAGACCGTGGCCCGGATGGAGCGCGACGGGCTGCTGACGGTCGAGGGCGACCGCCACCTCGAGCTGACCGACGAGGGGATGCGGCTCGCCACCCGGGTGATGCGCAAGCACCGGCTGGCCGAGCGGTTGCTCACCGACGTGATCGGCCTCGACTGGGAGCTCGTCCACGAGGAGGCGTGCCGCTGGGAGCACGTCATGTCCGAGACCGTGGAGCGCCGCCTGGTCGAGCTGCTCGACCACCCCACGGAGTCGCCGTACGGCAACCCGATCCCGGGGCTGGGCGAGCTCGGCGAGGTCAAGGTCGGCGAGGAGTTCATGGAGGGCGTCGAGTCGCTCTCCGAGGCGGCCTCCGTCGAGGAGGGCCGGGTGCTGGTCCGGCGCATCTCCGAGGAGATGCAGAAGGACGAGTCGCTGATGAGCGCTCTTCGTCGCGTGGGCGCGCTGCCCGACAAGACCATCACCGTGATCTCCACGCCTGACGGCGTGCTGCTCGGATCCGGCGGTGAGACGGCGGAGATCGTCCCGGAGGCTGCCGAGCACATCTTCGTCCGCAAGCTCTGACGACGAGATCCGAAGGTGGCGTAGACCAGCACGTTCGATTTCCGCAGTCTTAGCACGCCGTCGGGACGTTCCACCTAGCGTTCTGCCCAGGGGAAGGTGCCGTGGGGGCATCTTCAGGGGAATTTGGGGGATCACATGTCTGACACCGCCACCATGGAGCGATCGGCCGACCTGGACGCGAAGCGCCCGAACACGGTCGACGTCGGCGCCTGGCTCGCCACCGCCAAGTCGCTGCGCCAGGAGTTCGTCAACTACGTCCCGAGGCACCGCGCCCCGGGCCTCGCTGTCTGACTCCTGAGTTCCAGCTAGCTCCTGGGCCGCGTGTCCAGAGCGGTGAGGAACTCCGACGTGCCCGCGTCCAGTCGGTGCGTCGCCAGGTCGTCGCCCCGGGTCTCGCCCCGGTTGACGATCACCACCGGCGTGCCGGCCTTGGCCGCCCGGCGTACGAACCGGAAGCCGCTCATCACGGTGAGGCTGGACCCGGCGACCAGCAGTGCTCCCTCCGTCTCGACCAGCCCGTCGACGGCCGCGTAGCAGCGCTCCACGCGGTCGGCCGGCACGTTCTCGCCGAAGAAGACGACGTGCGGCTTGAGCGGGCCCCCACACCCGACGCAGTCGGCGACGACGAAGTCGTGGGTCTCGTCGAGGTCGACGTCGCCGTCGGGTCGCGCCTCGGCAGCCAGGTGCCGCTCGGCGAAGCCCGGGTTGAGCTCGGTGAGCCGTCGCTGCAGCGCGCTCCGGTGCGTGACCGCCCGGCAGGCCAGGCAGATCACCTCCGCGACCCGGCCGTGCAGCGCCACGACCCGCCTCGACCCGGCCCGCTCGTGCAGGCCGTCGACGTTCTGGGTGATCAGCAGCTCGGGGTCGATGCGGGCCAGCGCCTGGTGGCCGGCGTTCGGCTCGGCCTGCTTCATGCGGTTCCAGCCCAGGTGGCTACGTCCCCAGTAGCGCCGTTGTGCCTCCGGCCCGGACACGAACTCCTGGTAGGTCATCGGCGTCCGCGACGGGCTGCCCGGACCGCGGTAGTCGGGGATGCCGGAGTCGGTCGAGCACCCCGCGCCGGTGAGGACCACCAGCGGCCGGTCCGCGAGGAAGTCGAGGACCTCGTCGACCCGTGCCGCCGCGGTCGACGGCGCAGGTGCGACCGTCACTGCGCGTACCGCAGCGCCGCCCGCTCGCGTGCCTTGGCGGCCTCGACCTCGCGGTCCTTGGGCGGCGCGGACGTGACCAGGTCGTCGATCAGGTGGCGCACGACGTGGGTGATGTCGTGGACAGCCTTGTCGAAGATGTCCTGGTTGGCGCTCGACGGCTTGGTCGCGCCGCTCACCTTGCGGACGAACTGCAGGGACGCGGCGGCGACCTCGTCGTCGGTCGCCGGGGGCTCGAAATTGTTGAGGGGACGGATGTTGCGGCACATGTCTCGACTTTACGCCCGCGAGCCGATCGCGGGCCGCGCTCGCTGCGCTCGCGAACCGCCCCCGTGTGCTGTCGAACGCATCGAGGCCCTGACTCACACCTCGAAGAACGACGCCTCGTCGCCGGTGACGAGCACCACCCGGCCGTCCGCGAGCGGGACCAGGCGGACGGCGGTCGCCTCGTCGCCGTACTCGACGGGGACCATCCGGTTGCTCAGCTTGCCGTCGCCCACGGTGAGCACCGAGACGTAGCCGACGTTGCCACGGTTGCCGTAGTCCGAGATGACGGTGAGCACGGTGCGACCGTCGGGCAGCCAGGTCAGCTGACGCGGGTCCTGAGCGGCCAGGGCCTGGCTGTCCCGGCCGTACTCCACGACGTCCAGCTGCTGGGGGTGGGTGAGGTCGGTGACGTTGAACAGGCCCGCCTGCGCTCCCCAGGTGCCGTCCTCGCCCTGCAGCTGGCCCAGGCCGAGGAGACGGTGCTGGCCGAGCGGGTGGAGGTACCCCGAGTAGCCCGGGATCTTGAGCGAGCCCATCAGCACCGGCTGGTCGGGGTCGGTGAGGTCAACGGCGTAGAGCGGGTCGACCTGGCGGAAGGTGACCACGATCGCGAGGGTGTCGAACCAGCGGACCGACTCGATCTCCTCGCCGACGCCGAGCCCGTCGAGGCGCCCGGACTCGACCAGGTCGTTGCCCTCCTGCCTGAAGGTGACGACCGAGTTGAAGTTGCCCGTGCTGGCGTTGGGCCCGACCGCGACGCGGAGCACCGCACCGTCCCCACCGCCGACGGCGTCCATCGACCAGCGGTCCCGGATGACGCCGTCCACCTGCCCGGAAGCGGCGAACGTGGTGTCGATGCCGTCGAGGTCGAAGGCGTAGAGGTGGCTGGCGTCGTCGTAGTCAGGGCTCGGCTGGGGCATCGGGCTGCAGCAGTCGACACCGTCGTCGTCCCCGCCCGTCAGCCAGCCGGGGAGGGCCAGGCCGCCACGCGAGTCGGGCACGACGAACCGCTCCATGCAGTCGAAGCAGCCGCCGGTGACCCAGCCGTACGACGGGCTGGTGGCCAGGTAGAGCTGTTCGGCCGAGGCGTAGGCCAGGTCGGTGTCGACGGCCAGGCCGCTCGCCGACGGAGCATCGGGTGCGGACGCGTCGAAGCCGACGACGGCGATGGTGCCGAGCGCCGCGTCGTCGTCGGGGACGGCGACCTGGTCGCAGCCGAGCACCGGCTGGTCCGCGCCGCCGTCGAGGGAGGCGCTGGGGAGCCAGTCCTCGACGGTGCTGTCGCGGACGGCGTCCTGGTTCTGCTCGGTGGCCTCGAACTCGGTGGTGTGGTCGCCGGGCTCGGCGAAGTCCAGCTCGGGCAGTCCGGGCTGCAGCACCACCCGCACCACGCCGTCGTGCAGTCGGGCGGTGACCAGTGCGCTGTCGTAGTCGACGGTGTGGGTGACCTCGGGTGCGGCGGGGTCGGACACGTCGACCGTGACGAGCCGGGTGTCGTCCTGGCGCGGGTTGTAGCCGTCGCGGTGCGACAGCGCGACCACGGTGTCGCCGGAGAGCAGGATCTCGGTGTCGTCCCCGCCGGCGCCCGGCAGATCCAGCGAGGTGAGTCGCTCGACGGTCGCGCCGCTCACGTCGTAGATGACGAGGTCACCGTCCTGCACGCGGAACAGAGTGCGGCCGTCGGTCTTGACGACGTCCGGCTCGTCGACCCCGGACTCCTGCACGTTGGTGCCGGTCTCGCCGTTGGTGGCGCGCACCGGGGAGGGCGCGGACGCCATCGGGCTGCGCGCCGACTCGTCCGAGCCGGCCGCGGCCTCCGGGACCACGCCGTCCGCGAAGTCGTAGACGACGTTCGGGTCGCCGCCCCACCCGTAGGGACCGACCAGGTCCAGTCCGCGCTCGACGTACGACGCGAGCAGGTCGTCGCAGGACTCCGGAAGGGTCAGGTCCGAGCCGGTGAACGCGACGGGCGAGGCGTCGGTCCCGGTGCCGCCCGTCCACCCGGCCCGAGGATCTTCGGAGCCGCCGTACGACGTGCCCGCGACGAAGGCGGCGCCGACGCCGGCCAGGGCGGTGACGGAGACGAGGGTGCGGGTGAGGCTGCGAGGCAGTGGCATGGGACGGTCCTTCGGCGATCGGGAGCCGACCCGATCGGCGGACTCCGCCGATCGGACGCGCCACGTCACGGTCGGGTTCCTTCTGCAAGAGTCGGGGCATGGCCGGACCCACGAAGCGAGACCTTGATGTCGTCCTGCTGGGCGCCACCGGCTTCACCGGAGCGCTCACCGCGGAGTACCTCGCCGAGCACGCGCCCTCCGGGCTGAGGTGGGCACTGGCCGGCCGCAACCGCAGCAAGCTGGAGGCGGTGCGCAACCGGCTCGCGGCGCTCGACCCCGCGCTGGCCGACCTCGAGCTGATCGAGGCCGACAGCTCCGACCGGGCCTCCCTCGACGCGATGGTTGCGCGCGCCAAGGTCGTGATCTCGACGGTCGGGCCCTACGTGGAGTTCGGCGAGCCGCTGGTCGCGGCCTGTGCCGAGGCCGGCACCGACTACGTCGACATCACGGGCGAGCCGATGTTCGTCGACCAGATGTACGTCGCCCACCACGCAGACGCCCAGAAGTCCGGTGCCCGGATCGTGCACTGCTGCGGCTTCGACTCGATCCCGCACGACCTCGGCGCCTACTACACCGTCAAGGAGTTGGCCGCGAAGGGACCGGTCGCGGTGCGGGGTGTCGTCCGGGCCGGCGCGATCGCCTCGGGGGGCACCTTCCACTCGGCGATGGGCATCATGTCCCGGGCCCGCGAGTCACGCGCGGCGGCCAAGGCCCGGAGGGCGGTCGAGCGCCGCCCCGAGGGTCGCTCGTCCAGGGCCGTCGCGGGCAAGCCGCACCGCGACAAGGTGCTCGGCTGGTGGCTGCTGCCGCTGCCCACCATCGACCCCACCGTCATCGCCAGGAGCGGCGCTGCGCTTCCGACGTACGGCCCCCGGTTCACCTACTCCCACTACGCCGGCGCCAAGAAGCCGTGGAACGCCGCCGGCTTCGCGCTCGGCGCCGGCGCCATGGTGGCCTCGGCGCAGCTGCCGCCGCTGCGCAACTTCCTGCTGGGTCGGGTCAAGCAGGGTGACGGGCCCGACGCTGCCCGGCGGGCCAAGTCGTGGTTCAGCGTCGACTTCGTCGGTGAGGGCGACGGCCGGACCGTGCACACCCGGGTGCGTGGCGGTGACCCGGGCTACGGCGAGACCTCCAAGATGCTCGCCGAGTCCGCCCTCTGCCTGGCCTTCGACGACAACCCGAAGACGTCCGGCTCGGTCACCACCGCCCAGGCGATGGGCGACAACCTGATGGCCCGCCTGATCGCCGCGGGCATCACCTTCGAGACGCTCTAGTCGTCGCTCAGTCGTCGATGGCCGTGACCCAGTACGGCGTCGTCGGCTCGGGCGGGGTCGTGAAGCGCGCGTTGGGCAGGTAGAGGTCGCCGCCGGACCGCGCGATCGTGGTCGGCACGTCGAAGTCGGGCGAGGTGAGCGTCTTCCGCAGCTCGCCGCTGGTGCCGCGCTTGTCGAGCTTGAAGACCGCGACCTGGTTGAGCCTGTTCTGCACGACGTACAGCGTCCGGCCCTCGCGGAGCAGCCCGTCGCCGTTGGTCAGGCGGTAGCCGCCCAGGTCGACCTGCGTGGCCGCGCCGCTCTCCTCCACGCGGTAGAGCAACCCGCTGCTGGAGTTGACGACCAGCAGCGCGCGCCCGTCCGGCGTGGTGGTGATGCCGTTGGCGTTGTTGACGCCCGGGTTCTGGACCCACGCGCCGGTGAGATCGACCTTCTCGACGTCGGCCTGGCTGGGCAGCGAGTGACCGTGGTGGCCGTGATGCCCGCGGTGGTGGCCGTGGTGGTTGCCGTGATGGTTGCCGTGGTCGTGGTCACCGAGCGGGAGCCGGTAGAGCGCGTCGTCCATGGAGTCGGTGAACCACGCCGAGTCGTCGGTGAGGATCACGTCGTTGATGAACGTCGGGCCGCCGGTCGCCAGCGCGTACGTCGCCAGCACCTCACCGCTGCGCACGTCGACCACGCGGGCGTTGCCGGCGGAACCTCCGGCGACGAACAGCAGGTCGTGCGAGAGCTTCAGCCCGACCGACGACGAGCCCGGTCCCTCGCTGATCACCTCGCCCTCACCGCTGCGCAGGTCGAGTGCGTAGATGTCGCCGTCGGCCAGCGAGCCGAGGTAGGCCGTGTGCCGCGAGCCGGTCGCGATGCCTTCGGGCCGGAACCCGTCGGGCAGGTCGAGGTGCGACGGCGCGGAGCCGTGGTGCCCGTGCTCGTGTCCACCGCCATGGCCGCCATGGCCGCCATGGCGCGCCGCCGCCGTGTGCGGAGGCCACCGGGGCGGCGAGGGCCAGCCCGGTGGCGAGGGTGGCGGCACTGAGGCCGCCCAGAATCATCGTGAGAGGGGTACGCCGAGTCATGCTCGCGACCCTAGGCCCGCAGCATGAGGGCCTTCTCATGATGAGCCGATCCGGCCGCAGGAGCCTTGATGGGTCGCAACGGCGGACGGGCGATGGGATCCATCTACCAAAGTCATGTAACTTAGTGGAATAAGAAGGGATACGATCGAGGAGGATTCACGGACCCATGAGCACCATCGCCGTCGTCGTCGGCAACCCCAAGCCGCTGAGCCGCACTCTGGCCTCTGCCCTGCACGTCGCCCGCGAGCTGGTCGGCCAGGGAGACGGATGGAGCCCGGACCTCGTCGTCGACCTGGCGACCGTGGACCCGAGGACCCTGCTGGACTGGGCGGACCCGGACGTCACCGACCTGGTGAAGCAGGTCAGTGCCGCCGACCTCGTGGTCTTCGCGTCGCCGACCTACAAGGCGGCGTACACCGGGCTGCTCAAGCTGTTCCTCGACCGGTTCGCCGGCGGGACCGGCCTGTCTGGCCTCGCCGTACCGCTCATGCTCGGCGGCAGCCCGGCGCACTCGCTCGCACCCGAGCTGACCCTGCGCCCCGTGCTCACCGAGCTCGGCGGGACCGTGCCGGGCCGGGGGCTTTACATCGTGGACGCCCAGCACGACGACCCTGCGGCGTACGCCGACTGGCTGGCCGCCACCCGACCGATAGTCACCAGCTACCTGGAAGGCCGTGCCGCGTGACTGCGCTCCACAATGCCTTCCTGACCAACCAGGACCTCGACCCGGAGCGGCTGCGCGAGGCCTTCGGGATCTTCCCCAGCGGCGTCGTGGCCGTGGCCGCCGAGGTCGACGGCCGGCTCCTCGGCCTGGCGGCCAGCTCGTTCACGTCGGTCTCGCTCGACCCGCCGCTGGTCTCGATCAACCTCGCGGTCTCGTCGAAGACCTGGCCCGACCTGCGCCGCGCCGACCACCTCGGCGTCACCGTCCTCGCCGATCACCACGACGTGGTCTGTCGCCGGCTCGCCGGCCCCGTCGACCAACGGTTCGACGGCCTGGTCCACCGCGTCACGGAGGAAGGCGCGGTCACCCTCGACGAAGGGCTGGCGCAGTTCGACTGCACGATCTACCGCGAGGTCGAGGCGGGCGACCACCTGCTGGTCCTGCTCAAGCTGCACGCCGTCGAGCACGTCGACCACAACCTCGCCGGCGCTCCGCTGGTGTTCCACCGCAGCGGCTTCGGGAAGCTGCAGGCGGGCTGAGAGGGCACCAGCGGCGAGGCCAGACCGCGGCCTCCACCCCGGGGGATGGGGCGGAGGCGGCGGGGGTCGCCCGGAGGCGGACGGTCAGCGCAACACCGGGTAGCGCCGAACCAGCTCGGACCGCTCCAGTCGGGCGCCCAGGCCCCACGTGGTGCCGGCGCTCAGGAGCGCGAGGGCGATGAGAGTGATGGCCCCGAGGAGGTGGTCGTCGAGGACCGGGTTGTTCTCCGGCGGCAAGACGACGGTCCACATCATCACGTAGAGGATCGCTCCCGACACCGCGGCGATCCTCATCGCGAAACCGAAGGTCAGCGCGAGCCCGATGCCCAGCAGCGCGAGCATGAACAAGGCATCCGCCCACGCGGCACCCGCGATGTTGTTGTAGAACCCCTTGAAGGGTCCGTCGGCGCCGAACTTCAGGAAGCCTTCGGTGGGGCTGCCGCCGTTGATCCAGGCAGCGTCACCGAAGCGGTCTACGGTCCCATCGTCGGCCGAGCCGGTCGAGAAGCCCAGGGCGAGCAGCTTGTCGAAGAACGCCCAGAGGAACGTCAGCCCGAAAGCGATGCGCAGTACGGCGAGGACTCGGGACGTCACGCCCGACCAGGAGTCGGACGAGTCCGGGACCGCCGTCGTCCCTCCGGGGGTGACCTCGTGCTTGTGGGTGACCGTCATGGTCGTGGCCTCTCTGCGAGTGGTGGCTGGTTGCTGCCTGTACGCCGAGCATGGCCGCGGCCGGGGCTGCGTGGTCAGGGCTGGAGGTCACCCCTGGCGGTGCCGTTGGTCCTGTCGGCCGACGACCCGCCGCAGGACCATCGGCCCTACCGGCGCGCACCCGATCCGCAGACGCTGGAGCTCGACCAAGGAGGCAGCAGATGCTCGAACCCCACGAGATGTCGCGAGCCGAGTCGGAGCGACTGCTCCGCCTCGGTGTCATGGGACGGATCGCGTTCACGGCGCCCGACGGACCGCACATCGTGCCCGTCAACTACTCGGTGGTGGGCGACGCCATCGTGGTGCGTACCACCGCCTACAGCCTGCTCGGCATCCATGGTCGTGACACCTGCGTGGCGTTCGAGGTTGACGAGCTCGACCACGAGTACCAACACGCCTGGAGCGTCGTGGCCCGCGGCAGGACAGAGGTGGTCGACGACGTGGCCGCGCTCGCGGACATCCAGGCCACCTGGTCGCCGAGGCCATGGGCCGCCGGCCAGCGCAACCTGTTCCTGCGGTTGCCGTGGGACGAGCTGACCGGCCGCCGGCTGGGCAGCGGATGGGACCCGGAGGCCGAGCTCCCGCGCGGGCGTCGGCTGGCGACCTGAGCGCGCGGCCGGACGTCAGTGTGAGGACGAGCCCGGGTCGAGCAGCTTCGAGGCCATCACCGCGGCCTGGGTACGCCGCTCCAACCCGAGCTTGGACAGGATGCTCGAGACGTAGTTCTTGACGGTCTTCTCGGCGAGGAACATCCGCTCGCCGATCTGCCGGTTGGTGAGGCCCTCCGCGATGAGGGCCAGCAGCTTGAGCTCCTGCTCGGTGAGGGAGGCCAGCTCCGGCGCCGTCTGCGCCGGGTTGCGCACCCGCTCCAGGACGCGTGCGGTCAGGACCGGGTCGATCAAGGAGTTGCCCGCAGCCACCTGTCGGACGGCGCCGACGAGGTCGTTGCCCTTGATCTCCTTCAGGACGTAGCCCGAGGCGCCCGCCATGATCGCCGCGAACAGGGCCTCGTCGTCGTCGTACGACGTGAGGATCAGCGCGCGGATGGTGGGGTCCACGGACCGCACCTCGCGACACACCTCGATGCCAGAACCGTCCGGCAGCCGACCGTCGAGCACGGCCACGTCCGGTCGCAGAGCGGGGATGCGGTGCGTGGCCTCGACGGCGGAGCCGGATTCGCCGATGACCTCGATGCCGCCGGCTCCCTCGAGCAGGGCGCGCAGCCCCTGGCGGACCACCTCGTGGTCGTCGAGCAGGTACACGCGGATCGGAGGCTCGGTCATGGTGTCTCGTTCCTACGCGCAATTGCCGCTCAAGGACAGGGCCGAACGTCCCGGTTTCGCCCTCCAGCCGAGTCGGGACCTTCTCGCCGGGGGGCGGGGACCTTCGGCCCTGATCCGAGGGTTCGGTCGGTGGTTGCGTGGTGAGCCTGGACGAAGGACGCACCTTCGCCGAAGGAGAGCCATGACGCAGGTGCAGGACCGCCCGGCCACGACGCCGGTGCCGAACGCCGACCGACTCGGACTTCCCCAGTCCACCGCGCTCGTGATGGGCAGCATCATCGGGGTCGGCATCTTCAGCCTGCCCTACGCCATCGCGTCGTACGGCCCGATCAGCCTCGTGGCGATGGGCATCGCCACCGTCGGGGCCATCGCCCTCGCCATGATGTTCGCGGTCATGTCGCGTCGGCTGCCGGCCGACGGCGGCCCCTACGCCTACGCCCGGGCCGCCTTCGGCAACGGCTGGGGCTTCAGCAACGCCTGGTCCTACTGGATCACGGCCTGGGCCGGCAACGCGGCCATCGCCGTCGGCTGGGTGTTCTACGTCGAGACCTTCGTCAACCAGGGCGGTGCGGTCGGCTGGTCCATCCTGATCGCCCTCTCCGGTCTCTGGATCCCGGCCGCGGTCAACCTGACCGGCGTCAGGAACATGGGCGTCCTCCAGGTCTGGACGACGGTGCTGAAGTTCATCCCGCTGGCGCTCATGTCGACGCTCGGGCTCTTCTTCATCTCGACCGCCAACTTCACCCCGTGGAACACCAGCGGCGACAGCAACCTGTCCGCCATCGGTGGCGCGATGGCCATCTGCCTCTTCAGCTACCTCGGCGTCGAGACCGCGTCGGTCGCGGCGGCCAAGGTGCGGGACCCGGCCCGGAACATCGGACGCTCGACCATCATCGGGACCCTGGCCAGCGGTGTCGTCTACCTGCTGTCGCTGGTCGCGGTCTTCGGCATCCTGCCCGCCAGCGCTCTGGCGCTGGACGGCAACCGGGCGTCCTACTCCGCGGCCGCGGACGCCATCGCGGGGAGCGGCTCCTGGGCCGGCACCCTCGTCGCCCTGGCCGTCATCGTGTCCGGCATCGGTGCGCTCAACGGCTGGACGATGATCGTGGCCGAGATGCCGCTGGCCGCAGCCAAGGACGGACTCTTCCCGAAGCGCTTCGGCACCCTGTCGAGCCGGGGTGTGCCCGCCTTCGGGATCGTCAGCTCGACCGCGCTCGCCTCGCTCGCGGTCATCCTCAGCTACCTCGGCACCAGTGGGGCCACGGTCTTCACCACGCTGGTCCTGATGACGGGGATCACCTCCGCGATCCCGTATGCGTTCTCTGCGCTCGCCCAGATCACCTGGCGGTGTGCGCGACCGCCAGCACGGTCTGCGTCGGCCGGTTCTACCTCGACCTCTCGGTCGCGGTGTCGCGCTGCGTCGTCTCGGTCGCGTTCATCTACTACTCCCGCAACACCGGGAGCTCCTGGTACGTCGTCTGGGGCCCGTTCCTGATGGCCGGCGGCGCTTCGGTGGTGGGCATCCCGGTCTACCTGCGGATGCGTCCCTCGATGACCGAGCCCACACCGGTTCCGGCGTACCGATGACCTCGCTGCTCGCCCCCACCCTGCCCCTTCATCCGACGACAGCAGTCCGAAAGGCCGCCATGACATTCCACGTCGACTCCGAGGTCGGGCTGCTCAAGCAGGCGATCGTCCACCGCCCCGGCCTCGAGCTCAGCCGGCTCACCCCTGCCAACGTCGACGAGCTGCTCTTCGACGACGTCATGTGGGCCGACCGCGCCCGCCAGGAGCACGACGCCTTCGTCGTCCAGCTCGAGGCGGGTGGCGTGGTGGTCCACGAGTTCGAGACCCTGCTCGCCGAGGCGCTCGACGCCGAGGGTGCCCGAGAGTTCGTGCAGGACCAGCTGACCACGGCCACCCGCTTCGGGCCGGCGCTCGACGTGCCGCTCGACGAGCTCGTCGCCTCGACCCCGGCCGCGGTCCTGGCGAGTCTGCTGATCGGCGGGGTCCTCAAGAGTGACGTGGCGAAGCTGCTCCACGCTCCGAGCCTGTTGATGGAGTACCTCGCACCGGACGACTTCCTGCTGCGACCGCTCCCGAACCACCTGTTCCAGCGGGACAACTCCGCCTGGGTCTACGACGGGGTGTCCATCAATCCCGATGGCCAAGCGGGCGCGGCAGCGAGAGACCATCAACTCGCGCCTGGTCTACAACTTCCACCCGATGTTCAGCGCGCAGCCGCCGACCTTCCTCTACGGCAACGACGCGCTGGCGCACGAGTCGGCGACCATCGAGGGCGGCGACATCACCGTGATCGGCAACCGCGCCGTGATGATCGGGATGGGCGAGCGCTCCTCACCGCAGGGTGTCGAGACGCTGTCCCGCAGCCTGTTCCGCGCCGGGAGCGTCGACACGGTGATCGTCGTCGAGCTCCCTCGCGAACGCGCGTTCATGCACCTGGACACGGTCATGACGATGATCGACAGGGACGCGTTCTGCGTCTATCCGTACCTGCCGGACGAGCTCCGGTCGTTCACGCTCAGCCGGGTCGGGGAGGGTGGCGACTTCAAGATCGAGGAGAACGCCGAGCTGTTCCCGGTTGTGGCCGAGGCCCTCGGTGTCTCCGCGCTCCGGTTGCTGCGGACCCCGATCGACAAGCGGGGCGCCGAGCGCGAGCAGTGGGACGACGGCAACAACTTCCTGGCCGTCGCGCCCGGCGTGATCCTCGGCTACGAGCGCAACACGACCACGAACAGGTACCTCACCGACCAGGGGATCCGGGTCGTCCCGGTCGTGGGCGAGGAGCTCGGCCGTGGCCGCGGCGGACCTCGCTGCATGACCTGTCCCATCGAGCGCGAAGCGGTGTCAGCATGACGAGCAACGACCTGCACGGCCGCAGCTTCCTCAAGGAGCTCGACTTCTCGGTCCAGGAGTGGCGCTCGCTGCTCGAGCTTGCGGCGACGCTCAAGCGCGCGAAGCGTGACGGCACCGAGACCCAGCGGCTCTCGGGCAAGAACATCGCGCTCATCTTCGAGAAGGCCTCCACGCGTACCCGCTGCGCCTTCGAGGTCGCGGCGCACGACCAGGGCGCCCACGTGACCTACCTCGACCCGAGCGGATCACACCTCGGCCACAAGGAGTCCGCGGCCGACACCGCGCGGGTCCTTGGACGGATGTACGACGGCATCGAGTACCGCGGCTTCAGCCAGGCGACGGCCGAGACCCTGGCGACGTTCGCCGGCGTACCGGTGTGGAACGGGCTCACCGACGACTGGCACCCGACCCAGTCGCTCTGCGACATGCTCACGATGCGCGAGCACGCCGGCGTGCCAGACGACCGCATCTCGTTCGCCTTCGTCGGGGACGCGCGGGACAACACCGCCAACTCCCTCCTCGTGGCCGGCGCGATGCTCGGCATGGACGTGCGCATCGTGGCCCCGCCCACGCTCGGCAACCCGGAGGACGTCGTCAAGGCGGCCCAGGGGATCGCGGATGTGACCGGGGCGCGGATCACGCTCACCTCTGACGTGACCGAGGGGACCAGGGGCGTCGGCTTCGTCTACACCGACGTCTGGGTGTCGATGGGTGAGCCGGTCGAGGCCTGGGCCGAGCGCATCGATCTCCTGATGCCCTACCAGGTGACGACGGAACTGCTCGAACGGACCGGCAACCCGGCCGTGAAGTTCATGCACTGCCTGCCCGCGTTCCACGACCGGCAGACCGAGGTCGGCGAACAGCTCTTCCAGCAGACCGGATTGCCTGCGCTGGAGGTCACCGACGAGGTCTTCGAGTCGGCGCACTCGATCGTCTTCGACCAGGCCGAGAACAGGATGCACACCATCAAGGCGGTCATGGTCGCCACCCTGGGCCGCACCCCGGGGGAGGATCGAGAGTAGGTTCAGAGGGACGAGCGCCCCTGTGCGTCGCCGGATCGGAGCCTTGCGTGCCCGATGCCCAGGCGCGACTGCGGCGGCTGCTTGAGGCGAACCGGCAGGCCGTCGAGCACCTCGACCTGTCCACGGTGCTGCGGCAGATCGTCGAAGCCGCGGTCGAGATGGTCGGCGTCCAGTTCGGCGCTCTCGGCGTGCTCGGGAGCCACGGGAACCTCGACCAGTTCATCCACGTCGGCATGGACCTCGAGACCGTGGCCCTCATCGGTCCGCCGCCGGAGGGTCGGGGCCTGCTCGGCGCCCTCATCGAGGATCCGCAGCCGGTGCGACTCCCGAGGATGGTCGGCGACCCCCGGTCCGTCGGGTTTCCACCGCACCACCCGCCGATGGAGAGCTTCCTCGGTGTGCCGCTCGAGGTGCGGGGCGAGATCTTCGGCCATCTGTACCTGGCCGACCCTCGCACCGACGTCTTCACCGACGAGGACCAACAGCTCGTCGAGGCCTTGGCGGCCACGGCGGGCGTCGCCATCTCCCACGCCCGGTTGTTCGAGGAGACCAAGCGGCGCGAGCAGTGGACGGTCGCCACCAGCCGGATCACCCATGAGCTGCTGACCAGCGACGAGGTGGATGCCCTCCAGCTGATCGCCCAGACCGTGCTGGATCTGGCCGGCGCCGACCTCGTGACCGTCATCCTCGCGGAGACCAACGCCGGCTCACCAGGAAAACTGCTGGTCGACCGGGCCGCCGGGGTCGAGCGCAAGCACGTCGTGGGTGCCGCCCTGGGCCCGGGCTCCCTGGTGGCCCGCTGCCTCCAGGCGAGACGACCTGAGCTGATCGACGAGACCGACGACACGATGTTCGCCGATGAGCTGGGCGCCGCCTCACGGGGCCCTGCCATGGCCGTGCCCCTCCTGGCCGGTCCCGGCGCGCGCGGGTGCCTCTTCGTCCTCCGGGACCGTGGCGCGCTCTCGTTCACCGAGTTCGACCTCGACGTAGCCGCCTCCCTGGCGGGGCAGGCCGCGTTGGCGCTGGACCGGGCGGACGCCCGCAGCGCTCGGGCGCGCACCGCGACGCTGGAGGACCGGGACCGCATCGCCCGCGACCTTCACGACCACGTCGTCCAGAGACTCTTCGCCGCGGGTCTCAACATCCAGAGCGTGGCCGCCACCCTCGACGAAGGACCGCTCGCCCGCAGGCTCACGGATCAGGTCGACGAGATCGACGCGACCATCCGGCAGATCCGGAACACCATCTTCGGACTGCACGCCGGCCGCGGCTCCGAGGGCATCCGCGCCCGGGTCCTCGACGTCATCAGGACGGCTTCCGTGACCCTCGACGTGGCGCCAGAGGTCTCGTTCCGAGGCCCGCTCGACCTCCTGGTCTCGGGGAGTCTCGCCGACGACATCGTGGCTGTCGTGCGAGAGGGGCTCACCAACGTGGGCCGGCACGCCGCCGCTGAGCGGGTCGAGCTGGTCGTGACCGCAGACGCACACTCGGTCGCCGTGGAGGTGCTGGACGACGGCAAGGGGCTCAGCGGGGACGTCATCCTGAGCGGCCTGGCGAACCTGCGAGCCCGGGCCGACGCACGCGGCGGGTCTTTCGACCTCAGCCCTCGAACCGGTCGTGGTGCGCGTCTGTTCTGGACGGCACCGGTCGGGACTTGAGTCCTGGACGGGAGAGTCCAAGGCCTCTGCCCGGTTCCGCCCCGGAGGAGCACGGTGGGGTCATGAGGACCCTGGTTCTGTACGAGTCGATGTTCGGCAACACCCAGCAGGTGGCCGAGGCGGTCGCCGTCGGGCTCCGCAGCCGAGCGGGCGCCGTCTCGGTGACCGGGGTGGGCACGAACCTGCTCTCCGACCTGGCCGACGTCGACCTCCTCGTGGTCGCCGCGCCCACCCACGCGCTGGCCATGAGCTCTCCGGCTTCCCGCGCGGAGGCCGTGGCCCGCGGCGCCGACCCGGTTCTCGCGGTCACAGGTGTCAGGGAGTGGCTCGCGGCGGTTGCGGCTCATTCGCCCGCCGGTCCCCAGGTCGCGGCCGTCTTCGACACCCGCGTCTTCCGGGCCCGGCGTCTTCCGGGCTCGGCCGCGAGGCAGATGGCGCGCAGGCTGACACGCAGTGGCTACTCGGTCCTGGACCGCGCGACCTTCTACGTCCGGGACGTGACCGGTCCCGTGATGGACGGCGAGCTCGAGCGCGCCGAGGACTGGGGGCGGATGATCGCCGATCTGGCCGCCAGCTCGTCCGAGGCTGGACAGGGTGGGGCCCGAGGGTAGTGACCGCCCCGTCCGCCATCGCCGTCGACCTCTCCCTCTACTGGCTGCCGCTGGGTGCGGGCTCCTCGAGACTGGTGCGGGCCTCCGGCCGGGCCTACGAGGCGTGGTCCGCCTGGCACGAGCACCGCCATCCGGCCGAGCTCTACCACGCGGCCCTGCGCGCCACCATCGGACCGGACAGCTACGTCATCGAGGTCGCCCCGGCCTGGGACCGGCACGACCCCGGTCGTGGCGTCGTCGCCATCGGTCCTGTGGGCCTCTCCGTGCTCGGTCGGTCGCGATGGTTCCGCTACGAGGTGCGCTGCTGGCGCGGTGGAACCATCCCGGACGCGTCGTACGCCGTCGACTGCCCCATCTCGATCTCGACCGACACGGCGCGGGTCGAGCGACTGCTCGACGTCGTGCGCCACGTGCCGACGCCGACGTGGGGCGGGGATCAGCTGGAGGCGGGGGAGATGTGGAACTCGAACTCGGTCATCGCCTGGTCTCTCCTCGAGAGCGGACACGGCGACGTGCCACCGCCGATCGGCGGACGTGCGCCCGGCTGGGGCGCCGGGGTCGCCGTGGCCGGCCGGTCTCAGCCGTCCTCGGTGATCGCTCCTCCGCTACCGACGCCTGACTCGCAGGTGTGTCACTCCACCGTCGACCTCCAGCGCGGTCCCCGTCGTGGACCCTGAGCGCGGACTGGCCAGGTAGGCGACCGCCCCGGCGACCTCGTCGGGGGTGACCATGCGCCCGGTCGCCTGGCGGGCATCGAGTGCCGCGCGCTCGGCCGCCGGGTCGTCGAAGCGTTGCAGCATCCGGTCGACGAACGCGGTGTGCACCGTGCCCGGACTCACCGCGTTGACCCTGATCCCTTCGCGGACGTGATCGGTTGCCATGGCGAAGGTCAGCGCGAGAACGGCGCCCTTGGATGCGCTGTAGAGCGCTCGCTGGGGCAGTCCGTTGAGGGCGGCGATGGAGCAGACGTTCACGATGGCCGCAGCGGGGGAGCGCCGGAGCGCCGGCAGGGCGGCGGCGGACACCCGGGCCATGCCGACCACGTTGACGTCGAGGACGCGCTGCCACTCGGCGTCGTCGTTGTCCTCCACCGTGCCCACGGCCGCGATCCCCGCGTTGTTGACCACGATGTCCAGGCGCCCGTGCCTGGTGAGTCACCGCCTGCACGGCGTCGTCGACCTGGGTCCGGTCGGTGACGTCGCATCGGACGTGGTCCCCGTCAGACGGGTCCTGGATGTCGAGGACGGCCACCGCCGCACCTCGTGCCCGCAGCTCCACGGCGATGGCAGCACCGATGCCGGCGCCACCACCGGTGACCACCGCGACCAGGCCGGCGAACTCGTCCGGGATCCCCTGTCATGGGGCGGCCTCGAACCGATGCCGGGCGGTCCCGAGACCGCTGATCCAGAGCTCGACGACGTCACCGGCGCGGAGGTAGGGCGCTCCCGGCGTACCCAGGGCGACTCCCGCTGGCGTACCCGTGTTGATGAGGTCGCCGGGGTGCAGCACCATGAACTGGCTGAGGTACCAGATCAGGTGGTGGACCCCGAAGAGCATCTCGGCGGTGCTGCTCTGCTGACGCACCTCCCCGTTGACCGCGAGCCCCAGCTCGAGCCTCTGGACGTCCGTCACCTCGTCCGGCGTCACGAGGTCCGGACCGACGGGATTGAACGTCTCGCAGCTCTTGCCCTTGTCCCACTGGCCACCTCGCTCGAGCTGGAAGGCCCGCTCGGACACGTCGTGGGAGATCACGTAGCCGCCGACGCAGGCCGCGGCGTCACGGACGTCCGCCAGGTAGCGCGCCTCTGCTCCGACGACCACGCCCAGCTCGACCTCCCAGTCCGTCTTCGTCGAGCCCCGCGGGATCCGAACACCGTGTCGTAGGGGCCGACGACGGTCGACGGGTCCTTCAGGAACACCACCGGCTCGTCGGGCTCCGCAGCACCGGTCTCGCGAGCGTGGTCGCGGTAGTTGAGCCCGATGCACACCACCTTCCCGGGCCGCGCGATCGGCGCACCCACCCGCAGCCCCTCGCCCTCCTCGATCGACCGGCAGGCGACCCTGCTCGAGCTCGTGACGCACGAGCGCTGTGGACACGCCGGGCGAGGAAGGAGCCGTCCACGTCCTCGGTCAGCGGACGCAGGTCGAACAGCCCCGTCGTCCGTGCACGCGACCGGTATCTCGTGGCCGGGTTCACCGAGGCGGCGGTAGCGCATGCCGTTCCCCTCCCGCGGCTCTGACGACGAGCTCATCGCTGCACCCGGGCCCCGGCGCCGCGCACCAGGGCCTCCACCTCGGCGAGGGTGGCCATGGAGGTGTCGCCGGGCGTGGTCATGGCCAGGGCGCCGTGCGCCGCGCCGTACTCGACGGCCGTCTCGAGGTCTCGGCCGGTCAGCAGCGCGTAGGCGAGACCGGACGCGAAGCTGTCGCCACCACCGACCCGGTCGAGGATCTCGAGGCCGTCTCGCTGAGTCGCCCGCACGAGGCCGTCCTCGGTCGACCAGGCCAGCGCGCCCCAGTCGTTCCGGCTCGCGCTGGTCACGCTCCGCAGCGTGACCGCCGCCGACCCGCAGCTGCGGCAGGTCGCGGGCGACCGCGGCCAGCATCGAGGCGTAGGCCTCCGGAGGCAGCTCGGTCAGGTCCGGCGAGGCACCCGGTACGGCGTAGCCGAGCGCGGCCGTGAAGTCCTCCTCGTTGCCGATGAGGATGTCGACCAGTCCGGCGATCCGGGCGTTCACCTCGCGGGCCCGGGCCGGCCCGCCGACCGCCTCCCAGAGGCTAGGTCGGTAGTTGAGGTCGTAGGACACCACGGTGCCGTGCCGGCGGGCGGCCTCCATGGCGGCGATCACGACGTCCGCGGTCCCGGGGGACAGGCCCGCGAAGATGCCGCCCGGTGTGGAACCAGCGCACGCCCAGGCGTCCCGAACAGGTGCTCCCAGTCGGTGTCCTCCGGTCGCAGCTGGCTGGCCGCGCTGCGGCCGCGGTCAGAGACGCCCTTGGCGCCGCGGACCCCGAACCCCCGCTCGGTGAAGTTGAGGCCGTTGCGGACGTCGCGTCCGATGCCGTCGTCGGCGACCCAGCTGATCCAGCTCGGTGTCCACCCCGCCGGCCAGCACCAGCCCCTCGACCAGGTGGCCCACCTCGTTGTCGACCAGCGACGTGACCACCGCGGTGCGCAGCCCGAAGCAGCGGGCCAGCCCTCGCGCGACGTTGTACTCGCCACCCCCCTCCCAGACCTTGAACTCCCGCGCGGTCCGGATCCGGCCCTCGCCGGGGTCCAGGCGCAGCATCACCTCGCCCAGCGACACCGCGTCGTAGGCGCACTCGTCGGCGGCGCGGAGCTCGATGGTCACGACAGCTGCTCCACCAGCGAGGTGGCTTCGCGGGTCTCGCGGGCGACCGTCTCGAAGTCACCCGCGTCGACGCGGTCGCGCGGGGCCAGCCAGGTGCCCCCGACGGCGAGGACGGCCGGGAGGCGCAGGTAGCCGGCCAGGTCGGCCGCGCCGATGCCGCCGGTCGGCACGAACCGGACAGAGGGGAACGGCGCGGCCAGCGCGGCCACCATCGCCGCGCCCCCGGCGGCGGCCGCCGGGAAGAACTTGACGACCTCCCGGCCCGCCTCCAGTGCCGTCTGCAGCTCGGTGGCGGTCGCGATGCCCGGGACGAGGAGTACGTCGAGTCGCCGGCACTCCCGGTCGACGGCGGCGCTGTAGCCGGGCGACACGACGTAGCTGAGCGCCGGCGGACACGGCCTGTTCCACCTGCTCGGGGCGTACGACGGTCCCGGCCCCCACGACGAAGCCGGGGTGCGCGGCCATGGCAGAGATGGCCGACAGCGCGGCCGGCGTACGAAGCGTCACCTCCGCCGAGGGGAGGCCCCCGCTGGTCAGCGCCTCCGCCAGCGGCAGGGCCCGGTCGGCGCGGTCGACGACGACGACCGGCACCAGGCGGTGCGTCGCGTGGAACTCCAGGACGTCGATCACCGCCCGAGCCACCCTCCGTCCACGGCCAGGACGGTGCCGTGCACGTAGTCCGAGGCCCGGCTCGCGAGGAAGACCGCGGCGCCGCCGAGGTCGTCCGGGGCTCCCCAGCGGCCGGCCGGGATGCGCTCGAGGATCGCTCGGCTGCGCTGCGGGTCGCGGCGCAGGGCGTCGGTGTTGTCGGTGGCGAAGTAGCCCGGCGCGATCGCGTTGACGTTCACGCCATGCGGCGCCCACTCGTTGGCGAGTGCCCGGGTCATGCCCGCTACGGCGCTCTTGGCGGCGGTGTAGCTGACGACGTTGACCCCGCCCTGGTAGCTCAGCATCGAGGCGGTGAAGATCACCTTCCCGCTGCCGCGGGCGACCATCTGGCGGCCCACCTCCCGGGTCAGCACGAACTGGCTGGAGAGGTCGACCTCGATGACCCGGTCCCAGGACGTGTCGGCGTGGTCGACGGCCGGCGCCCGCTCGATGGTGCCCGCGTTGTTGACGAGGATGTCGACCGGGCGCCCGTCGACCAGCCGCTCGGCGAGGGCGGCGACCGCGGCTCGGTCGGCGAAGTCGACACGGTGGCCCTCGAAGGTCCTGCCGAGTCCCTCGACCGCCGCCTGCACCTCGCTGCCTGTCGGCTCGAGCGACGCACTGACGCCGATGATGTCCGCACCCGCTGCGGCGAGTGCCTTGGCAATCGCGAGGCCGAGCCCGCGGCGTGCGCCGGTGACCACGGCCAGGCGACCGTGCAGGTCGAAGCTCGGCGCACCGGCAGGCGGGCCGTCCGCGCTCACGACGCCTCTCCCGAGCCGCAGTCGACCAGCACCTTCATCACCCGGCCGCCCCTGGCGAGGCTCTCGAACGCCGCGGGTGCCTCGGCCAGTGCGGCGGTCGTCGACACCAGTGCGTCCACCGGGATCGCGTCCTGCACCAGGAGCTCGACGGCGGCCTCGAAGTCAGTGCGGTCGTAGACCCGCGCGCCGAGGAGCTGGAGCTCCTTCCAGAAGACCCGCTTCATGTCCACCTGGCGCGGCTCAGCATGGATGCCGACTGCCACGAGCCTGCCGCGCGCGCCCAGGGCCGCCACCGCGAGGTCGAGGCCCGGTTGGGTGCCGGACACCTCGAAGGAGACGGCGGCACCGGCGCCCTTCGACCACGCCTCGAGCAGGGCGGACAGGTTCGCTGCTCCGGAGTCGAGGACGTCGAGCCCCAGCGCCTCCACGACCGAACGGCGATAGGGGTCGGGTTCGACGAGGAGCGCCTTCGCCCCCCGGGCGCGGGCGACGATCGCGATGAGCACGCCGATGGGTCCACCGCCGACCACGAGGACGGGCTCTCCCGGCGACAGCGACGCCCGGACGACGTCGTGGTGGGCGACCGCGACCGGCTCGACGAGGGCCGCCGCGCGCAACGACAGGTCCGGCGGCAGCGGCACCAGGAGCTCCTGCGGCACGTTCCAGAGCTGCTGCATCGCGCCGGTGGAGTCGATGCCGACGAAGTCGAGACGGTCGCAGATGTGGGCATGGCCGGCCAGGCACGTGGGGCAGCGGCCGCACCAGCGCAGCGGCATGACCGTGACCGGGTCTCCGGCCGACCAGCCGGTGACGCCCTCGCCGAGGGCGGCGACCCGTCCGGACATCTCGTGCCCGATCACGCCGTGGTCGGCGACCCGGTCGTCCATGTGTCCCGCCAGGATGTGGAGGTCGGTGCCGCAGATGCCGACGTAGGCCACCTCCAGCTGCACCTCACCGTGGGAGGGAGGCCGAGGGTCGACCTCCGCCACCTCGATCCCGCGCCCCGCGACGTACTGTGCGGCCAGCATCACCCCTCCCTCCAGACCGGACCGTCGGGGAACTGGTGGTCGAGCACGGACTGTCGGTGCATCTCGGCGCTGGTGCCTGGCGCGGTCGGGGCGGCGTAGCGGCCGCCGGTGACCGCCGCAGGGTCGATGAAGTGCTCGTGCAGGTGGTCGACGTACTCGATGAAACGGTCTTGCATGAGCCCGCTCACGGCGACGAAGTCGAACATCGCCAGGTGCCGCACCACCTCGCACAGCCCGACCCCACCGGCGTGGGGACACACGGGTACGCCGAACTTGGCGGCGAGCAGGAGGATCGCGACGTTCTCGTTGACGCCCGCGACCCGGCTGGCGTCGATCTGCACGACATCGACCGCGCCGGCCTGGAGGAGCTGCTTGAACATCACGCGGCTGTGGGCGTGCTCTCCCGTCGCGACCCGCACCGGCGCCACCTTCGTCCGGATCACGGCGTGGCCGAGGATGTCGTCGGGGCTCGTTGGCTCCTCGATCCAGTAGGGGTCGAACTCGCTCAGGCGGTTGACCCACGCGGTGGCCTCGTCGACGTCCCACCGCTGGTTGGCGTCGATCGCGATGCCGATGGCGGGCCCCACGGCCTCGCGGGCGATCGCCATCCGGCGCAGGTCGTCGTCGAGGGAGGCACCGACCTTCAGCTTGATCAGCTCGAACCCGTCCGCGACGGCCTCGCGGGCGAGGCGAGCCAGCTTGGCGTCGTCGTAGCCGAGCCACCCGGGGGTGGTCGTGTAGGCCGGGTAGCCCCCCTGCCTCAGCAGCTCCTCGCGCTCGGCCCGCGTGGGCTCGGCGGAGCGCAGCAGCGCCAGTGCCTCCTCCGGTGTGAGCGCGTCGGAGAGGTAGGTGAAGTCGACGAGGTCGACGATCTCCTCGGGGCCGAGCCGGGACAGGAGCTGCCACAGGGGCAGCCCCTCGCGCTTGGCGCGCAGGTCCCACAGCGCGTTGATCAGCGCGCCACACGCCATGTGGATGACGCCCTTCTCGGGGCCCAGCCAGCGCAGCTGGGGGTCGTTCGTCAGCTCGCGTCCGAACGGACCGAGGTGGGCGAGGACGTCGTCGACGTCGCGGCCGATCAGCCACGGAGCCAGGGCCGCCGTCGCGACCGTCTGCACGTCGTTGCCGCGCCCGGTGGTGAAGGTGAACCCGTGTCCTTCGAGGCCGTCGTCGGCATCGGTGCCGACCACGACGTACGCCGCCGAGTAGTCCGGCTCCGGGTTCATCGCGTCGGACCCGTCGAGGTCACGCGAGGTGGGGAACCGGACGTCGATCGGTTCCAGCGACACGAATCGCGCCATCTCCACCCTTCCGCAGTCCTTGCCGGAGGCTAGAGCCGAGATTCATCCGATGTCAATGGCCCCAATAGCGCGTCTGTGGCCAGAATCGCCGCTCGTGAGGCGAATTGATCGGATGTCTTAGTGGTGAATCATCGGACGAGGCGGAGCCAGGCCTCGACGCCGGCGACGTGGGACACCATGGCGGCGTGGGCCAGGTCGGGCTCGCCCGCCGCGAGTGCGTCGAGGATCGCCTGGTGCTCGCGGACGGTGCGTTCCTGGGCCCCGACCTGGGTGCGGCCGCGCCAGATGCGGGCGCGGTTGGTCGGCCCCGAGAGTCCCTCGATCAGCGACGCCAGCACCTCGTTGCCGGAGGCGCTGCTGACCAGGCGGTGGAACTCGATGTCGGAGGTGAGCAGCTCCTCGGGTGTCGCATCCTCCCGGGACGCGTCGACGACCTCCTGCATCGCCTGCACCTGCTCGGGAGTGACCAGCTGGGCAGCCATGGCCGCTGCGGCCGGCTCGAGGATGCGGCGCACGCGCAGGAAGTCGAGCACGGTGTCGTCGCGGTGGAAGTCGACCACGAACGTCAGCGTGTCGAGGAGCAGGTTGGGGTCCAGGCTCGTGACATAGGTGCCGTCGCCCTGGCGCACGTCGAGGATGTTGATGAGGGCCAGGGCCCGCACCGCCTCACGGAGCGAGTTGCGCGAGAGTCCCAGCGTCTCGGCCAGGTCCGCCTCGCGAGGCAGCCGGTCGCCGGGCTTGAGCTGGCCGCCGAGGATCATCTCCTTGATCCGGAGGATGGCCTCATCCGTCAGAGCCATGGCACGACTCCTTCGCTCGGGCGGCACGGTTGACCGGATCATAGGTGGCGGTCGCCGTCCCGCTGAGCACCTGCCCGCGTTGCTCCTCGGACACCCCGGCGATCGTGTCGAGGACGGTCTCGCACCAGGGTGCGTAGCCGCGCGACGTCGGTCAGCACGGGCCAGTCACTGCCGAACATGCACCGACTCGGCCCGAAGGCGGCCAGCGCGTGCTCGAGCCACGGGCGCAGCGCGATCGTCGTACGCCGGCCGGGAGGTGCCTCGGACAGCAGCCCGGACAGCTTGCAGCGCACGTTCGGCCGTTCCGCCAGCCGGGTGAGCGACTCGGCCCAGGGCGCGAAGTCCTCCGTGGTGACCCGGGGCTTGCCCAAGTGATCGAGGACGAACAGCACGTCAGGGCACAGGTCGACGAGCTCGACGACCTCGTCGAGCTGGTGCTGACGGACACACAGGTCCATCACCAGGCCGTGCCGGGCCAGCAGCCGGGTGCCGGCGACCAGGGACGGGTCGGTCACGAAGCCCGGCGGCTCGTCCTGCAGCAGGCGCCGGACACCCGAGACGAGCGGCGCCGTTCGCACGAGGCGCTCGAGCTCGGGCTCACAAGCCGCGCCTCGATCGACGGGCGCGTGCGCCACGACGGCGAGCAGGTCTGCGCCGGCGCGGGCCAGACCGTGGACCCACTCGACCTCCGCGGCGCTCTGGTCGGAGCGGCAGTCCGCCTGCACGAACACCTGTCCCGCAGGCCTCGCACGGGTCAGCGAGGCGAGCTCGGGAGCGAGGTCCTCGGGGAGGAAGTCGCGCTGCAGCGCCTGGCTCGCACCCGTCAGCCACGCGTAGTCGAGCCTGCGCCGGTCCCAGAAGTGCACGTGGCTGTCCACCAGGGCAGGCGGTGTCGTGCCGGTCGCCTCGTCGAGGCGACCGGCACGGCGTGCACCCGGCCCGGTCAACGACTCACTGGAAGTCGGCGACGTTGTCCTCGGTCACCATCTCCGTGCCGGTGTCGATCGTGGCCGGCACGTCCTTGCCGTTGAGCGCGTCGAACGCGGCCTGGACCCCCATGCTGCCCATCTTGTCGGGGAACTGGGCCACCGAGGCCGACTCGGTGCCGGCGGCGATGGCGGCCAGCTCGTCGGGTGAGGCGTCGAAGCCCACGGTGATCAGACCACTCAGCCCCGCCGCGTCCACGGCCTCGAGGGCGCCGAGCAGGGGCGGACCGCACGCTGCGTAGATCCCGTCGATGTCGGGGTGAGCGGTGAGGATGTCCTGGGCGGCGTCGAGTCCCTTGGTCTGGTCGCAGTCGGTCGGCGTCTCGGCGACCACCTCGGCGGCGTCGCCCAGCGTCTCCGTCATGCCGGTCACGCGGTCGTCGAGCGACGGGTTGCCGAGCACCCCCTGCAGCACGGCGATCTGCGCTCCCTCGGGCAGGTTCTCCGCCAGCCATGTGCCGGCGAGCTCGCCGCCGGCCTTGTTGTCGGTGGCCACGACGGAGGTCTTGCCGTCCCAGTCGGGGATGTCGTTGTCGACCAGGATCACCACGATGCCGGCGTCGACCGCCTTCTGCAGGTCTTCCTGCACGTTGGGGCTGGTCGGGGTGATCACGATCGCGTCGACCTGCTGGGTGATGAACGACTGGATGGCGGCGATCTCGCCCTCGTCGTCGGTGCCGCTCTTGCCCTGCGCGTACAGGACCTCGGCGCCGTCCTCGCCGGCGTCCCACTCCTTGGCCGCGTCGACCATGATGTCGTAGAAGTCGACGGGGAACTTGGTGATGAATCCGATCTTGACGGCGTCGCCGCCTCCGTCGCCGGAGCCGTCGGACCCCTTCGAGTCGTCGTCGCCCGAGCAGCCGGCGGTGAGTAGTGCCAGGGCCGCCGCAGCAGCCAGGAGGTGCGTCCTTCTCTTCATCCTTCTCGTGGTCCCTTCCGAAAACAGGCGTGTCTCGCCAGGCCGTCCGCAGCGCGGATCGGCGAGGTGATGCGGGTCGAGTCGTCTGCGGTCAGTCCTCACCTCCCACGATGAGCGAGACCAGCCGCGACCTGTTCTCAGGGCGTGGCACCTCTTCACCCACGACCCGACCGCGTCGCATGACCACGGCCCGGTCCGCGATCTCCATGACGTGGTCCATGGCGTGGGAGATGACGATCACGGCGCACCCCTCGGAGCGCAGCCGCAGGATCAGGTCGAGCACCTGACGCGACTCCCGCAGCCCCAGGGCGGCGGTCGGCTCGTCGAGGATCACGATGCGGGAGGCGAACGCCGCCGAGCGCGCGACCGCGACCGCCTGGCGCTGACCGCCGGACATCATGCCGACGCTGGACGCCCGGTCCGGGAGCGAGATCTGCAGCTTGCGCAGCCGCTCGGCCGAGACCCGGTTCATCTCGCCGCGCCGCATCCAGCGCATGCCGCGGGGCAGCCACGAGGGCACCGACTCCTCGCGCCCGGCGAACAGGTTCGCCGTCGCGTCGAGGTTGTCGAAGAGCGCGAGGTCCTGATAGACGGTCTCGATGCCTGCGGCGCGGGCGACGGCCGGGCTCGACATCGAGACCTCGGCGCCCTCCACCTCGATGACGCCGGAGTCGAGCCGGTGGACGCCGCTGATGCAGTTGATCAGCGTCGACTTGCCGGCGCCGTTGTCACCGAGGATCGCCAGCACCTCGCCGTGCTGGGCCACGAGGTCCACCTCGTCGAGGGCCAGGACGGCGCCGAAGCGCTTCGTGGCGCCCCGCACGACCAGGGCCGCGCTCATGCCGCAGCCGCCTTCAGCACGCGGAACCGGCTCTCGAGCCGTCCGCGGAGCACGTCGCTCTCGACCGCGATGACGATGACGACGCCGATGACGATGAGCTGCAGGTAGCCCTCGATGTTGAGGAGGTTCATGCCGTTGCGGATGACGCCGATCATGAAGGCGCCCACCAGCGCGTGGCCCACGTGCCCGCGTCCGCCGAGGAAGCTGGCGCCGCCGATCACCACGGCCGCGATGGCGTCGAGCTCGGCGAGGTCGCCGAAGGTCGGCGACCCGGCGTTGAGCCGGCCGGAGGTCACGATCGCCGCGACGCCAGCGAGCGTGCCACTGCACACGTAGACCGAGATGAGCACCCAGTTGCGGGGGATGCCGAGCCGCCGCGCGCCGTCCGGGTTGCCACCCACGGCGTAGATCCAGCGGCCCCACACGATCCGGGTCAGGAAAACCGTGACGACCACCGCCACGCCGATGACGAGGAACGTCGAGTTCGGGAGCCAGGCCGCCAGCCACGTCGCGGTGTCGCCACCGATCGTTCCCACGACGTCCGGCATGCCGCGGATGGGTTGCCCGTCGGAGATGCCGAGGGCCAGGCCCCGGGCGATGCTGAGCGTCGCGAGCGTGATGATGAACGGGTGCGGCAGCTTGCCGTAGACCAGCACCAGCCCGTTGACCGCGCCGACGGCCGCCCCGGTGCCGAGCATGGCGACCACCGTGAGCGCTCCGCCGTCGGTCGAGCTGAACACCGTCGCTCCGACCACCGCGGACAGTGCGAGGGTGGACCCGACCGAGAGGTCGATGCCCCGGGTCAGGATGACCATGAGCTGCCCGATGGCGAGGATCGCGATGACCGCGGTCTGGGAGAGCACGTTGCCGAGGTTCTGGGTGGTGGCGAAGACCGGCGACAGGTTCGACATCACCAGCACGAGGATCCCGAGGATGAGCACCGGCCCCAGCCGCAGCAGGACCAGCAGGGAACCGACGATGCGGAGCTTCAGCATGCTGGCGCTCCGCTGGTCAGGTTCCTGGCTGTCCGTCGACTCGACTGTCTGAGGGATGTCCGACTCGCGCGACGGCGGGGTCTCCGCTTCCTCGATGGGGCCGCGATGGCGGTGATGATGCATCGCCTCGATGTCGGACACAGGTTGCCTCCTCCTCAGTGGCCGCGACTCTAAACGCCAAGACATCCGATGTCTAGACTCTATTTGGCGGATCTGATGCCCAATTCCGTCATCTCGGGCCAAATAGATCGGATCAAGGAGGTGCGAGGAGCCCCTGCTCGCTCAGTGCCACCCATAGGGCGTCCGGCACCGTGCGCTCCCAACGCGCGACCAGGTCGCCCATCTGGTCGGCCGAACGCAGCCCGACCACCACGCCGGCTACCGCGGCGTGCCGGCCCGCGAAGGCGATCGCCGCGGTCGGCAGGTCGAGTCCGAACTGTTCGCAGACCCGGCCGATCCGGCTCGCGCGCTCGAGCACGTCGTCCGGGACCGGGCCGTAGTCGTAGGTCGCGTCCGGCAGTGGTCGTGGTCGCGCCAGCAGGCCCGAGTTGAAGATGCCGGCGTTGACGACGCCCACGCCGTGCTCGAGTGCTGCCGGGAGGAGCTCCACGGCGGCAGTCTGGTCGAGGAGGGTGTACCTCCCCGCCACCATGACGACGTCCAGGTCGGTCTCGCGCACGAACCGGGCGAGCATCCGGGCCTGGTTCATCCCTGCCCCGTAGCCTCGGATGACACCCTCGGAGCGCACAGCTGGGACAGCGTCGGCGCGGTCGCCTCGAGCGCCTCGCGTGCATGGTCGTCAGGGTCGTGGATGAGGACGAGGTCGATCCGGTCGAGACCCAGCCGCTCGAGGCTTCGCCTCGACGGAGCGGAGCACGCCGTCGCGGCTGTAGTCGCGGACCCGACGATGCGTCGCGAGGACGGCGAACCCCTCGGGATCCGGCTGACCGCCGGTGTCTGAAGGCGGCCCGAGAGACACCTGGGACCGAGATGAGCCGCCGCTTCGACGTCATGGCCACGTCGCCGCGACGATCCGGGTGCCGCGGCGTGGGTGCGGCCAGCACGACCACGGCATCGACGAGCTCAGGGTGCTGGGCGGCGAAGAGCAGAGCCGTCGTGCCCCCGAACGAGTGGCCGACGAGTACCACTCGGGAGGGCGATCCTGGAGAGACCGCCCGGACGACCTCCTCGATCTGGTCGATGACGTCTTGCACGCTGCCCGCCGTGCAGGCCGGAGTGAGTCCGTGTCCGTGCAGGTCCATCGCGAACCACGCGGCTCTCCCGGGCAAGAAGCGGAGCAACCAGCTCCCAGTCGAGGGCAGAGCCGCGGAACCCGTGCAGCAGGACGTACGTGCGTGTGGTCGACGGGCCGTCGTGCTGGACGACATGGGTTCGACGGCTTCCGACGAACCTGCGGCTCGCCGCCCGCAGGGCTGCTGAGCCGTTCACGCCGACACCCGCGACGCGAACGACTCGGCCGGCGCGGTCGAGGTGCGTCTCGACCACCGCCAGGCCGCGAGGGTGAAGGCGAGCAGTCCGACGGTGCCGATGGGTGCGGGATGGGAGCCGAAGAGGACCGCCGTCGACATCGCGGAGACGGTGAGCCGGTCGGCGCCGGCAGAGCGCAGCGCCACCGCGGCGGCGATGGCCAGAGTCATCCACGAGATGGCAGTGAGTCCTCCGAGGATCGAGAGGTTTCCCGCCAGCCAGTTGTCCGCGAACAGGTACTCGATCGCCTCCAGGGTGGCCAAGCGCGCTTCACCCGTCTGGTCCTCCGCGCGCAGCGCCAGCCAGCCTGTGGCGATGCCGGCCACCGCGTCGAACGCTGAGAACGCGACGAGGAAGACCGGCAGCGCTGCTCGCGCGACGGTCGCGCCCCGGCCACTCAGGCCGTCGAGCAGCATCCACACGGAGTAGGCGAGCATGATGGTGAGGACGACCTGCCCGACGTGCACGGCCATCCATCTGGGTAGGGCGTCACCGAGCTCCCAGGGATCCTCCACGGGATGTAGGAGCGTCAGGCCGGCGAACAGGATGGGCGTCGCGACGATCAGGGTTCGGCGAGCAGGCGACTGACGCGGTGCGGTGTCGTGGCTGGTCATGACGGCGTCTCCTTGGCAGACGGATCAAGTGGTGCGGCGGGAGCGGCTCGGCCGTCGAGGACGATCGCGACGACCACGGAGACGAGGACGGAGACGACGACGAGGGCGCCGCTGGCGAGCGTCCACGTGTCGTGGCCCAGGTGGAGGACCAGGAACAGCGCGTCTGCGGTCACGGCCGCACTCCCACGCGCCACTCGTGGCTCGCCAGCCGGCTGAGCTGGAGGAGAAGGGTGGACATCGAATGACCTTTCGGAGGCGATGACCGACCGTCGCAGCGCCACCGCCCCGTCGGCATCTGTGCGACTACGGGGCCTCGACCCTCGGTCGCGACACCTCGGAAGCGCGTCAGGGCGAGGTGCGAGCGACCGGACCGGTAGTCACACTGATGCCAGGGTCAGCGCACCGATCGAGGCTTGAGCTCGGCGCGACGGCCGACGTGGTCCGGTCGCGAGAAGGTCGGAGCGACGTGCCTGGGTGCTGGATCTCAGACGGTGTTCAGCCGCGTGATCCGTCGAGTCCTCGGTGGATCGCCTCGATGACCCGCGGTCGGAGCCGGGCGACCGAGATCACCTCGTCCACCGAGCCGACCCGCACGGCCCGGTGGATGTCGTGGATGCCGTCGAACTCGGCTGCGACCTCGCCGATCTTCTCCGGCCGCACCTCTGCCCTCAGGTCGGCGAGCTCGACGACGAGGTGGCCCCGGTCCGGTCCACTGGTGTCGGCGATCCTGCCCTCGACCTCTCGGACGCGGGAGTCGGCCGACGTACGCTTCTCGACCTCGCCGGCGAACACGACTGCCGCCGCCGGAGCACCGCCGATGACCGACGCGTATGACCCTTCGAGGGCGAGCACCGTCATGTTCGGGTTCAGGGCCTTGGAGAAGACCACGAACGCGCCGCCGTGGTAGCGCGAGATGACGCAGAAGACGATGGGGCCGTCGAAGTTGACGATCGCGCGGCCGATCTCGGCGCCGTACTCGAGCTGGAGGTTGCGCATCGAGTCCGGCGAGCCGTCGAAGCCGGAGAGGTTGGCCAGCACGACAAGCGGGCGGTTCCCGCTGGCCGCGTTGATGGCCCGGGCCGCCTTCTTCGAGGAGCGCGGGAACAGGGTGCCGGCGGTGTAGATGTCCGGCCCGTCCGTGGGCGGGAACCCGCGTCGCGGAATCGGCCGTGACTCGATCCCGAGCAGGCACACGGGATAGCCGCCGAGGTGGGCGTCCTGGACCACAGCGGTGTCCGCGTCGGCCATCCCGGCCCATCGCTCCAGGGTCGGGTGGTCCTGGTCGGCCAGGGCCCGCATCACGGTGCGGATGTCGAAGGCCTTCTTGCGGTCCGGGTTGGAGGTCGCGGAGAAGATCTCGCCGACGGTGGCGAAGTCGCTGTCGGGGGACGCGTGCGGGAACGACGATATGTCGCGATCCGTGGGGTCAGCGGTGGACGCCCGCCGCGGCCGCGACTCACCGGGAACGACATAGCTGTGGTCGTAGTGAGCCATCAGCACACCGAACGCGCTCGCCAGATCGGGTGCCCAGTACTGCGCCTGACCGTTCGGGCCCATCACCCGGTCATAGCCGCCGATGCCGAAGTTGTCCTCTGCGGACACGCCGCCGGAGAAGTCGAGCGACTGCTTCCCGGTCAGCACCATCGCGCTGTCCGGGGTCATCACAAGGATGCCCTTGGTGTGCATGAGCATGGTCGCCTCAGCGTTCCAGTACGGCTGGGCACCGACGTTGATGCCCGCGACGACGACGTTGATCTCGCCTCCGGCCTGGGTGAACTCGATGATCCGCTTGAGCCCAGCCGCGACCCAGTCCATGTTCTCCGTGCCCGAGTCCATCGAGATGCGCGCGCCGGCCGAGAGCGCGTACCACTCCAACGGCACCTGCATCCGCTCGGCGAGGTCGATGGCCGCGATGATCCGTGAGCACTCCGGCTCCGAGACCGCCCCCAGGGCCTTCGTCGGGTCACCGCAGAGCACCACCCGGGTGACGCCCTGCGGGTGCAGGGCGGTCGGGGTCGTGACCACGGCGACCAGGATGCCGGCCTTGTTCTGCCCGGGTGAGCGGTCGACGGGCACCAGCGCACCCAGGTCGTCGAGGTCGTACTCGACGAACCCGCCCTCCGGCCCCGTGAGCACCCCCGCGAGCTCGTAGGGGTAGATCAGGCCGCGGCGGCGGGCGCGGACGACCTTGCCGGCGTACTCGTCGAGCGGCTTGAGCCGCTCGGTCGGCGGACCCTCGATGGACGCCGTCACGCCGGCGCCGGGACGGGCGTGGAACCGGATCGCGATGGGCACGGGGTTGCCGTCGGGGCCGATCACCCGGCCCTGAGCAAGCACCTCCTCGATGCCCGCTCCGTCGGTGAGCGGGGTGATCTTGTTCTGCAGCGCGGTCAGCTGCTCGACATCGGCCTCGACGATCGGCCACACCTGCACCCACACGTGGTTGGTGTCGAGCTTGCTCCCGGCCGCGCCGCGCGAGGCACGGACGCGGCGGATCGCCTCCAGGCAGTTCTCCACCGCGCGCTCCGCGTGAGGCAGGCCGGTGACCCTGCCCTCCTCGTCGCGGACGACGGCCAGCTGACGGACCTGGGCCAGGGCGACGAGCCGGCGGTCGGCGGGGTTCTCGCGCGCCACGCACTCGTAGAGGAGCACGTCTTCTGGCGCCTCGATGCGGGTGACGTCGAAGTCGCGCAGCCGCCAGAGATCGAGCCGGCGGCCGACCATGGGGTGTACGCCGCGGACCAGGTCGTCCTCGACGGTCCCGCCGTCGGCGAGGGGACGGTAGGTGAAATAGGTGACCGGCCTTCCCCCGCCGGGGCACACCGCCACCGCTACTCGGCGTACGTCGTGGGCGAAGGGCATGGCACCGACGATGCGGGCGAGCTCCTCGCTCGCTTGATCCGGCGCCTCCGGGACGTCCGGCCAGTACACGTAGAGGTCGAGCACCGCCTCGTGACCGGCCGCGCGAGCGGCGACCTCGTCGCCGACGGCCGTGACCATCGCGCTGTCCGGGTCGCCGAGCTCGTCGATCGTGCCGACCGTCGTGACCACCCGGGTGGGGCGGCCGTCAAGGGTGTAGTCGGCGACGACGAACGTACGACCCTCGCGCACGGACGACCGCAGACCGTGGAGGTCGTGCTCGCGGTAGTGGCGGCGCACCAGCACCTCGAGCATCGGCTCCTGCTCCGGGACGCCGGTCTCGAGCCGCTCCGCGAGGAACCGCACGATCTGCTCCGGTATCGCGGCCAGAGCCTCCAGCCGGGCGGTCCGGTCGGGAAGGTCGGGATCGGCAGCGAGGGCCGCCACCTCGTCCCGGACGCCGGCCAGGACGCTGGAACGCTCGGCGTCGACCAACGGCTGGTCGAACCAGCGGAAGCGGGTGCTGCGCGCGAGGTCGCCGACCGCCGGGAACCGGAGCTGCGTGGACCGGACGAGGCGCTCGAGGAGGTCGCGGACCGGGCCCGCCAGCTCCTCCCTCGGAGCGGGCTCGGCGTTCCAGCGCTGGAGGAGCTCGGTCGCCATCTGTACCTCGGGGGCGGACCGCTGCTGCGAGAGGAAGACTCGGAACACCGCCTCCTCCAGGTGGGGCGTCCGGGTCCAGTCGGTCACGCCGTAGTGGGCGAGGACCCTCGCCAGACGGTCGCGGAACTGTTCCGGGAGCCCGCCGCGGTCTGCGTCCAGGCTCTGCAGGTAGGTGTGGAAGTGCTCCTTCGAGCTGTGCACCTGGAGCTCGGTGTGCAGGTCCTCCCCGGCGGGGCGGTTGCGGCTCAGCTCGGCGAAGTCGGCGAAGCACTCGAGGAGCTCGAGCTCGGAGGTCACGACGTCCTCGCCGCCAGCGAGGAGCTGGTCGCGAGCACTCAGGTAGTCGCCGACGACCGAGCCGTTGGTCTGGGGGTCGACGTCGAAGCCCATCAGGATCGCGGTGAGGTCCTCGCGTCCGCGCGCGGCGCGCTGCTGGGGCGTCGAGCCGGACCCCGTCTCCGGCAGGTCGAGCTCGGGGCCGTCCTGCTCGGGCGCCGGCGCCGGTGCCTCACCCTCGGCATCGTCGGCGACGGGCTCGAGGCGGACCAGCGGGGCGCCGGTCTCGACCTGGCTCCCGGTCACCACCAGCAGCTCACGCACCCGCGCGGCGAACGGCGACCGCAGCACCGTCTCCATCTTCATGCTCTCGAGCACCAGCACCGGGGCGCCGGCGTCGACCAGGTCGCCCGCGGCCACGGGGGAGGCGACGACCAGGGCCGGAGCCGGCGAGCGCAGCACGCCACCCTCGTCGCGGCTGACCCGATGGGCGACACCGTCGACCTCGATCATGTGGACCGGTCCGTGGGTCGCGATCACCAGCCGGTGGACCCGGTCACCGATCGCCAGCCGGGTGTGGAAGTCGTCGAGCCGCTCGACGTCCACATCGACCACCTGCGTGGTGCCGCCCGCGGCGACGGCGACCCGGAACCGGCGCGGGCCGGTCTGCAGCACCGTGACCTTGTACGCCGCGCCGCGCAGCTTGAAGTCGACCGCTCGGCCGACCTTGTGCTGCACCTGGGGCCTGCCGCCGCGGGCACTCTCGAGCAGCCGGACGATCTCGACCTGCTCCTCGTCCTCGTAGGCCTCGATGCCCGCTGCGACGATGGCGATCCCGGAGTGCTCGTGGACGACGAGGCGCCCCTCGCCCCGAGCCCGGTCGATCCAGGCCGTGTCGGCCCAGCCGGCCTTCCCGTCGACCACCTCGGACTGGTCGAGGAGGTCGAGGATGAAGCTCTTGTTGGTGGCGCCGCCCTCGATCACCACGGTGGTCTCGGCCATCGCGCGACGGAGCCTCGCCAGCGCCTCGTCGCGGGTGCGGCCGTAGGCGATGATCTTGGCGATCATGGAGTCGAAGTCGGCCGGGATCGTGTCGCCCTCACCCACGCCGGTGTCGACGCGGATGCCCGGCCCCGACGGCAGGTCGAGCAGCGCGATCCGGCCGGGCGACGGGGCGAAGTCGCGGTCCGGGTCCTCGGCGTTCAGCCGGGCCTCGACGGCGTGCCCCTTCTCGGGCGGCTTGGTCCCTTCGAGGCGGCCGCCGGCCGCGACGTGCAGCTGTGCCTTGACCAGGTCGAGGTCCGTCGTCATCTCGGTGATCGGGTGCTCGACCTGCAGGCGCGTGTTGACCTCGAGGAAGGCGAATGTCCGCTCGCCGGGGTGGTAGAGGAACTCGACGGTTCCGGCGCCGACGTACCCCACGGCGAGTGCCAGCCGCTCGGCGGACGCCTTGAGCTCCTCGGTCTGGCTCGCATCGAGCAGCGGCGACGCCGACTCCTCGATCACCTTCTGGTTGCGCCGTTGCACGGTGCAGTCGCGGACGCCGACCGCCCACGCCGTGCCATGGGCGTCGGCGATCAGCTGGACCTCGACGTGCCGGGCACCGGTCACGAGCCGCTCGAGGAAGACCACGCCGCTGCCGAAGGCGCGCTCGGCCTCGTCGCGGGTGCGCTGGTACGCGTCCTCGAGCTCGGTAGCCGAGTCAACCCTGCGGATGCCCCGGCCACCTCCGCCGGCAGTCGCCTTGAGCATGAGTGGGTAGCCGATGTGCTCGGCAGAGGCCAGCGCCTCCTCCAACGTGTCGACGCCGCCGCGGCTCCATGGTGCGACCGGCACCCCCACCTCCTCGGCGAGGAGCTTGGACCCGATCTTGTCGCCCAGCCTACGCATCGCGTCGGCGCTCGGACCGATGAACGTCACGCCGAGGCGCTCGCACAGGTCGGCGAATCCGGGGTCCTCCGCGACGAACCCCCACCCGACCCAGACCGCGTCTGCAGTGCACTCGACCAGCACCCGCTCGAGGACGGCCAGGTCGATGTAGGGGCGTGCCGAGGCGGGACCCAGCGGGTAGGCCTCGTCCGCCTCCCGCGCGAACATCGCAGTACGTTCCTCGTCGGTGTAGAGCGCGATCGTGCGGATCGGCTCACCACCACCCTGCGCGTTCAGGTCGCGGACTGCGTGGATCAGTCTCATCGCGGCCTCGCCGCGGTTCACGATCGCAACTCGAGCAAACACCCGGGGGTCCTCCAGCCTGACGGCTCGCACGCGGAACCGTCGTCGCGAGACTGTCACGTCCGCGAGGCTACGAGCGAGTCACATCGGCCGCGTCTCGACGACGAGGAGCCGCAGCAGTGTCCGGCGAGCGGAAGTACGATCGGCCAACAGGCTGGCCGCGGGCGGCCGGATCGAGAGGAGTGATGGCGATGCCTGACGCCCAAGTGTGCGCCATCTGCGGCGGAGCCGTCTTGGACATGGACCTCCACGCGCGATTCCACGCCGCGATCGACACGATGGACCGGACGCTGACCGCTGCGGCCGCGGAGGCAAGCGAAGCGTTGGAGAAGGCTGATCACACGTCGAACATCCTGTACCAACGTGGGGTCGACTGAGGATCGAGGGCGCGTGGCACTGTCAGTGCCCCTGTCCTACTTCGGTTGATGGGTGACAGATCTACTTCGGTTGATCCTGGACACTCGTTTGGACTTTAGGGCGCGGTTGCGGCGCCTGGGATCGTTTGACTCTCACCTCCCCGGTGCTGGCGCGTTTCTCGGTGCGCAGCAGCTGGTCGCCGTCGTAGAACTGCAGGACCTGGTCGGTGACCCACACATCGATCGGGCGGCCGGCGGCAGCGACACCGAGGCAGACCTGCTGCCAGCTGACACAGACCACCCCGACCGCGCTGGCGCGCCGGGTCACCCAGGTCCCGTCACCGCGGCCGGCAGCCGGGCGATGGCCATCAGTGACCGGTCGCAGCGGCGTGACCGATGCCGGCTGGGCCCGGTGGAACCGGTCGGCCGGTACCGCCATGTCCAGTGCCTGGTGTGGCCGGCGGGTGTTGTAGTCGATGACCCACTCGTCGAGCTCGGCCTGGGCCACCTTCAAGGACGCGAAGACCCGGTCGGTGCGGAACTCGGTGCGGATCGCCCGGTGGAACCGCTCGATCTTCCCCGTGGTCGTGGGCGACCGGGGCTGGGTCAGCAGATGCTCGATCCCGTTCTCCCGGCAGACCCGGTCGAAGAGCACCTCCACCGGCGGCCGGTTGAACCGGCCGGTGAACACCTTCCCGTTGTCGGTCAGGATCTGGCCCGGCACCCCGTAGGCACGCAGGGCCTTCGCGAGCCCGTCGCACACGTTCCTCGAGGTCTCCCGGACCATCAGATGAGCGCTGACGCAGTACCGGGAGTGGTCATCGACCCCGGACAACACCTTGGCCCGGGTGCCATCAGCCAGCACGAACCCACCGACCACATCCATCTGCCACAGCTCCATCGGCGCCCCGCGCTCCCACCGCTTCCACTTGCGGTCACGACGTCGGCGACCAGCGGGGTCGATCAGGTTCAACCGCACCAACGCCCGGTAGACCGCCGACTCGCTGACCACCAACCCCGGTCCTGGGTCGTCCTTGGCCAGCTCGAAGGCGATCCGCCGCGGACCCCACCCCGGATGCGCGATCCGCAGCCGAGCAAGTTCGACCTCGACCAACGAGCCCATCTGGTGCGGACACGACCTGGGCCGGTGCGACCTGTCACCGAGCCCCTCCAGTCCACCGGCCTCGTACCTGGCCAGCCACTCATGCACGGTCTGTCGACGCACCCCGAACCGGGCCGCCACATCCGTGACCGTCTCACCGTCCTGGATCACCGCCAGCACGGCCTGATACCGCTGCTCAGCCACACTCAACTCCCGCATGAATCGGGAGTGTCCGGTATCAACCGAAGTAGGTGTCCGCCATCAGCCGGAACACTGTCGCCCATCAGCCGAAGGCGAAATGTCGCCCGTCAGCCGAAGCAATACAGCACTGTCAGTGCCCCAGGCAGGAGTCGAACCTGCGACCTTTCGCTTAGGAGGCGGCTGCTCTATCCGCTGAGCTACTGGGGCTGGTGTGGTGAAACCGGCGGCCATCCTGCCACGCGGGTGGGCGCGGATACTTGGCGTTACCGGCCGGTCATGGCCATCATTTGCTCAACACCCGTAATCTGGCGCGGACGAGCGCGTACCCACGTGCGCTCTCGTCCTCCTCGTCAGTCTGACACCCGCCCATATGAAGGTGACGATGCCCGACGCTGCGCAGCAACCTGCCCAGCCCGAGCTGCCGTCCCCATATCAGGCCGGGAAGCGCCGCGGACGGACCCGTCGGACCCACACGGTCGCGAAGGTCCTGCTGGCGACACTGCTGACGCTCGGCATGGTGAGCGGCCTCTCGGTGGCCTTCCTCTACCGCCACCTCAACGGCAACATCAACCACGTCGTGGTCGACGACCAGCTCTACGACCGGCCGCCCAAGGTGCACATCGATGCGCCCAAGCAGCCGCTCAACATCCTCGTGATGGGCTCGGACTCCCGAGACTGCGACGGCTGCGGCATCGACCAGGAGGCGGGCGGTGGGTCGGACACCACGCTCCTGTTCCACCTGTCCGCCGACCGGCAGTCGGCCTACGGCATCTCCATCCCGCGCGACTCCCTCGTCGACCGTCCGGACTGCAAGAGCCCGGACGGCGAAACCATCCCGGGCGCCAGCAACGTGATCTGGAACGCCGCCTACTCGTACGGCGGCCCGGCCTGCACGATCCAGCAGTTCGAGCAGACCAGTGGCATCCAGATCGACAACTACGTCGTCGTCGACTTCGGCAGCTTCAAGGGCATGGTCGACGCCGTCGACGGCGTCGAGGTCTGCGTGCCCGAGGACATCGACTCCTCGGAGTACGGCATCACCATCCCGGCCGGCACCCGCACCCTCAACGGCAAGGAGGCCCTCGCCTACGTGCGGGTGCGCCACGGCGTCGGCGACGGCTCGGACATCGGCCGGATCAAGCGTCAGCAGGCGTTCATCGGCGCCCTGGTCGCGAAGGTGCTCTCGAGCGGCACCCTCACCCGCTTCGACCGGCTGGTCCGGTTCCTCAACGCCGCCACGAACGGCCTCACCACCGACATCCCGAACATCAAGGAGATGGCGAAGGTCGGCCTGCAGTTCCAGGACATCGGGCTCAAGCGGATCCGGTTCATCACGGTCCCGTTCGTCTACAGCACCGCGCAGCCTGGCCGGGTCGAGTGGACCGAGGACGCCGACACCCTGTGGGAGCGGATCGCCAACGACCAGCCGCTGGGCAAGCTGCGCGACGGCTCCATCGGCGCCAACCAGGTCCCGACCAGCGGCTCTGCCTCGGGGTCCGCCAGCTCGTCGGACACGGCGAGCCCCAGCGACGGCGAGAGCTCCAGCTCCAGCACCGAGTCGCCGTCGGACTCCGAGTCGTCCTCGACCGAGTCGCCCACCGGCACGTCGTCACCGAGTGACGACGCCACGGACGACGGCGACGACGGTGTCGACGCGAGCTCCGACGACCTCGACTTCGCCGGCCTCTGCTCGTGACCGACCCGGACACCCCCGAGCCGGACTGGAAGCGCAAGCGCCGGCTCGCCGAGGTCTTCGGCGACGTGCTGCCGGACACCACCGCCGACGAGCGGGACCCGGCCGAGCGGTCGGACCAGGCCGCCGACCGCGGCGACACCTGGCTCAAGGAGCAGGTGCCGCCGCACCACGGCGGCTAGGTAAAGCTCGGAGCGAGCCAGGCTCAGGCGCTCGGCGGCGCCGGGTGGCCGGACTGGGCGGCCAGCAGGTCGCGGATCTCCTCGAGCAGCTTGATGTCCTCGGGAGTGCCGGGCTCGGGGCTCGGGAAGTAGCGCTCCTTGGCCACCGTGTAGGGCTTGACGATGACGAAGTAGACCACCGCGGCCAGGAGCAGGAACGCGATCACCGCGGTGATCCACGCGCCGACGCTCACCCCACCGGGGTTGTAGCTGGAGAAGTCGGGCGAGCCCCCGACCTTGCCGACGACGTCCATCAGCAGCGCCACGGTGGCGGTCACCACGGTGGCGAACGCGACCGCCCATGACGAACGCGACGGCCAGCTCGACCAGATTGCCGCGCAGGATGAAGTTCTTGAAGCCGGTCATGCGTCGTCCCCTCGAGACTTTGGCGAGCTGCAGGGCAGCGGAACGGCTCGAACCTAGCGGGACCACGCGACGGTGAGGAAGTGCGTCACCGTGGCGGATGAGACGGCCGTGACGTCGCTCTCACGGACGCCGAGCACCACCAGGCGACCGGGGAGTCCGTCGGCGGCCGCATCTGCCGGGGGTGGCGGCAGGGCGAGCACCAGCGCTGACCGGGCCACGGTCTCGGCAGGACCGCCCTGCGGGTCGGCCGCGATCACGTCGACCTCGTCGCCGACGCGCAGCAGCTCGGCCATCGCGGTGTCGGGCAGCCGGACCGGCAGCGCGACCAGGTCGGGCCGGTCGCGCACCAGGGAGGCGCCGAGCAGCGCGGTGTCGGTGATCGGCTGGCCGCGCCGGAGTGGCCCGGCCAGCTGCCGGCCGACGGGGTCGCGGATGTGTCCGGACGGCACCGTGCCCGGCGCGAAGGCCGCCGGTGGTCAGGTCTCCGGGTCTCAGCACCGCGCCGGCGCCGAGGTCGTGGGCCGCCACCGTGACCGGCACCCGCTCGGGCGCCGGGGCCGCGGTGGCGCGGAGCCCGGCCCACACGGCGACCAGGGCGCACAGCGCGGCCAGCAGACGGCGACGGCGGAGCACGGCGCGTCGCACGCCGCGGGCCGCGGCGCGCAGTCGGAGCAGGACGGTGGGCATGGGCGCGACGCTACGAGCGCGCGCCGACCCGGATCAGCCGCGAGCGGCCGGGCTGTGGAGAACCCTCAGCTGGCGGTGGGCTGTGGAGACTTGGTGGAAGTCGAGGACGTGCTCGAGGACGAACCCGACGACGAGCCCGACGACGAGCCCGAGGACGAGCCCGACGACGAGGAGTCGCTCGAGCTCGACGAGCTGGACGACTCGCTCGACGTGGAGGTCGACGCCCCGGCGGCGGAGTCGCTCTTGGCGGGCGAGGACGTCTCGGACGACGACTGCTTGCCGCGGCTGTCGTTGCGGTAGAACCCCGACCCCTTGAAGACCACGCCGACCGCGTTGAACACCTTGCGCAGCGCGCCGTCGCACTCCGGGCAGACGGTCAGCGCGTCGTCGCTGAAGCTCTGGACCTGCTCGAAGGCGTGGCCGCACTCGCGGCAGGCGTACTGGTAGGTGGGCAACGGGGCTCCTCGGGAGGTTTAGCACTCGACCGGGTCGACTGCCAGATGGTACCCCGTCAGAACGTCGCCGCGAAGCGGACGATTCCCGCGGGGCTCACCGCGGCGGTCACGGGCGGTCGTGCGGCTCCACCGGGACATCGATCCCCACCTCGTCGTCGTGCAGCAGGACGCAGGTGAACGTCCCCACCGGCACCCGCCCCAGCGCCCGGTCGTAGCAGCCGCCACCCCGCCCCAGCCGCTCGCCGCGCAAGGACACCGCGAGCCCCGGCAGCAGCACCACGTCCGCGGTCGCCACGCTCTCCGGGCCGAGCCGGCTCGGTGACCGGCTCGAGCAGGCCGTAGCGGGCCGGCGCGAGGTCCTGGTCACCCGCGTACGGCGCCCAGTCCAGGTCGAGGTCGGGAGCACCACGGGCAGCAGCACTCTCTTCCCGGCGGCCAGCAAGCGCGTGCAGCAGGTGGGCGGTGCCGGGCTCCTGAGCCCACGGCGACGTACGCCGCGACCGTGGCCGCCCGGCGTACCTCCGGCGCCGCCGTGAGGTGCAGCGCGATCTCCCGCGCCACCTCCGACCGTTCCAGCAGCGGACGCCGGTTCCGGTCGTCAGCAACTGGTCTGCGCATCGCCGTCTTCGCCCCCGACCGGATTGCAGCAAGCCTACGATCGCAGCATGGGTAGTACAGGGCTGAACAGGGCCCGCGACAAGATGGCCGCCGCCGGGGTCGACCCGGTCGCCATCGAGACGTTCGCGCACTACTTCCGGCTGCTGGAGCACGGAGAGACCGGGATGATCCCCGAGTCCGCCATCGAGCCGGTCGACATGGAGGCCCTGCGCGACGTCGGGTGAGCGACGACGACGCCGCTGCCGCGGTCCGCACGACGGTCGTGATCAAGCTCAACGGTGGCCTCGGCACGTCGATGGGCATGGACCGCGCGAAGTCGCTGCTGTGCGTGCGCCGCGGCCTCTCCTTCCTCGACATCATCGCCCGCCAGGTGCTCCACCTCCGCAAGGAGTACGACGCCACCGCTGCCGCTGCTCTTCATGAACAGCTTCCGCACGTCGGCCGACACCATGGCCGCACTCGCGCGCTACGAGGACCTCCCGGTCGAGGGGCTGCCCCTGGAGTTCCTCCAGAACAAGGAGCCCAAGCTCCTGCTCAAGGACCTCACCCCGGTCAGCTGGCCGAAGGACCCCGACCTGGAGTGGTGCCCGCCCGGCCACGGCGACCTCTACACCGCCCTGCGCGGCACCGGCCTGCTCGAGCGGCTGCTCGACGCCGGCTACGAGCGGGTCTTCGTCTCCAACTCCGACAACCTCGGCGCCGTCCCCGACGCTCGCGTCGCCGGCTGGTTCGCCCAGCGGCGCGCCGTTCGCGATCGAGGCGGTGCGCCGCACGCCGTCCGACCGCAAGGGCGGCCACTTCGCGCGCCGCAAGTCCGACGGCCGCATCGTGCTCCGCGAGTCCGCCCAGACCCTGCCGGAGGACCAGGACGCGCTGGCCGACCTCGACCGGCACCGGTTCTGCTCGACCAACAACCTCTGGTTCGACCTGCGGGCGATGAAGCAGGCCCTCGACGTCCGCGACGGCATCCTCGGCCTGCCGCTGATCCGCAACGAGAAGACCGTCGACCCGGGCGACCCGACCAGCCCGAGGTGATCCAGGTCGAGACCGCGATGGGCGCCGCCGTCGAGCTCTTCCCGGACTCCCGGCTCATCGAGGTCGGCCGCGACCGCTTCGTCCCGGTCAAGACCACCAACGACCTCCTGGTGATCCGGTTGGACGTCTACGACATCGGCTCCGACTTCGTGCTCGACCAGGTCTTGGTCGAGGTCCCGTTCGTCGACCTCGACGGCGAGGTCTACAAGGTGGTCGCGGAGTTCGACAAGCGGTTCCCCGAGGGCACGCCGTCGATGCGGAAGGCGACCGCCTCACCGTGGACGGCGACTTCACCTTCGGCGCGCACGTCCAGGTGGTCGGCGACGTCGAGCTCACGACCGACAGTGCCGAACGCATCCCCGCGGACACCGTTCTCACGGCAGACTCGGGGTCGTGACCGGTCCCCATGAGTGACGACCAGCCCTGCTCGGTCGAGGAGCATCTCGGGCGGGTGCTGTCGGGCGTCCGGCCGCTGACGCCGGTCGATCTCCCCCTCCTCGACGCGCTCGGGCTGGTCTGCGTCGAGGACGTCGTCGCGACCATGGCGCTGCCGAGCTTCGACAACTCC
>CAVWYA010000001.1:0-301364 GCA_963759065.1 uncultured Actinomycetota bacterium | reverse complement strand
GCGGGTGCGATCGCCGGCCGGACCGGGCTGCGCAAGCTGCTTGCTGGTCGGGCTGTCCCTGCAGACCGCGTCGCTGGTGTGGTTCGCCTGGCTGACGGAGCACGGCGCGGCGTACGGCTCGTTCGTGGTGCCGCTCGCCATGGCCGGGATCGGCATGGGGCTGACCTTCGCGCCCAGCGCCACCGCGGTGCTGGAGGGGCTGCCGGACGGCGACTTCGCCACCGCCAGCTCGGCGAACTCCACGGTGCGTGAATTCGGCGTCGCATTCGGCATCGCGCTGCTGGTCGCGGTATTCCTCGGCAACGGCGGCCAGATCAGCCCGGTCGGCTACGACGGGGCGATCGGTCCGGCGCTTCTCACGGGCGCTGCGGCGGTTGCCATCGCCGTGGTCGCCGCCCTCTTCGCCCCGGGCAAGGTGCGCGGCCCGGGCTGACCGGCCGGGACCCTGCACGAAGAGCGCGGGTCCGTCGCCCCCCTGCGGCGGACCCGCGCCATGTCCCCGTGTGTTGCTCTTGTCTCGGGAACAAGAGCATTGGGTCGATCTTGCTCCGCACAGACGGGTCGTGGCGATGGCCCAGCCGGACCATTCGATTCGTCAGGAATGGCCTGACCGGGCTATTCCGCTGTCAGCGCGGCAGTGCACTGGAGCGCCAGCCGCCCGGGCCGTGCGGGAGGCTGACCCGGGTCTTGCGGTGGTGCGCCGACCATTCCGGCGTACGACCCCTCGGCGGCTCGCCGCCGTGGCCGAGCGCGGCGACCACCGCGACGAGGGCGGCCACCTCCTCGGGAGTCGCGTCGCCCTTGACGACGCGGAGGAGGGGTCGCTGCTCCGGTGAGTCGCTCACAGCGGGATGTTCCCGTGCTTCTTGGCCGGCAGGGTCTCCCGCTTGGAGCGGAGCAGCCGCAGCGCCCGGACCACCTCGACGCGGGTCTCGTGCGGGCTGATGACCGCGTCGACGTAGCCGCGCTCGGCGGCGAGGTAGGGGTTGGCCAGCGCCTGGTCGTAGTCGTCGATCAGCTGCGCCCGCTTGGCCTCGGGGTCCTCGGCGGCCTTGAGGGTGTCGCGGTAGAGGATGTTGACCGCGCCCTGGGCACCCATCACCGCGATCTGCGCCGTCGGCCAGGCGAGGTTGATGTCGGCGCCGAGGTGCTTGGAGCCCATCACGTCGTACGCGCCGCCGTAGGCCTTGCGGGTGATGACGGTGACCAGCGGGACGGTGGCCTCGGCGTAGGCGTAGATGAGCTTGGCGCCGCGGCGGATGATGCCGTTCCACTCCTGGTCGGTGCCGGGCAGGAAGCCGGGGACGTCGACGAAGGTCAGCACCGGGATGTTGAAGGCGTCGCAGAAGCGGACGAAGCGGGCGGCCTTCTCGGAGGCGTCGATGTCGAGGGTGCCGGCGAACTGCATCGGCTGGTTGGCCACGACGCCGACCGAGTGGCCCTCGACCCGGCCGAAGCCGACGATCAGGTTGGGGGCGAAGAGCTCCTGGACCTCGAGGAACTCCTCGTCGTCGACGACCGCCCCGATGACGTCGTGCATGTCGTAGGGCTGGTTCGGCGAGTCGGGGATCAGGGTGTCGAGCGCCCGGTCGACCGTCGGAGAACGCCAGGTCCGCGTCGTCGTCGTACGCAGGCACCTCGTCGAGGTTGTTCTGGGGCAGGTAGGAGAGCAGCGCCTTGGTGTACTCCAGCGCGTCGTCCTCGTCGGAGCCCATGTAGTGGGCGTTGCCGGACTTGGTGTTGTGGGTCCGGGCGCCGCCGAGCTCCTCCATCGTGACGTCCTCACCGGTGACGGTCTTGATGACGTCGGGACCGGTGATGAACATGTTGGACGTGCCGTCGACCATGATCGTGAAGTCGGTGACCGCGGGGGAGTAGACGTGCCCGCCGGCGCACGAGCCCATGATCAGGCTGATCTGGGGGATCACGCCGCTGGCGTGCACGTTGCGGCGGAAGATCTCGCCGTACAGCCCGAGCGAGACGACGCCCTCCTGGATGCGCGCGCCGGCGCCCTCGTTGATGCCGATGATCGGGCAGCCGGTCTTGATGGCGAGGTCCATGACCTTGGTGATCTTCTCGCCGTAGACCTCGCCGAGGGAGCCGCCGAAGATCGTGAAGTCCTGGGAGAAGACGCAGACCTGGCGGCCGTTGATGGTGCCGTAGCCGGTGATCACGCCGTCGCCGTACGGCCGGCGCTTCTCGCAGGCCGAACGCCGTCGAGCGGTGCCGGGCCAGCTCGTCGAGCTCGACGAAGGAGCCCTCGTCGAAGAGGATCTCGATCCGCTCGCGGGCGGTCTTGCGGCCCTTGGCGTGCTGCTTCTCGATCGCCTTGGCAGAGCCGGCGTGCACCGCCTCGTCGAGCCGGCGGTCGAGGTCCTCCAGCTTGCCCGCGGTGGTGTGGGTGTCGATGTCCTCGGGGACGTCGGTGCCTTCGCCGGGGTGTGCGCTCACCCGTGAGAGGTTAGTGGGCGTGATCTCGGACCCCGCCGAACGCCCACCGCTCGACGCCACGCGGCTGCCCGACCACCAGGTGGAGGTGGTGGAGGAGGCCGGCTCGACCAACGCCCTGGTCGCCGAGCGTGCCCAGGCCGGCGGACCGGAAGGTCTCGTGATCGTGGCCGAGCACCAGACCGCCGGGCGTGGGCGGCTCGACCGGACCTGGGAGACGCCGGCCCGGTCCGCGCTGACCTTCTCCGTCCTGCTCCGCCCGACGGCAGCGCCGGAGGCCTGGCCGTGGATCCCGCTGCTCACCGGCTACGAGGTGAGCAAGGCGCTGCGGGCGGCTGGGTTCGACGCGACGGTGAAGTGGCCGAACGACGTCCTGCTGCGTCGTCATGACGGGGCAGAGCGCAAGGTGGCCGGCATCCTGGTCGAGCGGGTCGAGACCCCCGGCGGCCCGACTGCGGTCGTCGGGGTCGGTCTGAACGTCGGGATGACCGAGGACGAGCTGCCGGTCCCCGAGGCGACGTCGCTGGCGGTCGAAGGCGATGCCCCCGACCGGACCGAGCTGCTCGGCCTCCTGCTCGACACGCTGTGGGAGGGCTACGTCGCCTGGCAGGAGGGCGGCGAGGCTGCGACCGCGCACCTCGCCGCGTCGTACGCCGCCGCCTGCTCGACGATCGGCCGGCAGGTCCGCGTCGACCTCCCACCGGGCGGAGTCCTCACGGGAACGGCGACGGGCATCGATCCGGCGGGCCGACTGCTCGTCGACGGCACGGCGGTCAGCGCCGGAGATGTCGTCCACGTCCGGGTGGATCGGTGACATGATCCGTGCGTGGCCATCTCCAAGAACCTGCTGAATGAGGGCGAGTCGCTCGTCGTTGACACGCGTACCCATCCCAAGGCGCTGCTGCTGCCGATCCTCGCGCTGGTCGTGCTCCTCGCCATCGGCGTCGGCGTGCAGAAGGCGGTCGACGAGAGCCTCGTGACCAAGATCGTCTGGGCCGTGGTTGCTGTCGGTGCGATCTGGTTCTTCGTCCGGCCGCTGCTGATCTGGCTGACCGCGACCTACACGATCACCACCCGCCGGCTGATCACCCGCCACGGCGTGATCACTCGCCGCGGCCACGACATCCCGCTCACCCGGATCAGCGACGTGGCCTACGAGAAGGACCTCATCGACCGGCTGCTGGGCTGCGGCACCCTGGTGATCAGCGACGCCAGCACGCACGGCCAGGTGGCGCTGCCCGACATCCCGCGCGTCGAGGACGTCCAGCGCAAGCTCAACGACCTGCTGCACGACCTGCACACCGACGCGCCCGACCGACACGACGAAGGTGTCTGACCTGCCCGCAGAACCTTCACCGGCCCGCCGGGACGAACCCGCGCAGGACCTCGAGCAGCACATCCTCGGCGAGGCCCGGGTCTTCACCGCGGCCGAACTCGCCGCGGACACCGGCGTCGACCTCGAGAAGGCCCGCCGGCTCTGGCGGGCCCTCGGGTTCCCGGAGCACGGCGCCGCCAAGGCGTTCACCCGGTCCGACGCCGAGGCGCTGTCCACGCTGGTCGGCCTGGTCGACTCCGGGCTGATCGACTTCGACCTCGCGGTGCACCTGACCCGCGCGGTCGGGCAGACCATGGCGCGGCTGTCGGACTGGGAGGTCTCGGCACTGCTGACCCGGGTCCTCGAGATGGCCCGCGAGGAGTCCGGTGACGGCGAGGACCGGCTGGCCATCGGGCTGCGAATGATCGAGGAGTTCTCCGAGCCCTTCGAGGCGCTGCTCGTCTACGTCTGGCGTCGCCACCTCGCCGCCGCGGTCGCCCGCCAGGAGGCCCTCGGGGCGCGCGAGGAGGACGTCCACACCACCCGGCTCACGGTGGGGTTCGCGGACATCGTGCAGTTCACGGCCCTGTCGAACGAGCTCTCAGAGGAGCGGATCGGCGACCTGGTCGAGCTGTTCGAGGCCCGCTGCGCCGACGTCGTCGCCGCGCAGAACGGCCGGGTGATCAAGTCGATCGGCGACTCGGTGCTGTTCGTGCACCAGGACCCGATCGCGGCGTACGAGATCGCGGAGGGCGTCATCACCGTCATCGGCCGTGACCCCCGGATGCCCGACGTCCGCGTCGGCCTCGCTTCTGGACTCGTGGTCCTGCGGCTCGGCGACGTGTTCGGCCCGCCCGTCAACATGGCCGCCAGGCTCACTGGTGTGGCCCGCCGCAACCGGGTGATCGTCGACGCCGAGACGGCCGGGTTGCTCCCCGAGGACCAGTTCGAGACCCGGCGGCTGCCCGGACGGCCGGTGCGCGGCTTCGGGATCGTCGAGCCGGTCGCCGTGCGTCGGCAATGACCTTGTTGCGCCGGGGGGTCAGCTGACCAGCGCGGTCAGGTAGTAGCAGCCGACCTCCGGCGTACCTCCGTAGCCAACCGGCAGGTACGGCGCCGGGCCGGTGATCTCCTGCGGTGTCCAGACGTCCTCTGCCTGCAGCCGATCGACCACGGCCTGGCAGCCCCGTGTCTCCCACAGGTCCTCGCGCTGGGTCACCACGACGAGCCCCTGCGGGCGGGCGACGCGCGCGAACTCGCGCAACACCGCCTCGACCTCCGGCAGGTAGGTCATCACGCCCACGCAGACCACCGCGTCGAAGGTGTCGTCGTCGAGCGCGAGTCGCTGCTGGAGGTCCGTCACCTCGAGCGACTCGTACGCCCCGGTCTGCTGGGCCAGGTCGAGCGAGGCCTGCGAGATGTCGAGCCCATGGAGCCGCCCCGCGAACCCTCGCGCGCGCAGCGCCCGCCCGACGAGTCCGGTGCCGCACCCGATGTCGAGCGCCGAGTCGGCGGCGGGGAGACGGCTCACGACAGCGTCCGCCACCACGGCGGGAGCCTGGTAGGACCACGAGGCCAGGTCGTCGTCGTAGCTCTGCGCCCACTCGTCGTACCGCCCGGCGACCTCGCGCGGATCACTCGGGTCCTGCTCCAGCCAGTCGCCGATCGAGTCAGCCTCGGGCACCATCGCGCCAGCGTCTCACGCGATCCGCAGCCCGCGTGCGTGCGTGGGTACGTCGGCGGGCTGGCTGCCGTCTCTCGGTGGTGGTGCTGGGACTGGTCCACCACCGCTGGTTGAGGAGGTCGCGCAGCGACCGTCTCGAAACCCCCGCAAGGTGGGCAGCTGCTGGACCACCGCTGGTCGAGCGTGTCGAGACCACGGCAGCCTGGGCTGAGACCTGATGGGGCTATTGGCTTGGTACGCCGGCAGCCCGACAGGCGAGGGTCAAAGGCGGGCTGGCTATCGGGTTGCCGCCGAAGCTCTGGCCGCGGCTTGGGCACGTGGTTGCGTATCGCTGGTTGAGGAGGTCGCGCAGCGACCGTCTCGAAACCTCCGCAAGGTAGGCAGCTGCTGGACCACCGCTGGTCGAGCTTGTCGAGACCACCGCAGCCTGGGCTGAGACCTGATGGGGCCATTGGCTTGGTACGTCGGCAACCCGACAGCCGAGTGTCTGACCCTCGGCCGGACTGTCAAGCACAGTGCCTACGCGGCGGTCCCGGGGCGGGTTGACAGCCCGACCGAGGGCCAAAGGCGGGCTGGCTATCGGGTTGCCGCCGGCGGTCTGGCTGCGGTCTCGCGGTGGTCGAGATCGTCGTCGGAAAATTCTCGAAGAAGGTTTCGGGATCCCTGTGGAGTAACGCGATCTGGGCCCTTCGACTGTCGGTGGTCGGTGGTTGAGTTGGTCCCACGATGACCTCGACCTCGGACCCGATCTCGCTCGACGGAGCAGATGACCCCGCCGCCGTACTGGCCTACGCGCGGGCGCGCAAGGCGGCCGAGGACGACGAGGCCCGGGAAGTCATGAAAGCCGCGGCCCGGTGGGCGGCGATGCACTCCGGCGACTCGCTGGTCGGACCGTTGGACGAGTGGCACGAGACCGTGCCTGCCGCTGGGTGGCGAAGGCTGCCCGGAGGTGGCGGAGTTCGCGATCGTCGAGTTCGCGGCCGCGATGGGCCGGTCCACCGACTCCGGGCGCCGCTACCTCTCGAAGGCGGTCGAGGGGTTCTACCGGCTCACCAGCTGCTGGGCCCGGTTGGCGGCGGGTGAGCTCCCGGCGTGGAAGCTGGGGTTCATCGCCGACCAGACGATCTGTCTCTCACCGGAGGCGGCGGGGTTCGTGGACGCCATGGTCGCCCCGTTCGCCCACTCCATCGGACCCGCGCAGCTGGGCCGGTTGATCGAAGAGGCCAAGGCCCGGTTCGACCCCGAGGCCACCGAGGCGGAACGGCTCGCGGCCGCCGAGGCGGGGCACTTCGACATCGCGCTGGCCGAGGTCGGCGTCAACGGCAGGGTCCGGGTCGACGGCGACATCGACCTGGCCGACGCCCTGGACCTCGAAGCAGCGGTCGCCGCCGACGCCCACCACCAGCTCCTGCTCGGCTCGACCGAGTCGCTCGACGTGCGCCGCGCGCTCGCGGTCGGCAACCTCGCCCGCGGCCAGCCGCCCTCGACCTCCCCGACAGCGAGACCCGCACCCGGCCCGTCACGCCGCACGCGTGAGGTCGTGCTGCACGTCCACCTCGAACAGGCCGCGTCCTCGGCGCCGGCGGGATCGCGAGGCTCCAGGAGACCCGCGGCCCGATCACCGCAGCACAGGTCCGGGAGTGGTGCGCCGCCCCAGACGCCCAGATCACCGTGCAACCCGTCCTGGACCTGGCCGAACACATCCACGTCGGGTCCTACGAAGCCTCCGCCCGGCTCAAGCTCCAGACCCAGCTCCGCGACGGCACCTGCGTGTTCGCGTTCTGCTTCCGCCCCGCCGAGGACTGCGACTGCGAACACCGCGTCCCCACGACCCCGAACGTGACGACGGCGGCCCGACCTGCTCCTGCAACCAGGCGCCTTGCTGCAGGCGACATCACCGCGCCAAGACCACCGGCGGCTGGACCTACGTCACCGTCGAACCCGGCGTCTACCTGTGGCGCAGCCCCCTGGGCTACCAGTACCTCAAAGACCACCACGGCACGATCGATGTCACCCCCGACCCGGAACGACTCCGCCTCGCCCGCGACCTCCTCCGCCACTTCGGCGACACCGACCCCGAGCCCTGACCACCCCGCCCCACACCCCGCCCGGCAACCCCGGGCGGGGACATCGGCATGCGCCGGCAGCACCGGAACCCCACGTCAGCGTGTGGTCCACGCCAGGAGCAAGTCCCAGCCCGCCGCTGAGGAGGTCTCGACAAGCTCGATCCGCGGCGGGCGACCGCGTGCCCACGCTGCGGCCAGCCCGCCGGACGTACCTACGCAAGCCTCAAGCGCCGGTGGCGTGCCGGACCCACACGTTGGGCTCGACGTACGTCGCCACGCCGTGCTCGACATCGCACCAGACCGGCATCAGCGCCTTGGGGACCTCGACGGGGCCGGTGCGGTCGAAGGGGAGGCCGGTCCAGTCGCGCCAGTCGTCGAGCGTTCCGGGGACGACCATGGAGCGCGGCGCGATCTTGTCGATGCGGCCGCCGGCGCGGACGTGGACCCGGAGCCAGGGGTCGACCGGTAGGCCGTCGTCGCGGACGCGGAAGGCGTGGACGGACATCGGCTCGTTGATGTCTGCCTTGCCGTTGGGCCGCACCGGCGCGACCAGCTCGGGGAAACCGTGGCGGGCGGCGTTGTCGCGCATGGCGGTGAGCATCAGGGAGGACAGGCCGGTGCCCTGGCGGTCCGGGCGGACGGCGATCTCGATGGCGGAGATGGCGTTCGGCTCGGTGCCGTGGATGCTCGCGAGCAGGCCGTTGCGGATGGCGAAGTCCCAGCCGTTGTCGGGGAGCTCGTCGCCGTCGATGACGAACGGGATCGAGTGGGCGGCGGCCACCACCTCGTCGCCGTCCTGGCCGACGAGGACGTAGTCGGCGAACCGCGTCTCGACGTTGCCGTAGAAGAGGCCGCCGATGGGGTCGTGGCGCATGAACTCCGGCCACGCGTTCTCCATGTCCCACATCGCGCCGGCGAGGTCGGGTCGGTCGGCCAGGACCGTGATCGTCAGGGTCATGCCCTCATCCTGCCCACGGATCGGCAGCGCCCTAGGGTTGGTGCGTGCCCGACTTCGCGCCCACTGTCGCCGTCATCGGTGGCGGGCAGCTCGCTCGGATGCTGGCGGAGCCGGCTGCGGCGCTCGGGATCCCGCTGCGGTTGCTGGCCGAGGCGGAAGGGGTGTCGGCGGCGCAGGTCATCCCGGACACGCTCGTCGGTGACTACCGCGACCTCGACGTGCTGCGGAAGGCCACCGACGGGGCGCAGGTCGTCACCTTCGACCACGAGCACGTGCCGACCGAGCACCTGCACGCCCTTGCCGAGGCCGGCGTCGCGGTGCGGCCGGGGCCGGAGGCGCTGGTCCACGCGCAGGACAAGGCCGTGATGCGGGAGCGGCTCACCGAGCTCGGCATGCCGTGCCCGCGGTGGGCGGTGGTGGCGACACGTGAGGAAGTCGAGGACTTCGGACTGCCGTGCGTCCTCAAGACGACCAGGGGCGGGTACGACGGCCACGGCGTCTGGGTCGTCCGGGAGCTCGAGGAGGCGGACGAGGCCTTCGCCAACGCCGCGCAGAGCGGGGTGCGGGTCCTCGCCGAGGAGCTCGTCGACTTCCGGCGCGAGCTGGCGGCACTGGTGGCGCGGTCGCCGAGCGGCCAGGCCGCGGCGTACCCGGTCGTGGCCAGCACCCAGCTCGACGGCATCTGCCACGAGGTGGTGGCCCCAGCGCCGGATCTCGCGCCCGAGCTGGCCACGCGCGCCCAGCAGGTCGCGCTCACCATCGCCAAGGAGCTCGACGTCGTCGGGATCCTGGCGGTCGAGCTGTTCGAGACCAACGACGGCCGCATCCTCGTCAACGAGCTGGCGATGCGGCCGCACAACACCGGTCACTGGAGCCAGGACGGCGCCGTCACCAGCCAGTTCGAGAACCACCTGCGCGCCGTCCTCGACCTCCCCCTCGGCTCGCCCGCGCCACGAGAGCCGTGGACGGTGATGGTCAACATCCTCGGCGGCCCGGACAGCCAGGTCGGGCGGCTGTACGACGGCTACCCACACGCGCTGGCCCGCGACCCGGGACTGCGGGTGCACCTGTACGGCAAGGAGCTGCGGCCCGGCCGCAAGGTCGGCCACGTCAACGCCTACGGTGACGACCTCGAGGACTGCCTCGAGCGCGCCCGGCACGCCGCCGCCTGGTTCCGCGGCGACCTCGGCAACGAGAGCGAGTGAGATGAACGACGAGAACCCGCAGGTCGGCATCGTGATGGGCTCCGACTCCGACTGGCCGGTGATGAAGGCCGCCGCGACCGCGCTGGAGGAGTTCGACGTGCCCTACGAGGCCGACGTCGTCTCGGCGCACCGGATGCCGGAGGAGATGCTGGCCTACGGCAAGGAGGCGGCAGGTCGCGGGCTGCGGGTGATCATCGCGGGCGCCGGGGGAGCGGCCCACCTGCCCGGGATGCTCGCCGCCGTGACGCCGCTGCCCGTGATCGGCGTACCCGTCCCGCTCGAGCACCTCGGCGGCCTCGACTCGCTGCTGTCGATCGTCCAGATGCCGTCCGGCGTCCCGGTCGCGACCGTCGCGGTCGGCAACGCCCGCAACGCCGGGCTGCTCGCCGTACGCATCCTGGCCGCGTCGGACGACGGGCTGCGCCAGCGGATGGTCGAGTTCCAGGCCTCGCTCAAGGAGGCCGCCCAGGACAAGGGTGCGGCGGTGCGCAACGACGCGGGCCCTCGGAGGCTCGGCTTCTGAGCCGGAGGCTCGTCGGCCTCGACGTCGCCCGTTGCCTGGCGCTGCTGGGCATGGTCGCCGCGCACGTCCTCGACGCGCGCCACCCGGACGGACGGCTCGCCTGGCACGTGTGGCTGGTCGAGGGACGGGCGTCGGCCCTGTTCGCGGTGCTGGCGGGGGTGAGCCTCGCGCTGATGTCGCGGCGCACGAACGCCGCGGGGCTGGCCGTCCGGGCGGCGCTGGTGGCCCTGCTCGGACTGGGCCTCGGCCAGCTCGACTCCGGCCTGGCCGTGATCCTCACCTACTACGGCCTGCTGTTCCTGCTCGGGCTGCCGTTCGTGCGGCTGCGCGCGCCCGCCCTGTTCGCGTGGGCGTGCGTGTGGGCCGTGGCCGCCCCTCTCGTGTCGCAGCTGCTGCGACCGCACCTCGCGCCGCGGTCGGGGCCGAGCCCCGCCTTCGACCAGCTCGGGAACCCCGGCCACCTGCTCGCCGAGCTGATGTTGACGGGCTACTACCCGTGCCTGCCCTGGCTCGCCTACCTGCTGCTCGGGCTGGCCATCGGCCGGTGCGACCTGCGCTCACGCGCGGTGCAGGCCCGCCTTCTCGTGGGCGGCCTCGCGCTGGCGGCCTCGGCCTTCGTGGTCTCCCGCTCGCTGACGCAACAGCCCCGGGTGCTGCGCCGGCTGCTCCCGGACGCCGGCGTGTACGGCGACGTGTCGACGCCCGACGCCTTCGTCAACGCCATCTCGGGCGGCATGCACGGCACCACGCCCGCGGACGGGTCCTGGGCGTGGCTGCTGGTGGTGGCGCCACACAGCGGGACGCCGTTCGACCTGGTCGAGACGGGAGCAGGCGCAGCGGCGGTGATCGGGCTCTGCCTGCTGCTCGTCTCGGTCCTGGGCTCGGCCGCCGGCCGCGTCGTGGCGATCGCCTTCGGAGCCGGGACGATGACGCTGAGCCTCTACAGCCTCCACGTGGTCATGCGCACCGACCGGGTCTGGCCGGCGGAGGAGCCCTCGTCGTTCGGCTGGCACCTCGTGGTGCTGCTGGCGGTCGGTGCGTCGTTCGTCGCCGTACGGCGGCGCGGGCCGCTCGAGGCCACCGTGGGTGAGATCAGTGCCGCCGCTACGAGGTGGACGACGAGGAAACACCACCCGGACTGCGAAGGCCACACGGAGGCCAGGCAGCCCGGGCGGTGATGGGAGTGCCGTCGACGGGCGAGGTCGGGGGCCTCGCCCATCTCCGGCGGTTGGGGGGACTTGCAGGAGCCAGCATCCGCGCGCTGCGGCCGCTGCGTCAGACGCGCATGCTGGCACTGTCGTGGTACCTGAGTACCAGTTAGCACTGGGGCGTCGGTGCTGGCTCAGACCCGGGGCAGCCAGACGGAGACGGTCGTGCCGGTGGCGTCGGAGTCCACGGAGAGCGAGCCCCCGGAGACCTCGGCACGGTCGAGCATGCCGCTGATGCCCCGGTGACCCGGCGGTGACGACCGCATCCCCGGCGGGAGGCCGACGCCGTCGTCGCCGACCTCGACCGTGACGCCGTCCTCGTCGACGGTGACCAGGATCCTGACCTTCTGGGCCTGCGCGTGCTTGGCGACGTTGACCAACGCCTCCTTGGCGATCCGTACCGCCTGCGTGCGAGTGGCGACGGACAGGTCCAGCTCGCGAGGGTCGGGGGCGTTCTCGATCTTCCAGTCCACGGGCGAGAGCTCGAAGATGTGGGTCGCCGCGTCCTCGAGGAGGTCGGTCAGGTGCGACGACGCCCCGATCGGCTCGAGCTCGAAGAGCAGGTCGCGCAGCCCCTCGCTGACCGTCGTGATGGTCTCGTGGATGCGGACGACCTCGGGCACCAGGTCGGGCGCGGCCTCGGCCAGTCGCCGCTCCAGAAGCGCGAGCCGGAGGTCGACCGCGGCCAGTGCCTGCACGGGCTCGTCGTGCACGTCCGCGGCGATCCGCGCCCGCTCGCGCTCCTGGACGTTGACGAGACGGCGCAGCAGCTCGGTGCGCTGCGACAGGGCCCGGGCGAGATCGGCGTCGGCCTGGAAGCGATCAAGGGCGTGGGAGATGTTCTCCGCGGCACCGACCAGGAGCTCGCGCAGGTCCTCGTCGAAGACGCCGGCCCGATCGGAGCAGAGCGACAGGCTGGCCACGGTCCGCCCCCGGCTGCGCAGCGGCAGGGCGGCCGCGGAACGTACGCCGAGCTCCTCCGCCCGATGGGCGTTCGCGAGGTTGTCGGTCGCGAAGTCGTCGGTGAAGGACGGTTCGCCCTCGGTCAGGGCGAACACTGTCCCGCCGGCCGCGGAGAGCCCCGAGCGGCGAGCCTCCCGGACCTGCTCGCCGACGAGGTCCTCGATGCTGCTGCCGGCGCCCGAGGCCCCGGCGAGCCGCGCCGCCAGCGGCCCGGCGCTGGCCGCGCTGTGCAGGTCGCCGTCGAGGTCCTGGGTGACGATCCACGCCCCGATGAACCCGCCCTGCTCGACCGCGACGTCGCAGACGCGCCGGAACAGCGTCGTCTCGTCCTCGGCGTTGGCGACCGCCTCGTGCAGCCGCGCGAGCGCCAGGTAGCTGTGGCCCTGCAGCAGGACCCGAGCCTCGGTCTCTTTCATGGCGGCGCCCCGTCCCGCGTAGGCGAGTCGCCACTCTACGTCGCTGCGAGGCTCCTCGCGGGGTTGTCCCGGAGCACCCGGCGCAGGGCGAGCCCCGCGGTCGGGGTCGCCAGGATCACCTCGCCGTCGTGGACGCGCGTCACGAGGTCGCCGAGGGTCGCGCCGATGCGTCCCTTGGCGAAGTAGGCGACGGCGCCCGCCCGCAGCATCGACTCGATCACGTCGGGGGAGGTCTCGGCCGTGAGGGCTACGACCAGCGTCTGCGTACGGCGCCCGGACGTCGCGGCCAGGCCGGCCAGCGCCCGCGCACCGACAGGTCCACCCCCCGGCATGCGCACGTCGAGCAGGACCACGTCCGGCTCGGTGTCCGACGCGAGCTGCAGCAGCTCGGCGCCGTCGGCGGCCGCGCCGACGACCTCGATGCGCGGATCCGCTTCGAGCAGCCCGACGGCCGCCGTGCGGAACGCATCGTCGTCGTCTCCCACCGCTACCCGAATGACCATGTCTCCCGCTCTTTCCCCATCCTTCATCGTGGGCTCCGTCCGCGACGCGTCCAAGCCGTGCGGGGGCTAGACGCATGGTGCAATGGCACTACTCTCGTGACAGGAGCGACATGGCAGACACCGGGCCGAGATGACTGAGCAGGACACCGCACCGATTCGGGTGCTCATCGTGGACGACCACGACGTGTTCGGCTCGGCCCTTGCCCAGGTGCTGGCACTGGAACCCGACCTGGTCACCCTCGGCACCGCGCAGTCGATCGCCGAGGCCCGGACCATGATCCCCCAGACCCTGCCCGACGTGGTGCTCATGGACCACCGCCTGCCGGACGGTGACGGTGTGGCGGCCATCGCGGAGCTCCAGACCCTCCGGGACTCGACGAAGTACGTCGTCCTCACGGCCAGCACCGCCGACCACGTGCTGGTGAGCGCGATCGAGGCCGGCGCGTCGGGCTTCCTGTCCAAGTCGCGCAGCCTCGAGGAAGTCAGGTCCGCCGTGCGCGCGGCGCACAGCGGCGAGGCCGTGATCTCACCCGAGCTGCTGGCCCGACTCCTGCCCCGGCTCAACCGCAAGCGCGAGCCGGGTCGCGTCGAGCTGACCGAGCGGGAGCTGGAGGTGCTGGCCCTGCTCGCCGACGGCCTCGCCAACAGCGACATAGCGGCCCGCCTGGTCGTCAGCGTGCACACCGTTCGCAACCACGTGGCGAACCTGTCGGCCAAGCTCGGCGCGCACTCCAAGCTCGAGGCGCTCTCCATCGCGATCCGGCAGGGGCTGCTCCCCGACCGCTGACCGGGTCAGGTCCGGCGACGGCGCCACTCGATGGCCGGGCAGGTGTCCATCACCATCGGCACCCCGGCCGCCACCGTCCGGTCGAAGGCGTCGGCGTCGATGACGCCGAGCTGGAACCACACGGCCTGCGCCCCCACCTCGACGGCCTGGTCGGCGAACTCGCCGGCGGCGTCCGAACGGCGGAAGACGTCGACCACGTCGATGGGGAACGGCACGTCCGCGAGGGTGGCGAAGCCCTTCTCGCCGAGCACCTCCAGCCCATCTTCCGACGCGGCCGCTGGATGGATCGGGACGATCTGCTTGCCGCGCTCCTGGAGAAGCGCGGCGATGGAGTACGCCGTCCGGCTGGTGTCGCCCGAGAGCCCGACCACCGCCCAGACCTTGCAGTCGACGAGCATGAAGCGGATCGCCTCGGGGTCCTGCCACGTCATACGGAAATCCTAGGCGGGCACTCATGGGGGACCGGGCGTCGGCCATCCGACGCGTCCGCCCGTCTTACGATGTGACTCATGAGTAACGGTGACGGAGCCCCTCTGTTCGCGTTGACCGAGGAGCACCGCGCGATCCGCGAGGCGGTGCGCACGCTCTGCGAGGCGAAGGTGGCGCCGTTCGCCGCCGACGTGGACGAGCAGGCCCGCTACCCCGAGGAGGCGGCGGCCGCGCTGCTGGCAGCCGACTTCCACGCGCCGCACGTGCCCGAGGAGTACGGCGGCGCCGGCGCGGACGCGCTGGCCACGGTGCTGGTGATCGAGGAGATCGCCCGCGTCGACATGTCCGCGTCGCTGATCCCCGCGGTCAACAAGCTGGGGTCGCTGCCGGTGCAGCTGGCCGGCTCGGAGGAGCTGAAGAAGCACTATCTCGGTGCCCTGGCCCGCGGGGAGGGCGGCTTCTCCTACTGCCTGTCCGAGCCGGACGCCGGCTCCGACGCCGCGGCGATGAAGGCCCGGGCGGTTCGCGACGGCACTGGGCCCAATGCTGGCTGGGTGCTCAACGGCGTCAAGCGGTGGATCACCAACGCCGGCGTCTCCGACTACTACACGGTCATGGCCGTCACGGATGCCGAGAAGCATGCGAGGGGCATCTCGGCGTTCGTCGTCGAGAAGTCCGACGAGGGGGTCTCGTTCGGCGCCCCGGAGAAGAAGCTGGGGATCAAGGGGTCTCCGACCCGCGAGGTCTACCTCGACAACGTCCGGATCCCGGCCGACCGGATGATCGGCGAGGAGGGCACCGGTTTCGAGACCGCGATGCGCACCCTCGACCACACGCGGGTCACCATCGCCGCGCAGGCCGTCGGGGTCGCCCAGGGCGCCCTCGACTACGCGCTGTCCTACGCCCAGGAGCGGCAGCAGTTCGGGAAGAGCATCGCCGACTTCCAGGGCCTGCAGTTCCTGCTCGCCGACATGGGCATGAAGGTCGAGGCCGCCCGCCAGCTGACCTACGCCGCCGCGGGCCGCTCGGAGCGCAACGACCCCGACCTCACCTTCTTCGGCGCCGCCGCCAAGTGCTTCGCCTCCGACACCGCGATGCAGGTCACCACCGACGCGGTCCAGGTCCTCGGCGGCTACGGCTTCACCCGCGACTACCCGGTTGAGCGGATGATGCGCGACGCCAAGATCACCCAGATCTACGAGGGCACCAACCAGGTCCAGCGGATCGTGATGGCCCGTCAGCTGCTCGCCGGGGTGCAGTCGCAGCTCTGAACGGCCTTGTGGCAACCTGACGGCCCCGCGCCGCGTCACTGGTGCGGAACATCGGGCTCACCTACTCGGAGGAAGTTTCATGCGCTCGCGCCTCAGCGCCCTGTTCGTCGTCCCCGCACTCGTCCCCGCCCTCGTCCTGGGCGCGCTGGCCCTCGGAGCCGCGCCCGCACAGGCCAAGGCCGCAAGCGCTCCCGGCTCGTTCACCGGCTACGGCTTCGACACCTGTGCCGCGCCGGCGCAGGAGGTCATGGACGCCTGGTGGACGTCGTCGCCGTACGCCGCGGTGGGCGTCTTCATCGGCGGCAGCATGCGCCTGTGCAAGGACCAGCCGAACCTCACCGCCGACTGGGTCCGGACCCAGCAGCGCACCGGCTGGCGGATCCTGGCGGCGTACGTCGGGCCGCAGGCGAGCTGCTCGGGCTACGTCGACAAGATGTCGTCCGACCTCGCCACCGCGCACCAGCAGGGCATCAACGAGGCGGCGACCGCGGTGGCCGCGGCCCAGGGGCTCGGGATCGGGTCCGGCTCCACGCTCTACTACGACCTCGAGGACTACCCGCTGGTCGACACCGCCTGCCGGCAGGCGGCACTCAGCTTCCTCTCCGGGTGGACCGACCAGCTGCACGCGATGGGCTACCGGTCCGGCGTCTACTCCAACATCGCGGCCGCGATCACGTCACTCGACCTCGCGGACCGGGTGTCGCACGGCGACTACACGATGCCCGACGACATCTGGTTCGCCTGGGCCAACGGTCGGGCCGACACGGTCACCGACGACAGGGTCCTGAGCGACGAGTGGGACGACCACCAGCGGATCCACCAGTACGCCCTCGACGTCCCGCAGACCTGGGGCGGCTTCTCGCTGCCGAAGGTCGACGTCAACTGGCTCGACGTCGGCAAGGGTTCGGTCGACACGACCACCAAGCCGTTGTGCCGCGGTGTCGAGGTCGACCTGCGGCGTTACCCGACGTTGCGGCCGGGCTCGCACGGCCCCGCGGTGGCCGCGGCCCAGTGTCTCCTGCGCAAGCTGCACGTCCTCGCGGGCAACCCCAGCGGGAAGTACGACGCTCGCACCGTCAAGGCCGTGAAGAAGGCGCAGCGCAAGCTGGACCAGAAGCAGACCGGCAAGGTCACCCGCCGCACGTGGGTGGCCCTGCTCGCCCGCGGCAAGCAGCCCCTGGTCAAGGTGGGCTCGACCGGTGACCCGGTGCGCCGGCTGCAGCGGTCTCTGGCCGCCGCGCTGGGCAAGCGCGTCACCGTCGACGGCGCGTTCTCGCAGGCCACCGAGCAGGCCGTGAAGCGCTACCAGCGCAAGGCGCACCTGCCGCAGACGGGCGTGGTGACCGACGAGGTGTGGGACCGGCTGGACAGCGGCCGTTAGTGAAGGCTCAGTCGCAGGTGTCGCAGCGGCCGGTGGGCAGCAGCTCCATGTAGCAGGTGGGGCAGGTCTGCACCGGACGGGCCGCGACGGCCGCCTTCCGGATCCGGGCCCGGGCGTTGGCCAGCTGGGGGACCAGTGCCGAGGTGCCGCCGCCGTCAGGCAGGTCGGAAGCCTCGAAGAACCGGTGGCAGGCCAGCCGCTCCTTCGCCGCGTGGTCGTCCGCGTCGTCGGGCGCGGTGCCGGTCAGCTCGAGCACCAGGGCGCCGTACGCCGGTCCGACGCTGCCCTCGCGGTTGACGCAGAGGGAGGGCAGCAGTGGCTCGTCCCGCTCGGCGTTGTCGCGACCGACCGCTCCGAGGATGTCGTCGATCCAGTAGTGCACGCGCTGCTCGGTGTGGATGCCGCTGCGCTCCTGGACGGCCTCGGCCAGCTCCTTGTGGGTGACCACGGCCCGGTAGCTGCGAGCCGTCTCGATCAGGACCGGTCGGGCCGCCGCGACCCAGGCCGCCCGAGACTCCTCGACCCCCACGTCGGCGGCGTTGCGCGTGGTCTCTGGCGTGGTCTCTCTGGTCTCGGTCACCCCCTCAGTGCACCACGTTCGGCCCCTGTCGCGCTCATCGGTGGGCCCGACGTCAGGCCCCGTCCGGTCGTGCGGGCCGATCATTACAGTCCCCGGCATGGGCGAGACGATCGAGCTGCAGGCCGCTGACGGGGTGGCGGAGGCGTACCTGACCGGCAGTCCGGGCGACCCGGGAGTGCTGTTCTACATCGACGCGATCGGGCTCCGGCCGCAGATCGAGGAGATGGCCGACCGGATCGCCTCGTGGGGCTACGCCGTGCTGGCGCCGAACGTGTTCTACCGGAAGGGCCGGGCCGAGGAGCTGGCGCCCCAGGGCGACCTGCGCCAGGCGGGTGCGCGCGAGGAGTTCTTCGCGAGCATGGGCGACCGCGTGCCGAGCTACACGCCCGAGCTGTCCGGGCCCGACGCCGAGGTGTGGGTGCCGGCGCTCGGGCAGCACGCCGGCGCCGGGCCGATCGGCCTGACCGGCTACTGCATGGGCGCCCGGCTCGCCGTACGCACGGCGGGCCAGTTCCCCGGCACCGTCGCCGCGGTGGGCGGCTTCCACGGAGGAGGCCTGACGACCGACGCGGAGGACAGCCCGCACCTGTCGATCGGCGCCAGCACCGCGGACTACGTCTTCGGCCACGCCGACAACGACCCGGGGCTCACGCCGGACAACGTTGCCACGCTGGAGGCGACCCTCGCGTCGGCCGGCCGGCCGCACCTCAACGCGATCTACCCGGACGCCCCGCACGGATACTCGATGGCGGACACGTCGATGTACCAGGAGGCCGGGGCCGAGCGGCACTTCGCGGAGCTCGAGGCGCTGTTCGCGCGAGCGCTCCGCACCTGGTCGATCAGTCGATCGGAGGGAGCTCCGAGGCCTTGCCGGTGAACTCCGCGGGCCGCTTCTCCAGGAACGCCGCCACGCCTTCCTTGCCGTCCGCGAGCGAGCTCCAGAAGATCGCGAGCGAGTCCGACAGGTGCGCCTCGAGCGGCTCCGCCGAGCCGGCGTGCCGGTAGAGCAGCTGCTTGGCCAGCCCCAGTGCAACCGGGGAGCGGCCGCGGACGAACGAACGGGCCAGCTCCTGCGCCGCCGGGAGCAGCTCCTCCGGCGGGTGCACCGAGCGGACCAGGCGGCCGGCCAGCGCGGCGTCGGCGGTGAGGATGTCCGCGGCGTAGATCCACTCGAGAGCCTGCGGCAGCCCGACGATGCGCGGCAGGAACCACGACGAAGCCGCCTCGGGAGTGATGCCGATCCGCCCGAAGACGAAGCCGATCCGCGCCTCGGTCGACGCCATCCGGATGTCCATGCCCAGCGTCATGGTCGCGCCGATGCCGACCGCCGCACCGTTGATGGCGGCGATCACCGGCTTGGGCAGGGCGTGGATCGCCAGCGTCACGCGGCCGCCGGTGTCGCGCAGGCCGTCCTGGAAGGGCGGCTCGTCGTAGTGCGCCCGGAACTCCTCAGGCGTCGGTGCCAGCGACTCGTCGAGCCCGAACACGTTGCCCTCCCGAGAGAGGTCCATGCCGGCGCAGAACGCCCGCCCGGCACCGGTCACGACCACGGCGCGGACGTCGTCGGACCGGGCGTCGGTGAGGAAGAACCTCTCGAGCTCTCGGGCCATGGTCAGGTCGAACGCGTTGAGCTGGCCGGGCCGGTCGAGCGTCAGCGTGGCCACGCCGTCGTCGTCCAGCGCGATCGAGAGGGTCTCGTAGAGGGAGAACGTCACCCGATGCCGCCGGTGTCGGAGCAGAGACTGTCGTCGATGGACTCCGTGTCGTCCTCGATGATCTTCTTGAACATCTGGGGTGCCTTCTCGGGGTCCCAGGTCACGGCGAGGTCCTGGAGCGGTACGACGCAGGTCAGCCCCTTGTCGCCGTCCACCCGGGTCATGGCGGTGGCCCACATCGCGCTGCGGACCGGACCCATGCCGTCGCCGAAGGCGAAGAAGTCGGGGATCTCGTGGTTGAGCTTCCAGTAGCGGACCGGGTTGAGGACGCTCCACGGTGACAGCACGGCCGAGCCGACCGCGGCGACCACCTCGCGCTGCCGACGCACCCGGTCGATGTCGCCGGTGGCGGAGGCGTGCCGCGACCGGGCGTACGCCAAGGCGGTGGTGCCGTCGACCTCCTGGCAGCCCTTCTTGATGTCCAGGCCGGCCAGCTTGTCCTTCATGTTCTCCTTCGGGCAGACCTCGATGCCGCCCACCGCGTCGACCAGGCCCGCCACACCGCCCATCCCGATCTCGACGTAGTCATCAATGCGGATGCCGGTGTTCTGCTCGATGGTCTGCACGAGGAGGGGCGCCTCGCCGAACGCGTAGGCGGCGTTGATCTTCGTGGTGCCGTGGCCCGGGATGTCGACCATCGAGTCGCGCGGGATCGAGAGCAGCAGGTTGGGGCCGGAGCCGGTGTGCAGCAGCATGATCGTGTCGGTGCGACCGCCCGCCGCGTTGCCGGTGTTGAGCTCCTTGCGCTCCTCCTTGCTGAGCCCGGCGCGCGAGTCGCTGCCGACGAGGAGGTACGTCGTGCCCGGCTGATCGTCGGGGCGGGCGCCCTCCGGCTCCCAGGCGACCTTGTCGACCTCGCGCCACGCCATGACGGGCACGATCACGAGGTAGGCGAGCCAGAGCAGCAGGATCACGAAGACGTAGCGCACGCGGAACCGGCGTCGCTTGCGGCCGCTCGACGCCGGCGGCTGGACCGGCGGCGCGACGGGCGGAGGGGTGGGCCGGCTGGTCGCGCGTGACGGCTCGGTCGCGCGCGGCTGGGCGCGCATCACCCGGGTCTCGTCGGGGCGCGGCGGGGCGGGGCGGTCCTGGCGGGGGACGGGTCGGGTGGACTGCGGGTCCTTGGGCTTCCCGCCCTTGCCGTAGAGCCAGGTGTAGTCGGGTCCGTCCTCGGGCCCGCCGCTCCGGGGACGATCAGGCATGCGCACGACGCTACCGTGCTCGGCATGAGCCACCCGGCCGACATTCCCGCCGTTCAGCGTGCTCTGCCGCCGTCGTACGGGCGGGTCTCGCTCGGCGTCGTCATGTCCGGGCGTGAGGCAAATCTCCTCGGCAACATCCACGGCGGAGAGATCGTCAAGCTCGCCGACTCCACGGCCGGGGCCGTCGCGCAGCGCCACAGCGGTGGGCAGGCGGTCACCGCGGCGCTCGACGAGATGGCCTTCCTCGAGCCGGTCCACGTCGGCGACATCGTGCGCACCTACGCCCAGGTCAACTGGGCCGGCCGGTCCTCGATGGAGGTCGGGGTCCGGGTCGAGACCCAGCCGTGGAACGACCCCTCCACGGTGACGCTGCACGTCGCGTCGGCGTACTTCGTGTTCGTCGCCATCGACGAGGCCGGGCGCGCCAGGCCGGTCCCGGCGCTGGCACCCGAGACCGAGGAGGAGGTACGCCGGATGCGCGAGGCCGAGATCCGCCGCTCCCACCGGCTGGCCCGCAAGGAGGAGATCGAGGCCGGCCGGAGCCACTCTTGAGCACCGACTGGCGGCACACCACCACGGCCCGGCTCCGGCTCGACCTGCCCGCGGAGGCGGACGTCGACGACCTGCACGCGATCCACTCCGACCCCGAGTCGTGGCGGCACTTCCCGGTCGGCCGGCACACCTCGCGGTCGGAGGCCGAGGCGATGGCGACCGAGGCCGAGGGGCAGTTCGAGCGCAACGGGCTGGGCTACTGGTCGATCAGGGACCAGCCCGACGGCCCGGTGATCGGTCGCGGTGGCTGCACCATCCTGACCGGGCGCCCGTGGTGGAACCTCTACTACCGGTTCGCCACCTCGGTGCAGGGCCGCGGCTACGCCACCGAGATGGGCGTGCGGGCGATCGAGGCGGCCCGCGACGTCGAGCGGGACCGGCCGGTCATCGCCTACCTCCTCGAGCACAACCACGCCTCGCGGCGTACCGCCGAGAAGCTCGGCATGCGGCTCGCCTGGCGCGGCCCGGACCGGCCCAACCCCGACCCCAATGCGATCCGGCTGGTGTACGTCGACCGGGAGCCGACCGACGAGCTGGTCGCGGTGATCGAGGAGCACGCGCTCGGCTGAACCGTGCTCATCGGCGCGTCCTGCACGGATGTGACGCCTGTGACTGGTGATACTGCCAAGGTCACGTTCTGCGCACGCCTGATCTTCCCCTCAGGAGCACGATGTCCGGCCTTGGCCACCCAGACGGACCCACGACGTACACGTCGACCGTCGCCACCTCGACGGCCGACCGCGCCGCGAAGGTGAGGTTCCGTCGGGCGCTGGCCCTGATGGCGATGACGCTGGTGCTCCCGGGCAGCGCTCAGGTCGCGTGCGGCAACAAGACCGTCGGGCGCGCGGCGCTGCGGATCTGGTTCGCGCTGCTGATCGTCGGGGCCGGCTGCCTGGTCGTGGCGACCCTGCACCACGAGTTCGCCTTCTGGCTGGTCTCGGACCTGGCTGCGCTGCAGACCGTCCGGATCGCGCTGATGGTGCTGGCCGTCGCCTGGGCCGCCCTGTTCTTCGACGCGTGGCGGATCGGCCAGCCGCTGACCCTGCGGATGAGCCACCGCCGCGCCGCGGTCGGCATCAACGGGATCCTCTGCTTCTCGGTCGCGGCGGTGCTGCTCTTCGGGGCGCACCTCGTGGGCGTGCAGCGCGACTTCATCCAGACCATGTTCGGCTCCGGCGACGCCACCGGCGCGCACGACGGCCGCTACAACGTGCTGCTGCTCGGCGGTGACTCCGGCGCCGACCGCTGGGGGCTGCGGCCGGACTCGATCACCGTCGCGAGCATCGACGCCGAGACCGGCCGCACGGTGCTGGTCTCACTGCCGCGCAACATGCAGAACTTCCCCTTCGCCAAGGGCTCGGTGATGCACGAGCAGTTCCCGCAGGGGTTCGACTGCGAGCACTGCATGCTCAACGGCGTCAACACGTGGGCGCTGGACAACAAGGAGCTTTTCGGCAAGGCCGAGAACCCCGGCGTCGACGCGACCATCTCCGCGGTCGAGGGCATCACCGGCCTGAAGATGAACTACTGGGCGATGGTCAACCTCAAGGGCTTCCGCGACCTGGTGGACGCCGTCGGCGGAGTCACCCTCAACGTCCGCTCGCGGATCCCGATCGGTGGCCTCGGCTCCGACGTCTACGACTACATCGAGCCGGGCAAGCAGAAGCTCACCGGCTTCGAGACCCAGTGGTACGCACGGGCCCGTGAAGGCTCCGACGACTACTCCCGCATGGCCCGCCAGAAGTGCGTGATGGCCGCGATGCTCGACCAGCTCGAGCCGACCGACGTGCTCAAGAACTTCCAGCAGATCGCCAAGGCCTCCTCGGCGATGGTGTCGACGAGCATCCCGGCCAGCGAGGTGGACCGCTTCATCGGGCTGGCGCTCAAGGCGCGTGACCAGAAGGTCTCGACCCTCTCGATCGTGCCGCCGCTCTTCGACACCTACGAGCCGGACGCCAGGCTGATCCGCTCCGCGGTCGCCGGCGCGATCGACAAGGCCGAGGGCAACGCCCCCAAGGCGGCGGATCCCGCGAGCGACGGGCAGGCCAAGCCGGGCAAGAACAAGAAGCCGAAGCAGGACGATGCCGTCACCGGCGGCTCGGTCGGCTCGCTCAGCGAGGGGTACGCCGCCAACGAGTCCCAGGACCTCGACAGCAGCTGTTGAGACAGTCCGCCCGGCGTCCCTCCGTACGTCGGTGCGCGGACTTAGGGTGGAAGCGATGTCCACCCCGACCGTGCTCGCCGTCGACGGCAACTCTTTGCTGCACCGGGCCTTCCACGCGTCGGCGCGCACGATGTACCGCACGCCCGACGGCGTACAGGGCTGGGCGGTGCGCGGGCTCCTGAGCCAGCTGGTGTCGGCGGTCGACCGGGTCTGCGCCGACGTGGTCGTGGTCGGCTTCGACGACCGCGGCAACAGCAGCCGCAAGCGGCGGTGGCCGTCCTACAAGGCGCAGCGGGCGCCGAAGCCGGAGAGCCTCGAGCGCCAGCTCGACCTGGCCGTCGAGGTGCTGCGCGACCTCGGGGTCACCGTGGTGGTGCCGGAGGGGCTGGAGGCCGACGACGTGCTGGCCAGCGTCGCCGCGCAGGCGCCGACGGTCGGCGCCCGGACGGTGGTGGCGACCTCCGACCGCGACAGCTTCAGCCTCATCGACGAGCACACCCGGATGCTCCGCATCCTCAACGGCGGCGTCGACGCCTCGCCGTTGCTCGACCCCGAGCGGCTCGCGATGGTGACCGGCGTCCGGCCGGACCAGTACCTCGACCTCGCCGCCCTGCGTGGCGACACGTCCGACAACCTGCCCGGCGTCCACGGGTTCGGCACCAAGACCGCGGTCCGGCTCCTGCAGGCGCTCGACACGGCGCAGGCCGCCTTCGACGACGCGGCCACCGGCGGCGAGAAGTGCACGGCCGCGCTGGGCAAGTCCCGAGCCAAGGCTCTCGCGACGCCGGAGGCGAAGGAGCGGTGGCTCTTCAACCGCGAGGTGATGGCGATGGTCACCACCGCTGACATCGGCCTCGAGCGCCAGGATCTCGGCCGGCTACCGCTCGACGAGGACGCCGTGCGCGCGACGTACTCCCGGTTCGAGCTGCACGTGCCCACCGCGATCCGCGGCCTGACCCTGCGCGAACCGACCCGGACCGTGGCCGAGCCCTACTTCGATCCTCGCTGGAAGGCGGCCCCGAGGGAGCGGGTCGGGCCGCTGCCCAAGCTCATCCCGGCGCCCGCGGGCCCGGCCTACGTGCAAGAGGCGCTCTTCTGAGCGTTGGCCTCAGTTGCCTCCGATGACCTGCGGGTCGCCTGTGAACCAGACGTTCTCGATCTCGACCCGGCTCATCCGCCACAGTCCGTCGACGAGGACCGCGTCCACGTCGTAGTAGTTCTTGAGCAGTGCGTGCCGGGAGTGGTCCCCGCGCGGGAGGTGCTGCGCCTCGACGAGAGCGGTCAGCCTGGCCGCGTCTTCGGTGACCTGCACGCGGGCATTGGTCACGACGTGCGTGGTGTCGATGAGCGTGGCCGGGTTCATGATGATGTCGGTGATCATCGCCCGGCCCACCATCAGCGGGACGTCGAGCCCGCAGGCCTTGGCGGCGGGCCGGAAGTCGAGGACGGCGTCGTCGGTGAACGCCGACTCGAACAGCTCCCGGGCGCCCTCGCGCTGACGCAGGTCCTGCGCGAGACCGAACCGGAGGACGGCGTCGACGACGGGGCCGACCTGGTCCCGGCCTTCGGCATCCTCGCGTGAGCTGGTGATGGCTGGTTCGAGAAGGTACATGACTTTCACTCCTGGGTTCGGACCGCGACCTTCGCGGTTCGGCGACGCTAGACCTGCACGTCGGCGTCAAGGTCAAGTCCGCCGCCGGGCCCGGCGCCGCGGCGCGGTCAGCGCGGAGCGTCGCTGAGGGCCATCCGCACCGAGAAGACACCCAGCACGGTCCCGGAGATCAGGCGCTGCGCACGCAGCACCCTCGGGTGCCGCCTCAGGTGGGCCGCGAGCCGGGCCGCCATGAGCACGATCAGGCAGTTGACGCAGACCGCGACGACGATCTGCACGGCGCCCAGCTGGAGGAACTGGAGCCAGACCCGACCGTGGGCGGGGTCGACGAACTGCGGGATCAGGGCGGCGTACATGAGCGCGATCTTCGGGTTGAGCAGGTTCGTGACCAGCCCCATGGCGGCGAGCCGGCGGGGGGAGTGAGGGGCGAGGTCCCGCTCCTCGAACGCGGAGACGCCGCCCGGACGGAGCATGCCCCAGGCGAGCCAGGCCAGGTAGCAGGCACCCGCGAGCTTCACCACGTCGTACGCCGCGGGGACGGTGGCGAAGAGGCTGGACAGCCCGGCCGTCGCCGCGACGAGGTAGCACCCGAAGCCCATCGCGACGCCACCGAGCGAGATGAGACCGGCGAGCCGACCCTGGGCGATCGACCGCGACGCGAGGTAGATCATGTTGGGCCCGGGGGTCAGCACCATGCCGAGGGCGACGAGAGCCACGCCGAGGGCGGCCGAGACAGACACCATGCGGACATCTTCAGGCTGACACCGGTGTCAGGGTCCAGCGGGTTTCTCTCGGCGGACGACGGCGTCGGCCAGGAAGCCCAGGCTGGCGGCGATCCTCTCCGAGGCCACGCCTGCTTGCCGCTGGTGCAGGAAGAGCTGCGGATCCAGCGGTGCCAGCAGGAGGTCGGCCATGACGGGCGGGTCGGGCGCCCCCGCCTCGTCGAGCAGGTGCCGGACGTGCGCCCTCCAGAACCCGTAGGCCCCCGTGCCGAAGCGGAGCTGGCCGACCTCGGTCCCCAGCACCAGCGCCGCGTGCTGGTCGAGCAGGTCGACCATCGCTGCGTAGAAGGCGACCAGGCGCTCCCGCGGAGCGGCACCCGGTCCCAGGGGAGCGGGCCCGGAGAGGATCCGCTCCTGCAGCTCGCGCTCGTGCTCGTCGAGCAGCGCCTCGGCGACCGCGCCCACGGTGGGGTAGCGGCGGTAGAGCGTGGCGCGGCCGACCCCCGCGGCCTTGGCGAGGTCGTCCATGGTGACCGGCCGGGCCGGCGACCCGGCGAAGAGCCCGGCGGCAGCCTTGAGGATCCGGTTCCGGTTCCGGGCCGCATCGGCGCGCTCGACCTTGGGCGGGTCGGCCAGCGGGAGCGCGGGGCGGGCGTCGGGCACGGGAACAAACTAGCAACTGGACACCTTGTCCGTTTATGACCAACCGTCGAACGTGCGCACCATGAGCCCCTGGACCTGGCTGGTGCTGGCCGGCCTCGTCGAGGTCGCCTGGTCGCAGAGCATCAAGCCGACCGAGAGCTTCACCCGCCCGATCCCGACGCTCGCCTGCTTCGCGCTGGGCGTCACCTCGGTCTACCTGCTGACCCGAGCGATGTCCGCGCTGCCGGTCGGCACGTCGTACGTCGTGTTCACCGGCATCGGTGCCGTCGGCGCGGTCCTGCTCGGGATCGTCATCAGCGGCGACCCGGTCACCCTCCCGCGGGTCGCAGGCCTCGCGCTCATCCTCAGCGGCGTCGTCGTCTGCCACCTCGCGGAGACCTCATGAGGATCGGCGAGCTGTCGGATCGGACGGGGGCCAGCACCCGCTCGCTGCGCTACTACGAGGAAGTGGGGCTGCTCACCCCGGGAAGGTGTCGCAACGGCTACCGGGCCTACGACGACGGGGACGTGGCCCGGGTGTGGCAGATCCGGTGGCTGTTCGAAGCGGGGCTGAGCAGCAGCGCGGTCCTGACCGTCCTCCCCCTCGTGAGCGGGGTGGGTGACCGGGTCGAGCTCGACGCCGCCGTGGCCGACCACGTCGAGCCGACGCGGCGGCGCATCGCCGGCGACCTCCAGCTGCTACGCACCCGGCTGGAGCGCCTGACCGCACTGCAGGAGCGGGCCACGCGAGGCTCGAATCGTCGCTCGGGAGTCGGTTCCCTAGGGTTGCCAGCGTGACTGATCCCCACGGGCGCCGCATCGTCGCCGTGGTCGTCACGTTCAACCGGCTCGAGATGCTGCGGCGCCAGCTCCAGCGGCTCACCGAGATTCCGGAGCTCGACGAGGTGCTCGTCGTCGACAACGCGAGCACCGACGGCACGGGGGAGTGGCTGCGGACCCAGCCGGTGACGGCCGAGACGCTGCCGACCAACACCGGGGGTGCCGGTGGCTTCAGCCACGGGCTCGAGCGGGCGGTCGCGGGCGGTGCCGACCTGGTCTGGCTGATGGACGACGACGGGCTGCCCGAGCCCGACTGCCTCGAGCTGCTCCTGGAGCGCGAGGACCTCGACTTCTGGGGGCCGGCGGTGCTGGCCGCCCAGGACCCGTCACGTCTCTGCTTCCCGATCCGGCTGCCGGGCGGCACCACGGTCGTGCACGAGATGGCCGCGGTCGAGAAGGCCGCCGCGGACGGGCTCATCGAGGGCGTTCTGATTCCCTTCAACGGCGTCCTGGTGACCCGCGAGCTGGTCGAGCGGATCGGCTACCCACGCGCCGAGTTCTTCATCTGGGGCGACGACGTCGAGTACCTCTGGCGAGCGGAGCAGGCCGGAGCCCGGATCGCCACCGTCGTGGCGGCGCACGTGCTGCACCCGGCCACCGACGACCTGGGCACGCCGATGATGCTCGGGCGCACGACGTACAACCACAGCCCGAGCGACCTCAAGCACTACTGCATGGCGCGCAACAACACCGTCAACCTGCGCCGCTACCGGGGCTGGCCGCACGTGCTGATGTTCTGGGCCAAGACCGTCTGGTTCTACCTGCTCACCAAGCCGCGGCCGGGCCGGCTCCCGATGAGCGCGCGGGCGGCGTACGCCGGACTGCGCGGCGACTTCACCGGCCACCGGAAGTACCTGCGGTGAGCGATCGGGAGACCGTCGCCATCGTCGTGGTGACCTACAACCGCGCCTCGCTGCTCACCCGGATGCTGGCCGGGCTGGCCGCGCTCGACCACCGCCCGGACGCGGTGATCGTGGTCGACAACGCCAGCACGGACCACACCGCGACCGTGCTCGACACGGTGACACGACCTCCCGCTGCAGGTGATCACGACCGAGGAGAACCTCGGTGGCGCGGGCGGCTTCCACCGCGGCATGCAGGCGGCGTACGAGCAGGGCTACGACCGGATCTGGCTGCTCGACGACGACGTGGTCCCGGCGCCGGACTGCCTCAGCGTGCTGCTCGCCGTCGACGACGAGCTGTCCGACTGCCTGATGGTGGTGCGCGAGGACACCAGCGGGCGGCTGGTGGAGAAGGCGGCGCTCACGTTCGACCTCCGCAACCCGCTGCGGATCAAGCCGAAGACGGCGATGGTCGAGACGACGTACGGCACTCGTGCGGCGATGCCGGCGCTGGTCGAGCTGGAGAACATCCCCTTCGAAGGCTTCCTCATCCGCCGTCGGGTGGTCGAGGCCATCGGGCTGCCGGACCCGAGCTTCTTCATCTTCTACGACGACGTCGACTTCGCCCTGCGCGCCCGCCGCGCCGGCTTCCGCATCTACGCGGTCCGCGACGCCGTGCTGGTCCGACAGCTGGAGTTCGACCAGCAGCACGACCTGGCCGGGTGGAAGGGCTACTACATGTACCGCAACCTGTTCACCGATCCACCTGCGGTACGGCGAGAACGCGCTGGTCCGCGCCAAGCCCTGGCTGATCACCGCCGGGGTGGTCGCGCTGTCACCCGTCCGCGGCGGGCGGGCCGAGGCCCGCAACGCGCGCCGGGCGCTCAAGGACGCACGGGCCGCAGAGTCGTGCCCACACCCGCTGAGCCGGTCACCCGCTCGGCCCCGCCGCTCCGCGGCCGGGTCATCTCGACCCAGGCCTGGCGCGACCTGACCTTCCTGCACTGGGCGGTCGAGCCGGAGCGGGTGGCGCCACCTGCTGCCGCCGGGGACGCGGCCGGACGTCTTCGAGGGGCGCACCTACGTGGGGCTGGTGCCGTTCCGGATGGTCGGCGTGAGCCTCGGACGCGGTCCGGCGATCCCCTACTTCGGCAGCTTCCTCGAGACCAACGTCCGGCTCTACTCCGTCGACGAGACCGGGCGTCGCGGCGTCGTCTTCCTCAGCCTCGACACCGACCGGGCGGTCGCGGTCCCCGCGATCCGGGCCGTGATCGGGGCGCCGTACCGGTGGGCGCGGATGCGGTTGCGCCGGGCCGGCACCCGGGTGACCTACGAGGCCAGGCTGCGTCGGTGGGGGGACCGTCCGAGCAGCCGGGTCGTGATCCGGGTCGGCAAGCCACGCGAGGCCACGGCGCTCGACGACTTCCTCACCGCCCGCTGGGGGGCGCACATCCGGCGTCGCGGCCGCACGACGTACGTAGCCAACCGGCACGAGCCGTGGCCCCTGCAGGCGGCGACGGTGCTGGAGCTCGACGACGAGCTGGTGGCGTCGGTCGGGTTGCCGGGGGTGACCGACCGTGCGCCGGACCACGTCGCGTTCAGCGAGGGCGTGCGCGCGGAGTTCGGACCCCCGTCAGACGCGACGAAGCCCCGCTGACGGTGCCAGAGTGACCGCGTGACGGATCGCGACTCAGCCCTGACCATCGCCACCGAGCACGCCCAGCGCTGGCTGGCCTCGCTCGAGGACCGGCCGGTCCCGCCGCAGGCGCAGGTGGAGGAGCTGGTCGAACGGCTCGGCACGGTGCTCCCGGACGGCCCCCAGGACCCGGCCTCCGTGATCGACCACCTGGCCACCGCGCTCGAGCCCGGGCTGACCGCGATGCCCTCGGGCCGCTTCTACGGGATGGTGATCGGCGGCACGCCACCCCGCGGCGCCTGGCCGCCGACTGGCTGGTCAGCGCCTGGGACCAGAACGCCGGGCTCGCCCGACTCACCCCGGCCGCCACCGCCACCGAGGAGGTCGCCAGCGCCTGGCTGCTCGACCTGCTGGGGCTGCCCGCCGGCAGCGCGGTCGGCTTCGTGACCGGCGGCACGATGGCCAACTTCACCGGCCTCGCCGCCGGCCGCGACGAGGTGCTGCGGCAGGCCGGCTGGGACGTCGCCGACCCAAGGGCTGATCGGCGCCCCGCGGGTCCGGGTCCTGGTCGGCGACGAGCGGCACGACACCGTCGACCTGGCGCTGCGCTACCTCGGCCTCGGCGCACCCGAGGCCGTGCGCCGCCGACGACGAGGGCCGGCTCGACGCCGCCGCACTCGGCCGCCGCGCTGGAGCAGTACGACGGGCCGACCCTCGTGTGCGTGCAGGCCGGCAACGTCCACTCCGGCGGCTACGACCCGTTCGCCGAGGCGATCGAGGCCGCCCACCGCCACGGTGCGTGGGTGCACGTCGACGGCGCCTTCGGGCTCTTCGCGGCCGCCGCGCCGGCGTACCGGCACCTGACCGAGGGCTTCGCGGAGCGCCGACTCGTGGGCCACCGACGCGCACAAGACGCTCAACGTGCCCTACGACTGCGGCATCGCGATCGTCCGCGACCCGGCGGCGGTCAAGGCCGCGATGGGGATGCACGGCGACTACCTGATCCACGACGAGGCGGGCGACCCCTTCGAGAAGGTGCCCGAGCTGTCCCGGCGCGCCCGGTCCGTTCCCGGTCTACGCCGTGCTCGCCGCGCTGGGCCGGCAGGGGGTCGCCGACCTGGTCGAGCGGATGGCCGGGCACGCGGCGGCGTTCGCCCGCGGGATCGCCGACCTGCCGGGGGCCGAGGTCCTCAACGACGTGGTCTTCACCCAGGTCTGCGTCAGCTTCGGCGACGACGACCGCACCCGGGCGGTCGTGGCCCGCCTCCTCGCCGACGGGGAGGCCTGGATGAGCGGCTCGCTCTGGCGCGGCCGTGCGGTGCTGCGCATCTCGGTGAGCAACTGGTCGACGACCGAGGGTGATGTTGGTCGCAGCCTCCGCGCGCTCGCACGGGCCGCCGCCGCCGTCTGAGCGCGCCGAATCGGGTCGAGGCGGCCCCGTCCGTAGACTGATCTGTCGTGTCGTCGGAGAACTCCTCAATTGGCAGCGGCCTGATCGCAGCCCTGATCTTGTGGTCGTCGGCTCCGGGTTCTTCGGACTGACGATCGCAGAGCGCTGCGCCAACGACCTCGGGCTCAAGGTGCTGGTCATCGACCGCCGCCACCACCTCGGTGGCAACGCCTACAGCGAGCGCGACCCCGAGACCAACGTCGAGGTGCACAAGTACGGCGCGCACCTCTTCCACACGTCCAACGAGAAGGTGTGGGACTACGCCAACCGGTTCACGACCTTCACCGACTACAAGCACCGGGTCTTCGGCAAGTACCAGGGCCAGATCTACTCGCTGCCGATGAACCTGGGGCTGATCAACCAGTTCTTCGGCAAGAGCCACACGCCGGAGGAGGCCCGCGAGCTGATCGCGAGCCAGGCCAGCGAGATCGCGACCGAGGACGCCACCAACCTCGAGGAGAAGGCGATCAGCCTGATCGGCCGCCCGCTCTACGAGGCGTTCATCAAGGGCTACACCGCCAAGCAGTGGCAGACCGACCCGACCAAGCTGAGCGCCGAGATCATCACTCGGCTGCCGGTTCGCTACACCTTCGAGAACGGCTGGTTCAGCGACACCTACGAGGGGCTGCCGACCGACGGCTACACCGCGTGGCTGACGAAGATGGCCGACCACCCCAACATCGAGGTGCGGCTCGAGACCGACTTCCTCGACCCTTCGTCCGGCATCGCCGACGCAGTTCAAGGGCAAGGTCCCGATCGTCTACACCGGCCCGGTCGACGAGTACTTCGGCAACAGCGAGGGCCGCCTCTCGTGGCGGACCGTCGACCTCGAGCAGTCGGTCGAGGACGTCGACGACTTCCAGGGCACCGGCGTCGTCAACTACAACGACCAGGAAGTGCCCTACACCCGGATCATCGAGTTCAAGCACTTCCACCCCGAGCGGGTGAAGACCCACCTGCCCGGCAAGACCGTGATCGTGCACGAGTACTCGCGGTTCGCCGAGGAGGGCGACGAGCCCTACTACCCGGTCAACACCGCCGAGGACCGCGCCAAGCTGCTGAAGTACCGCGAGCTCGCCAAGCAGGAGCCGATGGTGCTCTTCGGCGGCCGGCTCGGCACCTACAAGTACCTCGACATGCACATGGCGATCGGTTCGGCGCTGTCGATGTACGAGAACAAGCTGAAGCCGCACTTCGCCGACGGCGCGGAGCTGACCTCCGGGGGAGTGGACGAGTGACCGAGTCGACCGCGGCCAAGAAGGCCACCACGCGTCGGCGTACGACGAAGAAGGCCGCGGCCACCACGGCCGGCGGCACGCACCGGGCGGAGACCAACCGCCGGGTGCTGCAGCGCCAGATCATGCCGATCGACCGCGACTTCGACGTCTTCGCGCTCTACGTCGACGCGGAGGACGCCTCGCTCGACGCCGACAAGTACGAGATCGGCGGCACCCGGGCGGCCAAGGACCTCAACAACGCCGCCATCCGGCAGGCCACCTCGACCGGCAAGGGCATCGGCCCGGACCAGATCGAGTCGCGCACCGCGCTGCGGGTGCGGGCCGGAGAGCGGCTGTCGTTCGGCACCTACTTCAACGGCTTCCCGGCGTCCTACTGGCGGCGCTGGACGATCGTCCAGGACGTCCGCCTCACCGTGGACGTCTCCGGCCGCGGTGCCACGGTCATCGTCTACCGCTCGCTGGCCAACGGCCGCTCGCAGCGGGTCGACTCCGCCAGCACCGGCACCGAGGCCAAGGGCAGCTTCGTCTTCGAGCTGCCGCTGAACACCTTCGTGGACGGCGGCTGGTACTGGTACAACGTCGTCGCCGGTGACGACGACGCCATCGTCGAGTCCGCCGAGTGGTCCGCCGAGGTGCCGGAGGACCGGCTCGAGCCCGGCACCGCCGACATCGCGATCACCACCATGAACCGGCCCGACTTCTGCGCCAAGCTGCTCACCCAGATGGGGTCCGACGAGCTGCTCAGGCCCTACCTCGACACCGTGATGGTGATGGAGCAGGGCACGAAGAAGGTCGTCGACTCGGAGTTCTACGACGCCGCTGAGGGCTCCTTGGGCGACAAGCTGCGGATCATCGAGCAGGGCAACCTCGGTGGCTCCGGCGGCTACGCCCGCGGGCAGCTCGAGTCGCTGCGCAAGGGCACCGCGACGTACGCCCTGATGATGGACGACGACGTCGTCTGCGAGCCCGAGGGCATCATCCGGGCGATCACCTTCGGTGACCTGGCCCGCCGCCCGACGATCGTCGGCGGCCACATGTTCAGCCTCTACAACAAGTCCGAGCTGCACAGCTTCGGCGAGATCGTCCAGCCGTGGCGGTTCTGGTGGATGACCCCGCTCGACGGCTTCAGCCGCTGGGACCTCTCGGCCCGCAACATCCGCTCGTCGCGCTGGCTGCACAAGCGCGTCGACGTGGACTTCAACGGCTGGTTCATGTGCCTGATCCCGCGAGTGGTCATCGAGCAGATCGGCCTCTCGCTGCCGCTCTTCATCAAGTGGGACGACGCCGAGTACGGCCTGCGCGCCAAGGCGGCCGGCTTCCCGACGGTGACCTTCCCGGGCGCTGCGGTCTGGCACGTGCCGTGGACCGACAAGAACGACGCCCTCGACTGGCAGGCCTACTTCCACGTCCGCAACCGCCTGGTCAGCGCGCTGCTGCACTCGACCTACCCGCGCGGTGGCCGGGTGATCCGGGAGAACCTCAACCACACCGTGTCCCACCTCGTGGCGATGCAGTACTCCACGGTCGAGATCCGCAACCAGGCGATGCAGGACGTGCTCGACGGACCCGACGGGCTGCACGCGATGCTCCCGACCCGGCTGGCGGAGGTCAACGCGTTCCGCAAGCAGTTCACCGACGCCCAGCTCGAGCCCGACCGCGAGGCCTTCCCGGAGGTACGCCGCAAGAAGCCGCCGAAGAAGGGCCGCGACATCGTCGAGGTCCCCGGCAAGTGGGCCCAGCGCAAGACCGCGGCCCTCGAGCCGATCCGGCACTTCCTGACCAAGGCGCGACCGCTGTCGCAGGAGTTCCCGGAGGTCGAGATCCGGGCCGTCGACGCGAAGTGGTACCGCATCGCCAGCTATGACTCGGCCGTGGTCTCGATGAACGACGGCACCTCCGCGGCGCTCTACCGTCGCGACCCGAAGAAGTACCGCGAGCTCGCCGCCCAGACGGCCTCGCTGCACGCCCGGCTGACCCGCGAGTGGCCGCAGCTGGCCGAGCAGTACCGCGCGGCGCTGCACGACGTCACCTCGCCGGAGACCTGGTCCGAGACCTTCCGCCCCTGGACCGACCCCGACGCATGACCGACCAGCTGACTCCGGAGAGCGACGCGGACTCGGTCTCCGAACGCCACGACCTGGCGCACGTGCCGATGGTGGACCCGGCCGCCAAGGGTGGGCTGCTGGGCGTCCTGCGCCGGCGCTACCTGCTCAGGCTGATGGTCAAGCGTGAGCTCCGCGCGCGCTACATCGGCTCGAAGATGGGGTTGCTCTGGTCCTACATCAACCCCTTCATGCGGTTCCTGACGTTCTACTTCGTGTTCGGGATCATCATCGGCCGCGGCCAGATCCCGCACTTCGCGATCCACCTGTTCGCGGGCATGGTCCTGGTCAACCTGTTCACGGAGTCGTTCAACTCCGGCACCCGGTCGATCATGCAGAACAAGGCCGTGGTGCAGAAGATGCCGCTGCCCCGCGAGATCTTCCCGATCGCCTCGATGCTGGTCTCGCTCTACCACACCGGCCCGCAGCTGGTGATCCTCCTCGGCGCCTGCCTGGTCACCGGGACGTTCGCGCCGGACGCGGTGGGACTGCTCGCCGCGCTGCTGGCCTTCGGGATCGTGATCCTGCTCGGCACCGGCATGGGGCTGATGTTCGCCGCGATCAACGTGATGTACCGCGACTGGACCCGCGTCGTGCAGATCTTCACCCAGATGCTGCCGTTCAGCGTCCCGATGATGTACCCCTACACGCTGGTCCGGACCCGGTTCGAGGGCTTCCCGATCATCCAGCACTTCTACCTGTTCAACCCGATCGCCGAGGCCGTGCTCCTGATGCAGCGGGGGTTCTGGATCACGACGATCCCCGCCACGGAGACCGGGAAGCCTGAGTGGGACTTCCAGCCCGGCGACAGCGTGAACTTCCCGCACCACCTCTTCGAGCGCGGGCTGATCATGCTCGGGCTGGCGGTCCTCTTCCTGTTCTTCGCGCAGTGGGTCTTCACCCGGCTCGACGACAAGATCCCGGACAGGCTGGTCTAGGCGGTGGTCACCTCGATCGAGGTCGAGAACGTCTCCAAGGAGTTCTCGATGCGCTACCAGCGGACCCTCAAGCAGGTCGTGGTCGCGAAGCTCCGCGGCCAGAAGACCAAGGACAACTTCTGGGCGCTCACCGACGTGTCCTTCGCGGTCGAGCAGGGCGAGGCCATCGGGCTGATGGGTCTCAACGGCTCCGGCAAGAGCACCCTGCTCAAGCACATCATGGGCGTGATGCGGCCGACGTCCGGCCACGTCCGCACCCGCGGCCGGATCTCCGGCCTCATCGCCACGGGCGCCGGGTTCCATCCCGAGATGACCGGCACCGAGAACATCTACATGAACGCCGCCATCCTCGGCATGACCAAGGACGAGACGGACGCCAAGTTCGACGACATCGCCGGCTTCGCGGACGTCGGTGACTTCCTGGACACCCCGGTCGGCAACTACTCCTCGGGGATGTTCGCCCGGCTCGGCTTCTCGGTGGCCGTGAACGTCGACTGCGACGTCTTCATCGCCGACGAGGTGCTGGCGGTCGGCGACCAGCCCTTCAAGAAGAAGTGCATGAAGAAGATGGAGGAGATCCGCGACAGCGGCGTCACCCTCTTCTACGTCAGCCACGCCGCGATGTCGGTCCGCCGGATGTGCAACCGCGTCATCGTCCTCGAGAAGGGCAAGGTCGGCTTCGACGGCGACGTCGACGAGGGCATCAAGTTCCTCCACTACGACGATGACGACGACCCGGACGCCGAGGACGAGCAGACCACCGACGCGGAGCTCGGGTCGGAGATTTAGCACTCCACGCTGACCCGTCACTTCTGGTCGCTCTGACGGCACTGACCCGTCACTTCTGGTCGCGCCCGTCGGGCCATTTGTGGCGGGTCGATGCCGTTCGCAGGGCCAGAAGTGACGGGTCAGCGTGATGTTCGAGGGGCTGCCCTGGGGTTGACAAAGTCGGAATCACTCGGCGTGTCGACTGGCAATTACAACGTTGTAGTTACTCAGATTCTCTACCGCTTCCCCTGTGACGCGTGTGAAAGTTGCGCATCGTGTGACCTTCCCCCGCACAGGAGCACCGTCGAATGTCGCCATCGCGCGCCCGCTACGTCACCGCTTGCCAGCAGCTGCTGGCGCTCGGTGTGGTGGTCATGGCCCTGGTGCCGGCGACCCGCGTGGTGTCGCTCGACGTGGTCGGTGTCGGACCGGGTCAGGGCGTCGCACAGCCCTCGATCTCGGTGTCTCCGAACCAGCCGGGGAGCGGGTCCGCCGAGGCCGACATGTCCGGCTACGCGCGCGGGAAGAAGCGCTGCGCGCCGCAGAGCGTGCGGGTCGCGGAGCGTCGCGACCCGGCCCAGGTAGGGGGCCACCGCTGCTGGACCAGGGGCCAGCGACTCGCCCGTACGTCGCCGGCGGGGGCCGGCTGATCAGCCCAAGCGGTGGGTGACCCGCTCGGTCTCGGCGATCGCGTCGAGCCGGCCCGGGTCCGCCCCCGCCACCAAGACCAGTGAGCCGCCCGAGACGAGCGGCCGTGAGACGGCGGCGACACCTGGTGGGGAAGCCGGGTTCGCCGTCACCAGGAGCCGGTCGCCGCCGGTCGAGGCTCGTGAACTCCCGGCGGCGACCGCCCTCCCGAACAGCTCGTCCTGCGTGACCGGACCGTCCACGAGGGCGACGTCGGAGCCGTCCGGCGGGTCGTACGGCGTGAAGGCGTCCGGCTGTCCCCACACCTCGACGCCGACGTCGTGGACGCCGGACGGCAGCGGCTCGGCGAACCGCACGCCCATCGGCAGCAGGGAACAGGCCAGCACGGGCAGCTCGTCGGCGCGGGGCGCCCAGGTCGAGAGCGAGTCGGGGCCACAGACCACGGCTGCCGGGTCGTGGTCGTACGACGGGAAGGCGACCGCCGCCCCCACGTTCCAGGCCGCGCCGAGGAAGACCGGTCCCAGCCAGTGGCTCGGCAGGTCGACCAGGAGCACGTGCCCACGCTCCAGGTCGTGCTCCTCGACGAGCAGCGACGCGACCTTGGCCACCCAGTTGGCGTAGGTCGTCACCGACAGCTCGACGCGTTCGCCGGTGCCCTCGTCGTACCAGGTCAGCAGCGGACGGCCCGGGTCGCCCCGGAGCTGAGCCCCGAGGAGCTCCGCGAACGCGGTCACGGGAGGCGAGGAGGGTCGTCCCGGCTGAGCTCTTCGTTGATCCGGCTGCTGGAGTCGGCCTTCTGCTCACCGCCGACGCCGTAGACCAGCTGGAGTCCGATCTCGTCGACCAGGAGGGCCTCCGCGCTCGGGACGGCGTCCTGGCCGGGGTCGCGGTCGCCGCCGTTGCAGAACAGCAGCTCCGCGTCCGGGTGCAGCTCGCGCACCTGGCGCAGCGAGGCCGCGACCGTCGAGTCGTCGTCGACGGCGACGAACGCTTCGTCGACGCAGCGCAGCTCGGCCACGATCGCTTGCCGGTCCTCCTCGGTCATGAGGATGCGGCCCTTCTTGAGCAGCTGCTGCTTGTCGTTGTTGACGATCACGACCAGGTACGGGGCGAGCTCGCGGGCCGCCTTGATCATGCGCAGGTGCCCGATGTGGATCGGGTTGAAGTAGCCGCTGACGATGGCGATGCGCGGGGGCGCAACCATCACAGTGCGTTCGGCTCGGGCGAGTCTGTGTAGGGGTATTCCAGCATGAAGTCCTTCAGCGCCTCGCCGCTCGGCTGGCTGCAGTACTGGAAGACGCCGACCTGCTTGGAGGTGTCGCTCTCGCCGGAGCCACCGGCCGACCAGTGCGAGAAGGCGATGTGCATCCCGTCGGGGAACTTGCCCTTGTCGCCCTCCTCCTTCTCGTCGGCGGAGGTCCAGGGCGCGGCGATGAACTTCAGCCGCAGGTTGTTGCTGTCGGACCGGAACTTGTCCGCGATGCCGTCGATGACGTTGAGCTCGTCGGCGTCGTCGGCGATCGACTCGTCGTACCAGAGGATCGTGTAGCCGTGCTCGAGGTTGTGCACGAGCGACTCGAGCTCGGGGCGGTCGCTCTCCTTGTACATCTTGATGTTGAACGGCGCGGGAGCGACGTTCTGCTCGTTCCAGTGCGCGCCGAAGGCGGGCGGTGCCGACTCGTAGATGACCTGGGAGTTGGTGGGCACGTGCTCGGAGCTGCCCGTGGCCGGCTTGGTCGTGATCTTGTCGCACGCGCTGGCGGGGGCGCCGATCGACGCCAGGTCGAGGTCGTTGAACTTGCGGAGGTCCCACCAGTTCTTCACGGGGCGGTACGCCGCCGCGACCACGATCAGCAGCGCGACCAGCGAGCAGACGCCCACGATGGCGTAGCCGCGGCGCTTCTCCGCGCCCTTCTGCTTCTTGCGGATCTCGTCGATGACCGCCTGACGGTCGGACTTGCTCGACTTCTTGGCCACGGCTTCGGAGCACCTCGGGTGGTGGACTTGCACAGAGGCTGTGCTGGACAAGGTCTGTGCTGGACAAGGATTTTGGGGCCCGTGAGAGCCCAGCGGAGGAGTCTACGGAGTGACCGGTCGGATCACTGCTTTCTCAGGGCCTTCTTCGGAGCCCTCGTCGAGATGCCAGCCGTGCGCGAACGCCAGCGGCGCGATCCGGGGGTCGACGGGGACCGCGAGACCGTCCCGGATCGGCTCGGCCCGGACACCCAGGACCCGTGCCACCGCGGCCGTCATCTCGGCGATGTCCGCGGGGGCACCGAAGGGCGCCCGGTCGACAGGCTCGCCACCCAGGGCACGGAGCACGGCCTCGCGAGCGCCGTAGCCGAACAGGTCCTCGCCCTCGACCCTCACCAGCACCGCGGCACCCGGTCCGTCGTCGCCCGGAGGCAGCACCAGGTCGCCCCGGCCCCTGACGAGCGCGAACGGCCGGCCGGCCAGCTTGCCCTGGGCGAGCTCGGCCGCGCCGGCCAGCTCGTCGGCGAGCGCCGGCGCGGTGACCATGAGCTCGTTGCCGTAGCCGTCGGTGCGCCCCGAGTGGTCGTCGAGGGCCACGATCCCGGCCGCGCCGATCGCGATGTCGGTCTGCCCGGTCCGCCAGGCCCGGCCCGCGGTGTCGGTCACGACCACCCCGACGTTGGCGCCGGTGCGCTCGGCGATCGCCCGGCGCAGCGCCGCAGCACTCCCGTCCGGGTCGAGCGGCAGGAGGAGCACGCTGCCGCGCGCGACGTTGGAGGCGTCGACCCCGGCCGCGGCCAGGGTGAGCCCGAGGCGGGTGCGCACGATCGTGGTCTGCCCGCGCCGCGCCACCACCCGCGCGCCGGGCTCGGCCAGCTCGGCCTCGACGGCGGCCAGGCGGTCGGTGCCCGCGAGTGATCGGCCCTCGGCCTTGCTCACCACCTTGCTGGTCACCAGCACCACGTCGCCGTCGACGGGGGACAGCGCGGCGACGACCAGAGCAGCCAGGTCGTCGCCCGGCCCGATCTCGGGGACGCCGTCCGGCGCCAGGACCGTGAGCGTCACGTCACCAGCTCGATGGCGGCGGCCGCGATGGCGGCGGTGGCGTCGTGGTCGGTCATGAAGAGGGGTACGGCGGCCGCGGCCAGCCCGGCCGCGTGCAGCCCGCCGAGCTGGTCGGCGTCCGACTCGTCGACGAGCCAGCCGTCGAGCACGCCGCCGTCGGCCCGGGGGCCGTAGTGCCGGCCCACGCCGCCCGCGCTCACCTCGACGCCGACCGATGCGAGCAGTTGGTTGGCCATCCCGCGCACATGGCTGCCGCCGATGATCGGCGAGATGCCGACCACGGGTGCGTGGGTGGCGACCAGCGCCTCGCGGACCCGAGGGACGCCGAGGATGGTCCCGACGGAGACCACCGGGTTGGACGGCGGGAGCAGGACCAGGTCAGCGTCTGTGATCGCGTCGATCACGCCCGGAGCGGGCGTGGCCTCGTCCAGCCCGACCACCACCACGGCTTCGGCGGGGACCTCGGCGCGCAGCTTGACCCAGTACTCCTGGAAGTGGACCACCCGCCGGCCGCTCGGCGACCGGTCCAGGTCGGGGTCGGCGATCGCCACGTGGGTCTCGACCCGGTCGTCGCTCATCGGCAGCAGCCGGACACCAGGCTGCCAGCGCTGACACAGCGCCTCGGTGACCTGCGAGAGGGGGTAGCCGGCGTCGAGCATCTGGGTGCGGACCAGGTGCGTGGCGATGTCGCGGTCGCCGAGGCCGAACCAGGACGGCTCCACGTCGTACGCCGCGAGCTCGGTCTTGACGCTCCAGGTCTCGTCGCGTCGACCCCAGCCGCGGTCGAGGTCGATCCCGTCGCCCAGCGTGTACATCACGGTGTCGAGGTCGGGGCAGACCTTGAGTCCGTGCACCCACAGGTCGTCGGCGGTGTTGGCGATGACGGTGACCTCGGCGTCGGCGGCGACGCCCGGCAGCCGGCCCTGCTCGATGCCGAGCAGCAGCCCCTGCAGGAATTTGGCCCCGCCCATGCCGCCGGAGAGGACGGTCAGGCGGCTGTGCATGGCTCCCAGCCTGTCGTACCGAGCCCCCTAGCAGACCCTCGGGTGGCGTGTACCGGTTATCCCCATACCAGATCGGGGCTTGACTTCAGGGGTACGACAGGCATGTAATCACACCAGTGTCGTTCACGGTTTCGAACTCGAATCCAGACGACACGCTGGTCGAGCAGGGTCGAGCTCAAAAAACTCGGGACGAGGTCGGTCGGCCGGTTCTCTGGCACGAGAGTCGAACCCAAAAGCATTGGGTTCAAGGGTCGAAGGGCAGTCACATGAGAGAACTATTTCTCCTGGACGGGGACGACGCCGACGACGCGGGGTGGCAGGAGCGTGCGTTGTGCGCTCAGACGGACCCCGAGGCGTTCTTCCCCGAGAAGGGCGGATCCACCAGGGAGGCCAAGAAGGTCTGCCTCACCTGCGACGTGCGGACCGAGTGTCTGGAGTCCGCGTTGATGAACGACGAGCGCTTCGGCATCTGGGGCGGTCTCTCCGAGCGGGAGCGCCGCAAGCTCAAGAAGCGCGCCGTCTAGTCCAACACCGAGAGTGCCCGGGCCACCGGCCCGGGCTCCTCTCATTTCCGGTCATTTCCGGCGCTCAGGTCGTTCCCCCTACCCTGAACGATCGTGTCCGCCGCCGATCCTCGCCATGCGCCGCTGACCGCGCGCGGCCGCGAGGACGTCGCCGTGGTGCTGGTCAGCCACGACGGCGAGCGCTGGCTCCCCACGGTGCTCGAGGGGCTGGCCGGACAGCTCGCCCCCGTCGCGCACCGCGTGGCGGTCGACACCGGTAGCAAGGACGCGAGCGCAGAGCTGCTCGCGGAGGCGCTCGGCCGGGACTGCGTGCTCTCCCTGCCGGCCTCGACCGGTTTCCCGGCCGCCCTGCGGGCCGGGCTCGCCCACCTCGACGAGCGGGGCGCCGACACCGAGTGGGTCTGGGTGCTGCACGACGACGCCAGCCCGCACCCCGAGGCGCTGCTGGCCCTGCTGGCGGGCGCGGCCGACGACCCCGACGCCGACGTGCTGGGTCCGATGCTCCGCGAGTGGCCGTCTCTCAAGCGGCTGCTCGAGCTCGGCGTCACGATCTCGGGGACGGGTCGGCGCGAGACCGGGCTGGAGCGCGGCGAGTACGACCAGGGCCAGTACTCCGAGCCGCGCCACGTCCTGGCCGTCAACACCGCCGGCATGCTGGTGCGCCGGCGCGTCCTCGACGACCTCGGCGGCCTGGACGACGAGCTGCCGATCTTCGGCAACGACCTCGACTTCGGGTGGCGCGCCGCCGCCGCCGGCCACAAGACCGTCGCGGTGCCGCAGGCCGTGGTCTTCCACGCGGAGGCGGCACACCGCGGGCTGCGGCGTACGCCGCTCACCGGCCGGCACACCCACTACCAGGAGCGCCGGGCCGCGCTGTTCACGCTGCTCGCGAACTCCCGGTCACGGGTCTGGCCGCTCCAGGCCGTCCGGCTGGCCTTCGGCACCTTCGTCCGGATGCTCGGCCTCCTGGCCATCCGCTCGCCCGGGCAGGCCCTCGACGACCTGGCGGCGTACGTCTCCGTGGTGGCCCACCCGGGTGAGCTCCTTTCGGCCCGGCGGACCCGCCGGGCCGCGGCCACCGCCGAGCCGGCGATCGCCGAGGGGCTCCTGGCGCCACGCTGGCTGCCCTACCGGCACGCCCTCGACGCAGGCATCGACCTGGCGACGGCGCTCACCCAGTCCGCCTCCGACGTGGCCGAACGGCGCCGCGCCGCGGCCGCCGAGCGCGACCCGGCGTCGTTCGCGGCCCGACGTACGACGGAGCGGGAGCGGCTCGAGGACGACGAGGTGGTCGAGGACACCGGGCTGGTCGCCCGCTTCTTCACCAACCCGGTCGCGGTGCTGCTCGCCGCGACGGTGCTCGCGATGCTGGCGGGCGCCCGCTCCGCGCTGGGGCACGTCTCCGGTCCGGGCCTGTCGCCCGCGCCGAACGACTGGAGCGACTGGTGGACGCTGCACCTCTCCTCCTGGCACGAGCTCGGGCTCGGCACCGCGGTGCCCGCTCCGCCGTACGTCCTGCCGATGGCGCTGCTCTCCACCGTCCTCGGCGGCAGCCCTGCCGCCGCGGTGTCGGCCCTGCTGGTGCTGGCGGTCCCGTTCTCGCTGTGGGGCGCGTGGCGGTTCCTGCGGGTCGCCGGGCGGCTCGCGACCCCGGCCGGTGCGAACCGCTGGCTGATCCTGTGGGGCGCCACGACCTACGCGCTCGTGCCCGTCGTGTCCGGTGCCTGGGGCCAGGGCAGCCTGGCCCTGGTGCTGTCCGCGGCGCTGCTGCCCTGGCTCGCCCACGCCGCGCTCGGCTTCGCGGACCCGGAGGCGGACCGGCGCTGGCGCGCGGCCTGGCGCACCGGCCTGCTGCTCGCCCTGGTCAGCTGCGGCACTCCACTCGCCTGGCTGCTGGGCGCCCTCGTCGGCGTCGTCGTGGTCCTGCTCGCGTTCACCCTGCTGCCCGGGGTCGGCCGCGACCGGTCGGCCTGGGGACCCCCGGTCGTCGCGCTGGCCGTGGTCCCGGTGCTCCTCGCGCCGTGGTGGCTCCCGGCGCTGATGCACGGCGCGGGGGAGGGGCTGCTGCTCGACGGCGGGCTGCTGCCGGCCCCGGTCCCCGACGGCATCGAGCTGGGACTGGGCCGGTTCCACGACCTCGGCGCGCCGTGGTGGCTCGGGATCGTGCTGCCGGTGCTCGCGGCGCTCGCGCTGGTGCCGCGCCGGACCCGGATCCCCGTGCTCATCTGCTGGGTGGTCACCGTCCTCGCAGTCCTCGCGGCGGTCGGGCTCGGCTCGTTCACCATCGACCTGGCCGCGCTGTCCACGACGCCCGGGCTCGGCTTCCTCCTGGTAGTCGTCCAGGCGGCGCTGGTCACCGCGGTCGTCCTCGGCGCCCTCGGCCTTCCGCCTCCGCGCGGGGTGCTGCGCGCCGCGGCCGTGCTGGGCGTCGCCGTCGCGGTGGCCGCGCCACTGGGCGGCCTGGCGTGGTTCGTGCTCGACGGTGGCGATCATCTGACCGGTGACCGCGACGCCGGCATCCCGGCGTACATGGTGCAGAGCTCGGAGCTCGGCCCCGAGCACGGCATCCTCGTGGTGCGCGGTTCCCTGGCCGAGGGGCTGACCTACGCCGTCCGCCGGGACGACGGGGTCACCACCGGTGAGGACGAGGTGCTCGACCTGACCGCCGAGGACCGCGACTTCACGTCGCTGGTGCAGGGCCTGACGTCCCGCCCGACGCCCGACGCCGTGGCGGCCCTGGCCTCTCGCGGTATCGAGTACGTCGTGCTGCCGGCCCCGGCCGACGGAGAGGTGGCGGCCGCGCTCGACGCGACCGCCGGACTCGAGCAGGCCAGCGCCGAGGACCGCAGCACCCGCGCCTGGCAGGTCGACGGGCCGCTGTCCGCGAGCGACCTCGACGGGTCGCGCTCGTGGCTCCGGGTCGGACTCCTGGCCCTGCAGGGGCTCGCGATCCTGGTCGTCCTCGTCCTGTGTGCGCCGTCGACCGACCGCGTCCGGGAAGGTGGGCGGCGATGAGGCGCCGGTTCGGAGCAGACGTGGTCCTGGCGGTCGTGCTGCCGGTGGTCGCCGTCCTGGCTCTGCTGGTCCTCCAGCCGGACCGGGCGGAGCCGCAAGGGAAGCCGCCCGTCGAGACCTCACTGACGTCCGCGTCCGTGGTCTGCCCGGATGCCCTGCCCGGCACCGGGACCGACCTGCTCGGCGTCAGCGTCCTCGGCGCGGATCCGGAGGCGAAGGTGACCGGCGACGTCCAGGTCGGCCTCGGCCAGTCGGCCGCACCGCTGGCGGTACGCACCCGCAAGGTCTCGACGGCACCACCGGGGCTGGGCCCGACGGTCGTCACCGGCTCGGGCGATCTCGCCCCCGGGCTGGTCGCCGGGCGCTCGCAGTCGTCGCCGCTCGCCGCCGTCGACTGCTCGCCGCCGGTGGCGGACCGGTGGTTCACCGGGGCCGGTGCGGACGCCACCCACAACTCGGTGATCGAGCTGGTCAACCCGAACGCCGGCCAGGCCATCGCCGACATCACGGTTCGCTCGCCCAACGGCGTGCTCGACGTGCCCGCGCTGCAGGGCGTCTCGGTGCCCGGGACCAGCAGCCTCCAGCTCGACCTCGGGCAGGTCGTGCCCACCCGCGCGGAGCTCTCGATCGAGGTGCACACCAGCCGTGGCCGGCTGGCCGTGCACGTCGTCGACTCCTACGACCAGCTCGGGTCAGGTGCCACCGGCCAGGACTGGCTGCCCGCGCAGGGCGAGCCGGCCGCGTCCAACCTGCTCCTCGGGCTGACCAAGGGCGCGGGGGAGCGCACGCTGGTGCTGGCCAACCCGGGCGCCGACGAGGTGCGGGCCACGGTCACGGTGGTGACGCCGACCTCGACGTTCGCGCCGACCGGTGTCGACCCCGTCCGGGTAGCACCCGACTCCACCGAGGCCGTCTCGCTCGACGACGTGCTGGCCCAGGCCGCCAAGGACGGCGCCATCGGGCTGCTCGTCGAGTCGGACGGCCCGGTGACCGCCTCGCTGCGGCAGTTCGCGGGTGACGACCTCTCGCTGCTCACCGCCGCGCCCGCCGTCAGCGAGACCACCGCCGTGGTCGTCCCCGCCGGACCCAAGCACCTGCTGCTGGCCGGTGCGGACGCGTCCGGCGCCGTGACCGTGACGTCGTACTCCCCGCGGGGCAAGCAGCTCGACCAGCAGGAGGTCGCGCTCGCCGCCGATGCAGGCGCGGACGTCGTGCTGCCGGACGATGCCGCCCTGGTGACCGTGACCCCCACCGGGACCTCGGTGCGGGCCGCGGTGCTGCTCAGCGGGACCGGCACCGCCGTCGTACCCCTGCGCGAGCTCGTGCTGACCGGCCTGGTGCCCGACGTCCGGCCCGGCGTCTCCTAGGGCGTATCAGCCCTGGAGCAGGTCGCCCGCGTGCAGCTGCTCCCTGCTCAGCCCCTTGAGCAGGAGGCCCACGTTGTCGCCCACGGTGGCGGTGTCCAGCACCTTGCGGAACATCTCCACGCCGGTGACCTCGGTGGTGAAGGCGACGCCACCGTCGCGGACGACGTTGACCTGCATCCCGACCTGCACGGTGCCCGACTGGATCCGTCCGGTGACGACGGTGCCGCGGCCCGTGATGGAGAAGATGTCCTCCACCGGCATCCGGAACGAGCCGTCTCCCGTCGACGCGGCGGGGGGCGTGGCTGCCACCGCCGGACCGGTCGGGCTGGCGGCGTTGGCCTCGGCCAGCAGCGCCTCGACGCTGCGGTCGTCCTTCTTCCTGCCGAACGGCCAGAAGCCCATCACGGTCGTGTCTCCTCACCTTGTAGGCGTCGCGAGCGTCGCATCCGCGGGATGCTCCGCAAGGCGCCGGAACGAAGTCGCTGTAGGCCCATCTACGAGTGACGGCAACGCCGCGGAGCGCCCGCCGGGCGGCGCGGAGCAGGCTACAAGGTGGGGAGGCACGACCTAGTCTCCTTGGTAGCGCGGGTCGACTTGTTCCGGGTCGATGCCGAGCAGCTCCGCGACCTGCTCGACGACGACGGTGAGGACGAGCGCCTCGAGGTCGGCGCGGCTCTCGGCGCGGTGCTCGATCGGCCGCCGGAACAGCACCAGCCGGGTCGGTGTCGCGCCGCTGCCGCGCACCAGCGAGGCGAGCGGCACCTGGTCGCTCTCCCAGTCGTCGGGGAGCTGCGGGGCGTCCTCGACGGCGTACTCCACGAGGCCGAGCTGGTCCTGCCAGCGCAGGTCGATGCTGGTCACGATGCCCAGCGCCAGGTCGTCGAACCGTTCCCGCTTGGTCGGCAGCTCGGGGTTCCCGGGCTGCCGCGGCAGCACGCCGGGGCCGCGCATCCCGCGCCCCCGTCGGTCGCGGCGCCCGGACGGCCGGGCGGTGCGGTTCTCCACGCGGCCCAACCTAGTCGCCCGATCGCTGCCGCGCGCCTCGTCGAAGCCGCGCCGCTCCGGCGGTACGTTTCCCCTCGTGAGCCCTTCCCGCCGCTGCTCGCGCACCGCGTGCGACCGTCCCGCGGTCACGACGCTCACCTATGTCTACGCCGACCAGACGGCAGTGCTCGGCCCGCTCGCGACGTACGCCGAGCCGCACGCCTACGACCTGTGCGACCGGCACGCCGAACGGCTGTCCGCCCCGCGCGGCTGGGAGGTGCTGCGGCTGGTCTCCGACCTCTCGCCGCGCGGCCCCTCCGACGACGACCTGCTCGCCCTGGCCAACGCGGTCCGCGAGGCCGCCCGACCGGTGCCGGCCGCAGCGCAGCCGCCCGGTTCCGAGTACGGCTCGCGCGAGACCCTCCGCCGCGGACACCTGCGGGTGCTCACCCACGACGAGGCGCCCGGCTCGTAGCCAACGGCATAGACCTAGGCTCTCGTCCATGCCGGATCCCGACGTCGTCCGCGCCGTCTTCAAGGCGTACGACGTCCGGGGCCTGGCGCCGGAGCAGATCGACGAGCCGCTGGCGCGCGCCACCGGCCGGGCGCACGTCCAGGTGACCGGCGCCGACACGGTCGTCGTCGGCCACGACATGCGCCCGAGCTCACCCGGGCTGGCCCGGGCCTTCGCGACCGGCGCCGCCGAGGCCGGCGCGGACGTCGTGATGATCGGCCTGGCGTCGACCGACATGCTCTACTTCGCGTCCGGCCACCTCGGTGTGCCCGGCGCGATGTTCACCGCGAGCCACAACCCGGCCCAGTACAACGGCATGAAGCTGTGCCGGGCCAACGCGGTCCCGCTCGGCCTCGAGTCAGGGCTCGACGAGATCCGCGACCTCGTGATCGAACCTCGGGGCAGCGTCGAGGTGGCGGGCGAGGTCCGCACCCTCGACCTCCTGACGGCCTACGCCGACCACCTGATCTCGCTGGTGCCCATGCCCGGACGCCGGCGGCTCAAGGTCGTGGCTGACGCCGGCAACGGCATGGCCGGCCACACCGCGCCCGCTGTCTTCCAGCGGCTGCCCGAGGGTCTGGTCGAGCTGGTGCCGATGTACTTCGAGCTCGACGGCACCTTCCCCCACCACGAGGCGAACCCGATCGAGCCGGCCAACCTGCGTGACCTCGAGGACCGCGTGGTCCGCGAGGGCGCCGACCTCGGCCTGGCCTTCGACGGTGACGCGGACCGCTGCTTCCTGGTCGACGAGCGCGGTGAGGCGGTCTCGCCGTCCGCGCTCACCGCGCTGATCGCCGGCCGTGAGCTGGCCAAGGAGCCGGGGGCGACGGTGATCCACAACCTGATCACCAGCCGTGCCGTGCCCGAGCTGGTCCGGGCGCTCGGCGGTGTCCCGGTCCGGACCCGCGTCGGCCACTCCTTCATCAAGGCGACGATGGCCGAGACCGACGCGATCTTCGGCGGCGAGCACAGCGGCCACTTCTACTTCCGCGACTTCTGGCGCGCCGACTCGGGCATGCTCGCCGCCCTGCACGCGCTGGCCGCGCTCTCCGAGACGGACCAGCCGCTGTCGGAGCTGATGGCCGAGCTCGACCCCTACCCGCTCAGCGGCGAGATCAACTCCGAGGTCGCCGACCCCGCTGCCGTGAGCGCGGCCGTCGCCGCGGCGTACGAAGGTCGAGACGGGGTCACCCTCGACCGGCTGGACGGGCTGACCGTCAGCCACGCGGACTGGACGTTCAACGTGCGACCCTCCAACACCGAGCCGCTGCTGCGGCTCAACGCGGAGGGCCGCGACCGCGCCACCATGGAGAGAGTGCGAGACGATGTGCTCGCACTGATCCGGAAGGACACACCCTGATGCCTTTGAACCTGTCCGACGAGCTGCTCGCGATCATCGTCTGCCCCGACTGCCACGGAGACCTGGCACCGGTCGAGACCGACGACGGGGGCGAGCTGGTGTGCCAGGCCTGTGGCCTCGCCTACCCGGTCCGCGACGACATCCCGGTCCTGCTCGTCGACGAAGCTCGCCGGCCCGGCTGACGGCCCACCCAGACAGTGGCGACCTGGTTCGACGAGTCCCGGCTGGACGACGAGTCCGCGCTGGCCGGCATCGACCTCCGGCTGCGGACGCTGGCCGAGTCCGGCGCGCGCGTACGCCGGGAGGCCGGCGAGTCCTCGGCCGCGATCGAGGAGGCCGTGGCCCGCGCCGTGGAGCAGGGCCGGCCGCGCACCGTGATCGCCGCGGGTCCCGACTCGCGGCTGCTGCGCGCGGTGCTCGAGCCGTGGTGCCCGGTGCCGTTCGTGGCGTGGCCGGGGCCGGCGCTGCCGGGCTGGGCCGGCAGCCTCGACCTCGTCGTCGTGCTCGCGCCGGACGGGTCCGACACCGGCACCGCGTCGGCGGTGGCCGAGGCGATCCGTCGCGGCTGCCAGGTGGTGGTCGCGTGCCCGCCCGCGTCGATGGTCGCCGAGCACGCCGCCGGCCGCTGGAGCACGATCTTCCCGACCGTGACCCGCGACCAGCTGGCGACGGCGGTCGTGATGCTCGCCTACCTCGACCGGGTCCAGCTCGGGCCGGCCGCGGAGCCCGAGCCCGTCGCCGAGGCGCTCGACGACGTCGCGATCTCCTGCTCACCGGGCCGCGACATCGCCGTCAACCCCGCCAAGATGCTGGCCATCGCGCTCGCCGACGCCAACCCGCTCGTGTGGGGCGGCACGGTGCTCGCGGCACGGGCGGCGCGCCGCATCGCCGAGTCGATCCGGCGCGCGAGCGGGCGCACCGCGCTGGCCGGCGACGCGGAGCACCTGTTGCCGGTGCTGGAGGCGGCCCGCCAGCGGGACGTCTTCGACGACCCCTTCGCCGATGCCAAGCCCGCGCCGCGACCGATGCTGCTGCTCCTCGACGACGGCTCCGAGGAGCCCGTCGTCCGCGAGCACCGGGGCCGGCTGCTGGCGGCGGCGTCCTCGCGCGGCGTACGCGTGGAGAACGTGAGCACCGACGCGCCGTCGGAGGTGGCGCGCTACGCCTCGCTCCTGCTCTCGGGCACCTACGGGGCGGAGTACCTCCGCCTCGGCCTCGTGGAGGAGTGACCCCCGCACCCTTCGGGTACCGGCTCCTCGTGGCCGCCACGACCGCAGGGACGCCTGCCCCAGCTTCGACCGCGGCCGCGAAGCCCCGCGACCCGTGGCTGGACAACGCCAAGATGGCGCTGGTGCTGCTCGTGGTGGTCGGTCATTCGTGGACCCTGCTGCCCCACACCGGGCTCAACGACCACCTCTACGACTTCCTCTACGCCTGGCACGTGCCGGCCTTCGTCCTCGTCACCGGCTACCTGTCCCGCTCCTTCTCCTACGAGCCGCGGCGCCTGTGGCAGCTCGTCCGCACCGTCGTGGTCCCCTACGTGGTCTTCGAGTGCGCGCTGGCGCTGTTCCGGATCTACGTGGGCGGGGAGAAGCTCGAGGATCTGTTCAGCGACCCGCACTGGCCGATGTGGTACCTCTCGGCGCTCTTCTTCTGGCGGCTCCTGACCCCGGTCTTCACCCGGATGCCGGCCGGAATGGCGATCACGGTGGCGGTCGCGACCTCCCTGGTCGCGGGTCTCTACGCCGGTGACACGCTGGACCTGGCGCGGGTGCTCGGGCTGCTGCCCTTCTTCGTGCTCGGCCTGATCTCGACCAAGGAGCGGCTGGAGCGGCTCCGTCAGCCGTGGGTCCGCAACGCCGCCCTGCTGGTCTTCCTCGCGATCGCCGTGGTGACGACCTGGACCGACCAGCTCGCCCAGACCGAGTGGCTCTACTACCGCTCGCAGTACGGCGAGCTCGACGTCAGCGACGGCCGCGCGGTCCTCACCCGCGCCGTACTCCTCACCGTCGGGATGCTCGGTGCCTGGTCGTTCCTGGCGCTGGTGCCCCGCGTGAGCGGCTGGTTCACCCGGATGGGCGCCGCGACGCTGGTCGTCTACCTGTTCCACGGGTTCGCCGTGAAGGGCGCCGAGTACGCCGGCTTCATGGGCTGGGCCGCCGACCACGCCGCTGTCTCGCTGCCGCTCGTCTCCCTGGCGGCGGCCGCGCTCACGCTGCTGCTGGCCTGGCCGCCCGTTGCGAAGGTGCTGACCCACGCCGTCGACCCGTTCGGCACCGCGGAGAAGCACGTCAAGGAGGCGGTCCGGCTGTCCGACGCGCCTGCGCACGCGGACCAGATCGCGGTCGCGGTCGAGGAAGCCGTGGAGGAAGCCGTGGAGGAAGCCGAGGCCGAGGAGGCCGTGGTCACTCGCTAGGGTTCGGCCATGGCAGGCGACGGAGGAACCCGGGCCGTCGTGGCGGCCCTTCTGGCAAACACGGGCATCGCGGTCACCAAGTTCGTGGCGTTCGCGCTGGCCCGGAACTCGTCGATGCTGGCCGAGGCGATCCACTCGTGCGCCGACGCCGGCAACCAGGTCCTGCTGCTGGTCGGCGGCCGGCGCGCCACCCGTGCCGCGACGCCGCAGCACCCGTTCGGCTACGGCCGCGACCGCTACATCTACAGCTTCATCGTGTCGATCGTGCTGTTCTCGGTCGGCGGTCTGTTCGCCCTCTACGAGGCCTACCACAAGTACGACGAGATCCACTCCGGGCACGGCGAGGTCGTCGACGGCTGGAAGTCGTACGTTCCCGTCGTCGTGCTCCTGGTGGCGATCGGCATGGAGTCCTTCTCGCTGCGCACCGCGATCGTCGAGACCAACAAGGTCCGCGGGGGCGCGTCGTTCGCCCAGTTCATCCGCCGGGCGAAGTCGCCCGAGCTGCCCGTGATCCTGCTGGAGGACGTCGCCGCGCTGCTGGGCCTGGTCTTCGCCCTCGTGGGCGTCGGGATGAGCCTGATCACCGACAACCACTACTGGGACGTCGCGGGCACCGCCGCCATCGGTCTGCTGCTGGTCACCGTCGCGGTGATCCTGGCCGTCGAGACCAAGAGCCTGCTGCTCGGTGAGGCGGCCAGTCCCGAGTCGCAGCGCGCGATCGAGACCGCCCTGACCGGCACCCCGGGCGTGGACCGGATCATCCACATGAAGACCCTGCACCTCGGGCCCGACGAGCTCCTCGTCGCGGCCAAGATCGGCGTGACCGCCACCAGCTCGGCCGCCGAGGTCGCGGCCACCATCGACGCCGCCGAGGTCGCCGTACGCGCGGCCGAGCCGCTGGCCACCGCGATGTACCTCGAGCCCGACATCTACCGCGAGGACCACGTCCCGGCGGGGCGGCCCGAGGCACCGCACTCGGGCGGGCACTGAGCGCCCAGCCGTCGCCCGCAGGCGTCGTCGAGGATTGCCGCTCCCGGCAGCCGCCGTCCTACTCTTTCCCGGTCCGCGTGGGAGATCCCGACAGCGCGCAGATGCGCGGCGCAGACCTGGCTCCACCGTTCCGAGGAGACAACTGATGGACTTCAAGGTCGCCGACCTCAGCCTGGCCGACTTCGGCCGCACCGAGATCACCCTCGCCGAGCACGAGATGCCCGGCCTCATGGCGATGCGCGCCCGCTACGGCGACGCCAAGCCTCTCGCCGGCGCCCGGATCGCGGGCTCGCTGCACATGACCATCCAGACCGCCGTACTCATCGAGACGCTGGTCGCGCTCGGCGCCGAGGTGCGCTGGGCCTCGTGCAACATCTTCTCCACCCAGGACCACGCCGCCGCCGCCGTCGCGGTCGGCCCCACCGGCACCGCCGACGCCCCCGCCGGCGTCCCGGTCTTCGCCTGGAAGGGCGAGACGCTGGAGGAGTACTGGTGGTGCACCCAGCAGATCCTGATGTGGCCCGAGGCGCCCGATGGTTCAAAGCGCTTCGCCAACATGATCCTCGACGACGGCGGCGACGCAACCCTGCTCGTGCACCTCGGTGTCGAGATGGAGAAGACCGGCGTCGCGCCCGACCCTGCCTCGGCCAAGAGCCACGAGCAGAAGATCATCTTCGACGTGCTCAACGCGTCGCTCGCCGAGACCAAGGAGCGGTGGACCCCCATCGCCGGTGAGATCAAGGGCGTCACCGAGGAGACCACCACCGGCGTGCTGCGCCTCTACGACATGATGAAGGAAGGCTCGCTGCTCTTCCCGGCCATCAACGTCAACGACTCGGTCACCAAGTCGAAGTTCGACAACAAGTACGGCTGCCGGCACTCGCTGATCGACGGCATCAACCGCGCCACCGACGTCCTCATCGGCGGCAAGGTCGCGGTCGTCTGCGGCTACGGCGACGTCGGCAAGGGCTGCGCCGAGTCGCTCCGCGGCCAGGGCGCTCGCGTCATCATCACCGAGATCGACCCCATCTGCGCTCTGCAGGCGGCGATGGACGGCTACCAGGTCGACACCCTCGACAACGCCCTCGACGTCGCCGACATCATCATCACGGCGACCGGCAACAAGGACGTCGTCTCGGTCGACCAGATGAAGCGGATGAAGCACAACGCGATCCTCGGCAACATCGGTCACTTCGACAACGAGATCGACATGGCTGGGCTCGAGGCCGACGGCGTCGCGACGCGCAAGAACGTCAAGCCGCAGGTCGACGTGTGGACCTTCCCCGGCGACAAGGCGATCATCGTCCTCTCCGAGGGGCGCCTGATGAACCTCGGCAACGCGACCGGCCACCCGTCGTTCGTCATGTCGAACTCGTTCACCAACCAGGTGCTCGCGCAGATCGAGATCTTCACCAAGCCGGAGGAGTACCCCACCGGCGTCTACGTGCTGCCCAAGCACCTCGACGAGGAGGTCGCCCGGCTGCACCTCGACTCGCTCGGCGTGAAGCTGACGACGCTCAGCGACGACCAGGCCAGCTACCTCGGTGTCGCCGTCGAGGGTCCGTACAAGGCCGACGCCTACAGGTACTGAGCCGTCTACCCTCGTGAGCTTCGGCCCCGGGCCGCGACGACGCTCGCTCCGCTTCGCGGGCTTCGCAGTCGTCACGGCCACGGGGCCGATCACGAGGCGCGCTCGCTCCGCTCGCAACGCTCGCTTCGCTCGCAGGCGTCGGCCCGGTCAGGCTCGTCGACCGAGCACTTGATGCCCTTTAAGGCACACTGGCCGTATGGCTGAGCACGCCGGAGCGGCGATGGACCTCGCGACCAAGGGCCGCGTCCTCGTCGTCGACGACGATGCGTCGCTCGCCGAGATGCTCACGATCGTGCTCCGGCAGGAGGGTTTCGACGGGCGGGTGGTGACCCGAGGCGACCTCGCGATGGAGGCGTTCCACGACTACCGGCCGGACGTCGTACTGCTCGACCTGATGCTGCCCGGCAAGGACGGCATCGACGTCTGCAAGGAGATCCGGGCGGAGTCCGGCGTACCGATCGTCATGCTCACCGCCAAGGGCGACACCGTCGACGTCGTCGTCGGCCTGGAGTCCGGCGCCGATGACTACGTCGTCAAGCCGTTCAAGCCCAAGGAGCTCGTCGCCCGGATCCGGGCGCGGGTACGCCGCAACGACCGCGCAGCCCAGGAGTCGCTGGCGATCGGGGACCTGTCGATCGACGTCGCCGGCCACTCGGTCACGCGCAACGGCGCGCCGATCAACCTGACGCCCCTGGAGTTCGACCTGCTGGTCTGCCTGGCGCGCAAGCCGTGGCAGGTCTTCACCCGCGAGGTCCTGCTCGAGCAGGTGTGGGGCTACCGGCACGCCGCGGACACCCGGCTGGTCAACGTGCACGTGCAGCGCCTGCGCTCGAAGGTGGAGCACGACCCAGAGAACCCGGAGATCGTGGTGACGGTCAGGGGCGTCGGCTACAAGGCCGGCAACGCGTAGGAGCGGTCATGCTCCGCGCCCGCGCGCCGCGCCGTCTACCCGGGGCCCTCCGCCGCGGGCTGACGTTCTGGCGCCGTTCGATCCAGGCCCGCGTCGTGGCCAGCACCGTCATCCTCACCGCGGTCGTCATCGTCGCGGTCGGCTGGCTGCTGCTGCAGCAGACCCGTGACGGCCTGCTCGACCAGCGGGTCAAGGCGGTGAACGCCGAGGTCGCGGACGAGATGCGGGAGCAGAACGCGCGGCTCGAGTCGGCCGCCGGGCAGGACGCCGACCCCTCCCTTCAGCGCCAGGAGCTGACGGACCTGATCATCAGCCGCGGGACGACGCGCGGGTACGGCGTGGTGGTGGCCGGCCCCGCGGGTGAGGGTGTCCGGATCGCCGACGGGGGCTACGAGGTGAGTGGGCACTTCGCCCCGACGAGCGTGCCCGTCTCGCTCGAGGAGCACTTCGACCAGCCCGGTGCCCGCACGGCCTGGGCCTACACGTCGATCGGCCGCACCAACGACGACAAGGAGGTGGTCGGCCACGAGCCGGGCATCGCCGTCGGAGCGCAGGTGCTCGTGCCCGCCGACGGCAGCACCTACACGGTCTACTTCCTGTTCCCGCTCGACGAGCAGCAGGACACGATGCAGCTCGTCGCCCGGGCGCTGCTCACGGCGGGCGTGCTCATGCTCGCGCTCGTCGCGGGCGTCAGCTGGCTCGTCACCCGGCAGGTGGTCACGCCGGTGCGGATGGCCCGCCGGGTCGCCGAGCGCCTGGCCGCCGGGCGGCTGCAGGAACGGCTGCGGGTCTCGGGAGAGGACGACCTGGCGCGGCTCGCGACGTCGTTCAACCAGATGGCCTCCAACCTCCAGCGCCAGATCCGTCAGCTCGAGGAGCTGAGCCGGGTGCAGCGGCGGTTCGTCTCCGACGTGTCCCACGAGCTGCGCACACCGCTGACCACCGTGCGGATGGCCGGCGACGTCCTCCACGAGGCCCGTCGCGACTTCGACCCGGCGACCGGACGTGCGGCCGAGCTGCTGCAGCTCGAGCTGGACAGGTTCGAGACGCTGTTGGCCGACCTCCTCGAGATCAGCCGCTTCGACGCCGGCGCGGCCGTGCTCGAGACCGACGACGTGAACCTCGTGGACGTCGCGCACCGCGTCGTCGACACCACCCGCGCCCTCGCGGAGCAGCGCCAGGTGGTGCTCGAGGTCGAGGCCCCCGACCACCCGTGCCTGGCCGAGGCCGACGTACGCCGCGTCGAGCGGGTCGTCCGCAACCTGGTCACCAACGCGATCGACCATGCCCACCCGGACGGCAAGCGAACCGGCATGGCCCGGGTCGTCCTCCGCGTGGCCGGTGACGAGCAGGCGGCGGCGATCGCGGTGCGTGACTACGGCGTGGGCCTGGCGCCGGGGGAGTCGGCCATGGTGTTCAACAGGTTCTGGCGGGCGGACCCCGCCCGCGCGCGGACCAGCGGGGGGACCGGGCTGGGCCTGTCGATCTCCATGGAGGACACCCATCTGCACGGCGGCTGGCTGCAGGCATGGGGCCGGCCGGGGGAGGGCTCGCAGTTCCGGCTCACGTTGCCCCGCCGGGTGGGCGGCTCTCTGCGGCAGAGCCCGCTGCCGCTGGTGCCCGAGGATGCGCCGGAGCCCGTCCGATGAGGCGCCGTACCGCCGCGCTGGTGTCGGGCCTGGCCACCGCCTGCCTGGTACTCACCGGCTGCGGTGTCGGCATGCCCGACAGCGGCCCGGTCAACGAGACCAGTGTCACTGGCTCGAACCGCGACGACACCTCGGGCAACATCAGCCCGCTCCGGCCAGGCAAGGGAGACTCGGCCGACGAGATCGTCACGGGCTTCATCAATGCCATGCGGGCCACCCCCGCCATCACCACCGCGGTCGCCCGCCAGTACCTCACCAAGCAGGCGGCCGCCTCATGGCAGCCGACCGGCATGGTGATCTACGGGAGGGTCGAGGCTCCGCGAGGCGGCAACAGAGCCACCGACGGGGTCGAGGCGACGCTCGTCGACGCCTTCCGCACTGATGCCCGCGGCGCCTGGCTGGGGCCGGTGCCCGAAAACGACGTCACGCTCAGCAACGACCTCACGGTCAGCTTCCCGCTGGCGTACGAGGACGGCGAGCTCCGCATCTCCCAGCCTCCGCCGTTCCTCATCGTGCAGCAGTCCTGGTTCGCGCAGCGGTTCCAGCGGGCCTCGCTGTACCTCTTCGACCCCTCGGCCACGATCCTCGTCCCCGAGCCGGTCTTCGTGCCACGCGGCCAGCAGTTCGTGTCCTCCCTGGTCAACGGGCTGCTGCAGACCCCGCCCCCGGAGCTGGCGGGCACGGAGGAGAACTACTTCCCACGCGACCTGCGCGCCCTCTCGGTGCCGGTCTCCGCGACCGGGCTGGCTCGCATCGACCTGAAGAGCGACACGGTGGCGGCCTCCGTGCCCTCTCCGGAGCAGGTCGAGCTCCTGGTCTCGCAGCTTGCCTGGACGCTTCGACAGGTGCCGACGATCCTGCGCTTCCGGGTCACCATCGACGGGCAACCGGTGCAGCTGCCCGACGAGCCGGAGTTCAGCGTCGAGCACGGCCATGAGTACGCCCCGTTCGTCGCGGGATCGAGCACCCAGCTGTTCGGGCTCGACAACGGAGTGATGGTCGGCGGCAGCCCCGTCAACCTGGCGCCCGTGACCGGTCCGTTCGGCCAACGGCTCCCGGACGGCTCGGGGCCCGCCTACAGCCTGCGGACCATCGCGCCGGATCTCCGGGCGGACAAGGTCGCCGGCGTCTCGGGCGGCGGCGACACCCTGTCAGTGGCGTCGGTCAAGGACAACGGTGAGCCTCCCGTCTTCAAGCTCTCCGGTGTGAACCTGCTCCGCCCGGCCTGGGACTTCGACGGCCGGCTGTGGGAGGTGGACCGGCGCGAGACCGGAGCCATCGTCTACGTCCTGGACAAGCGGACCGACGAGATGGTCCCGCTCGACGTCGACGGGATCAGCGGCGAGGACGTGAAGCGCTTCCTCGTCTCCCGGGACGGTTCGCGCCTGATCGCGGTGATCCGGGAGAGCAAGGAGAACGACTCGATCGTGGTCAGCCGGATCGTCACGACCGGTGACGGCCAGGTGCTCAGTGCGAGCTCGGCCGAGGACATCACCGACCCCGACAACCTGGACGGCCAGATCAGGGACATCGCCTGGCGGTCGCCGACCAGCATCGCGTTGCTGCAGCCGGTCAACAACGAGCTCTTCCAGGTGCGCAGCGCGTCCGTCGACGGTGCTGGCCCGCTCGACCCGCTCGCGGTGATCGACGAGCCGGTCCTGGCCCTGATCGGGACGCCGATCGACGACGAGCCGACGTACGTCCTGATCAAGTCGGACACCCGGACCGCGCTGGCGGACGTCGCCGGCCCGCGTGGGGAGCGGATCGAGATCGATCCGCGGTTGACCATGCTGGCCTACGTCAGCTGATCTCGCCTGCGGCGCGCGGCGCGTCGCGGGCAGTGGCTCCCAGCGGGGTTGGGTCGCGCTACCCGCGCCGCGGCCAAGCCGCCTTATGCCCCGGTGCGCCACCCCGGTCCCGCCCCGCTCAGTGCCCTCGCTTCGTCATCACTGGTGGGGTGGGGAGGTCGGAACTGTCCACCTGTCTTGCACCGTGGCACCTTGCGCTGCCGGTCTGCACAGGTGGTGTGGCTCCGGCTCCCTTGGTCTCTGATCTCGGTTGGGATGGGTGGATGAGCGAGACCGTGGTCGATGGGGCGCTGGACCTGTTGCTGGGTGGGGCTTGCGTGGGGTGTGGGCGGCCGGGGCGGCTGCTGTGCCCGGCTTGCCTGGGGGAGCTGCCCGGTGGGGCGGTGCCTGCGTGGCCGACGCCTGCTCCCGCGGGGTTGGTGGAGCCCTGGGCGGCCGCGGTCTACGAGGGGACCGCGCGGGCGATGGTGCTCGGGCTCAAGGAGCGGCGGCTGCTGGGCCTGGCGGCGCCGCTGGCCCGGCTGCTGGCCGCGGCCGTGTCGTGCGAGCTGCCGCGGGGGAGCCCGGTGGTGCTGGTGCCGGTCCCGTCCCGCCCGCGCACGGTGCGAGCGCGGGGACACGACCCCACGCACACGATCACGGTGCGGGCGGCGCGGCGGCTCAGGCGTGCGGGGTTCGACGTCGAGGTGCGCCGGCTGCTCCGGCTGAGGGCCGGCGTGCTCGACCAGGCGGGCCTCGACGCGGACGAGCGAGCGGTCAACCTGCGCGGTTCGATGCAGGTCCGGGCCGGTGCGCTGCGCAGGTCGGGGCTCGGGCGCAGGCCGGCCCGGGTGGTGGTCTGCGACGACGTCCTGACCAGCGGCTCGACGGCGCGCGAGGCGCAGCGGGCGCTCGAGGCGACCCGTCTGGACGTCGTTCGGGTGGCCGTGGTGGCTGCTACGCCCCGTCGGTTCCCCGCCCGGGGCTGAGTGCTTGCCGAAAGACGTGGAACTCCCTTCCGTGGGCAGGGGTGGCCGCGTACCGTCTGTGTATGGAGACCACCCGAGGACGATGAGCCCGGGGGACTCCCCGGGCTCTTCCGTTCTCAGGTCGTCTTCCTGACCAACCGACAGGACACGCCTACACGGGAGGTTCACATGGATGTTGTGGTCACCGGCCGACACTGCGAGATCACCGACAGGTATCGCAGTCACGTCGAGGAGAAGCTGACCAGGCTCGAGAAGCACGACCACCGCATCATGCGCGTGCAGGTGGAGGTCGACTGCGAGCCCAACCCGCGTCAGCGTGACCGTGCCGTCCGAATCGAGCTCACGGCGTTCTCCAAGGGCCCGGTGATCCGCGCAGAGGCCGCGGCCGTCGACAAGATGGCCGCGTTCGACCTGGCCCTCGACAAGATGGCCTCGCAGATGCGCCGGGCCGCCGACCGCCGGCGCGTCCACCACGGCCGGCACGCGCCCGTCTCGGTCGGACAGGCGCTGGCCGATGTCGAAGAGATCACCGAGCCGGCCACCGACGACCAGGTCCACGACCGTCAGGTCGGCCCGATCGCCGTCGCCGGCGACGGCCCGCTCGTGGTCCGCGAGAAGATCCATCCCGCGAGCCCGATGACCCTGGACCAGGCGCTCTACGAGATGGAGCTGGTCGGGCACGACTTCTACCTGTTCGTGGACAAGGAGAGCGAGCGGCCCTCGGTCGTCTACCGCCGCCGTGGCTATGACTACGGCGTCATCGCGCTCGACATGAGCTGAGCCGGCCCCAGGCGGGTGGCCTACCCGTGTGCTTGATGACGCTCGGGCCACCCCGGGGTTGACCCATCTGGGCCATCCCAGAAGGCGGGCGTATGCCCCGTCCGTGCCCGTCGCACCGCCCACTCGTGTCATGATGCGCGGGTGGTGGAAGCAAAGCACGGGGAGCCGGAGCCGATCCGGGTGCTGGTCGTCGACGACCAGGAACTGTTCAGACGCGGGCTGACGATGTTGCTCGCCGCCGAGGTGGGGGTCGAGGTCGTCGGCGAGGCCGGCGACGGTCTGGAGGGCACCAGCCTGGCGGCGACCGCTGCGCCGGACGTGGTCCTGCTGGACATCCGGATGCCGAAGCGCTCCGGCATCGAGGCCTGCCTGGCCATCAAGGAAGCCGTCCCGTCGGCCAAGATCATCATCCTCACCGTCTCCGACGAGGAGGCCGACCTCTACGAGGCGGTCAAGAGCGGCGCCTCGGGCTACCTGCTCAAGGACTCCTCCATCGAGGAGGTCGCCCAGGCGATCCGGGTGGTGGCCGACGGCCAGTCGCTGATCAGCCCGTCGATGGCGGTCAAGCTGATCGACGAGTTCAAGCAGATGTCGCGCCCCGAGCGCGAGCACGTCCCCGGCCTGCGGCTCACCGACCGCGAGCTCGAGGTGCTCCGCCTGGTCGCCAAGGGCATGAACAACCGCGAGATCGCCCGCGACCTGTTCATCTCGGAGAACACGGTCAAGAACCACGTGCGCAACATTCTCGAGAAGCTCCAGCTGCACTCGCGGATGGAAGCGGTCATGTACGCGGTCAAGGAAAAACTGCTCGACCTGCCGTAGCTGCTTGCCCGGTTTCGAGGAGTGCACTCGCGGTCCTATTTACCCCCGCGAGCTTCGGCCCCCAGTCCGTGGCGACAGCTCGCTGCGCTCGCGGGCGCCTGGCTCGCTGCGCTCGCTGGGGCGCCGGTCGCCACGGCCCGGAGGCCGATCGCGCCCGGCGATCGGCCTGGTGGCCCCGACGACAGCCCCGGTGCGAGCGGCAGCGAGCGTCCGGGGCTGTTGCGAGCGAAGCTCGCGTCGTCGGGGACATCCAGGCCGAATTTGCCGGGGTAGACAAGACCGCGAGTTCACTCCTCGAGCCGGCAAGCAGGGCGCCTGCTCGTCCCGCACCGGCAAGCTGCACGGCTTGTCGGCGCGCTCTGGTTGAGTACGCCGCGTGCAAACGCTGAGCCAGAAGCAGGCCCGCCGGATCGCTCTCGCTGCCCAGGGGTTCCTCGACCCGCGGCACACCACGCCGACGATGCGGACCTTCGCTCGCACGGTGGAGCGCACCGGCGTCCTCCAGGTCGACTCGGTCAACGTGCTGCAGCGGGCCCACTACATGCCGGTGTTCTCGCGGATCGGGCCCTACGACGCCAGCCTGCTGACCCGGGCCGCGGAGAAGAAGCCGCGGCGCCTGGTCGAGTACTGGGCGCACGTACAGGCGCTGATGCCGGTCGAGCTGTGGCCGGTGATGCAGCACCGCATGGCGTCCTACCGCGCCCTGCGGGGCAAGTGGTGGCAGGACGTGGACGACAACGTCGCCGAGCGGCTGCTCGCCGAGGTCTCGGCGCGCGGGCCGAGCACCGCCCGCCAGCTCGACGACGGAGCACCGCGGGACAAGAAGCACTGGGGCTGGAACTGGTCCGAGGCCAAGAAGGCCCTCGACTTCCTCTACATGTGCGGTGACCTGGCCGTCGCGGGCCGCAACAGCCAGTTCGAGGTGATCTACGACGTGCCGGAGCGGGTGATCCCGTCCGCGGTGCTGGCGCTACCGACGCCGTCCGAGGAGGAGGCGGACCTCGAGCTCGTACGCCGTGCGGCGGCGTCCCATGGGGTCGCCACGATCAAGTGCCTGGCCGACTACTACCGGATGAAGGCCGAGAAAGTGAAGCCCGCCGTCGAGGTGCTGGTCGAGGAGGGCGAGCTGCTGCCCGTGACCATCGAGGGCTGGAACCGGCCGGCGTTCCTCCACAGCGACGCGCGTCGGCCCCGCAAGGTCGACGCGCGAGCCCTGCTGAGCCCCTTCGACCCGGTCGTCTGGCTGCGGGAGCGCAGCGAGAAGCTGTTCGACTTCCACTACCGGATCGAGATCTACACCCCGGCAGACAAGCGGGTGCACGGCTACTACGTGCTGCCGTTCCTGCTGCGCGACGAGATCGTCGCCCGGGTCGACCTCAAGGCCGACCGCCCCTCCGGCACGCTGCTGGTCAAGTCGGCGTGGGCCGAGGACGGCGCCCCGGACGACACCTCCCACGAGCTGCGCGAGGAGCTTGACGTGCTGGCCGCCTGGCTCGGGCTCGACAGCGTCAGGATCGAGCCGAAGGGCGATCTGGCGCCGCAGCTCGCCGGGCTGCAACGTCCTCGATGACGTCGGCGCCCCCTGTCGCGCCGGGCAGGGCCCGGACCAGGGCGCCGAGGCGCGCGGCTGCAGCCCGGTGCGGGCCGTCGCCGAGGAGCTCCTCGACAGCGGCGCGGATCTTCTCCGGTGACGACTTGCGGCCCAGGGTCCGCCCGGCGCCCGCGGCCTGGACCGCCTTGCCGATGTACGTCTGGTCCGTCATCGCGTCCATCGGGATCACGAGCACAGGAAGGTCGTGGGCCAGGGCAACCATGGTCGTGGCATGGCCGCCGTGGCCGACGAGGACGGACACCTCGGGCATCACGTCGACGTGGGGCAGCCAGGCGTGCAGCTCGACGTTCGCGGGCACCCGCAGGCGGGCTGGGTCGACCGCGGGTCCGGTGGTCGCGATCACGCGGGCGGGCAGAGGGGCCACGGCGTCGAGGACCCGTTGCCAGGTCGCCTCCAGGTCCTTGAAGGCGAACGTGCTCAGGCTCAGCAGCACGGTCGGCTGAGAGGGAGTGGCCGGGACGCCGGCCACGACCGCCCCGGTGTGCACCACGTCGCCGTGACCTGAGTCCAGGTCGGGGATGGTGGCCGCCATCGTGGGTTCGCCACCGTCGAGCAGCGCCAGCGCCTTCATCCCGCGCAGCCGGAGCAGGAGCCCGAACGGTCCCTTCGCCATGCGGCGCCAGCAGGTGTCGAAGGAGTGCTCGAGTGCGACATAGCTGCGCCCGGACCTGCGCAGCTCGTGCATGACGCTGAAGAGCAGGCAGTCGACGACGACGACGTCGGCGGGTCGCGCGGCCAGCTCCGCGACGACGTCCGAGCCCATGGCGCGGTCGGCGAACGTCGCCAGAATCTTCAGCGGCGTGGCCGGCACGGTGGAGTCGAACGGTCGTGCGTTCGGGAAGGCCGTGAAGCCGAGGCCGCGCTGTGCGAACGACGTCGCCTGCCGGGCATGGCCCATGAACCGCACCCGGTGCCCCCGGGACTTGAGCTCCTCGGCGATGCCGACGGCGGGCGGGACGTTGCCGCCGCCGTCCCAGGTGACGAAGAGGATCTCGGCCATGGTCAGTTCTCCTTGCGCAACAGGGCCTGCACGAGCGCGTGCATGCGTTGTTCGGTGACGGCTCGGGAGTGCCCGCGGTCGAGGCGAAGCAGCTTCCAGGTGTAGACGTCGGTGGCGACCACCAACAGGTCGAGCACGGCGTCGTCCTGCGTGGCCGGGGCGAAGGCGTCGCGAACCCACTCGCGGTGCATGGACTTGCCGCGGTCGGTGGCTTCCCGGGCCACCGCGTCGTGGCCCTCCTGGGCCAGCATCAGGAGTGCGGCGCGGCCACGGCTCTCGTAGTGGTCGATGACGGTGCGTACGGCGACCTCGGGGTCGCCCCCCGGTGCCCGACGCTCGTCCTCGGTGTCGGCCATGGCTGCGTCCATCGACGCCGCCAGCAGGCCGTCCCGGTTGCCGAACTGGCGCAGCACCGTCTTGACGCTGACCTCAGCGCGCTCAGCCACGGAGTCGAGGGTGATGTCGACGAACGGCCGTTCGCCGGCCAGGGCGATCGCCGCGTCCATGATCCGACGGCGCGTGTCCTCGGCGTTCGCGGCGCGAGTGGTCATGGTGTAGGCACGAGTGGTTTTCATGTCTGTCAAAGTGGACACCAAAGTTGAATTCGTGTCAACCCTCATAGACGTGAATATGCCCGGGCCCGGCGTCGAGGAACGCTCTCGACCTCTCGCCCGTTACGATGAACGAGGCGCTCGCCGCGCCCCGTGTGCGCCTCTCGCGCCGCCCGACGTACCCGACTTCAGGAGTCACCGCACCGTGCCTGCCATCCTCGACAAACTCCTCCGCATCGGTGAGGGCAAGATCCTCCGTACGCTCGAAGGCATCTCGCAGGCCGTCAATGCCATCGAGGCCGACTTCACCGCCATGAGCGACGCCGAGCTCCAGGGCATGACCGACGAGTTCCGGGAGCGCCTGAGCAAGGGCGAGAGCCTCGACGACCTCATGCCCGAGGCGTTCGCCACCGTCCGTGAGGCCGCTCGCCGGGTGCTGGGCCAGCGCCACTTCGACGTGCAGATCATGGGTGGCGCGGCGCTGCACCTCGGCAACATCGCCGAGATGAAGACCGGTGAGGGCAAGACTCTCGTCTCCACCCTGCCGGCCTACCTCAACGCCCTGGAGGGCAAGGGCGTCCACGTCGTCACGGTCAACGACTACCTGGCGAAGTTCCAGTCCGAGTGGATGGGCCGGGTGCACCACTTCCTCGGGCTGACCGTCGGCGTGATCCTTCCCGAGATGCGCCCCGACGAGCGCCGGATCGCCTACGCCTGCGACATCACCTACGGCACCAACAACGAGCTCGGCTTCGACTACCTCCGCGACAACATGGCCGGCTCCATCGAGGAGTGCGTCCAGCGCAGCCACAACTTCGCGATCGTCGACGAGGTCGACTCGATCCTCATCGATGAGGCCCGGACCCCGCTGATCATCAGCGGCCCGACCCAGGACGAGGTGAAGTGGTACGGCGAGTTCGCCACGATCGCCAAGGGCCTCGAGCGCGACGTCGACTACGAGGTCGACGAGAAGAAGCGGACCATCTCCGTCCTCGAGCCTGGGATCACCAAGGTGGAGGACCACCTCGGCATCGAGAACCTCTACGAGTCGGTCAACACGCCGCTCATCTCCTTCATGCACAACTCGATCAAGGCCAAGGAGCTCTTCCACAACGACAAGGAGTACGTCGTCATGGACGGCGAGGTGCTCATCGTGGACGAGCACACCGGCCGGATGCTGGCTGGTCGCCGCTACAACGACGGGCTGCACCAGGCCATCGAGGCCAAGGAGGGCGTGCAGGTCCGCGAGGAGTACCAGACCCTCGCCACCATCACGCTGCAGAACTACTTCCGCCTCTACGAGAAGCTCTCCGGCATGACCGGTACGGCCATGACCGAGGCCTCGGAGTTCGACAAGATCTACAAGCTCGGCGTGGTCCCGATCCCGACCAACAAGCCGATGGCCCGCGTCGACAACGCCGACCTGGTCTACCGCACCGAGGAGGCCAAGTACGACGCCGTCGTCGAGGACATCCGCGAGCGCAACGCCAAGGGCCAGCCGATCCTGGTCGGCACCGTCTCGGTCGAGAAGTCCGAGCACCTCTCCCAGAAGCTGACCAAGCTCGGCGTTCCCCACTCGGTGCTCAACGCCAAGCAGCACGCCGATGAGGCCAAGGTCGTCGCGATGGCCGGTCACAGGGGCGCCGTCACGGTGGCCACCAACATGGCCGGCCGAGGCACCGACATCATGCTGGGCGGCTCGGTGGAGTTCCTGGCCGACCAGGAGCTGCGGGGCCGCGGCCTCGACCCGGTGGAGCACGCCGAGGAGTACGAAGCGGCCTGGCAGGGCACGCTCGACAAGGTCAAGGAGCAGGTCGCCCGCGACCACGACGAGGTGCGCGACCTCGGAGGCCTCTACGTGGTCGGCACCGAGCGCCACGAGTCGCGGCGGATCGACAACCAGCTCCGCGGCCGGTCCGGTCGCCAGGGTGACCCCGGCGAGTCGCGGTTCTACCTCTCACTCCAGGACGAGCTGATGAGGCTCTTCAAGTCCGACTGGGTCGACCGGGTGCTCCAGGTCCTCAAGATCCCCGACGACGTCCCGATCGAGAACAAGCGGGTCACCAACGCGATCGCCAGCGCCCAGGGCCAGGTCGAGTCGCAGAACTTCGAGTCCCGCAAGAACGTCCTGAAGTACGACGACGTCATGGACCGCCAGCGCAAGGTGATCTACAGCGAGCGCCGCGAGGTGCTCGAGGGCGCCGACATCGAGGAGCAGGTCCGCACCTTCATCGACGACGTCGTCGTCGGAGTCGTCACGGGCGCCACCCAGGAGTTCGCCGAGGAGTGGGACCTCGAGCAGCTGTGGGTCGACCTCAAGCAGATCTGGCCGGTCTCGCTCGACCTCCAGCAGGTCGTGGAGGACCACGGCGGCGCCGCCAACGTCGACAGGGACGAGCTGATCACGGAGCTCCAGAAGGACGCGCAGGCGGCCTACGACACCCGTGAGGGCGAGGTGGGCGAGGAGGTCATGCGCGAGCTGGAGCGGCGGGTGCTGCTGTCCGTGCTCGACCGCAAGTGGCGCGAGCACCTCTACGAGATGGACTACCTGCGCGAGGGCATCTACCTGCGCGCGTACTCCCAGCGCGACCCCTTGGTCGAATACCAGCGCGAGGGCTTCGAGATGTTCGCCACGATGATGGACGGCATCAAGGAGGAGTCGGTCGGCTTCCTGTTCAACCTCGAGGTCTCCACCGAGGACGAGGACGGCGACGGCGAGGAGGAGCTCGAGATCGAGGAGCCGATGCGGCGCGTGATCGGCGACATCCCGCCGTCCGGTTCCGACGACGAGGTCGACGCCGACGACCCGAGGATCGCCTCCGGCCCGGCCGAGCAGCCCAACGAGGAGCTCGAGTCCCCGGCCGCGGCGTTCGTCCGCACCCCCCAGATCAAGGCGAGGGGGCTCCAGCAGAGTCGGCAGCCGCAGAAGCTGTCCTACTCCGCCCCCTCTGAGGACGGCGAGGCGGAGGTCAAGGGCAGCACGGTCACCACGGCCGACGACCCGTTCGCCAAGGTCGGCCGCAACGCGCAGTGCCCCTGCGGCTCCGGCAAGAAGTACAAGATGTGCCACGGCCGTCCCGGCGGACCCACCGGGCTCACCGCCCGCGCCGCCGGCGGCTGACCCGCCCGAGCCAGCGACACGCGACGGCGCCCCGACCCCTTCGGTCAGGGCGCCGTTGTCGCGCGGAGACCGACCCGTGTCCATACCGTGACTCTTGGGAACTAACCTCCCTGCAGTCGATGCGCAGGGGAGGAGGTCGGTGTGTGGAGCCGGGTGCGCCACCGCCGACTTCAGGCGATCTCGTTGATCTCGCTGGCCGCGCTGCTCACCACCTGCCTGTGCCTGGGCCCGCTCTACCAGCGGGCGATGGAGCAGGCACTGGCCGGCTCCGTGCTCGCGAACGCGTCGCCGGAGCAGCGGGCGATCCGACTCGACTCCCGCGACCGCAGCGCCACCGAGGTCGAGGGCATGTTCCCCGCCCGGCTCGACCGCTACTTCGACGCCCCGGTCGTCTCGCGCGCCGTGTCCATCAGCGCCCCGCTCCCGAACGAGACCTTCGAGGTCGTCACCCGCCTCTACGCGACTGACGGGTCCTGCCAGCACCTCGAGGTGGTGGAAGGCAGCTGCCCGACCCAGGCAGGTGAGGTGATGGTGAGCACCGCCGACCTGGAGACGAACGGCTGGACCGTGGGCAGCAAGGTCGACGTCCTCGAGCGACTCAACAGCGGGGCGACCGACGTACCGGGCGAAGGCACGGTGACGCTGGTCGGCGTCTACGAGCCGCCGGCCGCGGACACCGACTGGTTCGCCGCCCCGCTCACCGAGCGGGCCGGGACCGTGATCCCGGACGTCGGCTTCGCCACCGACGACTGGGTCACCTCCCCGGAGAGCATGTCGCGGAGCGGTGGACTGGCGGTCTGGTACCAGGTCTCGAGCACCGTGGTGTGGCCGCTGGACACCGACAGTGTCGACCACGACTCCCTCCTGCGGATCGGGCCGGTCGTCGACCGGGTCCGGCAGCAGATGGCGGAGAGCGCCGGCAACGAGGTCGTCCTCTCGACGGACCTGCCCGACCTGAGCGAGCGCGTCGCCACCGGCAGCGAGCAGGGCCGGACGACGGTCGTGGTCCTGATCGCGCAGCTGCTGATCCTGGTGGCGGTGGTGCTCTGGATGGTGCTGGTCGCAGCCACCGACGACAGGCGGGCCGAGCTCGCGCTGGCCAGGCTTCGCGGACGTGGTCGCCGGGGCGCGGCGTCGTACCTCCTGTCGGAGCTGCTCCCGCTCACGCTGCTCGGCGTAGCGGTGGGGGTGCTGGCGTCGCCGTTCGTGACGGCCTTGGTGGCGAAGGTCGTCTTCCCGGTGTCGGTGCCGATCGAAGTGCCCGGCGGCTTCCTGCTGGCTGCTCTGGCGGCCGCGGTGGCGGTGCTGGCGGTCGTGCTCGCGGCGGCCCGGAGGGCGGTGCGCGAGCCCGTCGACTCACTGCTCCGTGCGGTGCCGACGCGCCGCCCCGGCGCGGTGGGCGTGGCCGAGGTCGCGATCACCGTGTTCTCGCTCAGTGCGGTGGCCGTGCTCCTGACCGGAAACCTCGAGGGGCCGCTGGCCACCCTCGCCCCGACCCTGCTCGCCGTCGCCGTGGGTCTGCTCCTCGGGCGGGGACTGGCGCCCGCGACGACCTACGTCTCTCGGAGACTGCTGCGTCGCGGCCGTTCCGTGGCCGCCGTCGGGATCATCACCGCCGTACGCCGGCCGGCAGCGCGCCGGGTCCTGGTGATGGTGGTCGTGGCCACTGCCCTTCTCGCCTTCTGCGTCGACGCGATGGTCACCGGTCAGCACAACCGTCAGAACGCCGCCGAACAGCTGAACGGCGCGCCGTACTCGCTCAGTCTGCAAGGCAGCGGGCAGCTCAACGAGGTTCTCGAAGCGCTGGAGGCGGCCGATCCGGAGCACGAGCACCTGACCCCCGTCGTGACCACCACCAACAACGGGACGACCACGGCGCCCACCGTGGCCGTGGACAGCACCGCTTTCCCCCGGGTGGCCTACTTCCCGCTGTCGCGGCCCGGTCGTGGTGACTGGGGCGCCATCGCTGCGCCCGTCGTCGACCCGGTCACGCTCACCGGCGAGACCCTCACCGGCACGCTGGCCTCCGGTGGCGTCAAGCTCTCCGGGCCGGGCAAGGACCGTGTCGACGACCTGTCGCTCAGCCTTCGCGTGCTCGATTCCGACCACAGCACCCTCACCGCAGAGCTCTCCGCCATCGCCCTCGGCGACGGGTCCGCGGCGTTCAGCGCGCCCGTGCCCTGCGCCGCGGGCTGCGTGGTCACCGGCATCGCGGTCTCGTCGCCGATCGGTGCGCGGCTCAGGGGCACCATGGTGCTGCGCGACCTGACCGTGGACGGGCAGCCGGCCTCGCTGGGGTCGCCGGCCGCCTGGCGGCGGCAGGTCGACGAGGACTCCTCGGTGACCCCCGATGCCGACCCGGCCGGCAACCTCGCCGTGACCGTGTCGACCACCGTCAGCCTGCCACCGCCGATGCTCAGCGCGTGGCTGCCGGACCCGGTCCCGGCCCTGGTGAGCGGCAGCGAGACCGGCATCTTCACCGCGCAGGGGACCGGGGGACAGGTCGACCTGCTGGCGGTCGGCACCCTGCCCAGGGTGCCGGGCTCCCCGCCCGGCGCGCGGGTCGTGGACCTGGAGGGGATGCTGCGCCGACCGGAGACTCCCACCGGCAACGTCACCGTCGAGGTGTGGTCGGATGACGCCGCCGCCCTGTCTCGCGCCGAGACCGAGCTCAAGAAGCGAGGGGCCACGCCGGACGAGGTCACCACCGTCGCCGACGTCCGCGCGGAGCTCGACGCCTCGCCCGCGGCGTGGAGCCTGGCGCTGTCGGTGCTCGTCGGCGGGGCCGCCGTCCTGGTCGCGATGCTCGTCATGCTGGTGGCCACCGCGACGACCTGGCGGGCCCGCGCCACCGACCTCGCGGCGCTGCGGATGACCGGACTGCCCAGCCGCTCGCTGCGGCGCCTGGAGCTGCTGGGCCAGCTGCCTGTCGTGCTGGTGGGTGCGGTGGCCGGAGCCGGCTGCGGGCTCGTGGCCGCGGTGCTGGCGCTGTCCGGCCTGCGCCAGTTCACCGATCCGCCGGCGGTCGACACGACCGACTTCTCGACCCAGTGGGGTGTGGTGCTCGTCGGGTCGCTGGTCGGCACGGTGCTGCTCACCGCGGTCGCCGTGGCCGCGTCGCGGTGGACCGCGCGCCGCGCGCCTCTGAACCGGATCCGCGAGGTCGTGTGATGACCACCGAGCTGAGCCTGGCCCCGGCGGTGGTCGCCCCGCGCGGACTCCCTGTCCGCACGCGCGGGCTCGTGCACGTCTACCGCGGCGGGGGCCGCGACGTGGCGGCGCTGTCCGGCGTCGACCTCACCGTGCACACCGGCGAGATGATCGCCCTGCTCGGTCCGTCCGGCGCCGGGAAGTCCACGCTGCTCTCGCTGCTCGCAGGACTGTTCCGGCCGACCGCGGGCAACGTGTTCGTCGGCGACCTCGACCTCACCAGCGCGACCCAGCGCGAGCTGGACAGCCTGCACGCGACCGACGTGTCGCTGATGCTGCAGGGAGCGGGCCGCAACCTGCTGCCGTTCCTCACGCCCAACCAGAACATCGAGTTCGCCCAGCAGGCCGCGCGAGCGCAGGACCCCGACGGCGAGCGGCGCCCGTCCGCGCCGACCCTGCTCAGCATGGTCGGCCTCGCCGACCACGGCGACGAGCACCTCGGCCGACTCACCCCGGGTCAGCTGCAGCTGGTCACCCTGGCCGTCGTCCTCTCGACCGGGCCGGGTCTCCTGCTCGCCGACGAGCCGACCAGCCGGCTGGACCACGAGGCCAGGGACCGGGTGCTGGCGGCGCTGGCCAAGGTCAACCGCGAGCTCGGCACGACCGTGGTGGTGGTCACCCACGACCGCGACGTCGCGCGCTGGATGCCGAGGACGGTGACGATCCGCGACGGCCGGATCGGCGGCGAGGGCCGCTCGGGCGAGGAGTTCGCCGTGGTCACCGCCGACGGCTTCCTTCCGCTCCCGGCGCACTCCCTCGAGCTCCTGCCGCCCGGGACCCTGGTGCGGCTGGTGCTCGAGGACGGCGAGTACCGCCTCCGCGTCGAAGGGGACCAGCCATGAGTGCCACCCCGAAAAGCAGTCAGCTGGAGCTCGAGGCGGTCGAGGTGCGGTACGGCGGACTGGTGGCCGTCGCACCGCTGTCCCTGACCGTGTCCGCCGGGCGGATGCTCGCCGTCACCGGACCGTCGGGAGCGGGCAAGACCTCGCTGCTGTGGCTGATGGCCGGCGCGCTCGAGCCCGACCGGGGCACCGTCCTGGTCGACGGCACTCCGGTCGGCCCGCGGCCCGAGGCGGCCGCGCGAGGCATCGCCCTGGTGCCGCAGGGCAACGGGCTGGCTGCCGTGCTGACGGCCTACGAGAACATCGTGGTGCCCCTGCTCGACTCCGGCGTGACGGCCGAGGATGCGGATGCCCAGGCCCGGGAGGCCCTCGAGGTCGTCGGGCTGGAGGAGTGGGCCGAGCACCTGGTCGAGGAGCTGTCGGGTGGGCAGCAGCAGCGCGTCGCGGTGGCGCGGGCGCTGGCCGGCTGGGCGTCGGTGCTGCTGGCCGACGAGCCGACCAGTGACCTCGACGGTCGCAATCGCGAGGTGGTGCTGACCGCGCTGCGGGCCGCCGCCGACCGGGGTGCCGTCGTCGTGCTGGCCACCCACGACCCGGAGGCCGCTGCGGCGGCCGACGGCGAGCTGGCGCTCGACTCCGGCGAGGCCACCTGGGTGCGGTCGTTCGCGTAGCCCTACGCGAACTCCATCGCCGTGCAGAGCCACCGGTCCTTGCGCTTCTCGAAGCGCAGCGCCAGGGCCCGGGAGCGTACGCCGTAGCGCACCCGGGCGCTGGCCTCGGCGACGGTCGGGCTGACGAAGCTCGCGTGCACGCTCACCACGTGCGGCCGGACGGGCTGCACCCGGCCCACTCCTGGTTGGTGCCCGCCGGCCCGGCCCACGAGCACCGCCCGGCGGTGCAGGTCGGCGTAGACCCGGCCGGTGGTCCACCGCAGCAGCTGGCTCGCGGGCCGGTCGCCGCCGACGATCTCGACGCTCGCCTGCACGAACCGGTGCACCCACTGCTCGAGCCGGCCGCGGTGGGCCGGGTCGATGGCGACGACGTCGGCGACCGCGCGCGAGGGCCTCAGCTCGGGAAGCTCCGGCGGCGCGTAGCGCGGGCTCAGGTCGAGCGCCAGGGTGCCCTGCACGGAGGCGACCGGGACGCGGATCGGTGTGACCGTCATTTCTTCTCCTTCGTGAGCCTCAGGACCTGGCCGGGCCGGATCAGGTCGGGATCGGGGCCGATGACGCCGCGGTTGCGGCGGTAGACGGAGTGCCACCGCGCCGTCACCTGCCGGTCGGTCGCCGGCGCGGGAAGGTCGTGCTCGGCGAGCGCCCAGAGCGTGTCGCCGGGTCGTACGACGACGGCCGGCGGTCTCGGGTGTGCCCGGCCCTCGGCCCGCTCGGGGAGCGGCAGCCCGGAGAGCGGGTCGTCGCCGGTGGCGGCGTGGGCCGGCACGGTGAGCGCGCCGGCCAGCGCCATCCCGCACGCGGCCAGCACCAGGCGGCGTACGCCCGCGCGCCGGACCCACGTCGTCCCGCGCCACGCGTCGGCCACCCCGGCCATGGCCTGCAGCCAGGCCCACACCGTGGCCACGACCAGCGCGCCCAGGCAGAGCCGGACCAGGAGGTCGTCCGGCGTGACCGGCCGCCCGGCCGCGACGAGGCGGACCAGCACCGCGGCCGCCCCCCACAGGGTCGCGGTGAGGCCGGTCGCCACGGCCAGGCAGCGCGGCCTGCTGGCCGCCGAAACGTTCATCCCGAGAGTTTCCTTGCATTTGCTTCTGTTTACTTCACTCAACGCTTGTTTGATGCGACCGTCAAGGGGCTCTCCACAGCCCTCTGGGCGCACGTGGCAAGGTCTGCACATGTCCTGGGAGGAGGAGCTCTTCGCCTACCTCGACGACCTCGAGGGTCAGGCCGGCGCGCTGTACGCCGCCGAGCGGGCACCGGAGCTGGCCGACCGCAGTCGCGCCGAGTACCAGTCCGTCACGCTGGCCGCCCGTCTCATGGCGGCGGTCGACTGCGAGGTCACCCTCGAGCTGGTCGGCGTCGGTGCCGTCTCGGGTCGCCTGGCCCGGGTCGGGACCGGGTGGTGCCTGCTCAGCGGTGCCGGCCAGGACTGGGTGGTCCGTCTCGACGCGGTCACGGCGGCGCTCGGCGGGACCGACCGCGCCGTCCCCGAGCTGGCCTGGCCCCCGGTCGCCCGGCTCGGCCTGGGCGCCGCCCTGCGCCGGCTCGCCGAGGCCGCCGAGCCCTGCTCGCTGCACCTCACCGACGGTCACCGCCACGAGGGCTCGGTCGTGCGGGTCGGCGCCGACTTCGTCGAGCTCGCCACCGGGGAGGGCGGCCGGCTGGTGCTGGTCGCGCTCGATCATCTCGCCGCCGTGCAGTCTCGAGGCTGACGTGCGGTCGCGGAGGGTCCTGGTGGCCGGGGCGGCAGCGGTGCTGCTGCTCCCGCTGTCGGCGCAGGCGGGGATCGCTGCGCCGGCCCTCACCCGGGAGACCCTGACCCCAGGCCCGGAGCGGTACGTCGTGCGGAGCGGACCGGGGAGCGAGGTGACGATCCGGGCCAGGCCCCCGAGCAACGGGATGACCTACGACTGGAACCGTCGCGAGATCCTCGTCGAGGCCGGCGCACGCCCGTCGCGGGACCACAGCGTCTGCGCGACCTGGGTCGACCAGTCGCGTGACGTCGACCAGGAGGGGCTGGCGGTCCGGTTCCGCGTGGGACCGGGGGAGCGCAGGCAGGCGATCACGCTCACCAAGAACACCTACGCCAATTACGTCTGGATCTTCAACCTGCTGACGTGGGACACCCGACGCCCTGGTGATCCGTGGCGTTCCCTCGGCCAGTTCGACCTCAGTCCCGTCGTCTCCTCGGAGCTGCGGCTGCTGCCCTTCCCGTGGCGCGTCTGCCTGCGCGCCGATGGCCGCCGGGTCGCCTTCAAGGTCTGGCTGCCCGGCCGCGAGCCCGAGCCACCCTGGACCGACGCAGTCCACACGCGCTCGACGACGGTGCCGCGGCGCTTCGGCCGGCCCGGCCTTCCGGGCTGGTACGTCGGGCACCTCTTTCCGGGCGACCACGTGACTTACTCCGACCTCCGAACGCACCGGGCCCGCCCGGGTTAGCCTCCGCACATGAACGAGGCCAACGACCCCGCTCCCGCCCAGCAACCCGACCTCGCGCAGCAGCCCGACGTCGTGCCACCGCCTCCGCCGCCCGCCGGCGCGGTGCCCGCCCCGGCGTACGCCGACCAGCCGGCCACGGCCACCGCCACGGCGCCGATCGGCGAGGTCCGGAGCACCGGGACCTGCATCCTGCTGACGATCGTGACCCTCGGCATCTACACCTGGTACTGGTACTACAAGACCCACGAGGAGATGAAGCAGCACTCCGGCACCGGCATCGGCGGTGCCGTCGCACTGATCCTCGCGATCTTCGTGGGGTTCGTGCTGCCGTTCCTCACCGCCCACGAGGTCGGCGGCCTCTACGAGCGCCGGGGCCAGGCCAAGCCGGTCAGCGCCGTCACCGGAGTGTGGATCCTCCTGCCTCTGATCGGCGCGATCGTGTGGTTCGTCAAGACGAACGGCGCGCTCAACAGCTACTGGCGCTCGGTGGGCGCCCAGGGCTGACCCGCTCTGCGGCGGCCCGCGGGCTCACGCGGCGGCGAGGGTGACGGCGCCCGGCATCACGACGGGCTCGCACGCGCAGGTGTCGCCGCACGCGAGGTAGGTGTGCACGGCGTGGCCGCAGCGCGGGCAGGGCAGGTCGTGCGAGAGGTGGTGCTGGTTGGTCTGGACGGTGTCCCACATGGCTGATCGCCTCCTTCACCTACTCCACGAACGAGCGGCGTCGGATGCGACAGGGACATCAAGAAAGTCAGGTGGCCTCGAGGTCGTACGGCGGGAGCTCGCCGTCCTTGAGCGGCCGCAGGCCCTTGCGCTTGGGGCGGGCGTCGTCCTCGGCGTCGTTCATCGCCTCGATGATGTGCTTGCGGACGATGGTGCGCGGGTCGAGGTCGCGCAGCTCGAGATCGGCGTACTCCGGGCCCAGCTCCTCGCGCAGCTCGTCGCGGGCGGCGTCGGCGAACTTGCGCGCCTTGCGCACCATCTGGCCGGCCTGACGAGCCAGGTCGGGGAGCCGGTCCGGGCCGAAGACGAGGACGGCCACCAGGATGATGACGGCGAACTCGGGCAGGCCGACTCCGAACACGACGTGCTACAGCCGGCCGGCGGGCGTGAGCCCGAGCTGCATGCCGGCCAGGCCGCGGTTGCGCCCGGCGAGCGCGTCGGCGACCGAGCGCAGCACGACGGCTGACGGGGAGTCCGGGTGGGACTCGACGATCGGCGTGCCGGCGTCTCCGCCCTCGCGCAGCAGCAGGTCCAGGGGGATGCGGCCGAGGACGGGTACGTCGTAGCCGAACCGCTGGGACAGCGTCGCCGCCACCCGATCACCGCCGCCCGAGCCGAACACCTCGAGCCGGTGGTCCTCACCGGAAGCGGTGCAGTGGGGGCAGGGCAGGTAGGACATGTTCTCGACGACCCCGACGACGCGCTGGTGCATCATCGAGGCCATCGTCCCGGCGCGCTCGGCCACCTCGGCCGCAGCCTCCTGAGGCGTCGTGACCACGACGACCTCGGCGCCGGGCAGGTGCTGGCCGAGGGAGATCGCGACGTCACCAGTGCCGGGCGGCAGGTCGAGGAGCAGGACGTCGAGGTCACCCCAGTAGACGTCGGAGAGCATCTGGACCAGGGCCCGGTCGAGCATCGGCCCGCGCCACGCGACCACCTGGTCGCGGCGCGGCTTCAGCATGCCGATCGAGATCACCGAGACGCCCGACTCGGTCGGCACCGGCATGATCAGGTCCTCGACCTGGGTGGGCTTGGCGTCCGCGACACCCAGCATCGCGGGCACCGAGTGGCCGTAGATGTCGGCGTCGACGACTCCGACCTTGAGGCCCTGGCCGGCCATGGCCAGCGCGAGGTTGACCGTGACGGACGACTTGCCGACACCGCCCTTGCCGGAGGCGATAGCGAACACCTTGGTCAGCGAGCCGGGCTGCGAGAACTGGATGTCGCGCTGCGCCTTGCCGTCGCTGAGGAGGTCCTTGAGCCCACCGCGCTGCTCGGCGCTCATCACGCCCAGCGTGAGGTCCACGTCGGTGACACCGGGGACCGCGCGCACCGCGGCGTTGACGTCGCGGGTGATCGTGTCCTTCATGGGGCAGCCGGCCACGGTCAGCAGCACGGTGAGCCTGACCACGCCCGGGCCGTCGACCTCGACGGAGTCGACCATCCCGATGTCGGTGATCGGTCGCTTGATCTCGGGGTCGTTGACCGTGGCGAGGGCCGCGTGGACCTGCTCGAGGAGGGGACTGCTCATGGTGCTCCAAGGGTAGTCGGGGCACCCTCGGTCAGCTCGCGGTGCCCTCGTCCTGGTCTTCGGAGCGGTCGGCCCTGCCGGATCGCTCATCGAGGTCGCTGAGCAGCGAGCGCAGCTCCGATCGCAGGTAGTCGCGGGTGGCGACCTCGCCGACGGACATCCGCAGCGACGCGACCTCGCGGGCGAGGAACTCCATGTCCGCGTGCGCCCGGGCGTCCGCCTGCCGGTCCTGCTCGGCGATCACCCGGTCGCGGGCCTCCTGCCGGTTCTGGGCGAGCAGGATCAGCGGGGCGGCGTACGACGCCTGCAGGCTGAGCATGAGAGTCAGGAAGATGAACGGGTAGTCGTCCCAGCGCAGGTCCTCGGGCCCCACGAGGTTCCACACGACCCAGATGAGGACGAACATCGTCATGTAGATGAGGAACCTCGCGGTCCCCATGAACCGCGCGAACTGCTCGGCGAAGACGCCGAACATGTCCGAGTCGTAGGTGGGGCGCCGGACCAGCTGGCGCCGGGCCTCGCGCGGCGTGTCGAGCCGGGCGCGGCGGGCCCGGACCTCGGGGCGGGACTCAGCCACTGCGCACCGCCCGGTCGCGCCAGTTCTCCGGGAGCATGTGGTCGAGCAGGTCGTCGACCGTCACCGCGCCGAGCAGGTGGCCGTTCTCGTCGACGACCGGCGCCGCGACGAGGTTGTACGTCGCCAGGTGGGCCGCGACCTCGTCGATCGTCGCCTCGGAGCGCAGGCTCTCCATGGACTCGTCGAGCGCCCCGGCCACGAGCGTCGACGGTGGCTCACGGAGCAGCCGCTGGATGTGCGCGACGCCGAGGAACCGGCCGGTCGGCGTCTCCAGGGGTGGTCGGCAGACGTAGACGAGCGCGGCCAGCGCCGGTGTGAGGTCGGGGTTGCGCACGTGGGCCAGCGCGTCCGCGACGGTGGCGTCGGGGCCCAGGATCACCGGCTCGGAGGTCATCATCGCGCCGGCCGTGTTCTCGACGTACGACATCAGCCGCTTGACGTCCTCGGCCTCGCCCGGCTCCATGAGCTGGAGCAGCACCTCGGCGGTCTCCGGGGGAGCTCGGCGATCAGGTCGGCGGCGTCGTCGGGGTCCATCTCCTCGAGCACGTCGGCGGCGCGCTCGTCGGCCAGGAAGCCCAGGATCTCGACCTGGTCCTCCTCGGGCAGCTCCTCCAGCACGTCGGCGAGCCGCTCGTCGGTGAGCGCGGCCACGACGGCCGACCGCCGCTCCGGTGGCAGGTCGTGGATCACGCTGGCGGCGTCGGCCGGGCGCAGCTCGTTGAGCGCGTGCAGCAGCCGCGTCGCGCCCTGGGTGGGCTCGGGCCGGGCGAGGCCGGTCACCTCGCTCCACTCGACCACGTGGGTCTGGCCGCGCCGGCGCAGCGCCTTGGCGGGCTCCTGGACGGCCACTCGGCTGAGCACCCAGTCGCGGTTGCGGGCCTGCTCCATCGCCACGTCGTAGACGGTGCCGTTGATCCCGGTGGTGGTGATGGTGACCTTGCGGTCGAGGAGCTCGCCCATCACCAGGGTCTCGGTCGAGCGCTGCTCGAACCGGCGCATGTTGAGCAGACCGGTCGTGTAGACCTGCCCGCTGTCGATGTTGGTCACCCTGGTCATCGGCACGAAGATCCGCCGCCGCCCGAACACCTCGCCCACCATCCCCAGCACGCGAGGCTGGCTGCTCTCCGAACGGATCGCCACCACGAGGTCGCGCACCTTGCCCACCTGATCCCCTTGGGGGTCGAAGATGGGCAGGCCGACCAGGCGGGCGGCGTACACGCGCGCAGGAGCCGTGCTCACTCGCGCCACGCTACCGGGGGAGGACCTCGCGACGAGGGAACGGAGCCGGGCGCAGAACCGTCAACAATGGGATGGGGCCCGCGCTCGCGGGGTACCCTCGCTAGGCAGGATTTCGTCATGCGGGGCCCGGCCGGGTCTCCGCAGCCAGGCACTTGGGAGGGGTCCGTGTCCAAACACGCGATGCCGCGCTCCCAACGCCTCGGCCACCTCAAGGTGATCGCGACCACGATCCTCGTCCTCGCCTTCGTGACCCTCTTCGTGGGCGGAGCGACCGGCAAGATCGGCTCCCGCGACGACGGCAACGACGCCGGACAGGTCGCCGCCGACGTGGGCGCTGCGGCGAAAAGCCCTGACGTCGACGCGTCGGCAGACGACGAGGGCACCGAGGACGTCGCCTCGACGCCCAGCGACGAACCCACCGAGGTCGTCACCGACGTGCCCCCGCAGAACGTCAAGGACGCCAAGAAGCTGAAGCGGTCGCTGGCCTGGCTGCGCCGGGGCCTCGCCGACGAGACGACCTTCCGCGTCGGCACTTTCAACGTGCTCGGCAGCTCCCACACGGCGGCGGTCGGCGGCAACAAGAAGGGCTACTCGTCGGGCGCGACGCGGATGGGGATGGCCTACTCGCTGATCAGCCAGGCAGACCTCGACGTGATCGGCTTCCAGGAGTTCGAGGAGGTCCAGTACGGCCGGTTCCGGTCGCTGGCCGGCTCGCGCTGGGACGTCTACCCCGGCCCCTCCCTCGACCGGGGCTCGATCCGCGACTCGATCGCCTGGCGCACCGACGTGTGGAAGCTCGTGGAGGCCAACAGCATCGCGATCCCCTACTTCGGCGGCGACATGATCCGGCGCCCGGTCATCAAGCTCGAGAACATCGAGTCGGGCCGCCAGGTGTGGTTCTTCAACACCCACAACCCGGCGTCCACGCCCAACCACGGCAACAACGCCCGCTGGCGCGGGGTCGCGGTCGGCATCGAGACCCGGCTCGCCAACGAGCTCGCCGCCGACGGCACGCCCGTCGTGTTCACCGGCGACTACAACGACCGCGCCGAGGTCTTCTGCCCGATCGTCGGCAACACCGACATGGTCGCCGCCAACGGCGGTGGCTACAGCGGCGGCTGCGACACCCCCGACCGCATGGACGTCGACTGGATCTTCGGCTCGGGCATGGAGTTCTCCGACTTCGTGAGCCAGAGCCAGGGAATCATCGGCCGGGTCAGCGACCACCCGTTCATCTACGCCGAGGCCTACATCCCCGAGGAGCCGCTCGGCGGCGACGAGGGTGACGAGCCGTCGGACGGCAGCTCCGAGGACTCGGACAACTAGCAGGCCTCGTCGGTGGTGCCCGCCGCCGCGTGCGCGGCCGCCACAACGTCATGCGTCTCGAGGAGACGGGTGCTCTGCCCGTATGACGTCCCGCTCAGGCCGCTGAGACTTGGGCTTCGGGGTGATCGTGTCGGACGGCGACGGTGTCGGCGTGGCGGTCGGCGGCGGCGGAGGCGGCGGCAGGATCGGCGTCACGTACGCGCTGATGCGCGGTGACTGCCGGCTGGTGAACCTCAGCACGCCGACGAACAGCGAGCGTCGCGCGTCGTACAGGTTGTCGCGGTCGTAGTTGTGCCCGCCCGGGCAGTTGCCGCCCAGCTGGGGGCAGGTCCACGCGTGGAAGAACAGCAGCGGCTCGCCGCTGGGTCCGCGGCCCATGTCGGCGCCACCGGCACCGCAGAGGCCGCTCTTCTTGCTGTCCACCAGCACCTGCCGCTCGGCCTTCGACCAGTCGGTGAGCTTCACGGAGCGGCGGAAGGTGGTCTTGTAGCTGCACTCACCGAAGTCGCCCTCGGAGGTGAGAAGCACGTACTGCCGCCCTCGGCGCGCCATCGTCGGGTTCTCGATCACGCCACTGCGGCGCACCAGCTCGGTGCTGCGCGTGTTGCCCTCCGGACGGCCACTGCCGGGCAGCTCGACCAGGCGGATGGACGACGGGGTGCCCTGGGTGCGGTAGAGCAGGTAGTGGTGCCCGCGCTTGTCCTTGAAGTAGTCGGGGTCGATGACCCCGCCCCGGGGCATGCCGTGCGGGCGACGCTTGATCTTGTCGTACGCCGGAGGCGAGACCGCCTGCCTCGGGCAGACCAGCGGCTTCTCGTCGGGGACGAAAGCCCCGGTCGGGTCGGTGGCCGTGGCGACGCCGATGCAGCGCCCGTCCAGGCCGAGCCCGGCCACCTCGGCGGAGAAGTAGAGCAGCCACAGGCCGTTGACCTCGACCAGGTCGGAGGCCCAGTAGCGACCGCTGATCGCCCAGCTGGGCTGCACCGTCAGCGCGGACGGGATGTTCTGCCACGGGCCGCCCGGTTGCGGGGCGTAGGCCCGAGGCGCACCGGGACCGGTCGAGACGGCGACCCAGCCGCCGGCGTACCGCGCCACCGTGGGGTCGGCGACCCCGCGGTAGGACAGCACCGGCTGGGCGCCCAGGATCCGGTCGTTGTAGGACCGGAAACGCGCGCCCTGGTGTGCCGCGCGCCGTGTGGCCTGCCGCTTGATCTTGGCGAGCCCGGCCTTGGTGCGGCCGGGCACCCAGTGCGCCCCGACCTTCGGCGCGTGCGAAACCGCCTTCTTGCGCGGTTTTTGCTCGGCGGCGTTGCCGGAGGCTCCGGAGGCCACGAGGGTCATGACCAGAGCCAGGACCAGGCCTGTTGCCGCCACCGCGAGCACTGACATCTTGCGAACCAGAGAAATGTGCACCCGAACCCAAGTCGTTCGTCGTCGGACAGGTCGTCGTTGAGGGGTCACCTCATCATGGGGACGCGGTGGGCACGAAATCGGTTGGGTGGGTCGAAAGGAACTAGAGTCGCGGCCCGTGGGTTTCGGTGATCGAGTGCGTGACGTGAGCGTGGACGCCGACGGCGTCCGGGCCCGGTCGCGACAGGAAGCCGTGCTCGACGTCTTCTTCGACGGCCGGCGGATCCTCTCCTTCTGGCTGCAGCGTGACGGCATCCAGGACGGGCGGGGCTGGTTCTTCGCCTGGCCCAAGACGCTGCGCGAGTTCCTCGACGGCACCGCCGAGGTGCGGGTGGTGGTCACCCAGACCGGCGCCGAGCTGTTCCGGCAGGAGGTCACCTTCGGCACCGGCAAGGGCCGGGTCGAGGTCGTCAACCGGAACGGCCAGCCGATCAGCCTGGACAAGTACCTGAAGCGGGTCGTCGCCTTCGAGAGCCGCAGCTCCGAGGAGCTCCAACCACTCCTCGACGCGACCGACGAGGTGATCCGCGCCCTCGCGGACGTCGGCATCGAGGCGTTCCTGGCGTGGGGCACGCTGCTCGGCGCCCACCGCGATGGCAAGGTGATCGGCGCCGACGCCGACGCCGACGTCGCCTACGTCAGCCGCCACACCCACCCCGTGGACGTGATCCGCGAGTCGTTCCGTGTGCAGCGCCAGCTGGTGGAGCACGGCTACCACATCACCCGTTACTCGGCGCTCGCCTTCAAGATCGACGTCGACGAGGGCGACGGGGTGGTCCGTGGCCTCGACGTCTTCGGGGGCTTCTTCATGGACGGCTACCTGCACCTGATGGGTGAGATCCGCGAGCCGTTCGAGGAGTCCTGGATCCACCCGCTCGGCACCACCACGCTCGAGGGCCGCACCTTCCCCGCTCCGGCCGACCCGGACCGGGTGCTGGCGGCGATGTACGGCGCCTCGTGGCGAGTGCCGGACCCGGCGTTCCACTTCGCGCCGCCGACCCCGACCGTGCGCCGGCTCAACGGCTGGTTCCGTGGGCTTCGGGTCGGACGGGCCAAGTGGGACCGGGTCTACTCGCGCAAGCAGCGCCCACTGCCCACCGAGCCGTCGCCCCTCCTGGCCTTCGCCGCCGAGCGCGTGCCGGCCGCGGCGTCGTACGTCGACCTCGGCTGTGGCCGCGGGTCCGACGTGCTGTGGATGGCGGGGCGGGGCGTGCCCTCGGTGGGTCTGGACTTCCAGCCACGGTCCTTCGCCGCGGCCGCGGCCCTCGACCTGCCCGGCGCCGACTTCTGGCGCTGCAACTTCCTCGAGCTGCGCGACGTCCTGCCGGCCGGTGCCGAGCTGGCCCGACGCCCCGGACCCCGGCTGCTGGTGGCGCGCCACCTGGTCGACACCCTGGACGCCCAGGCCCGGGAGAATCTGTGGCGGCTGGCCCGGATGGCGCTGGCCGGCGAGGGCGGTGGCCAGCTCCACCTGGAGTTCCTCGCCCGGTTCGGCGACGACGGCTACGCCAAGGACCTGCACGTGAAGAGGCGCCGGCCGCGGAAGATGGTGGCCGAGCTGGAGCGTGCGGGTGCGACGATCGTGCACCGGGAGAACATCCGGGTGTCAGACTCCCCGAAGCCGTCGAAGGTCGCCCGGCTGGTCGTGGAATGGAGGGCTGGAGATGGCTGAGAAACCAGGTGCGAAGCAGGGCCTGACCGAGCGGTTGCGCTCGACGAAGGCGGGGGAGGCGCTCGACCTGCGCCGCCGCGTGCGTCGGCTCGAGGCCGAGGTCCAGGAGTGCCGGGCCCTCAACATCCGGCTGGCCGAGCTCACCGACATCGTCACCGAGCTGCTGCTGCCGGTGGCCGCCCGCGACGAGGAGAAGCTGGCCGAGCTGCTCGAGAAGTACCGCCAGAGCGTCTGAGCAACGCGCCCATGGCTTCGCAGGTCTTCCTCCACATCGGTCTGCCCAAGACCGGGACCACCTACCTCCAGTCGGTCCTCTGGGGGTCGAAGGCGGCCCTCGCCGCCGACGGGTTCCTCCTGCCGGGCCGCGGCCACCGCGAGCACCTGTGGGCCGCCCTCGAGCTGCAGGAGCGCCCGCACCTCGAGCAGCGGCACGCGAAGGCGCCCGGCACGCTGGAGCGGCTGGTCAAGGCCGTCAACCGGCACAGGGGACCGGCGATCCTCACCCACGAGTTCATGTGTGGCGCGAGCCGCGACCAGGCGCACCGGCTGGTCGAGTCGCTGGCTCCCGCCGAGGTGCACGTCGTCATCACCGCCCGCGACACCCTCGGCATGCTCACCTCCGGGTGGGCGGAGTACGTCAAGAACGGCGGCACCAAGCCCCTGGCCGAGATGCGCGGCGACCGGCTCGGGGGACAGGCCGAGTTCGGCTGGCGGACCTGGGACCTCGGCGGCGTACTCAGGCGCTGGGGCCGGCACGTCCCGCCCGAGCAGGTGCACGTGCTGCCGATGCCCGGACCCGGCGCTCCGCGCGACCAGCACTGGCGCAACCTGGCCGGCGTGCTCGGCCTCGACCCCGACCGGTACGACGCCCCCGAGGAGCCGCGCAACCCCGCGCTCGGCGTCGTCCAGATCGAGCTCCTGCGACGGGTGAACCCGCACCTCACGGCGTTCCGCAAGCCCGTCGACCGGGGCACCTGGATCCGCGGCTACCTGGCCGAAGGGCTGCTGGTCCACCAGGTGGGCGACAGGCTGGGTGCAGACGACGAGCAGGTCGCTGACAGCCGGGAGCGCGCCGACCGCGCCGTACGCATGATCGAGCGGCGCGGCTACCAGGTGGTCGGTGACCTCGAGAGCCTGCGCGTCCCCGAGGATCTCCCGACGCGGCCACGCCCGGACGCTGTGTCGAATGAGGCTCTTCTGGCCTCTGCGACTACACTCGTCGCGGATTTGCTCGCGGACGTCCGTCGCACCGCCCGCGACGGCCCGCCCGGCATGACAGAGGGTGTGTGACCTCGTCGTTCGTATGCACACCCGGATCACTTGGGAGAGGTTGTCGGTGAAGAGAGTCTCTATCGCTGGGTCCGGCGCGGTCTCGATCGCGCTGGTGCTGACCATGTGGGGCGGCGTGCCCTCGGCACACGCGACCGCGCCACTGGCCCAGGTGGCCTCGGCGACCACGGCCGGCAACGTCGCGTCCGCCGCGACGGCTGACAAGAAGAAGCCGAAACCGGGGCCGAAGTGGAAGGCCTACAAGGGCGCCTTCTTCAACAACCCCCACGTCAACGCCGACCGCTTCAAGATCGAGCGCCGGATCATCGACACGATCCGCCACACGCCCAAGGGCTCGACGATCCGGATCGCGGTCTACTCCTTCGACCGTGAGGGAGTCGCCGACGCGCTGATCGCGGCGCACAAGCGCGGCGTGAAGATCCAGATGCTGCTCAACGACCACCAGGACACCCACGCGATGAAGCGGGTGCGGGCGGTGCTCGGCACCAACCGGTTCGCCAAGAACTTCATCTACAAGTGCAAGCAGGGCTGCCGGACGTTCGCCGACCAGTACCGCAACCTGCACTCGAAGTTCTACACGTTCACCCAGGCCGGCAAGTCCAAGAACGTCATGGTCGTCGGCTCGGTCAACCTGACCCGCAACGCCATCTACCACCAGTGGAACGACGGCTACTTCATGTCCGGCAACGAGGTGCTGTTCGACCAGTACGTCAACGTCTTCAAGGACATGAAGAAGGACTACAACACCAAGCAGCCGCCGATCCGCTTCTGCGGTACGCCGAAGGGCGCGGTCTGCGACGAGTCGGTCGACAAGTACACGACCTGGATCTTTCCCAAGACCTCGACGCAGCAGAGCGACGTGGTGCTCGAGATGCTGAGCAAGATCCAGTGCCTGACGCCCGACGGCAACGGCGGCCAGACCCGCACCCACCTCGTGCTGTCCATGCACACCATGCGCGGCGCCCGGGGCAACTACCTCGCCTCCGCGATCCGCGACAAGTGGGCCCAGGGCTGTGACTTCCGGGTGAGCTACGGGCTGATCGGCTTCAAGACCAAGCAGATCCTCGGCGCCTCGACCGCGCGCGGCCGGATCCCGATGCGGTCCACCGGCCTCGACTACCACCCGGAAGACGACTTCGACCTCAACAACGACGGTGAGGACGACGTCATCCTGGACTACTACACGCACCAGAAGTACCTCGTGATCCAGGGCACCTACAACGGCGTCCCCAACACCAACATGGTGCTGACGGGCTCCTCCAACTGGGCCAGCCTCGGCACGGCCGAGGACGAGGTGTTCTTCACGATCCAGGGCCGGACCAACGCCAAGCGCTACCTGGGCAACTTCAACTCGTTCTGGAACAACGGCCGGTGGTCGCGCAACGCGTACACCACGACGTACACCGACTTCAAGGTCGCTCGGATGGTGCGCCAGGCCGACGGCTCCTACGCGAAGCAGTACGTGACGGTGCGTCGTCCGGTCACCACGGTCGAGCGCGACCCGGCCGTCGCCGGCGGACAGTTCTGGGAAGGCGACTGAACCTCCCCTGACCTACGTCGACCCGCCCGTGTGAACGGGCGGGTCGACGTAGTCTGGAGCCTGACTGCGATTCGGCGCGGTCTCAGCCGCCGTCGTCGTTGCCGGCGTCCTCGGCGGTGAGCAGCTCCGAGGCGAAGTCGCTCGCGACGTTCACGTCGGGGGCGACCACGACCGCGCCGGTGTCGGCGATGTCCTTGGAGAGGGCGGCCGCGGCTGTTCCGGTGTAGGCGGTCCACTTGCCGGTGCCGCTGATCTTCACCGTGCCGCCGGGCTGCCCGTCGGGGAGCAGCCGGGCGACCAGGTCGGCCGCCGAGGCGGTCGACTGCATCAGGCTGACCGGTGCGCCGTTCGGGTCCGTGAGGTCGATGGTCCACACGCCGCCGCCCTGGGGGTCGTACGCCGCGGACAGGACGGTCCAGCCGGCCGGCACGCCCGCGGGGATCAGCGCGGGGAAGTGGTCCTTGATGGCGGCCTTGACCGCCTTGTTGACGATGGGCGAGGGCACCGGATCGGGGCTCGTCGTCTCCGTGGCGCTCGGCGACGACGACTCGTTCGGGCTGTCGGAGGCGGACGGCGACGCCGGGGCGGTGGTCGACGTGGTCGGGTCCGACGCGGTGGTGTCGTCTCCGTCGTCGTCGCCGCAGGCCACCGCCGTGGCGGCGACGAGTGCGAGCCCTGCGATGGCCGTCGGGATCCGCGTCATGCGCTCACTCATGACGTAAGTGTGCCTCTTGTTTCCCACAACATCGGGACGGCGGCCAACCTTCGCCGGTTCCACACCGTCAGGGAAGGGAAGGCATGATGACTTGGCGCCTCGCACGAATGTGTGAATAGTGTGACGCGTGGGGCAGTTGTGGATTTAGAATCTGACAGGCACACTGCTTGCGCGACAACTCTCGACCCTCGGAGGATTTACATCATGACGGGCTTCCCCACCGTCGTCCGGAAGACCGTCGTCGGCCTCGGCCTGCGGCGCTGGTCCATAGCCGTCCTCGTCCTGGGCACGCTGCTGGGCGGCACCGCGCTGGCCGTCGCCGGCTCGGACAAGAGGTCTCAGGAGTACGGCGAGATGGGCGCCAGCCCGATCCCCGTGATCGGCACGGTCTCCGGTCCGACGTCGTTCAAGGTGAGCTCCTTCAACATCCTGGGCTACGACCACACCGCCCGGGGCGGCTCCAAGAAGGGGTACGCCGACGGCGCGCTCCGCATGAAGTGGGCCGTGCAGCTGATCAAGAGCCACCACGTCGACGTGGTCGGCCTGCAGGAGTTCCAGCCGCAGCAGTACGCCAAGTGGGTCAAGAAGGCGTCGTCCCAGTACGACATCTTCCCGGGCTACCTCGACACCATCGGCTTCCTGCGCAACTCGATCGCGTGGCGCAAGGACAAGTTCCGCCTGGTCAGCACGTCCTGGATCAAGCTGCCCTACTTCCACGGCGACGTGCTCCGCATGCCCGTGGTCCTGCTCCAGTCGCTGCAGACCGGCCAGCAGATCTACTTCATGAACTTCCAGAACCCCGCCGACGTCCGCGGCAACGCCCAGAAGTGGCGGCTGATCGGCCAGCGGCTGCAGATCGGGCTGGTCAACCTGCTGAAGACCAGCAACGGGCTGCCGATCGTGTGGACCGGCGACATGAACGCCAAGAAGCAGGTCTTCTGCCGGGTCACCCAGCAGGCCGGCATGGTCTCGGCCAGCGGCGGCTACCGCAGCGCCAACACCTGCCAGCCGCCGTCGAGCATGGTCGTCGACTGGATCTTCGGCTCCCAGGTGCAGTTCTCCAACTACCTCCAGGACCGCAGCAGGAAGGTCGTCCGCACGACCGACCACCACCTGCTGGTGACGGACGCGCTGGTCCAGCCGTCGGTGCCGACGATCCCGCCGCCGCCGATCCCGACGACCACGCCGACCCCGACTCTTCCGCCCCCGACGGTCACGCTCACGCCCAGCCCGACTACGAGCACCCCGCCCGTCACCACGGGGGCCCTGCCGCGCTGACGGATCACGGTCCGACCGTGATCTGGCCCACGGCGGGCACGGTGAACGACCGGTAACCTCGGCGGCGCCCTTCCCCCACCGCCACGAGGAGTTTCACCATGGGTCGCCTGTGCGAGACCGACGGACTCACCGAGGACCAGACCGAGATCCTCAAGGCGGTCCGGACCTTCGTGGACGAGCAGATCATCCCGGTCGCGACCGAGCTGGAGCACGCGGACGAGTATCCCCAGGAGATCGTCGACGGACTCAAGGAGCTCGGGATCTTCGGGCTCACGATCCCCGAGGAGTACGACGGTCTCGGCGAGTCGCTGCTGACCTACGCGCTCTGCGTCGAGGAGATCGCCCGGGGCTGGATGAGCGTCTCGGGGGTCATCAACACCCACTTCATCGTGGCCTACATGCTGATGAAGCACGGGACCGAGGAGCAGAAGAAGAAGTACCTGCCGAGGATGGCGACCGGCGAGGTCCGGGGCGCCTTCTCGATGTCCGAGCCCGGGCTCGGGTCCGACGTGGCCGCGATCAAGACCAAGGCCGTCAAGGACCCGGATGGTTCAGGCGACTGGGTGATCAACGGCCAGAAGATGTGGCTGACCAACGGCGGTACGTCGACCCTGGTCGCGACCCTGGTGCGTACCGACGAGGGGGAGGAGTCGCCGTACAAGTCCATGACGACCTTCCTGGTCGAGAAGGAGGAGGGCTTCGGCGAGACCGCGCCCGGCCTGACGATCCCCGGGAAGATCGACAAGATGGGCTACAAGGGCGTCGACACGACCGAGGCGGTCTTCGAGAACTTCAAGGCCGGCGACGAGCACGTCCTGGGCGGAGAGACCGGCAAGGGCTTCTACCAGATGATGGACGGCGTCGAGGTCGGCCGCGTCAACGTCGCGGCCCGGGCCTGCGGCATCGCCAACCGCGCGTTCGAGCTCGCGATCGCCTACAGCCAGCAGCGCGAGACCTTCGGCAAGCCGATCGCCGACCACCAGGCGATCCTGTTCCGCCTCGCGGAGATGGCGACCAAGGTCGAGGCCTCGCACACGATGATGGTCCGCGCGGCCCGCAAGAAGGACGGCGGCGAGCGCAACGACGTCGAGGCCGGCATGGCCAAGATGCTGGCGTCGGAGTACTGCAACGAGGTCGTCCAGGACTCCTTCCGGATCCACGGCGGCTACGGCTACTCCAAGGAGTACGAGATCGAGCGGCTCTACCGCGAGGCGGCGTTCATGCTGATCGGGGAGGGCACCAGCGACATCCAGAAGATGATCATCGGGCGCTCGCTGCTCAAGGACTACAAGCTCAAGTAGTCCGCGCTCGCCACTCGGGCGCGAGCACCGCCCAGACCTCGGTGTCCCACATGCGTCCGGAGTGCTCCCACGACTCGCGCAGTGTGCCCTCCAAGGTCAGCCCGAGCCGCTCGGCGACCCGGCGGCTGGCCGCGTTCTCCGGCACGCAGTGCCATTCCGCGCGATGCAGGCCGCGGACGACGAGCGCCCAGTCGAGCATCGCGGCGGTCGCGCGCGTGACGTAGCCGTGGCCCTGGGCGTCGGCGGCCAGCCAGACGCCGACCTCGCAGAGGCCGCCACCCGACTCGAAGATCCGGAACAGGGTCCCGCCGATCATCCGGCCGTCGGCCCGCAGCGCGTAGATGCGGGGTCCGTCAGCGGCGGTCCGGTCGGCGTACCGCTGCAGGAAGGCGCGCGCCTTCTCCTCGTCCTCGATCGAGCTGCCCCAGGGCAGCCAGGGGGCGAGGTGGTCGCGCTCGGCGGCCACGAAGGCCGCGAACTCCTCGGCCTGCCAGGGCTCGAGGGAGGTGAGGGTGAGGCCGTCGCCGAGGTCGAGGGAGAGCATCTTCAGGTCCTTCCGAGGTTTCATAACGACTGTTGTGTAACCTAGCAGCATGCCGGTGACCGTGGATCACGACGTACGCCGTCGCGAGGTCGCCGAGGCGGTCTGGCGGGTGCTGGCCGGTACCGGTTTCGCCGGGCTCAGCCTGCGCGCGGTGGCCCGCGAGATGGGCGCGACCACAGGCCTGCTGACGCACTACTTCGCGAGCAAGCGCGAGCTGGTCGCGCACGCTCTCGACGTGGTGCACGAGCGCACCGCGCCCCGGATGGCGGCGGCCGGCGCGGGCGTCGGCGGCGTGGAGGGCCTGCGACAGCGGCTGCGCGCGGTGCTGGTCGAGGGCGACGAGGCCGCGGTGCTGAGCCGGGTGTGGGTCGGCTTCTGGGACCTCGCGCTGGCCGACGCCGAGCTCGGCCTGGCCGAGGCCGCGCGCTACGAGCGGTGGCGCGAGCGGCTGCGGCCGCTCGTCGACGAGGCGGTCGCGACCGGAGAGCTGGCGGCCGGGCGCGACCGCGAGACCGTGGTCGACGTGCTGACCTCCTTCACCCACGGGCTGGTCGTCCAGGCGCTGTTCGACCCGGACCGGTTCCCTGCCGCGCGGCAGTACGCCGTTCTCGACGAGCTGCTGGCCGCGCTGGCCTGACTACTCGGCGGTGACCTGCACGTTGGCGATCGTGTAGCTGGTCTCATCGTCGGCGATCCCCTTGTCGCCGTCGACGGAGACGCTGTTCGGGTAGTCCTGACCGGCCGGCCAGTCGACGTCCACCCGGGCGGCCTCGGTGTCGTTGGCCCGGTCGATGACGTCGTTGATGGTGAGCCAGAAGTTCTTCTCGGCCGGGTCGCCCTGCTGGATCTCGCCGTCCCGGCCACCGCTGGAGCCCATGCCGTAGACCGCGCCCACGACCTCGGAGTCGGCCACGGTCACCACGACCGGGACGCCGGCGCCCATGCAGAAGCAGCTCACGGTCAGCTCGAAGGTGTAGTCGGTCGGCTCGAAGTCGGGATAGGTGCCCACCGTCGGCTCAACCGTGGGACTCGGTGTCGACGAGGTGGTGGACGTCGGGCCGGGATCGGTGGCGGTGTCGTCCCCGTCGTCGCTCGAACCGCAGGCGGCGAGGGACAGCGGTAGCAGGAGGGCAGCAACGGACAGCGCGATGGATCGCATGGGGTTGGGACGGGTCGACGGCGCGTCGGGTTCCATGCGCCCACTCTGCCCTTATCGTCGGAGCGCCATGACCAGGACCCGACGTGTCTCCATGCTCGCGGCCGGCCTCCTGGTCGGCCTCGCGGCGACCACGGCCGTCGTCGTGACCCCCGTCGACGGGGCGCGCTCGGCGACCGCCGGCCGGGTCGCGGCAGTCGGATGGGCCGACGCCGCCACGATCGCCGCCGAGGGCTCGGTGCTGTCGCTCCGGGTCACGCTCGGGCCCGGCGCCGCCACCAGGACGACGGTGCGCGTCGCGGGCGGGACCGTGGTCGGGCTGCCAGATGCTTGCGCGGTGAGCACCGTCGTACGCCGCCGCTCCTTCCTCTCGGCCGACGGCACCACCCTGGTCTGCGAGGTCGTCGACGAGCGTGCCCAGGAGCTCGCGATCGACGTGCGGACCGGGGTCGCGCCCGGGCCGGTCACGGCCACGGTCATCGACGCCGGCATCGCCACCGCGGCACCGGACCGGCCGGTGCTGGTCGGGCCGCCGGACACCCCGCGTCGGCTGCGGATCATCTCGAGCCCGGACTTCCTGAACGCCGACGTCGCCGACCTGCGCCGCGGTCCGGGCTTCTGGAACCCTCGCAGGTCCGCCAACTCCACCAGCCCGACCTACGAGCGGGCGATCGACCGGGTCCTGGACGACTGGCAGCGCCAGCAGCCGGACGCGGTGCTCGTGGCCGGTGACCTGGTCGACGGCCGGTGGGGACGCGACGCGCACCACACCGGCAACTTCGGCCCGGTCGGCAACCCGACGCAGCGCGCTGCCGCGGCCCGCCTGGCCGCGGCGACGTACTACCCGCAGTACGTCCAGCGCTTCCGCGACCACGACCTCGACCTCTACCCGGCCGTCGGCGACCACGAGTACGGCGACGACTCCTGGCCCATCTCGAAGCGCCGGCTCGCGCCGGTGTTCCAGGAGCAGTTCGCGCGCTACTTCACGCGCACGCCGTCCGGCCGTCCGCTGTTCCGCGACCACCCGCAGGGGCCGCACGCCGGGACGGCGTACGCGTTCCGTCCGGTGCCGGGGGTGCAGGTCGTCAGCATCGACCCCTTCGACATCGCGCCGGACCACGCGCGGCTCCGGATGGACCGGCAGCAGCTGCGGTGGCTGGCCGGGGTGCTGCGCAAGGCCAGGCGGGACGGTGTGCAGTGGACCTTCGTCCAGGGCCACCTGCCGATCCTCGAGCCGGTCCGGGCGATCGGCTCCAGCGAGCTCCACTACCCCGGCGGTGCGAGGTCGCGGCTGTGGAAGGTCTTCCGCAAGTTCGGCGTCGACGTCTACCTCTGCGGTGAGGTCCACGACGTCACCGCGACGACCCAGGACGGCATCCTCCAGCTCGCGCACGGCGGCGCGTTCCAGTTCGGGCTGACGACGTACGCCGTCCTCGACGTGCACGACGACCGGCTCGACGTGACGCTGCGCGACTACGCGGTCCGGGTCCGCGACGCCGGTGACGGCGAGCGGCTGTGGGAGACGGTCCGCAGCGGGTTGCAGAAGCTGATCAGGGTCGACGGCGTGCCGGTCACCATCGGCACCCTCACTCTCGACTCGACCGGTGCCGTCACCCGGCGCAGCGGCATCCTGCTGCCGTACGAGCGATAACGTCTCGACCGCCTTGGCCCCGGGATGCGAGGGTGGTGGTGGACCACCCCGCGACGCCCCACACGGAGGAACTGATGTCAGGAGAGAACGACGACCTGAAGGCCAAGATGCGGGAGGCCCTCGACAAGAAGAACAAGAAGGAGAAGGGCGTCCACGAGGACGGCCCGCTGCGCGAGAAGGCGCACGGCTCCGAGGTGCTCGACGGCGCTCCGAAGATGCACCGCCGCAAGGCCGGTGGCGGAGGCGCCTGAGCGGTTCGCCAGAATGCGTCCATGCAGTTCGGACGCAGCTACGAGGAGTTCGAGGTCGGTGCGACCTACAAGCACTGGCCCGGCAAGACGGTCACCGAGTCTGACGACCACCTGTTCTGCCTGCTCACGATGAACCATCACCCCCTGCACCTCGACGCCCACTACGCCGAGGAGACGACGCAGTTCGGCAAGAACGTCGTCGTCGGCAACTACGTCTACTCGATCCTGCTCGGCATGTCCGTCCCTGACGTCTCCGGCAAGGCGATCGCCAATCTCGAGATCGAGTCTCTGCGCCACGTCGCGCCGACCTTCCACGGCGACACGCTGTACGGCGAGACGACCGTCCTCGACAAGTGGGAGTCGAAGTCCAAGGACGACCGCGGCGTCGTACACGTCGAGACCATCGGCTACAACCAGGACGGCAAGGTCGTCTGCATCTTCCGCCGCAAGGTGATGGTCCCCAAGGACAGCTACCTCGCGGAGCGCGGCGGCGAGCAGCCCGGTCGCCCGGTCCCGCAGCCGGACAAGAACTGGCCCGGCGCCGACGCCCCGCAGGTCGAGTGACCGCCCCGGCTTCAGAAGTCGATGCGCATGACCACGCGCCGACCGGACGGTCTCGAGACCTCCTGGAAGCCGGGCCTCGACAGCGGGTAGCCCTCGACGGCCCGGGCGCCGTGCGCACGGGCGTGCTCGACCGCGGCGGCGGCCAGCTTGCGGCTGATGCCCCGCTTGCGGAAGCCGGGGCGCGTGAAGAAGCACGTCACCGCCCAGACGTCGGCGTCGTCCCGGTCCTCCGAGCGGCCCGTCCAGGCGACCCGACCGGCGCGCACCAGACCGACGTACGCCGTGCGGGGCTCCACAGCGCACCAGCCGACGGGCTCGTCGTCCAGGTACGCCACGAGGCCGGTCGTGGTCCTGGCCTCGGCACAACCCGGGTCGGTCTGGTCTCGGAACCGGTCGGCGCGCTCGTCGGCGGCCACCGAGACGACGCACTCCTTCGGCAGCAGCTTGTAGCGCTGGCACTGGCAGTGCGCCGGAGCTGTGGAGCCGAGGACCTTCTGCACGTCGTCCCAGTTCACCGTGTTGGCAGCTCGGATGGTGAGCGTCGCGTCCAGGACCCCTTCGCCTTGCCGGGCATGCGACGAAGCTAACTCTCTCGGTCCCGGGATCGAGCTCACCGGCTGACGGAACCGGGCGCGGCGGGCGAGGCCTAGTGTGGATCGATGGATCCGAAGCGCGTCGCCCTCGTCACGGGTGCTTCGCGTGGTCTCGGCGCCCATCTCGCCCAGCGGCTGGCGGCCGATGGATGGGCCGTCGCGGTCAACTACCGCTCGGGCCAGGAAGCCGCGGAGCGGGTCGTCGACCTGATCCGCGAGGCCGGTGGCGTGGCCGAGGCGTTCGGCGCGGATGTCGTCGACGAGACCGCCGTGACCGACCTGGTCGGCGATGTGGAGCGACGGCTCGGTCCGGCGGTGGCGGTCGTGGCGAACGCGACCGGTCCGCAGCCCGAGGCTGGTCTCGACGAGCTGACCTGGCGCACCCACCTCGATCAGCTGGAGTTCTTCGTCAAGAGCCCCACCCTGCTGGTGCAGGCGGCCCTGCCCGGCATGCGCGCCCACGGCGGCGGCAGGGTGATCCTCATCGGGTCCGACATGGTCGACCGGGCCCTGCCGCTCATGTCTGCCTACGTCGCGGCCAAGAGCGCCCAGGTCGGGTTGACCAAGGTCTGGGCGAAGGAGCTCGGCCCGGACAACATCACCGTCAACCTGGTGCAGCCCGGGTGGATCCCGGTCGAGCGGCATGCGGGTCTCGACACCTCGGGCTACGTCGCGGAGGTGCCCCTCGGGCGGCTGGGCACGCCGGAGGACATCGCCGGGACGGTCGCCTTCCTGGCCTCCGACCGCGCGGGCTTCGTGACGGGTCAGCAGATCACGGTCAACGGCGGCCAGGTGCTCTGAGCCGAGCCCGTCGAGTGACGCCAAAGTGCTGCGTCACGGTTCCTGGGACAGCACTTTGGCGTCACTCGACGATCGCCCGGCCGGCGCGAACGACCGCGCCAGGGGCAGCATCGCGAGGATCAGCAGCATCGGGACCGCGAAACCGAGCCGTAGCGAACCGGCCCCGATCAATCCGGTGAGGACGGCGCCGAGCAGGCCGCCGACGTAGTTGAACTGGTTGAACCGCGCGATCACCGCGTCGACGCGGGCCCGATCGCCTCCGGCGATCCGGGCCGCGGCCGAGAAGCTCAGGGGCGCGATCACCGACACCCCTGCGCCCAGGAGGGTGAAGCCGAGGACGGCGACCGGCCAGTTCGGCGCGGTGACCACCACGAGCAGCGCCAGCGAGGCCACCACCGAGCCGGTGCGCAGGACCAGCGTGGCGCCGTACCTCGCCACGAGCGAGTCGCCGGCCACGCGAACCGCCAGGCTGGCGAGCAGGTACGGCAGCGTGGCGAGCGCCACCAGCGAGCGGGGCGCGTCGACGACGTCGTCGAGGAACGTCGGTCCCCAGGTCTGGGACGCGGTGTCGACCATGTAGAAGAGCACCATCCCCATCCCGACCAGCAGGATCGGCCGCCAGGGGACCTCGACCTGCTCCGCCTCGACGAGGGCCTCGCCGTGCTCGCGGGGGAGGTACGGCGCCGCTAGGGCCAGCAGCGGCACCACAGCGACCAGGCCCGCCGTCCAGAGCGGCGCGTGCGCGGCGGCCAGCGCGTAGCAGGCGCCGATGATGCCGCCGAAGGTCCAGGCGCCGTGGAACGACGGCAGGATCGTGCGGCCGTAGCGGTGCTCCACCGCGACCGCCTGCATGTTGCTGGTCGCGTCGACGATGCCCAGCCCCACGCCGTACGCCGCGAGCGCCAGCACGAAGACCATCCCGCTCGGCGCGGCGGCGACCACCGGGACCGCGAGCCCGGTCGTGAGCAGCCCGGCCCGCAGGGTGCTGGCGCTGTCGCGCCGTCGTGCCACCAGCTCGGCCACGACGGAGCCGGCCCCGGCGAGGAGCACGATCATCAGCAGCACCAGGGACAGCTCGACCTCGGACAGGTCCCAGCGGTCCGAGAACCTCGGCAGCCGGGTCGTGAGGCTGATGAAGACCAGACCCTGGGTGGCGAAGGCGAGCGCCGCGGCCCTCCGGGCCAGCCGGTCCGTGGCCGACGGGGTGGTCTGCATGGCCCGATCGTGCCAGTGACGCCGCCTTTCCGGGTGAGGGAGGATCTTCCGGGCCATTCTTGGGTCCTGTCCGGCGCACGGCCGGCGTTCGGAGAGGTGAACATGGCACGCACGGGACAGCAGCTGCGGGTCCGCACGGCGAAGGCGATGGCCGAGAGCCGTGGTCCCTCCGTCAGGACGGCGACCGAGAAGAAGTCAGGGCTCGGCGACCGGCTGCGCTACATGTTCGACAACTCGATGACGCGGGGGACGCCGGCGCTCATCATGTGGCTCACCGTGGCCACGGTCTTGCTCACCGTCGTCTTCGCGGTCATCACCACGATCTTCAGACTGCGCTCCACCGCCACGACCGGACGCGGCTTCTTCCACGAGGTGTTCTACACGCTGCTGCACGCGCTCGACCCCGGCTACATCGGTGGCGACGAGGGCAACTGGGGCTTCCTCCTCACGATGCTGGTCCTCACCATCGGCGGACTGTTCATCGTCAGCGCGTTGATCGGTGTCATCGCCAACGGCATCGACACCAAGCTGGCCGACCTGCGCCGCGGCCGCTCGATCGTCCTCGAGGAGGCTCACACGGTGATCCTGGGCTGGTCGGACTCGATCTTCACGATCATCTCCGAGCTGACCCTGGCCAACGAGAGCCGCAAGGACCCGGTGATCGTGATCCTCGCGGACAAGGACAAGGTCGACATGGAGGAGGAGCTCAAGGTCAAGGTGCCCGAGCGTCGCGGCACCAAGATCATCTGCCGCTCCGGCTCGCCGATGGACCTCGACGACCTGCGCCTGAGCAGCCACGACACCGCCCGCTCGGTGATCCTCCTCGCGCCCGAGTCGGACGATCCCGATTCCGAGGTCATCAAGACCCTGCTGGCGCTGACCCACACCGGCGAGGACGGGCCGCGGATCGTCGCCGAGATCCAGGACCCCAGCAACCTCGAGGCTGCGGCGCTCGTCGGCAAGGGCCGCACGACGCTGCTCGACATCCGCGAGACCGTCGCCAAGCTGGTCGTCCAGACCTCGCGGCAGTCCGGTGCCGCGGCCGTCTACACCGATCTGTTCGACTACTCCGGCGACGAGTTCTACTTCTTCGAGGACCACGGGCTGGCCGGCAAGACGTACGCCGAGGCGCAGCAGGCCTTCGAAGCGGCCACGGTCTGCGGCATCGTCGACGCCGGCACCTCCAAGCTCAACCCGCCCCCGGAGACCGTGATCACCGCCGACCAGACGCTCATCGTCGTGGTGGAGGACGACTCGGCCCTCGAGGGACAGTCCCAGTCCCTGACCGAGCCCGCACTCAACCTGCTGGGTGAGCAGACCGGCTCCGGAGCCCGCCCGACCCAGGCCCTCCTGATCGGCTGGAACGACCGTGCCCCGATCGTGCTCCGCGAGCTCGACCGCTACGCGCCGCCCGGCTCCATGCTGACCGTGCTGACGGCGTTCGGCGAGCCCGTCGTACCTGCCTTCCAGAACCTCGCCGTCACCGTCGTGAAGGCGTCGTCGACGAGCCGGGCGGTGCTCGAGGAGCACGTCGCCGCCGATCTCGACCAGATCATCGTGCTCTGCTACGACCGCGACCTGGCGGCCCAGACGGCCGACTCCCGGACCCTGGTCTCCCTGCTCCACGTGCGCGACATCCTGCGCAAGGTCGGCTCGGAGACCCCGGTCGTGAGCGAGATGATGGACGACCGCAACCGGGTCCTGGCCTCGGTCGCGGACGTCGACGACATCGTGGTCAGCGGCGAGATCGTGTCGCTCCTGGTGACCCAGCTCTCGGAGGACGGTCGGCTGGAGGCGGTGTTCAAGGAGCTGCTGGGCGCGGAGGGCAGCGAGATCTACCTGCGTCCGGCCGAGTGGTACGTCCAGCCCGGCGAGGGTGTCAGCTGGGCCACCGTCGTGGCCGGCGCGGCCCGCCGCAACGAGACCGCGATCGGCCTCAAGTCGGCGCTGCTGGCGGAGCCGGGGCTCAAGTTCGGGGTGGTCGTGAACCCGCCGAAGTCGCAGACCTACACGATCGGCCCGGGCGACGCCGTCGTGGTGCTCGCGGAGGACTAGCCTCAGTCCGGTGGGCGATGTGTGGCTGGTTCGGCACGGCGCCACCGAGTGGAGCGAGGCGGGCCGGCACACGTCGACGACCGAGCTCCCGCTGCTGCCGTCGGGCGAGGAGTCGGTCGGATCTCTCCGGCCGAGGCTGGCCGAGCACGGCTTCTCGCTGGTGCTGACCTCGCCGCGGGTGCGGGCCCGTCGTACGGCGGAGCTGTCGGGCTTCCCGGAGTCCGAGGTCGACGACGACCTGGCGGAGTGGGATTACGGCGACTACGAGGGCGTCACCACCGAGCAGATCCGCGAGTCGGTGCCGGGCTGGACGATCTGGACGCACCCGTGCCCCGGCGGCGAGACCGCCGACCAGGTGTCCGCGCGGCTGGACCGGGTGGTGGCCCGCTGCAGCGCGGCACGCGGCGACGCGCTGGTGTTCGGGCACGGCCACGCACTCCGGGCGCTGACCGCACGCTGGCTGCGGCTGCCGGTCTCGGAGGGGCGGTTGCTGCGTCTCGACACCGGGACCATCTCGAGCCTCGGCCACGAGCGAGACGAGCCGGTGGTCCTGACGTGGAACTCTTGACCGCGCTCCGGTCCGTCTTGGACGGTTGAGCATGGCTCTCACGGTGGGCTGCCCGCGCTGCACCACACCGATCGCCCAGGCCGGCGACCTGTGGTCGTGTCCCGACCACGGCGTGATCGACCCGCTCTGGCGGCCCGACGAGGCGTCGTACGACGCGTTCGTCGAGCACCTGGGGACGACCGCCCGGTTCCCGACGTACCTGCCGTGGCCGCTGAGCCCGGGCTGGCGGGTCACCGACTTCGCCGCCGTCGGGACCGTCGACCGGGGCCGGGCCGCGATGACCTGCGTGTCCGGCACCTCGTCCCTGGACGGTCCGGTCGACGTCATCGTGATCAGCGAGGAGCCGGGGACCGGCCTCGGCGCCCGCATCGCCGGCACCGTTCACGACGACCCCGGGGCCGAGATCGGTGAGGGCCCGCCCACGATGAGGGTCCGCATCGACTCCAAGTCGATCCCGCTCTGGCCGGTCTCCACGTCCGCGGCCTCCGGCGAGTGGGACCGGTCGGTCGTCGCCGGCGAGGCCGGCGGCCGTTGGCTGTGGCTGGTGCTGCGCCCAGCCTCCGCCGTCATGCTGCTGCGCGACGACTGGATCCTGCGCGATGTGTCCGGCCTCGGGCCGCCGCTGGTCGAGCTGCCGTTCGGAGGGCCCGCGCCGGCGTGGTGACTCCCGGTCCATGGCCTGTCTGGCAATGGCCCATCCGGGTCAGCGCGGCTCCGGTCCTGGACCGAGTAGCGTCCCGAGTCGACCGAAGGACGTGTCCCCTTGAGGCTTTCTGCGCTTCTCCCTGCCCTGGCCCTGGCCCTGGCCCTCGCGCCGCTCACGATCTCTCCGCCGACGGCCCATGCCGTCGGGCCGGGCGGCTGGGACCACCTCGGCACCGGTTCTGGCGGGGCGAAGTCGCTCAACAACGACGTCCTCGCCATGAGCACCGACGTCCCCGGGCGGCTGATCGTGGGAGGAAAGTTCACGAAGGCCGGCGGAGTCACGGGTGCGGACAGGATCGCGAGCTGGAACGGGACCGCCTGGAGCACCGTCGGGCCGCCCGGGTCGTTGATCGGTGGAGAGGTTCGCGCCCTGGCCGTGTCCGGCTCCCGGATCTTCGTCGGAGGCACCTTCAACGACGCAGGGACGGTGACTGCCGCGGACAAGGTGGCGGCCTGGGACGGGGTGAGCTGGTCCGCCCCGTGCAACGGGACGCCCCTGGTCAACAACGTCAACGCCCTGCGGGTGGTCGGCAACGAGCTCTTCGTCGGTGGCGAGTTCCTGGACGGGTTCGGCAATCCCAACGCGGACTACCTGGTCAGCTGCAACCTCACCAGCGGAGCGGTCACCGTCACGACCACGACAGCCCCCTTCCCGGGGCCGGTCAACGCGCTCACCTCTGACGGCTCGGGACGCCTCTACGCCGGCGGCAACTTCCAGAACCTCGAGGGCAACACGGCGAGCGACTTCGTGGCCGCGTTCTCGGCGGGCACTTGGTCGAACCTCGGTGCCGGAGCTCTCAACGCGGGCCTGCTGACGGGCATCGTCCGGTCGCTCGCGAGCAACGGGACCGACGTCTTCATCGGCTCGGACGCGACCGATCTCGCCGGGATCGCGCAGGCCGACCACGTGGCTCGGTGGAACGGGACCGCGTGGTCGGCGCTCGGAGCAGGCCCCGGCGGGACCAACGGCTACTTCCCCGCGGTCGCGCCGGTCTACGCCCTCCTCGCCACGGGCTCCACCGTCTACGCCAGCGGCGACTGGCAGAACGCGGGCGGTGACGCTACGTCCGACTACTTCGCCGCGTTCAACGGCTCCACGTGGTCCCCACTCGGCTCAAACGGAGCGGGAGACGGAGCGCTGCAGGCCAAGGGCGAGGCCGTCGCGATCTTCGCCAACACCGTGCACGCGGGAGGCAACTTCACCGCGGCGGGCGGTGACGCGCTCGCGTCCTACGTGGCCAGGTACGCGCCGGTCTTCGTCCCGCCGGACATCAGGAACGCGATCAAGCTGAAGAAGCTGGTGCGGGTGCCGAGGAAGGGGCTCGGCCTGATGTCTGTCGTGGTGCCCGGGGCCGGCGCGATGGCGCTCTCCGGCAAGGGCGTCAACGGCGTCAGGAAGGCGGTCGCAGCGGCCGGCACGGTCGTCCTCAAGGTCAGGGCGAAGGGGAGGTCCCTCAAGCAGCTGAAGGCCCAGGGCAAGGTCACGGTGAAGGTGACGGTCACCTTCACGCCCACGGGCGGCACGCCAGGCTCGGCGACCAGGAAGGTCAAGCTGGTCCTGCGCCCCCGCTGAGCGACGACCGGCTCGGGTGAGAGGGTGCGACCCATGACAGCCACGCCCGTCCGTACGCTGGTTCTGCTGTCGCAGGGCGGTCGGCGGCCGTCGCACGTTCGAACATCCAGGCCCAAGAGCGGTTCGGCTGCGCCCGTGACGGGCTGCTCGCCTTCGACGACGACGAGTACATGTACTGTCGACGACCCGTCCGTCGCACCGAACGTGCTTCGGCCGCTCTTCAACCTGGCTTGGGAGGATCTCGACGACGATGACGAGCCCGAAGGCGAAGGGGCCGGCCCTGGCCTGCGTGCGGGACTGACCATCCTCCCTGCACCCCTAGGGTGCAGAGGTGCGCATCGACCTCCACACCCACACGCGGGCCAGCGATGGCACGCAGACGGCGGAGGAGCTGCGTGCGGGCGGCCAAGGCCGCCGGGCTGGACGTGCTCGGGCTGACCGACCACGACACCACCGAGGGCTGGACCGCGTCGGCGCGCACGGCCGACGAGGTCGGCGTCACCCTCGTGCGCGGGATCGAGGTCAGCACCAACCACCGGGGCCGGGGGGCACACCTGCTGGCCTACCTGCCCGACCCGACCTACCCGCCCCTGCTGACGCAGCTGCGCAAGATCCTCGACGGCCGCAGCAGCCGGGTGCCGGCGATGCTGGAGCGGCTGCGCTCGGTCGGGGTCGACGTGGACATTGCGGACGTACGCCGCGCCTCCGACGGGACGGCCGCGACGGGACGGCCGCACGTCGCCGATGCGCTGGTCGCGCTGGGCGTGGTGCCCGACCGCAACGAGGCGTTCCGGCTCTACCTCAGCCCGGGCCGGCCGGCGTACGTCAACCGCTACGCCGCCCCGCTGGTCGAGATGATCCGGATCGTGGACGAGGCCGGGGGAGTGGCCGTGCTGGCGCACCCGTGGGGTCGGCACGGCGCGGACTCGATGCCGGAGAGCGCCATCACCGAGCTCGCCGGGCTGGGGCTGGCCGGCCTCGAGGTCGACCACCAGGACCACACGCCGGGCGACCGCGAGCAGCTCCGCGCGATCGCAGGCCGGCTCGACCTCGTCGTGACCGGCTCGAGCGACCACCACGGTGTCGGCAAGCACGACCACGAGCTGGGCTGCAACACGACCGCTCAGGAGGAGTACGAACGCCTGCTCGACCTTGCCGAGGCTGCCTCGGCGAGGTCCGCCCGGAGCACCCCGGTGGTGGTGTCATGACCCGCTACACGATCGATGCGCCCACGCTCATCCACATCGTCACCGAGGAGCTGGCGATCAACCTCGAGCACCAGCTGGTCGCGCCTCACGCGATCCGCTCGCAGGCGCTGACCCTGCTGCTGGGTCAGGTGCGGCGCGGCGAGCTGACCGAGCAGCAGGCTGGGGCTCTGCACACCCGGCTCACCGAGCTCAAGATCCGCGTCCTCGGCGACCGGGTCACCCGGGCGACGTCGTTCAAGATCGCCAACGAGCAGCACTGGGAGACGACGTTCGACGCGGAGTACCTCGCGGTCACCAGGCTCCAGGCGGACGCCCTGGTCACCGTCGACCCGGAGATGGCGGCGAAGGCGGACGGGCTGGTGCCCCTCGCGCCGCTCAGTGCGCTGACCGAGTAGGCAGGGCGGCTACTTGCGGCCGATCGACTGGAAGCGCTGCAGCACGCTGTTGGGGATCAGCTTGGAGGCGGTGGCGATCGCCTTGTACTGCGCGGAGGGGATGGAGTAGGTCCGGCCCTTGTCGAAGTCCGACAGCGCGGTGGTGACGAGCTTGTCGGCGTCGAGCCACATGAAGTCCGGGGCCGAGCCGCGGTCGACGTCCATCCGCTCGTGGAACTCGGTCTTGGTGAAGCCCGGGCAGAGGGCCATCACGGTGACGCCCTTCGGCTTGTACTCGTTGGCCGCCCACTCCGAGAACGAGTTCACCCAGGCCTTCGCAGCGCTGTAGGAGCCCCGGGGCAGGAACGCGGCCACGCTCGAGACGTTGATGATGCCGCCGTGTCCGCGCCCGGCCATCGCGTTGAGCGCGGCGTGCGAGAGGCGGAGCACGGCGGTGACCAGGACGTCGAGCATCGCGGTCTCGGCGTCGACGGAGTTGTCGAGGAACCGCCCCTTGAGGCCGAAGCCGGCGTTGTTGACCAAGAGGTCGACCGGGCGGGCGGCCTCGGCCAGCCGTGCCTCGACGCGAGCCAGGTCGGCGCGGTCGGTCAGGTCGGCGGACAGCACCTCGACCTCGACGCCGTGGGCGGCGCGCAGCTCGGCGGCGGTCTTCTCCAGCCGTTCCTCGTCGCGCGCGACCAGCACCAGGTCGTAGCCACGGGCCGCGAGCTGCTCGGCGAAGGAGTGGCCGATGCCGGCCGTGGGGCCGGTCACGAGAGCGGTTTGAGACATGGGGCGAAGTCTGGCAGGTGGGTGCCCCGACAGCAGGACGCCGTCCGGCATGATGGACCCGATGAGCAAGCGGCGTACGACGGTCCTCGCGATCGCCAACCAGAAGGGTGGCGTCGCCAAGACCACGAGCGTCGCCTCCATCGGGGCGGCGCTGGCGGAGCTGGGCCAGCGGGTGCTGCTGGTCGACCTGGACCCGCAGGCCTGCCTCACCTTCTCGCTGGGGATCGACCCGGAGGACCTCGAGCTCTCGGTCCACCACGTGCTGACCAAGGGGCTGGCGCCGGCCGAGGCGATCGTGACCACCGAGGACGGCGTGGACCTGCTCCCCGCCACCATCGAGCTGGCCCGGGCCGAAGCCGACCTGCTGACCCGCACCGGCCGCGAGCACGTCCTGCGCACGATGGTCGAGGACCTCGCCGAGCAGGGCGACGACTACGACTGGATCCTGCTCGACTGCCCGCCGTCGCTCGGCGTGCTCACCGTTGCGGCACTGACCGCGGCCGAGGGCGTGCTGATCCCGCTCCAGTGCGAGACGCTGTCCCACCGCGGGGTCGGCCAGCTGCTCGACACGGTCCACGACGTACGCCGCTTCACCAACCGCGACCTGGTGGTCTGGGGCGTGCTCCCCACGCTGTACGACGGGCGCACCAACCATGCCCGCGCCGTACTCGAAGCGATCTCGGAGACCTACGACCTCGAGGTCATCGAGCCACCGATCCCCAAGACCATCAAGTTCGCCGAGGCGCCGGCGGTCGGCCGCTCGATCCTGGCCACCAGCCGCAGCAGCAAGGGCGCCCGGGCCTACCGCGAGGTCGCCGCCAACCTCGCCGCCCGGGTGGCGTCCTGACTCATGACCAGCCATCGGGCCCAACCTCCGCGCCGTCGCGCCGCGCCGCCGGCAGGCCGCCGGCGCGCTGAGAAGCCGCAGCCGCGCTACGGGCGGCTCGCGGTGCTCGGGGCCTCCGTGAGCGTCACCGGCATCGCGATGCTGGGCAGCGTCGGCGTGCTCCCGTCGGTGGCCGACGGGGGCTCGGGCGGCGACGACGACACCGCGCGCGACACGACGGCCGAGGGATCGGTGCTGGCCGGGGCCGCGACCACGCCGTCCGCCCAGACGTCCACGGAGCCGTCCACCGAGTCGTCACCCAAGGGCGGTGGCGACGGCGGCAAGGTCAAGAACCAGCCTGCGGTCACCTCGAGCAGCAACGCAACCCTGGACGACGACTCGAACCCGCCGGTGCCGGACGACTCCGGTGACGGGCGGCGGATCGTCTTCGACCAGAGCGACCAGCGGGTCTGGCTGGTCGACGACGACGAGGACGTCGAGCGGACCTACCTCGTCTCGGGCAGCCTCTACGACAACCTCGACCCCGGCACCTACTCGGTCTACTCGAGGTCCGAGCACGCCTGGGGCATCGACGACTCCGGGACGATGGAGTACTTCGTCCGCTTCACGGAGGGCACCAACGGCGCGGCCATCGGCTTCCACGACATCCCGATCGACGACGGCGAGCTCGTCCAGACCGTCGCCGACCTGGGCACGCCGCGGTCGCACGGCTGCATCCGCCAGGAGCGCGACGACGCCATCGCGCTGTGGGAGTTCGCCCCCATCGGCACCGAGGTCGACGTCACGGCGTGACCGGTGGGCAGTTTCACCGGGTACCCGGTGAAACTGGCCCTGACCGGATGGAACTCCATCCGGTCAGCAGCAGTTTCGTACGGTCAGGCGGTCGCGGACGCCTTGCCCTCGCCCGATCCGGAGCCCGAACGGCGGCGGCGGCGACGGTTGCGGGACGCGGGCGCGCCCTCGCCCGCGGGCTGGTCCGACGCGACTGCGGGGGCGGTCTCGCCCGCGACCGTCTCGCCGCTGCGGCTGCGGGTGCGGTTGCGGTCGCGCTTGGGACGGTCGCTGCGCTCGCGACGGTCACCGTCACGCCCGCCACGGCCACCACGGTCGCCGCCGCGGCCACCACCGCGAGGCTCGCGGTCCTCGCGGGGCTCACGCGGCTTCTCGGGCACGATCCGGCCCTTGGTGCCGGGCGGGATGCCCTGGTCGTGCCACAGGTGCTCGGAGGTCGAGTAGGTCTCCTGCAGCTCGTCGAAGGGCAGGTCGAGGGTCTTGTTGATCATCTTCCAGCGGTGCAGGTCCGCCCAGTCGACGAAGGTGATCGCGATGCCCGAGGCGCCGGCCCGCCCGGTGCGGCCGATGCGGTGCACGTAGGCCTTGTCGTCCTCGGGGCAGGTGTAGTTGATGACGTGGGTGACGCCGGCGACGTCGATCCCGCGGGCGGCGACGTCGGTGGCCACGAGCACCTGCAGCTTGTCCTCGCGGAACTTGGTCAGCGCCTTCTCGCGCGCGACCTGGGCCATGTCGCCGTGCAGCGCGCTGGTCTTGAAGCCGCGCTCCTCGAGGTCGTCGGCGATCCGCTGCGCCTGGCGTTTGGTGCGGGTGAAGACGATCATCTTGCCGGCATCCTCGGCCTGGAGGATCCGGCCGATCATCTCCGGCTTGTCGAGGTCGTGGGCCAGGTAGATGAACTGCGCGGTCGCAGGCACCATCGTGGTGTCGTAGGACGACTCGGCGCGGATGTTCATCGGGTGGCGCAGGTGCCGACGGGCGAGCGTGACGATGGCCGACGGCATGGTGGCCGAGAACAGCATCGTCTGCCGGGTCTCAGGTGTCTTCGACAGCAGCTTCTCGACGTCGGGCAGGAAGCCGAGATCGAGCATCTCGTCGGCCTCGTCGAGCACGACAGCGTGCACGTGCGAGAGGTCGAGAGCGCGCCGGTCGGCGAGGTCGATGAGCCGCCCGGGCGTGCCGACGACGATGTCGACGCCGTCCTTGAGGGCGTCGAGCTGGGTGTCGTAGCCCACGCCGCCGTAGACGGTGAGGACCCGCAGCCCGAGATCCTTGCTGGCGAGGGCCAGGTCGCCGGACACCTGGAGCGCGAGCTCACGGGTGGGGGCGACGATGAGCGCCTGAGGCTTGCCCTGCGGCATGTCGGCGTACGCCGCGTCCTTCGGCGTGACGCTGCGCTGCAGGACCGGGATGCCGAAGGCGAGGGTCTTGCCGGTGCCGGTGCGGGCCTGGCCGATCAGGTCGGTGCCCAGGAGGGCGACCGACAGGGTCATCTCCTGGATCGCGAAGGGGGTGGTGATGCCGGCGCGCTCGAGCGCGTCGCAGATGTCGGGGAGTACGCCGAGCTCTCGGAACGTGGTCAGGATCTTGTCGCTTTCGTGTGATGGTCAGCCATCCGGCGTCTGCCGGCGGCCGAACTGGAGATGAGTCAGTTCGGGTGCGGCGGACCTCTTCACACTTGTGTCACGTCTGCCGCGCACATACCGGGCCGTCCGATGACGGCCTCTACCAGCATCGATGTTATCGGTAGGGTGCGCGCGTGGCTCAATCAACACCCGGATCAGTGCCAGAAGAGAGCCCGTTGGTCTTCGAGGACCCGATCTACCGCGATGCGGTCGTGGACCTGCTCGGCGCCATCTCCTACGGCGAGATCTCTGCTTTCGAACGGCTGGCCGAGGACGCCCGGATGGCCCCGACGCTCGAGGACAAGGTCGCGATCGCGACCATGGCCAGCGCCGAGTTCGGGAAGGTCGCCGCCCTGCACGCCCGGATCACCGCGCTGGGCGCGGACCCGTTCGTCGCGATGGCACCGTTCTGCGACGCCATCGACCTCTTCCACGCGCACACGGCGCCCTCGGACTGGTTCGAGAGCCTGATCAAGGCGTACGTCGGGGACGGCCTCGCCGACGACTTCTACCGCGAGATCGCGGCGTTCCTCGACACCGACACCCGCGACCTGGTCGTCGCCTCCCTGGACGACGAGGGGCATGCGACGTTCGTCGTCGGCCGGGTGCGGGCCGCCATCGGTGCCGACCCCCGGCTCGGTGGGCGGCTGGCGCTCTGGGGGCGCCGGCTGATGGGCGAGGCGCTCACCCAGGCGCAGCGCGTGGCCGCCGAGCGCGACGCGCTGTCCGCGCTACTGGCGGGCGGGGTGGACCGGCCCGGGCTCGACCTGGCGGCGATCGGACGGATGTTCACCCGGATCACCGAGCGGCACGCCGAGCGCATGGCCGAGCTCGGGCTCGCCTCCTGACCCTCCGGGTCAGCGTCAGACGCGCCGGCGCTTGCCGAGCACGCTGGCCGCGGCGATGACCAGGATCGCGGCGACCGCGATCTGCCAGATGTGGCGCCACCAGTCGAGGCCCCGGGTCGACTCGCGGAAGTTGAAGACCTCGATGTAGAGCCAGTTGCCGAGGAAGACGCCGCCGACGCCGCACAGGACCGTGGCCCAGAGCGGGACATCGCGGTCGCCGGGCGCGACCCACTTGCCGAGCAGGCCGATGATCGCCCCGCCGATGAGTGCCCACAGAATCGTGCCGACCATGAGCAGATCCTAGAGGGGATCTAGGGCGACGCGCCCTAGCTGCGGAACCCGACCGCCCCGGCCGCGCCGGTGCCGATCTCGACGTAGGCCACCTTGGCGCCGGGGACGACGACCCGCCGGCCCTTGACGTCGGTCAGTGTGATCACGCCCTCACCGCTGGAGAGGACCTCGCTGACGTGCTTCTCGACGTCCTCGACGGACTGGTCCACCTCCACGACGAGCTCGCGCTGGGCTTGCTGCACGCCGATCTTGACCTCCACGGTCATTCCTCCTGGGTAAAGACTTGTTGTCAGTGCTCGTCGGTCAGTGGATAGCCGCGGATCCCGCGCCAGGCCAGCCCCGCGACGAGGTCCGCCGCGTCGGACCGCTCGATGCCACCGGCCTCGGTGAGCCAGAACCGCGCGCTGACCTGCGCCATTCCCACCAGGGAGACCGCGAGCAGCCGGGACTGCTCGTCGGAGAGGCCGGTGTCCTCGTGGATCACGTCGGCCACGAGCGCGGCCGTCTCGGTCGTCACCCGCTCGACCAGCTCGCGCACCGCCGGCTCGTTGGTCAGGTCGGACTCGAAGACGAGCTTGAAGGCGCCGCTGTCGCTGGCCACGTAGTCGTAGAAGACGGCCATCGTGGCCTCGACCCGCTTCTTGTTGTCCTGGGTCGCCTCCAGCGCCGCGCGGGTGTTGGCGATGATCGTGTCGCACGAGGCGTCGAGCAGCGCCAGGTAGAGGTCGAGCTTGCCCGGGAAGTGCTGGTAGAGCACCGGCTTGGACACCCCGGCGCGGTCGGCGATGTCGTCCATGGCGGCCGCGTGGTAGCCCTGAGCGACGAAGACCTGGAGCGCTGATGACAGCAGCTGGGCGCGGCGCTCGCGTCTCGGCAGCCGCCCCCCGCGCGGACGGGCTGCGTCCACGTCGTACTGGCCCGTGCTCACGATCGTGACCCTACCTGCAGGTAGGCCCGTGACCGGATGACGGGACGTGTCGCGCCGTACGGCGTGGCGCGGCGACTATGGAAGGGAACAGATCACCTGCGTCGCGGCGTTCTGTCCACGTCCGTCAGATCCGTCTCGAGGAGCATCCGTGCCCAACCCCCAGCTGGCCCCGCTCGTGGAGCCCGCCGACGAGCTCACCATCGACGAGGTGCGCCGTTACAGCCGCCACCTGATCATCCCCGACGTGGGGATGTCCGGGCAGAAGCGGCTCAAGAACGCCAAGGTCCTCGTCATCGGCGCCGGCGGCCTGGGCAGCCCCGCCCTGCTCTACCTGGCCGCGGCCGGCGTCGGCACCCTCGGCATCGCCGAGTTCGACGAGGTGGACGAGTCGAACCTGCAGCGCCAGATCATCCACCAGCAGTCGGACATCGGGAAGTCGAAGGCCCAGTCGGCCAAGGAGTCGGTGCTCGAGACCAACCCCTACGTCAACGTCGTGCTCCACGAGGAGCGGCTCGACAACGACAACGTGATGCAGGTCTTCGAGGGCTACGACCTGATCGTCGACGGCACCGACAACTTCGCGACCCGCTACATGGTGAACGACGCGGCGTACTTCCTCGGTATCCCCTACGTGTGGGGCTCGATCTACCGCTTCGACGGGCAGGCGTCCGTCTTCGCCCCGACGCTCGCCGAGGACGCCCCCTGCTACCGGTGCCTCTACCCCGAGCCCCCGCCGCCGGGCATGGTCCCGAGCTGCGCCGAGGGCGGCGTGCTCGGCGTGCTGTGCGCCTCCATCGGGTCGATCCAGGTCAACGAGGCGATCAAGCTGATCACCGGCATCGGCGACGCCGCGGTCGGCCAGCTGGTCATCTACGACGCCCTCGAGCTGAGCTGGCGCAAGCTGAAGGTGCGCAAGGACCCCAACTGCGCGCTCTGCGGCGAGCACCCGACCGTGACCGGCCTCATCGACTACGACGCCTTCTGCGGCGCGATCTCGGAGGAGGCCGCGGAGGCGGCGGCCGGCTCCACCATCTCGGTGGTCCAGCTCGAGCACATGCTCAAGGAGCGGGCTGAGGGCGCCCGCGACTTCGTGCTCATCGACGTCCGCGAGCCCAACGAGTACGAGATCAACCAGATCCCCGACTCGGTCCTGATCCCGAAGGGCGACTTCCTCAACGGGAGCGCGCTCGAGCACCTGCCGTCCGACAAGCAGGTCGTCATGTACTGCAAGACGGGCGTGCGCTCGGCCGAGACCCTGGCCATCGTGAAGGGGGCCGGCTACGCCGACGCCGTCCACGTCGGCGGTGGCGTCTCCGCCTGGGTCAACCAGGTCGACCCGAGCCAGCCGTCCTACTGACGCACCTCCGACCCAACGTCCCGGCCGCCTGCTACCGGCCGGGGCGTTGTCCTGTGACTCCAACAGCCAGCTCGGCCAAGCGGGCGAGGGCCTTGGGGAAGATCTCGGCGGGAGGAGTGACCAGGCCGGCGCCGACCTGGCCCACGCCCGCGACCTTGCCGGCCATGCCGGTGTTGATCTGGGGGAGGATGCCGGTCCGGCAGACCTTGGTGACGTCGATGCCGGTGGGCGTCCCCTGGAACTCGAGGACCGGGACCGACCAGCGCGGGTTCTCGCCGAGGGTGATCTCGTGCATCCGGCGGGTGGTGGCCAGCGCGTCGGGCACCGAGCCGCCGACGAACCGGACGATCGCGGGGGCGGTCGCCATCGCGAAGCCGCCGATGCCTGCGGTCTCGGTGATCGCCGAGTCGCCGATGTCGGGGTTGGCGTCGTCGGGCCCGTAGTCGCCGAGGAACAGCCCGTCGGCCAGCTGGGCCGGGCCGGTGAACCACTCGTCGCCGGTGCCGGCGACCTGGATGCCGAAGTCGGTCCCGTTGCGGGCCATCGCGACGACCATCGTGGAGCCGTCGATGCTGCGCGCCGCGTCGAGCGCGAGCTTGCAGGCAGGCATCGCGAGGTTGAGGAAGAAATGGTCGTTGCCGCCGATGAAGCGCAGCGCCTCGGAGACGTCGGCGGCGTCCCAGCCACTCGTGACCATCGCGGGGGAGAGGTCGCGCAGGAGCATCAGCGTGCCGGCGCGGTTGCGGTTGTGCGCCTCGTCGCCCATCTGCAGCATCTGGGTGAGGATCCCCGTGACATCGACGGGTCCGGCAGACCGCACACTGGCCTGCAGCAGCGGCCCGAGCACGTCGCCCAGCCAGCGCAGTCGAGTGAGGACGTCGGGCCCGTAGGCGCCGTACCGCAGCACCTTGCCGAGCCCCTCGTTGAGCGAGCAGAACGTACGGCGGCCGCTGGCCGCGTCCTCGAGGACCCACAGCCACATCGACGGAGTGACGACGCCCGCCATCGGGCCGACCGTGGCGTGGTGGTGGCAGGGCTCCAGCGACACCGAGGTGCCGGCCTCGAACAGCCCGACCGCGTCGTCAGGACCGTCGACCAGCCCCTCGAGGGCGGCGCCGCCCATGAGCGCGCCGCGCAGCGGTCCGGACGCGCGGGCCCACTCGATCGGCGGCCCGGCGTGCAGGAACTGGCCCTGCTCCAGGCCCAGCAGCTCCGACGCCGGCGCGACGTCGACCAGGGTCGCGGTCACCTCGAGCATGGCGGCCAGGGCTCGTGCGTTGGCGGCCGCGCGGCGCGGGTCGGCCGCCACAGCGGCGAGGTCGGCGTCCGTGCCCTCCATCGGAGGACGCCAGTCGACCCGGGTCACCGGGACGGCCTGGTCCGCGATCGCGTCGGCCAGCAGGTCGGCGCCGACGTTCACGACGGCGGTCGGGGTGCTCATGCGTTACTTCCCATCAGCTCCACGGCGCGCTTGGTGGCCAGCGCGTTGGACAGGTGGACCTCGGCACCGGCGTCCGCGAGCTGCTGGACCTGTCCGGCCAGGCCCTGCGGGTCGGCCGCCGTACCGACGACCGCGACCACCACGGGCTGCCGTACGTCGGCGAGCCCCGGCGCCAGGAGGGCGGCCGGATCGGCCTCGGCGCCGTGGCCGAGGACGACGTCGAGCAGCAGGACCGCGGTCTCCGGGTCGGCGGCCGCGCGAGCCAGGTGCTCGAGCCGCAGCGTCGGGTCGATCATCGGATGGGCCCGGCCGGTCGTGTAGGCGTCGTCGCCGAAGTCGACGAACGTGTGGCCCGTGTCCGGACCCAGCAGCCCGGTGGCGATGATCTTCGCCTCGCTCGACATCGTGCCGCCGACGAAGAGGCCGCGCAGGTAGCGGCCGCCCGACGGCGCCGCGGCGGTCCCGAGCACCGGCCACGTCGGCACCTCGCGGCCCAGCCGGCGCAGCACGGCCTCCGTCGCCTCGGTCAGGTCGGGGTGTCCGGCGCCCAGGAGGGCCAGCTCGACGGGCGTGCCCAGCGACGCCGCGAAGTCCTTGATCTCGGCCTCCACCTCGGGCGCCGGAGGCTTCGAGACCAGCACGATCAGCTCGACGCCCGCATCGGCGTCCAGCCGGCGCAAGCGCCTCCCGGGTCGCCAGGCCACCGACCTCCGAGGACAGGTCGCGGCCACCGACGCCGAGCGCGTGGGTGACGCCGACGCCGGCGTGGTCGAGCAGCGTCAGCACCTGCTGGCAGCCGGTGCCGGAAGCCGCGACGAGGCCGACCGGGCCGGGCTGGACGACGTTGGCGAAGCCCAGGCCGAGGCCACCCACCACCGCCGTACCGCAGTCCGGGCCCATCACGAGCAGTCCCTGCTCGGCGGCGGCCCGCTTGAGGGCGACCTCCTGCTCGACCGGCACGTTGTCGCTGAAGACCATCACGTCGTGGCCGCTCTCGACGGCGTCCATCGCCTCGACGAAGGCGTTGGCCCCGGGGACCGAGACCAGCGCGATGGCATCGGGCGTACGGCGGAACGCGGCGCCCGTCGTCCGGGGCGGTGCCTCCTCGGTGGGACCGCTGTCTCGGCGCGTGGAGTCGGTGAGCGCCCGCTCCACACCGGCCAGAGCGACGTCGAGCGAGCCGTCGCCGGTCAGGCGTACGGCGACCACCATGTCGTTCGGCGTCGCCTCGGCGGGCACCTCGAAGCCCATCTCCGTGAGGACCTCGACGTTGAGCGCGGTGGCCATCGCCACCTGCGCCGCCGCGACCCCCTCGACGCCCTGAACGGCGCGGCTGACCTGGAGCAGCGTCACCGAGTCGGCGTACGCGCCCCGCCGGAGCTCCACATGGCTCTTTTCTCCGCCGGTCATGCGGCCACCCTCTCAAGTCCCGACATGGCCAGTCGCGCCCCCTCCACCAGGCCACGTCCCGAGCTGTGCCCGATCCGCTCCACGGCCTCCACGGAGCCGGTGCCAGCGAGCCAGGCCGCGAACTCCGGGACCACCTCGCCGGCCATCGCACACTCCAGCAGGGTGGCCGACAACAGCGTCGTGGTCGCGGCCAGCGACCGGACCTGCAGGTCCACCTCCGGCGTGTCGATCCCGGCGCCTCGCGTCACCGCCAGCCAGCCGCAGAGCACGTCGTCGCCGTACGGCGTCAGCCCGTCGCCGCGGCCGACCAGGGCGGCGACGTCGACGGCACCCGGCCGGCCCCTGAGCGGGAGCCGCGGCACCCCCACGTCCACCAGCCGGCCCACCACGACCGGCGCGTCGTCGAGGTGCAGGACCCCTCCCCGCACCGAGGCGCGGACGACGTCCGGGAGCCGATCCAGCGTCGAGCGCAGCGCGCACGGCACCGCGGTGGCCCGGGTGCCGACCACACCGACGCACCGGCCGGCCACCTCGACGTACACCGCGTCCGGCCCGCGGTGGATCACCGGCGCAGCGGCGTCCCCGACGAACCGCAGTCGAGTCGCCACGCGAGGGGGCGCGCTCACGGCCAGCCGAGCATGCTGCACGCCGCCGAGGCTAGCCCCGCGACACCTACTCGTCGGTAACGCCCGGGTCACACCACCGGACCCCAAACAGGTGTCTCATGAGCAACATCGGACGTGCCGAGGCTCGGCCGGCACCCAGCGAAAGGCACATCAATGTCGATGTTCAAGTGGGAAGTGGTCGATCCCGGACCCGGTGAGGCCGTCGCGCCGAACCAGCGGCTCCCCTGGGGCAAGACCGTCGCGATCGGCGCCCAGCACGTCGTGGCCATGTTCGGTGCCACCTTCGTGTTCCCGCTGGTCATGGGGCTGAACGCCAACCTCGCGATCATGATGAGCGGCATCGCGACGATCTGCTTCCTGCTGATCGTCAAGGGCAAGGTGCCGAGCTACCTCGGGACCTCGGCCAGCTTCGTCGGCGCGGCCACCGCGATCTACACCTACAGCGGCGACGACGGCCCGGGCGGACCCGCCGACGTCACCGGCGCGATCCTCGTGTCCGGTGTGGTCCTGGCGCTGGTCGGCCTGGTCATCCACTACTTCGGACCCCAGACGGTCAACGCCGTGCTGCCGCCTGCCGTCACCGGCGCCGTCGTCATGCTGATCGGCTTCAACCTCGCGCCGGTCGCGACCCAGACCTACATGCCCTCCGACCCGTGGGTCGCGATCATCACCATGACCGCGGTCATCCTCATGGCGGTCGGGCTGAGGGGCTTCTTCGGACGCATCGCCGTCTTCCTCGGGCTGATCTTCGGCTACCTCCTCTCGGTGCTGTGGGACGCGATGTTCGGCAAGTCCTCGCTGCCGCTGCCCGGCAACCCCGAGCCCGGGCCGCACGACCGCGTCAACTGGGACCTCGTGAAGGACGCCGACTGGTTCGGCTTCCCGTCGCACACCAAGGACGGGCTCATCGGCAACCAGGCGTTCACCCCGGGCTATGCCGACGTGGGCTGGCACGGTCCGTCGTTCTCGATCATCTTCATCCTGCTGGCGCTGCCGGCCGTGATCGCCCTGGTCGCGGAGAACCTCGGTCACGTCAAGGCGGTCGCCGAGATGACCAAGACCGACCTCGACCCGGTGCTAGGCCGGGCGGTCGCCGCCGACGGCGTCGGCACCGTGATCACCTCCGCCGTGGGCGGCTCGCCGACCACGACGTACGCCGAGAACATCGGTGTCATGGCCGCGACCCGGGTCTACTCGACCGCGGCCTACTTCGTCGCGGCGTTCGTCGCGATCCTGCTCGGACTGATCCCCAAGTTCGGACAGATCGTCAATGCGACCCCACCCGCGGTGCTGGGCGGCATCACGCTCGTGCTCTACGGGATGATCGGGCTCCTCGGAGCGAAGATCTGGAAGGAGAACGGCGTCGACTTCGGCAAGCCGCTCAACCTGGTCCCGCTCGCCGCAGGCATCATCCTCGCGATCGGCAACGCCGAGCTGAAGATCACCGACGACTTCATCCTGTCCGGGATCGCCCTCGGTACGCTCGTGACCGTGCTCGGCTACCACCTCGCTCGCGCCGTCTCGTCGGACAACGGCGATGACGGCACCATGCTGGCGGTCGGGAAGCCGGGCGTCCACGAGGAGCCGTGAAACCAGCCCCCTTCGCATATTGCCGACCAGGGTCGCTCACCGATGCGGTGGCGGCCCTGGCCGGTGATGCGGGGGCAAAGGTCCTGGCCGGCGGCCAGAGCCTGGTGCCGCTGCTGTCGATGAGGCTGGCCGCGCCCTCGATGCTGGTCGACATCAACGGGTTGCCTGGCCTCGACACCATCAGCGCCGAGGAGTCGGGCGTCACCGTCGGGGCACTGGCCCGGCACGCCGACGTACTCGCCCACGCCGACGTACGCCGGGTGCAGCCGCTCGTCACGATGGCTTTGGCCAACGTCGCCCACGCCACCATCCGCAACCGCGGCACCACCGTCGGGTCCCTCGTGCACGCCGACGCCGCCGCGGAGATGCCGGTCGTGCTCGTCCTGCTCGGCGGCTCGCTCGACGTCGAGGGCCCGGGCGGACGCCGCACCATCCCCGCCGACGAGCTGTACGTCGGTCCGCTCGAGTCGAGCGTGCACCACGACGAGATCGCGGTCTCGGCGTTCTTCCCGGCCCTGGCGCGGGGCGCGGGGGTGGCCTTCGACGAGATCGCCCGCAGGCACGGTGACTACGCGCTGGTCGGTGCGGCCGCGCTGGTAGACGGCGACTCCGTGAAGGTCGGCTACCTCTCGGTGGCCGACCTCCCGACCGTCGTCGACCTGTCCGGGGTGCCGGACGACCGGCTCGGCGACGTGGCGCTGGAGCACCTCGAGCCGGGCGACGACATCCACGCCACCGCCGACTACCGCGCCCAGCTGGTGCGCGTGCTGACCTCCCGCGTGGTTCGATCAGCGCGGGAGGGGGCCCGGACGTGAGCGCAGGCATGAGCGAGGAGCGGCACGACGTCGTGCTGACCGTCAACGGCACCACCCACCCGGTCAGCGTGCCGGGACGGCGGCTGCTGTCCGACGCGCTGCGTCACGACCTCGGCCTCACCGGCACCCACGTCGGCTGCGAGCACGGCGTCTGCGGAGCCTGCACGGTGCTGCTCGACGGGCGGCCGGTGCGCTCGTGCCTGATGTTCGCGGTCTCGGCGCAGGGCAGCGAGATCACCACCGTCGAGGGGCTGACCGAGAAGGACGGCTCGCTCGGCCCGGTGCAGCAGGCGTTCCTGGAGTGCCACGGCCTGCAGTGCGGCTTCTGCACGCCGGGCTTCCTCACCACGATCACCGCCGGGCTGCGCGACAACCCCACGCCGACGCACGACGAGGCCCGCGACATGATCGCCGGCAACCTGTGCCGCTGCACCGGCTACCAGAACATCGTCAAGGCGGTCGAGCGAGCCGCGGAGCTCGCCCAGGGGTTCGAGACTGGCGCCAGCGCGCCTTCCTCGACCACCGGGGGTCCGGAGTCGGGGCAGCTCGCCCACGAGGAGCGCGACGACGACAGCGCCTCCACCGGGCTCGGGGCATGACGTGACCACCAAGCTGATGGGCCAGAAGGTCCAGCGGGTCGAGGACCAGCGGTTCCTGCGCGGCCAGGGGCGGTACGTCGACGACGTCGCGATCGGCAGCGGCACGCTGCACGCCGCGGTGCTGCGCTCACCCCACGCGCACGCGCGGATCGTCGACATCGACGTGTCCGGGGTGCTCGACGTCGAGGGCGTGCACGTCGTGTGGACCTACGACGACCTGCTCGAGCTCTCGGCACCGATGGCCGAACCGCTCCCGCTGCTCATCCCGCACCCGGCCCTCACACACGGCCGCACGCAGTACGCGCTGGCCAAGGACGAGGTCAACTACGTGGGCGAGGCGATCGCCTTCGTGGTCGCCGACGACCGCTACATCGCCGAGGACGCGATCGGCCGGATCACGGTCGACTACGACGTGCTGCCGCCGGTCGTCGGCATCCCCGCGGCCCGCGCGGCCGAGCGCCTGGTCCACGACGACGTGCCCGGCAACGTCGGCGCCCGGCTGGAGCAGAACGTCGGCGACGCGAAGGCGGCGATCGCGGCGGCGCCGCACCGGCTCTCCCTCGACCTCGACATCGAGCGCAGCTCCTGCCAGCCGATGGAGGGCCGCGGCACGGTCGCCCGCTGGGACCCCGACCTCAACCGGCTCCAGGCCTGGACCTCGACCCAGACCTCCACCGGCGTCCGCGCGGCCATCGCGGTGAAGCTGGAGCTCGACCTCGGCCAGGTCGACGTGATCACTCCCGACGTCGGCGGCGGCTTCGGCGTCAAGATCAACCACCCGTGGCCCGAGGAGCTGCTGGTCCCGCTGGCCGCCAGGACGCTGGGCCGGACCGTGAAGTTCACCGAGGACCGCCGCGAGCACTTCATCTCGACCGCCCACGAGCGCGGCCAGGTGCAGCACATCGAGGTCGGCTTCGACGACGACGGGCGGCTGCTCGGGCTGGACGTGGAGTTCTGGCACGACCACGGCGCCTACACGCCGTACGGCCTCATCGTCCCGATCATCACCTCGACCCAGCTGCTCGGCCCCTACAAGCCGCAGAGCTACCGGGTCGTCTTCGAGTCGCTCTACACCAACACGGTGATGGTGACGCCCTACCGCGGCGCCGGGCCGGCCCCAGGGCTGCTTCGCGATGGAGCGGACCATGGACGCGATCGCGGCGTACCTCGGCAAGGACCGCACCGACGTGCGCTCGGTGAACTTCATCCAGCCCGACGAGTTCCCCTACGACCACGGGCTGGTGTTCCAGGACGGCCGCGAGCTGGAGTACGACTCCGGCGACTACCCGGCCTCGCTCGAGAAGATCAAGGCGCTGGTCGGCTGGGACGAGTTCCCGGCGTTCCAGCAGGAGATGGCGGCGCAGGGACGCCGGGTCGGCATCGGGCTGGCCTGCTACGTCGAGGGCACCGGAGTCGGCCCCTACGAGGGCGCGCACGTGCACATCGAGACCTCCGGCAAGGTCAAGGTCGCGACCGGCCTGACCACCCAGGGCCAGGGGCACGCGACCGTCTTCGCACAGCTGGTCGCCGACGAGCTCGGCGTGAAGTTCGAGGACGTCGAGGTCGTCACCGGCGACACCCGGCGGATGCCGTACGCCGTCGGCACGTTCGCCTCGCGCGCCGCGGTGATGAGCGGCTCGGCGATCCACCTGGCCGCGAAGCGCGCCAAGGAGAAGGTGCTCAAGATCGCGGCGGACGCGCTCGAGGTGGACGAGAAGGACCTCCAGATCGTCGACGGCGTGGTCTCGGTGAAGGGCGCGCCCGACTCCTCGATCGACCTCGGCACCGTCTCGGTGCTGTCCAACCCGCTGCGCTACGCGTTCGACGAGGCGTCGAAGCGGGCCACCCAGTTCCAGGTCGGCGACCCCGGCAAGCCGCCGGTGCCCGAGGACGAGGAGCCCGGCCTCGAGGGCAAGGACTTCTACTCGCCCGAGCGCGCGACGTTCGCCTCCGGCATGCACGCCGTGATCGTCGAGACCGACCCGGAGACCGCGGAGATCAAGATCCTGAAGTACGCCGTGGTGCACGACTGCGGCTACCTGATCAACCCGATGATCGTCGAGGGCCAGATCCACGGCGGCGTGGCGCAGGGCGTGGGTGGTGCGCTCTACGAGCGGATGGTCTACGACGACGCGGGCCAGCTGCTCAACGCGTCGTTCATGGACTTCCTGATGCCCTACGTCACCGAGGTGCCCGACGGCATCGACATCGACCACCTCGAGACGCCCTCGCCGCTGAACCCGCTCGGCATCAAGGGCGCGGGAGAGGCCGGCGTGATCCCGTCGGCGGCCGTGTTCGCGGCGGCCATCGAGGACGCCGAGGGCATCCCGATCACCGCGATGCCCATCTCTCCGTCCGAGCTCTTTGCTCTCCGCCAGTCGAAGGAGCCCTCATGAAGATCTCCGGCTCGAACGTCGTCGACCAGCCGGTCGACAAGGTCTGGGAGGCGATCCTCGACCCGCGCGTCCTGGTGGCCACGATCCCGGGTTGCGAGCGGCTGGAGGAGACGGCCGACCACCAGTACGCCATGACCGTCACCGCCGGCGTGGCCGCGATCAAGGGCACCTACAACGGCTCCTGCGCGCTCTCCGACCTCAAGGAGCGCGAGTCGCTGATGATGACGCTGCAGGGCGCCGGCGCACCCGGCACGGTCGACGCCACCGTGGAGGTGCGGTTCTCCGAGCCGGCTCCCGGCCAGACCGAGATCGCCTACGACGCCGACGCGGTGGTGGGCGGCATGGTCGGCGGCGTCGGCCAGCGGATGCTCAGCTCGGTGTCGAAGCGGATGGCCGGCGAGTTCTTCTCCAACGTCGGCACCGCCATCTCGGCGCCGCCCGGTGCCGAGGCCGCGCCCGACGGGGTCGCCACGACGGCCTCGGCCTCCGGCGCCCAGCGTGTTCACGGCTCCCGCGAAGGCCGGCGGCATCTCGTCGCAGGACGACTTCCTCAAGGGCATCGTCGTCGGTGCCGGCCTGGTCGTCCTCGGCGTGGTCATCGGCGGGATCTTCGGGCGTCGCCGGTGAGCGACCTCACCGTCGACTCCACCGCGCGCGACCAGGTGGCCGCCGTACGCGACGCGAGATCAGCGCCCGCGAGCTGCTCGACCTGCACCTGGCCCGGATCGCCGAGCGAAACCCCGAGCTCAACGCCATCGTGAGCCTGGACGAGGAGCGGGCGCATGAGGGTGCGGCAGCCGCCGACGAGCTGCTCGCTTCCGGCGCCGAGGTCGGCCCGCTGCACGGACTCCCGTTCGCGTTCAAGGACACCCACGACGTGGCGGGCTGGCGGACGACGTACGGCTCGCCGCTCTTCGCCGACCACGTCCCGGACGCCGACGACCTCCTCGTCGAGCGGGTCCGCGGCGCCGGGGTGGTCGTGATGGGCCGCACCAACGTCCCGGAGTTCGCCGCCGGCTCGCACACGTTCAACAAGGTCTTCGGTACGACGCTCAACCCGGTCGACCCGACCCGTTCCGCGGGTGGCTCGTCGGGCGGCGCCGGTTGCGCGCTGGCCTCCGGGATGGTGCCGCTGGCGGACGGCTCCGACATGGGCGGGTCGCTGCGCAACCCGGCGTCGTTCTGCGGTGTGGTCGGCCTCCGGCCCTCGCTCGGCCGGGTCCCGTCGTGGCCCACCGACAACTTCTGGGAGACGACCGCGGTCGGCGGACCGATGGCCCGCAACGTCGGCGACCTCGCCCTGCTGCTCAGCGTCATGGCCGGGCCCGACCCGCGCGTGCCCACGGCCCTGGGTGACCCGGGGATCGTCTTCGCGCCGCCGGTCTCCGGCACCCTGACCGGCCTGCGGGTCGCCGTGTCGACCGACCTCGGCGGTGCCCTCGAGGTCGACCACGAGGTGGCCGGGGTGGTGGAGTCGTCCGCTGCCGTGCTGACGGCCGCCGGAGCGTCGGTGAGCGCGGACCACCCGGTGCTCGCCGAGGCCGACGACACGTTCCGGACGCTGCGGGCCTGGCTGTTCCAGGCCGGCTTCGGTCAGCTCCTCGCCGAGCACCCCGACGACTTCAAGCAGTCGCTGGCCGACAACATCCGGGCCGGTGAGCACCTGACCGGCGCCGACGTCGCCCGGGCGTACGCCGGCCGCAGCGCGCTCTCGGAGCGGATGCGCGACTTCTTCACCGACCACGACCTCCTGGTCCTCCCGACGTCGCAGGTGCCGCCGTTCCCGGCCGACCAGGAGTTCCCGACCCAGATCAACGGCAAGGAGATGGAGTCCTACCTCGACTGGATGCGGGCCTGCTACTTCATCACCGTCACGGGCTGTCCGGCCATCTCGGTGCCGTTCGGGCGCACGAGCTCGGGGCTCCCGGTCGGCGTACAGCTGGTCGCGCCGCACGGAGCGGACCGATTCCTGTTGGAGGTCGCGGCGGCACTCGAGGCGGCTCTCGTGTGAGCGCCGAGGAGGAGGCCGAGCGGTACGTCCGCGACGGCATCCCGCCGTTCGTCGAGGTCTACGACCGGATCCTCGACCTCGTGCGGGGACTCGAGCCCGGCGACCCGTTGCCGTTCGAGGTCGCCCTCGCCCAGCAGGTCGGGGCGTCGCGCGACCTGGTCCGCGAGGCGCTCCTGCTGCTCGAGGAGGACGGCAAGCTCTCCCGGGATCGCGACCGCCTCTGGAGGGCGGCGGCCCGGGCCGAGCCTGCGGCGTTCACCGACAGCTTCCACCGGATGATCGGCGGCCGGGCCCGGGCGGTACGCCGGCTGCTGGTCGGCATCGAGGACGGCAGCCACTGGTCCCACGAGCTGCTGCGGGACGAGACGAAGGTGCTCGTCTGGGAGACCGTGTTCGAGCACGACGACGTGCTGCTCGCCTCGACGCTCGAGATGCTGGTCCTCGCAGCGGCGCCGCCGGAGCTGACCGAGGTCCTGGACCTCGAGAAGCACGACCTGACCGAGTGGCCGACGATGCTGGAGGCGCTCGGTACCGAGCGCCGGGCCCGGCTCACGCCGCAGCTCTGGAGGATCTCGCCGATCTCGCGGGCCACCGAGCGGCTCTCGTGGATGGAGCTGCCCCTCCACGGCATCCCCGCCGCGTTGACGGTGGTGCTGGCCGAGGACGGGGCGCCTGTCTACCTGGCCAAGAACATCCTCGACCTCGGCACCTTCGACCTCGTCGTCGACCAGCTCGGACCTCCTCCCCAGGAAATCATGCCGGAAATGACGCCGACATGACCCACGACCTGGTCGTCGCCGACGCGGCGCTGCGCGGACGCGAGGGGCGCTGGCGGGTCGGCATCGACGGAGACCGGATCGCCGAGGTCACCCAGGACTCGATCTCGGGCCGCGAGGAGATCGACGCGGCCGGTGGCCTGGCCACCGAGAGCTTCGTGAACGGCCACCTGCACCTCGACAAGGTGCACACCCTCGACCGGATCGGCGACGCCGCGCTCACGGCGTACACCGCCGGCGACATGGCCTCCGCCCTCAGCTCGATCGAGCTGGCCTCGGCGGTGAAGGCGGACTACGACCGGTCCTGGATCGAGCCGAACGCCCGCAGCGCGGTCGTCGAGGCCGTCCGCCACGGCGTCCGCCACGTCCTCGCCTTCGCCGACGTCGACACCAAGGCGGGGTTCGAGGGTGTGATCCCGCTGCTCGCCCTGCGCGACGAGTTCCGGGGCGTCGTCGACCTGCAGGTGGTGGCGTTCCCGCAGGACGGGCTCCTGTGCGACCCGGGCGCCGAGGAGCTGGTGCGCGAGGCGGTCGAGCTGGGTGCGGACGTGGTCGGCGGCATCCCGTGGATCGAGCACACCGACGACGACGCGCGCGAGCACGTACGCCGGATGTGCGCGCTCGCCGCCGAGCACGGGCGCCGGGTGGCGATGCTGGTCGACGACGCCGGCGACGCCTCGCTGCGCACCACCGAGATGCTCGCCACCGCGCTGATCGAGCACGGCCTGGTCGGTCGCGGGGTCGCCAACCACGCGCGGGCCCTGGGGCTGTACGCCCGGCCCACCCTCGAGCGGCTGGCCGGGCTGTGCCGCCGCGCCGGGCTCGGCTTCGTCTCCGACCCGCACACCGGCTCGCTGCACCTGCCCGTCCGCGAGCTCACCGCCCTGGGGCTCCCGGTCGCGCTCGGCCAGGACGACATCGAGGACGCCTACTACCCGTTCGGCCGGCACAACATGGTCGAGGTCGCGTTCCTCGCGGCCCACGCGCTGGGCGCCTTCGACCAGCCCGGCCTCGATCTCGTCTACGACGCGGTCACGACCACCGCCGCCGACGTGCTCGGCGTACCCGACCACCGGCTCGCTCCGGGCGGCCACGCGGACCTGGTCGTGCACGCCCACGCGACCGTCCGGGAGGTGCTCGCCCACCACGCCCCTCCCGCCCACGTGGTCGCGTCCGGCAGGGTGGTGACATGAGCCGCCGCATCCGCATCGGAATCGACACCGGTGGCACCTTCACCGACGTCGTCGCGTTCGACGAGGACACCGGCGAGCTGGTCACCACCAAGACGCCCTCGACGCCGGGCAACCCGGCCGACGGGTTCCTGGCCGGCATCGACAAGGTGCTCGGGCTGCTCGGTGCGACGGGGGCGGACATCGACGCCGTCTCGCACGGCACCACGGTGGCGACCAACCAGCTGCTCGAGGGCAAGGTCGACCGGCTCGGGTTCGTCACCAACACCGGCTACGAGGCGATGCTCGAGATCGCGCGGCAGTCGGTGCCCGACGGCTACGGCAACTCGTACTTCTGGGTGAAGCCGCCGCGGATCGTCCCGCGCGACCTCGTCAAGGGTGTCGAGGGCCGGCTCGACGTGAACGGCGAGGAGGTGCGCCCGTTCGACGAGGACGGCGCCCGCGCCGTGGCGCGCTGGTTCCGCGACCAGGGCATCGACACGCTCGGCGTCTGCTTCCTGCATGCCTACGCCAACCCCGTCCACGAGGAGCGGATGCGGGCGGTGCTGCACGAGGAGCACCCCCACGCCGTGGTCTCGCTGTCGAGCGAGGTGCTGCGCGAGTACCGCGAGTACGAACGCGCGATGACCACCCTCGTCGACGCGGCCGTGAAGCCCCGGCTCTCGGCGTACGTCACCAACATCAAGAGCCGGCTGACGTCGTACGACGACCGAACCATCCCGTTCTACGTGATGAAGTCCAACGGCGGCGTGCTGTCGGCCGACGAGGTCGTGCACCAGCCGATCACCACGGTGCTGTCCGGCCCGGCGGCCGGTGCGCTGGGCGCGGCGCTGATCGCGAAAGTGGCCGGCTTCGACCGGGTGCTGACCTCCGACGGCGGCGGTACGTCGACCGACGTGTCCGTCGTCATCGACGGCGAGCCGACGCTGACCACCGAGGGCTCGGTCGGCGCCTTCCCGTCGAAGATCCCGATGATCGACGTGGTCACCGTCGGCGCGGGTGGCGGCTCGATCGCCTGGCTCTCGCCCGAGGGCACTCTCAAGGTCGGGCCGCAGTCGGCCGGCGCCGACCCCGGCCCGCTCTGCTACGGCAAGGGCGGCACCGAGGTCACGATCACCGACGCCCACGTGGTGCTCGGCCGGATCCCGCCGCACCTGCTCGGCGGCGAGATCCCGCTCGATGTCGACGCGGCGCGCGCGGGGGTCGAGGCGCTGGCGTCGAAGCTCGGCCTCTCGCCCGAGGCGTGCGCCACCGGCATCCTCGAGATCTCGGCCTGGAACCAGGCCAACGCGCTGCGCCAGGTCACGGTCAAGCGCGGCCTCGACGTCCGCGACTTCACGCTCACCACGTTCGGCGGCTCCGGCTCGCTGCTGCTGTGCCGGCTGATGGACGTGCTCGGCATCCCGACCGTGCTGGTGCCGCCCAACCCCGGCAACGTCTCGGCGTTCGGCCTGCTCACCGTCGACGTCAAGAACGACTACGTCCAGACCCACGTCGCGCTCGCCGACGCGCTCGACCCGGCCACCGTCGCGACGACGTACGACGAGCTGACCCAGCGTGCCGCCGCCGCGCTCTCCGGCGAGGGCTTCCGGCCCGAGCAGCACCTGTTCGTCCGCACCGCCGACCTGCGCTACTTCGGCCAGGCCTTCGAGGTGCGGGTCGCCGTGCCGGACGGCGACCGTCGACGCCGGCGTGCTCGACGAGGTGGCCGGCCGGTTCCACGCCGAGCACAAGGCGCTCTACGGCTACGACTTCTCGACCGACCCCACCCAGCAGGTGGAGTGGGTCAACCTCCGCGTCTCCGGCATTGGCCCGATCCAGCGGCCCGAGATCCGCCGCCATTCGCCGTCGAGTGACCCGAAGGGCATCTCTGGAACGTTCCAAGAGAGCCACTTGGGGTCACTCGACGGGAAACCGGCGCGACCCGTGTGCTTCGAGGCGGACGAGGGGTACGTCGACACGCCGTTGCTGCAGCGGAGCGAGCTGGCTCCGGCGACGGTCGTGGCGGGCCCGGTGATCATCGAGGAGTTCGGCTCGACGGTGCCGGTGCACCCGGGCTTCGAGGTGCGGGTGGACGAGTTCCTCAACCTGATCGTGACCAGGAGCGACTCATGAGCGACTCGCGCAGGGCGCCGACCCAGTTCCCCTACGGACACCTGACCGACGACGCCGGCGCGAGCGCCGACCCGGTGCTGGTCGAGATCGTCCAGGGCTCGCTGGCCTCGGTCGAGATGGAGGTCGAGACCGCGATCGGGCGGACCAGCCGCAGTCCGATGATCCGCGACGCGCACGACTTCCGGGCCGGCATCCACGACCGGCTGCTGCGCAAGCTGACCGGCCGCTCCTACTCCGCGCTCGTGCACCCCATCGCCCGCGACTTCCCGCTCGAGGAGATGCGCGAGGGCGACGTCTTCTTCCACAACGACGTCTACCGCTCCGAGGGCGGCATCGGGCACCTGCCCGACCTCTGCGTGACCGTGCCCGTCTTCTCCGGCGGCAAGGTCGTCGCCTTCGTCCAGGCCTTCGGCCACCACGACGACATCGGCGGCGCCGTACCCGGCTCGATGCCCAGCCACGCCACCAGCGTCTTCGAGGAAGGACTGATGGTCCCGCCGATCCGGCTCTGGGACGCCGGCGTACCCAACCGCGCGGCGCTCACGATCATGACCCGCAACTCGCGGATGCCGGAGTCGCTGGCCGCCGACCTCGACGCCGAGTGCTCGGCCTGCCTGATGGGCGCGCGGCGGCTGGGCGAGCTGTTCGACCGGTACGGCGTGGAGACCGTCGAGTCCTGCTTCGACGCAATCCTGAGCCGCACCACCGAGACCTACCGCCGCGAGATCCTCGGCAAGATCCCGGTCGGGTCGTGGGTGTGGGAGGACTATGCCGAGCACGACGGCGTCGACGAGCCGATGCTGCACACCCAGCGGATCACGTTGACCCGTACGCCGGCCGACGACTCGGACGGCGAGCGGCTGATCCTCGACTTCGGCGGCACCAGCCCGCAGGCCAAGGGGCCGATCAACCACGTGGGCGACGCCAGCGACGGAGTCTTCCTCAAGAAGTGGCTCGCCCCGATCCTGCGCAACCTCGCCGACACTCCTGAGCGGATGGCCGAGCTCGACGTCAACGAGGGCATCGTGCCGCTGATCGAGATGCGCTTCCCGCCGCCAGGCACGCTGCTGACGCCGGTCTTCCCGGCGCCGACCAACGCCCGCACGTTCGTGATCCTCCGGCTCCTCGGGGTGCTGGCCGGCGTGATCGCCAAGGCGGTCGACGGCAAGATGCCCGCCGACCAGGAGACGATCCGCTACACCGGCGTCTACGGCGACGACCTCGAGGGCCGGCCCTACCTCATGCGCGAGGTGCTCGGCGGCGGCTCCGGCGGCCGCTACTACGCCGACGGCGAGGACACGATCCACGTCGTACCCGACTCGCGGAACCTGCCCACCGAGTTCACCGAGGCGCGGTTCCCGTTCCGGGTCGAGTCGCTCTCGCTCGCGGTGGACAGCGGGGGAGCGGGGCAGTTCCGCGGCGGCCTGGGCTACGAGAAGCAGATCCGGATGCTCAAGGACGGCCACTTCATGTCCATCGCCGACCGGTCGATCCTGGCCTGCTGGGGGGTCCGCGGCGGCAAGGCCGGGAAGCCGTTCGAGGTCGTCATCGACCCGGGAGGGCCGAACGAGCGCGTGGTCGACGCCCTCGCCGACGCCGAGGCCGTCGTCGCGGGCGAGGTGATCCGCATCCGTACGACGGGCGGCGGCGGCTGGGGCAACCCGCTCGAGCGCGACCCGGCCCTCGTCGTCCGCGACGTGGTGTGGCGCAAGGTCTCGCCGGAGGCGGCCCTCGCGTCGTACGGCGTCGTGCTGACCGGTTCACTGGACGTCGACTCGCTCGGGTTCGACGAGGCAGCGACCGCCGCTGAGCGCACCGGACGGCCGGCGCCGACCGAGGTGTTCTTCGACCGCGGACCCGGCTATGCCGCGCTGTCCGGTGGGGCCGACCACGCCGAGGTGGACGTGCTGTGAGGAGCGAAGCCACGACGGTCGAGGACTACCTGGCCGAGCTCCCCGAGGACCGACGCGCGATCGTCTCGGCGGTGCGCGACGTCGTCAACCAACACCTGCCCGAGGGCTACAGCGAAACGATGGAGTGGGGGATGGTGACCTGGGTGGTGCCGCTGGCCGACTACCCGGACACCTACAACGGCAAGCCGCTCTCGTACGCGTCGCTCGCCTCACAGAAGAACCACGTCGCCCTCTACCTCCTGGGGCTCTACACCGACGGTCCCGAGGAGCAGCGGTTCCGCGCCACCTACTCCGAGCACGGGATGAAGCTCGACATGGGCAAGTCCTGCGTGCGCTTCAAGTCACTCGACGAGGTCCTCCTGGACGCCGTCGGCAGGGCCGTGGCGGCGCTGCCGGTCGGCGAGTTCATCGCGCGGTACGAGCTGTCGCGGGGGAGCTTGTGAGCGAGGGCGCCGGCACTCTCCTCGCGCTCCACCACGGTAACGGCTTCGTGCTCCCCAACGCGTGGGACGCCGGGTCGGCGCGGATCCTGGAGCACGTCGGGTTCCCGGCCATCGCGACGACCAGCGCCGGCATCGCGTGGTCCTGCGGAGTGCCCGACGGAGGGACGCTGGACCTCGACACGGTGCTCGACCACGTGGGTCGCATCGTGGCCGCGGTGGGCGTCCCGGTCACTGCTGACCTGGAGTCCGGCTACGACGACGTCGCGACGACGGTCCGGCGCGCGGTCGACGCCGGCGCGGTCGGCGGCAATCTCGAGGACCAGGTGGGCGGCGTCCTGTTCGGTGTCGACGAGGCGGCCGACCGGATCGCGGCGGCGCGGGCCGCAGCTCCGGCTGGGACCTTCGTCATCAACGCGCGCACCGACACCTGGTTCGGCGGCGCGGCCGGTGACGTGTTCGACCAGACCGTCGAGCGGGCGCTCCGCTACGCCGAGGCCGGCGCCGACTGCGTGTTCATCCCGGGCGTCGTGGAAGAGGTCGACGTCCGGCGGCTGGCCGAGGCCATTCCCGCCCCGCTCAACATCGTGGCCGGACTGGCGAGCCTGACCGACGCCCCGACGCTGTTCTCACTGGGGGTGAAGCGGGTGAGCCTCGGAGGCAGTCTGACCCGGGCGGCCTACAGCTTCCTGGAGCAGGCCGGCCGGGAGCTGCTGGACCACGGCACCCTCGGGTTCCTCGACGGCGCGATCTCGTACGCCGACCTGCAGGGTCGCCTCGCCCGGTGACTCAGCCAGTCATCGGGGTCCTCGGCGGCCACGGCAAGACCGGCCGCGCCGTGTGCGCCGCGCTGTCCGGGCGCGGCGTCGGGGCGCGGCCACTGGGGCGGGCGGACTGGGACGACCTGCCGGCGGCGGTGGCCGGCTGCGAGGCGGCGTACCTGATCGCGCCCAACCTGCACCCCGACGAGCCGACGTACGTCGCGGAGGCGCTCGCCGCGCTGCAGAAGGCCGGCGTCGGCCGGGTGGTCTACCACTCGGTCGCCTCGCCCTACGCCCCGGAGATGCCGCACCACCTCGGCAAGGCGGTGTCGGAGGACGTGGTGCGGCGGTCCGGGCTGGCGTGGACGATCCTGCAGCCGGGCGCCTACCTGCAGAACCTCGACCTGAGCGGGCCCGTCGAGGTGCCGTACGACGTCGACGCGGTCTTCGGCTTCGCCGACCTGACCGACGTCGCCGAAGTGGCCGCCCTCGTGCTGACCGAGGACGGCCACGTCGGCGCGACCTACGAGCTGGCGTCCCGGGTGGCCACCGTGGCCGAGCTGGCCGCCGAGGCCGGCGTCACCGCACGGCGTACCGACCATCGGCCGGACGGGTGGCTGGGCGCGATGTTCGGCTACTACGACCGCTTCGGGTTGCCGGTGGGCACGCGGACGCTCGACGCGCTGCTCGGACGGCGCGTCATCGACCCACGCTGATCCACTCCGTCTGCGGGTCGACGTCTGCGTGTGGCACGCCCCTGCCACCGGCACGAGCCCGGAGACGCGCCGAGCGGACACGGAACCAGCCCGCGGCCAGCAGCACGCCGCCGGCCAGTCCGCCGAACCCCCACCAGGCACGGTCGCCGGCCGTCGTGTCGGACGGGTCGGTCGGTGTGGGTGCCGCCGACGCCGGCACCACCGAGGCCGGCTCGCTCGCGTCGGACACGACCGCGTCGGACTCGACCGGGGACGCCGGCTCGGCGGCCTCGCCGCCCTGGCCCACACCCAGGCCGTTCAGCAGCCGCGTCAGCCCCTCTCCATCGACCGGCTGGTGCCAGACGACCGGGCTGTCCCACACGCTCTCGGCGTCGCCCTCCATCACCTGGCTGGCGATCCACGGCGCGCCCTCCCCCTGCAGGTAGACGCGGTCGACCCGCCATGGCGTCACGTCGTGGACCAGCCAGGTCAAGGTCACGCCGGCGCCGGTCTCGTGGCTCCGCCCCGACGAGTCGACCGCGCCCGAGCCGCCGAACGCGCCGACCAGGTTGGCGAGCTCGTCGTAGGCGTCGTCGGTGTAGTAGAGGGATGCGGTCCGGCCCTCTCCCGGGACGGACAGCAGCACGCTGGTCGGGCCGCCGGCGTGCGCCGGGCCGGATGGCGCCAGCATCGCGAGGACCCAGGCGGTGAGTACGACGGCGAGAGCACGGACGGCGGGCATGGCGACCTCCTGGTGGACGGGTTCGCTGCTGCTACACCGCAGCGGGCGGATCGGGTTCCCGTCAGCCCGCCATCAATCGGCGGGAACGACCGACTCTGCGATCTCCACCGCCCTGCTGAGCTCGACATCGCCCTCAAGCCGGAGCGTCACGCCGCCCGTCATCCAGATCAGCGTGTGTCCGGCGAGCCGGGCCGAGTGGGTGACCTGGGTCCCGTCGGGCTCGAGCAGCGCGACCTCGTGGGGCTCGTAGAACCACAGCGCGTCGGTGTCGTTGACCGCGGCGTAGCGGACGTCGCGGGCGACCTTGAGGACCGAGAAGTCGAGCCGGGCGTCGTACTGGTCGAGGCGCAGCACCCCCTCATCGTCGGTGCCCCAGCTCATCGAGATCGCCCTGCGGTCGTCCGACACCTCCACCCCGTCGGGCGCGCCCAGCGCCTCGGGAGCCGACACCGGGAACCTCGCCATCGCGACTGCCTCCGCCAGTGACCCGCCTGGCGGCACCGCGGGGGGCGTCGGGTCGGCCGTCGGCGCCGGGGTGTCGCCGCGCTCCACCCGCACGCTGCCGAAGCCGAACCAGTCGGAGACCGCGGCGCGCACCGGCGGGGTCGCCAGCAGCGCGAGCAGGCCCAGCGCCACAGCCACCGCAATCGCGATCCGCCGGCGGCGCGCCCCCGTCGCGGGCGCCTTCGCCGGCGCCTCGGGCAGCCGCTCGATGACGCCGACGGCGAGGCCCGCCCCCGGAGCCGGCACGTCGACCGCGCGGCCCAGCGCGGCCAGGTCGCGCGTGAGGTCGTCGTACTCGTGCTCACCCATCGTGCGCCCCCTCACTCGTTTGCACGCTGCCCGTGTCGTCTGCCAGCACGTCTCTGAGCCGGGCCAGCGCGCGGTGCAGCCGCGACTTCACAGTGCCGCGCGGCCAACCCAGGACCGCAGCCGACTCGGCCTCGTCGAGATCGAGCAGGTAGCGGCACGTCACCACCTGGCGGTGCGGCGGCGAGAGCCTGGCCAGACCACGGACGAGGGCCTCCTGCCGCTCCTGGGTCAGCGTGGCCTCGGCGGGGTCGTCGGGTCGGGCGAGCAGCAACCGCTCGGCCATCGCCCAGGACCGCTGCTCACGTGCCGCGCGCCGACCCGCGGACCGGTGCAGGTTCCGGGTCTCGTTCGCGACGATCTTCAGCAGCCAGGGCCGGAACGGCGCTCCGGGCCGGAACCGGTCCAGCGACGCGTGGGCCTTGACGAACGCCTCCTGCACGACATCCTCCGCGTCTCCACCTGCACCGAGAAGGGCGGCGGTGCGCAGCGCCACCGGGGCATGACGACGGACCAGCTCGGCGTACGCGTCGCGGTCGCCGCGGCGCACCCGGGCCAGCAGGTCGGTGTCGTCCGGGCCGGTGTCCAGGTCGGGGTGTCCCTCTCTCGCTCGGTCTGTGTACACCACCGCGAGGGCGACGGTTCCGACCCGTCGTCGGTCGGTCAGCCCCGGTCAGGGAGCTCCTGGAGCGCCCAGCGGTTGCCGTCGGGGTCGGTGAAGGTGACGAAGCGGCCCCAGGGCTGGTCGTCGACGCCCTCACACTCGACCTCGCGCTCGCGGAGGTAGGCGAGTGCGGCGTCGGCGTCCTCCACCACGACCTGGATGAACTGCGACGACCCGGCGGGCATCATCTCGAGCCCGGTGCCGAAGCAGATCGAGGCGGCCGACCCGGGCGGCGTGATCTGGACGAACCGCAGCTCGGGCGTGACGGTCCGGTCGAAGTCGACGTTCCAGCCGACCCGGGTGCCGTAGAAGTCCACCGACCGGTCCACGTCCTGCACGGCCAGGGGGATGAGCTCGATCCGGAAGTCCACGGCAATCTCCTCGTCAACGGTTGTCATTGGTTGGTCGTCGGGTTGGTGGCTCCACGGTAGGGGGCGCAGCGGACAGCGCCTGACCGCAATGGGAGGTTCGTGGCCCGCGGACCCGGGGCACTAGGTTGCAGCCCATGAGAGTGCTGCTGGCTCTGGGCGGGAACGCGATGACGAACGCCGAGGGGCGGGCGCGCGTCGAGGACCAGATCGCCGCCGCGGAGGTCGCGATGGAGGCGGTCGCGGAGCTGCTGGCCCAGGACGTCGAGGTCGTGATCACGCACGGCAACGGCCCGCAGGTCGGCAACCTGCTGGTGAAGAACGAGCTGGCCGCGGCCGTCGTACCTCCCGTCCCTCTGGACTGGTGCGGTGCCCAGACCCAGGCGACGCTCGGCTTCGTGCTGATGGACGCGCTCGACGCGTCGCTGCTGCGCCGAGGCATCCTGCGCCGGTCCGCCGCGGTGGTGACCCGCGCGCTCGTCGACCGCGACGACCCGGGGTTCACGAAGCCCACCAAGCCCATCGGCCGGTTCCTGCCGGCCGAGGAGGCGCAGCTGCTGGTCGAGCACGGCGAGACCTGGGAGGACCGCGGCGAGAAGGGCTGGCGGCGCGTGGTCGCCTCACCGGAGCCGCTGGAGATCATCGACGCACCCGCCGTTCAAGCCCTCGTCGACGGCGGCTTCGTGGTCGTGGCCAACGGCGGAGGCGGCATTCCCGTCGTCCGCGACGCCGACGGCAACCTGGGCGGTGTCGAGGCCGTCATCGACAAGGACCTCGGCGCCGCACTCCTGGCGCGGTCGGTCGAGGTCGACGTACTCGTGATCGCCACCGACGTGGCGCACGCGGTGCTGCACTACGGCACGCCCGAGGCCGCCGACGTCGGCAGGGTGACCGTCGACGAGATGCGCTCGTACGCCGCCGAGGGCCACTTCGCGAGCGGCTCGATGGGGCCGAAGGTCGACGCCGTCTGCCGCTTCGTCGAGCGCGGCGGCAGTCGCGCGATCATCACCGACCTCGCCCACCTGGCCGACGCCGTCCTCGGCGAGGCGGGGACCGTCGTGGTCCCGAACTCGGCATCATCGGCAAGTTGAGAGAGAGTGGCCCCATGCCTGACGCCATCGAAGTACGCAAGGTCCCCATCCACTCCGTCGCCGACGCGAGCGAGCTCGCGAAGCTGATCGACGACGGGGTCCTGCACGCGGATCGCGTGATCGCGATCATCGGCAAGACCGAGGGGAACGGTGGCGTCAACGACTACACGCGGATCATCGCCGACCGGGCGTTCCGCGAGGTGCTCGTCGCCAAGGGTGCCCCGGCCGACGCCGTGAAGCAGGTCCCCATCGTGTGGTCCGGCGGCACCGACGGCGTGATCAGCCCGCACGCCACGATCTTCGCGACCGTGCCGCCCGAGGAGGTCACGCCCTCCGACGAGCCGCGCCTGACCGTCGGCTTCGCGATGAGCGAGCAGCTGCTGCCCGAGGACATCGGCCGGACGCCGATGATCACCAAGGTCGCGGACGCAGTGAAGGTCGCGATGGAGAAGGCCGGCATCACCGACCCCGCCGACGTCCACTACGTGCAGACCAAGACGCCGCTGCTCACGATCCACACGATCCGCGACGCCAAGTCGCGCGGGAAGACCGTGTGGACCGAGGAGACCCACCAGTCCATGGACCTCTCCAACGGCTGCACGGCGCTCGGCATCGCCGTCGCGCTCGGCGAGATCGAGATGCCGGGCGACGACGACGTCATGCACAGCCGCGAGCTCTTCTCATCGGTGGCCTCGTGCTCCTCGGGCGTCGAGCTCGACCAGGCCCAGGTGGTCGTGGTCGGCAACGCGCCCGGTGTCGGGGGTCGCTACCGCATCGGTCACTCGGTGATGAAGGACGCCCTCGACCAGGACGGCATCTGGAACGCCATCCGCGACGCCGGCCTCGAGCTCCCCGACCGGCCGCACACGAGCGACCTCGACGGCAAGCTGGTCAACGTCTTCCTCAAGTGCGAGGCCTCCCAGGACGGCGAGGTCCGCGGCCGCCGCAATGCCATGCTCGACGACTCGGACGTGCACTGGCACCGCCAGATCAAGGCCTGCGTCGGCGGCGTGACCGCTGCGGTCACCGGCGACCCGGCGGTGTTCGTCTCGGTCTCGGCGGCCCACCAGGGCCCCGAGGGCGGCGGCCCGGTCGCCGCCATCGTCGACCTCGGCTGACCCCACGGGAGCGGTGGGAGCGCAACCGGTCTCCACAGGGGAGCGGTGGCGGGGCAACGACTCTCCACGGGGATGACGGTTGCTGGGCCACCGCCACCCGGACGGGCTTGGGGACGACGGTTGCTGGCCCACCGCCACCCGGGTGGGTCAGCCCGACGAGTCCAGCCACTCCCGGATCGACTCGTTGTGCTGGCCCAGCGTCGGGGGAGCGACGTGGGACGAGCGGCCGCCGGAGAACGGGTTGTCGTCGAAGCGCAGCGGCGAGCCGGGGAGGTCGAGCGAGCCCAGCGTGGCGTGGTCGACGGCGAGCTTGAGGCCCTGCGACAGCGTCTGCTCCCACGAGTAGACGTCGTCCATCGAGCGCACCTTGCCCGACGGCACGCCGGCATCGGAGAGCATCGACAGCCAGTGCTCGGCGTCGTCGGAGGCGAAGTGCGACTCGAGCTTCGAGATCAGCCCGTCACGGCTGGCGACGCGTTCGGGGTTGGTCGCGAAGCCGTCCTCGGCCGGGTCCCAGCCGAGGGCTCCGCACAGGGCCTTCCACAGTCCCTCCGACCCGCACGCGATCTGGATGGGCGCCGTACCGGTCGCGAACATGCCGTACGGCGCGATCGACGGATGGTGGTCGCCGGAGAGCCCGGGCACCTCGCCGGCCACGGTCCACTTGGTGCCCTGGAACGCGTGCACGCCGACCATGCCCGCCAGCAGCGAGGTGCGCACGACACGACCGCGGCCGGTGCGGTTCCGCTCGTGCAGCGCGGCGACGACACCGAACGCGCCGTTCATGCCCGCGATCAGGTCCGCGATCGGGACGCCCACCTTGGTCGGCTGGGTGGTGCCGGTGATCGACATCAGCCCGCCCTCGCCCTGGGCGATCTGGTCGTAGCCGGCCCGCGTCGCCTCCGGTCCGTCGTGCCCGAACCCGGTGATCGACAGGATGACCAGGCCGGGGTTCAGCTCGTGCAGCCGCGAGACGGGGAAGCCCAGCCGGTCGAGCACCCCGACCCTGAAGTTCTCCATCAGCACGTCCGCCCGCGCGACCAGCCGGGCCAGGACGTCGCGGTCGTCCTCCGACTTGAGGTCGAGGACCAGCGACTCCTTGTTGCGGTTGGCCGAGAGGAAGTACGTCGACTCGCGGGCGTCCTCCGGCCCCACGAACGGCGGCCCCCAGGAGCGGGTGTCGTCGCCGGTCGGCGACTCGACCTTGATGACCCGGGCGCCCAGGTCGCCGAGCATCATCCCGGCGTGTGGACCGGCCAGGGCGCGGGTCAGGTCGAGGACGAGGAGGTCGGACAGGGGACCGTCAGCCATGCCCGCACGCTACCCACGCCCGACCCCCATCAGGCCACTAGTCACAACTGACTACTTGCGCGTAACCCGATCGGGCCCCCTGTCGTTGGCATCGCATGACTCACTCCACGCTCCGCCGGGCCGTGGCCATGTGCGCGGTGGTGGCGAGCGCGATGCTCGGCGCCGCTGCCGTGGCGACGGCGCCCGCGCAGGCCGCACCCCAGTGGGCGCCCGCCGCGACCGCCAAGATCCACCCCGGCACGATGATGTACACCGCAGGTGCCCAGTGCACCGCCAACTTCGTCTACACCGACGCCGAGAGCAACGTCTACGTCGGCTACGCCGCCCACTGCGCCGGCCTCGGGGAGGCCACCGACACCAACGGCTGCCAGGCCGAGTCGCTGCCGCTCGGCACCCCGGTCACCTTCAACGAGGGCGGGAGCCTGATCAGCGAGGGCACCGTGGTCGGCCACGGCACGCTCGTCTACTCCTCGTGGCTGAAGATGCACGAGCTCGGCACGACCGACGCCAACACCTGCGCCTACAACGACCTGGCGCTGGTCAAGGTCGCGGACGGCGACGTCGGCAAGGTGAACCCGTCCATCCCGTTCTGGGGCGGCCCGACCGGCATCGACACCAACGGCACCGCCGCCGGCGACCGGGTCTACACCTACGGCAACTCCAGCCTCCGCTTCGGGATCACCCAGCTGTCGCCCCACACCGGCATCAGCATCGGCGACGACGCCGCCGACGCCGGCTGGTCGCACCCGCTCTACACGGTGACCCCGGGCGTCCCCGGCGACTCCGGCTCGGCGTTCGTCTCGGCCGACGGCAAGGCGATCGGCGTCCTGTCGACTCTCGGCCTGGCGCCGCTGCCCCTGTCGAACAACATCGGCGACCTCGGCAAGGAGCTGGCGTTCGCCCAGGTCAACTCCGGGATCCCGGTCCTGACCCTGGTCAACGGCACCGAGCCGTTCAACCCCGTCCTGTGACCGCGCGGGACTCCTGACCAACCACCAGGGAGCACGGGTCCGCCCCAGACGGACCTGACGGCCCGGGACCCGTCCTCGCGTCAGGACGGGTCCCGGGTCTTCCCGCGCGCTCAACTTCGTGACCGGTACGTGATCGTCTTGGGTCGGTCCCGGCGGTTACGTTCCCAAAGTGACGAGTCCTGCCCGCGCCGGTACGTCGGCGATGGTCGCCGTGCTCGGTGCCGTGGGACTGCTGCTCGTCCTGGTCACCTGGGCCGCCTCGATCGGCCCCGACCGGGTGGTCTCCGGCGGACACGTCGACCGGATCCGTCCGGACGAGCCGTCCGTGAGCGCCAGTGAGGCGCCACCGAACGACCCGATCGAGGAGGCCCGCAACGAGAAGCGCGGCGAACCGCCGGGCTGGCTCGCCGCGATCGCGTTCGCGGTGGAGATCGTCACCGTCGCCGTGGTGCTGTTCCTCGTGGGGCGCCTCCTGCGCAAGCTGCGGGAGGCGTGGCTGCGGCGGTTGCCGCGACGTCGACAGGCGCCGGCGGAGGACGTCGAGTTCGAGGTGCTCGGCTCGGCTGCGCAGGTCACCCAGGTGATGTCCGAGGACGCCGACGAGCAGCGCAGCCTGCTCGCCGTCAACGGGGAGCCGCGCAACGCCATCGTCGAGTGCTGGGACCGCTTCGAGCGGCAGGCGCTGCGCGGCGGCGTCGACCGCAGGCCGTGGCAGACCACGGCGGAGTTCGTGCTCGACGTGCTCGACCTCGTCGGTGCCGACCGCGGCGCGGTCTCCGAGCTGGCCGACCTCTATCGCGAGGCCCGCTTCTCCGACCACCCGATGACCGACGAGCACAGGCGCCGGGCGCTGGCCGCCCTCGACGCGATCCACGCCAGCCTTCGTCAGGGAGTGGGAGCCCGATGACAGGCCGGCGGCGCTGGTGGGTGCGGGTGGTGGGCGGCGTCCTCGCGTTCGCCGGCATCGAGGGCGCGGTGCTGCTGATCCACGGCCAGGCCGACGAGCTGCGGCTGGCGCTCGTGATCGCGCTCGTGGTGTGTGCCTCGGCGGTCCTCATCGACGCCTCGCAGGTCGAGCCCGCCGTCTGGACCGGGCACGTGCAGCCGGACTCCGGGCTGGGCCGGCTCGACCCGCGCACCGCGTCGTACCTCCGCATCCTCGAGAGCCACCTGTCCTCGCGTGAGGTGGACCCGGCGCTGCGCAACCGCCTCCGGGACCTGGCGGACCAGACACTGCGCGCCCGCCACGACCTCACCCTCGACGACCCACGGTCGGAGGAGCTGCTGGGCCACGAGCTCAGCCGCATCCTCGACGAGAGCCCCATCAGGCTGGACCCCGAACGGATCGACCGCTGCGTGAAGAGGATCGAGGAGCTGTGACCACCACCCAGGGCACCCCCGGGACGCCCACCATCGAGGAGACCGCCGCCGTCGCCGTCCAGGTGCTCGACGAGGTGGGCAAGGCGATCGTCGGCAAGCAGGAGGCGCTGCGGCTGGTGCTCTGCGCGATCCTGGCCAAGGGCCACGTCCTGCTCGAGGACTACCCAGGGCTGGGCAAGACCCTGGCCGCGCGCTCGTTCGCCCGGGCCCTCGGTCTGGACTTCACCCGCGCCCAGTTCACCCCCGACCTGCTGCCCTCCGACCTCACCGGCTCTTTCCTCTACAACCAGCGCACCACCGAGTTCGAGTTCCGCCGCGGCCCGCTGTTCACCGGGCTGCTGCTCGCCGACGAGATCAACCGCACGCCGCCCAAGACCCAGTCCGCCCTGCTCGAGGCGATGCAGGAGCGACAGGTCACCGTCGAGGGCGAGACCTTCCCGCTGGCCGAACCCTTCCACGTGCTGGCGACCGCCAACCCGATCGAGTACGAAGGCACCTACCCGCTGCCCGAGGCACAGCTCGACCGGTTCCTGCTGCGGGTCAGCTTCGGCTACCCGTCGTCCGACGAGGAGTACGACGTCATCGCGCGCCGCGTGGCCCGCCGCCAGGAGGAGGTCGAGCTCCAGGCGGTCACCGACCCGGCCGGGCTGCGCGGACTCCAGGCGGCCGTCGAGACCGTACGCGTGGACGAGAGCGTCGGCCGCTACTGCGTGGCGCTCGCCGCGGCCACCCGGGAGCACCGTGACACCCTCACCGGCGCCTCGCCGCGCGGCTCGCTCGGCCTGGTGCTCACCTCCCGCGCGTTCGCGGTGCTGCGCGGTCGTGACTACGTGATCCCGGAGGACGTGAAGGCCGTGGCGCGCGCCGTGCTGTCGCACCGCGTGACCGTCCGCCCCGAGCTCTGGATGACCCAGACCACCGGCCGCTCCATCGTCGACGCCGTGCTGGTCCAGGTGCCGACTCCGGCGACGCTCGACCACCACCGGTGAGGTCGAGGTGAGGTCGAGGTGACGCCGAAGTGATCTCGCCATGACCTCGCGCTGGCGGCCCACCCCGGCGCTGGCCCGCGCGCTCGTCGTCGCAGCGATCGCCGTGGTCGCCGCGGTGGTCGGGTCCGCTCCGGCGGTCATGGTGCTCGGGGCGCCGTTCGTCCTGGTCGCCGGTTTCGGGCTGCTCCATCGCCCCGACTCGTCGCCGGTCCTCGACGCGACGCTCGACCACCGGTGGCTGCACGAGGGCCAGGGGACCACCTCACGGCTCGTGATCGGCGACGGCCAGGACGTCGAGCACGTGGCGCGCGTGATGTCGCCGGCGCCGTACGTCGCGCTGCACCCGCCGGCCGGACTGGCCGCCGGCCTCGCCGACGACCCGCCGACGATCGAGGTCGGCCCGCGGCGCTGGGGCAGGCGGGTGCTGGGGGAGGAGCAGGTCTCCCTGACCACTGCCTGGGCCGGCTACCGCTGGGGACCGGTGAGCCTGCACGGCGACGGTCTGCGGGTGCTGCCGCACACTCCGCGGTTCGAGTCCCGCGCCGAGACGCCACGGCCGGTCGGCCTGGTCGGCGCCAACCGCTCGCCGCGGCTCGGCGCCGGCGTCGAGTTCGCCGACATCCGGCCGTTCCGCCCGGGCGACCGGCTGCGTCGGATCAGCTGGCGGGTCTCGGTCCGCAGCCGCGAGCTGCACGTCACCACCTCGCCGTCCGAGGAGGACAGCGGAGTGCTCCTCGTGGTCGACGCGCTGGGTGACCACGGCCGCTCGGGCGGCCTCGACGGTGAGGCGAGCAGCCTCGACCAGAGCGTCCGCGCCGCGGCGGCCGTCGCCGAGCACCACGTCCGCGCCGGCGACCGGATCGGCCTGCGCATCGTCGGCGGGGAGGGTGGCCTGCTCGGGTATGGCGCCGGCACCCGGCACCTGCGCGCGCTCTTCGACCTGCTGGCGGGGGTGCGCGCGGGCGAGCTCCCGGAGGGGATCGCGGACCGGATCCAGCTCCGCGTCCGCGGGGGCAGCGTGGTCTTCGTGTTCTCGCCCATGCTCGGTCCGGCGATCGTCACGGCGACCGCAAGCCTCGTCCAGCGGGGACTTCCCGTGGTGGTGATCGACACCCTGCCGCCCGGCGCCAGCCCCCGGGTGCCCGAGGGCGTGGATCCTCATCTCGCTGACCTCGCGTGGCGGATGCGCCGGCTGGAGCGTGACCAGGTGCTGGCCGGCCTCAGCGCGCTCGGATGCCCCGTGATCGCGTGGCGCGGGGGAGGCACCCTCGACGACGTGCTGCGCCGGCTCGCTCGTCGGGCCAGCGTGCCCCGAGCCTTGACGGGACACTCGTGATGAACCTGCTGGGCCGGGAGACCCGCCCGCGGTTGGTGCTGCGTGCCGTGGTCCTCGTGGCGCCGGTCCTCGCCCTGCTGGCAGCGAGGCCGACCGATCTCCCGCACGGCTGGTTCGTCGCCCTCACCCTCGTGCTGTCGGTCGGGTTCGCCTGGATGCCGGAGTCCGCGCTCGGCACGATCTGCCTCGGCCTGGTCGTCTTCTGGTGGGCGCTGGCCGCGGCCGACGGCGTACCTCTCGGTGCGATCCCCGCGGCGCTCCTGCTCCTGGCCGCTCATCTCGCCTCGGTGCTGCTCTCCTACGGGCCGCCGGCTCTCCCGGTCGGCACCGCGCTGCTCGGCCGCTGGCTGCGCCGTGGTGTCGTGCGTGGCCGTCGCGGCTCCGCTCGTCTGGCTGGTGGCGGTGGTGGTCGACGACCAGCCGGAGCCGCCGGGCATCTGGATCTCCGGCCTGGCGTGTGCCGTGGTCGTCTGCATCGTCGCGGCGACCGCGGTCGGCATGCGCGAGAATGAGACGTGACCTCGCCGGACCCAGAGGAGTACGTCGAGCTGGTGCTGTCGGTCGTCGAGGAGATCCCGTGGGGCCGGGTCACTTCTTACGGCGCGATCGCGGGCGTCGTCGGCGGCGGTCCTCGTCAGGTCGGCGCCGTGATGTCGCGACACGGCGGTCCGGTGCCGTGGTGGCGGGTGGTGCGGGCCGACGGGTCGCTGCCGCCGAGCCACGAGGAGAACGCCCGGCCGCACTACCTCGACGAGGCCACGCCGCTGCGGCCCTCGGGCGCCGTCGACATGGCGGCGGCGTTCTGGGAGCCGGCACCGCCCGCGCCCCAAGCGCCGGTGGACGAGTGACCGTTCTCCACAGACCTGGCGAGAATCTGTGCACAGAGCTGTGGACAATCCGGCGTCCTGGTGGAGAAACCGCGCGCTGCGGTGGATGACGTTGTGGAACCAGAAGAATGTTCGCCGAACCTCTTGCGCAGGCGGTTCCGGAGGGCATAGAACTTCTCTTGCACCGCCACTTCGGTGGAGGTGTAGAAGGCCCGAACAACTCATACTTGTTCGGGCCTTCGCCTTTGTCCGGCCCATCTCATCTCGCGGCGGGATTCGGCGTACCCCTCGGTATCGGCAAGACTCGGCGACGTGCTCTACGCCGTCATGCACGCCGTGTTGCCGCCGGCGCTCAAGGTGATCTGGCGCCCGACCGTGCGCGGCCTCGAGCACCTGCCCCGCACCGGCGGGGTGATCCTGGCCAGCAACCACCTCAGCTTCGTCGACTCGGTGGTCATCCCCAGCGTGGTGCCCCGCAAGGTCGTCTTCCTCGCCAAGTCCGACTACTTCACCGGCACCGGCCTCAAGGGACTCGCCTCCCGGGTCTGGTTCGAGGGGCTCGGCATGCTGCCGGTCGACCGCGACGACACGAGGGCCGCGATCGCCAGCCTCGAGATCGCCCTCGACGTGCTCGGCAAGGGCGAGGCGTTCGGGATCTATCCCGAGGGGACCCGCTCACGCGACGGCCGCCTCTACCGCGGACGCACCGGCGTCGCCCACCTCGCGCTGACCGCCGGCGTGCCGGTGGTACCCGTGGGGCTGACCGGCACCCAGGAGGTGCAGCCGGTCGGTTCCAGCCGTCCGCGGGTCGTGCCGATCACGGTGGAGTTCGGCGAGCCGATCGACTTCAGCGGCCGCTTCGACGGCGTCCCGTCCGGCCGGGCGCGCCGCGAGGCGACCGACGAGGTGATGGCCGCGATCGCCAAGCTCACCGGCCAGGTCGAGGCCGGCATCTACAACGAGCGGCCGATCGACTAGCTGATGGCGTTGTAGGTCCACGCGCCGGCGAGGAACCCGATCGAGCCCAGGGCGGCGTAGGCCGGGACCCACCAGCGTGAGCCGGTCTCGGCGCGAGGCTTGCTCGGCGGGACCACGGCGTTCTTGAGGGCGACGAGGAGCCCGAAGACGGCGGGCGCCGCCATCAGCCAGAACATCACGCCGCAGACGAGCCAGCCCCAGACGATGCCGTCGCCGCTGAAGGCGAACTCGAGGAAGTTCCACCCGAGGGAGCCGAACAGGAACCCCCACATCGGGATCAGCAGGTTGGGGGCGTTGACCGAGAGAGCGGCCGCCGACCCGGCCATCGCGGTGATCAGCATGACCGGGATCGCCACGGCGATCAGCCAGGAGCCGTCGGGGCACGGCTGCGCGCTGACGTACGGGCCTCCGTCGGCGCACGATCCTCCGACGCTCATCACCGAGCGCATCGAGAAGAAGGTCCAGGTGAGCGTGATCGCGAGCACCAGCACACCCACGATCGTGACCACCGGAGCCGTCAGGCCGGACCGGGACCGACTGGCCTTGGGCGGCGCGTCCGTGGTCATGGAGGCACTCTGGCAGAGGCACCAGCGCCGTTGCCACGACCGACGCGCACCTTGATCTAGCCTTCCGCCGTGCGCATCCGTCGAGCCGTCGTCCCCGTGATCCTCATGGCCTGCGCCGCGCTCGCCGCGTGCGGAGGCGGGGACGACGACAAGTCCGACGACAAGTCGGACGCCGAGTCGACGGCGAGCACCAGTCCCGACGCGACCGCGACCACCACCGGGCCGGCGACCGTCGACCTTCCCAGCGGGGCCTGCGACCTGCTTTCGGCCGAGGAGGTGTCCGACGCCGTCGGTGCGCCGGTCAAGGAGGGCACCGCCACGTCCGGCCCGACCACCAGCGGCGGTGAGTTCAGCTCGTGCGCCTACGCCTCCGACGACCCCGACCACCCGGCCGACGCGGCGACGATCGTGCTCTACCCCAACCTCGACGCCGCCGACCAGGGTCGCGGTGAGGACGCCACGCCGATCAAGGGGCTCGGCGACCAGGCCTACGCCTCGACGTTCGGGAGCGTGTGGGTGTACGTCGACGAGATCTCGCTCTTCACGCAGTGGTACGCCTTCGACGGCACCGACAAGGAGAACCTCCCCAAGAGCAAGGCCCTGGCCGAAGCCGCCGTCGACGCGCTGAGCTGACCCGAGTGATCCGACCGAGCTGAACTGACGTCGCGAGGTGTCGGCGCTCCGTGATGGAGTGGTCGGGTGACAGGGGCCGCGACCACCTACCGCCTGGTCCGGCCGACCCTCACCGGTGGGCCACCGATCCTCGACGAGCAGCAGCAGCGCGTCGCGGACCACGACGGAGGACCGCTGCTGGTCCTGGCCGGCCCCGGCACCGGCAAGACCACGACCCTGGTCGAGGCGATCGTCCGCCGCATCGACGAGGGCACCCACCCCGACCGGATCCTGGCGCTGACCTTCTCGCGCAAGGCGGCCGAGCAGCTCCGCGACCGCGTCACGGCGCGGGTGGGCCGCACCATGACCGCGAGCATCGGCTCGACGTTCCACTCCTTCGCCTACGGCCTGATCCGCCGCTACGCGCCCAGCGAGCTCTACCTCGGACCGCTGCGGCTCCTGTCGGCCCCGGAGCAGGACGTCGTGCTCCGCGAGCTCCTCCAGGACCACCCGGAGTCGGTCCGCTGGCCCGACTCGCTCAAGGCGGCGCTCGACACCCGCGGCTTCGCGCGCGAGGTCCACGCCGTGCTGTCCCGCGCCCGCGAGAAGGAGCTGGACGGCGAGGCCCTGCAGCGGCTCGGGGAGGAGCACGACCTGCCCGAGTTCGTGGCGGCCGGCCTGTTCCTCGAGCAGTACCTCACCATCCTCGACGAGCGGGCCGCGGTCGACTACTCCGACCTGATCCGCCGGGCCACCATCGAGGCGACGGTCCACCGCGACGAGCTGCGCGCGAGCTACACCCACGTCTTCGTCGACGAATACCAGGACACCGACTCCGGCCAGGTCGCGCTGCTCCAGGCGCTGGCCGGGCACGGCCGCAACCTCGTCGCGGTGGGCGACCCCCACCAGTCGATCTACGCGTTCCGGGGCGCCGAGGTCCGCGGCATCCTCGACTTCCCGTCCGCGTTCCCGCGCGACGACGGGACGCCGGCCGAGGTGGTCGCGCTCGGGACCACGCGCCGCTTCGGGCCGCGCATCCTGACCGCGGCGCAGCGCGTCGCGGAGCGCATCGGCCTGCCCGGCAGCATCCCGGAGACCGCGCGGGAGGCGTTCCTGACGCCGACCGCCGAGGTCGGCGAGCACGGCGAGGGCCGGGTCGTCGTCCGCACCTACGACAGCGACCGCGGCGAGGCCGAGCACCTCGCCGACCTGCTGCGACGGGCCCACCTCGAGGACGGCATCCCGTGGGACGAGATGGCCGTCCTCGTCCGCTCCGGACGCCAGTCGATCCCGCCGCTGCGACGCTCCCTGGGCGCCGCGGGAGTGCCCGTCGAGGTGGCGAGCGACGAGGTCCCGCTGGTCCGCGACCCGGCCGCACTGCCCCTCATCGACGCCCTGCGCGTCGTCCTCAACCTCGACAACGACGACCCGGAGCACGTCGACCACATCGACGCCGCCCGGGCCGAGGCGATGCTGACCGGGCCGCTCGGAGCCCTCGACGCGGGCGACGTACGCCGCCTGGCCCGGCAGCTGCGGCAGCGCGAGAAGGAGCTGGCCCACGCCGAGTCCCGGATGCCCACCCACTCGCGCGAGCTCGTCCGCCGGGCGGTGCTCGACGTCGCCACGCTCGACGGGCTCAGCGGAGTCGAGGTGCAGCGGGCGCGGGCGGTCGGCGACCTCGTCCGGACCGCGCGCGAGCAGCTCGACGCCGGGGCGACCGCCGAGGAGCTGCTGTGGTCCCTCTGGGACGGCACGACCTGGCCGCGGCGGCTCCGCGAGCGGGTCGAGCGTGGAGGAGGAGGCGCCCGCCGGGCGCACCGCGACCTCGACTCGATCTGCGCGCTGTTCGAGGCCGCAGCGCGGGCGGAGGAGACCCGCGACCACGTCGGCGTCCGCGAGTTCCTCGCCACGCTCGTGGCCCAACAGATCCCGGCGGACACCCTCGCCGAGCGCGGGGCGCGCGGGGCCGCCGTACGCCTGCTGACAGCGCACCGCGCCAAGGGCCTCGAGTGGCGGCTCGTCGTCGTCGCCCACGTGCAGCAGGACGGCTGGCCCGACCTGCGCCGCCGATCGAGCATCCTCGGCGCCGACCGGATCGGTCCGGCCGGGCTGGTGCCGCCGACGTCGGTCCGCGAGCTGCTGATCGAGGAGCGCCGGCTGTTCTACGTCGCCTGCACCCGTGCCCGCGAGCGCCTGGTCGTCACCGCGGTCGCGTCCGGCGAGGACGACGGTGACCAGCCGTCCCGCTTCCTCGACGAGCTCGGCGTGACGATCGAGGCGGTCGAGGGTCGGCCGCCGCGGACGCTCTCCCTCGCCGGGCTGGTCTCCGAGCTGCGCCGGACGTTGGCCGACCCCGAGTCGGGCGACGCCCTGCGCGCGGCCGCGGCCCGCCGGCTGTCCCGGCTGGCGGGCGAGACCATGGGCGACCGTGCACTGGTGCCGCTGGCCGACCCGTCGTCCTGGTGGGGCACGCGGTCGGTCAGCCGGTCGGTCCAGCCGGTCCGCAACCCCGACCAGCCGGTGCCGGTCTCCGCGAGCATCGTGGATGCGATGGACGTGTGCCCGACGCGGTGGTTCCTGGCCCGCGAGGCCGGTGGCGTGGCCAGGCAGCACCAGTCGGCCAACGTCGGCGAGATGGTGCACGCCCTCGCGCAGCGGGTCGCCGCCGGGGAGCTGGCCGTCGGGCCCGACGGCGTCGAGGCGCTCATGGGGCACGTGGAGAGGGTCTGGGACCGGCTCGAGTTCCGGACGCCGTGGGCCAAGGCGCGCGAGCTCGACCGGATCCGGATGGCGCTGGCCCGGTTCCTCGTCTGGCACCACGGAAACGCCCGCACGGTGCTGGGTGTCGAGGCGGGCTTCCGTGCCGTCCTCGACCTGCCCAACGGCGAGCGGGTCCGGCTCGACGGCTACGCCGATCGGATCGAGCTGGATGCCGAAGGCCGCATCGTCGTCGTGGACCTCAAGTCCGGTCGCACCAAGCCCTCGGACAAGTCGGTACTGACCAACGTGCAGCTCGGCCTCTACCAGCTCGCCGTCGACCACGGCGCCGCCGACGAGCTCGCGCCGGACGGCGCGGCGGGGGGAGCGGAGCTCGTCCAGCTCGGGCTGCCCGGCGACGCCGAGACCGCCACCGTCCAGCACCAGCCCGTCCAGGCGGACGACGGAGCCGAGCGCGACGCACTGCGGGGCCGGCTGGAGCGCGCGGCGTCCCTTCTGCGCACCGAGAACTTCCCGGCCCTCGCCGGCCAGCACTGCCGCGACTGCGACTTCGTGCCGCTCTGCCCGATCAAGAGCGCCGGGTCGGTGATCGGCCCATGACGGTCCAGCCACGCAGGATCGCCACGCCCGCCGAGCTCGCCGCGGCGATGGGCGCGCCCTGGCACGCCAGCGACCAGCAGTGGGCTGCGATCACCGCGCCGCTCGCCCCCGCCGTGGTCATCGCCGGTGCCGGTTCCGGCAAGACCACCCTCATGGCCGCCCGGGTCGTCTACCTCGTCCTCACCGGCGCGGTCCGGCCCGACCAGGTGCTCGGCCTGACCTTCACGACCAAGGCGGCCAGTGAGCTGCGCGGCCGGATCCGCCAGGCCCTCACCGACGCAGGCGCGCTCGACGACAGCGACCCCGACGCCGAGGATGTGCTCGAGCCGACGGTCGCGACCTACAACGCCTACGCCGCGGGCCTGCTCACCGACCACGGGCTGCGGATCGGCCACGAGCCGGACACCCGCGTCATCACCGACGCGGCGCGCTACCAGCTCGGCGCGCGCGTGGTCGACCGGCACACGGGCGAGGTCGCGTTCCTCAGCGACCACCCCAAGACCGTCATCCAGAACCTCCTCGACCTCGACGGCTCGATGAGCGAGCACCTCGTCGGCCCCGACGACGTACGCCGCGTCGACGCCGAGGCGCTGGCCGGATTCCGGGCCGCCGCCGAGGAGGAGCGGGCGGGCAAGAACCGCTCGACCTACGTCGACAAGATCGAGAGCGCCGCCAACGCGATCGAGCGCCGCGGCGAGCTGCTCGGCCTCGTCGACGGCTACCGGCGGATGAAGTCCGACCTGGGGCTCATGGACTTCTCCGACCAGATCGAGCTCGGCGCGAGGCTGGCCGAGGACCAGCCCGAGGTGGGTGTCGCCGAGCGCGAGAAGTTCAAGGTCGTCCTGCTCGACGAATACCAGGACACCTCGGTCGCCCAGGCGACGATGCTCTCCCGGCTCTTCGGCGGCGGGCACGCCGTCACCGCGGTCGGCGATCCCAACCAGGCCATCTACGGCTGGCGCGGCGCGTCGGTCTCCAACATCCTCGGCTTCGCGGAGACGTTCCCTGCCGGCGACGGCGCCGTGCCGTCGTACCCGTTGACGGTCAACCGCCGCTCCGACCGCCGCATCCTGACGGTCGCCAACCGCCTGGCCGCGCCCCTCTATGCCGCCACGACCGCCGTCCGCCCGCTCGAGCCGAAGCCCGAGGCGGCCGAGGGGGTCGTCGCCACGCGGGTGTTCGAGACCCAGCGCGAGGAGCTCGCCTGGCTGGCCGGCGCGGTGCGCGAGGCCCACGGCGGTCCGGAGACCCAGCGCTGGTCCGACATCGGTGTGCTCACCCGCGACAACGCACACGCCGCCGAGGTCTTCGACGCCCTGACCGAGGCCGGCATCCCGGTCGAGATCGTGGGGCTGTCCGGGCTCCTGCGGCTTCCCGAGGTCGCCGAGGTCGTCGCCGTCCTGCACCTGCTCAAGGACGTCACGTCCAACTCCTCGCTGCTCACGCTGCTCACCGGCCCGCGCTGGGCGATCGGGCCGCGCGACCTCAAGCTGCTCGGCGACCGCGCCCGCGAGCTGGCCGGCGGTCGTGGCCGCTCGAGCAACCCGACGTCCATCGACGACCACCTGGTCGCGATCGCCGACGGCATCGACCCGGCCGAGATCGCATGCCTCGACGACGCGCTCAACGACCCCGGCGAGGCGACGTACTCCGACGCAGGCGCGCGAGCGGTTCGCCCTGCTCGCCGGCGAGCTGCGGATGCTGCGCTCGCACGTCGGGGAGCCGCTCCTCGACATCGTGCGCCGGATCATCGACACGACCGGCGTCGACGTCGAGCTCGCGTCGGCGGTCAGCCCGTCCGCCGCCGCACGGCGCGACAACCTCGACCTGTTCGTCCGGGCCGTCGCCGACTTCCAGGCGGTCGACGGCGACGTCACCCTCGTCGCCCTCCTGGCCTACCTGACCGCCGAGGAGGAGGAGAGCAAGGGGCTCGAGGTCGTGGCTCCGTCCGCCGCCGACTCGGTCAAGCTGCTGACCGTCCACCGCGCCAAGGGGCTGGAGTGGTCGGCGGTGTTCCTCGTCGGCGTCTGCGTCGGGCGGTTCCCGAGCTCGCAGTCGCGGACGCTGTGGACCTCCTCGCCGGCCGTCCTGCCGGCTCCCCTGCGTGGTGACGCCGCCGACCTGCCCCAGCTGCGCGGCTACGACAAGGCGGCTCTCGACACCTACCGCGCCGACACCAGGGAGCACGAGGCCACCGAGGAGCTCCGGCTCGGCTACGTCGCCGTCACCCGCGCCGCGCACTCCCTCTCGGTCACCTCGTTCTGCTGGAGCCCCCGGCTCACGCCGTTCGGACCTTCGGACTACCAGGTGCAGGTGCGCGACCAGCTCGAGGAGTGGGGGGAGGCCGTCGAGCAGTGGCTCGACGCGCCCGCGAAGGGCGACCCCAACCCCTACGCCGCCGAGGATCCGTCGCGGCCGTGGCCGCCGACGGGGACGAGCGCCGAGGCCGAGCGCCGCCTGGCGGCGGCCGCGCTGGTGCGCGCCGCCGACCCCGGCTCGGAGGACGTCGACCTCGACATGGTCGAGAGTGCCCGGGTCGCCGACTGGGACACCGAGGTCGAGCGGCTGCTCGTCGAGGCCGCGGTCCGACCGGAGACCCGAGATCGCCGTTCCACTGCCCGGCTCGATGTCGGCGTCGGCCGTGCTGCGGCTGCAGGAGGACGCCGAGGTGTTCGCCCGCGAGCTCGCCCGGCCGATGCCACGGCCGCCTTCTCGCGCGGCCCGCTTCGGCACGCTGTTCCATGCCTGGGTCGAGGACCGCTTCAAGCAGCAGCCGCTCATCGACCCCGACGACCTCCCCGGGCGGGCCGACCTCGACATCGCCGACGAGGACGACCTCGACACCGTGATCGCCGCGTTCGAGAGCGGTCCGTTCGCCGACCGGGTGCCCCACGCCGTCGAGGCGACGTTCGCGCTCGTCCTCGACGGCCAGGTCGTCCGCGGCCGCATCGACGCGGTCTACGAGGAGCCGGACGGGGAGTTCCTGGTCGTTGACTGGAAGACCAACCGCCACGAGGACGCCGACCCGCTCCAGCTCGGGCTCTACCGACTGGCCTGGGCCGAGCTCCGCGGCGTACCTCCCGAGAAGGTGCGCGCCGCGTTCCACTACGTACGGACCGGCAGGACCGTCGAACCCGACAACCTGCCGGACCGCGCCGCGCTCGAGTCGATGCTTGCAGTCACCCCGTGAGTCCCCGCGCGGTGCGGCTCAGGCGCTGACTGCGTCCGCCGCCCGAGCAAGCCAGGCGGCCACCCCGCGTGCTGCGACCCGCCCTGCGCGGTTGGCGCCGATGGTGCTGGCGGAGGGGCCGTAGCCGACGAGCTGGATCCTCGGGTCGGCGACCGCGGTGGTGCCGTCGAGCTGGATGCCGCCGTACTGCGTCTTGAGGTGCAGCGGTCCGAGGTGACCGACAGCAGGACGGAAGCCGGTCGCCCAGAGGATCGTGTCGGCCGGCCAGTGCGTGCCGTCGGGCATTAGTACGCCCTCCGGCTCGATGGCGGTGAACATCGGGTGTCGCTCGTAGGCGCCGAGCCGCTCGGCCTCGCGCTCCTGGTCGCGGAGCGCGAGGCCGGTGACGCTCACGACGCTGGCCGGAGGTAGGCCGCGGCGTACGCGATCCTCGACCAGCGCGACCGCCTGCCGGCCCACGTCGGGAGTGAAGTCGTCGGTGCGCCAGACCGGCGCCCGCCGGGTCACCCAGAGCGTGTCCGCCGCGACGGGCGCGATCTCGCCGAGCAGCTGCACGGCGGACGCGCCGCCGCCCACGACGACCACGCGTCGACCGCGGAACGCCTCGGGTCCGGGGTAGTCGTGAGGATGCAGCTGGCGCCCCAGGAAGGTCTCGGCGCCCGGGTACGCCGGCACGAACGGCCGCGACCACGTGCCGGTCGCGTTGACGATCGTGCGGGTCGTCCAGCGCCGGTCCCCGGCCCGCACCGCGAGCAGCCCGTCGTCGTTCTCGACGACCCGGTCCACCCGGACCCGCCGCAGGACCGGCAGGTCATGGGTGCGCTCGTAGTCGGCGAAGTACGCCGGAATCACCTCGTTGGCCCGGCCCACCTCCAGCGAAAGGGGCTCGGCATCCGGCAGCGCCGCGATGCCGTGCACGTCGCGCATCGTCAACGAGTCCCAGCGGTGCTGCCACGCGCCACCCGGCGCCTCGTCGGCGTCGAGGACGACGTGATCGATGCCCCGGCGCTGAAGGTGGTACGACGTCGACAGTCCCGCCTGTCCCGCGCCGATCACCACCGAGTCGAGGATCTCCACACCAGGCCAACGCCGTGGTCGCCCTCGTTAGTCCGGCCCGACCGGGTGGCGGTGGCTGAGCAACCACTGTCCCCGTGGAGAGACGTTGCCTGGCCACCGCCGCCCTGTGGACGGGGGTTGCTCACGCACCGCTCCCCAGGGGCGGCGTCAGGCCAGCCCGGCGGCCAGCGCGATCTCGACCATGTCGCCGAAGGTGCGCTCGCGCTCCTCGGCGGTGGTCTCCTCGCCGGTCACGACCTGGTCGGAGATCGTGCAGATCGCCAGCGCCCGGCGGCCGAAGCCGGCGGCGATCGTGTAGAGCGCGGAGGCCTCCATCTCGATCGCGAGCACGCCGTGCTCGACCATTCGCTTCAGCAGCTCGGGGCGGGCGGAGTAGAACGAGTCGCCGCTGAAGATCAGGCCGATGTGGACGTCGTCGCGGTCGCCGGCGGCCGAGGCGGCTGCGGCCAGCAGCCGCCAGTCGGCGACGGGGGCGTAGTCGAGTCCTTCGAAGCGGATCCGGTTCATGCTGGAGTCGGTGCAGGCTCCGGACGCGATGACTATGTCGCGGACCTTCACCTGCTCGGTGAGACCGCCGGCCGAGCCCACGCGGATGATCGACTGCACGTCGTAGTCACGGAACAGCTCGGTCGCGTAGATGGCCATGGACGGCTGCCCCATGCCCGACCCCTGGACGGAGACCCGCTGCCCCTGCCAGCGTCCCGGTGTAGCCGAGCATGCCGCGCACCTCGCTGTAGCAGCGGGCGTTCTCGAGGAACGTCTCCGCTATCCACTTCGCGCGCAGCGGGTCTCCGGGGAACAGGACGAGCGGTGCTATGTCACCAGCGGAGGCTCCGATGTGGGTGCTCACTGGCGGGAGACTAACGTCAGGTGGGTGGAGTACGAGCACGTGCGCATGGCCGCCGGCGCCCACGACCGCATCGCCGTACGCCGTCGAGACGAGGCCTGGCTCGAGGAGCGGTGGGCCGACCCGGACAGCCGGGTGCTCGTCGTCTCGGGCACGCGCGTGCGACCGCAGGACGGGCGGATCCCCTGGGTGGGTCCGTCCGACGCGCCTGAGGGTCTGCGGGTGCTGCTGGGCGACCAGGACGGCCGGTCCTGGTTCGCGGTCGTCACCGGGCCGGAGATCGCGAAGGCCGAGAAGGACGAGTGGTTCCCCCTGCGCGGACTGCTCCCGCACCTGGCCGACCAGGACCTGGCCGGTGCGCCCCTGGTCTTCCACGCGCTCGGCCTGGCGGAGTGGCTGTTCGTCACCCGGTTCTGCCCGCGTTGCGGCGGCAACCTCCGGCCGCAGGCGAGTGGACACGAGCTGGTGTGCGAGAGCTGCGGCCGGTCCCAGTTCCCGCGCACCGACCCGGCGGTGATCATGGTCGTCACCTCGGGCGACCCGGGCAGCGAGGACGAGCGCTGCCTCCTCGGCCGGCAGGCGATCTGGCCGGAAGGCCGCTACTCGACGCTGGCCGGCTTCTGCGAGCCGGGGGAGACCCTCGAGGACGCCGTACGCCGCGAGGTGTTCGAGGAGACCGGCGTCGTGGTGGGCGACGTCGAGTACTTCGGCAACCAGCCCTGGCCGTTGCCCGCGAGCCTGATGCTCGGGTTCGTCGGCCGCGCGGTGTCGGAGGAGATCAACGTCGACAACGACGAGATCGACGACGCCCGGTGGTTCACCCGCGCCGACATGAAGTCCGGCGCCGAGTCGGGGGAGCTGGTGCTTCCCGGTGGCGTCTCGATCAGCAGGTCACTCGTCGAGCACTGGTACGGCGGGCCGCTGCCCGGCCAGTGGTGAGCCGGGCGGTCACTGCGCCCACGGCGGCTGCAGCCGGTCGCCCCCGGCCGTCGTGGCCGTGAAGCCTGCCGCGATCGCGATGTAGGCGACGGCCTCGTTCGGACCAGGGTTGACCAGCGCGATCTCGTCGCCGGCGTGGACGATCGCGACGTCACCGGGACCGAGCTCCTCGCCGTCCGGCGTCAGCCGGAGCCGACCGGACAGCACGAAGAAGGTCTCGTCGCGGTCGAGCGTGTGCACGCCGGCCCGGTGGTCGGCGTCGACCGTCACCTGCCACGTGCACAGCTCGTGGGAGCCGCGGCTCGGGGCGGCGTACCCGGAGAAGCGCACACCGGGGAGCTCGAAGGTGGGCGACTCGTGGACGCGGATGACGGGCATGGTGACTCCTGCATAGATAGACAAGTATGCTTGATCAAGTTGACTTGCCTATCATGGGGGAATGACGTCCGCCAGGCAAGGCCATGACCTCGGGATCCTGCTCGCGCTGGCTTACCAGCGGTTCGTCGAGGAGCTGCACGCGCAGCTCGGGAAGGCAGGGCTCGCCGAGGTGGGCCGGTCGGACGGGTACGTCTTCCGGGCGCTGGACGAGCGGCCTCTGACGGTGAGCGAGCTGGCCGGCCGGCTGGGGATCAGCAAGCAGGGCGCGGCCCAGATCGTGGACGACATGGAACGTCGCGGGCTCGTCGTGAGGCGGTCGCACCCCGAGGACGGGAGGGCCCGCCTCCTGGAGCTCACCGATAAGGGGCGTGAGGTCCTGGCGGCAGCACGTCGCTTCCACCGGGCCTTCGAGCGCCGGCTGGTCAGCGAGCTCGGCGACGAGCCGGTGGCCGGCCTGGTCGCGACCCTGGAGCACGTCGCGGGCGCGGAGACCCTCCGGGACCCGCGGATCCGCGCGCTCTACCTGTGAGACACGTGAGCCGTCGGGTCAGCCCACCAGCGCGGCGAGCTTGTCCTTGACCTGTGCGAGCGAGGGGTTCGTCTGCGCCGTGCCGTCGCTGTAGACCAGCGTGGGGACGGTCTGGTTGCCGTGGTTGGCGGTCTCGACGATCAGCGCCGCCTCGGGCTGCTGCTCGATGTCGACGATGTCGAAGGCGATTCCCTCACGGTCGAGCTGGCTCTTGAGCCGGTGGCAGTAGCCGCACCACGGGGTCGTGTACATCGTGAAGCCTGCGCTCATCAGGGACTGTCGCCTCCGGGATCTAGGGTGATTCGCAACCACCTCAACCACCATCGTCCAGGAGTTGTTCCGTGCCTGACCTGCTGGCCGCCCTCGATCCGGAGCAACGCCTCGTCGCGGAGGCGCTGCGCGGTCCGGTGCGGGTGCTCGCGGGTGCTGGCACCGGCAAGACCCGCGCGATCACCCACCGCATCGCCCACGGAGTCGCGACCGGCGTCTACGCCTCGTCCGAGGTGCTCGCGGTCACGTTCACCACCCGCGCGGCCGGCGAGATGCGGTCCCGGCTCCGCAGCCTCGGCGCCGGCGGTGTCCAGGCCCGCACGTTCCACTCGGCGGCGCTGCGCCAGCTCCGCTACTTCTGGCCCCACGTCCACGGCAGCGAGCTACCGCAGCTCATCGAGTCCAAGCTCGGGCTGCTCGCCACGGCCACCCGCCGCCAGCGGCTCAACGCCGACCAGGCACTGCTTCGCGACCTCGCCTCCGAGATCGAGTGGGCCAAGGTCAGCAACGTCTCGCCCGCGACCTACGTCGACGTCGCCGAGGCGCGCGCCCGCTCGGTCGCCGGCCAGACGTCCGCCATGGTCGCGCATGTCTTCGACTCCTACGAGGAGGTCAAGCGCGAGCAGGGCCGGATGGACATGGAGGACGTGCTCCTCCTGACCGCAGGGATGCTCGCCGAGGACGAGCGGGTCGCCGCGCAGGTGCGGCGACAGTACAAGTGGTTCGTCGTCGACGAGTTCCAGGACGTCTCGCCCCTCCAGTCGGCGCTCCTCGACCTCTGGCTCGGCGGCCGAGATGAGCTCTGCGTGGTCGGCGACCCGGCCCAGACGATCTACTCCTTCGCGGGCGCCAATGCCGACTTCCTGCGCGACTTCCCGGCCAAGTTCCCCGGCACCACCTCGGTCGAGCTGGTCCGCAACTACCGCTCGACCCCTCAGATCGTGGGCGCCGCCAACACGCTGCTGGCCGGCACGCCCAGCCAGGGTGTCGACCTGCGCGCCCAGAAGGCCGCGGGTCCCGAGGTGACCTACGACGCGCAGTCCGACGAGGTCGCCGAGGCCGAGGCCGTCGCCGCCCGGATCCTTCGGCTCCGCGCCGACGGTCGCGAGGCGGGCGAGATCGCCGTGCTGTTCCGCATCAACGCCCAGTCCGAGGCCTACGAGGAGGCACTCGCGGCGCGCGGCATCCCCTACGTCATCCGCGGCGCCGCCCGGTTCTTCGACCGCCCCGAGGTGCGAGAAGCAGTCACCCGGATCCGCGGCGCTGCGCGGTCGGGTGAAGCAGGCGACGAGGGGACCGACGTCCTCGAGACGGTCCGCGCGACCCTGGCGGGGATGGGCTGGACGGCCGAGGCGCCCGCCGCCCGTGGCCAGACGCGCGACCGGTGGGAGTCGTGGCAGGCGCTGATCAACCAGGCGACGGAGTTCTCCCAGAAAGGTGAGGGGGCGGCCGAGCGCACGCTCGACGAGTTCGTGGCCGACCTCGACCGCCGCGCTTCCGAGCAGCACGCTCCCGTCGCCGACGGGGTCACCCTGGCGACCTACCACGCGGCCAAGGGGCTCGAGTGGGACTCCGTCTTCCTCTGCGGTCTCCAGGACGGCACGCTCCCGATCACCTACGCCGAGACGCCAGCCCAGGTCGAGGAGGAGCGGCGGCTGCTCTACGTCGGCATGACCCGCGCCCGACTCGACCTCGCGCTCTCGTGGGCGCTGGCGCGTCAGCCGGGCGGCCGTGGTTCCCGCAAGCCGTCGCGGTTCCTCACTCCGCTGCTCCCGCAGGAGGCGCTGCCACTGCCGAAGGCGCCGAAGACCAAGGGCGCCCGCATGTGCCTCGAGTGCGGCAAGCCGCTCCAGACCTCGGCCGACAAGGCCCGCCGCCGCTGCGCCGACTGCCCGGCTCCCTACGACGAGGAGCTGTTCGAGCGACTACGCCAGTGGCGCACCGAGCGGGCTCGCGAGGAGGAGATCGCCGCGTTCATGGTCTTCAGCAACGCCACGCTCGAGGAGATCGCGATCCGGCGCCCGCAGTCCTCGCGCGAGCTGCTGAAGGTCAGCGGGGTCGGCAAGGAGAAGCTCCAGAAGTACGGCGAGGAGCTCCTCGAGCTCGTCAGCTGACTCCTCCGGGGAAGTTGGCAGAAAATCTTCGAGAAATACCCATAAAATCAATTGCCCCTTACCGGGGCGGGGCGGTACTTTGCTCGTCCCAACAGGTTTGCGCACCACGGGACTGACAAACCCGGCGCACGAGGCAGTGAAGGAGGTGGCCCAGATGATCACCAACACCATCAACACGGCGGTTCAGATCCCGTCCGGTTTTGGCATGCCCGCGTGCGGCCACGCCTTCCCGCTGACGAGCTCCGCCGGCGTTGCCACGACCGTTGTCGTGCGCGACCGCCAGGCGACCGCCGCCAAGGGTGACATGGGCCTCATCGCCTACGTCCCGGGGACCAGTGCCTGGAGTCCACCGTCCAGTTGAGATCAACTGATCGGCAGCCTCCAGGCCGCGGAACCCGAAAGGGATCCGCGGCCTTTCTGTTTCTCAAAACCAAGAGACGCAAGGCCGGGTCCCACGAAGACCGACAGACCAAGCAACCGCGATCAAGGTGAGCAGAGGAGGTGAAACAAACATGACCATCAGCATTCTCGACCGCACCGACCAGCCGACTCTGGGCAACCTCCACGACGAGGCGGGCAAGGTGGACGAGACGAACCTCCCGTGCCGGGTGAACAACCCGGAGCTGTGGTTCGCCGAGTCGCCCAGCGACGTGGAGTACGCCAAGGAGCTCTGCATCGACTGCCCGGTCCGAGCCATGTGCTTCGACGGCGCCCTCGAGCGCCGCGAGCCGTGGGGCGTCTGGGGTGGGCAGCTCTTCATCCAGGGCATCGTCGTCCCCCGCAAGCGTCCGCGTGGCCGTCCCCGCAAGAACGAGGTGGCCGCGTAGCAGCCACGAGGCGTCCGTCGACTGACGGCCGCATCCCTTTCCAGAAGGACCAACCAATCCCAATGAACCAGACCTACATGACCAGGAGCACCGAGATGAATCTCATGAACGAGAACCTGGCGCGCGCGCAGATGTCCGCGCGCCTGGGAGAGGCGCACCAGTTGCGGCGCGGCCACCAGCTGGCCCGCGCCCGTCGACTCAGCCGCAAGGCCGAGCAGGCAGCGCAGCAGGCGCGACTCGCCCTCGCCCGCGCTCTGTAAGACCCCCAAGGGGATGCCGCCAGTCAGCGGCCTCTGCGGGGCACCCTGATCGCGGGTGCACACAAGGAGCCGGGTACGACCTTCCGAGGTCGTACCCGGCTCTTGTTCATTTGTCGGCGGCGGCGCGGGGCTAGATTCACCTCATGAAGACCTGCGACTTCTGCGGGCGGCAGGAGGCCGACGAGGCCAAGACGCTCACGTGGAGCACCTCGGTCGAGAACGGGCGGACCAGGAGCTACTGCGAGAGCTGCTCGCGCGACAACCTGCGCGCCATGGAGGGCAAGCTCGACAGCGAGTACTGGTAGCGATCAGCCGGCCCTGGCGGCGGCCAGGTCCACGAGGTCCACGGCCCAGGCGCAGCCACAGTGGAGGTGGCGACGGTACGTCGTGACCGTCGGCGGGAGTACGCCGAGCGCCACCGTCGCCGACCACGTGGAGGGAGTCTCGCCGTCGGCTCCGGCGGCGACGTCACGCACCGCCCAGGCCACGGCCAGTGTGCGGAGCGCCGGGTCGGGCTCGAACGACCGCAGCGGGGGCGTGGTGGCGACCTGCTCGACCACCAGCGACCGCCGGGGGTCGTGCTCGCCCAGGTGGGCATCGACACAGCGAAGGCAGGCGGTCGCGCCCGGGACGACGTAAGGCCCGAGAAGCGGACCGCCGGGGCCCTCCCGGACCACGAGGTGGGGTGTGCCAGACCGCATCCAGTCGTCGAGCCGGGCCCGCGAGGGCTCGCCCTCGCTCCAGACCAGTGCCACCGACGCCTGCGCAGGTGACGTGGCGAGCCGGAGGCCGGCCTCGCCGACCAGCCGCAGCAGCGACGGCAGGACGCCGTCCGGCGCGTCGAGGTGGACCCGGCAGCCGGCGCGCTGGTCGCGACTCGCTGCGAGCGCCCCGGCCCACACGACCAGTCCCGCCTCGACCAGCGCGTCGAGCACCGGCGCGGTCGACGCGTCGAGCGTCGTGAGCGGGCCGCCGTGGGCCAGCTCGACGAGCAGCAGGCGCACGGCCCGGGAGTCCGGCAGGACCGCGGCAAGGGGCGGATCGGTGCCGAGCTGGAGGTGGGCGGCGTCGCGGCGGGCGAGCCCGACGCCGGGGCGCAGCAGCCAGGTCACGCTTTTTCGGGGTCCCCGCGGAAGCGCGCCCTCCTCGCGCGCAGCGCGTCCCCTGCGGGCTTTCGTGGGGTGATCATGGAGTCACGGTCACACGGATGGCGGGAGGCCGTCGGCCGCCATCCACAGGCCTAGCAACCCGGCGGGACAGCACAACGGCGCCCTCGGCATTGCCGAGGGCGCCGTCGTCGAGTCTGGGACGAGCTGTCAGGCCTTGCCGAGGATGCGGTTGAGCTTGGTCCCGCAGACGGGGCAGATGGCCTGTGCCATCCGGGTGCCCTTGTCATTGACCCGAACCTCTCCGTCGGCCTGCCGCTTCTCCTTGCACTTCACGCAGTAGAACTCGCCGCTCCAGGTCTCCGCCATGACGGCCTCCTTGCCTATTCTTCTTCTCGGTCGTCGCGGCGGGGGACTCTGCCCAATTTCTCGGGTTGGGGGAAGCCCGCCGGAAGCTCTCGGAACGGTCCTCGAGCCGCTTTGACCGTACTCCACGCCTGCGAGAACCCGTGACAAGCGCTCGGCGCGCCGGATATCGACATTTCGGGCCATTTCAGGCGTGAATCCGGTCACGGCGACCCCCGACGGACGGTCAGTAGGGTGCGCCCATGCCCGCCCTCTCCCACCTGCGCGTCGACCGGCCATCCGACGGCGTCGCCCTCCTGACCCTCGACAACCCCGACATGCGCAACGCCATGTCCGACGAGATGACCTCGTCGTGGGTCTCCGCCGTGGCCGACCTGGCCGCCGACAGGGAGCTGCGGGCGGTCGTCGTGACCGGCGAGGGATCGGCGTTCTGCTCGGGTGGGAACACCTCCTGGATCGCCAGCGAGCCGGACGCCACCGTCGACGAGCTGCGCGCCCGGATGCTCCCGTTCTACCGCTCGTGGCTCTCCATCCGGACCCTCGAGGTCCCCACCATCGCCGCGGTCAACGGTCCCGCCATCGGAGCGGGCCTGTGCCTCGCACTCGCCTGCGACCTGCGGTACGCCGCCGCAGGGGCCCGGCTCGGCGTGCCGTTCGTGAAGCTCGGCATGCACGCGGGTATGGGCGGCACCCACCTGCTGCCCGAGGTGGTGGGCGAGGCCAACGCCCGCGACCTGTTGCTCACGGGTCGGGTCGTGGACGCCGACGAGGCGCTCCGCCTGGGCCTCGTCTCGCGCGTGCTGGACCCGGCGACGTTCCTCGACGACGTACTGGAGATCGCTGCGGGCATCGCCGGCTCGGCCCCGATCGCCACCCGGCTCACCACGCTCGCGCTGCGGGACGGCGGCCACGCCGACCTCGAGACCGCTCTGCAGTGGGAGGCGATGGCCCAGCCGATCACGCTGGCCACCGAGGACCTGCAGGAGGGCATCCGGGCCAGCCAGGAGAAGCGGCGACCGGAGTTCCGCGGCCGCTGACGCGAGCGGGGTCCGACCGAAGGCGAGACCCCCGTTCCCGCCGACGGAGACCCGCCTTCCCCTTGCGGATCTCCACCGACTGGCCCGGGGGCCTCGTCTGGGGCGCAACGCTAGGGATTGCGCGCATGGGGGGCAATGCCCCAGGTGGTCAACCTGTGGACAACGCTGTGGAGAACTCTGTGCACAACCTCCTGTACAGGTGGACGACACGCGTTCCAACCGTGCACCAGCCTGTGGACAAGCGATGGACGCGGTGGGGGATTCAGGGCCTGACCTGCAGCAACGTGATTCCACGGGGTGTGGACGAAAATCAGTTGGCGGGGAATCGGTATCGGCGAGCGCCGAGGGCCCCCCTAGGGTGGGCGCCGTGGCGGAGGCGTACGACGGCGGGCCGGTCGCGGCACTGCGCCGGATCGGGTTCCTGCTGGAGCGGGGCCGTGAGGACACCTACAAGGTCAGGGCGTTCCGTGGGGCGGCCGCCACGATCCTGCCGCTGTCCGACGACGAGGTGCGGGACCGGGTCCGGGACGGCACGCTCACCAAGCTGGCCGGCGTGGGGGCCAGCAGCGCCAAGGTGATCGCCGCCGCGATCGACGGGCAGCTGCCGGAGCGGCTGGCCGCGCTCGAGGAGGAGCACGGCGGCCCGCTGACCAAGGGCGGCCACGAGCTGCGCTCCCAGCTCCGCGGCGACCTGCACTCGCACTCGGACTGGTCCGACGGCGGCTCGCCGATCGAGGAGATGGCGTTCACCGCGATCGAGCTGGGCCACGACTACCAGGTTCTCACCGACCACTCGCCCCGGCTCCGCATCGCCAACGGGCTGAGCGTCGAGCGGCTGCGCAAGCAGCTGGGCGTCATCGATGCGGTCAACCAGCACCTTTCATCAAGGGGAGGGGGAGACTTCACGCTGCTCAAGGGCATCGAGGTCGACATCCTCGACGACGGCAGCCTCGACCAGACCGACGAGATGCTCGACCAGCTCGACCTCCGGGTCGCCAGCGTGCACTCCAAGCTGGCCATGGACGCGCCGGTCATGACCCGGCGCATGGTGGCCGCCGTCCAGAACCCGCGCGTGAACGTGCTCGGCCACTGCACCGGCCGGATGGTGATGGGCGCCCGCGGGACGCGCAAGCAGTCCCAGTTCGACGCGAAGGCCGTCTTCACCGCCTGCGTGGAGAACAACACGGCGGTCGAGATCAACTCCCGGCCCGAGCGCCGCGACCCACCGACCAGGCTCCTCGAGCTCGCGCGCGACCTCGGCTGCATCTTCTCGATCGACTCCGACGCGCACGCCCCCGGCCAGCTGGACTTCCTCTGGTACGGCGCCGAGCGGGCCGAGGCGGCCGGCATCGAGCCGGAACGCATCGTCAACACCTGGCCCAAGTCGCGCTTGCTGGAGTGGGCAAACGGCTAACCTGCCGACATGGCGGTCGCCTCGGAGCCGGCACCCGAGGTCGAGGTGCGGCGCAGCAAGCGGCGCCGGCGGACGGTCTCGGCCTACCGTGACGGCGAGAAGATCGTCGTGCTCGTCCCCGCCTCCCTCTCCCGCAAGGAGGAGGCCGAGTGGGTCGAGACCATGGTGGCGCGGGTCCAGAAGTCCGAGCGCGTCACGCCGCTCAGCGACGCCGAGCTGATGGAGCGGGCGCTGTTCCTCAACGACCGCTACCTCGGCGGACTGGCGGTGCCCGGCTCGGTCCGCTGGGTGCAGAACCAGAAGCAGCGCTGGGGCTCGTGCACCCCCGGCGACCGGACCATCCGGCTCTCGGTGCGGCTGCAGGGGATGCCCGCCTGGGTCGTCGACTACGTGCTCGTCCACGAGCTCTCGCACCTCATCGAGCCCGGCCACGACGCGGCGTTCTGGGGCTGGGTCGACCGCTACCCGCAGGCCGAGCGCGCGAAGGGCTACCTCCTCGGCTGGTCGGCCGCCGCCAAGGTCGACCCGCCCCCCGGCCAGTCGGAAGACTAGATTCGGTTCAACGCCGCTGAGCGATCGAGGTCGCTTGACTGGGGCGAGCGAAGCGAGGTGGCTCGCGGGGGTAGACAGCCAGCCGCTCCAGGGACCGGCGCACCAGCCCGGTGTCCGGCTCGGGCAGGGCGTCGACCGGCCACCAGCGGACGTCGGTCGACTCCTCGCTCACCACGGGTACGGCGCCCTCGGGGGCGATCGCCACGAAGCGCACGTCAAGGTGGTGGACCAGCCCGGGCTCACCGCAGAAGGTCACCGGATGCTCGTCGAGGTGCACCGGCGTCAGGTCCAGCTCGAGCCCCTCGATCCCCGACTCCTCGGTCGCCTCGCGCAGGGCCGCGGCCGGCAGGGAGACGTCGCCCCGCTCGCAGTGGCCGCCGAGCTGGAACCAGCGTCCGGCCTTCGCGTGCAACGTCAGGAGCACCTGCCGGTGGTCGGCCGAGACCACCAGCGCGCCCGCGGTGAGGTGGTCGGGCCGGCAGTGGCGGTACGGCGCGTCGTCGTGTGAGCGGAGATGCTCGACGTACCGCCGCCGGAGCGCCTCCTGGTCCGCGTCGGGCGCGGCCCAGCCGCCGAGCAGGCTCAGCGCGGAGGCGTGGAGGCTCACTCCTCTTCAGCGGGCGGCGGGTCGGACGGGCCGTCGAGCAGCTTGCGCAGCTCGGCGTCGAAGTCCTCCTCGCTCAGTGAGTCCGGTGCGCTCGCCCCCTCGCGGAAGCCGAGCGGGTCGTCGAGGTCGGCCGCGGTCGGCAGCAGGTCGGGGTGCATCCACACGCCGTCGCGTGCCTCGATGCCCTGCCGGGTCCGGAGCGAGCCCCACAGCGTCGAGGCGTCGCGGAGCCGGCGCGGGCGCAGCTCGAGACCGACGAGCGTGGCGAAGGTCTGCTCGGCCGGGCCGCCGGCCGCGCGCCGGCGGCGTACTGCCTCCTGCAGCTTCGTGGCGTTGGGCATCCGGCCGTCGGTGGCCTGGCCGACGACCTCGTCGACCCAGCCCTCGACCAGGGCCAGCGTCACCTCGAGCCGCTCCAGGGCGGATTTCTGCGCAGGGGAGTCGGGCAGCTCGAACATGCCGCCCTCGAGCAGCTGCTGCATCGCCTCGGGGTTGGACGGGTCGATGCCGCGCATCTGCTCCTCGACGCGCTGCTGGATGCCCTCGACGTTGACGTCGATGCCCTCGGCGTACGCCGTCACCGCGCCGACCAGGTGGTCGCGCAGCCACGGGACGCCGGCGAAGAGGCGCTGGTGGGCCGCCTCGCGCAGGGCGAGGTAGAGGAGGACGTCGTCCTCGGAGATGTCGAGGCCCTCGGCGAACGCGGTCACGTTGGCGGGGACGAGAGCGGCCTTGCCCGCGGGCGCCAGCGGGACCCCGATGTCGGAGACCGAGAGCACCTCGCCGGCCAGGGTGCCGAGCCCGGACCCCACCTGGTTGGCGAGCAGCGCGCCGATCGCGCGGCCGAGGATGCCGAGGATCGGCCCGGCCTGCGCCTGGGCCTCCTCGGGCAGCGCCGAGCCCAGCGCGCCGACCGACTGACGGGCCACCGGCTCGACCAGCACCTTCCAGATGTCGGTGGTGTTGACGACCCACTCGGCCCGGCTCCAGGCCGAGGCGGTGGTCACGCCGGAGGGGAAGCCCGTCGCCTCGTCGAGCCAGTGGTCGGCGAGCTGGACGGCGTCCGCCACGGCGTTCTGCTGGGCCGAGGTGGGCGTCGGATCGGCGGTCTGGGCGACGGTCTTGCGAGCCAGGTCGAGCGCGATGTCCCAGTTCAGCGGCCCGTCGTAGGGCTGCATCATCGACTGGAGCTGCCCGAAGAGCTGGTTGAGGTCGGGCATGCCCTGCCCGCCCGCGCCGGACATGCCCGCCATGCCCTGGGTGAAGAACTGCTCGAACGGCGTGCCCTTGAACGGGTTCTGGGGCTCTTCCGGCTCGTCTGCCATGTCGGCAACGGTACGCGGGTCCCGGCTGGACACCCCGTCCGCCGGCTTCTGTTCAGGGAGAGCTCAGGGTGACCCCACCCACTCCTCGGAGCCGTCCCTGAACCGCTGGTGCTTCCAGATCGGCACCTCGGCCTTGAGGGTGTCGATGAGCAGCCGGGACGCGTCGAACGACGTGCCGCGGTGCGCCGAGGTCGTCGCGACCACGACCGCCACGTCGCCGATGTCGAGAGCGCCGACCCGGTGCACCGCCGCGATCCCGTGCACGTCGTACTTCGCGGCGACCCGCTCGCACACCTCGCGCAGCCGGTCGAGGGCGGAGGGATGCGCCGTGTAGTCCAGCCCCAGCACGCCCTTGCCGTGGTCGTGGTCGCGCACCCGGCCGACGAAGAGGGTGAGGCCGCCCGACGACTCGTCGTCGAGCGCGGCGACCACCTCGTCGACCTGCAGCTTGGTCTCGCGCAGGTCCACGAGCCTCAGTGCCGGATGGCGCGTGCGCGCTGGCGTGGGGTCCGACATGCGACTGACGCTAGTGCCTACCCTCGCAGGGTGGAGATCCTGCTCTGGCTGGTGCCGCCCGTGGTGGTCACCGTCGCCGCGATGGCGTGGGTCGGGTGGGTGGGGCGTGCGGGCCGGGGCCAGATCGGTCGTGAGGAGGCCGTGCGCCGTCTCGGCGCGGCCCTCGAGCGGGACCAGCCGACGCAGCCGGCCAGGCTGCCACGACGCCGCGACCGCTCGACCGGGGTGGCCGTCCGGCGTACGCCGCGAACGGTCGCGCGCCCGACGGGTGAGCCCCGTACCGACGAGCAGCGTCGCGCCGGCTGACCCGCGCCCGCGTCGGCTACCAGCGGTTTGAGAGAGTTTGGCTCATGAACCAGCGTGGGTTGGCCGCCGTCCTGGCCATGCCGCTGGTGGTCGCCCTGGCGGTGATCGCGCTGTTCAAGCCACTCCCGTACACGACCTACGCGCCGGGTCCGACGATCGACGTCCTCGGTGTCACCGACGGCAAGGAGATCATCCAGCTGCCCGGCGGCCAGAAGACCTACCGCGACGAGGGCCAGCTGCGGATGACCACGGTGTCGGTCACGCCGAAGGACACCAACCTCAACCTGTTCCAGGTGATGGGGGCCTGGCTCAACCGCGACGACGCCGTGTACCCGAAGGAAGCGGTCTACCCCGACGACAAGACCCCCGACCAGGTCCGTGACGAGGGTCAGGTGCAGATGGTGTCCTCGCAGGACACCGCGGTCGCCGTGGCCCTGCAGGCGATGGGCGAGACGGTGACGCCCTCCCTCGAGGTCACCCTGGTCAGCACGGGATCGCCGGCCGACGGCGCGCTGGCGGTGCGCGACCTGATCCGCAAGGTCAACGGCACGCCGCTCAGCGACGACATCGCGAAGGCGTCCGAGGAGCTCCGTGCGGGGATCAAGGCGACCGCGCCCGGCCAGCAGGTCACGCTGACCGTGCTGCGCGACGGCAAGGAGCTCGACGTCCAGGTCACTCCTGAGGTGCGGAGCGCCGACCTGTTCGGGACGGTCGAGGTCACGGGCTCACCGCAGATCGGCATCTTCCTCGGGCAGGGGTTCATCCTCCCCTACCCGGTCACGGTCACGATCGACCCGCGCATCGGTGGCCCGAGCGCGGGGCTGATGTTCTCGCTGGCGATCTACGACACCCTGACGCCCGGCTCGCTGACCGGTGGCGGCCGGGTCGCGGGCACCGGAGAGATCGCACCGGACGGCACCGTCGGCGCGATCGGCGGCATCCAGCAGAAGATCGTCGGCGCCCGCGAGGACGGCGCCCAGCTGTTCCTCGTCCCTGCCGACAACTGCGAGGACACCGAGGGCGCCCACGACGGCGACATGCGCCTGGTGCGGGTCGACACGTTCGACACGGCGAGGACCGCCCTCGAGGCCTGGGCCGAGGACCACGACGCCAAGCTGCCGAGCTGCTCATGAAAGAGCCTTCAGGGCTGCCCAGCCTCGACCCCCACGTCGACCCCGCACTGGCGGCCGCGGTCCTCGAGATCGAGTCGCACATCGCCGGCAGCGGCTGGGACCAGCCGAGCCGGCTCTACGCCCTGGTCGACACCGCGGCGCTCGTACGCCGCGAACCCGAGCTCGCCTCCGCGATGGGACTCGACGACGCCTCGGCCGCCGGCTCGCTGACGCCGGTCGAGCAGGAGCAGCTGCCGGCCGACCGGTTCGAGTCGACGCTCGCCGAGATCGCGTGGGGCTCGGAGGTGACCGGCTGCGCGGCCGTGGTCGAGCGGCTGGTGCTGCCGCCGGACGCCGACGACGCCATCCCCGACGACCCGGCCGACGCTGCGGCGTACGCCTATGAGCACCCCGACCGCCAGGAGGTCCGGATGGTCGTGGGTGTCACTCGGGCCGGGGCGACGTACTGTGCCCTGCGTCTGCGCGCGCACGACGACGACCAGTCGGTCGTGGGCGGTGCGGACCTGGTCCCCGAGCTGATCACCCTCCTGGGTGCCACGCTGGAGCCGATCGACGACCCAGAGGACGACAAGACATGAGCGAGCTCTTCGACGAGGATCCGCGGGACGAGCCCGTGGACCGCCCGCCGTCCCGGCGCTCACGTGCGCTGGTGATCACCGCCGTCGTGCTGGTGCTCGCCTTCTTCGGCCTCACCACGTTCGCGAACTTCTACACCAACGTCCTCTGGTACCGCGACATCGGCTTCGGCAGCGTCTACAGCCGGCTGCTCTGGACCAAGATCGCCCTCTTCGGGATCTTCGGCGTGCTGATGGCCGTCGTCGTCGTGGCCAACATCGTGATCGCCTTCCGCGTGCGGCCGCTCTTCCACCCGCAGTCGCCGGAGCAGACCGGACTCGACCGCTACCGCCAGGCCGTCACACCCATCCGCACCTGGCTGGTGATCGGCGTCGGCATCCTGCTCGGGCTCTTCGCCGGCACCTCCGGCGCGGGGGAGTGGCGCAACTACATGCTCTGGCGCAACGGCGTGCCGTTCGAGCGTGACGATGCCTACTTCAAGAAGGACATCGGCTTCTTCGTCTTCGACCTGCCCTGGTACCACTTCCTCACCGACTTCGTGATGGCGATGAGCGTGGTCGCCCTGCTCGCCGCCGCCGTCGTCCACTACCTCTACGGCGGGATCCGGCTCCAGACACCGGCCGACCGGCTGTCCGGCGCCGCCCAGGCCCAGCTGTCGGTGCTGCTCGGCGTGTTCGTGCTCGCGAAGGCGGTCGACTACTGGCTCGACCGCTACGACCTGGCCTACCAGTCCGGTTCGCTGCTCACCGGCATCACCTACACCGACGACAACGCGGTGCTGCCGGCTAAGTCGATCCTGATGGGCATCGCGCTGATCTGCGCGGTGCTGTTCTTCCTCAACGTCTGGCGCCGGACCTGGCTGCTGCCGTCCATGGGGCTCGCGCTGCTGGTCCTCTCCGCCATCCTTTTGGGACTGATCTGGCCGGGCATCGTCCAGCAGTTCCAGGTCCGGCCGTCCGAGGCCGACAAGGAGGCGCCGTACATCGAGAAGAACATCGCGGCGACCAGAGCGGCCTACGACATCGACTCGGTGGCGGAGTACAACCTGCCCTCCAGCGGCACCACCGCCAGCGAGGTCGAAGCCGAGACCGACCCCGGCATCACGTCGATCCCGCTCATGGACCCGGCGCTGGTGCGACAGGTGTTCCAGCAGAACCAGCAGGTGCGCGGCTACTACTCGACCGCGGACGTGCTCGACGTCGACCACTACGAGATCGAGGGCCCGGACGGCGTGCCCGTCGACCGCGCGCTGGTCCTCGGCGTCCGCGAGCTCGACCAGAGCGCGCTCAACAGCGACGTGAAGAACTGGCTCAACCTGCACACCGTCTACACCCACGGCAACGACGTGATCGCGGCGTTCGCCAACCAGCGCACGGACTCCAACCAGGAGCTCGTGCTGGGCGACTCCGACAAGACACAGTGGGCCGAGGGCAACCAGATCGGTCAGGACTCGCTGGCCGAGGCCGTCGGCGACTACGAGGACCGGGTCTACTTCGGCGAGCACAGCCCCGACTACTCCGTGGTGGGCAAGGCGAGCGCGGAGTCGTCCAACGTCGAGCTGAACCTGAGCAAGGCCGCTGCCACCGACGAGAGCGAAGACCCCGCGGACGACTCGGCGACCGACTCGACGACGACGTACGACGGCGCCGGCGGTGTGCCGGTCGGGTCGACGTTCCGCCAGCTCCTCTACGCGATCAAGTTCGGGAGCACCAACTTCCTGCTCTCGGGACGGGTCAACGAGAACTCCGAGGTCATCTACAACCGCGAGCCCATCGCCCGCGTGCAGAAGGTCGCGCCCTGGCTGACCCTCGACGACGACACCTACCCCGCGATCGTCGACGGCAAGATCGTCTGGATCGTCGACGGCTACACCACGACCGACCGCTTCCCCGGCTCGGAGCGGGAGTCGTTCAAGACGATGACCGACGACACCCTGCAGGACGAGACCGGGCTGCGCACCCTGCCGACCGACGAGATCAACTACATGCGCAACTCGGTGAAGGCGACCGTCGACGCCTACGACGGCACGGTCACCCTCTACGCCTGGGACGACCAGGACCCGCTGCTCAAGGCGTGGTCGGCGGCCTTCCCCGGCACGGTCCAGCCGAAGTCGGACATCTCCGCGTCGCTCCTCGACCACCTCCGCTACCCGGAGGACATGTTCAAGGTGCAGCGCTACCAGTTCGCGCGCTATCACGTCACCGACCCCAACGCCTGGTTCCAGGACAACAACCGGTGGGAGGTCCCCGAGGACCCGAACGGCGCGAAGGCCTATCAGCCGCCGTACCGGATGTTCGTGACCCAGCCGCCCGGGCTGGTCGCGTCCCCGGACAACGTCCAGGACCTGCCGCCGGTCCCGTCCGGCCAGGTGTGGTCGATGACCTCGACGTTCGTGCCCTACAAGCGGCTCAACCTCGCGGCCTACGTCTCGGTCGACTCCGACGCCACCTCGGACACCTACGGCCAGATCCGCGTCATCGACGTCATCGACGAGCAGCAACAGGGGCCGAGCCAGGTCGCCAACAGCATGCAGTCCGACCCGGACGTCTCGGAACGGCTGGCCGAGTTCAACCGCTCCGGCAACTCGCTCACCTACGGCAACCTGCTGACGGTCCCGCTGGGCGACGAGCTGATGTACGTCGAGCCCGTCTACGCCAGGCGCGCCACGGCCAGCGAGGCGAACTTCCCGATCCTTCGCTACGTCCTGGTCTCCTACAAGGGCGGCGTCGGACTCGGTCTGACGCTGCAGAGCGCGCTCGAGATCGCCATCGCCAACGTCGACGAGGCGGATGGCGGGGAGCCCACAGAACCCGGGACGCCGACACCGACGCCCACGGACGAGCCCTCGCCGACCGAGAGCTCCACGGCGAGTCCCGGCTCGGTCGAGGAGCTGCTCGACGCGGCGCAGCAGGAGTTCTTGCTGGCGGACGAGGCGCTCACCGCCGGCGACCTGTCGGCCTACCAGGAGCACATCCAGAAGGCACGGGACCTGGTGAAGCAGGCTCTGGAGACAGAGACCGGCGGGTCGACGTCGCAGCCGGAGGAGCCGTCGGCGTCGGGCTCGTCGCCGACACCCTGATTTGGGCTCCGCACCACCCGTGACGTAACCTTGATTTCACGACGCGGGGTGGAGCAGTTCGGTAGCTCGCTGGGCTCATAACCCAGAGGTCGCAGGTTCAAATCCTGCCCCCGCTACAAAGTTAAACCGCAGGTCAGAGCCGGGTTCGTGGGTCACCACGGGCCCGGTTCCTACGTTCGGTGTCAGCAGAATGTCGGCTGACATTGCACCGCGAGGCCGTCGCGTCCGTCGGGTCCAGGGGCGACAGCCATGACAGCGCGATGGCCGAAGCCCTGAACTCGTTGTTCAAGGCCGAGTGCATCCGCAACCCGGTGATGCGACCCAGGGGCTGGAAGTCCGTCAGTGATGTCGAGATCGCGGTCGCCGAGTACGTCGACTGGTTCAACCACAGGCGCCGTCACGGCGAGATCGGGCGTCCCGCCCGCCGAGTTCGAGGCCAACCACTGGGCCCAGATCAGGCCCGAGAACTAACCTCAGACACCCGTCCCGACCGGGGCTGGTTCCAAGTAACCGAGCCTCCACGAGATCCGGGGCGATCAGACCGTCCGGCAGGTCCGCCTCGGCCTTCGCCGCACCTACGGCACCGCACCCCGCCGCCTAGCGCGGCCGCTCACCGTGACCGAGATCGGCCAGATCCTCGACGCCATCGACCGGACCTCGCCCATCGGAGCCCGCGACGCAGCCCTGATCCTGCTGGGCTCCGCCTCCGCCCTGCGCGGCTCCGAGCTTGCCGCCCTCACCCTTGGCGACGTCGAGGCGAAGCCAGGCGGCATCCTGGTCACCGTCCGGAAGTCCAAGGCCGACCAGGAAGGACATGGCCAGGTCGTCGCCGTCGCCCACGGCACCCAGTCCGCCACCGACCCCGTCGCCGCCCTCAACGCCCGGCTCACGATCCTGGGACACCATCCCGGGGCGTTGTTCACCCGCCTCTGGGCCAGCCAGGTCAGCCAACAAGCCCTCGGAACCACGTCGGCGCCCGGATGCTCCGCGCCCGAGCCGAAGCGGCCGGGCTCGACGGCACCCGCATCACCGCACACTCCCTTCGCGCCGGGCACGCCACACAGCTGCCCTCGCAGGCGTCCCGCTCGATCGGATCGCCGCCCAGACCCGACACAAGGACCTCACCGTCCTCGTCAACCGCTAGATCCGCCCACGGGAGGCGCTCGCGGCGACCTCCAGCAGAGACCTGGGCTGTGAGCCAGCTCTGACTGGAGGCTGCCTGATTACTGGCCCAGGCGGGCGCTCGCCCCAGCTAGGTTGCGAGCCTGGGCCGGCAAACGCGCCCTCGACCGCGTGAGTGAACGTGTCGTCGTCATGTCGTGTGGGGCGGCGTCTGGTGATCCAGGGCGCTGCGGGTTCACTCCCATCCGCGCAACGGATCAGGGTGAGTCGAGGCCCCCCGCCGAGAAGCAAGGCACTGAACTTGTCGTCCATGGCGAACTGGCGCTGGAGTTTTGGTGCGTCTGTCCCAAGGCCTCGCCCACCAAGGCCCGCGAGCCGCTCGTGCATCGGCCACCCGCAGCCTCGTTGTGCGATCGGAGGGCGGTGATCGTGGCCCCAGCCATTTCGTCGAGGGTGAGCAGAGGGGCTTCATCAGGCGGATGAGCACGAGCTTCTCGACGTCGGACCCCCTTCGTAGAGCGGGCAACCTCCAACGGTGCGTCCAGAAGGGAGCAGTCCATCCTCGTCGTAGCGGCGCAGCGTACGCGGGGCCAACTCGGTCCGTTGGGCAACCTCGCCGATGTGAATCGCGGCCGAGGGAATGCCCGCGGCGGCCGAGTTGCCGGCATGGAGGCCGTGGCACGGTCCGGGGGCAACCTGGTTGCCGTCTCGCTAGATGCTGGCGGCACGCGAGCGCGGAGCGGCTCGCCGTACAGCACGGCCCGCGACCCAGACCCCCGCGACCATGGCGGCCACGACGACGAGCGAGGAGACGTTCAGCTGGGCGACCCCGGAAAGACCGTGGCCGACGTTGCAGCCTCCAGCGATCCAGCCCCCGGCACCCAGCAGAAGGCCACCGGCCGCGAGCTGGATGTAGCGGACCGGCTCCTCGCCGCGGAGCCAGAAGCCGCCGGCGGTACGCGCGGCTACGGTGCCACCTGCCACGATGCCCAGCAGGAACGTGATCAACCAGTAGTTCGGCGAGCCGCCGGCGATGCTCGCAACGGCACCGACCGAGCTGGGCCCGAAGCTGGCACCGCCCAGGGCCGCCAGGGCCCACCCACCGGGGATCGCGACCCCGAGGCCAACTCCGATCCGTCGCCAGCCCCACTGCCAGTCATGCGCCGGGGATTCGCGACCGGGCCGAGACCGGAGAGCGATCGCGACGCCGAGGAGGAGCAGGACGGCGACGACGAGGCGCGGCATCCCGAGCAGGCCGGGGATGGTGGCACCTTCGCCACCCGCAAGCACTGTCGGGCCAGGCAAGGTGAAGTGACGAGCGATCAGCTCACCTGCCGCCCAGCCGGTCAGCCCAACCAGAGCGCCCAGCATGCCTGAGCCCAGCTTGTAGAACAGCCCGGAGACGCATGACTGCGCAACTACCATCCCGATGCCGATGACCAGCCCCCCGGTCACGTTTGCCACCGGACGGAAGGCCAAGCCCTGGTTGAGCCCGCCGGTGCCCGGTAGGAGGAACGGCAGCGCGAGCCCCACCGAGGCCAGAGCCACACCCAGGGCCCACCCTCGGGCCAAGAGGAACCGGCCGTCCAGGGACGTCCGAATGGCGGAGTGGAAACACAGCTGCCCCCGCTGCAGCACGTAGCCCATGACGACGCCGGCCAGTGCTCCGGTGACCGCCGTGGTAATCATGCGCGAGGTCGCACGGTGCTGGCGACGGTTGTGGCGCTCATCGCGGCTCCAGGTTGGTGTGCATGCAGTCCACTGAGTTTGCCTCCCCGGTCAAAGTTGAAGTAGGCGCCCCAGGGGCTGCCTCACTCCACTGCGAGACATGACCTGGGGCGAAACAATGGCTGACCCCTTGGTCTGCCGCATCATCACTGGAGCAAGTTCGCCCGCGGCGGGACAGCCTTCGTGGGGGGTGCCGAGCGCGTGGCCGAACTCGTGACTGATGAGATAGCGCCGGTAGTTGACCAGGTCATCGCGGTACGCCGGGGCGCCATTCACCCAGCGCCAGGCGTTGAGCACCCCAGGTCGCCATTGCGGCACGAGAGGCGGCCGCCGGTGTCGAGCGGAGCAAAGAGCTCATCGGTGGTCTCGGGGGTCGCGACGATCCAGTGACGTCACGCCGGCGGCGCATCCAGGCGGCCCAGCATCGGGCGGTCGACCATGACGACAGTGCCATCGAGACCAGTGCTGGCTGCTGCCGAGGGCGAAACCAGCTGGTCAGCACCGGCAGTGGTGCCAGCATCGCGATCACCCGCCGTCACCGCGAAGGCGATGAGGACGCCAACGCCGGAAACCGCGGCCAGGGCCGCCAGTCGCCTCCAGTCGTGCTGACGTAGATGTCGCCGTCGGATGTTGCGCCGACTACCTACGCAGCAGTCCAGTCGATGTAGGCCAGCTCAGGGGCGGACTTGACCTTGGTGGTTTGCTCCTCGGTCTCGTTGCGCAGCAACTCGCCGTTCGGCGTGGTTGCCAGCAGCCCTTTGCCCCCTGAGCTCGCCGCCAGGTCGATGAGCGGCCGGAAGTCGACGATCCGCCACGCGAGCCGATCGTCGGCCGCGATGAGTTGGCCCTCGATTGATTGCCTGCGAAGAGACCATGCGCGCCGACTCGGAGACCGACCACGTCAACCTTGGACTCGAACGTGCCGGCGCTAAACACGGTCATCAGCCGCCGCGCGAGCACGTCGTAGCCCGAGTTCGGCGCCACAACTGACCACGCACAGCGCCCCCGCCCGATTCGTCCGGGCAGGGGCGCGGTGGGTGGCGTCCTGGGGGAGGGACGCAGGTCAGGCGTCCTCAGTCGTGGTCGGCGCCTTCGTCACCCTCGGCGCCTTCAGGGCCCTCGGTCTTGGAGCCGACGACGTTGAAGTTCTCGTCGAGCTGGACGTCGACCTGGTCGCCGTTGTCGAGGGTGACCTCGACCTCGTAGTAGCTCTCCTCGTCGCCGACTTCGGTCTCGGTGACTGTGCCGCCGCCGGTGGACTGCAGGGCGGCGTCGCTGGCCTGCTGTAGCGCGTCGCCGGTGATCGGTCCCTCGGAGTCGTCACCGCCGGAGGCGGTGGCGATGCCCGCGGTGGCTCCGGTCGCGACGACGAGCGCGGCACCGGCGAAGCCGATCTTGGTCTTTCGGTTCATGAGCTGTCTCCCTGGTGACCTGGGTCTGTTGGCCTTGGTTCTCCAGGTTGACACGAGACGGCTGAACGCAGGCTGAAAGGCTGGTTGCCGCTCGTCGATCCTTCAGTACTGCAACGGCGTGCTTTCAGCGCCCGTTCAGGCGAGCGGTGTCACCCTGCACAGGTGAGAGTGTTGGTGGTCGAGGACGACAAGCGGCTCGCCGCTGCGCTGCGGCGTGGGCTCGAGGACGCGGGCTACGCCGTCGACATCGCACTGGACGGTCAGGAGGGGGAGTGGCTGGCGGCCGAGAACGAATATGACGCGATGGTGCTCGACATCATGCTGCCGAAGTTGCGCGGGGACGAGCTTTGCGTCCGACGCCGGGAGGCCGGTGACTGGACACCGATCCTGATGCTCACGGCACGATCGGGACCAGGGGAGGAGGCGCAGGCCCTCGACGCGGGCGCGGACGACTTCCTGGCCAAGCCGTTCTCGTTCGTCGTGCTCCTGGCGAGACTGCGGGCGCTGGTCCGGCGCGGCGGCGGCGAACGGCCGGTGACGCTCCAGGTGGGCGACCTGCGTCTGGACCCCGCTGCTCACCGAGTCACACGCGGGGGAACCGTCGTCGACCTGACGCCGCGGCAGTTCTCGTTGCTGGAGGTCCTGATGCGCAAGGAGGGCGAGGTGATCTCGAAGGCCACGATTCTGGAGCACGTGTGGGACTTCGCCTTCGAGGGCGACCCGAACATCGTCGAGGTCTACGTCCGCCAGCTTCGTCAGCGCATCGACATCCCCTTCGACCGCGCCAGCCTGCAGACCGTGCGCCTGGTCGGCTACCGGCTGGTCGCCGATGCCTAGCCCCATGGCCCGCCTCGGCCTCCGTGGTCGCGCCACCGCCGTGGCCACGCTGCTGTGTGCGTTGGTGCTGGTCGGCGGCAGCGTGATCCTGGTCGGCACCTTGGACACTCAGTTGACCGCGAGCCGGGACGATCTGTCCCGCTCACGCGTCCGAGACCTGATCGATCAGGCCGCCGCCGGCCAGCTACCCACCGTGCTTCGCAACGTCAGCGACGACTCGGTCGCCCAGGTCTTCACCGCCGACGGCCGGGTCCTCTCGGCGTCCGCCAACATCGAGGGGCAGCCGCCCATCGTCTCGGCCCCCACGAGCCCGACCGGTGAAGCGCGCACCATCCGGGCGCCCGACGACGCGGAGATCGAGACCTATCGGGTCTGGGTGCAGAGGGGAGAGGGCCCCGACGGCCCCGTGACGGTGGTCGAGGGCACCAGCCTGGAGTCGGTCCAGGAGGCGACGACGACGCTGCGGAGATCCCTCGAGCTGGGAGTTCCGCTGGCACTCCTCGCCCTCGGCCTGGTGGTGTGGCTGGTACTCGGCCGAGCCTTGACCCGTCTTGACCGGATCCGAGCCGAGGTCGACGCGCTCGGGTCCGACCAGCTCGACCGCCGCCTTCCGGACGACGGTCGCCGCGACGAGGTCGGCCGCCTGGTGTCGACCATGAACCGGATGCTGAGCCGGATCGACGCCTCGGTCAAGCGGCAGAGGCGGTTCGTCGCAGACGCCTCACACGACCTGCAAGGGCCGCTGACGGCGCAACGACTCTCTCTCGAGCTCGCCCTGGGGTCGATGCAGCCGGTGGACAAGGGCCTGCTTCGCGACGACGTCCTCGGCGCCACCGATCAGATGGAACGGCTCGTCGGCGACCTGCTGGTCCTGGCCTCGGTCGACGAAGGCGCCCATGCCCCCACTCTTCCTGTTGACCTCGACCAGATCGTGCTCGAGGAGGGGATGCGGGCGGCCGGTGCGGGTCCTGTAGTCATCGACACCACCCATGTCTCCGCCGGTCCGGTCGATGGTAACGCGGGTGAGCTGCGCCGGATCGTACGTAACCTGCTCGACAACGCAGTCCGACACGCGGAGTCTCGGGTCGAGCTCCGCGTGCATGTCTCGGACGGGCAGGTCCACGTCGACGTCGCTGACGACGGCCCGGGCGTTCCCGGGGCCGAGCAGGAGCTCATCTTCCAACGCTTCCACCGCGGCGACCCCGCTCGAACGCGGGGTACCGCCGGCACCGGCCTGGGGCTCGCCATTGCCCGGAGCATGGCCCAGCGCGCCGGCGGAACGCTCGACCTCGTCGATAGTGATGGCCCTGGAGCAGTCTTCAGACTGTCCGTCCCGGCCTTGTAGCGGCCGACGACCCCCTCCAGACCGCTCCTGTGGTCGCGAGTGAGCATGGCTGGCGGGGTCACTTCGAGTGGCGGAACCGCAGTAGCTCGGTGCGTCCGGCCTCCGGGGCCAGATCGAACTCCAGCACGACACCCAGGCCCGGCGCATAGAACTTGATCTCGGCGATAGTGGGGTCCAGCGGGGTGGTGTCCTCGGTCATCCGGACATGCTCGAAGACGCCCGCTTGGGTGGCTACTCGGGTGTTCAGCGTCAAGAACTTGGCCTGGTCCTCGGCATGACCGGCGTAGAACTCCTGCCGGTACGGCTCGCCGATCTTCGGGTGGGCAAACATGATCACGCCGGCCTTGGCGCCATCCACACCCGCCTCCCAAGAGCCCTCGGTCGAGACCACCTGTCCATCCTCGTACTCCTTGGTGGACTCTCCCAGGTACCAGACCCGGCCCCTGCGGTCCTGGGCGTACCAGTCAAAGGTGTCCTCGACGAGCTCTCCATTTACCTTCACGGTGTCCCGCACCACGGTGGCGGTGATGCCTTCGATCAGCTTGGTCCGTTTCAGGACCTTCACCACGATGCGCTCACGCTGCTCCGGGCTCCCGCCTCCGTAGACCCATCTCATCCCAGGAAGGAACGGCGAGTAGGGGTTGTCGATCTTCTTCACGAAGCCGCCAGGGGGCGGGCGGGGGATGATCGGCGGCCCTGTCGTGGCTGGGGAGGTCAGCGCTGGAAGCGGCGCTGCGGCGTCGCCTGGCTGCGGGACTGAGGCAAAGGCAGCCAACAGCACCGATAGCGACACTATGGGAACGGCCATTCCGTATTTCCTTCGCGATGCGTGCATCTGTCTACTCCTGACGGGATGCCCCGTGAGATCGGCAACGTTTTCTCCACCATGGCCGCCTCGCGCTGAAGGCACCCTGAACCATTGCCTGATGGCAACGGCGCCGAGTGAGGAAAGACCCAGCGTCGGGGCGTCGGGTGCGCGCTTCGGCAAGGGGGAGGAATCCGCTTGTGCCCAACCGCGTGGCAGCGGACCGCGTCCGAGCTGCCAAGGTGGCGGGACGGAACGGTTCGTCGCAGAATCGCTGATCGGGCCATGAGACTGGGAGTGGACTGAACGACCCGCCGGTGCAGGATTCGACAGGTCATCGAAAGATCATCAGAAACGACGAGCAGGTATCCCGAGACGTTCCGATGCAGTTGGAGGCGTCCGATGGGGAATCTCCTCAAGAACCCGAGGTTTTCCAAGGGGACCCGAGCGTTGACGTAGTCCGGGACCGGCCCCTGACCGCATCCAGAGGTCGCAGGGTGATCCTGTCGCCGCGTACCTAGGATGGGGCGGTGGACGTGGTTGTCGAGTCGTCCGCGGCCGCCGGCCGGGGCCGACGTCACCTCGCCGACGTCGGTCTGGCGGCAGCTCTCGCGGTGCTGCTGCTGCCCGCGACGGTACGAGCGGTGCGGGGCAGCTCGTGGCCGACGGCGCTGGAGGTCGCGGGCATCGCAGCCGTCGTGCTGGCCCACTCGAGCGTCGCCCTCCGACGCACCGCGCCCCGGTCCGCGTTCGCGGCTGTGGGCGGCTTCGTGGTCTTCCTGGTACTGACCCCACCGCTGGGCCAGGGCTCCGACCTCTCGCCCTTCTCCGCGGTCCTGGTGCCGAGTGTCCTCGTGTTCCCGGTGGTTCTCTACAGCGTTGCGGCCTGGTGCCCTGACCGGACATCTCGGCTGGCCCTGGTCCTCTCGATCGCCGGCGGGTTTCTCGTGCTCGTGAGGCTGTGGGGGGCGGACTACCTCACCGTTGCGCAGCCCGGGCTGGCCAGGGACGACGATCCTGTTCGCAGCTGGCCGCTGTTCCTCCTGATGGGCGTCGTCCCGATGGTGGTCCTGCCGTGGTGGGGCGGACGGTACCGACGGCTGCGCCTTCTCTACGTGGCGGAGCTCGAGGAGCGAGCTCGGCGCGAGGAGGATGAGCGTGCGGCCGAGGCCCGGCGCGCGGTCGAGAGCGAACGCCGACGCATCGCGCTGGAGATGCACGACGTGGTCGCGCACTCGCTGTCAGTCATGGTGAGCCAGGCCGAGGGCGGGCGGATGATGGCGGCGAAGGATCCCGCGGCCTCGGTGCCCGTCCTCGAGACGATCGCTCGAGCCGGGCGCGAGGCGATGCACGACATGGGCTCCGTCCTCAGGGTCCTGGACCCGCCTGACGACGCTGTCAGCTCGCCCGGGCCGCCTCAGCCGGGCGTGGCCGAGCTGCCCGCACTCCTGGAGGACGTCCGCCGTTCCGGCCTGCCCGTGACGTTCGAGGAGCACGGGGCTCGACAGCCTCTCAGTAGTGCGGCCGGGCTGACCGTTTACCGCGTCACGCAGGAGGCAATGACCAACGTGCTGAGGCACAGCCCGGGTATGCCCGCGGAGGTGACGTTGACATGGCGGGACGGTGTGGTCGAGGTGTGCGTAGCGAACCGCACGCACGATCGGCCGCGGAGCTCGGGCGGCTCGGGCCGCGGCCTTCGCGGCATGGAGCAGCGGTTGCTAGCGCTTGGCGGCTCACTCCGTGTCGCGACGGGGGCAGACCGGTTCACCGTGGTCGCACACATTCCCACAGCGACGGAGCCGGCACCGTGACCATCCGAGTGTTCCTTGCCGACGACCAGGAGCTCGTGAGAGAGGGACTGGCGATGATCGTCGCGGCGCAGGACGATCTCGTCGTGGTCGGTGAGGCCGGCGACGGCGCCGCCGCTGTCGCCGGTGTCCGACGCGCGAACCCGGACGTCGTGCTCATGGACGTGCGGATGCCCGTGCTCGACGGCATCCGGGCCGCGGAGCAGATCCTCGCCTACCCGTCACCGCCACGCGTGCTCATGCTCACGACGTACGACGTGGACGAACACGCCTATGCCGCCCTGAGGGTTGGAGCGAGCGGGTTCCTGCTCAAGAACGCCCGCGGTGAGGAGGTCGTCCACGCGATCCGGAGCGTGCACCGCGGCGACGCCGTCCTGGCCCCCGAGCTGACCCGTCGGCTGCTGAGGCAAGTGCGGCTCCCCGGACCGCCCCGCGTGCCGCGCGAGCTCGAGAGACTGACCGACCGCGAGCGCGAGGTCATGCTCGAAGTGGCCAGCGGCGCCTCGAACACCGAGATCGCCTCGCGGCTGTTCGTGTCCGAAGCGACGATAAAGACGCACATCGGCCGCGTGCTCGCGAAGCTCGGGCTCCGCGACCGCGTGCAGATCGTCGTGCTTGCGTACGAAGCGGGTCTCGTCCACCCGCCTCGGTAGGAGCCGTTCGCGACCGTCACTCGGTCGTGCGACGACTCCGTCGACGGACGTAGGCGACGGTGAGGGCGCCGAGCAAGGGCCCCCAGGCGAGGAGCGGAGCATAGGTCGCGACCACCAGGGCGCCCTCCCACGTGTCGAAGGTCAGGAGCCGGACCTCGGGTTCCTCACCCTGGACATTCACACCCAACGCGGCCGTGATCGCCACCCACGAGCTGAGCAGCGTGAGGACGGTCGCGCCCAACGCCGCAGGGACGGCGGCGAAGAGGATGGGCACCCTGCGGGCACCCAGTCCGGGGATCCAACGAGGGAAGACCTCACCCCACCGGGCCACCAGTCCGACTGCGGTGAACGCCAGCGCCTCCGACGCAAGCGAGAGCAGGACCACGTAGATGCCGAGCGGCAGCCAGGACGGGAGGTCACCGCTCGCATCCGGCGGCACGTCGTCGATGAGCGGGACGCTGAACGTGCACACGGCGATGCGCCACAAGCTCGACGGCAGCACCAGCAGCGGGACGGTCAGCGCAGCACGGCGCGCCCACGGGGCGACCCCTGCCACCGGGCGGTGCAGATCCGCCCAGGCTTGTCGCACCGGGGAGGTCGATTCGCTGTCGGAAAGGAGAGCAGTCTGAGTCACCCCCACAGCATCGTGAGGTCCCGCCGCCCCGTCGTCAGACTGGGGTGGCAAGCACGTCATCCTGCGGGCGGACCGGGCTTCAGACCCTCTCGCGATGCGACTCACCTGGGGCGGTTCGGGTCCGGGACGTGTCTGCGGACCTACCGCGGCTGGCCGAGCGTACTCAGGACATCGCGGATCCCTTGCCGTCACCCCAGCGCTTCGCCCGCAGATACCATGAGCTCGTGCCTTTGACGGGTGACGACGTCGACCGGTTCGAGCGGTCGAGGCCGCGGCTGGAGGCCATCGCGTACCGGCTCCTTGGTTCCGCGGACGAGGCACAAGACGTCGTGCAGGACACGTTCTTGCGCTGGAACACAGCCGACGTCGACCGCATCGAGGTCCCCGAGGCCTGGCTCACCAAGGTGCTGACCAACCTCTGCCTCAACCGCCTCACCTCCGCGCGCGCACGGCGCGAGACGTACGTCGGCCGGTGGCTCCCCGAGCCGCTGCTTGCCGGGGACCCGATGCTCGGCCCGGCCGACACCGCTGAGCGACGCGAGGCGATCACCTACGCGGTCCTCACCCTTCTGGAGCGTCTGTCCCCCGACGAACGAGCCGTGTACGTGCTCCGGGAGGCCTTCGAGTACCCCCACCGGGAGATCGCCGAGATCCTCGGCACCACCGAAGCCGCCAGCCAGCAGGTCTTCCACCGTGCCAAGCAGCATGTCGCGCACGCGAGAGCCCACCGCGGCATCGACCGGGCGGCCGCCCACCGGATCGTCGAGGAGTTCCTCGCCGCCGCCACCAGCGGCCAGACCGACGAGCTCGTACGCCTGCTCACCAAGGAAGTCACCTCGATCGGAGACGGCGGGGGGAAGACTCCAGCACGCACCAAGCCGTTCGAGGGAGCCGCAGCGGTCGCGGGCTTCGTGCGGGGCATGTTCAGGCCAGCGGAGGCCAAGCGTGCCATCGTCGACGGCTCGCCCGAGATCTACGCCTGGACCGCCAACGGCGAACCTGCCGTCGTGGCCGTGGTGAAGGGCCGTGTCGTCGCAGTCATGTGCCTGGAGGTCACCGGCGAGGGCATCGCTGCCTGCCGCACCCAAGCGAACCCGGACAAGCTGCGGCGGGCGACCGCCCAATGGGCGGTGGTCGACCACGGGCCACCCCTGCTCGTGATGTGACGCGTAGCACGTATTGCTCTTGTCAGGAAACGGCGGGCAACCCGGTTCAAGTGGCAAGACCGAACCGAAGGAGCTGACGATGAGAGTGCTGGTTGCAGGAGCGACTGGAGCGATGGGCAAGCAGTTGGTGCCACGACTGGCCGACGCTGGACACGAGGTGTTCGCCATGACGCGCAAGGAGTCGGATGAGGCCAGGGCAGCGCAGCTGGGCGCAGTGCCGGTCATCGCCGATGCGCTCGATCGCGCCGCGGTCGAGGCCGCGGTGCGTGAGGCGGCGCCCGAGGTGGTTGTTCACCAGCTGACCGCAATCGGGCACGTCGACCCCCGCCACATGGAGCGCAGCTTCGCTGCCACCGACCGCTTGCGGATCGAGGGGACCGACAACCTGCTCTCTGCCGCACGCGCGGTAGGGGTACGACGGTTCGTCGCCCAGAGCAACGGTGGGTTCACCTATGCCCGGACCGGTGGGCCGGTCAAGACCGAACAAGATCCTCTGGATCCCTCACCGGTCCGCCCCATGGCCTCGATGATCGCCGCGGTCAAGCACCTGGAGGAGGCGGTGCTGGGCGCCGCGTGGACCGAAGGGGTCGTGCTGCGCTACGGCGCCTTCTACGGTCCCGGCACCTCCATGGCGCCAGGGTCCGAGCAGTTCGAGCTGATCCGCAAACGCAAGTTCCCGGTCGTCGGCGACGGCGGGGGAGTGTGGTCGTTCGTCCACATCGCCGACGCGGCCGAGGCCACGGTCGCAGCCGTCGAGAACGGTGGTCGCGGTGTCTACAACATCGTCGACGACGACCCCGCCCCGGTCGCCGAGTGGCTGCCGGAGCTGGCGGCGAAGCTGGGCGCCAAGAAGCCGATGCGCGTACCGCGGTTCATCGGACGGCTGGCCGCCGGAGAGGCCGGTGTGGTTCTCATGACCGAACTGCGCGGCGCGTCGAACGCCAAGGCCAAGCGCGAACTGGGTTGGCACCCGGCACATTCCACCTGGCGTCAAGGCATCCAGGTGTGAAGAGGACTGTGGTGAGCGTTGCCCTCGTGCGGCGCGGGGCCGACCCAGGCTGGAACGGATGAGCGGAGATGAGACGGCAGTGGAGCTGACCGAGCTCGGCTTGGACGACTGGACCGTGTTCCGCGACGTCCGTCTGCGGGCGCTCGCCGACGCTCCGCGAGCGTTCGGATCGCGCCTCGCGGACTGGGCGGATGCTCCGGAGCAGCGCTGGCGAGCTCGGATGGAGGCAGTCGAGCTCAATGTCGTGGCCCGCTTGGGTGGCCACCACGTGGGCATGGCCAGCGGAGCCATCGACGGCGACGACGTCGAACTCACCTCCATGTGGGTCGACCCGGCGTTCCGCGGCCGCGGCGTTGCCGCGGCCCTGTGCGAGGCCGTGGTCGGATGGGCGAGCGGCGCCGGCCGGACGACGTACCTGATGGTGCGCAGCGACAACGCCCGGGCGATCGCCGTCTACGAGCGCGCTGGCTTCGCAGATCTGGGTGCGCCCGACAACCACGCTGGCCCTCCCGAGAACCGCATGGTCCATCGCCCGACCAGCAACCGCCCCTGACATCGGACGACGACCCGGTCTGCTCGGCCTCGTGGCCCCACGAAAGCGATCGGCGACGCGCCGAGCCCAGCCGAACGAGGACTGACGCGTCCGAGCGGTCAGGCCTCGTCGTAGGGGAGCCCGGTGATCGTGAGGAGGCGCTGGGCGATGGTGCCGGGTGTCGCGACGAACGTCATCGAGCCGCCGTTCTTGTCGGCAGCGTTGCGCGCTGCGGCCAGGACTCCCAGGGCGACGCTCGGGAGGAAGTCCACGTCACTCAGGTCGACCCGGAGCCCACTGGCCAGCTCGTTGGTGAGCGTGGTGAAGAGCTGCCGGAGCCGGGCGGTCGCGAGCTCGTCGAGCTCGCCGTGCAGGCTCAGGGTCGAGCCGTCGTCGGAGAGCTCATGGGAGAACGGACGCAGCGTCATGGACCGAACGGTAGGCCACTGAGGACGAGCTGGCCGGAACACGTCCTGACCTGCGGCTATTCTCGAGCTGTGGCCACGGCTGAGCAGCTCAACGTGCAGGTCGCCGGGCCCGCGGACGGACAGCCGATGCTGTTCGTGCACGGCTTCGGGTGCGATCAGCACATGTGGCGCCTCGTCGCGCCCGCGTTCGCCACGGACCACAAGGTGGTCACCCTGGACCTGGTCGGGGCCGGAGGTTCCGACCCCTCGGCGTGGGACCCCGACCGGTACGTGTCCCTGGAGGCGTACGCCGACGACCTGCTCAGCGTGGTCCGGGAGCTCGATCTGCGGGACGTGGTCATGGTGGGCCACTCGGTCTCGGCGATGAGCGGGCTGCTGGCCGTGGTCGCCGAACCGGAGCGGTTCAGCCGGCTGGTGATGATCGGGCCGTCGCCGCGATACATCGACGACGGTGACTACCACGGCGGCTTCTCCGAGGCCGACATCGAGGAGCTGCTCGCCTCACTGGCGTCGAACTACCTCGGTTGGTCGGCGGCCATGGCGCCGGTGATCATGGCCAACGCAGACCGGCCGGCGTTAGGGGCGGAGCTCACGAGCAGCTTCTGCCGGATGGACCCCGACATCGCGCGTCAGTTCGCCCGGGTCACCTTCCTCAGCGACTGCCGCGACGCCCTACCCGAGGTACGAGTCCCGACGCTGGTCGTCCAGTGCCGGGAGGACGTGATCGCACCCGTCGAGGTCGGCCAGTACGTCGCCGACGAGATTCCGCTGGCAGACATGGTGCTGCTCGACGCCACCGGCCACTGCCCGCAGCTGAGCGCTCCGGACGACACCATCGCCGCCATCCGGTCCTTCCTCTCCCGCGGCGTACCCGTGTCCACGTGACCGAGACCGACGTGGGGTCCGAGATCGGAGCGGCCCGTCGCTCGCACCGGGCCAGGGCGGCGTTCCTCGACGCCCTCGTCCATGACGATCCGATCGCGCTGTACGAGTCGGCTCCCTGCGGCTTCCTCACGACCACGCCCGACGGCGTCATCGTGAAGACCAACGCGACGTTCCGGACGTTCGTCCAGCGCGATGCCGCGCAGTTGATCGGTGAGACGACGTTCGCCGATCTGCTCACCATCGGCAGCCGGCTCTACTTCGGCACGCACGTGGGCCCGTCGCTCCTGATGTCGGACCGCGTCCAGGAGGTCGCCCTCGACCTGGTCGGTGCCGACGGCACCCGGCTTCCCGTGCTCATGAACGCCTCCCTGGCTCGCGGTGACGACGGCCAGCCGCGGGCGATCCGGATCGCCGTCTTCGACGCCACCGAGCGCCGCAGCTACGAGCACGAGCTGCTCGAGGCCAAGCAGCGCGCCGAGGACTCCGAGCGGGAGGCGCAGACCCTGGCGCGGACCCTGCAGCAGACCCTGATCCCTCCGGTCCCGCCGTCGGTGCCCGGCTTGACGCTCGCGACGGCCTACCGCCCGGCCGGTCACGGCGCCGAGGTCGGGGGTGACTTCTACGACGTCTTCTCGGTAGGCGCCGACGACTGGGTCATCACCGTGGGCGACGTCTGCGGCAAGGGCTTCGAGGCGGCGATCGTCACGACCCTGGTCCGCCACACCATCCGGGCGCTGTCCGTCGGCGAGGAGCGACCCAGCGTCGTGCTCGCCGGCCTCGACGAGGTCCTGCGCCACCACCCCACCGACCGCTTCTGCACCGCAGCCCTGCTACGTCTGCGAAACGAGCTCGACGGCTGGTCCGTCACGATGAGTCTCGGCGGCCATCCGCAACCGGTGCTCATCCGCTCCGATGGTGCGCCGGAGCGGTGGGGCGTCCACGGCCCTCTGCTCGGGGTGGTGGAGAGCCCGAGGTTCGAGGACACGACCGTCAGGCTGCGCCGTGACGACGTGTTCCTGCTGTACACGGACGGCGTGATCGAGGCCCGACACGGGAGCGACATGTACGGCGAGGACCGCCTCCTGGAACTGGCCGAGCGCCACGGACGTGATCCGGCGGACCTGGTGGCGGCCATCGTCGACGACGTACTGGCGTTCCAGGACGGCACTCTCGTCGACGATGTCGCCCTCGTCGTGTTCTGTGCTTCCACCTGACCTGACCTGACCTGACCTGACCTGACCTGAGTGGTCGGTCGGAAGGGGTGCGCCGGGCTCAGTCGCCCCAGGTGCGCGCGAGGACCTCACGGTGCGTCGGCAGCGCGTCGCGGTGCCGGGTGGCGCCGTCGCCCGTCAGGCACACGTAGATCGCGCGGCGGTCGTCGTCGCACATGCTGCGGTTGACCAGGCCGTCCTGCTCGAGGCGAGCCACCGCCCGGGAGAGCGCGCTCTGGCTCAGGTGGATGTCCTGCGCGAGGTCGGCCATCCGGTAGTTGCCGCGGTTGGCGTCGACCAGCCGGTCCAGGATCTCGAACTCGCTCAGCCCGATCCCGTGCTCGTCCTGGAGGGACTTCTCGAGCGCACAGCTGACCTTCGCGTGACGTTCGAGCAGTCGCCGCCACTCCGCCACCGGCGCCGCGGGCTCGGCAGCCCTCGTGCGGGACGATGCGGCCGACGTGCTCATGGGGCGGACGATAGTCAATCGCGAGCGTCAATGCAACAACATCAATTGCAGTTGCATTGAATGCACACGCATGGAAGGCTCGTGACCCATGACCTCCCTCCCTGCTTCGACCCTGACCGCGTCGGCGCCCACCGCGTGGAGCCGGCGGACGTGGGGTCTCCTCATGACTCTCTGCATCGTCCTGTTCCTCGACGGGCTGGACGTCTCGATGATCGGCGTCGCGCTGCCCTCGATCGGCGCGGAGCTCGACCTCTCGACCTCGTCGCTCCAGTGGCTGGTGAGTGGCTACGTCCTCGGGTACGGCGGACTGCTGCTGCTCGGCGGCCGCACGGCCGACCTGCTCGGCCGGCGCAAGGTCTTCCTGATCGCGCTCGCCGTCTTCGCGGTCGCGTCGCTCGCGGGCGGCCTGGTGACCAGTGGACCGCTGCTGATCCTCACCCGGTTCATCAAGGGCCTGGCCGCGGCGTTCACCGCGCCGACCGGGCTCTCGATCATCACCACCAACTTCGCCGAGGGGCCCGCCCGCAACAAGGCGCTCTCGATCTACACCGTGTTCGGCGCGGGCGGCTACTCGTTCGGGCTGGTCTTCGGAGGCTTGATGACCGGTGTCGGCTGGCGCTGGACGTTCCTGCTGCCGGTGCCGATCGCGCTGGTGGCACTCGCCGCGGCGATCGCGCTCGTGCCGCGTGACAAGCCGGCCGAGGACGGCGGTCACGACCTCCTCGGCGCGGTGACCTCCACCGCGGCCATGCTGCTGCTGGTCTACACCGTCGTGACCGCCCACGACGTCGGCTGGACGTCGGTCCGGACCATGGGGTCCTTCGTCGGCGTCGCAGCGCTGGTCGTGGCATTCCTCATCGTCGAGACCCGCGTCGCACACCCCTTGATCCGGCTGGGCATCCTGCGCAAGCCGACGCTGGTGAGTGCGAGCATCGCGATCATCGCGATGGGCGGCTCCTACTTCAGCTGGCAGTTCATCATCACGCTCTACCTGCAGGACACGCTCGGCTGGTCGCCGCTCAGGCTGGCGCTCGCCCTGCTCCCGGTGGGCCTGATGGTCACCCTGTCGTCGGTGTTCTCCAACCGGCTGGTGGATCGCTACGGCACCGCGCGGATCATCGCCGTCACGCTGAGCGTCATGGCCGTCGGCTACCTGCTGTTCCTGAGGATCGACACGACGCCCACCTACGTCACCGGGATCCTCCCGGCGGTGCTGCTCATCGGTGTCGGCTGGATCGGCTTCCCCGCCGTCAACATCCAGGCCACGAGCGGCATCGACGACGAGGAGCAGGGCCTCGCGGCCGGCGTTCTCCAGACCTCCATGCAGGTGGGTGCGGCGGTGGTGCTCGCGGTGACGACGGCGATCATCGCATCTGGCCCGGTGGGTGAGCCGACCCCTGCGTCGATGCTCGACGCCTACCGACCCGGCCTCGTCTTCGCCGCCGGGGTGTCGATCGTCGGCGCAGTCGTCGCGGTGCTCGCCCTGGTGCCCTGGCGCAGTCACGAGGTCGTCGACGAGCCCGAGCCCGACCTGGACGACGCGGCCGCCCAGCCGGAGCTGGCGGCCTGATCGTCGGCTGAGCGACCCCGCGGAGGGTTCGGGTCCCGGCTGCCACGTGCGGCCGGGACCTGGACTCACCTGCGGGCCTGCTGGTCAGTCCTTCTTGGCCGCGGCCTTCCCACCCTTGCGGCCGGCCTTCTTCTTCTGCGCGGTCGTGCCGCCCTGGCTGCTGTCGCCGCCCCTGCCGCTCTGCTCGCCGCCGTGCTTGGACGCATCCTTGGCGTTGGCGATCTTGGCAGCGCGCTCCTTGGACATCCCCTTGTCCTTCAGTGCCTCGTACTGCTTCTCGTTCTTCACGTTCGCTGACTTGCTGGGCATCGCCTCGCTCCTTCCCATCCTTCGTTACGTACCCCTGTCACGGGCCCGGCTTCCCACCCCAAGAGGTGAGTTCAGGGCCTGACCTGCGCCGATACAACGGACACCATGGGCGGGAGACTCGTGCGGGTGGGGGTGATGAGCGAGAGCAGGATCGTGCGCGAGGGCCTCAAGAGCCTGATCGCCGGTCTGGGCAACCGCACGATCCTCGTCGAGGCCGATCTCCCACCCGAGGGTCGGGACCGGGTCGACGTGATCATCTACGACATCGGGGCGAGCGCCCGGGTGTCCGGTCACGCGGAGCTGCGGCGGCTGGCCGGGCTGGATGTTCCTGTGGTCGCGCTGGTGCGTGACGCGGTTCCGAACGCTGGGTGGCGACCGAACGGAGCCGGCCCGGGCATCGATGCGCAGTTCATCTCGCTCGACGTGACGGCCGCCGAGCTGCTGGCGGTCCTCGAGAGGGTCGTCCCTGCCGGCAGCAGGCCCCGGCCGCCCGCCGGTCTGACCAACCGGGAGCTCACCGTGATCGCGCTGATCGGCGCCGGACTCTCCAACAAGGAGATCGCGGAGCGGCTCTTCCTCAGCGGCAACACCGTGAAGACCCACGTCCGCACCGGGTACAGCAAGATCGGGGTCCGGTCCCGCATCCACGCGGCGATGTGGGCGATGGAGCACGGGCTGGTGGCCCAGCCGGTGCGCGAGCACCCGATGGACGACGTCCTGGTCCCCAGCCGGCGGGCGCCGGTCGCCAGACGGAACTGTCAGGCGTAGCTGCTCGACCCGATGCCCGGCATCGTGCCGGTCTCCTCGGGGACGTCGTCGTCGCCGAGGTCCCGGATGATCAGGATCATCGCCACCAGGACGCCGATCAGCACGAACGCGACGACCATCCATCGGGTCGGGATGCGGCGTCTCATGGGCGCTGGGTACCCGACGCCGACCACGCGCACGCCTGGCGCACATCGATGGGACGACTGCGGACCGCCTCGGACGGTCACCGTGCCGGTGTGAGCGTCTATCTCGCTTGGACCTCGGAGCCACCGGCGGACCTCGACGGGCCGTGGCGCGAGGCGCGCCGGATCGCGCCTGGGCTCCTGCTCCTCGACAGCTCCGAGGCGCTGTCGACCGTCTACCACGCCCTGAAGTGGTCCTTGCCTGACGGGTCGTCGCTGATCGTCAGCGCCGTCGACCGGACCCCGAAGTCGCGCGGCATGTCTCCCGGGACGACGTCGTGGCTGCGCCGGCGTGCGTCGGGCTGAACCTGGGCACTCACCTGTAGGGGTGGGCTACGCAGCGGCTCTCCGGATACCGCTGAAACGTGACCGATCTACCCAAGCCGCGCGGCCCGCTGAGCGACGCCGTGCTGGCCGCGCTGCGTGACCTGCCGGCCGCGACAGTCCCCACCATCGAGGTGGCGCCGGAGTCCGCGGACGACGCGGCACTGACGCTCTGGACGCTGCACGAGCTCAACTACGGCGGCTTCGACGAGGTGGACGACCGCGCCGAGAGCGAGCCCGAGCTGGCGCGGGTGCGCGGCGCGCTCGAGCGCCGGCTTGAGTCGGAGCTACGGGCCCGCTGGCCCGGCGTACCCGACGCCGATCTCGCCTCCGGGTTCTTCGACTGGGTGGCCGGGCACGACGGCCCCTCGATCGCTCGTCACGTGCAGACCGACGCCACTCGCGACGAGGTCCTCGACCTGATGCGGGTCCGCTCCGTCTACCACCTCAAGGAGGCCGACCCCACGTCGTGGGTGATACCGCGCCTCCCCACCGCGGCCAAGGCCGCGCTGGTCGAGCTGCAGTACGACGAGTACGGCGCGGGCGACCCGGCGCGGCTGCACGCCCACCTCTTCGCGCGCGGCCTGGCGGCCAGTGGCCTGAGTCCCGAGTACGGCGCGTACGTCGACGAGGCGCCGCTGGAGGTGCTGGAGCAGAACAACGCGGTGTCGATGTTCGGTCTCCAGCGCCGACTCCGCGGTGCGGCTGTCGGCCACCTGGCGGCCTTCGAGGCCACCAGCGCGATGCCGTCGCGCCGGATGGCGCAGGGGCTGGAGCGGCTCGGTCTCCCCGAGGAGCTGATCGGCTACTACACGGAGCACGTCGAGGCGGACGCCGTGCACGAACAGGTCGCCTTGCGCGACGTGTGCATGACGCTGGTGCGCGAGGAGCCCGCCCTCGAGCCCGACGTGTGGTTCGGTGCCTGGGCCTGCCTCGACCTGGAGGACCGCACGGCCCGCAGGATGCTCGAGCTGTGGGGAGTGGCGGCGTGAGCCCGGTGGAGCGGCGGCCGGACGTGGAGCTCTGCCCCGGCGGCCCGATGCTGTTGCGGGGGGACCACGTCGTGCTCGACGACCACGGGGTCGCACACCCCACGAGGCGGCCGGTCTCGGCGGTCTGCCGGTGCGGCAAGTCGGCCTCGAAGCCGTGGTGCGACGGCACCCACAAGGTGCTGCCGCCCAAGCTGCGCCCCTGACCCTCCGCGGACCGGGTCAGGCCGCGTAGGGCGACGTCCGGTCGATCTGCAGGAGAGCCCCGCGCTCGTAGCCGCGCACCGCGACCACATCGAGCTCGGCGTACGGCTCGACGAGCGAGGCGACGCGCCGGGCCTGGTCGAGCGGTCCGACCTGAAGCAGCGCCGAGCCCTCCACGGCCAGGTGTCGGTCGATGACGTCGAGGCACGTGCGCGCCAGGTCCAGCCCGTCGTGGCCGCCGTCGATCGCGGTGACCGGGTCCTCCGGGAAGCGGCCGACGTCGGCGCTGCGGACCCAGGGCGGGTCCGCCACGATGACCGCGAACTCTTCGTCCTCACCGAGGACCTCGTCCATCGACCCCTCGCGCACGTCGACGGGGACGCCCGCGAGGGCCGCGTTGCGACGCAGGAACCCGCACGCCACAGGGTCCAGGTCGACACACACGAGCGGCCGCGGCGCGAGCGTCACGGCAAGCAGGCCGATGTGGCCCGCCCCTGCGCAGAGCTCCAGCACCGGTCCCGGCGGAGCCGTCCCGATCAGCTCGGCGGCCCAGCGCGACTGGGCCACGGTCCACGGGCGCGGCGTCAGTACCCGGGCGTCGTACTCGATGCGCAGCCCCTGGAAGTCGACGAACTGCTGCGCCTCGGTCGTGGTCATGCCCAGAGGTATCCCACGGCAGGCGCGAGCCCCTCACCCCTTCGGGGGAAAGCGGTCGACGCACCGGACGGGTTACCGGTGAGCCATGAAGAGTGAGACTCCGACGGGCACGGTGGTGCTGGACGTCGACGGCACGCTCATCGACTCCAACTACCACCACGCGCTGGCGTGGTCGCGCGCCTTCGAGCACGTAAACGTGACGGTGCCGGTATGGCGGATCCACCGTGCCATCGGGATGGGCGGCGACAAGCTCGTAGCGGCGGTGGCGGGGGACGACGTGGAGCACGAGCACGGGGACGACGTCCGCGACCGCTGGGAGAAGGAGTACGACGGGCTCATCGACGAGGCCCGACTGCTCCCCGGGGCCAAGGAGCTGCTCATGGCGCTTCGCGAGCGCGGGGTGGACGTGGCGCTCGCCAGCTCGAGCATCCCGAAGCACGCGCAGCACGCCTTCGACCTGATCGCCGCCGACGACCTGGCCGACACCGCCACGACCGCGGAGGACGCGGAGGAGTCCAAGCCCGACCCGGAGCTGGTCGAGGAGGCGCTCTCCCGTGTCTCGGGGGCGCCTGCCTGCGTGGTCGGCGACTCGGTCTACGACGTCGAGGCCGCGCGCCGGGTGGGAGTGCCGGCGTACGGCGTCCTCACCGGTGGCTACGGCCGGGCTGAGCTCGGGGATGCCGGCGCGGCCGGGGTCTACGTCGACCTGACCGAGATGCTCGACCGGCTCGACGAGTGGCTGCCGACCCGGGGTCACGCCGGGTAGTTGGGCTCCTGGAGCAGCCGCGCGAGGTGGGCCGCGTTGGCCGCCACCGTCTTGGTCGTCCCGGCGGTCTTCTCCGGTGTCTCGTCGTGGTCGTGGTAGTCCACGCTCTGCATGGCCTCGCCGACCCAGTACGTCGCACCGCCCGCGGGGATCGTGAACCCCGTGTCGTTGAGCGCCTGGAAGACCTCGGCGGTGGTGTGGTGGGCGCCGTCCTCATTGCCCACCACGGCCACTACCGCCCCGAGGGGTGGATCACGGGGCGGCGGCGCGCAGCTTCTCGAGCAGTGGCTCGGCCGCCTCGTCGAGGAACCGGTCCTGACCCTCGTCCCCGACCTGCACCACGCAGATGTCGGTGAAGCCGGCCTCCCAGAACCCACTGGCCGCCGACACGATCCTGTCGAGATCCGGGCCGCACGGGATCGCCTCCGCCACGTCGTCCGGGGTGACGTACTGGCTCGCCGACGCGAAGCCGGCCGTGGTCGGCAGGTCGGCGTTCACGTTCCAGCCACCGCCGAACCAGCGGAACTGCTCGTGGGCGCGTCCCACCGCTGTCTTCTCGTCCGGGTCCCAGCAGATCGGGATCTGCCCGATCGCGCGGGCGTCGTCTCCTACCTTGGGCGCTCCCCCCACCGCGTTCCAGGACTCGATGAGCTCGGCCTTGGGCTCGACGGCGATCAGGTCGTCGGCGAGCGGCGCCAGCCGCTCGATGCTGCGGTCACCCGAGACAGCGAGGGCGATCCGGACCGGCTCGTCGGGCAGGTCCCACAGCCGGGAGGAGTCCACGGCGAAGTGCTCACTGCGGTAGGTGACCAGCTCGCCGTCGAACAGCGCACGGATCACCTCGACCGCCTCCTCGAGCATCTCCTGGCGGGTCTCGACGCCGGGCCAGCCGGCGCCGATGGTGTGTTCGTTGAGGTTCTCCCCGCTGCCGAGCCCGAGCGTGAACCGACCCTCGGTCAGGAGACCCATCGTGGCGGCCTTCTGGGCGATGACGGCCGGGTGGTAGCGCATCGTCGGACACGTCACGAAGGTCATCAGCTCGACCCGTTCCGTGACCGCGGCGACCGCACCCAGCACGCTCCAGGCGTACGGCGCGTGGCCCTGCTCGGTCAGCCACGGCGAGTAGTGGTCGCTGCAGACCTCGAAGTCGAAGCCGGCTTCCTCGGCGGCCGCGGCGTACCGCACCAGCTCGCGCGGCCCCGACTGCTCGGTCATCAGGGTGTAGCCGAAGCGGAGGCTCATGCCTGTCCACCGAGCACGGAGCTCGCCTCGACCGAGCCGTGCTCGCCCTCGATGGCCGCGGCGAGCCGGGCGACGTCCTCCTCGCTGACCTCGACGCCGGCCTCGGCGAGCCCGTCGCCGAGCTCGCGCGCGACCGTGCCCTCGGGAGCACCGTCCTGGTAGGAGCTGACCCGGTCGACGACTCCCTGGATGGCTTCGAGCTCTTCAGCGCTGTGTGCAGACATGGGGCGCCGGTACCCGCGCGTGCGCCGGCAGCACCGTCCCCGAAGGGGTGGAGTCGCGACGCCCGCTCGGTCAGAGTGCGGCGAGCTTGGCCCGCGTCGGGGCGTAGGGCGTGATCCGCAGGATCAGGTGCGCCTCGGCCGGCGTGCGGTTGGCCTTGCGGTGGTTGCACGACGCGCAGGCCGCGACGGTGTTGGACCAGGTCGAGCCGCCGCCCCGGCTGCGGGGCACGACGTGGTCGATCGTGGTGGCGTGCCGGCCGCAGTAGGCGCAGGCGTGCCGGTCGCGGACGAGGACACCGCTGCGCGACCACCCGGCCGGGCGGTGCAGCCAGTGCGCGGCGACGTAGCGCACGAGCCGGATCACGCGCGGCCACGGGTGCGGGCCGATCATCCGGTCGCCGTGCTGCTCCTCGACGAGGGCGACCTGGCGGAAGAGCATCCGGACGGCGTGCTGGAACGTGACCCGGCCGAGTGGCTCGTAGGAGGCGTTCAGCAGGACGATCTGTTGGGCTGGCACCGCTGACACCTCCTCTCGGGTTATATGTCGTACGGCGTGCGTTGGGTCCGACGCAGGCAGGCGTCGCCGTTCTCGCGGGCCACGTCGTGGCTCGTGAGCGCGCGTGGCAGGTGCCTGGTCACGAGGTCAGAGTACGGGTGTGCGGCGCGCGGTCGACAGATCTTTTCGGCGCGGGTCGCCGGTGAGGGCGGGGCGCCGACGGCACCCGGTGGACCGCGCCTCAGAGATCGTCCGGGCCGACGACCTCGATCTGTGGTGAGTAGAACGCCATCGCGGCCAGGGAGCGCTCGTGGTCGGCGTCCGTCGCTCCGGCGCAGGCGTCGCGTACGACGCGGACCCAGGCGCCGTCGTCGGCAGCCGCCAGGGCGGTGGAGAGGACGCAGCAGTCGGTGGAGACGCCGCACAGCACCAGGTTGCGGGAGTCGGCGGTCGCGGCGAGCAGGTCGGAGCCGTACTTGCCCATGGTCGGCCGGCTGACCACAGGTGCGTCGCCGGGGTCGAGCACCAGGTCGTACGACGCACGCGTGGCCGGCTCGAGCGCGAAGGGCCACTGCTCGTAGTAGTCGACCCACGAGCCCTCGGGGCCAGCGGGTGGCTGAGGCGGCTCGAAGCGGGTGAAGACGACGCGGCCGGCATACCTGTCGACCAGGTCGCGGATCACCGGGAGCACCTCGCCGAAGCGAGGGGCGGCCCACGGGCTCGGCGGCTCGCCGAAGATCTTCTGGACGTCGATGACGACGAGCCATGGCTCGCCCTGCTTCGTCATGTCATGGACACCGAGCGCTCACGCCTCGCTCGCGGCGACCGCGCGTCGCTCGAGCAGCAGGTAGCCGAGGAAGCCCACCACCAGCGCGACGATGACGCCGACGCTGGCGAAGGCCCAGTCGCCGTCCTTGCCGCCGATCGCGCCCATGAAGTAGCCCTGCCAGTCCAGCCAGCCGGCGTAGGTGTTGGTGACCAGCCCCCAGCCGACCACGGTGCCGACCGCGAAGATCGCGAGGGCGGGCCAGCGGATGGCGCCGTACCGGCCGGCGGGATCGGAGAGCGCCTGGTCGTCGTAGTCCTTCTTCCGCAGCAGCAGGTCGGCCAGGAAGATGCCGACCCAGGCCGAGATCGGCACGCCGAGGGTGATCAGGAAGCCCTGGAACTGGAAGAAGAACGTGCTGGACGCGACGAAGAGCACGTAGATCGCGCCGAAGATCATCAGCAACCCGTCGATGCCGGCGGCGACCGGCCGCGTGACCGGCAGGCCGAGGCTGAGCAGCGACAAACCCGAGGAGTAGATGTCGAGCAGGGCGCCCGCGACCAGCCCGATGACTGCGACGACCACGAACGGCACCAGGAACCACGTCGGCAGGATCGTGGCCAGGGCGCCGATCGGGTCGCTGCCGATGGCGGCGTTCAGCTCCGGGTCCGAGCCGGCCAGCAGCAGGCCGAAGAAGAACAGCACGATGTTGGCTGCCGACAACCCGGTGGCGGTGTAGCCGGCGACACCGGAGCTCGAGGCGCTGCGAGGGAGGTAGCGCGAGTAGTCCGCCGCTGCGTTGACCCAACCGAGCCCGGTCGCCGTGGCCATCAGCACGGCGACCCCGACCACGGCGGCGAAGCCGCCCGACGGCACTGACGAGACCGTTGACCAGTCGACCTTGTCGATCACCAGCGCCAGGTAGATGACCGTCAGCACCACGCCGACGTAGGTGATCCAGGTCTGGATCCTCATGATCGCGTCGAAGCCGAGCACGCCGCCGGCGACGATCAGGACGACCACCACGACCAGGCCGATGACCTTGGCCGCGTCACCGCCGCCCCAGCCGAGCTCGTCGAAGACTGTCGCGGTCGCCAACGCCGCGGTCGAGGTCAGCACGGTCTCCCAGCCGAGGCTGAGCACCCACGACACCGCGGCGGGCACCTTGTTGCCGGTCACCCCGAACGCCGCGCGCGAGAGCACCAGCGTCGGAGCGGAGCCACGTTTGCCGGCGATCGCGACCAGGCCGGCGATGACACCGGCGAAGGCCACACCGACCACGCCCGCCACCAGCGCCTGCCAGAAGCTGACGCCGTACCCGAGCGCGTACGCGCCGTACGCGATCCCGAGGACGGAGATCGAGGCCGCCGTCCAGGGCCACAGGAGGTCCCTGGGCGTGCCCTTGCGCTCGCTCTCCGCGATCACGTTGATGCCGTTGGTCTCCACCCGTGAGGCGATGGCCTCCGACGGGCGCGCTGTGTCGCTCACGTGCTGATCATTGCGCCCCGGAGTGGTCGAGCGGTCAGCGCGGGTCGCCCGTGGCTGCGAGACCGACCCCGAGCCCGATCATCGACAGTCCGCCGACGGCGCCCATCGCCTCGCCCCGCCGAGGCTTGCGGACGAACCACGTCCGCAGCTGGCTGGCGACCAGCGCCCAGGTCGAGTCGGAGACCATGCCGATGCCGAACGCGAGCAGCCCGAGCAGCAGCAGCTGCAGCTGGACATGGCCGGCACCGCGGTCGACGAACTGCGGCAGCACCGCGGCCAGGATCATGTAGGCCTTCGGGTTGGAGACGCCCACGACGTACCCCTGCCGGATGGCGCGCCGCCAGGTCATGCCCGAGCCGCCGACGCCGGGGGACTGGTCGAGGAACTCCTTGCGCCGGCGGAAGGCCTCGACACCCAGGTAGACGAGGTACGCCGCGCCGACCAGCTTGAGGACGTGGAAGACCACGATCGACTCCTGGACGACCACGCCGAGGCCGAAGGCGACCAGCACGACGATGGTGAGCAGGCCCAACGAGTTGCCGGCGACGCTGGCCAGCGCGACGCCGCGCCCGTAGGCCAGTGCGCGGCCGATCACGAACACCACGCTCGGGCCGGGGATCGCGATGAGGATGAGCGCGGCTACGCCGAAGCCCAGCACCTGGTCGGTGGTGATCACGGTCTGACAGTAGTGGTGCTAGCCCCACCCAGGTCGGGGACCTGACTCTCCTGACCAGACGCCGAGACGCCGGTTGGCTGGACAGCATGACGATCACGACAGCAGAACGACCGGTCACCGGCACCGGGAGCGACTTCGCCGAGCTGAACCGGCGGGTCAACGCGGCCGGCCTGCTCCGGCGGCGGCCGGCGTACTACGCCCTGCGCCTGGGCCTGGTGGGGGCGGCCTACGCAGCCGGCTGGGCCGCCTTCTTCGCCGTCGGCTCCTCGTGGTGGACGCTGGCCGTCGCTGCGTTCCTCGCCGTCGTCTTCGCCCAGGTCGCGCTGGTCGCGCACGACCTCGCGCACCGCCAGGTGTTCCGGACGAATCGTCCCAGCGCCCGGGCCGGTCTGGTCGCCGGGAACCTCGGCATCGGTATGTCCTACGGCTACTGGATGGCCAAGCACACCAAGCACCACGCCAACCCCAACCACGACGACCTCGACCCCGACGTCGGCCCCGGCGTGCTCGTCTGGAGCCGCGAGGCCGCGCGAGGTCGCGGGTTCCAGACCCGCTACCAGGCCTACTTCTTCCTTCCGCTGCTCTCGCTGCTCGGCATCTCGCTGAAGCGGGACAGCATCAGGGCGATCCGGACCGGCGGCGTGAAGCGCCCCCGTCTCGAGGGCGGTCTGCTGGCTGCCCACTTCGTGCTCTACCTGTCCGCGCTGTTCACCGTGCTCGCGCCGCTGCAGGTACTCGCCTTCGTCGTGGTGCACCAGGCGCTCTTCGGGATCTACCTCGGGCTCACCTTCGCGCCCAACCACAAGGGCATGCCGCATCCCGACGGCACCGAGGACTTCCTGCGCAAGCAGGTGCTGACGTCGCGCAACGTGCGCGGCGGCGGGCTGGTCGACACGGCGCTGGGCGGGCTCAATTACCAGATCGAGCACCATCTCTTCCCGGCCATGCCCACGCCCAACCTGCGCAAGGCGCAGCCCATCGTCCGGGCCTATTGCGCCGAGATCGGCGTGCCCTACGAGGAGACCAGCCTGGCCGACTCCTACGCCCAGGCGTTCCGCCACCTGCACGAGGTCGGGGCCGAGCTGCGTGCTGACCGCAGCTGACCTCCGGTGACTGTCGACGGACGCGGCTAGACAGGAGTGATGCGATGGAGTGAGCTCGAGAAACAGCAGCCGCGGCTCGCGGCCACGGCTCGGGCCCGGCTGGTCGAGCCGGGCGTACTGCTGGTCGTGACCCTGAGACCCGACGGCACGCCGCGGCTCAGCCCGGTCGAGCCCTTGCTCCTCGATGGCCGGCTCCTGCTCTCGATGATGTGGGGCTCGCAGAAGGCGAAGGACCTCGATCGCGACGATCGGGTTCTCGTGCACAGCATCGTGACCGGTCGCGAGGGAGCGAGGGGGAGCTCAAGCTCCGTGGGCGTGCGGTGGTCGAACCGGACCTCGGCGTCCAGGAGTCGTACGCCGCTGCGGTGGCGGAGCAGCTGGGCTGGCGACCGGAGGTCGGCCGATTCCACCTGTTCGAGATCGACATCGAGCACGTCGCCTTCGTTCGCTACGACCCGGCGTCGGCCAACCAGCACGTCGCGACCTGGCCACCGGGCGAGGAGTTCGTCCGCCGGGGGACAGGAGCGACGAGTGTCGGAGAGAAGGAGCCCACCCACGACCTCCTGGGCCCAGGACGCTAGGAGAGCGCGCGCAGCCCGGCCGTGACCACGACGGCGACGACCACAGCCAGTACGACGGACCGCCCGCGCCAGAGCAGCACCCCACCGGCCAGCAGTCCGACCGTGTCGGCCCCGACGCCGAGGTGCCGCCCGTCGGCGAAGGCCGAGGTCACGACGAGCGCGGCCAGCAGCGCGGGCGCCATCATGGCGACGACCCGGAGGAACGCCGGGTGCGGCTTGCGGCCGCCGAACACGACCGGGCCCGCACCCTTCACGAGCACGGTCGTCACCGCGAGGCCGATGATGGTCCACCAGATGGCCGCCGAGCCGCTCATCGGCGCAGCCCCAGGAGCGCGGCCACCGAGGCCGCGAGGATCGGTACGCCGGGCGGGGTGAACGGCACCAGCGCGAGGGCGGTCGTCGCGCCGCAGAGCGCGACGAACCGCGAGCGCGGGTCCCGCAGCTCGGCCACGAGGATGCCGAGGAAGAACGTGGGGAACACCGCGTCGAGGCCGAACCGGTCGGTGTCGCCCAGGAGGTCGCCGCCGAGTGCGCCGACCACGGTGCCGAGCAACCAGGTGACGTACTGCGGGACGGTGGTGCCGAACAGCAGCCACCGGTCGAAGGTGCCGTCGCCCCGGTTGGCCAGCGCCCACGACGCGTCGATGACCGCCTGGCCCTGGACGGCTCGCTTGAGCGGACCGCCGGGCAGCGACGGGGCGATGGCGGTGCCCATGGCGAGGAAGCGGCCGTTCATCAGCGTCCCGGCGGCGACCGCCGCGACCGCCGTGCCACCGCTCGCCAGCACCGCGAGCCCGGCGAACTGGGCCGATCCCGCGAACACGATCGCGGCGGTGAGGATCGCCTGCAGCGGGGAGAAGCCGGCCTGCCGGGCCAGGACCCCGAAGGACATCGACAGCACGAACCCCACGAACGCGTACGGGAGGCCCAGCCGGATCCCGGCCGCGAACGACGGCTGCACGGGGTCAACGTAGGCCTCGACGTACGGCGGGAATCCGGCGGCACCCCGGCGCGTTCGTTGAAACGTGAAGAACATCGGCTTCCTGTCCTTCGGCCACTGGAACCCCTCGCCGCAGTCCCAGACCCGCTCGGCGTCGGACGCCCTCCTCCAGTCGATCGAGCTCGCCGTCGCGGCGGAGGAGGTGGGCGCGGACGGCGCCTACTTCCGGATCCACCACTTCGCGCGACAGCTCGCGTCGCCGTTCCCGCTGCTGGCGGCCGCGGGAGCGCGCACCAGCCGGATCGAGCTGGGCACGGGCGTGATCGACATGCGCTACGAGAACCCGCTCTACATGGCCGAGGACGCCGGCGCCGCCGACCTGATCTCCGGCGGCCGTCTCCAGCTCGGCATCAGCCGCGGCTCACCCGAGCAGGTCATCGACGGCTACCGCTACTTCGGGCACGTGCCCGCCGAGGGCACCGACCACGCCGACCTGGCCCGCGAGCACGCGCGCGTCCTCCTCGAAGTGCTCGACGGGAAGGGTTTCGCCGAGCCCAACCCGCGGCCGATGTTCCCCAACCCGCCCGGGCTGCTCCGCATCGAGCCGCACTCGCCCGGGCTTCGCGACCGCATCTGGTGGGGCGCCGGCACCCGCAAGACAGCAGTGTGGACCGCCGAACAGGGCATGAACCTGATGAGCTCGACGCTCCTCACCGAGGACACCGGCGTGCCGTTCCACCAGCTCCAGGCGGAGCAGATCCAGATGTTCCGCGACGCCTGGTCGGCGGCCGGCCACGAGCGCGAGCCTCGCGTCTCGGTGAGCCGCAGCATCTTCCCGCTGGTCACTGACCTGGACCGTGCCTACTTCGGGCACGACGGCTCGAGCCAGGACCAGGTCGGGCACATCGACGGCGGGCTCGCGCGGTTCGGGAAGTCGTACGCCGGCGAGCCCGACCGGCTGGTCAAGGAGCTCGCCGAGGACGAGGCCGTCGCCGCGGCGGACACGCTCCTGCTCACTGTGCCGAACCAGCTCGGTGTCGACTACAACGCGCACGTGCTCGACAGCGTCCTGCGGTACGTCGCGCCGGAGCTGGGCTGGCGCTGACCTCAGCGGCGCGCGCCGCGGAGCAGGGTGCGGATTCGTTCGCCACACGTCCTGAACTGCGGCTTCGCCACCCGATACGACAGATCTGCTGCGCGTTCGTGCCCAATACGGGAGGATTGCCAGTGAGGACTAGACCGGGTTCACTGAGTGAGGGGGTAGCTCGCGGAGTTCCCCAATTCCGCCGCGAGGTATGAGGAGTGAAACCTATCGTGATCTCGATCCAGACGGGTGTCGTCGCGCCGCCGCGCGACGTCTCGAGCTCGACCAATGTGGGTGGGTGGAATGACTGAGGAGAAGCGTCGTGAGAGCGCCGGACGTCTGGCGTCTGCGATCGCGCTCCCGGAGTGGTCCCTGCGTCGCAAGCTGGCGCTCGCGCTCACGATCCCGATGCTCCTCGCCGCGACGTTCGGTGGCCTGCGCGTGCAGTCCGAGCTGGCGCAGTCCGACAACTACTCGGCGACCGCCAAGCAGGTCACCGTGCTGCGCCCCGCCGTCGGCTATCTCGCCGCCGCCGAGCGCGCCATCATCATCTCCCGCCAGCGCCCCCTCCTCGACGACCCGGGCCGCGTCTCAGCCATCGAAGCGGTCGAGGTGGCAGGCACTCGGCTCGAGAACCTCGGCAAGCAGGCCGACCTGACGGCCGACCAGCGCAAGCGGCTCAGCACGGTCCTGGGCCTGAGCGAGCAGCTGCGCGACGGTCGGGCGTACGTCTCGGCCGGCCAGGCGGTCTCGCAGGTTCGCCAGCTCCAGCGGGGCATCACCCAGCTGATGGACGCGATCGTCGCCGAGCAGCTGGAGCCGGAGGCCAAGCTGGCCGCCCTTCAGCAGGCGGTGGACGGCCGGGTCTCGCTGGCGATGCAGCAGTACATGGTCAACGTCGCCGACCCCAAGACGATCAACCTGGTGGACCTGTCCGCGGAGCTGGGTGTCGAGCAGATCATCATCGACCGCCTCGGCTCGATCATCGGCACCACCGACCCGCAGGTCCAGCTGCTCAACCAGCAGAACGCCGCGCACTTCGGCGTGGTTCGCGCCGCCGACAACAAGGCCGCGCCCAACCTCGGCGACGCCGAGGCCTTCGAGGCGTACGACGAGCTGAGCGTCGAGCTGCTCGACGACATCGACCAGAACCTCACCAGCGCGGCCGGCGACGCGCGCGGGCTGGCCATCGCCAACGCGCTGGTCACCGTCGCGCTGCTGCTGGCCGCCATCTTCCTGGCCCTGTTCATCTCGCGCATGCTCCTGAACCCGATCCGTCGGGTGCGCGAGGGTGCCCTCGAGGTCGCGAACACGCAGCTCCCCGAGATGGTCGCCAGGATCCGGTCCGGTGGTGACCCGGGTGAGATCACCCCGATCCCCGTGCACACCCACGAGGAGATGGGCCAGCTGGCGCGTGCGGTGGACGACATGCACCGCCAGGCCGTGCACCTGGCGTCCGGCGAGGCCAGGCTGCGCTCGCAGGTCGGCGAGATGTTCTCGACGCTGTCGCGCCGCAACACCTCGCTCATCAACCAGCAGCTCGGTCTGATCGAGCGGCTGGAGAAGGACGAGGAGGACCCCAACCGCCTCGAGTCGCTGTTCCGGCTCGACCACCTCGCCTCCCGCATGCGCCGTACGGGCGACTCGCTGATGGTGCTGGCCGACGCGCCCATGCAGACCAGCGACACCGACGCGCTCGCGCTGGGCGACGTGTTCCAGGCGGCGATGGCCGGCGTCCAGGAGTACCAGCGCGTCCAGATCGAGTCGTCGCCCGCCGAGAAGGTCAACGGCTCCGCGGCGGCCGACGTGGTGCACCTGATGACCGAGCTCGTTGACAACGCGCTCGCGTTCTCGCCGCCCACGGCGCCGGTGAAGATCTCCACCAAGCAGGCCGGCGACAGCACCATCGTCGAGGTCAGCGACGGCGGTCTCGGCATCGCCCAGGACGTCCTCAACTCACTCAACGAGGACCTCCGCTCCGGCGGCGAGGTCACCGTCGAGACGGCCCGCCGGATGGGTCTGCTCGTGGTCAGCCGCATCGCGACGCGACACGGCATCACTGTCTCCCTGGCCCGCAACGCCCGTGGTGGGACGACGGCCACGGTGCTGCTCCCGCCGGCACTGCTGCGCGGTCAGAAGGCACCGGTCCAGCCCAAGCAGCGTCCCGGACTGGCCGGGCTCACGCCCGCCAAGTCGGTGCTGCCGGCGGCGGTCACGGAGCGACTCACCAACGAGGCCGAGCCCCAGAAGCTGCCGACCCGCCCGGAGCCCGTCGCGCCCGCTGCGCCTGCTGCCTCGGCCGCGGCCTTCGCCAAGCCGGCCGGCGCTGATGCTCCGGCGGCGCCGCAGGCTCCGGCCGCCGCGGCCGCCACGCCGGGCAAGCCGGATGTGGGCATCGACTCGATCTCCGCGGCCATCAATGCCGTCACGAGCGGGCTGCCCCAGCGTTCGCCCGGCGCCACCCGGGCGGGCGGAGCGATGCCCGGCGCGCCCGTCGGCTCCACGGGCGGCTCCCTGTTCCAGCGGCTCCAGGCCAGCGGCCACAGCACCCCCAACGGCACCGGCAACGGCAGCGGCCCCGCCAAGCCGGAACTTCCGCAGCGCGAGCCCGCCACGCCGACCGTGGCGTTCGACGCCATCGACCTCAGCGCTCGCAAGACCGCTGCCGACGAGGCAGCAGCGCAGGAGGCTCCCGAGGTTGAGACGCCCGACGTCGAGACCGCCGAGGTCGAGGCGCCCGTCGTCGAGCTCGGGCCGCCGGCCGCCGAGCAGCCGGAGGACGCCGCGCCGGCGACGACTTGGGGATCCGTGGGTACGTCGGCGCCCGCAGGCGCGGATGTCGCACTGGCGTCGCCCCCTGTCGCCGAGGCTCCCGCCGAGAGCTGGATAGCAGCGGCCCACGCGACGACCCCGCCGCCCGCCGCCGTGACGGTCTACGACCTGCTCGACTCGCGCAGCCCGATGCCCGACGCGACCGAGGACGAGACGCCGATCTTCCGGGCGCTGCGCTCCAACTGGTTCACCGCCGACGCGGCCGGGGACACCTGGACGACGTCGGAGATCGAGGCCGGGTGGGAGGCCGCCGAACAGGTCGCCGAGGCGCCTGCGCTCCAGCTCAGCGAGTCAGGCCTGCCGATCCGGCGGCCCGGCAAGCGGCTGGTGCCCGGTGGAGTCGCTCCCGTCGCGACTGCCGTCGAGCGCGACCCCGAAGCCATCAGGGCCCGGCTCAAAGCACACGCCGCCGGCGTCTCTCGAGGCCGGACCGCCCGGAACGCCGCCGTTGACGAGTCATCCCCCGCACCGAGCACCGAGGAAGGCCCCGCATGACCGACAACCTGACCGAAACCGACGAGCGTGGGCTCGACTGGGTGGTGAGCAAGTTCGTCGACGAGGTGCCGACGGCCGCCCACGCGATCCTCGTGTCGGCCGACGGGCTGCTGATGGCCAAGAGCTTCAGCCTCCCGGACGAGCGTGCCGAGCAGGTCGCGGCGGTCTCGTCGGGCCTGGCGAGTCTGGCCGTCGGTGCGGCGCGGCTCTTCGAGGGTGGGGCCGTGCTCCAGACCGTGATCGAGATGCAGCACGGCTACCTGCTGCTGATGAGCGTCGGCGACGGGTCGCACCTCGCCGTGCTCACCGAGGACTCCGCCGACATCGGTCAGGTGGGCTACGAGATGGCCCTCCTCGTCGACCGCGTCGGCCGCATGGTCCAGGCCACCGCCCGCGTCCCGCTCAGCGGGCTCTGAAGGACTCCCGGGACCTGTCATGGCACTGCCGACCCAGCCGTGGGAGCCGGACGACGATGCGCCTGTCGCGCGCGTCGTCCGCCCCTACACGCTGACCGGCGGCCGGACGGCTCCCAAGGTCGAGCTCCCGCTCGAAGCCACCCTTCGCCGGGAGGTCGGTGGGCCCGAGGACCCCCACGACGCCAACCTGCTCCGCATCCTCGAACTGTGTGACAAACGTTCGGTCGCCGAGGTGTCCGCGCACGTGCACATGCCGATCGGAGTCGTCCGGGTCCTCCTGGGCGACCTGATCGAGCAAGGGCACGTCCGGGTGCAGGCGACCCTCTCCGCAGATTCGTCGCAGGACGAGCGACGAGAGCTCATCGAAAGGACCCTCCGTGGACTCCGCTCGCTCTAGCGCCCAACGCGCCGCCGCGTCGACCAAGATCGTCGTCGCCGGCGGCTTCGGCGTGGGCAAGACGACCCTCGTGGGATCGGTCTCGGAGATCATGCCGTTGCGCACCGAGGCTCTTGTCACCAACGAGTCCGAAGGCGTCGACGACCTCGCCGCCGTTCCGTCCAAGGCCACGACCACCGTCGCCATGGACTTCGGCCGCATCACGCTGGCCGAGGACCTCGTCCTCTACCTGTTCGGTACGCCGGGGCAGCGGCGGTTCTGGTTCATGTGGGACGACCTGTGCCTCGGCGCGATCGGCGCCATCGTGCTCGTCGACACCGGCCGCCTCGACGAGGCCTTCTCGCCGCTGGACTACTTCGAGTCGAAGGGTCTGCCCTTCATCGTCGCGGTCAACCAGTTCGACAACAACCAGCGCTACCCGCTGGAGGAGGTCCGGGCTGCCCTGGCCGTCCCGGAGCACGTGCCGATGATCGAGGTCGACGCCCGTGACCGCGAGTCAAGCAAGCGTGCGCTGATCCGGATCACCGAGTACTCGCTCGAGCAGCTCACCGCCTCGGTGGCGGCTCCGGCGTACTGAGGGCCGGCCCACGAATCGACGGGCCTCCACGGTGCCCCCCCAGAGCGCACCGCAGAGACCCGGCGATACTGCCCAGTTGCCGCTCTGCGCGATCTTGATACGCCGGGCTGGTCAGGCTCCGCTCAGTTGCCGGCCAGCACGGTCGCCGCGACGTCCACCAGACGCTGACGGCTCGACCGCGCTCGCGAACGCAGCCGCTCGAAGGCCTCGTCGACGGTGATGCCCTCCATGCGCGCGAGGGCACCCTTGGCCTGCTCGATCACGATCCTGCTGTTGAGCGCTCCCTGGAGCTGCTCGGTGAGGGCCTCGGCGCGGGCGATGCTGCGCTCCTGGAGGATCGCGATGGTCGCCACGTCCGCCAGCGACTGCACCACGCGGACCTCTCTGGGCTCGAACCGCATCTCCGCGACGCCGAAGAGGTTGAGGGCTCCGATCGCCTGCTCCCGCAGCCGCATGGGGAAGGCGTGCACGGAGTGGAAGCCCGCCTCGATCGCGCTGGGCGCGAACTGGGGCCACGTGTCGGCCAGGGCGAGGTCGCTGTTGACCACCGGCTGCATGGTCCGCACGCAGTCGAGGCACGGACCCTCCCCGAGCCGCAGCTGGGCCATCTCGAGCTCGCGGCCGGCGTCGTTGGAGGCTGCCATGAAGCGCAGATCCCCGCGGTGGTCGGTCAGCATGATGCCCACCGCCTCCGCGCCGCTCACCAGTGTCGCGTGCTCACACAGCGTCGTCAGGAAGTCGACGACGTCGAAGTCGTCGACGAGGGTGTCGGCCACGTTGACGAAGAGGTCCGAGAGATGTTCCGTCGAGATCATGCTGGACGATCTCCCTTCGTCGGGTGGGGGCGGCGGACGGGCCGCCTGGTCGGGTGCGGACTCGGATCTGGTGGGGCCGGGACGAACGGGGTCATGGGTCGTCCGTTCCTCGGAGCCTGCGATGCCCCGTGACTATCTGCTTGGCGAGGTCCAGCAGTGAGATTCCGTCGGCGAAGGCCACGGCACGCATCCGGGTCAGCGCCGTGTCGAGCGGCACAGCAAGGTCGACCATGACCATGCCCTGGGCCTGGTAGACCTCGTCGTGCGCGTGGATGGCGGCGCGCAGCTGGGGGTCGGGATGGTCACCGGTCGGCGAGCTGTCGAGCAACAGCTCGGTGGCCACCTCGGCGAAGATCAGGCCGGCGCTCAGGCCCCGCCTGCCGAGCGACCCCACCTGGGTCCGGATGCAGGTGAGCACCCCGAAGCGGACCGCACCCAGCTGCAGCGGGAACGCGAAGACGGCGGCGGCGCCGCGCTCGGTCGCGGCCGGAGCGAACCCCGGCCAGCGACCGCGGAAGGACAGCAGGTCCGGGACGAGGACCGGCCGCCCGGCGGCGTACGCGTCGGGACCGGGACCCTCACCCAGGTCGAACTGGAGCTCCTGGATCCCCGGGCCGGCAGGACCGGCCGAGGCGACGAGGACCGATGATCCCTCCGTCGTCATCAACGTGACGGAGACCTGGTCGAGGCCGAGCTCCTGCACGGCCGCCCGGCACAGCCGGTCAAGCCCGATGGCCACGTCGGGTACGACGTGCGGCTCGGCCGGGAGGACCGCCCGGGCCTGCACGCGCAACCGGTCACCGTGATCGTCGGTGACGCGATAGCCGGCGATGGCTGACCTCCTCGCCGCGGGCCCGGGAGCCGAGCCCAGCTCCCCGGGTGCATGGGCCTACAAACTTACTACTCGACCGAGGTCGGCAGCATGCTCGGCCGTCTCGAGGTCGGTGCGCAGCTCGGCGATCACCCTGGTCAGCAGCCGCGAGACCTGGGCCTGGGTGAGCCGGAGCTCGACGGCGATCGACTGCTGGGTGCGGTCCTCGCCGAACCGGAGCCGCAGCAGCTTGCGGTCCCGCGGCGCGAGGCCCTCCAGGAGCGGTGCCAGCACGGCGCGGAGCTCGATGGCCTCCTGCTCCTCGGTGCCGAGCCTGCCCTCGGTGCTGAGGGCCCGCGTCGGTGGCCACACGCCCTCCTGGTCGATGGAGGCGGGGCTGAAGCAGCCGCGGGCGCGCAGGGCGGCTTCGACCTCGCGCGTGGTCAGGTGCAGGTGGGTGGCCAGCCGGGTGACCGTGTGTGCGCCGTAGCGGATCTCGTCCGCCTCGGGCAGCCCCTCGCGGTCGATGAGGAGCTGGACCTCCTGCACCCGGCGCGGGACCCGGATGGTCCACCCCAGGTCCCGGAAGTGCTGCTTGACGCCACCCACGATCGTCGGCACCGCGTAGCTCATGAAGTCGTGGCCGCGTGCCGGGTCGAAGGTGCGCACCGCCTGGACCAGCGCGAGGCAGGCGGCCTGGTCGAGGTCCTCGGCGTCGACGCCGCGACCGTGGTAGCGCCGGGCCACGGCCAGCGCCACCCCGGTGTTGAGGAGCACGATCTCCTGCCGGACGCCATCGCGCTCGGCGTCGGCGGCGGCGACCAGCGCCTCGAAGAGCGCGGCCGTCTGCCGGCTCCTGAGTGACCGGGACGGCGTGAACGCCCGGCTGCCGGACCCCGCCCGGCTGCCGTCGTCGAGATCGTGCACCGATCCTCCCCCCGGGGCAGCGCGAACACGCTGCCATCGGGGTCCCGGACGGCCTTCTCATGCAGCATAACCGCGGCAATTGTGATCGGGGCCCGGTTGCGGACCGCCCGCCCACTCCCAGGTCAGAACTCGTAGTCGTACTCACGCACGTCGGCCTCGAACAGCTGTCCCACCCGTGTCCGGGTCGTCTCGGTGTAGAGGTCGCGGTAGTCCGGTCGGCCCGGGTCGATGTTGACGCTCTTGAGCCCGACCCACTCCAGCCCGAGGTGGTCGTAGATCTTCTGGAGGTCGGTCTCGAGGCTCTCCTGGCGACCCGTGAAGTCGGCGCGCTTCGCGTCGATGTTGAGGAACGCCACCTGCGGCTTGCGCAGGCGCGGGTGGTCGTCGGGCGCGTGCATGACGAAGGACTCGAAGTCTGGATGCTTCTCGATGATGTCCGAGATGAACCGGTTGCGCTGGAGGTGGTCGACATAACGGTCGATGCCCTCGGCGGCTCCGTCGCGGAACCGCTCCATCATCCGCCACCACGACACCATCCGCGCCCACGGGTTCCGCACGAACCCGGTCGTCCAGTAGTCCGCCAGCCCCGGCTCGAGCTGGAGCAGCCGGTCCAGCGGCGCGTGCCGGTTGGCGGCCGGGATCCGGCGTACGTCGCCGAGGGCCGCCGTCAGCCCGTTGTCGATCGTCGACCCGCCGGTCTTCTGCACGTGCACGAAGAGGAAGCGGTGCGAGTCGGAGATGAGCACCGTCTCAACCTACCGAGCGGCGATGGTCGGTCCGCCATGCCATCGTGTCGCCATGCGGGAGCTCGGTGACCTGGTCGTCGACGTGAGCGCGCGCGGCGACCGCGCGACCGCCGTCTACCGCGCCCTGCTCGATGCCGTGCGCAGCGGTCGGCTCGAGCCGGGGGAGCGGTTGCCGCCGACTCGGGCGCTCGCGGTCGACCTCGGGGTGTCACGGACGACCGTGGCGACGGCCTACGACCGGCTGGTGGCGGAGGGGTTCCTGACCGCGCGGGTCGGCGCGGGGACGTTCGTGGCCGACGCGGCTCGGCCGGTGCGGGCACCCCGCCGTGGCACCGACCTGGCGCCGCGGCCGGGCTGGGACCGGCAGCCCCATCCGACCAGCGGGTCCACGCCCAAGCCGCCGCACGACTTCCGGGTCGGCATTCCCGACGCGCGGCTGTTCCCGTTCGACACGTGGCGGCGCCTGGTGACCGCGGAGCTGCGCGTGGGTGCCCACGACCTCGGGGTCTACGCCGACCCGGCCGGCTACCTGCCGCTGCGCGAGGCGATCTCCCGCCAGCTCGCGCTCTCGCGAGGCGTGACGGCCACCTCCGACGAGGTGCTGGTCACCTACGGCACCCAGCAGGCCCTCGACCTGGTCACCCGGGTGCTCGTCGCCCCGGGCGACGTGGTGGCGGTCGAGGAGCCCGGCTACCCGCTGGCCCGCGACGTCTTCTCGTCCTACGGCGCGCGCGTGGTGCCCGTCCCGGTCGACCACGAGGGCCTGGTCGTCGACCAGCTGCCGGCCACGACCCGGCTCGTCTTCACGACGCCATCCCACCAGTTCCCGACCGGCCCGCCGCTCTCGCTCGAGCGGAGGCGGGCGCTGCTCGACTTCGCGGGCCGGCACCGGTGTGCGGTGATCGAGGACGACTACGACAGCGAGTTCCGGTTCACCGAGCGGCCGCTCGAGACGCTGCACTCGATGGACGACGCGGGAAGGGTCCTCTACCTGGGGACCTACTCCAAGTCGCTGGTCCCGGGGCTGCGGTTCGGCTACCTGGTGGCACCCGAGCCGCTCCAGGACGCCCTGCGGGCCGCGCTCCAGCTGAGCGTGGGCTACGTCGACGTGCCGGTACAAGCGGCACTGGCGCGGTTCCTCGAGGACGGCCTGTTCGCGCGGCACCTGCGCAAGGCGAGGGCGGCGTACGCCGAGCGCAGAGAGCTCGTGCTGGAGGCCGTGCACGGCCCGCTCAGCGACCACCTGGAGCTGGTGCCGTGCCAGGCCGGACTGCACGTCACCACGCTGCTGCGCGACCAGTCGGTGGACGACACCGGCGTGGTCGCGACGCTCGCCGACCAGGGCGTGGTGGTCGAGCCGCTGTCGCAGTACTCCACGACCGGCCGGCCGCGCGGGATCGTGATGGGCTACGGCGCGGCCGACACCGACTCGATCACGCCGGGGCTGGCGCGGCTGGCCGCGGTGCTCGGTGCCACGCCGTCCACGCCACCGCCCCCGCGCCGATGAGCGCCGGGCCGAGCAGGTGGGTGCCGGTGAGGGCGAGCAGGCCGAGCGTGGCCACGAAGCCGATGGCGGCGCCGCGGCGCACCCAGCCGTGGGGCAGCAGCCGCATCGCGGCCGCCGTACCCACGGCGTAGACCAGCGCGAAGGCACCGGTCGTCATCAGCAGGGGCGCATTGAGCGAGAGGTCGCCGATGGTGATCACCGCCAGCGAGGCGAGGCCGCCGAGCGCGACGACAGCCAGCGACCGGCGGGGGACCTCGCCGGCGCTCGAGCCCCGGGCCAGCCAGGCCGGGAGGGAGCCGTCGCGAGCCAGGGCGGCACCGAGCCGGGCACCGCCGGAGAAGTACGCGTTGATGGCGCCGACCGAGAGCAGCACCGCGACCACCGCCGTCACGGGGCGGGCGCCCTCGCCGAAGCCCAGGACGAGCAGGTCGGAGAGCGGGGCCTTGCCGGGGTGGTCGCCCAGCACCAAAACCGTGGCGAACGCGATGCCCAGGTAGAGCACGCTGATGACCCCGATCGCGATGCCCGTGGCTCGGCCGATGTCGCGGGCCGGGTTGCGGTACTCGCCGCTCAGGGACGTCACCGCCTCCCACCCGGCGAAGGCCCACACCAGCAGCGCCGCCGCGGAGCCGACCGCGAGCCAGCCGTGCGGGGTGAACGGCGTGAGGTTGCCCATGTCGGCGTGGGGGAGCGAGACCAGCGTGGCCGCGAGGAGGAGCCCGCCGAGGACGAACGCGATGACCAGCTGCACCCGGCCGGACACCCGCAGGCCGAACCAGTTCATCAGCGTGACCAGGCCGATGATCCCGCCGGTCGCGATGAGCTGGGTGCTCCGACCGCCGCCGAGGGAGTCCGCGACGTACGCCGCGGCGAAGCCCGCCGCGGTCGGCGCGCCGATCGGGATCGCGAAGTAGAAGCACCAGCCGACCACCGTGGCCGCACCGGCGCCGAAGGCCTTGCGGGCGTAGGTCGAGACGCCGCCGCCGTCGGGGTATCGGGCGCCGAGCGCGGCGAACGTCAGGGCCAGTGGGACCGACAGGAGGAGCAGGGCTGCCCAGGCGAGCAGGGACGCGGGGCCGGCGGCGGCCACGGCCAGCGCGGGCAGCGAGATCACCCCGGTGCCGAGCACGGCGCCGATGGTCATCGCGGCACCCTGGGAGACGTCGAGCTGACCGCCCGGACCCGGTGAGCTGGCGGCCGGCGTCGTGGGGGGTGCGAGCGAGCTCATGGCTCAATTCTGGCGGGCCTAATGGCCCAACAGAACGGCCAATGCGGCGCAACTTCAACAAGCCAATTCAGGGGGTGAACAATCAGGCGAGGTCGGAGATCTTCTCGATCAGCGCGGTGGTCGAGATGGCGGGCGTACGGGGCAGGTAGACGACCTCGCAGACGTCCTCGAACTCGTCGAACTTGCCGGCCCAGTCGTCGCCCATGACCAGTACGTCGGCGGCGTACTGCTCGATGTAGTGGCGCTTGAGCTCGAGGCTCTCCTCGACGAAGACCTCGTCCACGGCCCGGAGCGCGGCGACGATCGCCAGCCGCTCCCCCTGGCTGAAGACCGGCTCGCGGCCCTTCTTGCTCATGTTGAGTGCGTCGGACGAGACACCGACGACCAGGCGGTCGCCGTACTCCGCCGCGCGCTCGATGACCTTGAGGTGTCCGACGTGGAAGACGTCGAACGTGCCGAAGGTCAGGACGGTGCGGGACATGGCCGCGATTCTCCCAGCCCGGGGCCGTCGGCCAGAATCGGCAGCGATGGTTACCACCGGACCGATGATCGCCTCAGACCCCGCCGCCGACGCACAGCGTCGCGCGGCGCTGTGGCGGATGCGCACGATCGCGACCGGTCTGCTCGTGGTCGCGGCCGTGGTCTACCTGCTGACACGGGACCGGGACGGATTCCTGGGCTTCGTGAACGCCGGCGCCGAGGCCTCGATGGTCGGCGCGATCGCCGACTGGTTCGCGGTGACCGCGCTGTTCCGGCACCCGCTGGGACTGCCCATCCCGCACACCGCGCTGATCCCGCGCAAGAAGGACGAGCTCGGCCGCGGGCTCGAGGAGTTCGTGGGCGAGAACTTCCTGCAGGAGGCGATCATCCGCGAGCGGCTGACGGCCGCCACGCCGGCCCGACGACTCGGCGAGTGGCTCGCCCAGCCCGCCAACGCCCAGCGCGTGGTGGACGAGGTCGCCGAGGTGGCTGCGATCGCGCTCTCGAAGGTGCGCGACGACCACATCGAGTCGCTGGTGCGCGACGCGCTGACGCCACGGTTCCGCGAGGAGCCCATCGCACCGCTGCTGGGCGGCCTGCTGTCCGAGGCGCTCCGGGACGACCTGCACCACGGCCTGGTCGACCTGGCCGTCGAGGAGCTGCACGGGTGGCTCATCGAGAACCCGGACACGGTGGCGGAGGTGCTCGGCGAACGCGCCCCCTGGTGGGCGCCGCCCCGGCTCAACGAGGCGGTCACGACCCGCATCCACACCGAGCTGGTGCGCTGGGTCGAGGACATCCGCGACGACCCGAACCATCGCGCGCGGGAGGCGCTCGACTCGGTGCTGTCCCAGCTGTCGTACGACCTGCTGAACGACGCCGACACCCAGGCGCGTGCCGAGGCGCTCAAGGAGCGGATCCTCGACAACCCGGCCGTGATCCGGTCGGCCATCTCGCTCTGGGACGCGCTGCGCCGGGCCCTGACCTCGTCGCTGGCGGACCCGCAGGGTGCCGTCCGCGCCCGCATGCTGACCGAGGTGTCGACGTTCGCAGCGCGCCTCGGCTCGGACACGGCGCTCAGGGAGCGGCTGGACGGGCTGGCTGCCGACGCTGCGGTGTTCGCCGTGGACCGGTACGGCACCGAGCTCACCTCGGTGATCACCCAGACGATCGAGCGGTGGGACGGCCGGGAGGCGGCCGACCGGATCGAGCTGCACGTCGGGCGGGACCTGCAGTTCATCCGGATCAACGGCACCGTGGTCGGCGGGCTGGTCGGCGTGGCTATCCACGCTGTGAGCCTCGCGCTCTCCTGATCCCGGACCACCGGCATTTGGGCAACCGGCGTGCCCCAGTGGGACAATTGGGCACGTGAGCGACTACAACGACGTGCCGGTGGAGGACGACTCGATCAAGCTCGGGCAGTTCCTCAAGCTGGCCAACCTCATCGACTCCGGTGGCGAGGCCAAGCGGGTCCTGGCCGGGGGCATCGTGCGTGTCAACGGCGAGGTGGAGTCCCGGCGCGGGCGCCAGCTCGAGCGCGGCGACGTCGTGAGCGTGGCCGCGAAGTCCGCCCGTGTGGGCGGCGAGCGCGAGTGGGAGTGACCTCCCTCAGCTGACCGCAGTCGAGACGAACCAGGTCAGGACACAGCCAGCAGGTCGACCACGAAGACCAGCGTCTCGCCGGGCTTGATGACCCCGCCGGCCCCGCGGTCGCCGTACCCGAGGTGCGGCGGGATGACCAGCTGCCGACGGCCGCCCACCTTCATGCCCTGGACCCCGGTGTCCCAGCCCTGGATGACCTGACCGACGCCGAGCCGGAACTTCAGCGGCTCGCCGCGGTTGTACGACGCGTCGAACTCCTCGCCGGTCGAGTGCGCCACGCCGACGTAGTGCACCTCGACGGTGTTGCCGGACGCGGCCTCGGCGCCATCACCCTCGGTGAGGTCGGTGACGACGAGGTCGGCGGGGGGAGTGGGGTCGACGAAGTCGATCTCTGGCTTCTCCATGCAATCGACCCTAGCGACCGGTTTCTAGCGACCGCCGGCCACCCGCAGCGTGGTGCCCGTGACGTACGACGCCTCGGCGCTCATCAGCCACGCGACCGCGTCCGCGACCTCCTCGGGCTCGCCCGCGCGCTGCAGCGGGATCAGCGGAGCCACCCGCTCGAGGCGTCCTGGCTCGCCGGCGTCGGCGTGGATCGTGGTCCGGATCATGCCGGGAGCGACGCCCACGACCCGGATGCCGTGGTCGGCGACCTCCTCGGCCAGGCCGAGGGTGAGCGCGTCGACGCCGGCCTTGGCGGCGGCGTACTGCACGTACTCGCCGGGCGCCCCCCTCGTCGCCGCGCCCGAGCTGATGTTGACGATCACGCCGCCGATTCCGCCCCCACCGACTCCACCGCCGTACGACGCCGACAGCGCGCGCACCGCGGCTCGCGCGACGAGGATCGCGGAGGTCAAGTTGAGGTCGATCGTCTTGCGGATCACCTCGACCGGCGTCTCGGCCAGGGGCCCGATGTGGAAGGTCGCGCCGGCGTTGTTGACCACGCCGGTGAGCCGCCCGGCCGCCGAGAAGAGCTCGTCCACACCGTCCGGTGCCAGCAGGTCGGTCCGAACCAGGGTGCACTCGCCGCCGGCCGCCTCGACATCCGCCTCGGCCAGCTCGGCGGCCGCGTCGTCACGGGCGTAGCCGAGCACCAGGTCGTGCCCGGCCCGTGCCAGCCGGTGCGCGACCGCGGCCCCGATGCCGCGGGTGCCGCCGGTGACGAGAGTGCGTGGTCGGCTCATGACTCCAGCATGCCGTGCGCGGCGTTTGGCTGAACGTTCGTTCGGCGTTGCAACGAACGTTCAGCCAACGCGGGCGGACGGGCTCAGGTCTGGTGGACGTAGGAGTCGAGCTGGTCGCGCTCGAACTCCAGCTGGCTCATCTTGTGCTTGACCACGTCGCCGATAGAGACGATGCCGACGAGGATGCCGTTCTTCACGACCGGCACGTGCCGGATCCGGCGCCTGGTCATGACCTCCATCAGGTCGTCGAGCGTGGCGTCGGGCGCCGTGGTCTCCACGACCTCGGTCATGATCGCGCCGACCGTGTTGTTGATGACGGTGCCGTCGTGGTGCAGGTGGCGTACGACGTCGCGCTCGCTGACGATGCCGTCGACGCTCTCGCCGTCGGAGCTGACGATCAGCGCGCCCACGTTGTGCTCGGCGAGCAGCGCGATGAGCTCACGCACGCCGGCGTCCGGGGTGATGGTCACGACGCCGCGCTCTGTCTCCGACTGGGGCTTGGCGTTGAGCACTTCGACGATCTTCATCGCGACCTCCCGGAGCGAGTGGAGCCTCGACCGTAGCGAGCAGAGGGGATGCTGAACAGGGGATCGCTCATGACTCGGGATTCTCGTCCAGCGCACGCGGCCCTCGGGGCCGCAGCTCCGACACCGACCCGGGACCCGACGGCTGCCAGTCGGGATCGTTGTCGTCCTCGGCCACCGCGCCCAGGAACGAGAGCGCCACGTCGTGCAGATGGCCGTTGGTCGCCAGCGCGTTGCCGCCCCACGGCCCGTCCTCACCCGCCAGTGAGGTGAAGGTGCCCCCGGCCTCGCGCACGATCACGTCGAGGGCCGCCATGTCGTGGACGGCCAGCTCGGGTTCGGTGGCGATGTCGACGGCGCCCTCGGCGAGCAGCATGTAGGACCAGAAGTCGCCGTAGGCGCGGGTCCGCCAGACCCTACGCATCAGCGAGACGAAGTCGTCGCCCTGGCCGCGGTCGTCCCAGCCCCGCAGGGAGGAGTAGGACAGCGAGGCGTCCTCGAGCCGGCGTACGTCGGACACGTGGCACTGCGTCGCCTTGAGCAGCGACCGGCCGGTCCAGGCGCCCGCGCCCGACGAGGCCCACCAGCGCCGCTGGAGCAGGGGAGCGGACACGACGCCGAGGACCACCTCGTCGTCCACGGCCAGGGCGATCAGCGTGGCCCAGACGGGGACGCCGCGGACGAAGTTCTTGGTGCCGTCGATCGGGTCGACGATCCAGCGCCGTTGGCTGTGCCCGGTCGAGCCGTGCTCCTCCCCGGTGACGGCGTCGCGCGAGCGGACCCGCGACAGCGTGCGCCGGATGCTCTCCTCGACCGCCTCGTCGGCGTCGGTGACCGGCGTGAGGTCCGGCTTGGACATGACATGGAGGTCGAGCGCCTTGAACCGCGCCTCGGTCAGCGAGTCGGCGTCGTCGGCCAGCACGTGCGCCAGGCGGAGGTCATCGGTGTAGTCCTGCCCCTGACTTGGCACGACGTCACCCTATGCTGCGGTGAACCATTCCCAGCGGAGGTACGTGAGCAAGACATGTGGGAGTTCAACGGGTTACCTCTCCATCCGCTCATCGTGCACGCCGCCGTGGTCTTCGGGCCGCTCGCTGCGCTGTCCGCGATCGCCTACTCCGTGTGGGGCGCGCGCCGCGACCAGCTGCGCTGGGTCACGCTCGCCCTCGTGGGGATCGCCTTCCTGTCCATCTGGGCGGCGTACTTCACCGGTGACAACTACTTCGAGAGCGACCGCTTCGAGGGGGTGAGGGGCGAGCTGAAGGACAAGATCGAGCATCACGAGGAGCTGGCGGATGTGCTCCGGTGGATCACGACGGGCTTCTTCGTGGTCACGGTCATCGCCGTGTGGCAGCACGCACGACAGGGAGCAGCGCGCCACGCCCTCAGCGCGCTGGTCGTGGCCGCGGCCGTCCTGACCCTGGTCTGGGTCGCGATGACCGGCGACGCCGGCTCCCAGGCGGTCTACGGCTAGTAGGCCGGCTCGGACCGCGCGGCGAGGAGCCGCCGGAACGACGCCACGCGGTCGGGGTCGGCGCGCCCGGCCTCGACGGCCTCGTCCAGGCCGCACTCCGGCTCGTCGGTGCCGTGCGTGCAGCCGCGCGGGCAGTCCTCGGTGAGCTCGTCCAAGTCGGGGAACGCCTCGATCAGGTCCTCCGGCTGGACGTGCGCCAGCCCGAACGACCGGATCCCCGGGGTGTCGATGATCCAGCCGTCGTCGTTCGGAAGGGGGAGCAGATAGGCGGACGTCGAGGTGTGCCGACCGCGCCCGGTGACGGCGTTGACGATCCCCACCTCGCGCATCGCGTCGGGCACGAGGGCGTTGACCAGCGTCGACTTCCCGACGCCGCTGGAACCCAGCAGCACGCTCACCCGCCCTGTCAGCCGCTCGAGGAGTCCGGACAGGTCGCCGCCGCGCTGGGTGACGACCCAGGGGACGCCCAGGGAGCGGTAGGTCGCCAGCAGTTCCTCCGGCGATGCGAGATCGGCCTTGGTCAGGCAGAGCAGCGGGGACAGCCCCGCGTCGTACGCCGCCACGAGGGCCCGGTCGATCAGCCGCGGCTGCGGGTCGGGGTCGGCGACCGAGACGACGACCACCAGCTGGTCGGCGTTCGCGACGATGACCCGTTCGACCGGGTCGTCGTCCTCGGCCGTGCGCCGCAGCGTCGTCAGCCGCTCGTTGACCTCGACGATGCGCGCCAGCGTGCCCTCGTCGCCGGAGACGTCGCCCTCGACCCGCACCCGGTCGCCGACGACCACTCCGCGTCGGCCCAGCGGCCGCGCCTTCATGGCCATGACGACCCGGCCGTCGACGAGCAGGGTGTAGCGGCCGCGGTCCACGGTGACGACCACACCGTCGGCGGCGTCCTCGTAGGTCGGGCGCTCCTTGGTGCGGGGACGGGTCCGTCGACGCGGGCGCTCGTAGTGCTCGACGTCCTGGTCGGAGTACCGGCCCGTTGGCATCAGAACAACCCGGCCCAGAACTGAGCGAAGTCGGGGAAGGTCTTGCTGGTCGTCTCGATGTCCTCGACGAGGACCCCGTCCACGGCGGCGCCCACGATCACCCCGGCATGCGCCATCCGGTGGTCGGCATAGGTGTGGAAGACCCCGCCGTGCAGTGGGGCCGGCTGGAACGACAGCCCGTCCGGGTGCTCGGTCACATCGGCGCCGAGCCCGCCGAGCTCGGCGGCCAGCGCGGCCAGCCGGTCGGTCTCGTGGCCGCGGATGTGCGCGATGCCGCGCAGGTGGCTGGGGCCGGTCGCCAGCGCGCAGAGGGCAGCGATCGCGGGGGTGAGCTCGCCCGCCTCGTGGAGGTCCTCGTCGATCCCGTGCAGGCCGTCGTCGGGACCGGTCACGGTCAGTCCCTCGTCGTACTGCCACGAGACCCGGCAGCCCATCAGGCTGAGCAGGTCGGGCAGCAGGTTGCCGGGCTGGGTGGTCTCCGCGGGCCAGTCCCGGATGGTCACCGTGCCACCCGTCACCGCTGCCAGGGCCAGGAACGGCGCGGCGTTGGACAGGTCCGGCTCGATGAGGTGATCGACCGGCTTCACGACCCCGGGAGCAACCGCCCACCGGTTCGCCTCGGAGTCGTCGACCTCGACGCCGTGCTCACGGAGCATCGTCACCGTCATGTCGATGTGGGGCATCGAGGGCACCGGCTTGCCGTCGTGGCGCACGTCGACGCCCTCCTCGTAGCGCGCTCCGACCAGCAGCAGCGCCGAGACGAACTGCGAGGACGCCGACGCGTCGATGACCACGCGACCACCGCGCACGGAGCCGGTCCCGTGGACCTCGAACGGCAGGGCCCCGCGACCCTCGTCCGCCACGTCGACGCCGAGCGTCCGCAACGCGGCCAGCACCTCGCCGATGGGGCGCGAGCGCATGTGCGGGTCGCCGTCGAAGGCCACCGTGCCGCTGGACAGCCCGGCGGCCGGGGGCACGAATCGCATCACCGTCCCGGCCAGCCCGCAGTCGACCTGCGCGTCCCGGTCGAAGGCGCCCGGCGTCACCGACCAGTCCGGGCCCGTGGTGTCGACGTCGGACCCGAGGGAGGTGAGCGCCGTGGCCATCAGGAGCGTGTCCCTGGAGCGCAGTGCGCGGCGTACGACGGACGGGCCCTCGGCGAGCGAGGCGAGCAGCAGCGCCCGGTTGGTCAGCGACTTGCTGCCGGGGAGCGTGACGACGGCGTCGACCGGACCGGTCGCCCGGGGCGCGGGCCACTCCAAGTCAGGTGACCTTGGCCCTGGCCAGGGCGGCCTCGCGGCGCGCGCTGTGCGCGAGGTGCTTGGCCTCGCGCCGGGCGTCCTTCGCGACCCGGCGGGTGCGCCACACGACGCCCGGCTGACCCTCGGTGTCACCGGAGGCGATGATCAGGCCGCCGAGCATCGAGACGTTCTTGAAGAAGTGGACGCGCTGCTGGGCGCGCTCCGCCGGGTCCTGCTTCTCCCAGAACCGGTGCGCGGCCGCGGTGGTCGGCACGAGCGTCGCCGCCAGCACCGCTGCCGAGATGCGGGGGAACCGACCGGTCGCGAGCCCGAGCCCGGCGGCGACCTGGGCCGCACCGTTGAGCCGGACCAGCGTGGTCGGGTCGGAGGGGAGCTGCGGCACGGCCCGCTGGAGCAGCGGCACCAGCCTGTCGGTCACCGGCTCCGCGGCGGCAGCCTTCTTCGAGGCATTCCTGATCGAGTCGATACCCCCCACGACGAACATCGACGCGAGCATCGGACGGGCGAACAGCCTGCTGAGAGCCATGCCTCAGTCAAACACGTCGGCCATGGTCAGCCGAGCGTCACCCGAGTGCTGTTGTCGCCCATGGCCGGATCGTGGAACCCGGCACCGGGCGCGGCGGTGATGGTGAAGGTCGTCGGGGTGAGCAGACCGAGGCCGGCGGCCAGCATCTGCAAGCGCCCCGCACCGACCACGTGGCAGGTCGCGGTGTTGATCCCGAGCAGCGTGCAGCGAGGGTCGAGATTGAGGCTCGCGGACAGCTGGTCGCCCGTCATGGTGACCGTGCCCGGCTGGCCGGGAGCCAGGCCGGCGAAGTCGATCATCACGATCGCTGCCGGCCCGATGCCGGCCTTGGAGGCACTGACCCGGACGTCGACGGCGGTGGGATCGGGCGTCGGGTCCTGGGTCGGGTCCTCGGTCGGGTCCTGGGTCGGCGAGTCGGTAGGGGGCTGGCTCGGCGACTGGCTGGGCGACTGGCTGGGCGACTGGCTGGGCGACTGGCTGGGCGACGCCGCGGGGCTGGCGGAGCTTGCCGAAGGCGTGTTCACGGACGGTGCCGGCTGCACCGGCTGTGCGGGCTTGGCGGGCTTGCCGGACGGCAGGCTCGCCGACGGTGGGAGCTGGGCCGGCGCATCCGCGACCACGTCGCGGTCGGAGCCGGCGTCCGGGCCGCCGGTCAGGAGCGCCGTGCCTCCGAGGACGAGAGCACCGACGGTGAGCCCGGCAGCGGCAGTACCGGCGAGGACCTTGCCCGGGCCGGTCCTGAGGAACCCGCCCAGCGACGCCAGCGCGGTCGGGGCGGCCGACACCGGGATGTCGGAGAGGTACGCCGCGGCCGCGCCGCCGAGCAGGAGCGGGGCCAGCAGGCCGCGCAGGTCGTGGTCGACCTCGACGAGCTCGAGATAGATCCCGGTGCAGGGGCGGCAGCACTCGAGGTGTGCCGAGACCCGGGCGGACTCGCGAGCGGAGAGCCCCGCCCGGACGTAGGAGCCGAGGTTGGCGCGAGCGGCCTGGCAGGCCGAGCGGGGCTCGCCCGCGTCGTGCACGTGCATTGCCACGAAGGCGCGGCGGAGCCCCTCGCGGGCCCGGTGGGCGAGCTGGGAGACCGCGTTGGGGCTGAGGCCGAGCAGCGGCGCGACCTCGGCCGGCCGCTGGCCCTCGACCTCGGTGTGCCAGAGCACCAGCTGCCAGCGCTCCGGCAGGGAGGCGAACGCCCGGGCGGCCGCCTCCGACTCGAACCCGGCCACCGCCGTGTCGGTGAACGGCAGCCCCACGTCGAGGACCGCCTCGTCGTCGGTGGGGCGGGTGCGGGCGACCGAGCGGTGCCGGTCGATGCTGAGCCGGCGTACGGAGGTGAGCAGGTAGGGCCGGAACGCGAGGTCCGGGCCGGCTCCACGGACCAGGACCGGCAGCACCTTGGCGAACGCCTCGGCGACCAGGTCGTCGGCCTCGCCGTCGTGGGCCAGGCTGCGGGCCAGACGACGTGCGGCGTCGACGTGGCGCTCGAACAGCAGCCCGTAGGCGTCCGTGTCGCCCTCGCGGACGAGCGCGATGAGGGTCGCGTCGTCCCGCTCGTCGAGCACCCCGGTGGTGGCCGTCACGGAATGACAACGGCGCACCACGCAAAGGAGCACGCTGCGGTCTGGACCAGAGGGAGCCAGGTTCGCCGAACCGCGTAAGGCCGGCGCCGCTCGCCCGTTCCTCCACTGCACCGGCCAACGAGCCGGCGGCGACCAGGGGGAACGCGATGGGTTTGGGAGAGCCTGGGGTCTGGACCGCCGCCGGCCAGGTCGATGCCCTGACCGGCCTGGCGCCCCTCGACCGGCTCAGGACCGCTCTGTGGGCGGCCCTGATGGCGGGCGATCGGCTGCCACTTGCGGTCGTGGTCACGGAGCTGCCGATACCGGATCACCCGGTCGAGCACGCCCGGCGGCTCACCCTCGCGGGGGCGATGGCGCACACGGCGTTCGGCTCGGCGCTCGCGGTCGGCCGGCTCGGCGTACGCCGGGTCGGTGTCCTCAGCGGCCGCGACACCGAGCTGCACGCCCGCGCCGAGCTGCTGGCCCGGATGGTCCACGACCTGCCGGGCACCATCAGGCTCGAGCCGGTGGCCGGCAGCCCCGAGGTCGCTGACTGGCTCCTGCGCCGCCTCTGTCTCTGATCCGTCGGCGCTCACCCATACGCTGGTCACATGTGCGGCCGCTACGCCTCCAGCCGACGTCCTGAGGACCTCATCGAGGAGTTCGAGGTCGTCGACAGCCGCGTGCCCGAGCCGCTGGCTCCGGACTTCAACGTGGCGCCCACCAAGGAGGTCTACGCCGTCGTCGAGCGTCCGTCCTCGAAGGAGGCCGGAGACGCCGGAGAGCCACCCGCGCGCCAGCTCCGGGTCGTGAAGTGGGGACTGGTCCCGTCCTGGGCCAAGGACGTCAAGATCGGCAACCGGATGATCAACGCGCGGATGGAGACGGTCGCAGAGAAGCCCGCCTTCAAGCGAGCCCTCGCCGTGCGACGGTGCCTGCTCCCGGCCGACGGCTACTTCGAGTGGTATCCCACCGACGAGAAGACCAAGGCGGGCAAGCCCAAGAAGCAGCCCTTCTTCATCCGTCCCAAGGACGGCAGTACCCTCGCGATGGCCGGTCTCTACGAGATCTGGCGAGACCCGGTCAAGGACGACGACGCCGACGACCGGTTCCTGTGGACCTGCACGGTGATCACCACCGACGCTCCCGACGACCTCGGCAAGATCCACGACCGCATGCCGCTGATGGTCGAGCGCGATCGCTGGTCGGCCTGGCTCGATCCCCGCACCGACAAGGACTCCGTGCTCGACCTGCTGGTCCCGGCCGCACCGGGCCGGCTCGAGGCCTACCCGGTGTCGACCATGGTCAACGCCGTCCAGAACAACGGCCCCGAGCTGCTCGAGCCGCTGCCTCTGGAGGACGCACCCAGCTAGCCCCCTGCCTAGACGGCCCGCCTAGACGATGAGCCCGGACTGCACGGCGGTGCCGCGGAACAGGCAGGTGCCCTGGTTGGAGCGGTTCTCGAGGAACATGTCGAAGACGATGGTCACCACCGACAGCCCGTTGTGCAGCACCAGGGTCCCGCCCATGCGGTAGTAGAAACCGCTGGTGTTGTTCGGATTCGGCTGGCCGACGCCGATCCCCACGAACTGTGCGGACGGCACTCCCGTGCCGGCGGTGAAGGGGATCGTGTTCCCGGCGGTGTCGCTGATCGACTTCACCCCGGAGAGCTGGGCGCCCCCACCGCCACCCGGCACGCCCAGGGTGAACAGGCGGTGGGCGGCGTCGCCGCTGCACACGAAGCGGAGCGTGAAGTTGCCGGGCACCGCCAGGTCCTGCGAGGCACCGTTGGCGACCGACACGTCGATCCTCGCCGCAGACGGACCCGGGGCGCCGTCCTGACCGGGGTCGCCCTGCGGACCTCGGCAGGCGGGGTCGCTGGACAGGCACGGGTCTCCCTTGAGCCCCTGCAGCCCTGGAAGACCCTGAAGACCCTGGTCGCCCTTCGGCCCCTTCTCCCCGGGGAGGCCGGGGTCACCCTTCGGGCCGGGGGCGTCGGCCGCGGCCAGCGCCTTGGTCGCGTTCTTGTCGGCCCGCTTCGCGATCGTGAGCGCCTTCTTGACCTTCGTGGCGAGGCCCGCGGCGCTCACCGAGGACGGGGCGCCGAAGGCGGGCGCCAGCTGCGAGGCGACGAGGATCGTGGCCGTCCACAGGACGGTCACGAGGACGAGGCGTTTGCGTGTGGTCATGGGTACTCCTCTGTTGGCACACGTCAGGAACCCCGTTGCCTGAAGGTAGGAATCGCGACCACGCGCGGGAATGACACGAACGGGGGTTGCGCTACGGTCACGCGATGCGCAGTGAACGGCGCGTCGCCACCCCGCTCGGCGAGGCTCGGCTGGTCACGCACCGCGCCCGTACGCCGTTCGTGACGCTCCTGCTCAGCCACGGTGCCGGTGGGGGCATCGGCGCCCGCGACCTGCAGGCGCTGGCCGCACGCCTGCCCGGCCAGGGGGCGAGCGTCGTCCTGCTCGAGCAGCCGTGGCGGGTGGCCGGGCGCAAGGTCGCCACACCCCCGCCCACCCTCGACGTGGCTCTGGTGGCCGCGGCGAAGTCGTTGCGGGTGCGGACGCCGCTGGTGGTCGGTGGCCGGTCCGCGGGTGCGCGGTCCGCGGCGCGATCGGCATCCGAGCTCGGCGCGGCCGGCTGCCTCGCCCTGTCGTTCCCGCTGCACCTGCCGGGCCGCCCGGAGAAGTCACGGATCGAGGAGCTGCGCGGCGCCGGCGTACCGACCCTCGTCGTCCAGGGTGAGCAGGACTCCTTCGGCAGGCCCGAGGAGTTCCCCGACGATCTCGAGCACGTCGACTTCGCGGTGGTGCCCGGCGGCGACCACGGCCTCCGGGTGCCCAAGGCGGCCGGCCTCAGCCAGGCCGAGGCGATGGGGATCGTGGTGGAGTCCACACTGGAGTGGCTGGTCCGGGAGCTCGCCGGGCCCTCGTGACCCGGGACCGGGAATGACGTGCGTCACGGCGGCGTTCCTGAGGTGTGATCGCACTGCTGGAACCTCCCGCCACCCGCGTAGGCTGGGAGACGATGACAAAGTCTTCTGACGACCTGTCCGCCCTCGAGGAGTCCTTCGTGGACCCCGCCGAGGAGGCCGAGGTCGACGTGGCCACCGAGACCACCGAGGATCGCGCCGCCCGCTTCGAGCGCGACGCGATGCCCTTCATCGACCAGCTCTACTCCGCCGCGATGCGGATGACCCGCAACCCGGCCGACGCCGAGGACCTGGTCCAGGAGACGTTCGCGAAGGCGTTCTCGTCGTTCCACCAGTTCCGGCCCGGCACGAACCTCAAGGCGTGGCTCTACCGGATCCTGACCAACACCTTCATCAACAACTACCGCAAGAAGCAGCGCCAGCCGCAGCAGTCGATGTCCGAGGACGTCGAGGACTGGCAGCTCGCCAGGGCCGAGTCCCACGCCTCGTCCGGGCTGAAGTCGGCGGAGATGGAGGCGCTGGAGCACCTGCCCGACTCGCAGGTCAAGGACGCTCTGCAGCGGCTTCCGGAGGAGTTCCGGCTGGCGGTCTACCTCGCCGACGTCGAGGGGTTCGCCTACAAGGAGATCGCGGAGATCATGGAGACGCCGATCGGCACGGTGATGTCTCGCCTCCATCGCGGACGACGCCAGCTTCGTGACATGCTGTCCGACTACGTACGAACCAACGACCTGCTGCCGGCTGGGCGCGTGCCCGGGAACGATGGGGGCGACTCGTGATGCAGTCCCATGAGCACGGTGTGGAGCCTTCCGCCAGCGACTGCGCCGACTTCCTCGAGCAGATCGTCTACTTCATCGACAACGAGCTCGATGCCTCCGACTGCGCGGTGGTGCGGGCCCATCTCGACACCTGCAACCCGTGCCTGGAGAAGTACGACCTCCAGCGCACCGTGAAGTCGATCGTGGCCCGTTCGTGCTCCGAGGCCGCCCCCGACGAGCTGCGCCAGCGCGTGCTGCTGCGCATCCGCGAGGTCCAGATCCGCATCACCGACGTCTGACGCTCGCGCTCCCCGGCTGGGGAGATAGTCCGTGATTCAACGGCCCTCAGAACTCTGTTCTGGGGGCCGTTCGTCCACGGACTACCCGGCCGCGCGACCGCCTGACACCATTGCGCGTCAGATCTGACGTCACTATGGTGTCTTCGTGACATCAACTCTCGGAGGGCCGTGGCGGCTGCTGCGGCGGCGTCCGGACCTGGCCCGACTGGTGAGCGCGAGCCTGGTGTCGCTGACCGGCGACTGGATGGTCGCGGTGGGGCTGACGTACGCCGTCTACGACCTGACCGGCTCCACGATGGCGTCCGCCGGGGTGTTCCTCACCTCGCTGCTGCCGCAGGTGCTGGTCGGACTGGTGGCCGGCGTCCTCGTCGACCGCTGGGACCGACGACGGACCATGATCGCCGCCAACCTGCTGCTGGCCGTGGGACTGCTGCCGCTCCTGCTCGTGGACGGACCCGGGCTGATCTGGGTCGTTTACCCGGTCCTGGTCTTCGAGGCGGTGCTGGAGACGCTGTTCGCGCCGGCCGAGCAGGCGATGCTGCCCCGGGTCGTCGAGGAGTCCGACTCCGCCGAGCTGATCACCGCCAACGCCCTCAACGACCAGGCCCGGAACGTCGCACGGCTGGTCGGTGGCGCGGTCGGCGGCGTCCTGGCCGCGGTGGGCGGGATCCCGCTCGTGGCGCTGGCCGACGTCGGGACGTTCCTGGTCGCTGCCCTGCTGCTGTCCCGGATCCGGACGTCGGGAGCGGTCAGCCAGCGCGACGAGAGCGCCGAGACGGTGGTGCGCGGCCGGTTCGCCGAGCTCCGCGACGAGTGGGTCGAGGGCGCGAGGGTGGCGCTGAGCTCGAGGACGATCCGGGTGCTGGCGGTGTTCTGGCTGATCACGTCGTTCGGAGAAGGCATCTGGGGGACGCTCTTCGCGCCGTACGTCCGCTCGGTGCTCGACGGCGGTGCCGAGGCGCTGGGCGTGATCAGCGGGATCCAGGCGGTGGGCGGGCTGGTGGGAGGCATCTTCGCGGCCACGTTCGCGGCCCGCTGGCAGCCGCGACTGATGCTCGGCGTCGGGGCACTGGTCTTCGGGGCGGTGGACCTGGCCATCGCGCTCTATCCGGTCGGCTACCCGCACCCGTGGCCGGCCGCGGCACTGATGGTCGTGGTCGGCCTGCCGGGGGCGATCATGAGCGCCGGCCTGATGACGCTGTTCCAGCAGGAGACCGACGACCGCGAGCGCGGCCGGGTCTTCTCCCTGCTGCTGCTCGTCCGGTCGAGCTTCCAGGTGCTGGGCAGCCTGACCGCCGGACTGCTCGGCGGCGCGCTCGGCATCATCCCCGTGCTGTCGTGGCAGGGGTGCGGCTACATCCTCGCGGGATCGATCGTCCTGGTGATGCTGGTGCGGGCGCCGCAACCGACGCCCGCCCGCACCTGAACCTGCCTGAGCCCGGAAGGCTCAGGCGTTGGGGCGCTTGCCGTGGTTGGCGGCCTTCTTCTTGCGACCGCGGCGCTTGCGTCCGGTCTTGCCCATGGTGACCTCCTGGTCGATCGATCGTCGTCAAGTGTCGCAGGCTGTCAGGGCGAGGGGCGAATTGCGGACCTCGCCATGAACCGCCCCGCGTCGACCACGACGCGGGTGACCTCGCCGGACGCGACGACCTTCCCGTCGGAGGTGTGCCGGGCCGACACGGTGAACCGGTGCAGCCTCCCGTCGACGTACGCCGTCGTGGCGGTCACCTCGACCTCGGCGCCGACCGGGCTCGCGGCGAGGTGCTCGAGCTGGATGCGGGTGCCGACCGACGTCTCGCCCTCGGCGAGGACCGACTCGATCTCGGCACACGTGGCCGCCTCGCACCACGCGAGCAGGCGGGGAGTGCCGAGGACCGGCAGGGTCCCGGAGCCGACCGCGACCGCGGTGTCGTCGTCGGTGACGGTGAACAGGAGAGAGGTCACGCCAGCTCCAGCCGGTAGGCGATCAGCTCGACGCCCGGCAACGGCTCCCAGTCGCGCTCGGGGCAGCGGGCGAAGCCGAGCCGTTCGTAGAGCCGGCGGGCCGCCAGCATGTCCGGCGTCGTCGAGAGCACCACGGCCACCGCGCCCTCCTCACGGAAGCGGTCGAGCACGTGCCGTACCAGCGCCTCGCCGACCCCCTTGCCCTGGGCGTGCGGGGCCACCCCGAGCATCCGGAACTCGCCCTCGTCGGCGACGCCGATCTCGCGGTACGGCGACCCCTCCCGGCACAGCGTGATGGTGCCGAGCACGTCGCGGTCGTCAGGGGCGACGGCGACCCACAGCTCGGCGTCGTGGTCACGCGCCTCGGCGTTGCCCAGCTGCGTCGAGTACGACGCCGAGGCCTCGTCGAGCATCGGCTCGTACGCCGCGATTGTGACGGCACTGATCGCGCGGTAGTCCTCCGGGCGAGCGCGGCGCAGGTGCATCTGCTCAGATCCCGAACGTGGCCCGCGGGTAGCCAGCGTCAACATCGGTGATGACGTTGACCAGGTAGGGGATCCCGCTGTCGAAGGCCCGGTCGATGGCCGGCCCGATCTCCTTGGGGTCGGTCACCGTCTCGCCACCGCCGCCGAGGGCCTTCACGACCTCGTCGTACGGCGTCCGCGGAGCCAGGTCGGCGATCACGTCGTAGCCGTAGAGCATCTGCATCGGGCCCTTCTCCAGCGCCCACGCGGAGTTGTTGCCCATCACCATGACGACCGGCAGGTCGTGCCGGACCATCGTGTCGACGTCCATCAGCGAGAAGCCCGCGGCACCGTCGCCGAGCAGGAGCACCACCTGTGACGACGGCCGCGCGAGCCGCGCCGCGATCGCCGCACCGGGGCCGGCGCCGAGGCAGCCGTAGGGGCCGGGGTCCAGCCAGCCGCCGGGCCGCTTCGGCTCGACGTACTTGCCGGCGAAGCTGACGAAGTCGCCGCCGTCCCCGATCACCACCGCGTCGTCGGCGAGCCGCGGCACCAGCTCGCCGTAGATCCGGGCCGGGTGGATCGGGTCGGCCTCGGCGCTGAGCAGCTCGGCGTCGCGCGCGGCTGCCGCTGCGACGGTGTCGGTGAGCGTGGACCGCCACGCCGACCAGTCCGGCTTCGCGCCCCGCTCGAGCGCGGCCTGCAGCCCGTCGAAGACCGCGGTCAGGTCGCCCGACACCGATGCGGCGAGCTCCGCATGGGTCGCCACCTGGCCGGGGGAGTCCGCGACGTGCACGACGCGCGCCGGTGTGGAGCCTTCCTCCTTGCCGCCGAAGACGCCGTAGCCGAGCCGGAAGTCGAGCGGGGTCCCGACCACGACCACCAGGTCGGCACCGCCGAGCGCGACGCTCCGGGCCTTGGTCACCAGCAGCTCGTGGCCGCCGGGCACGAGGCCCCGGCCCATCCCGTTGGTGAGGGTCGGGATGCCCAGGTCCTGCACGAACCTGAGCGCAGGCTCCTCGGCCCCGTCGGCCCACACGTCGGTCCCGAGGATCAGCACGGGCTGGCGAGCCCCGGACAGCAGCCCCGCGATCTTCGTCAGCGCGTCGCCGTCCGGCTCGGTCCGCTGGCGCTCGGGCGGCTGCGGCGCCGGCCCGGAGGCGGAGTTGAAGAACTCGTCCATAGGTACGTCGACGAAGGCCGGCCCACGGTGCGGGCTGCGCGCGGCGAGGAAGGCCTCGTCCATGCCGGGGAGGATGTCCGCGGCGGTCGCGATGGTGCGTGCCAGCTTGGACACCGACTCGACGATGGGCGGCTGGTCGAGCTCCTGGAGGCTGCCGCTGCCCCAGCGGTTCTGCGGCGCCCGGCCGCCGACCACGACCATCGGCGAGCCGGCGAACTGCGCCTGCGCGATCGCGCTGATGCCGTTGGTCACACCCGGTCCGGCGGTGAGCACCGCGAGCCCGGGGACCCTGGTCAGCTTGCCGGTGGCCTCGGCGGCGAACGCGGCGGTCTGCTCGTGCCGGACGTCGAGGAGCCGCATCGGAGGATCGGCCTTCACGGCGCCGTCGTACATCGGGAAGACGTGCGCACCCGACAGCGTGAACATGGTCTCCACGCCGTGCGCCCGCGCGACGGCGACGGCGAGCTCCCCGCTGTGGCCCTCGATCGATTCGGTCATGGGGCCACTCTTGCAGGACGGTTCTCAGCGCGGCTGCGCGGCCTGGAGGTACTGCGGGTTGGTGGCCCGGAGGGCGTCCACGAGCACCAGCAACAGGTCGGGACGGACCTCCGGCGGGTTCGGGCCGAGCGCCAGCTGGAGGTGGAGAGCGCGCAGGAAGAACTCTGCGTTGCCGCCCTTGAGGTGCGGGTCGCGGTCGTCGTACGACGCCCGCGAGCTGGCCGTGGCCGCCAGCCGGGCGATCCACGGCTCGATCACCCGCAGCGAGACGATGTTGCGTCGCAGCACCGCCATCGTCGTGGCCGCCAGCCGGTCGGGCTCGCCATTGGTGAACAGCTGGTCGACCGGCAGCAGCACTCGGTCGGCGATGACGTCGAGGACGACGGTGAGCTCGTTGGCGGCGACGTGCGGCGACTGGGCGAGCGTCGAGAGCGAGTCGGCGCCGTGGGCCACGGCGTGGGCCCAGCCCTTGCCGGGCACGAAGCCGCGCAGGTCGCGCTCCCGCAGCAGCCAGGTCGCGACCCGGTCGCCCCACTCGAGCACCTTGGAGCCCGGCACCAGCGGCCGCTTGTTGTCGCGAGCGATGCACTCGCCGAGGATCAGGGCGGAGAAGCTGCGCCGGAACACCGAGTCGGTGTCCCGTTCGCCCAGCCCCACACCGAGCCCGGCGGCCATCCCGTCGCCCAGGCCGGAGAGCAGGTCGTCGTAGACCCCGCGCTCCACCCACGTCGCCAAGGTGGGGTACGCCGTCCCGTCCCGCGCCTCGGGGTCGGTGTCGCCCAGCATGCGGGTCAGCTCTGCCGTGAGGTCGTCGAGGGGCCGGTCCTGTGGAACGGCCAGTCCGGAAGCGGCCACCTGCTTCCAGTACTGCCCCGGCATGGCACCCATCCTGCCAAAGCATGCCCTTAGTTCGTCGCCCAGGGCAGTCTTGTCTTGGCTCGCAAAACGTGCTTGCTGTCCGGCAAGCAGTAAGGGCCACGGAGCGACCCCTACGCTGACCTGCGTGGCGTCCCTGATCGAGCTGGTCCGAGCCCACACGGACCTCGACGCAGACGACGTCGGCTGGCTCCAGCTGCTCCAGGCGGACTGGCAGATCATCGCCGACCTCAGCTTCGCCGACCTGATCCTGTGGCTCCCGGACCGGGAGGGCACGGGCTTCTGGGCCGGCGGCCAGATGCGGCCCACCACCGGTCCCACGGCGTACGTCGACGACATCGTCGGCACCTTCGTCGCGGCGGGCCGGCGTCCGCACCTCGACATCGCGTACGGCGAGGGCCGGCTGGTGCGCGAGGGCGACCCGGAGTGGCGCGACGACGTGCCGGTCCGGGCCGAGACCATCCCTGTCCGTCGCGGGTCGCGGGTGATCGCCGTGGTCGGCCGCAACACCAACCTGCTCGGCGTACGAACCCCGAGCCGGCTGGAGCTGTCCTACCTGCAGACCGCCGCCGACCTGACCCAGATGATCGCCGGCGGCCACTTCCCCGTCGCCGGGCAGCGCAGCGACCACGCGGACACCCCTCGGGTCGGCGACGGCTTCCTGCGCGTCGACGAGCAGGGCCGGGTCGTCTACGCCAGCCCCAACGCGCTCTCGGTCTACCGCCGGCTCGGCCACTCGGGCGATCTCGACGGTCTACGGCTCAGCGAGGTGACCCGCCAGCTGGTGCCGCCGCGACTGCGCTCCGACGAGGAGGCCCTGAGCGCCGTGCTCGGCGGCCGGGCGAACCGGGACGCCGAGTTCGGCACCGAGTCCGTGTCGCTGATCGTCCGCACCATCCCGCTGCGTCCGCACGGGCGGCTGATCGGCGCACTGGTGCTCGTGCGCGACGTCACCGACCTGCGCAGCCGCGACCGCGAGCTGGTGACCAAGGACGCGACCATCCGCGAGATCCACCACCGCGTGAAGAACAACCTCCAGACGGTGGCCGCCCTGCTGCGGCTGCAGGCCCGGCGGATGGACAGCCCCGACGCCAAGGCGGCGCTCGAGGAAGCCGTACGCCGGGTCGGGTCGATCGCGATCGTGCACGAGACGCTCAGCCAGGCCGTCGAGGAGAGCGTGGTCTTCGACGACGTCGCGGACCGGCTCGGCACCATGGTCCCCGACATGGGCTCGCTCGCCGGTCGTGTCCGCGTACGCCGCGAAGGCTCCTTCGGCGTCCTGCCCTCGGAGACGGCGACCACGGTGGCGATGGTGCTGACCGAGCTCCTGCAGAACGCCGTGGAGCACGCCTATCCGGCCGCGGACAATCAGGAGGGCACCATCGTCGTGACCGCGGTCAGGACCGAGGGCCGCCTCACCTTCACCATCGACGATGACGGCCAGGGACTGCCGGCCGGCTTCGACCTGGCCGACTCGAGCACCCTGGGGCTCTCGATCGTGGGCACGCTGGTCGAGTCGGAGCTGGGAGGCCGGCTCACGCTGGGGCCAGGCCCGTCCGGGCGCGGCACCAGGGCTGAGATAGACCTCCCCCTCGGCTAAGGGCGGTGTGCCGCCCGGTTCAACGCAATCAGAGCGGGGGAGCGAAGCGACCCGGTCTTTGCGAGCGGAGCGAGCGCGCCCGGAAGCTCGCCGGGGTGATCAGGCAGTCCGGACCCGCGCTCGCGCGTTGCGACGCTTCAGGGCGCGACGCTCGTCCTCGCTCAGGCCACCCCAGACACCGTGGTCCTGTCCCGCCTCGAGAGCCCACTGCAGGCACTGCTCGCGCACATCGCAGCGTCGGCACACCTGCTTGGCCTCCTCGATCTGGAGGATGGCCGGACCGGTGTTGCCGATCGGGAAGAACAGCTCCGGGTCCTCGTCGAGGCATGCGGAGCGGTGACGCCAATCCATGGCTGGGGTTTCCTTCTTTCTGGACACATTCGGGCGACCCGAGTCGTCGTGTCACTGGGGCGGGGGAGCCCCCGCTGGGGGCACACAAGCGGACACGGCAGGACGACAGCCCCGCCGTGTATGTCCAGCGTGCCGAGAATTGGACCGTTACACAAGGGGGATGCCGGGTCTCGTGGGTCACAAGCCCCCTCGGGCACGGAATCAGTGGCGATTCCGGCCACCGCCGACCTTTAGGCTCGCCGGGTGACCGAGGACTCCCGCCAGGCCCCGCCAGCCACTCTCGTGGGGGCCGCGGTGCTGGTGGGGCTGGAGGGGCTTTTCCTCTGCGTCCTGGCGGTGCTGGAGGTGGCCGCGCTGGAGTCCGGCCGGGTCACGCTGGGGATCACGACGGGACTGTTCTTCGTCGTCCTGGGCGCCGGGCTGCTCCTGTGCGCCTGGGGACTGTTCCGGGTCGGCTCGTGGGCGCGGGGGCCGGTCGTGGCCGCCGAGCTGATCGGCGTACTGATGTCCTTCAGCTTCTGGGGCGGTGAGACCACGCTCGCCGCCGTGGTGATCCTCGTGGTCTCGCTGGCGGTGCTGGTCGGCGTACTGCACCCCGCCTCGACCAGGGCGCTGGCCGCCGCGGACGGATAGTCCCAGACGAAATGACCACCTTGGATCGTTCCAAGGGGCCAGAACGTCAGGGACTATCGGGCCGCCGGGGGCTCAGGCCTCGCTGTCATCGACCTCGAGCGAGGTGCGGAGCTGGTCGAGGGTGCGCGAGAGCAGCCGGGAGACGTGCATCTGGGAGACGCCGATCTCCTCCGCGATCTGCGACTGGGTCATGTTCTTGAAGAAGCGGAGCAGCAGGATCCGCTTCTCCCTGGACCCCAGCCGGTCGAGCAGCGGCTTGATCGACTCCCGGATCTCGACGTGCTCGAGGTTCTCGTCGTCGACACCGATGGCGTCGAGCATGCTCCCGGCGCCGTCCTCGTCGTTGTCGGTGGCGTCGAGGGACAGCGTCGAGTAGGCGTTGCTCGACTCGATGCCCTCCAGGACCTCTTCGACCGTGCAGCCGATCCGTTCCGCTAGCTCGCGCGCGGTGGGGGAGCGGCCCAGGCTCTGGGTCAGCTCGGCGCTGCTCGCGCCGATCTGCATGCGCAGCTCCTGCAGCCGGCGCGGCACCCGGATCGCCCAGCCCTTGTCGCGGAAGTACCGTTTGATCTCGCCGATGATCGTCGGCGTCGCGTACGTCGAGAACTCGACGCCGCGCTCGAGGTCGAACCGGTCGATCGACTTGAGCAGCCCGATCGTGCCGACCTGGACCAGGTCCTCGAAGGGCTCGCCGCGGTTGCGGAACCGGCGCGCGCAGTGCTCCACCAGCGGCAGGTGCAGGTGGACCAGGCCCTCTCGCGCCTTGTCGCGGGCCGACTCCTCCGCGGAGTCGCTGCGCAGCGCCGCGAAAAGCTCGGCACTTCGCCGCCGGGTGGCCTCTACCCCGCCGGACGTGTCCGAGTGCTCGTCCTTCGTCGGGTCACCAAACATGTCAAGCGGTCATGTCAGGGTCGGGCTCCTGGATGGCCGAACGCATCGACAGCGTGATCGTCAACCGGCGGTCGTCGGTCGACGCCGACGCCTTGGTCGCGAGAGTGGTGAGCACCTGCCAGGCGAAACTGTCCTCGTCGGGTGGTGTCGGGTGGGGCGAGGGGACGCTGACCTGGACGGTCAGCTCTCCGGGCCGCATGAAGAACTCGCCCACGAGGTCCGAGCCGGGCTCGGCCTCGGGCAGCACCAGGGCGCTGGCCTCGCCGACCGCCATCCGCAGGTCCTCGATGTCGTCGAGGGTGAAGTCCAAGCGAGCCGCGAGCCCCGCGGACGTCGTACGCAGGACCGAGACGTAGGCGCTGTCGGCGGGGAGCCGGAGCTCCACGTCGCCGCGCGACTGGTCACCTGGTCCGGTCGGGGACATGCTGGTCAGTCCTTCGAGTGGGGGTCGTGTCGAGCGTAGACCGTCCTTCCGGCCTGACCGTCGTTACCCGTCTGCCCTGCGTGCAAAACGCCGTGGGGAGAACGCCGGCCGGCCAAGCGATGCGAGGCGCGGCGCGGATCAGACTCGCCAGTCGTGGGCGCCGTCTGCGGGGAGCTCGGCGCGCTCGGCAGCACGGAGCATGCCGATCCGCTCGATCCAGGTCATCCCCTCTGACCAGGCACAGCGCAGCGACAGATGTCCGTCCGGCTCCTCGACGGTCATCAGCACCACGGCGCCGACGACCTTCTCGTCGGGGTCGATCTGCTGCTTGACCCCGAGCTGGTCGATCAGTTCTCCGAGTTCCTGACGGTGCGCCACCGCATTCACTTCTTCCCGTGTCCCCTGCCCCAGTCGTCTCACCGCTGACAGTGCCCTCGGGGGCGCACCGGCATGCGTCAAGCCGGCACGGCGTCAGTTCCGAGCTCGGTGCGGAGCTGGTCGAGGATCCGCTTGAGGAGCCGGGACGCCTGCATCTGGGTGACGCCGAGCTCGTTCCCGATCTCCTGCTGGGTGCGGTCCTCGACGAAGCGCAGGTAGAGGATCTTGCGGTCGCGATCACTGAGGTGGCGCATCGCCGGGCCGATCATCAGCCGCGCCTCGAGCGCTCGCTCGTCGCCGTTCTCGTCCTCGGTGAGCTGGTCGATGGCCGGACGGCCGTCCTCGGTCACCGGGACGTCGAGCGAGACCGGTCGGAAGCAGCCCTCGGCCTGGAGCGCCTCGGAGACGTCGGCGACCGGCAGGTCGAGCTGGTCGGCGATCCGCGCCGCCGACGGGGGAGCGCCGTGCTCCTCACCGTGGTGGTAGGCGTGGATCACCTTGGACTGGATCTCCTGGACCCGGCGCGGAGGCCGGATGGTCCACCCCTGGTCGCGGAAGTGGCGCTTGATCTCGCCCGAGATGGTGGGCACGGCGTAGGTCAGGAAGTCGCGGTTCTGCTCGACCTCGAACTTCTGTGCAGCCCGGACCAGCGCCATGCAGGCGACCTGCTCGAGATCCTCCACCGGGACCGAGCGGTTGCGGTAGCGGTGCGCGATGGCGTGAGCCACGCCGATGTTGAGAACGATGACCTGGTCGATGACCTGGTCCCGCTTCTTTCCCTTCAGCTTCGAGGCCTTCGAGAGAAGCCGTGCGGTTTCCTCACGTCGCACTGCTCTTGACGGTGCCTCGTCCAACGTCGAGATCGTCATGCCAAGGGCCCTACCCCGGGCAGGTGTCGCCGGAAACCTCGAAATTCGTTGAAACCTTGTTTTTAACCCCTAGGGGTGAACGATCCGGCCGTTTTGGTCAGGGCGGCCTGTACGTCGTGTGCCCGCTGGACCGGTTCCGGAAACCGAACGGGCCCGGCCAGATCGGCCGGGCCCGTGCGTCACGCGTCGACGTGAGGGCCGTTCAGCCCTGCTTCGTCGCCTTGAAGATCTCGTCGATCTCGTTGATCTTGTCGAGCAGCTGCTGGGCCACGTCGGCGTCGAGGGAGCCCTTGGTGCCGCTCGCGCCGGCCAGCTTGGTGGCCTCGTTGACGAGGGTGTGCAGCTCCGGGTGCGCCTCGAAGTGCGGGGGCTTGAAGTAGTCGGTCCACAGCACCCACAGGTGGTGCTTGACCAGCTCGGAGCGCTGCTCCTTGATGATCAGCGCCCGGGTGCGGAAGTCGGGGTCGTCGTTGTCGGCGACCTTCTTGATGATCGCGGCGATCGACTCGGCCTCGATGCGCGCCTGGGCGGGGTCGTAGACGCCGCACGGAAGGTCGCAGTGGGCCGAGACCTCGATGGTGGGCGCGAACAGGGAACGGAACATGCCAGTCCTTCCGGTGGGGTCTGTCGGGGTGTTCTACGTCGTGGATTTGCGACACTACTCCGCGTGTCGGGCGGCGCTGGACCGGTACCCGGGGGTCGGAACGGGACACCTCGTTGGGGTCTGGCGCGGGTGGTCAACGACTCGATGCGGCCCACCCTGGTGCCGGGCGACCGGGTACTGCTCGGCTACCGCCGCACCCCTCGTCCCGGAGACGTCGTGGTCGCCCGCCTGCCCGGTGGTGTGCTCGCCATCAAGAGGGCGGCCCGGCGTCGGACGACCGAGCTGGGCGAACCCGGCTGGTGGCTGCTCAGCGACAACGCGGGGGAAGGCTCGGACTCCCGGCAGTACGGCGCGGTGGCCGACGACGAGGTCGTCGCGGTCGTCGTACGCCGGATCTGGCCGCTCTACCGCCGGGGTGCTGTGCCAGACTCGAGCAGTGCCTGACCCTACCCATCCCCACGCTGGCGATCCGGTCTTCGACCTGCACGTGGGCGGCAAGATGGAGGTACGGTCGACGGTCGGGCTGGGAAGCCGCGACGACCTCTCCATGGCCTACACGCCGGGGGTCGCCCGCGTGTGCGAAGCCATCGCCGAGGACCCGTCACTGACCCGTCACTACACGTGGGTGCCCAACACCGTTGCGGTGATCACCGACGGCACCGCGGTGCTCGGGCTCGGCGACATCGGCCCGTCCGCGGCGATGCCCGTGATGGAGGGCAAGGCGGTCCTCTTCAAGGCCTTCGGCGGAGTGGACGCCGTCCCGATCTGCCTCGACACCACCGACGTCGAGGAGATCATCGAGACGGTCGTCCGGCTGGCGCCGTCGTTCGGTGGCATCAACCTCGAGGACATCTCGGCCCCGCGCTGCTTCGAGATCGAGGACCGGCTCAAGGAGCGCCTCGACATCCCGGTCTTCCACGACGACCAGCACGGCACGGCGGTGGTGGCGCTGGCCGCGCTCACCAACGCGCTGAAGCTCACCGGCCGCGACCCCGGGTCGACCCGCGTGGTGATCTCGGGTGCCGGAGCGGCCGGCGTCGCGGTGGCCAGGATCCTCCTCGAGGCGGGCATCAAGGACCTCGCCGTGACCGACCGCAAGGGCGTGTTGCACTCCTCGCGCGGCGACCTCACCCCGGTGAAGCGGGCGCTGGCGGCCATGACCGCCGACCAGACGGGCCGCAGCGGCACCCTGGCCGACGTCCTGGCCGGCGCGGACGTCTACATCGGCGTCTCCGGCGGGACCGTCCCCGAGGACCAGGTGGCCAGCATGGCGCCGGAGTCGATCATCTTCGGCCTGGCCAACCCCAACCCCGAGGTGCACCCCGACGTCGCGCACAAGTACGCGCGGATCGTGGCGACCGGCCGCTCCGACTTCCCCAACCAGATCAACAACGTGCTGGCCTTCCCGGGGATCTTCCGCGGTGCGTTCGACGTGCATGCGACCGCGATCACCGAGGGGATGAAGCTCGCGGCGGCCAACGCGCTGGCCGACCTCGTCGGCGACGACCTGGCCGACGACCACATCGTCCCCTCGCCGTTCGACCCGCGGGTCGGGACCGCGGTGTCCGCCGCGGTCGCCGACGCCGCGCGCCACGACGGCGTAGCCAGGCTCTAGTGCCCTAAGCCTGCTGCAACAGCCAGAACTCGCGGGTGATGGCGTACTCGACCTCGCCCTGCTCGTGGCCTTCGACGACCTCGTCGTAGTGCTCGACGAAGGAGCGCGCGTGCGTCAGTCCGACGGAGGCCATGGTGGCGCGTGAGCCGGCGTTGACCGCCATGGTCTGCGCGATCACCCGGTCCAGTCCCACGGTCCCGAACGCGTGGCGGAGCAGCTCCAGCGAGCCCTCACGGGCGTACCCCTGGCGCCAGCGGTCGCGACGGATCCGGTAGCCCAGGTCGGCCAGGCCGGGCACCTTCGGCTGGCTGGGTCCGTGCGGAGGAGTGAGCATGAAGAGGCCGACGAACGTCGAGGCGTCGCGCGGCGTGCCGTCGAGGAACCCCATCCACATGCCCAGGCCGTCGACCTCGCGCCCGCGCTCCATCCGCCGGGCGTGCTTGGCGCGCGTCTCCTCCGGTGTCTGGGCGCGCGGGAACAGGTAGCGCAGCACCTCGGCGTCCGAGTCGAGCTCGACCTCGAGCTCCAGGTGGCGGTCGGCGAGCGGCTCGAGAACGAGGCGTTCGGTCCGCAGAACGGGCTGTGGCACGTCAGTCCACCCGCGCCGCGACGGCCTCCACCTCGACGCGCCACCCGGGTTCGAGCAGCTGCTGCACCACGACCGTGCGGCACGCCAGGTGGTCGCCGAGGTGCTCACGGATCAACGCCACGTTGGTGGGGTCGTCGTCGGCGGAGGCGAGGTAGAAACGCAGCTGGACCAGGTCCGCGTAGGTCATGCCCGCGACGGCGAGGGCCGCGCCGAGGTGCCGCCACACCAGCCGGGCCTGGTCCTCGAAGTCCGGCGGCATCGTCCGCCCGTCCGGCTCGTAGCCGTTGAGACCGCTCACGTAGAGAGTGCGGGCGCCGGGAGGGACCTCGACCGCGTGCGCGTAGGCGGCGTACGGCGGGAAGAGGGTGTCCGGGTTGTACGGCGTGACGAGGCTCATGCGGCGAGTCTGTCCGTCATGACTAGCGTGGTCGACATGTTTGCCGTCTACGCCGAGTCCTTCGACCCCGACGACCCGCTGTCCGGCCTCGTGGTGGGCGAACGGCCGGAGCCGGGCCAGGAAGATGGGGGAGTCCCGGATGGCTGGACGACGATCACCGTCAAGGCGGCGTCGCTCAACCACCACGACCTGTTCTCGCTGCGGGGGGTGGGGCTCAAGGAGGAGCAGCTGCCGATGATCCTCGGCACCGACGCCGCCGGCCTGGACGAGGACGGCAACGAGGTCGTCGTCCACGGCGTGATCAGCAGCCCGGGCTGGGAGGGCGACGAGACGTTCGACCCCAAGCGGTCGCTGCTCTCGGAGCGGCACCAGGGCGCGATGGCCGAGCGGGTCGCCGTACCCCGTCGCAACGTCGTGCCGAAGCCGGCCTCGCTCTCGTTCGCCGAGGCGGCCTGCCTCCCGACCGCGTGGCTCACGGCGTACCGGATGCTCTTCACTCGCGGCGAGCTCAAGCCCGGCGAGACCGTGCTGGTGCAGGGTGCCGGCGGCGGGGTCGCGACGGCGGCGATCGTGCTCGCCCGGGCGGCCGGACTGCGGGTGCTGGTCACCAGCCGCGACGAGGTCAAGCGGGCGAAGGCGCTCGAGATCGGCGCCCACGAGGCCTTCGAGTCCGGCGCCCGGCTACCGGAGAAGGCGGACGCGGTGATCGAGACGGTCGGGAAGGCGACGTGGTCGCACTCGGTCCGCTCGCTCCGGCCGGGTGGCCGGATCATCACGTCGGGGACTACCTCGGGACCCGACCTCGACGACGCCGAGCTCACCCGGACGTTCTTCCTCCAGCTCTCCGTGATCGGCTCGACGATGGGCACGCGCGATGAGCTCGCCGCTCTGGTGACGATGCTCGACTCCACCGGGGTCCGGCCGCTCATCGACCGCGAGCTGCCGATGGACCAGGCCAGGGACGGCTTCGCGGTGATGGCCGGCGGTGACGTCTTCGGCAAGGTCGTCTTCACCCGATGACGCGCACCCACCTGCTCACCGGCGCCGGCTCGGGGATGGGCGCGGTCCTGGCCGACCGGCTCCTGGAGCGCGGGGACTCGCTCGTCCTGCTGGCCCGCTCGACCGAACGGGCCCACGACCTGCGCGCCGAGCTGCCGGACGCGACCGTCCTCGTCGCCGACCTGTCCGACGCCGCGGCGGTGGAGGCGGTGGCCGACCAGCTCCCCGAGTCGCTCGACTCGGTCGTGCACGCGGCGGGCGTCGTCGACCTCGCACCGCTCGCGCAGCTCACCACCGCCGACTGGCAGTCGCAGCTGGCCGTCAACCTGCTCGCGCCCGCCGTCCTCACCCGGCTCTGCCTGCCGGCGCTGCGCGCGGCCCGCGGCACCGTGGTGTTCGTCAACTCCGGTGCCGGCCTGGTCGCGCACCCCAACTGGTCGGCGTACGCCGCCTCGAAGTTCGGCCTGCGCGCCCTGGCCGACGCACTGCGCGCCGAGGAGCACGAGCACGGCGTCCGGGTCACCACGGTCTTCCCCGGCCGCACCGCCACGCCGATGCAGGAGAAGGTGCACCGGCAGGAGGGCAAGGACTACGACGCGTCCGACTGGATCGAGCCGGACACCGTGGTCGACGCGATCCTGCACGTCCTGGACCTCCCGGACGACGCCACGGTCAGCGACCTGACGATCCGGCCGCGCTAGGGCTGGGGGGCCGTGGCGCCGAGCGCGGCGAAGGCGAGCCCGGGGTCCTGCACCAGCGCGGCGAGCTGGGCGTCGGTCACGTGCCGCTGCGCCGAGGCCTCCCTCTGGCCGTCCGCGGTGACGATCTCCCAGACGTTGGTGAAGGTGCCGTCGTCCCGGGTGAAGTAGGTGCCGAAGTACCACCTCGTCCGGCCGTCGTCCCCGATGCTGGAGTAGGGCTGGGTGGCGAGCGTGCCGCCGGGGACCGGCCGGCTCGGGCAGCCGCCGCAGCTGTTCGTGCCTTCGCTGGGCAGCCCGGTGATGAGCAGCACCTGGTTGCCGTTCTCGGTGTACGTCGCCTGCCAGTCCTCCGCCGCTGCGAAGTCGGCGTCCGGGATCGGGCCGGCCGTCTGGCCGTCGCTGGGGTAGACGTCGTCCGGAGCCGGCAGGGACGGCACCTGCGCGGCGATCGTCGCGGCGAGGCTCTCGTCGATCGTCGTGCCGGCCACGAAGTCCGTGGGGCCGGCCGGTGCGACAGCGACGGGGACGTCCCGGACCGTGGTGTGGTCGGGGGGGCCGGGGGCGACGGCGTAGACGCACGCGGCCCCCACGCCGAGCACCGCCACGGCCGCGAGGCCCACCAGCCCGTGACGCCGGCGGCGCCTGCTCCGGCCCGTGCCGGACGGCCGCCTCGAGGTCGGGGCCGCCGACGACGTCCTCGGTGGCCCGGTCCAGCTGGTCGCGGACGATCTGTTCGGTGGTCATGGTGTGTTCCTCTCGATCGACTCGGGTGTGGCGAGGACCGACTGCAGGCGGTCGAGGGCCCGGGCGGTCTGGCTCTTGACCGTCCCCTCGGCGATGCCGAGGATGTCGGCGACCTCGACGACCGACAGGTCGTCGAGGTACCGCAGGGCCACCACCGCCCGGGCCCGCGGTGACAGCCCGGTGAGCGCGCTGATCAGGTCCAGCCGGTCCAGGGTCTGGTCGGACCCGTCGTGCGGGGCGTCGGGCAGGTAGCCGGTTGCGGTCTCGCGGCCGCGCACCTTGGCCATCCGGAAGCACGTGTTGACGACGGTCCGCCGCGCGTACGCGTCGACCGCACCCGGCTGGATCCGCGGCCAGTGCACGTAGAGCTGCGTGAACGAGGTCTGCACGGCGTCCTCGGCAGCCGGCCAGCTGCCGAGGATGGCGTACGCCGTGCGCATCAGCGAGCGTTGCCGCGCCGCGAAGAACTCGCGGTACGCGCCCTCCCACGACGGTGTGCGTCCCACCATGGCTCCTGTCAGTCGGTCCTCACCCGGTCAAGAGCACCGACGGCCACTGGAGGTTCCACTTCGCGCGAGGTTTTCTCCGGATCACGTCGGCTCGAGCACGAAGATGCGCAGGCTCCTGCTGTCCTCGATGCGCTGGTGGTACTTCCTGTAGCCGCCGTAGATCGGCCCGGAGCTGGCGAGCACTTGGACGAACTCGGCCTCCGAGGCGGGCCGCGCGACGACTGAGGCGCTCCGGTCGCGGAAGCGGACGGTGGCCTTCGGGTCGGCCTCGAGGTTGAGCACCCACGCGGGCGTGGCCGGCTGGCCGAAGTTGGTGCCGAGCAGCGCCAGGTTGCCGTCGATGGGGACCGAGATGAGGTGCGAGGTCCGCGGCCGTCCCGACTTCCGGCCGGTGGTGGTCACGTCGAGCACGGGCAGCCCGGCCATCACCTCGGGCACCGTGGTGCGGCCCCGGGTGAGCTTCTGCACCAGGTCGTCCGCGTGGCGCAGCAGCTTGGAGAAGAGCCACGCGCCGGGCCGGGTGCCGGCGAACGCCTTCACGGCGCGCTGGAACCAGTTGGCGCGCGGGAACTCGTAGGAGAGGTCGGCGGCGAGGCCCATGGGGGAATCAGACCACGGAGGCCCGTCGGTCCGTCAGGTCAGTGACCGAGCCGGAACGGCGCGGGCAGCAGGAGCTCGACGTTGCGGTCCTCGAGCCGGCCTCGACGTCCGTCGGTCCCGGGCGGGTACGCGCCTTCCTGCCAGTCGTTGGCACCGAGCTCGCGGGAGAGCGAGGCCAGCTCCAGCGGGGAGGATGGATGGGCGCCGTACGACGTCGGACCCGCGTGGTCGACCATCGTGCAGAACAGCGACATCGTGCGGTCGCGGTTGTCGACCAGCTCGATGGTGCGGGCCTGCTGGGGCCAGTCGATGTGCGCGGCCGTGTTCACCTCCCAGAAACCGCCGGGTGCCGGGGAGCCGGCGGCCCGCGAGTGCGGCTTGACGCTGTTGCGGTGCGTGTGGCCGTTGACCCACAGCACGACGTTCGGGAACCGCAGCAGCAGGTCCCGGACGGCCGGACCGAGCACGCGGCCGACCCCGGCGGCGTTGTCCATGCTGTCGATCGTGTGGTGGGAGTAGATGACGAAGAGCCGGTCGTGGTGGCCGCCCCTCACGACGTGCCCGGATTCGTCGAGGTAGTGCCTGCTGCCGGCCTTCAGCTGCGCGGTGAGCCAGGCGAGCTGCGTCGCGTCGATCGACCCCTCGGAGCCGCCGAACGGGTTGACCGTGTCGAGCACGATGCCGCGGACCAGTCCGCGGTCGACGGTGTAGTAGGCGTTGCCGGTGGCGAGGTTCCACGCCGAGTAGCCGTGGCCGTGCGGCGTCCCCGCGGTGTTGAAGTGCTCCGCGATCGTCTCGGTCCGGGTCAGCGGGCGCCGATCCGCGTCCGGGGTCACCAGCCGGACGGGACCGGCGAAGAGGGTCTGGAGACCCCGTGGGTCGCCGGACTGCAGCCACTGGGCGAGCTGGATGATGTCCGTCCCCGGAGGCAGGTCGATGATCTTCGCCGGCCCGGTCGCGAGCTGCGCCACGAGCGGGTTGGCCGGGACGTTGCCCTGGACCAGCCCGTCGTGGTTGCCGAAGACGCTCAGCCACGGCATGCCGATGCCTTTGGGGCGGAACGGCGCGCGGGAGGTGTCGAGCACGCCCGGCAGCGTCGGGAAGCCGTGCACGCTGGTCGGGACATCCGGGGCCTGGCCGGCCGGCGGGCCGTCGGGGTGCCAGTAGCGTGGGTGGTACGCAATCTGGTCGGACACGCCCTCGTACTTCGTCAGGTCTCCCGAGTCCGGCCGGATCGGTACGCCGTCGAGCACGTCGATCTGCCAGCGGAGCTCGTTGAGCTGGGTGTTGTCGACGTTGTCGCCGGTGGTGATCGCGAACGACAGCGGCAGCCCGGTCACGGGCCCGCGCCGGACCCGGCGCATCGCGCGGGCCATCGCGTCGGCGACGTGCGGCGTGAGCATCTCCTGGGCGCGGTAGGAGCTCTGGAACGGCAGGAACGCCGCGAACGGCGAGTCCGGGTCGTTGTAGCGGTCGAGGAACTCGACCCGGGCCGGGGACTGCGCGTCCAGCACGTGCATGTCGGTGAGCTGGCCGAGCGCCATCAGCGGACGGCGGTGGTGATGGCCCCCGTGCCGCTTCGCCATCCGCGGCAGGAGCTCGTGGCGGACCAGGTGCGGCTCGCCCGGACCCACCACGATCTTGCGGTAGCCGCCCGGACCCGGCGTACCGCGGACCAGGGTCTTGCGGAGAGTGGTGTCGTGACCGCTCGAATGGCCCCCGGACGCGAGCGCCGGGTCGAGCCCTCCGGCCCCGACCACCAGGCCACCGGCGAGACCGGCTCCCAGCACGGTCCTCCGGGAGACGGTGCCCGTGTCCTCGGCCTCGTCCGGACGATCTTCTGCCATGTCGACTCCCCTAGGGCGGTACTGATGAGAGCCCCGCCGCCCGGACGGGCTCCCCGGGCGGAGCATGTCCGTGTCAGTAAGTCACGGGATGACGCCGGTGTGAATAGTCAGGCGGGGACCAATGCGGTCGGCTATGACGCGCCCTCAGTACGCGACTGCCAGTTGAGCGCGCCGACCAGCACCATGCGGAGCTGGATGCGGGCGTTCTCGATGATCTGCTTCTCGGCGCCGGGCCGGCCGACGGCGACCATGATCTGCTCCGCGGTCGCGACCATGGCGGTCACGATCAGGTTGGACAGGACCCGCAGGTCCTCTGCCGACCAGGAGTCGGTGCCGGGCATCCGGGCCAGGTCGGTGGCGAGCTCGCGCTCGCACAGCTCGATCTCGTGCCGGATCGCCTCGCGCACGCCAGGCGGGCCGGCGGCACGCTCGCGGGCGATGAAGAGGAAGTGCGAGCGCTGCTGGTGCACGTGCCCGACCAGCGTTTCGACCGAGCGGTCGACGATGTCTGCATACGAGGGGTCGCCGCGGCGGATGTCGCGCAGCATCGCGCGCAGGGACACGAAGGACTCGTCGACGAGCGCCAGGCCCAGCGACTCGATGGAGTCGAAGTGCCGGTAGAACGCGGTCGGCACGATGCCGACCTCCTTCGCGACCTGGCGCAGCGAGAGCGCCACGAGGGAGGAGTCCTCGCAGAGGCGGAGCGCCGCGTCGAGGATGGCACGCCGGGTGCGCTCCTTGCGCTCTCCGCGGGTCTCTGTCACCCGAGGATCCTAGTTGGTGAACGTGTGTCCACCCTCACGCCTAGGGGTTCTTGACCGAGGTCAGCGCCGCACGAGAGAGTTTCGGTGTACAAACGTTCACTCAATAACTTCTCCCGGAAGGAGGCATCCCATGGGTCTCACCACCAGCATCCTCCGCTCGCGGGCGGTCGCGGCGCTCACCTCGCCGCAGGGCGTGGACCGCTACCTCGAGCAGGTCAACCCGATGTGGGCCGCCCACGAGGTCCGGGCCCGCATCGTCGACGTCCACCGCGAGGTCGACGTCCCCGGTCACCCCGCCGTCGCCACCATCACCCTCCAGCCGACCTCGACGTGGCAGGGCCACCGCGCCGGCCAGCACGTCCAGCTCGGCGTGGAGGTCGACGGCGCCCGGCGTACGACGCGGGTGTTCACGATCTCCAGTCCAGACTCGCGTCGCGGAAACCGGTTCACGGTCACCCTGCGGGCCAACCCGTCCGGCGTCGTCTCGAAGTACCTCGTCGAGCGCGCACGGCCGGGCACGATGGTGCACCTCTCGCAGGCGCAGGGCGAGTTCGTCCTGCCCGACCAGGTGCCCGAGCACGTGCTGTTCATCTCCGGCGGCTCCGGCATCACCCCGGTGATGTCGATGCTGCGCTCGCTGCAACGCCGCACCCACCGCGGCCGGGTCACCTTCGTCCACTACGCCCAGAGCCCCGACCACCAGATCTTCGCCGCCGAGCTGGACGAGATCCGCCGCTCCGGCCACGGCGTCGACCTGCACCTCCTGCACCCCGAGCTCGGCGACCCGAACCTGTCGCCGGCCTACCTCGAACGGCTGGTGCCCGGCCACCGCGAGGTCCCGACCTGGGCCTGTGGGCCGGCCCCGATGATCGAGGCGGTCCGCGCGGCGTACGACGGCGCCGAGTCGCTCCGCGTCGAGTACTTCCAGCCGCCGCGCACCTCCGGAACGTCTGCCGAGGGTGACGTCGCGTTCGCCAGGTCCGGCCAGGAGGCGCCGAACTCCGGCGCCACCCTCCTGGAGCAGGCCGAGGCGCTGGGGCTCGAACCCGAGTTCGGCTGCCGGATGGGCATCTGCTTCTCCTGCACCGCAGTCAAGAAGGACGGCGTCGTCCGCAACGTGCTGACCGGCGAGGAGTCCTCCTCGACCGAAGAAGAGATCCGAGTCTGCGTCAGCGCCCCCGTGGGCAGCTGTGTCGTGGACCTCTGAGGGGAGTCTCGACATGACCACCAAGACCAGCAAGATGAAGACCAACAACACCAGCCTCACCGATGAGCAGCTCGAGACGTTCGGTGAGGAGCTGGACGCGATCCGGCAGCGCGTCCTGGCCGACCTGGGCGAGGACGACGCGGCGTACATCCGCAACGTCGTCAAGCGCCGCCAGCAGTTCGAGATCGCCGGCCGCGCGCTGTTCTACCTGCCGCCTCTCTGGCCGCTCGCCGTGGCGTCGCTGAGCGTCTCCAAGATCCTCGACAACATGGAGATCGGGCACAACGTCATGCACGGCCAGTACGACTGGATGGGCGACCCCGGCCTCAACTCGCGGATGTACGACTGGGACACCGTCTGCCCCGGCGAGCAGTGGAAGTACAGCCACAACTACATCCACCACACCTACACCAACATCCTGGGCAAGGACCGCGACATCGGCTACGGCATCCTCCGCATGGACGAGGACCAGCCGTGGCGGCCCTACTACCTCGGCAACCCGGTCTACGCGCTGCTGCTGATGACCTTCTTCGAGTGGGGCGTCGCCCTGCACGACCTCGAGGTCGAGAACATCGTTGCCGGGAAGCGGAAGCTCGAGGACAACAAGCCCCTCTACCCCGGCCTGATCCGCAAGATCCGCAACCAGACGCTCAAGGACTACCTGCTGTTCCCGGCGCTGACCGGGCCGCTGTTCCCGCTGACGCTGGCCGGCAACGCGACCGCGAACCTGATCCGCAACATCTGGGCCTTCAACATCATCTTCTGCGGCCACTTCCCGGCCGGCGTCTCGACGTTCTCCCAGGAGGAGTGCGAGGACGAGAACCGCGGCCACTGGTACTACCGCCAGCTGCTCGGCTCGGCCAATATCACCGGCGGCAAGCTGTTCCACCTGATGTCCGGCAACCTGTCGTTCCAGATCGAGCACCACCTGTTCCCCGACCTGCCGGCCCGGCGCTACCCGGAGCTCGCCGTCGAGGTCCGCGAGATCTGCGACCGCTACGGCCTGCAGTACAACACCGGCCGGCTCTCCAAGCAGCTGTTCAGCGTGGCCTCCAAGATCTGCCGGATGGCGCTGCCCAACCGGACGCCGAGGAGCACCGGCCCGGTCCCTGTGACCGACGACGCGTTGGCTGCCTGACCGATCCGGGTCAGACTGTCGGCATGACCGAGGAGAACGGCGAGAAGCTGTCCAACGCCGAGATCGGGAAGGACGCCGTCCAGACCACGATCGACGCGGCGGCCGGCACCGTCGGCCAGGTCGCCACGATCGTCGTCCAGGCGGTGCAGGACGTGGCGTCCGCGATCGGCGACTTCGCGACCGAGGTGTTCGAGATCCGGGACGCCTCCCGCAAGGCGGCCGACGACGCGGCCGACGACCCGGCCGACGACCCGGCCGACGTACCCATCCCGACCGTGGACGCCCAGCTCGAGGAGCAGGTGGAGGACTAGCAACCGCCTGGCTGGCTCAGCCCTCGGTCGGCGGCACCCGGAACGCGCGGACTCCACTCATCGGTCGAGCTGACGGACCAGCCTCTGCGGCGCGCAGAACCGGTAGCTCTCGGTGACCAGCTCGGCCACCTCCGCCCAGTCGGTGTCGTCGTCGAGCACCATCCCGATGACGGTGGGCGACCACGGCGGCTTGTAGAACGGGTGCCCCGCGTGGACCAGGGCCAGCAGCTCGTCGCCGAAGGCCCGGAACGTGAGCACGGTCGTGGGTTCGCTGACCCCTGACGCGTCTCGGTAGGCCGACGTGTAACCCTCCTGGGCGACCAGCACGTGCGCGAACGTCTTGGTCCTGATCCGCCAGCGAACGCCGGTCCAGGCGTCCTCCTCGTGGGCCTCGGGGAGCGCCAGGGCCGTCGCCGCCAGCCGGGCCACCACCTCACCGGGCGGCTCGATCCGCGGCGGCTTCGGCACGGGCCGAGTCTGTCAGCGGCCGCCGACACCGTGCGGGTGACGGGCGCAGGAGCGGCTGAGCTGCTCGCCGTAGGGGTACCCCTTGTGGTGCCGAAGCGGGCGCGGGACGGGGCCGCGTCCGCGAACGCCCGCACCGGCAGAGCGCCGGGCGCGGCCGACGGGATCCCTACTCGGAGGTACCCGAATGAAGCGCATCGCCAGCGCGGCGCTCGCCGCCGCCACGGTCCTGGTCATCTCATCGATGGCCAGCAGCTCGCCCAGCTCCCCGCCACCGCGGGACGAGCAGGCCCTGACCCCCACCCGGGGGGCACCGAGCTCGGGGATCGAGGGCAAGGTCAACGCCCTGCTCAGGAAGATGACGACCAAGGAGAAGCTGCAGCAGGTGCAGCTGCTCTCCGACGGCCAGGTCACCGATGCCGACGCCAAGGCCGGCGTCGGCGGTGTCTTCAGCCTGGTGGACGCGGCGAGGATCAACGAGCTCCAGCACATCGCCGTCGAGCAGTCGCGGCTGCACATCCCGATCCTGTTCGCCTACGACACCATCCACGGCTACCGGACGATCTTCCCGGTCCCACTGGCCACCGCCAGCTCGTTCGACCCGGCGGTAGCGCAGGCCGACGCCACCATCGGTGCGCGCGAGTCCGCGGTCGTCGGCCTCAAGCAGATCTACAGCCCCATGGTCGACCTCTCCCACGACCCTCGCTGGGGCCGGATCGTCGAAGGCAACGGTGAGGACCCGTACGTCGGCTCCGTGATGGCGGCCGCGCGGGTCAAGGGGGCGCAGGGCACGGACTACTCGAAGCCCGACAAGGTCGTCACCAGCGTCAAGCACTTCGTGGGCTACGGCGAGCCCGACGGTGGCCGCGACTACAACACCACCGACATGTCCGAGTCGACGCTGCGCAACCTCTACCTTCCGCCGTTCAAGGCGGCGATCGATGCCGGGTCCGACACCGTCATGTGCTCGTTCAACACGATCAACGGCGTCCCCGGCTGCGCGAACCACTACACGGAGACCGACATCCTCAAGGACGAGTGGGGCTTCGACGGCTTCATCGAGAGCGACTACACCGCCGTGACCGAGACGCGCGCCTGCCCGCCGGTCAAGCCGGACGAGGGGCCGTGTGGCCATGGCACCGCCGCGGACGGACCCGCAGCGGCGGCCAATGCGCTGATGGCCGGCACCGACTCGGAGATGGTGAGCACCACGATCCGTGACTACGGCTCCCAGCTCCTCTCGCAGCACCGGATCACGATGAGCAGGCTCGACGACGCGGTGCGCCGGATCCTGCGGGTCAAGTTCCGCGCGGGCCTCTTCGAGAATCCCTACGTCGACCAGGCGAAGGCCGTGGACCCCGCCAGCTTCCTGACCCCCGATGACCGGGCCGCCGCGCGCAGCGCGGCCAGCCGGTCGATGGTGCTGCTGAAGAACGACGGCGCGACCCTGCCTCTGGACCCGACCAGGAAGACCGCGGTCATCGGCCCGCTCGGCGACGACCAGCACGACATGCTCGGCCCCTGGTGGGGACGCGGCCTCGACGCCGACGCGGTGAGCGTGCTCGACGGCATCGCGGCCCAGTCGCCCGGTGCGACGTTCGCCCAGGGCTGCACCCTGAGCAACGACGAGCCGCCGGCGTACGACCCCGCGAAGGACTGCACGTCCGCCGACGGCTTCGCCGACGCGGTCGCGGCCGCCAACGCGGCCGACCAGGTGGTGCTCGCCCTCGGCGAGACCCGGGAGATGAGCGGAGAGGCGGCCACCCGGTCGACGCTCGACCTCCCCGGTCAGCAGCAGGAGCTCATCGACGCCATCAAGGCCACCGGGAAGCCGTTCGTGGTCGTGCTGTTCAACGGCCGACCGCTGACGCTCGGCGACGTGGCGGCGAGCTCGCCGGCGGTCCTCGAGGCCTGGTTCCCGGGTGTCGAGGCCGGCAACGCGGTCGCCGACGTGGTGTTCGGCAAGACCAACCCGGGCGGGAAGCTGCCGGTCTCGTTCCCGCAGGAGCTGGGTCAGGTGCCGATCTACTACAACCACCTGCCGACCGGGCGTCCCTGCGACGTGACCCAGAAGTACGTCTCTCGCTACCGGGACCTGCGCACGTGCGACCCGCTGTACCCGTTCGGCTTCGGGCTGAGCTACACGACGTTCTCGATCAAGGACCTCTCCCTCGACCGGACCACCGTGCCGGCTTCGGGGAAGGTCCGGGCGAGGGTGACCGTGACCAACACCGGTGACGTCGCGGGCGACGAGGTCGTGCAGCTCTACCTGCATGACCCTGTGTCGGGCATCTCGCAGCCGGTCCGCCGGCTGCGCGGGTTCGAGCGGGTCACCCTCGAGCCGGGGGAGTCGCAGCAGGTGGTGTTCACCCTCGACCGCAGCGACTTCGGGTTCTACGACAACCGCGGTGACTTCGTGGTGGAGCCCGGGCAGATCGAGGTGTACGCCGGCGACTCGTCACAGGCCACGATGAAGGCCAGCTTCACCGTGACCGGTCGTCGCTGACCGCCTCACGGACACCGGGCGGACCGGCGCTCACCCCGCCGGTTCGCCCGACCATGATCAGCCGAACGACATCCGGAACGCCGCCTGCCGGAAGGACGCCAGCTGGCGGGCTCCGGCCAGCCAACCGAGCGGGCCAGCTGGGTTGAGATCCCAGTGCGCCCGCGCCGGCATTGCCTTCGACGAGCCCTTGAGGGTTGCGGTGCGTTCCTCACCGTCGGTGTCGTCGATGCCCGGCTGCCAGGTGCCGCCCTTGAACGGCAGCCGCAGCGCGGCTCGCGAGACGTCGCGGAATCGGGCGGACGCGATCGGCATGCGGCCATCCGTCGCCGCCCACTCGGTCGTTGAGAGCGGGCCGGTGTGGGCGCTCTCGAAGGAGAAGTCGCAGAGCCCCTTGGGGATGGCCCACAGCTCGCGGCCGCCGGCCACCGACGCGGGCGAGTCCACCCAGATGTCGGTGATGGAGACCCGCCGGCCGTGCGCGTCGGTCGAGATCGGCCGGGCCACCAGCAGCTCGTGGTAGGTCAGCGGGCTGCCCTCGTCGTACGACACGAAGGCCGCACCGTAGATCCCGGCCGGGCGGAGGTCGTCGATCGGCTCCCGTACGCGAAACAGGGTCAGCCACAGCGAGCCGACCATGTCCCATGGCGCGGTCGGATAGCTGACCTCGCCGCTCGCGGACTGCACCCACGGCTGGCTGGTGCGGCTGGTCATGACAGTCAGCGTAGGCGTGGAGGCGCCGCGATCAGGCGCTGGCGGACTCCGCGAGCCGGCCCGGCATCTGCCAGCCGGCCGCCAGCCGGGAGGGGATCAGCGCCTGGCCGTCGCCGAAGAAGTCGCAGAACTTCATGATCAGCGGGTCCCAGGCCTGCGGGTCGACGTGGTCGGTGCCCAGCAGACGCACGGCGTCGGACACGTGCGCGCGCAGCACCTCGACGTGGATCGCGTGCGCGGTGACCGACTCGTTGTCGATCGGGTAGTGGCCCGAGACCCGGCACTCGAGCTGGATCGGGCACTCGGCGACGCGGTGGGGCGTCACCAGGTCCGAGGGCTCCGGGGTGAGCCCGGCGGCCTCGAACTTGCGGGGCTCGTAGCGGTAGCCGGTCTCGCGTTTGTGCGCCGAGAGCTCAGGCGTCCCCGTGAGGAGGGCCAGCCGGTCGACGTGGTCGACCAGATCGCTGGAGGCGAGGTTCAGGACCGCCTCGCCGGTGCGCAGGAGGTTCTGCGTCGTGCGCGACGAGGCCCCCAGGCCGAGCATCGCGTTCTGCCCCAGCCACCACGCCGACGACATCGGCGCGAGGTTCGAGGTGCCGTCCGGGTTGGTCGAGGAGACCAGGACGACGGGGGTTCCGTAGTAGTGGACCTTGAGCGGTACGACTCTGTGCATGCGTCCATTCTGACGGCGCGAAAGGCGCGGTTCTAGCGGGAATCGGACACCGCGTGCGCCCGGGTGACCGACGCTCAGTCTTCGAGATCGTCGAGCCTGGCCAGCCACGTCGCCAGCCGCTCGACGGCGGTCTCGAACTCCGGGTGCACGTCGGTGAACTCGCTGAGTCGCTCGGCGAGCCAGGCCAAGGAGACCTCCTCCTCGCCCCGCCGCCGCGCCAGCTCCTCGATGCCTCGGTCGGTGAAGTACATCCTTCAGTCCCAGCCTCTTCTTGCGTGGTAACGAGTAAGGCCGCAGAGCGCCTCCTCAACCAACGATCAGGCGAACGCCCGGGCCATGAGGTCCTTCTGCTCCTCGGTGTGCCGCTTCGCGGTGCCCACCGCGGGCGTGGAGGACTCAGCGCGGGCGACCGCCTCGACGTGCGCGTCGACGTTCGGCCACACGTTGAGCGCGTAGTTGGGCCACGGGCCCATGTTGAGCGGCTCGTCCTGCACCCACCGGACCGCCTTGAGGTTCGGGTAGCGGGCGATCTCGTGCTTGATGTCGTCGATGGGCCGCGGGTAGAGCTGCTCGACCCGGCCGATCGCGAACCGCTCGGCGTTCTCCAGCTTGGCCCGCTCGACCATCAGGTCCCAGGTGACCCGGCCCGAGCACAGCAGCAGCGTGTCGACCTTCTGGGAGTCCGCCGTCGCGTCGCCGATGAACGGCCGGAACGTCCCGTTGACGAAGTCGCCGGGCTGGGAGGCCGCCTCCTTGCGCTTGAGCATCGACTTCGGCGTGAAGACGATGAGCGGCCGGTGCTCCTGGCCGAGCGAGTGCCGGCGCAGCAGGTGGAAGTACGACGCGGGCGTCGACGGTTGCGCGACCACGAACGCCTCGTCGGCGCACATCGTCAGGAACCGCTCGATGCGAGCCGAGGAGTGGTCGGAGCCCTGGCCCTCGTAGCCGTGCGGCAGCAGCAGCACCACGCCGGACTCCTGACGCCACTTGGTCTTCCCGGAGGTGATGAACTCGTCGATGACGGTCTGCGCGCCGTTGACGAAGTCGCCGAACTGCGCCTCCCACAGCACCAGCGCCTCAGGACGGGCCACCGAGTAGCCGTACTCGAACCCGAGGGCGGCGTACTCGGAGAGCAGCGAGTCGTAGACGTGGAACTTGGCCTGGTCCTCGGTGAGGTTGGACAGGGGAGTCCACTCGTCGGCGTTGTTGCGGTCGATGATCGTCGCAAAGCGGGAAACGAAGGTGCCGCGCCGGGAGTCCTGGCCGGCCAGCCGCACCGGGCGGCCGTCCATCAGCAGCGCACCGAACGCCAGGATCTCGCCGGTGCCCCAGTCGATCGGGCCGTCGGTGATGGCCGCCGCCCGCCGCTGGAGCTGCGGCATCACCTTCGGGTGCACGGTGAAGCCGTCCGGCGGCGTGACGTAGGCGTCCGCGATCCGCTTGAGCACCTCGGGCACGACCGCGGTCGCGGTCTCGCCCTGGGGCTTGTCGGGGTAGTCGGGCACCGTCGTCCACTCCGACGGCTGGCTGGTCGCCTCGCGCACCTCGGTGAAGACCCGTTCCAGCTGCTGCTGGTAGTCGCGTAGCACCTGCTCGGCTTCTTCGATCGTGATGTCACCACGACCGATGAGCGACTCGGTGTAGAGCTTGCGGACCGAGCGCTTCTGCTCGATCAGGTCGTACATCAGCGGCTGTGTGTACGACGGGTCGTCGCCCTCGTTGTGGCCGCGGCGGCGGTAGCAGACCAGGTCGATGACGACGTCCTTCTTGAACGCCTGGCGGTACTCGAAGGCCAGCCGCGCCACCCGGATGCACGCCTCGGGGTCGTCGCCGTTGACGTGGAAGATCGGCGCCTGCACCATCCGTGCGACGTCGGTGCAGTAGAGCGACGAGCGCGACGAGCCGGGCGAGGTGGTGAAGCCGACCTGGTTGTTGACGACCACGTGGATCGTGCCGCCGGTGCGGTAGCCGCGCAGCTGGGACAGGTTGAGCGTCTCGGCGACCACACCCTGGCCGGCGAACGCAGCGTCACCGTGCACCAGCAGCGGCAGCACGGGGTAGGCCGCGCCCTTGTCGAGCACGTCCTGCTTGGCCCGGGCGATGCCCTCGAGCACCGGGTCGACCGCCTCGAGGTGCGACGGGTTCGCCGCCACCGAGACCTTGATGGTGTCGCCGGAGCCGGCCTCGAACTCGCCCTCCGCGCCGAGGTGGTACTTCACGTCGCCGGAGCCCTGGACGGTCCGCGGGTCGATGTTGCCCTCGAACTCCCGGAAGATCTGCGAGTACTTCTTGCCCACGATGTTGGCGAGCACGTTGAGGCGGCCGCGGTGAGCCATGCCGATCGCGACCTCGTCGAGGCCGGACTCGGCGGCCGCCTCGCAGATCTCGTCGAGGACCGGGACCGTGGTCTCGCCGCCCTCGAGGCTGAACCTCTTCTGACCGACGAACTTGGTCTGCAGGAACGTCTCGAACGCCTCGGCCTGGTTGAGCTTGAGCAGGATCCGGAGCTGCTCCTCGCGGGGCGGCTTGGTGTGCGGCTGCTCCACCCGCTCCTGGATCCAGCGGCGTTGCTCGGGATCCATGATGTGCATGTACTCGATGCCGGTAGTGCGGCAGTAGGAGTCGCGCAGGATCCCGAGGATGTGGCGCAGCTTCATGAACCGGCGGCCCTCGCCGCCGAAGGAGCCCGTGGCGAACTCGCGGTCCAGGTCCCACAGCGTCAGGGCGTGGGTCTCGACCTCGAGGTCGGGGTGGCTGCGCTGGCGGTACTCGAGCGGGTCCGTGTCGGCCATCATGTGGCCGCGCACCCGGTAGGCGTGGATCAGCTCGAGGATGCGCGCCTGCTTGCTGATCTCGTCGTCGTGGCTGGTGGAGATGTCGTTGCTCCACCGGATCGGCTCGTAGGGGATCCTCAGCGACCGGAAGATCTCGTCGAAGAAGCCCTCCTGGCCGAGCAGGAGCTGGTGGATCCGCTTCAGGAACTCACCCGACTGAGCGCCCTGGATCACCCGGTGGTCGTAGGTCGAGGTCAGCGTCATGACCTTGCTGATCGCGTTGCGCGCGATGGCGTCCTCGGACGCGCCCTGCCACTCCGGCGGGTACTCCATCGCGCCGACGCCGATGATCGCGCCCTGTCCCTTCATCAGGCGGGGGACCGAGTGACTGGTGCCGATGCCGCCCGGGTTGGTCAGCGAGATGGTGGTGCCCTGGAAGTCCTCGACCGTGAGCTTGTTGTCGCGGGCCTTGCGCACGATGTCCTCGTAGGCCGTCCAGAACGCCGCGAAGTCCATCTTCTCCGCGCCCTTGATCGACGGCACCAGCAGCTGGCGGGTGCCGTCGGGCTTCTGCATGTCGATGGCGAGGCCGAGGTTGATGTGCGCGGGCTTGACCAGGTTGGGCTTGCCGTCGACGACGTCGAACCCGACGTTGATCTCCGGGGTGGCCCGGAGCGCCTTGACCAGCGCGTAGCCGATCAGGTGGGTGAACGACACCTTGCCGCCGCGGGCGCGGGCGAGGTGGTTGTTGATGACCGTGCGGTTGTCCCAGAGCAGCTTGACCGGCACCGACCGCACCGAGGTCGCCGTCGGCACGGTGAGCGAGACGTCCATGTTGGCCACGGTGCGGGCCGGGGCGCCGCGGAGCACGGTGTAGGTCGGCTCGTCGCTGGCGTCGGTCTGGGCGGTCGGCGGCTGCTCCTTGGGGACCGGGCTGGTCGTGCCCTTGGCCGGCTCCGCCGCCTTGGACTCCGGACGCGGCTTGGCGACCGGGGCAGGTGTCGGGGTCGGGTCGACGTGGGCCGCCGGGGCGGTCTGCTCGGGCTTCTTCTGCTCGGGCTTCGGCTCGACCTTCTTCGCCTCGGGCTTGTCCTCGGTGGTGGTCGTGGCCGAGGCCGTGACCGAAGCCGTCGTGGCGCTGCCGTTGGTGCTGGTCGAGGGGCCGCCGTTGGCGCCGCCCGAAACCACCTTTCCCTGCGCCTTGAAGTAGTCGACCCACGTCTGCTCGACGCTCGACGGATCGGCCTGGAACCGCTCGTACATCTCCTCGACGAGCCACTCGTTGGCTCCGAACTCCTCCGGCACGGTGGCCGACGAGACGTTGCTCGACGAAGGTGAGGGGGTCGTTTCGGGCACGGCGTGCTTCGCCTCTTCCATACGCACAGGTGGGTGGTGATTGCGGTCTTGTTGCCAGGTTGGTCTGCCAGGGGTCCTTCGGTCCTCAACGTTAGTCCTCCATCCCAGCAAATGCAGGGTCGAGGTGGCCCTCCATGTGAGGCTGTCCCCATGACGTCCGTCACCCGACCCCGGGCGCGGTCTGCGCTGGTCAGTGGGGTCGCCGTGCTGCTGCTCGCCGGCGCCGTGGGCTGCGACTCCGGCGACGACATCGGCGACAGCCCCGACGCGTCCCCCGGCAGCCGCGGAGCGGACGTGCCCGGAGTGGCCACCACGATCACGATCGAGCACGGCGAAGGCATGGACGCCGCACGCCAGACCAAGGTCCTCGACGGCGTCACCGCGGTGATCGACCCCTGGTTCGACGAGGCCTTCCTCGGCGACTTCCCGCGCTCGGACTTCTCCGCGGCGTTCGCGGCGTTCACCAAGGACGCCGCCGCCGACGCGGAGCGTGACCTCGACCTCCTCAGCAGCGCCGGCATCGCCGACCAGATCGACACGGCGACTGCGACCAACCGGCGCGTACGCCTCGACGTGTTCGCCCCGGACGGTCACCCCCGCGGGGTGACGGCCAACTTCGTCCTCGACTTCGACACCAAGGGCGAGCTCGAGGAGCACCTGCGTGTGCACGGCTCCCTCTACCTGGCGAAGGACAAGGGCGAGTGGAAGGTCTTCGGCTACGACGTGGACCAGGCGGTGAAGCTGTGAGCACGTCCCGACCCCGCCTCTGGCGGACGATTCGCCTCCTCGCGCTCGGTCTTGTGGTCGCGCTGTGCACCACCATGGCGCCGACGTCTTCGGTGAAGCCGACCGACCTCGCGCTGGTCAAGCTCAAGAACGCCACCTCGGTCGACGTCAGCCCCGATGTCGTGTGGATCCTGGCCGTCGGCTCCGACGCCCGCCCCGGAGAGGACATGACCCGGGTGCGCGGCGACGCGCTCCAGCTGATCGGGATGAACACCAAGACCGGGGCGGCCGCCTCGATCGGCATCCCGCGCGACTCCTACGTGTCCATCCCGGGGGTCGGCAGCGAGCGCATCAACGCCGCGCTCTACTACGGCGGCCCCGAGCTGCTCGGCGAGACGGTCGGCAACCTGATCGGGATCCAGCCGGACTACGTGTTCGTGACCCGCTTCGAGAAGTTCAAGAACATGGTCAACGACATCGGTGGCATCGAGGTCGACAACCCGACCTACTTCAGCGACACCTATCTCAAGCCCCAAGGGTTCGAGGAGGGCAAGCTGCACCTCAACGGCTATCTCGCGCTGACCTTCTCCAGGATCCGCAAGACCCTGCTGCGCGGCGACTTCGACCGCTCGGCCAACCAGCAGCGCGTCCTGCGCGGCATCCAGGCCAAGATCCGCGAGCGGGCGAGCGTGCAGGGCTTCATCGAGAAGGGCGTTCTGTCGGCCATGGAGAACATGGCGACCAACGCCTCGCCGTCCGAGCTCTACCGGCTGGCCAGGGCCGCGGCCGCGGTGAAGCCCTCGCTGATCACCACGTGCGTCGTGCTCGGCGGGATCGGCAACGTCGGCGGCGCCAGCGTGGTGCTGCCGTACGTCGACCTGGCCCAGCGCCTGGGCGACGAGGCCCGCGACGACGCGACGCTGGAGTCATGCGAATAGCTCTGCTGGCCGCCGGGCTGGTCTCAGGACTGCTGGTGAGCCTGCCTCTTTCTGCGCCGGCGGCGGCACCCTCGGCGCACCGTGACACCGACACCCGGCGCGACGTGGTGCAGACGCCGCGAGCCGGCTATCGCCCCTGCACGACCTGCCAGGGCGTCGACTTCCCGGCGGCGGACATCTTGAGGACCAAGGACCGGTACGCCGCTGCGCTCGTCCTCAGCACCAGGGTCCGAGAGCTCCGCCCCGGCGTGATCTTCTCCTGGCGCATCAATGTGGACGGCGCCAACTATGTAGCGGCCGCCGTGCGCCGGAAGGGAAACCTCAGCTTCCGGTTCTTCCAGGAGCTGAAGGCAATCACCTGTGAAGGACTGACCGGCGCAGCCGCAGCCAAGAAGCCGGAGGTCTCCGTCACGGTGCCGCCCGCGTGCCTCGGCGACCCGGCACAGGTCCGCGTCGGCGCGATGGTGATCGTCAGCACGAGAGCCTCCGTCTACCTCGACGACGCCCGCCGCAACCGGTTCAAGCCGGGCTCGGTCCTGAACGCCGCCCTCGGGCCCAGCCTCGTCCGCTCCGCCGCCCGCTGACCGACGGGTCGGCTCCCAGCCCTCGCGGCGGTGGTCTCGACAGGCTCGACCAGCGGGGGAGCGGGTCCCAGCGCGGGCTGCGGGGTTTCGAGACGGTTGCTAGCGCAACCTCCTCAACCACCGGTGGTTGAGGAGGGCGCTCTGCGCCCGTCTCGAAACCGGGTGAGCCGGGGCTGGGACTCGATCACCGCTCATCGAGCTTGTCGAGATGTCCGCAGGGTCGGCTCCCAGCCTTCGCTGCGGGGTATCGACAGGCTCGACCAGCGGGGGAGCGGGTCCCAGCGCGGGCTGCGGGGTTTCGAGACGGTTGCTAGCGCAACCTCCTCAACCACCGGTGGTTGGGAGGGCGCTCTGCGCCCGTCTCGAAACCGGGTGAGCCGGGCTGGGACTCGATCACCGCTCATCGAGCTTGTCGAGATGTCCGCAGGGTCGGCTCCCAGCCTTCGCTGCGGGGGTATCGCTCGACCAGCAGTGGGCAGGTCCCAGCGCGGGCGTCGGCGCCCTCATCACCATCGATGCGCGGCGACGGGCAGGATGGACGCGTGATGTGCTTCGCCGACCGGGGTTTCGTCTTCCTGTCGATGCCCAAGGCCGGGTCGACGGTGCTGCAGAAGCACTTCGCGCGGCACGCGATGATCCTGTTCCGGCAGCCGCCGGGGATGAAGCACATGAGCGCGGTGACGTTCGAGGCCACGATGGCGCCGTGGCTCGAGCGTTACGGCCACCCGCGGAACTCCTACGAGACGATGTGCCTGGTCCGGCACCCGCTCGATCGCGCGGTCTCGTGGTGGAAGTACCGCTCCCGGCCCGAGGCGGAGGGCCAGCCGAACTGGACCGGGGACCTGTCCTTCGCGCAGTTCGCGGACCGGCTGATCGGCGGTGACGTGCCGCTCGGGACGTCGTCCAACTTCGTCACCGACGCCGAGGGCACCGTCATCGTGGACCGGCTCTACCGCTACGAGCACCTCGACGCTGCGACCGCCTGGATGTCCGAGCGGCTCGGCATCCCGGCTCCCGCTCTCGAACCCACCAACGTGTCCCCGGCCCGCGAGGGCGAGATGGACGCCGCCACCCGATCCCGGCTCGAGGCGCACTTTGCCCACGACCTGACCATCTACGAACGGGCCGTCTGAACCGTCGTGCCGAAGCGGGTCGGAGGGGCCTCCCGACCTACGATGGCGGCCATGAATCCGGGCTTCCGACAGGACATCCAGGGGCTCCGAGCCCTGGCCGTCCTGCTCGTGATCCTGGACCACGCGAGGATCGGTCCCTTTCACGGCGGCTTCATCGGCGTCGACGTGTTCTTCGTGATCTCCGGCTTCCTCATCACCGGCCTGCTGGTCTCCGAGGCCGAGCGCACCGGCCGGGTCTCCCTGCTCGGCTTCTACGCCCGCCGGGCGCGCCGGATCCTGCCCGCGGCCACCCTGGTGATCGTCGCGACCGTCGGCTTCGGCATCTACTTCCTGAGCGCGGTGGAGGCCAACGGCGCCATCAAGGACGCGCTCTGGGCGACGTTCTTCGCGGCCAACTTCAAGCTCGCCCACGACGGCACCGACTACTTCCAGAACGACACCCCGCCCTCACCGCTGCAGCACTACTGGTCGCTCGCGGTGGAGGAGCAGTTCTACGTCGTCTGGCCCCTGCTCGTCCTCCTGCTCTGCCTGTACGCCGCGTGGCGGGCCAGACGCAGCGCGGGCCAGCGCAGCCTCGGCCCACGAGTCCGAGACCTGGGCGTCTCGCCCCTGGTGGTGATCGTCGGCATCTCGTTCGCCTACTCGGTGTCCTACAGCACGACCGACCCGGTCTCGGCGTACTTCTCGCCCTTCACGCGTGCCTGGGAGCTCGGCATCGGCGCCCTGATCGCCTGCCTGGGCACGCGACTGATCCTGCTCAAACCGGCCGTGCAGGCGCTGCTGTCGTGGGGCGGCCTGGCCGCGGTGGTGCTCGCGTCGCTCGTCTTCACCAGCGCCACCGTCTTCCCCGGCTACGCCGCTGCGCTGCCCGTCGTCGGCACCGCCGCGCTGCTGGCCGGCGGCCTCCGCGCCGCGTCGTGGGGGCCGCAGCGGCTGCTGTCGCTCCCGCCCATGCGGGCGCTGGGGGACTGGTCCTACTCGCTCTACCTCTGGCACTGGCCCGCGCTGATCATCGCCACCGAGGCGTGGCGGCCGGCCGTCGGCTGGCGCGGTGCGCTGGTGATGGCCGCCGTCGTGCCGCTCTCCGCCGCGAGCTACTACTTCGTGGAGAACCCCGTCCGGAGGGCTCAGGTGTTCCGCGTGCGCCGGCTCCGCGGCGCGCTCCTCTACCCGGCGGTCGTGATCGTGACGCTGCCGATGCTGGCCGCGGCCAACACGGTGGTCGAGAACGAGCTCAACGACGGCGGCCCGCCGATCACGGTCGAGAAGTTCGGCGACGGCGTCCAGCAGCAGGACCAGGTCGTCGCACTCGTCCGGGCCTCGGTCAAGGCGGCCCAGGACGGCTACGACATCCCGGCCAACCTCAAGCCGTCGCTGCTCGACCTCAGCACCGACATCCCCGACCTGGGCAAGTGCCAGTACTTCGAGATCAACGACAACCGGCCGCTCTGCCCCCGCGGCGACACCGAGGGCGACAGGACGCTGGTGCTGATCGGCGACTCCCACGCCCGGCAGTGGGTGCCGGCGCTCGACGAGCTGTCCCAGCGGTTCGGCTACACGGCGTACTTTCTGATCCGCGAGGGCTGCCCCTCGTCCGACGTCACGCCGTGGATGGTGCACGGCGGGCCCAGCACCGACTGCGAGGCCTTCCAGGACTGGGCGCGCGAGCAGGTCGAGGAGCTGCAACCCGACGTCGTGCTGCTCGGGTCCGAGGCCAACCGGCGCGGCTTCACCAGCGACGACGGCCAGCTGGTCAACGACGAGGCGACGATGGCGACGCTCTACCGCGAGGGCATGGAGCGGGAGATCGACTACCTGTCGCCAAACGCCGGCCGGGTCATCGTGATCGGTGACCCGCCCGCGGTCATGGAGCACCCCGGCCGCTGCCTCTCCGAGCGCGACGCGACGCTCAAAGGCTGCCTGTCCCCGGAGGACAAGGTCTCGCTGACCTACATCGACTCCCTGCGCCAGGCGGCAAGCAACAAGGGGGTCGAGTTCGTCGAGACGGCGTCGTGGTTCTGCGCCGACGGGCTCTGCCCGAGCGTCGTCGGCGACTACATCGCCCACCGCGACCGGACCCACATCAGCCAGACGTACGCCGCCTACCTCTCCGACGAGCTCGAGGGGCAGATCCACCTCGGGCCGACCGACGCCACGGCCGCACCGCAGTGACCGACACGGCCACGCGCCCCGTGCCGACCTTGCGGCACCGGGACGACATCCAGGGGCTGCGCGCGATCGCGGTGCTGACCGTGATCGCCTCGCACGCGTCGGTGCCGTTCGTGCCCGGCGGCTTCGTCGGGGTCGACGTGTTCTTCGTGATCTCCGGCTTCCTCATCTCCCAGCTGCTGTTCCGCGAGGTCGAGAGGTCCGGGCGGGTGTCGATCCCGGGCTTCTACGCACGGCGCGCGCGGCGGATCCTCCCGGCCGCCACCCTGGTCACGGTCGCGACGGTCGCGGCCTCGGCGATCTGGCTGAGCGCCATCGACCTGGTCGAGGTGGTCAAGGACTCGCTGTGGGCGGTGTTCTTTGCCGCAAACATCCACTTCGCCGCGGTCGGCACCGACTACTTCGCCGCCGAGGAGCCTCCCTCGCCGCTGCAGCACTACTGGTCGCTGTCGGTCGAGGAGCAGTTCTACCTGGTCTGGCCGGCGCTGCTGCTGGTGCTCGTCCTCGTCGCCGGCCGTCGCGCGCTCCCCAAGCGGCTGGTCCTCGGGGTGCTGCTCCTGGTGACCGTGGCGTCGTTCGTCTGGTCGGTCGTGAGCACGTCGTCGGACCCGCTGGCGGCGTACTTCTCCACGCCGGCGCGCGCGTGGGAGCTCGGCCTGGGGGCACTGACCGCGCTCGTGGCGACCTCGGTGGCGGGGCGGCTGTCCGGCCCGGTGCGCGGGCTGGTCTGCGGTGCCGGTCTGCTGCTGATCGCGGTGGCCTGCGTGTCCTACGGCGACGACACCGCGTTCCCGGGCTCCGCGGCCGCCGTGCCGGTGGTCGGGTCGGCGCTGGTGCTGCTCGCCGGCGCCGGTGGCTCCGCCGAGAGCGGCGCCGCCCAGCCGCTCCCGGTGCGCGCGCTCGGCGTACTGCCCATGCGCGTGGTGGGGGACTGGTCCTACTCGCTGTACCTCTGGCACTGGCCGGTGCTCATCATCGCCGAACGCAGGCTGGACGCGGGCCTCGGCTTCTGGCGGACCGCCCTCTGCGTGGCCGTGATCTTCGTGCTCTCCGCCCTCACGTTCCGCTACGTCGAGACGCCGTTCCGGTCCCCGAGGCGGTTCCCGGTCCGCCGCGCGCTCACGCTCTATCCGGCGGCCGTCGCGATCGTCGCGGCGGTCGCGGTCGGCGGCCACTACTACAGCGAGTACGCCTCCGGAGCGCTCGGCGACAACCCGGCGATCTCCCTGACCAACTTCGGCGTGAAGGACCCGTCGAAGGTCGAGCTCGACAAGGACAAGACGATCGCGCTGGTGCAGGCCTCCGTGATCGCGGCCCGGCACGACATGGCCATCCCGAGCGACCTGAAGCCGGACATCCTCACCGTCCGCGACGACGAGCCCGACCTGGGGGACTGCAACTACGAGAAGGAGTGGGGGAAGCTCTGCCCGCGTGGCGACGCCGAGGCCGACCGGACCATCGTGGTCTTCGGCAACAGCCACGCCCGGATGTGGGTCCCGGCCTTCGACGACATCGGCGAGGAGCTCGGCTACCGCACCTACTACTTCGTGAAGCCGAACTGCTCGGCCACGCTGGTGTCGGTCGGAGAGCTGGTGCCCGGCTCGCCGCTGTGGCCGGACTGCGACGACTTCCGCGACTGGGCGCTCGACCAGATCGCCACCCTCGACCCGGACCTGGTCGTCGTCGCGTCCAGCGGGCCCAACCCGGTCCTCTACGACGACGAGGGCAACCGGATCCCGAAGGACGGCATCGACGCCGCCGCGCGCGACGGCTACGTGGACCTCTTCACCCGCCTCTCGACCACGGCCCAGCGCACGGTCCTGCTGCGCGACGTACCGAAGTCCGAGGACCTGCCCGACGAGTGCCTCACCAAGAAGGGCAACGACCTCGGGGACTGCATCTTCACCCCGCTGCCCGCCTCCGTGGTCGACGCGAACCTGTCGGTGCAGGCCGCCGACGAGACCGGCACGGAGGTCGTCGACCCCACCAAGTGGCTGTGCTGGGACGGCGCCTGCCCGACGGTGATCGGCGACGTGCTGCCCTACCGCGACCGCGGCCACCTCACCACCGTCTACGCCGCGTCGCTCTCCGAGGAGCTGACGAAGGCGCTCGGGCTCACGTCGGGTGCGCCGGCGGACGGATAGTCCCTGTGTCGCGACACGCCGCGGCGCGCGACCAGAACGTCAGGGACCATCGGTCCATGCTGGGCACGTGGCCCTCGACCTGCCGTGCCCGTTCTGCTCGACCCAGATGTACGCCGAGCAGGCGCACAACCGCTGTCCCTCGTGCCTCTACATCGAGCCGTGCTGCGACGGCGCGCCGCAGCCCTGCCGGGTCCCGGCCCCCGCGCAGGTCGCGACCTCGGACGGACCGTGACGACCGGCCTGACCCTGGTGCCGTTTGACGGCAGCTGCGCGGCCCGCGTCGTCGAGTGGTGCGCGGCATCGGAGTTCTCCCGCGAGTGGGTGCCTGCCGGCGCGACCGATCCTGACGCCGTCCTGGCGGGCTGGCACAGCGATCCCGACATCACCGGACACCTGCTGCTCCGCGACGGAGAGCCCGTCGCCTACGGCGAGCTCTGGGTGGAGGTCGACGAGGACGAGGTCGAGCTCGCCCACCTGGTCGTGGACCCGGCCCTCAGGCGCCAGGGCCTCGGTCGCGCCCTGGCCGTCGAGCTGGTCACCGCCGCCCGCGCCTTCGAGCTGTCGGAGGTCTTCCTCCGCGTCCGCCCTGACAACCACGTGGGCATCGGCTGCTACGCCAGCGTCGGCTTCGTCGCGATGAGCGACGAGGAAGCAGCGACCTTCAACGCCGGCCAGCCCGTGGCCTACCACTGGATGCGGCGCGTGGCGGCCACGCCGGGGGCTCCGGCGGGCTGATCAGCCCGGCTCGGCCGCTCGTTCCATGCGGCTCCAGCCCGTCCAGCCGCGTTCGGCCATCAGTTCCTGGAGGCGCTCGACCATCGGATGCGCGTCGGACGCGAACGAGTCGAGCAGGGCGACGAACGCGTCGTCGTTCATCTCCTCGCTCTGCTTGTCCAGCTCGCCGCGCTGGGCCGACTCCTCGGCCATCTCGGCCACGAGGTCGGCCACGGCGACCAGCCGATCGTCGTCGACCCCGTTCTCCGCGAGCTCACCGATCAGCTGGTAGAGCTTCACGGTCCTCGGGTCGTCGAGCTGGCCCATCTTGTCGACCATGAACTCGGGGATCTTCTCCGGCCAGCGCGCGGCGATCAGGATCCAGGCGTCGCGCTCGGCCTCGACCATCGCTTCCGAGGCTCCGGCGGCCCGCAGCTTGTCGAGGTACGTGACGACCTCCGCCGGGACCGCGAGGGTGTCGCCGGCCGCGAGCGAGGCGATCCGGCGACGGTGCTCCTGCAGGTCGCGGATCTTCGCGCGGAGCTCGGCATCGATCTGGGCGACCGCCTCGCCGAACCCCTCGTGCGTCGCGTCGAGGAGCTCCTGCACCCGGGCCAGCGGTGCGCCGGCCTCCGCCAGGGTGCGGATCCGGATGAGGCGAACGACGTCGCCCGCGCCGTACCTGCGGTAGCCCGAGCTGTCGCGCGGTGGCTCGGGGAGCAGGCCGCGTTGGTGGTAGTGCCGGACCGCGCGGACGGTGACGCCCGCGTAGCCGGCAACCTCGGAGATGGTCAGCACGGCACCGCTCCAAGGCGTGATGGGAAACCCTGGGCGGCGCCAGGCGCCGCCCAGGCACGCACGCTGGCGGCGTCGCCGACCCTTGGAAGACGCCCAGTCTCCCTGCGCGCCGGCGCCTGGCCATCGCACGACCTGAACGACGCTGGCATCCACCCAGAGTTCCCCATCACGCCTACCCCGTCACCTTGCGCTGGTACAAGCGAACCGCCCAGACCGCGCTGAGGACGGTGATGGCCACGCACCAGGCGACCGCCTGCAGGGCGTCGCCGGCGGACGGGTTCCCGGCCAGCAGTCCGCGCAGCGTCTCCATCACGGGAGTGAACGGCTGGTACTCCGCGAACCAGCGCACTCCGACCGGCATCGAGTCCGTCGGGACGAACCCGCTGCCGAGGAACGGCAGCAGCACCAGCGGCATCGGGGTGTTGCTCGCGGTCTCGACACTGTCGGCCAGTACGCCTAGGGCCACCGTCAGCCAGGTCATCGCGAGGGCCAGCAGCAGCACGATGCCCACGACGCCGAACCAGTCCGCGACGCCGGCTTCGGGCCGGTAGCCGAGGGCCAGGGCGGCGCCGATCGACACCGCGACCGCCAGCGCGGTCTGCACGAGGGCACCGCCGACGTGACCGGCGAGGACGGACACCCGCGAGATCGGCATGGTGCGGAAGCGAGCGACGATGCCCTGGGTCATGTCGGATGCGACCGAGACCGCCGTGCCGAGCGCGACACTGGCCACGGCCATGGCGACGATGGCCGGCGTGATGTAGGTGAGGTACTCCGCCCGACCACCGCCGGCCCCGGCGATCCCGGCCCCAAGGGTGTTGCCGAAGACGAACACGAAGAGCAGCAGGAACAGGATCGGCTGACCGAGCAGCATGATCGTGAGCGAGGGGTAGCGCCGCATGTGCAGCAGGTTGCGGCGCAGCATGGTGGCCGAGTCGGTCACGGCAAGGGTGAGGCTCATCTGACTGTCTCCAGCTCCTGCGCGTCATCGGACGCAGCGTCGTCATGGGTGGTGGCCCGGCCGGTGAGGGCCAGGAAGACGTCGTCGAGATCCGGGGTGCGGATCGCCAGCTGCGCGACGTCGACCCCTGCCACGTCCAGGCGGTCCAGCACCTGCCGCACCTGTCGGACGCTGCCGTCGCCGGGTACGTCCACCGCGACCGAACCAGTCACGGGCCGCGCACCGTCACCCAGCGCCGAGAGCGCCGCCTGTCGCGACGCGTCGTTGGCGAAGTCGAGCCGCAGGTGACCGCCGGGCACCGAGCGCTTGAGCTCGTCCGGCGTACCCTGCGCGACGATCCGTCCGCCATCGAGCAGCGCGATCCGGTCCGCGAGCCGGTCGGCCTCCTCGAGCTGCTGTGTGGTGAGCAGCACGGTGACGCCGCCGGCGACCAGCTCCTCGACCATCTCCCACACCGTCCGGCGGCTCCGCGGGTCGAGGCCGGTGGTGGGCTCGTCCAGGAAGACGACCTCCGGACGGCTCATGAGCGTCATCGCGAGGTCGAGCCGGCGCACCATGCCGCCGGAGTACGTCGACGCGACCCGGTCGGCGGCGTCGAGCAGGTCGAGCCGCGTGAGCAGCTCCTCGGCCCGGGCGGCCGCCTCGGACCGATCGAGGCGCCACAGGTCGGTCATGAGTCGCAGGTTCTCGCGTCCGGTCATCAGGGTGTCGACGGCCGAGAACTGGCCGGTGACCCCGATCGCCGCGCGGATTCCGTCGGGATCGGTCGCCAGGTCGCGCCCGGCGACGGTCACGCTGCCGGAGTCGTGGGGGAGCTGGGTGCACAGGATGCGGACCGTCGTGGTCTTGCCCGCGCCGTTGGGCCCGAGGAGCGCGAACACGGTGCCGGCCGGCACGTCGAGGTCGATGCCGTCGAGCACCGCGTGGTCGCCGAAGGCCTTCGTGAGCCCGGCCGCAGTGATGGCTGAAGTGGTCATGAATCGAGTGTGGAACCCTGACGCTGCGTCAAGGTCAAGCCGATCGTGTCAATGTGATGCGCAAGACAGATCTGCTGGCCGGTCCTCGTCGGTCCTCGGCGCTACCCGGGCCAGCGTGACGCACGCCGAGCCCCCCTCGAACCAGTCGAAGGTCCACGCGGTCAAGAGCACTTGCATTCCGTACCGGGGTACGGACTTATCGTCGAAGCATGACCGAGAACCTGCTGGCCACCGACGACGACTGGTTCCCCATCGCGTGCACGCTCCCCACCGTCGAGCAGCCGCTGCGTCGCGCCGAGTTCGATGCGTTCTTCGCGGAGGACGTCACCGGCGTGGAGCAGGTCTCGCCCGAGCGGCTGCGCTTCGAGCTGCGGGGCCGCCCCGGGGCTGCGGCCAGGGCGGCCGGCCTCGCGGTGAAGGAGACCGGGTGCTGCTCGTTCTTCACCTTCGACCTCTCCATCGGCGACGGGACCGTCTCGATGACCGTCTCGACCGGCGCCGCTCACGCGCCCGTCCTGGCCGCGCTCAAGGACCGGGCAGCGGCCCGGGTCGGAGGCGCGGCATGAGCACGGCACTCCGCGCGGGCCAGGTCGCCGAGGCCGTCGGTGTCAATGTCGAAACGCTGCGCTACTACGAACGACGCGGGATCATCCCCCAGCCGGACCGGAGCCCCGGCGGGCACCGCGTCTATGACAGCGACGCCGTGACGATCTTCCGGGTGATCAAGGCGGCGCAGCGGCTGGGGTTCAGCCTCGACGAGGTTGCCGAGCTCCTCGTGGCGGGGCGTCACCGACACGGTGCCGGCGCGGGGTTGCAGCCCCGCGCGGAGGCCAAGCTCGTCGAGATCGACGAGCGGATCGCCGACCTCGGGGTGATCCGGGACAGCCTCGTCGCGGCCCGCGACGCCGGCTGCGACGACCTGATGCAGTGCGCCGAAGCGGAGTGCTGCCCGATCCCGTTCGCCCAGATCGGCACCCGATCGGTCGCGCGGAGCTTCCAGGTCAACGAGCGTTACGGCGTCTGACTCGTGACGCTCACCGCCGGAGCGCCCGCTCCAAGCGTGCCTTCCAGCGCGAGGCGCGGCCGCCCGGGACGGTCTGCGGTTCACGTGCCGGGGCTGCTGGCCCCGGCTTCCTGCGCCTCGGGTTGACGGGCAGCGACAGCGCGGCGATCAGTCGCGACGGCGCGACCGTCGCTGGGGTGGAGGGTCCGTTCCACGGGAAGATCTCATAGCCACCCGAGACCCAGATCGACCCGGCCCAGGTGGCCCAGAGCTGGGCCACGCGCCCCGGACTGCGCGGGCGCGAGATCACTCGTTTGACGCGCGCCTGGTCGAGGATCTCGTGCAGGGCGTTGTCGCTGGCCAGCAGCTCGGCCGCGATCAGCCGTCGATAGGAGTTCCAGCCTCGGATCTGCCACGCCTCGGAGCCCTCGACCGTCGAATGGACGGGCGTGGGGTTGTTGGGGCTGTCGGGCTCGGCCAGCGAGGAGTCCCAGTGCACGTTGGCGAGCGGCACGGTGAGCAGGGACGGGTCCAGCCGCTCGATGAGGCGGTAGTGCAGCTCGTCGCGGCTCCGGGCGTCGGGCTCGGCGGCGAACCCGGCGATGATGCACTCCTTGAGCTGCAGGAGGTTGGCGGTCGCATTGAGGGTGTTGGTCTCCTCGGCGGTGCCCAACCAGCGGCGCACCCGCATCTCCGCGTAGAAGAGGTCAAGGAGGCTGCGTGGGGTCCAGCCCTGCGACATCCGGGTTCGGGCCCACGACGCAAGCTTCTCGTCCAGGGCTTCGCGCACCTGCGGTCGGAGCATGCGCTGGCGGTCCCAGCCCATGCCGTTCTGCAGGTGGTCGATCGCCTGGTTCGGGGTGTCCAACGGGTGATCGAACCGGTAGATGGTCCGCATCATCTCGCCGTACAACCCGGTCGCGTTGATCTCGGTGCTGTTGCCGTAGAAGCCCTGGAGGTTCCAGGCACCGAACATGCCGGCGGTCTGGAACGCGTGGCGGCGGACGCGCTGGTCGACCTCGAGCAATGTCGGGCCCGTGTCCACCCCAGGCTCCTGGATCTCGAGGTCGAGCCCGTAGGCCTCGCCGAGGAGTACGGCGGTCTCACGATCCGAGGCGCCAGGCATCCCCATCGTGCGGAACTTGACGTCGCCCGCGCAGCCCGCGGCCTGGAATGCGGCCAGGACCAGCCGGGAGTCCTTGCCGCCGGACAGGCTCACGACGGGCGTCGCCACCGTGGTCGACGCGATGGTCGCGGCCTGCTCGATGAGCGCGTGCGCGGCGTCGTCGAGCGCTTCCGCGACACCGATGGACGAGAACGCGCCGACCTCCCACGGCGTCGTACCGACGTCGAGGACCGGGAGGGTCCCGGGGGACACCGTCACGGCCGAGCTGGCCGGTACGAGCTCGACCCCCTTCACCGAGGTGCTCGCGGCGTCGAAGAACGCGTGCATCGCCATCCAGGCCTGCGACTCGACGTCCGGTTCCCAGCGACCGTGCAGACCGATAGCGGCCAGAGGTGCCCGGTTCGAGACCGCCCAGATGTCGGCCCCTCTGGCCAGGTGGACGTGCCCGGTCCCGGTCGCGTCCGTGGTCACGAACCCCCGGCCACCGGCGCTGATCGACACCGCCGAGAAGCTCCCCGTCAGCCCGTTGCGCATCTCGGCCGGGTCCGCAGACAAGTCACCGGTCTCCGCCAGGGACGCCGCGGTCTCCCAGGACCTGCGCGACCACGCGCTCCCGGCCAGAGCGAGCACGCCGCGCTCGGTGGCATGCACATGGCTGCCTCCGACCTTCTCCGTCGCGGACTCCCACGTCCACAACAGGCAGCCGCCGGCATCGTCGGCCCACAGCGCGGCCTCGGCGATTTGGAGGAGCACCTGCGGAGCCGCCGCCCGCACCTGCGCATCGAGGCCGGCCGCATCGCGACCGGCGACGCCCGGCCCGCTCAGCAGCAGATAGGTAAGCATCGCGCGGAGTCTAGGTCTGCTGACCGGCCGCTCGGGGATGCGACGCGTCAGCGACGCCCCAGACGCAGTCGGTGGTGCAGAAGTGCGGCGCGGGCGGCATTGCTGCCAGGTGCGCCGTGCACGCCACCGCCCGGGTGCGCGGCCGCCGACCCGAGATAGAGCCCCGCGACCCCGGTCTCAGCGCGCCCCAGCCCCGGAACCGGGCGGAACACCAGCTGCTGGTGGAGCTGGGCGGTGCCGCCGCCGACGGCGCCGCCGATCAGGTTCGCGTTGCGCGCCTCGAGCTCGCGCGGACCGAGCACGCGTCGCGCCCGGATCGTGCTTCCGAACCCGGGTGCGAGCCGCTCGATCCGGGCCTGCATCCGGTCGGCGAAGCGCTCGCAGTCGTCGCGGTCCCAGAGGCCGCGAACGCTGCCGTCACCGGCATCCTCGAGGGTCTGCTGCGGGACGTGGGTGTAGGCCCAGAACGACTCGGTGCCCGCAGGTGAGCGGGTCGGGTCGCACGTGGTCATCTGCCCGGCCAGCAGGAACGGCGCGGCGGGTATGGCCCCGGAGCGGACCTGGCTCAATGCTGTGGTCACCTGACCGACGGAGTCGCCGACGTGGACCGTGCCGGGGGCGTACGCCGGCTCGGTCAGCCAGGGAACCCGTCCGTCGAGAGCCCAGTCCACCTTCACGGTGCCCGGGTCCAGCTCGAACTGCTGCATGCCGCGGGCGACGCGCGATGGGACGTCGTCCGGGTCGAGCAGCCGGCCGAACAGGGCGGGCGCGCTCACGTCGGCGATGACCGCTCGCCGCGCCACCACCCGCTCCGTCGACGTCCGGACGCCGACGGCCCGGCCGTGCTCGACGTCGATGCCGATCACCTCGGCATCGCAGTCGAGCCGACCGCCCTGGGTGGTGAGCCGGCGGGCGAGGGCCTCAGCGAGGCGGCCCGCTCCGCCCTCGGGCACGGGGAAGCCGAACGTCTGGCCGAGCATGGTCATCAGCAGGGCCATCAGCCCGGAGCCCGGGGCGTCGAGGGGGATGTCCGCGTGGCCGGCGTTGCCCGCGAGAAGGATCGGTGGCCCGACGCCACCGAACCGTGAGCGGCCGAGCTCCGCGGCCGGCGTCAGGAGCGTGCGGACGAATCGCAACCCGCCCACCTTGCGTAAGCGGGCGAGGAGGCCGAGCGCGGGGCGGACCGGCGGGAACGGAGTCAGCAGCGCGCCGACCAGGTGCTCGCCGACGGCGTCCCATTCGTCGCACAGCCGCAGCCAGGCGTCGCCGTCGCCGGCGTGCTGGGCGTCGGCGAGCCGCGCGGTCACCTCGCGGTCGGGGTGCAGCAGCGCCCAGCTGCCGTCGACGAACGGATGGCCGAGCACTGCCGGAGCATGCCGCCAGACCAGCCCGTGCTCCTCGAGCCGCAGCGACCGGATGGTGGGGGAGGCGGCGGCCAGGGGATAGAACGAGCTGAACGTGTCGTGCACGAACCCGGGGTGAACCTCCTCTGCGCTGGCCACCGAGCCACCGATCGACGGCTGCGCCTCCAGCACCAGGACCGACCACCCGCGGTCGGCGAGCAGGTTCGCGGCGACCAGCCCGTTGGGACCTGACCCGACGACGACAGCGTCGTACTCGATCACGCGACGGGCTGTTGACGACGCTCCGCGAGGAACGCCAGTCGACGCAGGCTCTCGACGTTGCGCCACTTCAGGAGCGGGTCCTCCACGGCATTCGGTATCAACGCTGCAGGACCCTGCGTCGCGTTCTCCTCGATGACCACCTCGGTGTCCGTGCCCTGTGGCCGGAGCCGGATCCGCACATCGGCGCGGCCCGCCGGCCACGCATGCGCCTTCAGCTCGAGCATCGAACCTGGTTGGCACGCCGCCACCTCGGTCACGTCGTCGAGGAGCAGCGGCCACGTCCCCACGGAGTGGTGGAGACGCGAGCCGGGCTGGGGCCAGGTGTCGTCGACGTCGCGCATCCGGGAGGCGCCGACCACCCACAGGGGGTAGAGCCAGCCATCCGCCAGCACGGCCCAGACCTGGTCGGGGCTGGCGGACATCACGCGCGTGTTGGTGCTCATGGCCTACCGGTAACCGCGCCGTTGTCGAGGCAACCGCGTGCCACCCTTCAGGGTGAGGATGCACCGGCACGTCGGGGAGACCGGGCATGCATGCGAGCAGTGATCTGGCAGGGCCCCAAGGACATCCGCGTCGAGCGGGTGCCCGACCCGAAGATCGAGACCGACACCGACATCGTCATCCGGGTCACGTCGTCCGGCCTGTGCGGGTCGGACCTGCACCTCTACGAGGTGCTCTCGCCTTTCATGGAGCCGGGCGACATCGTCGGCCACGAACCGATGGGGACCGTCGAGGCGACAGGCAGCTCGATCCGGCACCTCGACATCGGTGATCGGGTGGTGATTCCGTTCAACGTCTCGTGCGGCGACTGCTGGATGTGCGAGCGCCGGCTGCAGAGCCAGTGCGAGACCACCCAGAACACCGCGCACGGCACGGGCGCGAGCCTTCTCGGCTACAGCAAGCTCTACGGGCAGGTGCCAGGTGGACAGGCGGAGTACCTGCGCGTCCCGCATGCCGACTACGGCGCGGTGAAGGTGCCGGGCGGTCCGCCGGACGACCGGTTCCTCTTCCTGAGCGACGTCCTGCCCACGGCGTGGCAGGCCGTCGAGTACGCCGACGTCCCCGATGGCGGAACGCTCCTGGTGCTCGGCGCCGGGCCCATCGGCGACATGGCCGCGCGGATCGCCATGCACCGCGGGCACCGCACCCTGGTGGCCGATCTCGTGCCGGAGCGGCTGCAGCGCGTGGCAGCGCGAGGTGCGGAAACCATCGACATCACCGGGCTCGACGGCGCCACGGTGGCGGATCTCGTGAGGGACAGGACCGCCGGCCGCGGCGCCGACGCGGTGATCGACGCGGTCGGGATGGAGGCCCACGGCTCCGGCGGGGTGAAGGCGGTCCAGAAGCTGGTCGGGCTGCTCCCCGACCGGCTCGCGGAGCCGCTGATGCTGAAGGCCGGGGTGGACCGCCTGGAGGCACTCACCACCGCCTTCGACGCCGTGCGGCGCGGGGGCACCGTCTCCGTCGTCGGGGTGTACGGCGGTGCCGCTGACCCGCTGCCGATGTTCCAGATGTTCGACAAGCAGGTCCAGATCCGGATGGGCCAGGCCAACGTGAGGGCCTGGAGCGACGACATCCTCGCCCTGCTCAACAAGGACGAGGACGTGCTGGGCGTCGAGACCTTCGCCACCCATCACCTGTCGCTCGACGAGGCGCCGGACGCCTACGAGACGTTCCAGAAGAAGCAGGACGGGGCGGTCAAGATCGTCTTCCGACCCTGATCGGGTCGGGTACATCCGTCCTGACTGGGACCTGGTCACAGACGGATGCTCGAGTGCTGCACAGCAGGCCACCCGAAACCGGCGTCCCTGGTGCGGGTGGAAGAGACCACCCGACCCCCGGTTGCCAGCACCTTAGAAGCGTCAGCCGTCTTCGGGTACACCCCGATGGACCACTCACCAGGAGTCGCACGCGGGTCAGCGACGCCTCAGCTGAGCGTTCGTGGCCCGCAGCCGGTCCACGGAGGCCTCCAGGTTGAGGACGCGCGCGATGCCGGCGAGGTTCAGGCCCTCGTCCAGCAGCTCGCCGATGCGGATCAGCCGCTCCACGTCGTCGGCGCTGTAGAGACGAGTCCCGCCCGCGGTGCGAGCGGGCGACACCAGCCCGTGGCGCTCGTAGACGCGGAGGTTCTGGATCTCCATGGACGCCATCCGGGCGGCCACCGAGATGGCGTAGACCGCCGCATCCTTCGCTACCAATTTCCTGCTCCGAAACGCTTGCCTTCACCTGCCTCGCGCAGTATAACAAATCTGCATCCACCGATATAGATCGCTGATGCGAGACCGACACCGGCTATCGAACCAGGAGGACAACCATGTTGCTGCGCACCGCCGACCCGTTCCGTGACCTCGACCGCTTCGCCCAGCAGGTGCTCGGCACCGCGAGCCGTCCTGCGGTGATGGCCATGGACGCCTGGCGTGAGGACGACCACTTCGTCATCGAGTTCGACCTGCCCGGGGTCAGTGCCGAGAGCATCGACCTGGACGTCGAACGCAACGTGCTGACCGTCCGCGCGGAGCGGATGGCCCGCAACGGTGACTCGGAGCTGCTGGCCAGCGAGCGCCCACGCGGCGTCTTCAGCCGCCAGCTGGTCCTCGGCGACAACCTCGACCTCGAGCGGATCGAGGCCGGGTACGACGGCGGCGTACTCCGCCTCGTCGTGCCGGTCGCGGAGAAGGCCAGGCCGCGCAAGATCGAGATCGACACCCGATCGACCGCCGCGTCACACCAGGCCATCGGCGCCTGACGCACGTCGTCGCTGGCGAGGTGGGCCCGGCGAACGGGCCCACCTCGGCCATCGGCCGGTTCGCCGAGTCCTGGCACGTCCTGTTGCGAAACGGAGGGAGCATGTGCAAGCCGCTGCGGGTCGCCGTCATCAGCCGCCACGAGCTCACGCGCGCCGGTCTGACCCATCTCATCCAGCTGGACCCCGATAGGGCCGTCGTCGTCGGTGGTGGCAACGGCGCTGGACCGGTCGGCCACGACGTCGCGGTCTACGACCTGGCCGCCCGCGAGGCCACCGACGACCAGGAGCTGCGGCAGCTGATCGCGAGCGGCACCCCCGTGGTCGCCGTCCAGGCCGGGTTCCGTGCCGAGGTCGCGGAACGAGTCCTTGCGATGGGAGTGGCCGACGTGGTGTCGATCGACGTGACGGCCGAGGCGCTGCTCGAGCGCGTCGTACACGCGGCCAGGGGCCGCCGGGTCCCACCCGGGTCGGTACGCCGACAGTCCCGCGACGCCGCCCGTTCTGCTGCCGGTCTGACCCAGCGCGAGGTCGCGATCCTAGAGCTCATCGCCGCCGGGTTGACCAACCGCCAGATCGCGGCCCACCTGTACGTCAGCATCAACACCGTCAAGACCTACGTGCGCACCGCCTACCGGCGCATCGGCGCCCAGAGCCGGTCCCAGGCTGTCATCTGGGCGTTGGGCCAGGGCCTCGGACCCCAGGCCGAACCGTGCGCCACGAAGGAGCCCGACCCCGCCGTCGTCGCGTAGACGCCCGCGCAGCCTCTCGACGCTCCATGGGAGTACGTGCGCGCGGGTACTGCGACGATGTGACCACCACCGCTGAGCTCCTCGTCACCTCGTTGGCCGACCACGGCGTCACCCAGGTCTGGGGCGTCGTCGGCGACGCCCTCAACCCGGTGACCGACGCGATCCGGCGCGAGGACCGCATCTCCTGGATCGGCGTACGCCACGAGGAGGTGGCCGCGTTCGCGGCGGGCGCCCAGGCCCAGCTCACGGGCCGGCTCGGGGTGTGCATGGGGACGGTGGGGCCGGGCGCCATCCACCTGCTCAACGGCCTGTACGACGCCAAGAAGTCGAAGGCACCGGTGCTCGCCATCTGCGGACAGGTGCCCCGCGAGGACATCGGGTCCGACTTCTTCCAGGAGGTCAACAACGACGTCCTTTTCGCCGACGTCGCCGTCTTCAACGTCACCCTGACCAACCCCGACCAGATCCCCGGGGCGATCGAGCAGGCGGCCAACGCCGCCCTGAGCGAGCAGGGCGTGGCCGTCCTGACCATCCCGGGGGACGTGGGCGACCTGGACCTCCCCGAGGACACCGCAGGTGCCGCGCTTCGTCCCTCCGACGCCACCCGCGGGGCCCAGCGAGGAGTCGCTGCGACTCGCGGCGGCAGCCATCAACGCCGCCGACACCGTCACCCTGCTGGTCGGACAGGGCGCGGCCTCCGCCCGTGCCGAGGTGCTCGCGCTGGCCGAGCACCTGTCGGCCCCGATGGTGGTCACCCTCAAGGGCAAGACCGCGTTCGACGACGCCGACCCCTACCAGGTCGGCCAGTCAGGGCTGCTCGGCAACCACGCCAGCAAGGTGGCCTTCGACCACGGGGACGTGCTGCTCATGGTCGGCAGTGACTTCCCCTACCGCGAGTTCTTCCCCACCGGCAAGACTGTCATCCAGCTCGACCTTCGCGGTGCTCACATCGGGCGCCGGGTCCCGGTCGACGTCCCCGTCGTCGGCGACGCGAAGCTGGGTCTGTCCGCGCTGCTCCCCATGGTCGAGGCCAAGCCCGACCGCAGCCACCTCGACCGCGCCCGTTCGTCGTACGAGTCCTGGCAGGAGCGGCAGCAGCAGTTCCTCGACCCCGACTACGAGCACAAGCCGCGCGGACTCCTCCGCCGGAAGGTCGACAACCCGGAGAACCGGATCCGGCCCGAGCTGCTCGCCGCCGCCGTGGACCGGCACGCCGCGCCGGATGCGATCTTCACCTCCGACACCGGCATGGCCACCACCTGGCTGTCGCGCTTCGTCTCGATGCGGGCAGGACGCCAGCTGCTCGGGAGCTACAACCTCGGGTCGATGGCCAACGCCATGCCGCAGGCCCTCGGCGCCTCCGCCCTCGACCCGAGCCGACAGGTCGTCGCGTTCTGCGGCGACGGCGGGCTCACCATGCTGCTCGGTGACCTGATCACCGCCGTGAGCCACGACCTGCCCGTCAAGCTGGTCGTGTTCGACAACGGACGGCTCGGCATGGTCAAGCTCGAGATGGAGCAGGTCGGCCTCCCGGAGTTCGGCACGGTCCTGCACAACCCGGACCTGGCCCGTGTCGCCGAGGCCATCGGCCTGACCGGCATCCGGGTCGAGGACCCCCACGACGTCGACGCGGCAGTCCGCGACGGGCTGGCCACCCCGGGGCCGGTGCTGATCGACGTGGTCACCAACGCCGACGAGGTGGCGATCCCGCCGAAGCCGACCCTCGCGCAGGGATGGGGCTTCGCCATCGCCAAGACCAAGGAGTTCGTCGACAGCCCGGAGTGACCGTGTGTCCCTCCCCAAGGGTGGGTTCGCGGGCGTGGGCCCCGGGTACTTGTGTCCATGCGATTCGGCTACTTCCTGTCCTGCGAGGAGTACTCGCCCGCCCAGCTCGTCGAGCAGGCGGTCGCCGCCGAGGACGCCGGCTTCGAGGCCCTGTGGATCAGCGACCACTACCACCCGTGGAACGACGAGCAGGGGCAGAGCCCGTTCGTCTGGGGCGTGATCGGCGCGCTCTCCCAGGCCTGCCGGCTCCCGGTGACCACCGCCGTCACCTGTCCGACGACCCGGATCCACCCGGCCGTGATCGCGCAGGCGGCGGCCACCGCGGCGGTCCAGCTCGAGGGCAGGTTCATCCTGGGGGTCGGCACCGGGGAGGCTCTCAACGAGCACGTCCTCGGTGACGTCTGGCCCTCGGCCGACGTACGCCTGGAGATGCTCGAGGAGTCGGTGGACCTCATCCGTCAGCTGTGGGAGGGGGAGCCGGTGACCACCCAGGGCAAGCACTACCGCACCGACACCGCGCGCATCTACACGCTGCCCGACGAGCCTCCGCCGATCTACGTCTCGGCGTTCGGACCCAAGGCGCTGGAGGTCGCGGCGCGTGTCGGCGACGGGTTCATCAACACCGCGGCCGACGCCGCGGCCGTCGCGGCGTTCAAGGAGAAGTCCGGCGACAAGCCGGCGCAGGGTGGCGTGAAGGTCGCCTGGGCCGAGACCGAGGACGAGGGCGTCGACCATGCGCATCGGCTCTGGAGGAACGCCGGCCTGCCCGGCGAGCTCGCCCAGGTGCTGCCCTCACCGCAGCACTTCGAGCAGGCATCGGAGCTCGTCACCCGGGACGCCACCGCGGACAGCATCGTGGCCGGCAACGACATCGAGCAGCACGTCCAGCAGCTGCAGGACTACGTCAAGGCCGGCTACGACGAGGTGTACGTCGCCAACATGGGTCCCAACTACCTCGACATGATCCAGGCCTACGGGCACGAGGTCCTGCCGCAGCTGCGCTGAGCCTCAGGCGAGCTCGGCGTGCGCCTGGCGAGCCACCCGGAGCCCGGTGCGGTACGCGCCGTGCACGGTGGAGTGGTAGTCCGGCTCGGTCGCCTCGCCGGCGAAGAAGATCCGGCCCTCGATCGGGGCGCCGAGCGCGGTTCGGTCGGCGCGCGTCGAGCCGACGGCGTTCGTGGAGTAGGAGCCGCGGGCGAACCGGTCGCGTGACCAGCCGGTCGTACGCACGGCCACCGGGGCCGGGACGTCGCGGCCGAACATGGACCGCAGTGTGCGCATGGCATCGCTGCGGACCTCATCGACCGGAGCGCTCTCGATCGTGGCCCGGTCTCCTCCGTGGAAGGCGACCAGCACCGGCGGGCCCGTCCTGGCCAGGCTGAACCACTCGGCCCACGCGCCGTGACGAGGACCGAGGAACTCCTGCCAGTCCAGGTCGACCGGCCAGAAGGGCCGCTCGAACCGGAGGAAGGTCTTGCTCAGCACCCCCACACCCAGCCGTTCGATGGCTCGGCCATGGCTGGAGGGGAGGCCCGGGACGAACTCGATCGCCTCGTGCTTGAGCACTCCGAGCGGGACCGTCACCACCAGGGCTCGGGCCTGGATCGCCCCCGCACTGGTCTCGACCCGAACTCCGTCGTGGCGCAGAAGCACGCGCCGGACGACGACCCCCAGCTCGATGTCCACACGTCGCGCGAGGTACGCCGGCACCCGGTCGTAGCCGTCCGGGAAGAACGCGTCCTCACCGGTGGGGCCGTACTCCCTGCCCTCGTCGATCTTGCGGGCCGACAGGGCATCGGGATCCTCGCCCCACTCGGTCGTGTAGTGGGCGTTCAGGTGGAAGGCCAGCTCGTTCTTGTCGAACTGAGTGAGTTGCAGCTCGGCGACCCGCCTGCGTACTGCCTCCGCCAGGGACACGTCGTGCGGTTCTCGCTGGGCCAGTCCCTCCGCCTCCTCGACGACCCGGGCCCAGCGACTGCTGTGCGCCCGTACGCCTGCGACTCGCAGCCGCCGATCGATGCGCACCTGTCCGGAGTCGTACGACGACGGAACCAGCCGGGGCGCCTGCCCGGTGCGCGATCGGTGTGATCGGGTTGCCCGCCGCGAACCCGTGGATCCAGGACGCACCGAGGTCCAGCGGCGAACCCGGCCAGCCTCGCCACGTGTGGATCCGGCCGCCCAGCCGTCGCCGTGCCTCCAGGACCCGCACGTCGTACCCGGCCCGGCGCAACCTGTCCGCGGCGACGATGCCCGCGACGCCGGCGCCGACCACGACCACGGGACGGCGGCCCTCGGCGTGGCCGCCGTACGCACTCGGTGCCGCCGCCAGGACCGGGGCGGTGGCCAGGCCCAGCAGGAGCGAGCGCCGCGACGCGCGGGCCGGCCGGCCGGCCGGCCGGCGAGATGTTCACCCGCGGGGTATGTCTTCCGAACCCGCGATCTCGTCAGGGAGTCGACATGCCGCAGGGACCGGCCCTTGGGCCGACCCCTGCGACGTCGTGCTCCGGCGCCTCAGGTCGTGACGACGCGCCGGTGCGGGTGGGCCACGAGCCACGCCGCTCGCGAGAGCATGGCCACCCAGATCAGGAGCGCAACGAGCGACATGGCGGTCATCTCGATCACGCCGTCTTCTTGCTTCGGGTCAGTTCCCCGTTGGTGCCCTTCGGGAAGAAGCCACCGCGTCCCTTGGCCTTGGTCGTGAGGTACGCGATGTTGTGCACCTGGAACGGGTCGCGCGAGTAGGCGATTCCGTTCTTGTCGGTCGGCACCAGGTTCGCCGTCGTGCTGTCCCCGATGCCCTGGTCGAGGCTCCGCTTGCCGTCGAGCGAGTCGCGGGCGTCGCTGATCTTCTGAACAGCGGCCTGCTGACCCTTGGAGTACAGGGCGGTGCGCACGATTCCGGCGTGGTACGCCTCGACCGCCAGGATCCCGGCCGCCGCCTCGAGGTAGGTCTTGTTGCTGATCAGCGGGGCGGCACCCTTGTACGCCGTGACGCCCACGTCCTCGAAGATGAACGCGGCGAGCAGGAAGCTGTCCTCGTCCAGGAACGGGTTGAACGTCTGCCCGGGTTGGATCAGTCCGGCCGCGGTCGCCGCTGCGGTGAAGCTGTTCTGCAGGTCGATCGCTGGGCGGGCCACGTGGGCCGAGCCGAGGGCCTTGCGGAGGAACTTGACGTGGTCCAGCTCGTCCATGGCGATCTCGCGTGCATAGCTGGCGATCGCCGGAGTCTTGAACGGAACCTGCGAGCCGCCGACCACGCCGCCCTTCTTGCCCTTCCCTCCGGTCAGCTGGTTGGAGAGACCCTGACCGAACGCCGCGCGCTGGTAGAACTCGGCCTCGAGGTACTCCAGGTTGAGCGCGAAGTTGAGGATCGCCCCGTCGGAGATCTTGGGCGCGGCCTCCGCGGACTCAGTCATGACGCTCACTGCGGTGCCTGCGCCGACGACGCCGAGCCCCGCGGCCCCTGCGGCCTTCAGGAAGACGCGGCGGTCGGCCTCGTTCTCCGCACTCCGGTTGATCATGTCCTTCACTACTGCTTTGCCGAACATCTGCTCTCCATTTCTTGGTGGACGAGGCACGAATATCCGAGTGCTCTATCTCAATTTCTGGGCGCGCGAGTATTCGTCGGCGGAGTCAGTTCCCGAAATGCAAAGGAATTGCGAGTTGCGTCGACACCGCCACTAGTCAGAGTGTGTTGAAGTTGCTCTGGCGATGGCCTGCTTGGATAGGTTGCCAGTGGTCAATATTCCTGGCATGTCAGACGTCTCTTTGGTACCCCGCCATGGCACGTTCTCCAAGGCTTCGGTAGAAATATCCGTCAATCTTCTCGGTCTCCGAGACAACGCGATCCAATCCGAACCAGACCCCATGACGAACCCCCTATTGCCGAGGTCTGCAGAGGGCTCACCTCGGACAGTCACCGTGTGACAAGAGGGGACGCGAATGCTCAAGGAGCAGAACCGGACCATCCCGCGAGCACTGGTCAAAGGACCGCTCCCGCTGCTCGGGCCAGCGTTCGTCACCGCGATCGCCTACGTCGACCCGGGCAACTTCGCGACCAACCTCACGGCCGGGTCGACCTACGGCTACCTGCTCGTATGGGTCGTCGTGGCCAGCAACCTGATGGCGATGCTCATCCAGTACCTGTCGGCCAAGGCCGGGATCGCAACCGGCCAGAGCCTGCCGGCGCTGTGCCGGTCGCACTTCCCGCGACCCGTCACCCGGGGGCTCTGGGTCCAGGCCGAAGCGGTCGCGGTCGCCACCGACCTGGCCGAGGTGGTCGGCGGCGCATTGGCGCTGAAGATCCTGTTCGGACTCCCTCTGCTCGTCGGTGGCGCGATCACCGCCGCCGTGGCCTTCAGTCTGCTGATCCTGCAGACGAAGGGACATCGACCATTCGAGGTAGCGATCACCGGGCTGCTGGGCGTGATCCTGGTCGGGTTCGTGTACGACGTCGCGCGTAGCGGCCTGGAGCCCCTGGCCATCGCTTCCGGCACGGTGCCGCGCTTCGACGGCCCGGACTCGCTGCTCCTCGCCGCCGGAATGCTGGGCGCAACGGTGATGCCACACGCGATCTACCTGCACAGCGCGCTGACCAGCGGCCGCTACCAGCGACGCACCGAACCGCAGCGCAGGGCTCTCCTCCGCAGCCAACGCACCGACGTGGTCACCGCGATGAGCATCGCCGGTGTGATGAACCTGCTGCTCGTGGTGATCGCCGCCGCCGCACTACGCGGCGGACCGGCACCGGTCGACACGATCGAAGGTGCCCATGCGGCGTTCAGCTCCGAGCTGGGTGCCGGCGCGGCCCTGCTCTTCGCACTGGCCCTGCTCGCCTCCGGCTTCGCCGCCTCGTCGGTCGGCACGCTCTCGGGCCAGATCGTGATGGAAGGCTTCCTGCGCCTGCACATCCCGCTCGTCCTGCGGCGACTGATCACGTTGGCCCCGGCCCTGGTGGTGCTCGCCCTCGGCGTCGACCCGACCCGCGCGCTGGTCGTCTCCCAGGTGGTGCTGTCCTTCGGCATCCCGTTCGCACTGGTGCCGCTGGTCATGTTCACCCGCCGCGCCGACCTGATGGGGACGCTGGTGAACCGGCGGTCCACCACCCTGGTTGGGTCCGGTGTCGCTGCCGTGATCATCGCGCTGAACCTCGTGCTGCTCTGGCAGACCGTCTTGAGCTGAACACATTCATTGTTGCCCGAACACCTCAGCGTCCAGCGAGAGAATTGCGACCGGTGAGCAGAATTGGTTCGCCATTCTCCATCGACGCTGGCAAGCATTGCTTCGAATTCAGCGGCACGTCGGCTACGAATATCATGGAAGGCCGTCGTATTGACGGCTTCGCCCTATTCCCAGGTTTCGACGATGGCAGGTGCTGGTCAGTGATCCCTAGGGGCAGCAAGGTCTGTCGAGGGACAGCGGCTGCGAGACGCGTCGCCCGCCGTCGAACCGGGCGCGACGCTCATAGAGCGTGGGTACCCCCGGCAGGATTCGAACCTGCGCTTTCGCCTCCGGAGCCCGAGAAAACGGGCCGGGGAAGTCGCCGAATATCGACGTTTCCGTTCGGCACGACGACTCCGAGGACCGTCGGAGCCGAGGGTGGGGGTGGGGCGGCCGGTGCATTGGTCACGACGGGGGTCTTGACGCACCAACGATTACTCAGTCAACATTGAGGCAATGAACGCTGAGTCAGTGGGATCGATCGAACAGTGGGCCGAGGTCTTCGCCGCGCTCGGTGACCCGGTGCGGCTGCGAATCGTCGAGCAGCTGGGCACCAGCGACGGACTCCCGTCCGACCTGGCCCGCGAGCTCGGCATCGGCAGCAACTTGCTGGCCCACCACCTCAACGTGCTCGTCGGCTCCGGTCTGGTGCGACGGCTGCGTTCCGAGGGGGACCGGCGGCGCACCTACCTCCAGCTGGTGCCCGAGGCCGTGCCGACTCTCGCTGGCCAGGCCGTCGAGGTTCCTGCCCGGGTGCTGTTCGTGTGTACTGCCAACACCGCGCGGTCCCAGCTGGCCACTCTGCTGTGGCACGCGCTGAGCGACATCCCGGCTGCCTCGGCCGGCACTCACCCCGCCAAGGCGGTCGATCCCGGCGCGATCGCCGCAGCCGAGCGGCATGGCCTGCGGCTGGCCAAGCGCACCCGCCCCCGCGAGCTGGGCGAGGTGCAGCGGCCCGGGGACTTGGTGATCACCGTCTGTGACCGGGCGCACGAGGAGCTGGCCGACCCCGTCGCGCTGCACTGGTCGGTCCCCGACCCCGTCCCGGTCGGCACCACGAACGCTTTCGAGGCCGCAGTCCGCGACCTCGACCACCGCGTCCACGGACTGGCCGAGCGCCTGTCCAAGGCATCCTGAGAGATCTCGGAGGAGACACCATGCTTGAGGACCTGTACAAGCGCGAGGACATCTCGCTCGACCAGCAGCTGGCGCTGCGCCGCTCGGCCACCCGGCTGGCCACTGAGTACGACGGGGTCTTCGGCTCCGAGACCATCGAGCGGTTCCTGCACAGCTCCTACGAGGAATTCGCCGACACCTCCAGCGTGCCCAACTTCCTCCCGCTCCTCGCCGAGCGGTTCGCTCGCCAGCGACTGCAGGCCCTCGCCCGAGTCGAAGGCAAGGCCAACGACGGCACGCCGATCGTCCTCTTCCTCTGCGTGCACAACGCCGGCCGCTCCCAGATGGCACTCGGCTTCTTCGAGAAGCACGCGGCCGGCCGGGCGGTCGCCTGGTCAGGCGGATCGGCGCCGGCATCCGAGGTCAACCCCTCGGCCATCGCCGCCATGGGCGAGCGCGGGATCGACATCAGTGGCGAGTTCCCCAAGCCGTGGACCGACGAGGTGGTCCAGGCGGCCGACGTGGTGATCACGATGGGGTGCGGTGACGCCTGTCCGATCTTCCCGGGCAAGCGCTACGAGGACTGGGTCCTCGACGACCCGGCCGGCCAGGACGTCGCTGCCGTGCGTCCGATCCGCGATGAGATCGAGCGGAGGGTCATTCATCTGCTGAACGACGAGCTCGATGTCCCGGTCGACGGGGCTGCCACCGAAGCGACCCTTGGCTGACCGAGCAGCTCAGCAGAGGCAGTCGCCGGAGGTTGCGTCCGCCTCGTCATCACGCCGCCGCTCGAGAAACACGGTGTCTCGCCACACGCCGTCCAGCTGGGCGATCCGGCTGCGGACCGCCAGAGTCCGGTAGCCCGCGGAATGGTGCAGCGCGATGCTCGCCCGGTTTTCCGGAAAGATCGACGTCTGCAGAGTCCAGAGCCCATGAGCGTCGGCCTCGATGACCTGGCGGTACATGAGAGCTTTGCCCACACCCTGACCACGGACGTCCTCGGCAACGTAGACCGACGTCTCGCCAACTCCGGCGTAGCACTCACGGGACGACACGGCGCTCGTCGCGGTCCAGCCGACCAGGCGACCTTCGAACTCGGCGACCCAGCGGTGCTCTGGAAGCCACTTCGTCCGTAGCTGGGCCACGCTCGGGGTCTCGGTCTCGAACGTGGCGTTGCGAGTGGCGACGCCTTGGGCGTAGATCGCCCGCACCTGGGGGAGGTCGTCATCGCGCATCGCCCGGGTCGAGACCGCGGCCGGCCAGTCCGTGGGGCAGCAGGGCCGAGTCTCGGTCGTGCCCATCACGACGTCGGCAGCGTGGGGGAGACCCGTGCAGCAGGACTGGTTGACCGAAACCATGCTCGTGCGCCCGACCCGATCGACGATGAGGAAGCCGACGTCCGAGAGCTTCCGCACGTGGTGCGAGCAGGTGGACTGGCTGATGCCGAGCCGCTCGGCCAGGTCGCCGACCGTCAGAGCGCCCGAGGCCGACGAGGCGACCGCGTGGAGCAGCTTGAGCCGTGTCGGGTCCGAGATGGTCCCGAACCACTCCGCGTAGGTGGACGCGACATTGTCGGCCAGCAACGGGTGGGGGGAGTCAGCGCGCTCCACAGTGAGGGTTTCGACGGTCATGTTGACATCATATCGATCTGGATCGATGGTTGCTTTCATCGACTTGCATCGATACGATGCTCCCAGACATTGACGTTCATCGATATTAGGAGTCTCCATGCCCCACCCCGTCGTGATCATCGGCGCCGGCCCCATCGGCCTCGCCGGTGCCGCGCAGTCGCAGTCGCGCGGACTCGAGACCATCGTCCTGGAGGCCGGGCCTTCGGCCGGGGCAGCCGTGAGCGAGTGGGGCCACATCCGGCTGTTCTCGCCCTGGTCCGAGCTGATCGACCCGGTAGCGTCCACCCTCCTCGCCGGCACGGGCTGGGAGGCGCCCACCGCCACGGCGTACCCCACCGGTCACGACTGGGTCGCGGGCTACCTCCAGCCCCTTGCCGACGCCCTCGAGAAGACTGACGAGGTCGAGGTCCGCTATGGCCACCGCGTCGTCGGCGTGACCCGATTCGGTCGCGATCGTCTCGTGGACTCGGGTCGTGAGGACGAGCCGCTCGTTCTCCAGGTGGACACCGGCCACGGCATCCAGCGCATCACCGCCTCGGCAGTGGTCGACGCCTCGGGCACCTGGGGCGGACCCAACCCGCTCGGGGGCGACGGGCTCCCCGCACTCGGCGAGACCGACCACGCCGACCGGATCAGCTACCGCGTCCCCGACCTGCGCAGCGAGCACGGCAAGCGGCGGTACGCCGGCAAGCACGTCGTCGTCGCCGGCACGGGAGCCTCCGCCCAGAACGCCCTCGTCGAGCTCGCCCACCTCGCAGAATCCGCACCCGACACCCGAGTCACCTGGCTGGTCCGTCGGCCCAGCGTCGGGAACGCCTTCGGCGGCGGCGACAACGACCAGCTCGAAGCCCGCGGCGCCCTCGGCAAGTCTGCAGAACGCGCCGCCGGGAGCGGAGCCGTCAGCGCTCGCACCTCGTTTCGCTCCGCGTCGGTCGAGCAGCAGGACGACGGCCGGCTGACCGTGACCGACTTCGACGGCCAGACCGTCACCGACGTCGACGAGATCGTCGCCGTCACCGGCTTCCGCCCCGACCTCGGCTTCCTCTCCGAGGTCCGACTGGACCTCGACCCGGTCCTGCAGTCACCCCGCACCCTCGCGCCCCTGATCGACCCCAACGTCCACTCCTGCGGCACCGTCTACCCGCATGGCGCCAAGGAGCTCGTCCAGCCCGAGCCGGGCTTCTACCTCGTCGGCATGAAGTCCTACGGTCGTGCGCCGTCGTTCCTCACCCTGACCGGTGGCGAGCAGGTCCGCTCCGTCGTGGCCGCCATCGCCGGCGACCACGAGTCAGCCGACCGCGTCGAGCTCGTCCTCCCCGAGACCGGGGTCTGCGGTGGCTCCGGGACGTTCGACGAGGCCGAACAGAGCGGCGGATGCTGCGCGCCCGAGGTGCCCGAGCTGATCACGATCGGGAATGTCGGATCGGCCGTCTCCCGCTAGTCCATCGGGAGCGATCCGTGGAGCGGTGGAGCGCCGGCAGGCGTTCCACCGCTCTGGCATGAGCCGCGCGCCGCAAGGGGCGGCAACAGCGCTGCCCCGGCGACCCACCAAGCAACACCGTTTGCCCTGCTACGACTGCTGCGACTCCGACGAACCCGCGAACTGAGCATCTGCGCGCCAGCCCGGCGCGCGCTCGGTCCTGCCCGCCTTCGTCCATCCAGGAGCTTCGCCATGCCCGTCCACCATCAACCGACGAGCGCGCCCGCGAGCGTCGCCATCGCCGCACTCATCGCCGCTGCAGCCTGCTGGGGTCTCGGAACCGTCGTCACCAAACAGGTGGTCGACGACCTCGCACCACTGACCCTGCTCCCCATCCAGCTCACCGCCAGCGGCGTCCTGCTGCTCGTGGTCACCGCCGTGCGTCGCGAGCCGATCGCCTTGACTCCGCCGGTCCGCAAGCTCGCCGTCCTCGGAGTGCTCAACCCGGGCGCGGCCTACGCCCTCGGCCTGATCGGACTCACGACCATCACCGCCAGCATGTACGTGCTGATCTGGGCCACCGAACCCGTGGTGATCCTCGTCCTGGCCGCCCTGGTGCTGCGGGAACACATCTCACTTCGGCTCGCCGCCCTGGTGTCGGTCGCCGTCGCCGGGGTTCTCCTCGTCGTCTACCAGCCGGGCGTGTCAGGCGATCTGGCCGGCATCCTCCTCACCACCACGTCGGTGGGGTTCTGTGGCCTCTACACCGTCCTGACCCGGCGCCTGCTCCTCGACGACGCCTCTCTCAACGTCGTGATCGCCCAGCAGGCGGCCGCGCTCGCGTTCGCCGTCGTCCTGGCCACAGTCGTCGAGCTCGTGGGATCGAACGGCTGGGATCTGTCGGGGCTGGGCGCCACCTCGTTGCTAGCTGCCGCGGTGTCGGGCGTCCTGTACTACGGCCTCGGCTTCTGGTTCTACCTCACCGGCCTCCGGCTCGTCCCCGCCTCCTACGCGGCGGCCTTCCTGCCCCTGATTCCGCTCTTCGGACTGGCTGGCGGCTATCTGATCGGCGAGCGGCTGAGCCCGCTCCAGTGGGTTGGGATCGCACTGGTCGTCATCGCCACCCTCGCCATCGCCGATCGTCAAGCAGTCGTTCCAGACGCAAGTCCGAAACGATCGGCGCCGAGCCTCGAACAACCGCCTCACGACTGATGTCCGATCGTCCCTGCCCGCCGTTGCCTTTCACAGATAAGACAAGCGGCACGCATGCTATGGAGTTCCGTAGCCGCGGGCGCCGCCTCACCAGTGCCGGCGACGGGCGAGGGATGCACGGCGGGATCAAGGTCTACCGAGGGTCCGCGGCGGCAGCCCGCCACTACGTCGAGGCTGATCGCTCCCGAGCCGACGACTACTACCTGGCCGAGGGAACCGGCCTTGCGGATCGCCTGGTGGTTTGTCCCGACGGTGTCTTGCAGCGCCCAGCCATGGATGGCGACAGCTACGAGCGCTGGGTGGCGGGCTACGACGTCGAGACCGGTAGGCCAAAGGAACGGCTGCGTAGCGACGAGAACGCGGTGCGGTTCGTCGAGGTCGTGGTCAACGGCCCCAAGACCTGGTCCCTGGCAGCCGCCGGGCACCCGGACATCGCCGCGGCGTACGACGCTGCCCAGGATCGGGCTGCGGTCGAGATCATGCGTTGGCCGGCCCAGCACTCGGATCACGCGAGTGGGGCCGAGGGGACGACAGGTCCAGGTCCCCGTCGAGCAACCGCCTGGACGAGGTCGCCGACGCTCTCGACCGTGCACGAGAGGCGTCGGAGATCGAGGAACAGGTGCGGTCGCAGACGGCTGACCAGGGCGAGGTCGTGGGCCCCGATCTGGCCCCAGCGTGGCCCGAAGGCCGAGTAACCGACCTGACCGACTACAGGTCGGATCGCGTTTCCGCAGGTGAGGCCGAGTCTGACGACAGTACCCCCGGCAGGATTCGAACCTGCGCTTTCGCCTCCGGAGGGCGACGCTCTATCCCCTGAGCTACGGGGGCTCGGTGTTGCCGGGGAACGCCGCGAACCCTACCCGGGTCGAGTCCGCCGGGAGAAACTGGTGCAAGTGCGGTGCTGGGGCGCCGATACCCTTGGCCGGTGACTCCCGAGCAGCTGTCCGCAGCGATCGTCGACGTACTGGCGGCGCTGTCCGACGAGGGTGCGCTCACCCTCCCGGACGGCGTGCCGAGTGCCGTGACGGTCGAGCGACCGCGGGTCAAGGAGCACGGCGACTACGCGACCAACGTGGCGCTCCAGCTCGCCAAGAAGGCGGGGCTGAACCCGCGTGACCTCGCGGCGCAGGTCCAGGACCGGCTGATGAAGCTCGAGGGGATCGCGGGCGTCGAGATCGCCGGGCCGGGCTTCCTCAACATCAGCGTGTCGGCGAGCGCCCAGGGCGTCATCGCCCAGCAGGTGGTCTCGCTGGCGGAGAAGTACGGCACCAGCGACGCCCGCGCGGGGGAGCGGGTGAACATCGAGTTCGTCAGCGCGAACCCGACCGGCCCGGTGACGCTGGCCAGCGCCCGCTGGGCCGCCGTGGGCGACACCATGACCCGCCTGCTGCAGGCAACAGGCGCCGAGGTGACGCGCGAGTACTACTTCAACGACCACGGCGCCCAGATCGACCGGTTCGCCCGCTCGCTCCTCGCCAGCGGTCGCGGCGAGCCCACGCCCGAGGACGGCTACCCGGGCCAGTACGTCGCGGAGATCGCGACGGCCGTCGTCGATCAGCGCCCGGACGCGCCCGGACTGCCCGAGGGCGAGGCGCTCGAGACCTTCCGCGCGGTGGGCGTCGGACTCATGTTCGCGGAGATCAAGCAGACGCTCGGCGACTTCCGGGTGCCGTTCGACGTGTGGTTCCACGAGAACGACCTCTACGAGTCCGGCGCCACCGACCGGGCCCTCGCCCGGCTCCGGGAGCTGGGCAACATCTACGAGAAGGACGGCGCGGTCTGGCTGGCGACCGAGAAGTTCGGGGACGCCAAGGACCGGGTCATCGTCAAGTCCGACGGGCACGGCGCCTACATCTCGGGCGACGCGGCCTACTACCTCGACAAGCGCGAGCGCGGCTTCGACCGCTGCATCATCCTGCTCGGCGCCGACCACCACGGCTACGTCGGCCGGCTGATGGCGCTCTGCGCGGCGTTCGGTGACGAGCCGGGCACCAACCTCGAGATCATCATCGGCCAGATGGTCAACCTGCTCAGCCACGGCACCGTGGTGCGGATGGGCAAGCGCACCGGCAACATCGTGACGCTCCTCGACCTGGTCGAGGAGATCGGCGTGGACGCCGCGCGCTACGCGCTGGTGCGCAACTCGCTCGAGACCAACCTCGACATCGACGTCGACCTCTGGACCAAGGCGTCGAACGACAACCCGGTGCACTACGTGCAGTACGCGCACGCGCGCACCAACCGAGTCATCCGCAACGCGGCCGATCTGGGCTTCGAGCCATCGACGGAGGACTTCGACCCCTCACTGCTCTCCCACGAGAAGGAGGGCGAGCTGCTGCGCGCCCTCGCCGAGTTCCCGCGGGTGGTCGCCGGAGCGGCCGACCTTCGGGAACCCCATCGGATCGCGCACTACCTCGAGGAGACCGCCGCTTCCCTGCACCGGTTCTACGACCAGTGCCGCGTGCTCCCGATGGGTGACGAGCCGGTTTCCGACCTCAACAAGGCGCGTCTCCTGCTGGCGAAGGCGGCCCTCACCGTGTTCGCCAATGGTCTTGCCCTCCTCGGCGTCACCGCCCCGGAGCAGATGTGAGCCACCGATGACCCACGAGGCCGGGTGGGCCCACGCGCCGGGCGCCCTGCGCGCGCCGTCGTGGCTCACCGCACCCAGCGACCCGAACGCGCTGGTCAGCCACCTCTGGTCGCAGACCGCGCACAAGGACGACGGTGTGCTCAGCGTCGGCGGCGTCCCGCTCAGCGATCTCGTCGCTGAGCACGGCTCCCCGGCGTACGTCCTCGACGAGACGGACTTCCGGGCGCGGGCGCGGGCGTTCAAGGAGGCGTTCGAGGCGTACGACGTGTTCTACGCCGGCAAGGCGTTCCTCTGCACCGCCACCGCGACGTGGGCGGCGGAGGAAGGCCTGAACCTCGACGTCTGCACCGGCGGGGAGCTCGCGGTCGCCGAGCGAGCCGGCATCGACATGGCCAAGGTCGGCTTCCACGGCAACAACAAGAGCGAGGCCGAGCTCGAGCGCGCGGTCACCCTCGGCGTCGGTCGCGTCATCATCGACTCGTTCCACGAGATCGAGCGGCTGGCCGAGATCGCCGAGCGTCTCGGTCGCACCATGAACGTGCTGGTGCGGGTGACGGCCGGCGTCGAGGCGCACACGCACGAGTACATCGCCACGGCGCACGAGGACCAGAAGTTCGGCTTCTCGATCACCAACGGGCAGGCGTTCGACGCCGTACGCCGGGTGCTCGAGGCGCCGTCGTTGCGGTTGCTCGGCCTGCACAGCCACATCGGCAGCCAGATCTTCGACTCCTCCGGGTTCGAGGTGGCGGCCCGGCGGGTGCTCGCCCTGCACGAGCGGATCCAGCGCGAGCTGCACGCCGAGCTGCCGGAGCTCGACCTCGGCGGCGGCTTCGGTATCGCCTACACGACCCAGGACGACCCGACCGAGCCCAAGCAGCTCGCCCACGAGATGAGCGAGATCGTCGCCCACGAGTGCCGCGCGCTCGGCATCGCGGAGCCGCGGCTCAGCATCGAGCCCGGGCGCGCGATCGTCGGTCCGTCGATGTGCACCGTCTACGAGGTGGGCACGGTCAAGGAGGTCGCCCTCGACGGCGGCGCCAGCCGGACCTATGTCTCGGTCGACGGCGGCATGAGCGACAACATCCGCACCGCCCTCTACGACGCCGACTACTCCTGCACCCTGGCCAGCCGCAGGTCTGACGCGCCGCCCGTCCTGTCGCGGGTGGTCGGCCGGCACTGCGAGGCCGGCGACATCGTGGTCAAGGACGAGTTCCTGCCGGGCGACGTCCGTCCCGGCGACCTGCTGGCGGTGCCCGGCACCGGCGCCTACTGCCGCTCGATGGCCTCCAACTACAACCACGCGCTCCGGCCGCCGGTCGTCGCCGTGCGCGACGGCCGCTCCCGGGTCGTCGTACGCCGCGAGACGCTCGACGACCTGCTCGCCACTGATGTTGGGATGACCCCGTGACGGACAGACGGCTCAAGGTCGCGGTGCTGGGGTGCGGCTCGGTCGGCTCCCAAGTGGTCCGGCTGCTCCAGGAGCAGGCCGGCGACCTCAGCGCCCGGGTCGGCGCCCCGGTGGACCTGGTCGGGGTGGCCGTACGCCGTCTCGACGCGCCCCGCGAGGTGGAGCTCCCCGACGGGCTACTCACCACCGACGCCGGGGCCCTGGTCGCCCGCGACGACGTCGACCTCGTCGTAGAGGTGATCGGCGGCATCGAGCCCGCCCGCACGCTGATCCTCTCCGCCCTCGAGAACGGCGCGAGCGTGGTCACCGCCAACAAGGCGCTGCTGGCCGAGGACGGCCCGACGCTCTTCGAGGCCGCCGAGAAGGCGGGCCGGGACCTCTACTACGAGGCCGCCGTCGCCGGCGCCATCCCTATCCTGCGCCCGCTGCGCGAGTCGTTGGCCGGCGACAAGGTCACCCGGGTCCTCGGCATCGTCAACGGCACGACCAACTTCATCCTCGACAAGATGGACAGCTCGGGCGCCGGCTTCACCGAGGCGCTGGAGGAGGCCCAGGAGCTCGGGTACGCCGAGGCCGACCCGACCGCCGACGTCGAGGGCTTCGACGCGGCCGCCAAGGCCGCGATCCTCGCCTCGCTCGCGTTCCACTCGCGGGTCACGGCGTCCGACGTCCATCGCGAGGGCATCTCCGAGGTGAGCGCCGCCGACGTCCAGTCCGCGAAGGACATGGGCTCGGTGGTCAAGCTGCTCGCGATCTGCGAGCTGAAGGACGACAGCGTCGCCGTCCGGGTGCACCCCGCGATGATCCCGAGGACCCACCCGCTCGCCTCGGTCCGCGAGGCCTACAACGCCGTCTTCGTCGAGTCCGAGGCCGCCGGCCAGCTGATGTTCTACGGTCCCGGCGCCGGTGGCGCCCCCACCGCGAGCGCCGTCCTCGGCGACCTGGTCACCGTCGCGCGCAACGTGCTGGCGGACAAGCGCGGTGCCGGGGAGTCGGCGTACGCCGACCGCGCAGTCCTGCCGATGGGGGAGACGATCACCCGCTACCACGTCGCGATCGACGTCGACGACAAGGCGGGCGTGCTCGCGACGGTGGCGCTCGCGTTCGCCGAGCACGGCGTGTCGATCCAGACCGTTCGCCAGGAGGGCCGCGACGACGACGCCCAGCTGGTCGTGGTGTCCCACAGCGCGACCGACGCGCAGCTCGCGGCGACCGTCGAGCATCTGCGCGGCCTCGACATCGTCCGGGAGGTCACCTCGGTGATGCGGGTGGAAGGGGGCGACGAATGAACACAGTGACCAGCCGCACCCACCAGTGGCGCGGCGTCATCGAGGAGTACCGCGACCTGCTCGAGATCCCCGAGGGCACGCCGGCGGTGACGCTCCGCGAGGGCGGGACCCCGCTCGTCCACTCCGAGTGGCTGTCCGGGCACACCGGAGCCGAGGTCTGGCTCAAGGTCGAGGGCGACAACCCGACCGGCTCGTTCAAGGACCGCGGCATGACCGCTGCCATCTCGGTCGCGAAGCACGAGGGGGCCGAAGCGGTCGTCTGCGCGTCCACCGGCAACACCTCGGCCTCCATGGCGGCGTACGCCGCGAAGGCCGGGCTCACTCCGCTCGTGCTGGTCCCCGAGGGCAAGATCGCGGCCGGCAAGATGGCCCAGGCGATCCTGCACGGCGCCAAGGTGATCATGGTTCGCGGCAACTTCGACAGCTGCCTCCAGCTGGCCCGTGGACTCGCGTGGGAGTACCCCGTGTCGCTGGTCAACTCGGTCAACCCCGTCCGGCTCCAAGGTCAGAAGACCGCCTCGTTCGAGATCGTCGACTTCCTCGGTGACGCCCCCGACCACCACCTGCTCCCGGTCGGCAACGCCGGCAACATCTCGGCGTACTGGCTCGGCTACCAGGAGTACTTCGACCTGGGGCTGGCCACCCGCAAGCCCCGGATGCGCGGCTTCCAGGCCGAGGGTGCGGCGCCGCTGGTCACCGGCGAGCCGTTCCCCGACCCCGAGACCCGGGCCACCGCGATCCGCGTGGGCAACCCGGCCTCGTGGAAGCTGGCCGAGGCCGCCGCCCAGGAGTCGGACGGCCGGTTCCGGGCACTCAGCGACGACCAGATCCTGGCTGCCCAGCGCGAGCTGGCCTCGAAGGACGGCGTGTTCGTCGAGCCGGCCTCGGCGGCCGGGGTGGCCGGGCTGCTCGCCGACGTGGCGTCGGGCGACACCTACACCGGCAGCACCGTGGTCATCACGGTCACCGGCCATGGCCTCAAGGACACGGCCACCGCGCTCGAGGGGTTCGGCCCGCTCGTCGAGTCGATCGTCGACGCCGACGTGACCGCGGCCGCCGAGGCCGCCGGGCTGCGCTGATGGCCCGCGTCTCGGTCCCGGCCACATCGGCCAACCTGGGTCCCGGCTTCGACTCGCTCGGGCTGGCCCTCGACCTGCGCGACGAGCTGGAGGGCGAGCTGGCCGGCTCGGGCCTCGCCGTCGAGGTGACCGGCGCCGGTGGGGGCGTCGTACCGCTCGACGAGGACCATCTCGTGGTGCGCGCGATGCGCCGCGGGTTCGACGCGATGGGCGGACAGCCGAGCGGGCTGCGGCTGACCTGCCGCAACTCGATCCCGCACGCCCGCGGCCTGGGCTCGTCCTCGGCCGCGATCGTCGGAGGGCTCGTGCTGGCCCGGGCGCTGGTCGACGACGGCCCGGTCGCGCTCGACGACGCCGCACTGCTGGACCTCGCGATCGAGATGGAGGGCCACCCCGACAACGTCGCTCCGGCACTGCACGGTGGCTTCGTCATCTCGGGGCGCGACGGTCGCGACGAGTGCTACGCCATCGGCTCGCCGGTGGACTCCCGCGTCAGCGCCGCGCTGTTCGTGCCGCCCGAACCATTGTCGACCGAGGTCGCCCGCGGGCTGCTGCCCGAGCAGGTCCCGCACGCCGACGCGGCCGCCGACGCCGGCACCGCGGCGCTGCTCGTGGCAGCGCTGGCCGGGCGACCCGACCAGCTGTGGCGGGCCACCCGCGACTTCCTCCACCAGGACTACCGGCGCCCCGCGATGCCGGCCTCGCTCGACCTGGTCGACCGGCTGAGGGCCGACGGGCTCGCCGCGGTCGTGTCGGGAGCCGGGCCGACGGTGCTCGTCCTGGTCGTCGACGGGACCGACCTCGCGGCGTACTGCCCCGAGGGCTGGACCCACCTCCGGCTCGCGGTCGACAACTACGGCGCCGTGGTCGGGTAGCGCTCGGGGGTTTGGTACATTCGTGGTGCGCCGGTTCTCGGCGCGGCACCGCATCTGAGGTGCTCATCAACCTCTTCCAGTCAGCGCTGACCCCTGCTTTAGCAGGCTGTGTCGGCGCAGCGAAGGACCAAAGTGACCGACACCCAGGACACCACCACCGACGCGCCCGTTGCCAAGGCAGCGAAGAAGCGCGGCGGGATCAACACGATGCTGCTGGCCGACCTCAAGTCGCTGGCCGGCGGCCTCGGCATCTCGGGCACCAGCTCGATGAAGAAGGCCCAGCTCATCGACGCCATCAAGGCGCACCAGGCCAGCCACTCCAGCGGTGGCCGGTCGGCTCGTAAGGACGAGCCGGCGCAGGAGCGCGAGCCGAAGACCGAGCAGAAGACGGAGCAGAAGACCGAGGCGAAGGCCGAGGCGAAGGCCGAGCCCGAGGCCGAGGCCACGACCGAGGCGAAGACCGAGCGGGAGAAGGACCGCGAGCCGCGTCAGGAGCGCCAGGAGCGCCAGGACCGGCCGCCGCGCCAGCGGCAGCGGCGCGAGGAGCGCGCGGCGGAGGACAAGAAGTCCGACGACAGGTCCGACGACAGGTCCGACGAAGACGACGACAGGACCGACGACGACGGCGCCGCGGGCAGCCAGGGCCGTCAGCAGAGCCAGCAGCGGAACCGCCAGGGCGGCCAGGGCGGCCAGGGCGGTAACCAGAACCAGCAGCGGAACCAGGGCCAGCAGAACAAGCAGAACCAGCAGGACCGTCAGGACCGGCAGAACCAGCAGGACCGGCAGAACCAGCAGGACCGGCAGAACCAGCAGGACCGGCAGAACCAGCAGGACGACCCGAACGACGACCAGGACGACGACGGCGAGGGCGGCCGCCGCAACCGCCGCCGCCGGGGCCGCGACCGTGATCGCACCCGCACGGGAGGGCGCAACGAGCCCGACACCACGATCCTCGAGGACGACGTCCTGGTGCCCGCCGCCGGCATCCTCGACGTGCTCGACAACTACGCGTTCGTCCGGACCAGTGGCTACCTCGCCGGAGCGGACGACGTCTACCTGTCGCTCTCGATGGTGCGGAAGTACGCGCTGCGGCGCGGCGACGCCATCGTCGGTCAGGTGCGCCAGCCCCGCGAGGGCGAGCGCAAGGAGAAGTTCAACCCGATGGTGCGGATCGACAGCGTCAACGGCGCCGATCCCGACTCGGCGAAGAATCGGGTCGAGTTCACGCACCTCACGCCGGTCCACCCGCAGCAGCGGCTCCGGCTCGAGACCGGCCCGGACAACGTGATCGGGCGGGTCATCGACATCGTCACGCCGGTCGGCAAGGGCCAGCGAGGCGTCATCGTCGCCCCGGCCCAGGCCGGCAAGACCACGATCCTGCAGTCCGTGGCGACGTCGATCACCACCAACAACCCCGAGTGCCACCTGATGGTGGTCCTCGTCGACGAGCGGCCCGAAGAGGTCACCGACTTCGAGCGTGCGGTCAAGGGTGAGGTGATTGCGTCGACGTTCGACCAGGCACCGGGAGACCACACGACCGTCGCCGAGCTCGCCGTCGAGCGGGCCAAGCGGCTGGTGGAGCTCGGCCACGACGTCGTGGTGCTGGTCGACGGGCTGTCCCGTCTCGGCCGCGCGTACAACGTCGGCGGCCCGACGTCCGGACGGACGCTCGCCGGCGGGGTCGACGCCTCCGCGCTCACCGCGACCAAGCGGCTCTTCGGCGCCGCCCGCAGCCTCGAGAACGGCGGCTCGCTCACGATCCTCGCGACCACGCTCATGGACAGCGGCTCCACCGTTGACGAGCTGATGCTCCAGGAGCTCAGCGGGACCGAGAACCTCGTGCTGCGGCTGGACGGCGGCCTGGCGGACGAGCAGGTCTTCCCGGCGATCGACCTGACCGAGTCCGGCACCCGGCACGAGGCCGAGCTGGTCGGCGACCAGGAGCATGCCGTCCTCGAGAAGCTGCGCCGCGGGCTGACCGGAGATCGCGGAGCCGGGTTGGCGGGGCTGCTGGAACGGCTGCGCAAGACCCAGACCAACTACGAGCTCCTGAGCGCGACGCAGCGCTCGTAAGCGGTCTATTCCACCTTTTTCCGGGTTCTGCCACGCGGAGGCCGCCGCTGTGTGATTCTCGGAAGAGATACGTGCGGGGAAGGGGCAGTCCTGTGGCGCTCATCGTGGTCGCCGACGACGACGTGGACATCCGCGATCTCGTCGAGTTCAAGCTCGCGACGCTCGGGCATCAGATCGTGACCGTGGCCGACGGCAGCTCTGCTGTCGACGCCTGCCGAGACTCGCACCCGGACCTGGCCGTCCTGGACGTGATGATGCCGGGCCTCACCGGCCTCGAGGCGGTCCGCGAGATCCGGAACAACCCGGCGCTCAAGGACATCCCGGTCATCCTGCTTACCGCGCGAGCGCAGCAGTCCGACGTGCAGACCGGCTACGACTCCGGCGCCGACGACTACATCACCAAGCCGTTCTCGCCCAAGGACCTGGCCAGCCGGGTCGAGGCGCTGCTCTCGCGCGCTGGGTAGCTCCTGTCAGGCGACCAGTTTCACCGGGTACCCGGTGAAACTGGCCCTGCTGTCATGGAGTTCCAGCCGGGCAGGGGCAGTTTCTTCGGGTACCCGGTGAAACTCGTGGTCCGTGGGACAGGTGTGGCGTACGGCCGGAATGTGACTGACCTCGTCGGCGTTGACTACTGTGGACCGCTGGCTCCGGTTCACGTCCCGCCTCTCAGGGCGATGACGACCCGGGGCGCGAGAGAGGAAATCATGAAGGCTGACATCCACCCCGACTACGTGGACACCGAGGTCACCTGTACCTGCGGCAACACGTTCACCACGCGCAGCACGGCCAAGAACGGCGTGCTCCACGCCGACGTCTGCTCCAACTGCCACCCGTTCTACACGGGCAAGCAGAAGATCCTCGACACCGGCGGCCGTGTGGCCCGGTTCGAGTCTCGCTACGGCAAGAAGGCGCCGAAGGGCGACGAGACGGCCGACGAGAAGGCCGACGCGAAGGCCGACGCGGACAACTAGCTTCTTCACAGCGCCGACCCGTGCCCCTGGGGCGTGGGTCGGCGCTTGCGATTTCGGAGCAGTTACGGACCGGGTCAGAGGCGGAGGTGGAGCGGTGTTCGAGACGGTCGACTCGATGGCGATGGAGCACGCCGAGCTCGAGCAGCAGCTCGGAGCGTCGGAGACCCACGCCGACGCCCGCCTGGCCAAGCGGCTCAACCAGCGCTACGCCCACCTGAGTCGGGTGCTGACCGTCAAGAAGGAGTGGGACGACCTCGGCGGTGACATCGAGGCGGCCCGCGAGCTCTCGGCCGAGGATCCGGCGTTCGCCGAGGAGGTCGAGACCCTGTCGGCCAAGCGGCACGCCGCCGAGGAGCGGCTGCGGCTGCTGCTCGTCCCGCGCGACCCCACCGACGACAAGGACGCCATCCTCGAGGTGAAGTCCGGCGAGGGCGGGGAGGAGTCCGCCCTGTTCGCCGGCGACCTGCTCCGCATGTACTCCCGCTACGCCGAGCAGCGGGGCTGGAAGGTCGAGGTGCTCGACGCCACCGAGTCCGACCTCGGCGGCTACAAGTCGGTCACCCTCGCCGTGAAGGCCAAGGGCACGCCGGAGCCGGGTGAGGCGCCGTACGGGCTGCTGAAGTTCGAGGCCGGCGTGCACCGCGTCCAGCGGGTGCCCGTCACCGAGTCGCAGGGCCGGGTGCACACCAGTGCCGCCGGCGTCCTCGTGCTGCCCGAGGCCGAGCAGGTCGACGTGACGATCGACGACAACGACCTGCGCATCGACGTCTTCCGCAGCAGCGGGCCGGGCGGGCAGAGCGTCAACACCACCGACTCCGCCGTGCGCATCACCCACGTCCCGACGGGGATCGTCGTGAGCTGCCAGAACGAGAAGAGCCAGCTGCAGAACAAGGAGCAGGCGCTGCGCATCCTCCGGGCCCGGCTGCTGGCCGCCGCCCAGGAGGAGGCCGACGCCGCTGCGAGCGACGCCCGCCGGAGCCAGGTGCGCACCGTCGACCGCTCCGAGCGGATCCGGACCTACAACTTCCCGGAGAACCGCATCTCCGACCACCGCACGGGCTACAAGTCCTACAACCTCGACCAGGTCCTCGACGGCGACCTCCAGCCGGTCCTCGACTCCTGCGTCACGATGGACCTCGCCGACCGCCTGGCCGCACTCGACTCGTGAGCCCCCGGGAGCTGCTGGCCGGCGCCACGGAGACCTTGCGCGGGGCCGGTGTGCCCAGCCCCGACCACGACGCCGCCGAGCTGCTCGCCCACGTCCTCGGCACCGATCGGTCCCGGCTGCCTCTGGTCGAGGAGGTCCCGGGCCAGGTGCTGGGGGAGTACGACGCACTCGTCGCCCGCCGCGCGGCCCGCGAGCCGCTGCAGCACCTGACCGGCGAGGCGTGGTTCCGACGCGTCCGGCTCGAGGTCGGGGCCGGTGTGTTCACGCCACGACCGGAGACCGAGCTGCTCGCCGGGTGGGCGGTCGAGGCGGCCCTCCCGATCGGGGCGCCGGTCGTGGTCGACCTCTGCACCGGGTCCGGCGCGATCGCCAAGGCGGTCGCGGACGAGGTGTCGCAGGCCAGGGTGCACGCCGTGGAGCTCGACGAGCCGGCGTACCGCTGGGCCCAGCGCAACCTCACCGGCACCGGTGTCGACCTGCGGCTCGGCGACGCGTTCGCCGCCTTCGACGACCTGCTCGGCCGGGTCGACGTGGTGGTCTGCAACCCGCCATACGTCCCCCTCGAGGCCTGGGAGTCGGTCGCCCCGGAGGCGCGCGACCACGACCCACACCTGGCTCTCTTCTCGGGCCAGGACGGGCTGGACGCGATCCGGCTGTTGGCCGTGCGGGCCGCCGAGCTGCTGAAGCCCGGGGGAGTGCTGGGCGTCGAGCACGCCGACGTCCAGGGTGAAGCGGTGCCGGGCGTGCTGACCGCGACCGGCGGGTGGACCGAGGTGCGCGACCACCGCGACCTCGCGGGCCGTCCTCGGTTCACCACCGCCCGGCTGGCACGATAGGCCGGTGCGCTACCCGACGACGACCGACGAGGAGCGCGAGGCCGCGGTCGAGGCCGCCAGCCTGGCCATCCAGCGCGGTGACCTCGTCGTGCTGCCGACGGACACCGTCTACGGCCTGGCCGCCGACGCCTTCGACAAGGACTCGGTCCAGCAGCTCCTCGACGCCAAGGGCCGCGGTCGCGACATGCCCCCGCCGGTCCTGGTCTCCGCAGTCACGACCCTCGACGCGCTGGCGATCCGGGTCCCGACCTGGGCCCGGTCGCTGGTCGACGAGTTCTGGCCGGGGGCCCTGACCCTCGTCTGCCACGCGCACGCCTCGCTTCAGTGGGACCTCGGCGACACGCGCGGCACGGTCGCCGTGCGGATGCCCGACCACCCGGTCGCGCTCGAGATCCTGGAACGCACCGGTCCGCTCGCGGTCAGCTCGGCCAACCTGACCGGCCGCCCGGCCGCGACCGACGCCGACGGCGCCGAGGAGATGCTGGGCGACGAGGTCGAGGTCGTCGTGGACGGCGGTACGTCGCCGGGCGGCGCGGCCTCGACCATCGTCGACACCACCACCACGCCCGGCCGGGTGCTTCGGCTCGGCGCGATCAGCTACGCCCAGCTCAACGGGGTGCTCGAGCCGCTCGGCCACGCCATCCCTGACCCGGACGCGCCCGCGGAGGACCCCGAGGAGCCCGAGGACGCGCCAGAAGCCGCCGAGGACGAGAGCCGAGGACGCCGAGGACGCCGAGGACGCCGGCGCGTGAGGGAGTACATCCTCGTCTTCCTGGTGGCCGCTGCCGTCACCTATCTGCTCACGGTCGTCGCGAGGGAGATCGCGCTTCGTGCCGGCGCAGTCGCGAAGGTCCGCGACCGCGACGTGCACGACGAGCCCATCCCCTACCTCGGCGGCCTGGCGATGCTGGGCGGGCTCGTGGCGGCGTACTTCGTGGCCCGCGAGCTGCCCTTCCTCTCGGCCAGCTCGCCGCTGGTCTTCCGCGACGCCGGGATCGTCATCATCGCCGGGGCACTGATCTGCGCCGTCGGCGTCCTCGACGACCTCTTCGAGCTGGACGCGCTCACCAAGCTGGGCGGCCAGGTGCTCGCGGCGGGGTTCCTGGTCGCGTTCAACGTCCAGTTCATCTTCTTCTCGGACGTGCGGGGCAATCAGTACTCCGTCGACCCGGCGCAAGGTGCCCTGCTCACCGGGCTGCTGGTGGTGGCGACCATCAACGCGGTCAACATGGTCGACGGCCTCGACGGGCTGGCCGCGGGGGTCGTCGGCATCGCCTCGCTCGCCTTCTTCGTCTTCTGCTACAGCCTGACCCGGCTCAACGGCACCGAACGGGCCACGACCGCTGCCTTGCTCAGCATCCTGCTGGCGGGGGCCTGCGCCGGGTTCCTCGTGCACAACTTCCATCCGGCCCGGCTGTTCATGGGCGACAGCGGTTCGATGCTGATCGGGCTGGTCCTCTCCGCCAGTGCGGTGACGCTCTCGGGGCAGTTCTCGCCCCAGCAGCTGAGCCAGGGCGGTGGTGGTTCGGCGGCGAGCCTGCTGCCGACGCTGCTGCCGATCCTGCTGCCGATCTCGCTGCTGATCGTGCCGCTGGCCGACCTCATCCTGGCCGTCGTACGCCGCACCCGAGCCGGCCGGTCGCCGTTCGCCCCGGACAAGCAGCACCTGCACCACCGGCTGCTCGAGATCGGGCACAGCCAGCGCAGGGCGGTGCTCATCATGTGGTTGTGGGCGGCGCTGGTCGCCTTCGGGACCGTGCTGGCGAGCCTCTACAGCGGTCTCTGGGTGGTGGCCGCCGTGGGTGCGATGACCTTGACGACCGTGGTCCTCACCTTCCTGCTGCCCCGCTTGCACCGCCCCCGGTTGCCTGTCAAGGAAGTTGGCTGAGAGGGTGGGTCCCAACCCCGGGTTCAAGGCCCTCGGGACTTTGTGCTAGTTTTCACAAGCACTCAGGTTGCACTCAGTTTCGCCCTCGACCAGGACGGCCGCCGACGATGACGACTGCCCCGCATCCCCGCATCCGGGGACGGGTGCGCCGTGTTACGTTCGCTCGATGCCAGAGCCCGGTGCGGAGCGATCCGGGGACGCAGGCCTTCGCGGGCGCGACCTCCTCGGACTCGGAGGTCTCCTCGCCGCCGCCGTCGTCGCGGGCACGCTTCTCGGGCTCGTCCTCGACCGCGCGATCGGCACGGAGCCGGCCTTCACGATGGCCGGTGTCTTCCTCGGCATCATCGCCGGGGGCCTCGGCTTCTGGGCCCGCGTCCGCGCCGCTCTCAAGTAGTCGTGTGGGGGTCGCCCATGCCTGACCGTCTTGCCACGCCCACGGGCGTGGAGCCCCAACAGCGAGCAGGTCTCGGACGGGTGATCCGCGACCAGCGCAAGGCGATCATCGTCGGCCTCGTCCTCGCGGTGGCCGCGTTCTGGATCCTCGGCCAGCTCGACGAGTGGCGGCTCGCCATCTCCCTGAGCATCGGCGTGGCCCTCGGCCTGCTCAACCACCTGGCCACCGAACGCTGGCTGCTCGGCCTGCTCACCAGGGGTGACGAGCCGACCCGGGCGGTCATGATGCGCTCGACCATGGTCCGACTGCTGGTCCTGACGGTGGTGGCCGTGACCGTTGCCGTGCTCTTCTGGCCCGACGGCATCGGGGTGCTGCTGGGCCTGGCCGTCTTCCGCCTCATCGCCCTGGCGATGACCACGATCCCCTTGCTGAAGGAGCTGAAGAGCCAATGACGTTGAGCAGGGTCCGCAGCGCGGTGCTCGTGCTGGGTCTCGCCTCCCTCGTGGGCGGCATCGTGATGACCTTCACCGAGAAGCACGAGGACACCGAGATCACCATCGGCGAGCACACGACGCGCTCGTTCGGTGGGCTGACCTTCAACCTCGACACGATCATCTCGACGCTCGTGGCGGCCGGGGCCGTGCTGCTGCTCGGGTTCCTGGCGCGCCGGGCGCTGACCAAGGACCCGGACGACCACGTCCCGACGAAGCTCCAGCTGCTCTGGGAGACAGTCGTGAACCAGGTCAACACCCAGGTCGAGGACAACCTCGGCAGGGTGCACCCCTTCGTCGCTCCGCTGGCGATCTCGCTGTTCTTCTTCATCCTGTTCGCCAACTGGCTCGAGATCCTGCCGACCGAGCTCAACCACGACACCCACCTGCTGCCGGCCCCCACGGCCGACACCAACCTCACCTATGCCCTGGCGCTGGTCACGATCGTCAGCGTCTGGGCCTACGGCATCCAGCAGAAGGGCCTGAAGGGATACTTCAAGCACTTCTTCGAGCCGTTCCCGGTGATGTTCCCGCTCAACCTGCTCGAGGAGCTCATCAAGCCGGTCACGCTGGCGCTCCGACTCTTCGGCAACATCTTCGCCGGCGGCATCATGCTGGCGCTGATCACGCTGATGCCGGCGTACATCCTGTGGGCGCCCAACCTGCTCTGGAAGGGCTTCGATGCCGCGATCGGTGTCATCCAGGCGTTCATCTTCGCCCTTCTGACCGTCCTCTACTTCGCGATGGCAGGCGCCGGGCACGGCGACGAGCACCATGACGAGCACGACGAGAAGCTGGACGAGGAGCACGCCGACTCACCCGAGGTCGACAAGGTCCCCGTCCCCGCATGAGCTCGCGGTTCGACCACCAGGTCGACACCGCACCAGAGGTAAACCGAGGCGCTGAGGCAGCGCCGCAAACAAGGAGAGAAACTCAATGGCTGCAGAAGGATCTGTCGAGCTGGCCGGTGCCTTCATCGGCGGCGGAATCGCCCTCGCGGGCGGTGCCATCGGCGCTGGTGTGGGTGACGGCCTGGCCGGTGCCTCCTACATCGAGGGTGTCGCGCGCCAGCCCGAGGCGCAGGGCCGCCTCCAGACCATCTTCTTCCTGACGGTGGGTCTGGTCGAGGCGATGTTCTTCATCAACCTCGCGTTCATGGCCCTGTTCGTCTTCGTTCTCGGCGCCAAGTAGTCATGGCGTTCACGGCCACGCTGGCGCCGGTGGCGCTGGCCGCCGCCGAGGAGGGGGAGAAGACCCAGAACTTCCTCGTGCCCAACGGGACGTTCTTCGTCGAGCTGGGCGCGTTCCTGCTCCTCTTCTTCCTGCTCCTGAAGTACCTCATCCCGCCGATCAACAAGGCGATGACGGCGCGCCAGGATGCCATCCGGCAGGAGTTCGCCGAGGTCGAGGAGGCCAAGGAGGCCGCGAGCCAGGCCGAGAGCGACTACAAGAGCCAGCTGGCCGACGCCCGCAAGGAGGCCGCGCGGATCCGTGAGGAGGCGCGTGAGCAGGGCAACGTCATCATCGCGGAGGCCAAGGAGCAGGCCCAGGTCGAGGCACAGCGCGTCAAGGAGCAGGGCCAGGCCCAGATCGCGGCCGAGCGGCAGCAGGCGCTGACCTCGCTGCGGGCCGAGGTCGGCACCCTCGCGACCTCGCTGGC